>NZ_LT629750.1:2866666-4300000 GCF_900105125.1 Bradyrhizobium canariense | reverse complement strand
GATGTTGCCGGCCGAACCGTGAACCAGATTGCCGTGGAACATCAGCATGCCGCCGGCCTTGCCAGTCGGCGCGACGATGCCGCCTTCCTTCACCAATCGTGTTACCGTTTCCTCATCCAGTGTCCACAGCGGATATGACGTGGTCTGAAGGTCGTGCGCCGCCTTGAGATCGCCGGCGTGCTGGCTCTTCGGCACCAGCATCAGCGGACCATTGATCGGCATCACCTCGTCGAGGAAAATCGCGATATTCATCGCCCGCGGCTGCGGCATGCCGTCGTCGCGCTTCCAGGTGCCGTAGTCCTGGTGCCACTGCCAGACGTCGCCGGTGAAGGCCGATTTGGCGTTGATCTTGTACTGATGCATGTAGACCTTCTCGCCGAAGATCTGCTCCACCGGATCGATCATGCGCGGATGGGCGCCGAGCAGGCCGAACGCCTCGTTGTAGAGATGCGCGGCGAAGGCGGTGCGCGGCGCGCCGCTTTTCTCCCGCCACACCTCCGGCCGGTTGGCGTCGTAGATGCCCCCCGCCTCGCGCGCCAGCAGGTCGACCTCCTCGCGGCTGAACAACTCCGGCAAAAACAGCCAGCCTTCGCGGTTGAAGTCGTCGATCTGTTGCTGGGTCAGCTTCATGATGGTTCCTCCTTTGGTTTTTGATTGTCTTTCTCATGGTTGATGCGTGTTTTCACGCTCGATCCATGAGGCCTGCTGCTACGCCGCCTTGTCGGCTTTCCTCAGCCTCTCTTCCGTCATTTGTCCCGCGCTCATGGCATGCGCCAGCGCCGAGCTCTCGGCAGCCTTTGCGTTACCGGACAGAATGTGTGCGGCGATGGTTTCATGTTCGGCCCAGGCGCTGGTGCGGTAATCCAGTTCGGCCAGCACGGTCGCCATCGAGCGGCGCATATGCGGCCATTGCGGCGCGATCATCTCCTCGATCGCTGGATTGCCCGAAAGCCGGTAAATCGCGCTGTGAAAATCCACGTCGAGCGCGATCAGCCGCGCCAACGCCGTTTTCTGGTCGATCGCGCGTCCGGCGCGGAGCGCTCCCTCGAGATCCGCGCGTCCGGAAACATCGATCTTGATCCGTTCGGCTGCAAGCCGCGCCGCCAGCGCGTCGATGGCGCCGCGTACTTCGTAGAGCTGGCGGATGCTCAGGGGATCGAGTGGCGTGACTTCAAAGCCGCGGCGGCCGCTCTCGGCGACCAGACCCTGGCGATGCAGGAGATGCAGGGCGTGGCTGACCGGCTGGCGCGAGACACCAAGCCTGTCCGCAAGTTCGTGCTGCCGGATACGATGTCCCGGCGGCAATGTGCGGTCGATGATCGCTTCCAGTATCCGCGAATAGACCTGATCGATCAGGTTTGGGAGCGGGTCCAACGGAATCATGCTCGCCGTCCAATTGGAATACGGAATTCCGTATTCGAAAGCTAGCGGTGGGACGAGATGGGGTCAAGAGGAGATCCCGACCCAGCCGTTCCTTGTTTGACATCGCCAGCCGAATGATCTTTTTATCCCGGCATGACGATGATCCGTTTCAGCTCCGGACTGTATTACGCACCGCTCGCTTAGCGGTGGGATGTTTCGTCATCTTTCAACCGCTGCGTGTCAGCGGTTGAGTTTCATACGACCCGTTGGCCTCGCAGCTCTGCAGAGGCATCTCCGTGTCAAACGACAGCAATATCAATTCCCGCCCGTTGATCGGCATCATCGGTTTTGGCGCTTTCGGGCGTCTGACGGCTCGGCATCTCCTGCCGCATTTTCGGCTGTACGCCTATGATCCGGCGCTGCGACCCGGTCCTTGTGTGGAGATGCTCGATGTCATGCTCACGGACCTGCGGAGCGCCGCAAGTTGTCCGATCATCATCCTCGCTGTGCCAGTCAACCGCTTCGAAGAATCGGTTGCGGCGATCAGTCCTCACTTAAAGCCTGGATCGCTCGTACTGGATGTTGGATCCGTCAAGATGATTCCGGCAGAGATTATGAGGCGTGGTTTGCCGGAACACGTCGCGATCATAGCGACGCATCCGTTGTTCGGGCCGCAAAGCGCGCGCGATGGCATCAACGGCTTGAAGATCGCCATCTGTCCGATCCGCGGCGACCGAGGCCGGCGCGTCGCGGCTTTTCTGCGCAAGGCTCTTGGCTTGAACGTCGTCATGACGACGCCTGAGGCCCACGACCAGGACACAGCGATGGCCCAAGGGTTGACGCACCTGATTGCCAAGGTGCTGGTCCAGATGGAGCCTTTTCCGGCGCGCATGACGACGAAAAGCTTCGATCTGCTGGTGCAGGCAATTGCCATGGTTCGCGATGACGCGCCGGAGGTCTTTCAGGCGATTGAGCGCTCCAATCCGTATTCACAGCGGGTCCGACGGCGCTTCTTCGATCTGGCGTCCGCGCTCGACGCCGAGCTTGGAAATCGTTCACCGGTCAGGCTCAGCGCCGACAGGTCGTCGGTGAAATTCGACACAAGCCAAACCAAACAGACCGACTGAACTGTCGGATGCTGGCTCTCCGCACCGTCACGCCGCTGCCAGAAACTCCAGCACGATCCTGCAATATTCTTGCGGCGCCTGCTCGAACATCCAGTGGCCGGCGCCCGATATCATGGCCGTCTTGGCGCCGGGAACCTGCGCCGCCAGCGCGCGCAGCACGGCGGGCAGGCTTCCTTTGGTCTCCGTGCCCCCGATGAACAACGTGGGCACCTCAATCGATTGCGCTTCGGCCCTGGCATAGGGTTTACGATTCTCGCCGATCTGGCCGATCAGCGTGTAGACATTGTCGCGCAATTGCTGCTTGGGGGTGGCAGGCAGGCGGCCCCAGCCGCCTTCACCTTCGATCGTATCGAAAAACAATTTCAGCGCGCCCTCGACATCGCCGTTTTTGACTCTTTCGGCGGATGCCGCGAACCGCGCGGCGCGATCCGAGGGGCCGGGTGTCGCAGCCGCAGCATCGAGCGTCGCGTCCAGTTCGCCGCCCGGCTCGGCCAGCACCAGCTTGCGCAGCAATTCGGGCCTCTGCTGGGCGATGCGAAATGAGATATGGCCGCCGCGCGAGTGCCCCATCAGGTCCACCGGCCCGGCGTTCAGTTTCTCGATGAAGCCGATCACGTCGGCGACATGCTGCGCCATCAGATAATCATCCCCGATGCCGTCCCAGTGTTCGGGGAAAAAGTGCCGCAGGCTGACCGGGATCACCCGATGCTTTCTCGACAATGGGCCCAGCACCGCCGACCAGGTGCGGAAGTCCCCCAGCGTGCCGTGCACGCAGACCAGTGGCCGGCCTTCGCCGATTTCGAGATAGGCCATGTCGTATCCGTTCACGGGGAGGGTTTGCATGGAATTACCCGCAAGGCCTGATGACGTGAGGAAATAAAATCATGGCACGTAAGGTGGTCGCCTGCTGCGCCTTTGGCTCACGCGCCAGCCAGAAATTTCAGTACGATCTCGCAGTATTTCTGTGGCGCCTGCTCGAACATCGGATGCGTCGCGCCTGGAATCATCTCGGTTCTTGAATTGGGAACGTGCGCCGCCAGCGTATGCAACACCTGCGGCAACGTGCCTTTGGTATTGGCGCCGCCGATGAACAGCGTCGGCGTCTTGATCGCCTCCGCATCGGCCTTCGAAAATGGCGGACGCCTGTCGCGGGTCTGACCGATCAGCGTCGTTGCGTTGTCGCGCAACAGCTGCTTTGGCGTTGCCGGCAGTCGTTTCCAGGCCCCGGGACCTTCCAGCGCATCCATGAAAACCGCCAAGCCGCCGTCGATATCTCCTTTGGCGATGATCTCCGCCGACGCGGCAATCCGCGCGGCGAGCGGGGAGGGGCCGGGCTTGAATGCCGGATCGAGCGAGGCATCGAGTTCGCCGCCGGGCTCGGCCAGGATCAATTTGCGCAACAGATCAGGCCGTCGCTGCGCCACTCGAAATGAGACATGCCCGCCGCGGGAATGTCCCATCAGATCCGCCGGGCCGGCGTTCAGCTTCTCGATAAAGGCGATCACGTCGGAGACATGTTGGGCTATCGAATAGGTGTCACCGACGCCGTCCCAATGCTCGGGAAAGAAGTGCCGCAAGGACACCGCGATGACCCGATGCTTTCTCGACAGCGGTCCGAGCACGCAGGACCAGATCCGGAAATCGCACAGCGAGCCATGCACGCAGACCAGCGGCGGTCCTCGGCCTATGTCGAGATAGGCCATGTCGGTGCCGTTGACGGGAAGCGTTTGCATGCTGGGGATCGCGGCTGATCGGAATGATGACGTCGTGGTTATCAGGCAAATTGCCCCGGAATCCGGGTGGACCGCAACTGCTTTCATACCTAGATTCCGGGGTAAATATGAGTTGGAGCCAGCCATGACCGGTTACCGCTTTGCGATCTTCGATACCGCGCTCGGCCGTTGCGGCGTCGTGTGGGGCGAACGCGGCATCAACGCGGTGCAACTGCCGATGGGCAGCGAGGATAAGACCCGCGGCCGCATCCGCCAGCGCTACGGCGACATCGCGGAATTGCCGCCCACGGCGGCGGTGCAGAGCGCGATCGACGGCATCGTCGAGTTGCTGGCAGGCAAGCCGAACGATCTCTCCGATGTCGTGCTCGACCTCGACGGCGTTCCGGAATTTCACCGTGGCGTCTACGACATCGCCCGCACCATCCCACCCGGCAAGACGATGACCTATGGCGACATCGCCAAACGGCTCGGCGGCGTCGAACTGTCGCGCGACGTCGGCCAGGCGCTTGGGCGCAACCCCTGTCCGGTCGTGGTGCCCTGCCATCGCGTGCTCGCTGCCGGCGACAAGCCCGGCGGATTTTCCGCCAATGGCGGCGTCATCACCAAGCTCAAGATGCTGGAGATCGAGGGCGCGGTGGTCAATTACACGCCGAGCCTGTTCGACTGAGATAAGGCTAACCCGCCGCCACCGCTTCGCAGGAAAATCCGTTGCCGCGGCGGCGGATTTTTCCCGCTGATGGCGAAGGGAAATGCGCGGTGCAGCACAGCGTATCGGTGTCGCAATAACGCTCCAGAAAACTGCGCCGCGTGGTGGCCGCCTGCGCCGGATCGATATCGAACTTCGCTGACAGTTCCGGATAATACGTCTGCAGCGGCGTGTGCATCAGGTCGCCGGACATCACGGCGTCGTCCTTGCCGCGGCCGAAAGTGAAGGCTATGTGCCCGGGCGTGTGTCCTGGCGTTGGCAGGATGCGGACATGATCGCCGATCGCATAATCGTTGCGCACGATCTCGGCCTTGTTGGCTTCGACAACGGGCAGCACGCTGTCGACGAACGGCGGCACGGGCGCTTTTCCGTTCTGCTCGGTCCAGTAGTCGAATTCATGCTTGCCGAACAAATAACGCGCATTCGGGAAGGTCGGCACCCAGCGGCCGCCTTCGAGGCGCGTATTCCAGCCGACGTGATCGACATGCAGATGCGTGCACATCACGAAATCGATATCGTTGAGAGAAAACCCCGCCGCCGCGAGCGCGCGCATGTAGCTGTCGTCGGTTTTCATATTCCATTTCGGGCGTAGCGGCCGCGGCTTGTCATTGCCGATGCAGCTATCGACCAGAATGGTGTGATGCGGTGTCTCGACGATGTAAGACTGAAAGCAAAGGATCAGCACGTCGCTGTCGTCGATCGCGCCGGCCTTCTGCATCCAGGGCTTGTTCTCCGCCAATAGCGCGCCCGTCAGCTCCGGCAGCATCTCCAGCGCCGGCATGAAGGTGGTTTCCTGCTCGATGATGCGATGGATCGTGAGGTCGCCGACGCTGAACTTGAGACTCATGGCAATGTCTCCGATGGCAATGTCTCCGATTACGCCGCCGGCGGCACCGAGATCTTCACTGAGGGGCGCTCCAGCATCTTCTGATGAAAGGCGTCGAGCTTCGGATAGGCTTTGCGCCAGCCGCAATCGGGAAAGCGGAAATCGGCGTAGCCGAGCACGCAGACGAGACCGATCTGTGCGACGTCAAACGGTCGCGACAACATGTCCGGGTGCTTCTCGAAGCGCGCCATGCCGTTCCAGGCCCGGTTCCAGTGATCGTCGGACCATGCCTGCCATTGCAGGCCCTGTGGCCGCACCATTCGCTCATAACGGCACAGCAGCATCGAATCCAGCATGCCCTGCAGCAGGGAATGGTCGCTTTTGACCTTCCATCGCGTCGGACCGGACGCGGGGATCAGCTTCCCGCCGCCGGCGAGTTCGTCGAGATATTCCACGATCACATAGGAATCGAGGACGACATCGCCATTGTCGAGGATCAGCGCCGGCAGCTTTTTCACCGGGTTGATCTGCGAATATTCATCATTGGGCTGACCCGGCACCACGGTCGCCGGCACGAATTCGATCTTGTCGATCAGGCCGAGTTCGATGGCGGCAATGCGCACCTTGCGGGCAAATGGCGAGGCCGGGGAGAAGGTGAGTTTCATTTGAAATATCCCTGAAAAATTCTTTCCTCCGTCATGGCCGGGCTTGACCCGGCCATCCATGTCTTTCTGCGACCCCGGATTGTTAAGACGTGGATGCCCGGGTCAAGCCCGGGCATGACGAGTTATTGGGTGGATCACGCCTCGATGATTTCCTGGCGTTGCTCGCCAAGCCCTTCGATGCCGAGCGTGACGACGTCGCCGACATTGAGGAATTTCGGCGGCTTCATGCCGGTGCCGACGCCGGGCGGCGTGCCGGTCGTGATGATGTCGCCGGGCAACAGCGTCAGGAATTGCGAGACGTAGGAAATGCACTTCGCCATCGAGAAGATCATGGTCGAGGTCGATCCGGTCTGGCAGCGCTTGCCGTTGACGTCGAGCCACATCGACAGTTTCTGCACGTCCGGAATCTCGTCCTTGGTCACCAGCCACGGGCCGACCGGGCCGAAGGTGTCGTGCGACTTGCCCTTGGTCCAGGTGCCGCCACGCTCGATCTGGAAGTTGCGCTCCGACACGTCGTTGCAGACGCAATAGCCGGCGACGTGATTGAGCGCGTCGGCTTCGGAAACGTACTTGGCACGGGTGCCGATAATGGCGGCAATTTCCACTTCCCAATCGAGCTTGGTCGAGCCGCGTGGTTTCTCCACCGCATCGTTCGGGCCGCTCAGGCTGGTGTTGGCTTTCAGGAAGAAGATCGGTTCCGGCGGAATCGGGTTGCCGGTTTCCTTGGCATGGTCGACATAGTTCAGGCCGATCGCGACGAATTTCGAAATGCCGGTGACGGGCGCGCCGAGCCGCGGCTTGCCATCGACGGCGGGAAGCTTGGACGGATCGAGGCCGGCGAGCTTGGCCAGCGAGGCCGGCGCATAGGCCTCACCGTTGAGGTCCTTTACCTGCGCCGAGAGATCGCGCAACTGGCCGGATTTATCGATCAGGCCGGGCTTTTCCTGGCCAAGCGCGCCGTAACGAACAAGCTTCATTTTTAATCACTCCCTTGGGGGTTTTACTTACTTGGCAGCTTCATGGAACAGGGCGGCCGGAAATTCAACTCCCAGGCCCCATTTGCAGGGCTGAATCACGCTTTGGGCATGCTCTTTTTCCGAAAACCGGTCCCACTTTTCGCTGGCGCGGCCCTTCGGGTCGGGATCGTCCCTAGGCGATAAATTTAAAGGCATTTCCGTCGCGCCTGATATGGCCGGCGTTGAAGTGCCCCCCGATCACCAGCGTCGGCGTGTCGGCAAATCGCGAGAACAATTCGCGCCGGGTCACCGCCGACTGGACCGGATCGGAATCCGCGGTCGAAGACCAGTCCAGATGCGCCATCTGGCAGGGATGGTGGGCGACATCGCCGCTCAGCAGCCCCTGTTCGCCGTCCGATTTGATGTGGAGGCTCATGTGGCCCGGGCTGTGGCCGGGGGTCGATATCAGGGTGATTTCATCGCAGACTCTGGCGTCGCTGGCGACGAGGTCGGCCTTGCCGGCATCGGCAATCGGCTTCACGGAATCGTTAAATACCGCGACCTTGTCGGGCTCGTCGCTGTGGTCGCGCCAGTGCTCATATTCGGTCTTGCCGAACACGTAGCGCGCATTGGCAAAGGTCGGAACCCATTTGCCGCCGACGAGCTTCGTGTTCCAGCCGACATGGTCGACGTGCAGATGCGTGCAGAGCACAGTGTCGATGCTTTCAGGAGGGAAGCCCGCGGCCGTCAAAGTGTCGAGGAACGGATCCTTGCGGTTGTTCCAGGTCGGCACCTTGCGGCCTTCCTTGTCGTTGCCGAGCCCGGTGTCGACCACGATGCGGCGGGAGGGCGTCTCGATCACGAGGGAATGGATCGACATTTTGAGACGGCCCTCTTCGGTGGCGAAATGCGGAACGAGCCAGGGCAGTTTCTGGATTTCCTCGTTGCTGGCCAGGGGCAGGATAAATCGGGTGCTGCCGACCGTCTCCAGTTCGACGATTTTGGTGATTTTGACCCTGCCTATATTCCAGTGCATCCGGCGCTTCCTCTCACTCCCGTTTCTTGGGAGGCGAAGATGCTGATTTCCTGAGACCTGCGCAATGGATCATCTCGCGGCATCAGGCGTTATAGGGCAGCCTACAAAAGGAGCGCGCGATGCCAGAACTCACGATTTCGCCCGAAAAAGTCGGTTTTTTGATTGAGAAAGCGCGGGAATTCGACGTCAAGGAAGAGGCTTCCGATCCCGATTCCGGATCGAACGGCGCCGATGACGAGATGATCGACGTGCTGGAAGACAATGGCCGGGATCCCGTGATGCGCGAGATCACGGGGTTCATTAACGCGCTGACCGAGGACGAGCAGATTGATCTCGTTGCCTTGATGCGGCTTGGTCGCGGTGACGGCACAATCGAGGAATGGCAGGATTTGCGTCGCGAAGCCGCGGAGGGACGCAACGGACGTACCGCGGGCTATCTGCTGGGTGAGCCGATGCTGGGCGACTTCCTGGCCGAGGGCCTCGACGAGTTCGGCCTGTCGTGGACCGACGAGCGGACCATGCCGATCCAGTAACTAGCTTGCGCAGTTGACGATGACGGTGCCGAGCTTGTCGCCTTTTTCCACCGCAAGGTGAGCTTGCGCCGTGTCCGATAGGGCGAACTGCGCAGCCACATTGTGAATGCGCGGTCCGGCGGCCAGCCATTTCGCAATGTCGGCTTGCGCGGCTGCCAGTAGCGTCGGCGGCAGCGCATAGAGTACCAGCGCGCGCAAGGCGATGCATTTCTCCATCAGCTCGCGCATCGGCACCAGCGGATTGCGGTTGCCGTTGGTGGCGTAGACCGCGATGGTTGAATTCATCGCCATCGCTTTCAACATGGTTGCAATGTTGCCGCCGAAGTCGACGTCAACGACGCGATCGACGCCGCGCTGCCCGGTAAAGGCCAGCGCCTTTGCGACCACGTCCTCGGTCTTGTAATTGATCACGAGGTCAGCGCCTGCGAGACGTGCCTGTTCGGCCTTCATGGCCGAACTAACCGTCGCGATCACGCGTGCGCCGCCCCATTTCGCCAGCTGCACGGCGTAGTGGCCGACCGCGCCGGCACCGCCGGTGACCAGAACGGTCTGTCCCGCGATCGGGCCGTCACCGAACAGGCAACACCACGCCGTCATGCCGGGAATGCCGAGCGTGGCGCCTGCCGCGAACGACAGATGATCCGGCAGCGGCGTCACCAGATGCTCGGCGAGCGCAATGTATTCTGCGGCGGTACCGAACGCACGTCCATTGCGCTGGCCGCTAAACAGCCAGACGCGCTGACCGATGCGAAGGCGCGTGACGCCGTCGCCGACCTGATCGATCAGGCCGGCGCCATCGCTGTTGGGGATTACGCGGGGAAATTCCATCGCGCGATAGGTACCGCCGCGGCGTCCGACATCGGCCGGATTGACGCCGGACGCTTCCAGGCGAATACGCACTTCGCCCGGACCAGCCACCGGCGTCGGCATGTCGCCATAGGTCAGTACATCTGCCGCCGGGCCGGTCCGCTCGTACCAGACGGCTTTCATGCCTGATCGCCTTCGCTCAGAGCGTGCCCGGGTAGGCACCGCCATCGAGCAGGATGTTCTGGCCGGTGATGAAGCCGGCTTTGGCGCCACACAGGAAGGCGCAGGCCAAGCCAAATTCCTCGGGATCGCCGAAGCGGCCCGCGGGATTGAGCTTGGCGCGTTCAGCGAGCACCTGGGCCGGCGGAATGCCGCGTTTGTCGGCTTCGCCCTTGGCCGTGCCAAGCAGGCGATCGGTTTCGAACGGTCCCGGCAACAGGCCATTGATAGTGACGTTGTTGATGACCGTCTTGCGGGAGAGGCCAGCGACAAAGCCGGTCAGTCCGGCGCGAGCACCGTTGGAGAGGCCGAGGATATCGATCGGCGCCTTCACGGCGGCGGAAGTGATGTTGACGATACGGCCGAATTTGCGCGCCATCATGCCGTCGACCGTTGCCTTGATCAGTTCGATCGGCGTCAGCATGTTGGCGTCGATTGCCTTGATCCAGTCGTCGCGGGTCCAGTTGCGGAAATCGCCAGGAGGCGGGCCGCCGGCATTGTTGATCAGGATATCCGGATCGGGACAGGCTTTCAGCGCAGCTTCGCGGCCAGCCGGCGTGGTGATGTCGCCTGCGACTTCCGTCACCGTGACGCCGGGATAGGCTTTGCGTATTTCCGCAGCGGTTTTCGTCAGCGTTTCCGCGCCCCGCGCCGTCAATGTGACATGCACGCCCTCGGCGGCGAGCGCGATCGCGCAGGCGCGTCCCAAACCCTTGCTGGATGCGCATACGATGGCGCGGCGGCCTTTGATTCCAAGATCCACGGTGTCTCACTCCCAATACGTCAGATGGTTTTGCAGTCGGTTCCGTCACTGTAGCCAAGTCGGGCGGCTGTGATAAGTCACTCCTTGCTACTCGAATGCATATCAGCGAACGAATACAGGCACGGCCGAGCGCCGACCTTATATTCGCCGGTCCTTCCTCAGTCGATCAATATACGACACGACGTCCAGGGGGCAGGGATTGGAAGCCTCTAAAATCGTCTGTATCAATGTTTCGGCACTTTCCGGAGATTTTGCCATGCCTGACCTGTTCGACGTCAGTCAAGAAACCATTCTTGTCACCGGCGCCTCGCAGGGGCTAGGACGGCAATTCGCGCGCGTGCTTTCCGCGCATGGCGCGGCCGTCGCGCTGGCGGCGCGCCAGACCGCCAAATTAAAAAGCCTCGAAGACGAGATTCGCGGCCGGGGTGGCCGCGCCGTCGCGGTGCAGATGGACGTAACTGACACCGCATCGATTGGAAAGGCGCTCGACAGCGCGGAAGCCGCGCTCGGTCCGGTCAGCGTGCTCATCAACAATGCCGGCATCGCGGTGGAAAAGCTTGCGGTGGACCAGACCGAGGCCGATTGGGATGCCGTGATCAATGCCAACCTCAAGGGCGCCTATTTCACGGCGACCGAAATGGCGCGGCGGATGATCGCGCGCAAACAGGAAGGCAATATCGTCAATATCGCTTCCGTGCTCGGCTTCGGCGTGATGAAGTTTCTCTCGCCCTACACGATCTCCAAGGCCGGCATCGTGCAGGCGACCAAGGTGATGGCGCTGGAACTGGCCGGCAACCGCATCCGCGTCAATGCGCTGGCGCCCGGCTACATCGATACCGAGATGAACCATGAGTTCTGGTCGACGCCCGCGGGCGAGAAACTGGCAAAGCGGATTCCGCAACGCCGCGTCGGCGCCGAATCCGATCTCGACGGCGCGATCCTGCTGCTGGCGTCGAACGCCTCGCGCTACATGACCGGCAGCGTGGTGACGGTCGATGGTGGATTCTTGCTGACGTAAAGTAGCGGCCAATTCTTGTTTCTCTGTCGTGGTTGGGCTTGTCCCGGGCATGACGAAGAAATAGATCACCCCACCCGCATCTCCGCCTTGATCATGTCGGCGGCCTTCTCGCCGATCATGATGGTCGGCGCGTTGGTGTTGCCGCCGATCAAGGTCGGCATGATGGAGGCGTCGACCACGCGCAGGCCATCCATCCCGCAGACTTTCAGTTTCGGATCGACCACCGCCATCGTATCGTTCGCGCCCATCTTGCAGGTGCCCACCGGGTGATAGACGGTGTCGACGCGCGCGCGAAGGATGGCGCGAATGTCATCGTCGGTCTTGATGCCGGCGGTGAACATGTCCTTCTTCTGCAGCGCCCGCAGCGCCGGTGTTTCCATCAGCCGCTGCGTCGTCTTGTAGCCCGCGACCATCGCTTCGAGATCGTCGACTTCGCCCAGGAAATTCGGGTCGATCAAAGGGGGCTGCATTGGGTCGGCACTTTTCAACGCAACGCTGCCGCGGCTCTTGGGCCGCAGCAGGCAGACGTGACAGGAGAACCCGCTGCCCCAATGGCGCTTGCGGCCGTGATCGTCGACCATGGCCATGCCGAAATGCAACTGAATGTCCGGCGCATCGAGGTCGGGCCGGGTCTTGAGGAAACCGCCGCACTCGGCGAAATTCGACGTCATCGGTCCGCGGCGCTCGCGCCGGTATTGTCCGATCGCGCGAAAAATCCGCGCCAGCCCGCCGAACGAGACACCGGTGAAGTTCGGATTATTTGACGTGTAGCCGAAAATGAAATCCGGATGGTCCTGCAGGTTTTGTCCGACTCCCGGCAGATGATGCCGGCTTTCAATGCCGTGCCTGGCGAGGGCTGCGCTATCGCCGACGCCAGATAGCATCAGGAGTTGCGGCGTCTGAAACGCACCGGAAGACAAGATGACTTCGCGGCGGGCGCGGATCTGGCGCGTTTCGTTGCCCTGTTTGTATTCGACGCCGACAGCGCGCTTGCCTTCGAACATAATGCGGGTGGCCAGCGCATTGGTTTCGACGCGCAAATTCGACCGCGTTGCCATGTGAGGATGAATGTAGCCGCGGGCCGCGCTCCAGCGCTCGCCGTTTTTTTGCGTCACCTGATAGATGCCGAGGCCTTCCTGCTCCTCGGCATTGAAATCGTCGCGGACGCGGAATTGCGCCTCGCGCGCGGCCTGCAGAAAGGTCTGCTGCACCGGGTTGTCTGAGCGCAATTTATTGACCGCGAGCGGGCCGCCTTTGCCGTGATACTCGCCGCCGAAATCGGCGTTATCTTCCGAGCGCCTGAAGTAGGGCAGCACGTCGGCATAGGACCAGCCGGTGTTGCCGAGCGAGGCCCACTGATCGTAATCGCTGCGGTGGCCGCGGATATAGACCATGGCGTTGATCGCGGACGAGCCGCCAAGCCCTTTGCCGCGTGGCTGATAACCGATGCGGCCGTTGAGGCCCGCTTGCGGCACCGTATCGAACGCCCAGTTGTTGACCTTGCCGGCGACCATCAGCACCAGCGCGCCGGGCGTCGTGACCACCCAATTGTCGTCCTTGCCGCCGGCCTCCAGCATCGCCACCGAGGTGTTGGGATCCTCGGAAAGCCGGCTTGCCACTGCGCAACCGCCGGAGCCGCCGCCCACGACCACGAAATCGAACGTATCCGTCACGCACTTCCCCCCGACCCCGTCATTCCGGGATGGTCCGCAAGGACCAGACCCGGAATCTCCAGATTCTCCGATGTGCAATGGCACATCGTCATCCGACGCGGAGCCTGTCATCGGGCCGCGACTTGCGCGGACCCGTTGGCATCGCCCGGAATGACGCTTTAAAGAATTACGACATCCACCGCAGCATCTTTTGCAGCCACGCGATCTTGGCGCCATAGGGCGGATAGAGATCGGCGAGCCGGTTGAGCGGCGAGCGATAGAACACCGGCTTCAGCTTGCTCAAATTGTTAAAACCCCATTCGCCATGATAGGCGCCGGTGCCGGACGCGCCCACGCCTCCCATCGGCTGATAAACTTGCGTGAAGTGAAACAGGCAGTCATTGACGGTGACGCCGCCGGAGACCGTGCGCGACAGCACCTCGTCGCGCGCAGTATCGTCGGTGCCGAACCAGTACAACGCCAGCGGCCGGTCGTGCTTGTTGATGTGGGCAACCGGCTCGCCGGCGTCCTTGTAACCGACGACCGGAAGCAATGGCCCGAAAATCTCCTCCTGCATGATGTTCATGTCAGGCGTGGCGCCGACCACGATGGTCGGCGGAAACTTGCGCTTCGATTGCCATGCGGGGTCGTCGGATTTGGCGGCTTGCAGGATCCGCGCACCCTTCGCCGCGGCATCGGCCACCAGCCCCTGCAGCCGCGCGTAATGCCGGTCGGAAACGATCGACGTGTAATCGGCGTTGCCAGGGTTGGCGCCGTACATGCGCCGCATATGGCCCTCGAGCTTGTCGGCAAATGCCTGCACGGAGGCTTCCGGCACCAGCGCGTAGTCGGGCGCGATGCAGGTCTGGCCGGCATTGAGCAGCTTGCCATAGGCGATGCGCGCGGCAGCCTGATCGAGATCGGCGGAGCGGTCGATAATAACAGGCGATTTGCCGCCGAGTTCGAGCGTGACCGGCGTCAAATTGCGTCCGGCCGCTTCCGCCACGAGACGTCCGACGCGCGTCGAGCCGGTGAAGATCAGATGGTCGAACGGCAGCGACGCAAAAGCCTTGGCGATGTCCTCGTCAATGCCCGTGACCATGATCTCGGTGGCGTCGAATTTCGCCGCGATCACGTCCCGCAGCAGCGCGGAAAACCGCGGCGCCAGCTCGCTGGGCTTGATCATGATGCGGTTGCCGGCGGCGAGCGCGCCCACTGCGGGAGCCAACGTGAGTTGCAGCGGATAATTCCAGGGCGCAATGATGCCGACCACGCCAAGCGGCTGCGGGATCAAGCGGTTTTTGGCGGGCATGAATTGCAGCGCGGTCGAAATCCGCCGCGGTGCCATCCATTTTTTCAGGTGTTTTGCCGCGTGCTTGATCTCACCGAGCACCAATAAGGTCTCGGCGATCGCGGTCTCTATGGAGGAGCGATGACCGAAATCCGCCGAGATCGCCTGCTCGAAACGGGATTCATTCTCCGAGACGGCGGCGCGAAGCCGCGAAAGCCGGTCCAGCCGCTCGGCCAATGTCGGCGCGGGCGCGCTCCGCGTGAGCTCAAAGAGACGATGAAAGGCGTCCTCCAGGGCGTTCTGCCCGGGGCTTTTCAGGGGCTGGTCCATGGCGTTTCCCGATAGTTTGTTGACACAACGCTGGGCTTTTGCGGAACCTCTGGCAAGAGCGGTCATTTAGAGATGATTTTGCCGTATTCTGCCTGTCATAAAATCCCGGAAAACGTCGCTTGGCCCTTTCCAAAGCGAGCTTGCGTTGATACATACCGGTCGCGGCCCAAGGGCATCTGCCCGGGTTGCCTTCTCAGGAAGCCTCCGGACGGGATCGTCGGCGCCCCAGGGCGTTCGCGGTTCATTTCGGCACCGGTTTTTGAAAGGCGCGCACAGTTTATCGCGGGGTGGAGCAGCCCGGTAGCTCGTCAGGCTCATAACCTGAAGGTCATAGGTTCAAATCCTATCCCCGCAACCAAGCTTTGATAGCAATATCAGTGAGATGGCCCGCCTCTGGCGGGCTTTTTCATTTGCGCCGAACCATTCCCACCTCGTGGAAAAGGACGCGCGCAAAACCGGAGGGTTAAGCGCTGCACTGGCATGCCTTGCGGCATTTTGCGGTGTCGTGCTGGATCGAAGCAGCCCTAAAGCCGAAGACCGTTCAGCCATTCGCTGATCATAAGGACCGCCGAAGGCTTGCCGAGGAGCGTCTCAGCGCGTTGACCCGCGTCCCTTCGGCACCAGACGCGGGCCTATGATGGCTGACAGCCGCAATGCCGGGACCCCAGCCGGATTCCACGAAAACACCCATGCGAGAAAGTAAAATCCAGCCGCCAGCAAATACAGGAATGCAAATCCGAAATACATGGAGTTGTATTCCATCAGCCCGCCAAACAGTGCGCCCATCAGATTGTATGAAAGCGCGGTGGAGATATTGATTCCGGCCCTGCTGATGAGCGAGGAAAAAACGATACCGGAAAAGAACATCGGGATGGTAAGCAACACGCAGCTCGCGATCAGACTTGCGAGCGGCGAGCTAAAGACGACCAGGTCGTGGTTCCTCGCGTAGAAATAACCAACGACCAAGCTGGCCAGCAGCCCGAAATAGGCATAGCCGGTTCGCTGCAAAGGCTTCCGTTGGACGAGCAGGTTGGCGAGAAATGCCATGACGAGAACCAATATGATCGTCGCGGCAATAACAAACCAGGTTCCGCCAAGGTGCAGTCCCAATTCTGTAATGGCTTTGGTCTCCACCAGCATAAAACCCGATCCCAGAAAGAAGAACGGCAAGTAGCTGCGCTCGATCGGGCCATTCAAACCAATTGTTCTACGCACGAACATATAACTCAGCAGCATCACCATGCCGAGTGCGATCATATAGCTGACGGGGTATGTACGACTGATCATGTAGAAAAACGGCCAATCGTCGGTGGGAATACTGGCTTCCGGATAAGGTTGCGCGAAGTGCTCCGAAACGTTTTCGAAGCCGAAGGCAGCAAATTCGCTGTTCGCGGGCATGACCACGTCGCGCCCCTTCTGCGTGACAAATGCGGTGGTCGTGCTCGAATCATACCGCACACGGACCGACAACGGCTTTCCAGCGCCCGGTATGCCCTGGAGAATGTGCGACAGCTTGTATCCCAGCGACTCGTTCGGAAGTGCAAATGAAATGGATATGACGCCGTCGGGCTTCAGCAGCTTGAATGCCTCCGTGATCCCCTCGCGCGTATAGACGTAGGAATCGACCCGCAGGTTGGAAGCGTGGCTTAGCGCGGTGTGCGAATCCAGTACGCCGTAGATGATGAGATCGTACTGCTGGTGTGTTGTCCGGAAGAAATTACGCGCGTCATTGACGATCACCGTGACGCGCGGATCGTCATAGGGATGCTCGGGGTGATTGTTTTTGCCCAGATAGACGATAGCCGGGTCGATTTCGATTGCATCCACATGGGAGGCACCCATACGCAACGCCGCAGCCACGTCATTGCCGCTGCCCGCGCCGACGATCGCGACGCGTTCCGGCTTCTTCTTAAAATTGAACGGAAATTCGTAGTAAGCCCGGACATAGCGGTCTTCTTCAGACTCATGTCCGCGGTTGCTCTCCGGAAGGTTGAATACTTTCTGATAGTAGGATCCACCCGACAGGATGTTCATCAGGCCGTCGGGTTTGGTCATCCGCTCGAGCAACTGATACGGAGAATAAAGCCGCTGGATCTCTGGCTGGACCGGCCAGGACAACACGACAATCAGCAAGCAGAAACTCGCGATCCCAACAGGCTGGCGCGCGTCTTGCGACAGAACAAAAAACAGAAGTATTCCGGCGATCGCGGTGAACCAGATAACCGGCGGCAACCAGAACAGGCTCATGACGAACAGGGCCGCGACTCCAAGGATGCTGCCCAACAGATTAAGGCTGTAGGCCTTCAGGGCGGGGGCGCTGTGCAGCAACTTGCCGCCGAGCTGACCGACCGGGTAGCAGATGCACGCGCAGAGAATGAAGCTCGTTGCGAGCAGCAGGTACAACGGCGCGCTTTGGACCAGCAAGGTCAGCCAGTCCAACCGGTCCATCCAGATACTGATGGAAGTCTGTTCAAGCATCGGTAAGGCCGAAAAGAAACCGGTGTCGGCGCCGACGTCGTAGCGAAGAAGGGTAATGATCGCGACAAACAGCGCGAGCATTGGAAGCACCAGTGCCGGCGCGCAACGCTGCTTGTCTGCGACCGCGTATCCGGCACCCAGACCGAGGAAGCATGCCAGGAGCGTGAAGTTCTTGAAGAACGAAAACACCGGAAATACCGATGCCAGCCATCGGATCATGACCAATTCGAGCAACAAACCAGCCATCGTAACCAGCACGATGAATCTGATTTTTTCTCCGTCGCTTGTTCTTGAATACCCCTCCTCAAAGAGCGTGCTCATCTGGCCGATCTGACGAACGCACAGACGCTCGATCCGGGGGTGAAGCAAGGCCAGCAGCGTCGCCGCACCGAGCAGCACGCGGGTCGAAATCAGCAGCAAATCGACAGGGTGATATTCTCCTCGATCGATAAACAGACGGAGCGCCAGCACTGAATAGGTCAGCACCAGGATGCCGAGACAGATGCCGAAGATTCGGACGAGCCGGTAGTTGACGTCTTCAGCGTGTTCGCCGTTCAAGTCGTGCACGTTCATGCTACCCCACCGATCCTGGCAGTGGCTCCCCAAAGCAAAGCGGCGAACCATGAATGAATGGGATATTTCTAGAGGGTCTCAATTAAGAATTGACGAACGCTTTTGATGCAATCCTTAACGGGCCGAACGCTATCCCAGCGCAGGTTTTCTCCAGTCCAGCCGGTTCCCATTCTGACGGTGCGACACCCCGGATGAGCAGCCACACGGCTGCACGCCTGATCGGTCCGGGTGCGACACCCGCGATAAAAATCAGCGCCGCGGCGCGCAAGGACGCGGACCTGGGTTAAGCGAAAGCGAAGGTCGGGAGATGGCGGACCAACTCAGCCTAATCAAGGCAAGGAGCGTCCAGCCTTAAGCATTCCTCAAGCCACCGCGCTCTATGAATGGAGGATAATTCGCTCCGCGCGTGCAATCGTGCAAGGACAGCGCATGACCGTTACCGGACCCGCATCGAAAACCGGAGCTCACACCGAGATTCCCGCTTTGCTGCTGAATGCCTGCTTCGTTTTAGCAGTCGTGAACGCCTCGGCTTTTTTTGCGCTGTGCCTTTCTCACTGGTGGATCTTTGACGCACAAGGCCGGGGCATCCCCACCGATTTCGTCAATGTCTGGTCCGCCGGGAAACTGGCGCTGGATGGTCATCCGGCACTGGCCTGGGATTGGGACATCCAGAAGAAGATTCAGGTCGCGATGCTCGGCCAGGATTATGTCGGCAATTTTGCCTGGCACTATCCGCCACCGTTTCTGTTCGTCGCGGCATTGCTGGCGAAATTCCCATACAGCGTGGGTTTCATCGGATGGGCGGCAGCTAGTTCGGTCTGGTACCTCGCGATGATGCGCGTGATCGTCGGGAGACCGTTCGGATTGCTGTTAGGGGCTGCGTTTCCCGTCGTCCTGGCCAATACGATGGTTGGACAAAACGGCTTCCTCACGGCCGCATTGGTCGGTGGCACGCTTTATCTGTTGCCGACCAGGCCGATGCTGTCGGGCATTTGCCTGGGGTTGCTCAGCTACAAGCCGCAATACGGCGCGCTGTTTCCGCTGGTGCTGATAGCAACGTCGCAATGGACAGTATTTATCACAGCCGGCGCTGTGGTGGCCATGATGGCGGTGGCATCCTGGTTCGCTTTCGGCATTGAGAGTTGGCAAGCGTTCTTTCACTGGATGCCGATGTTCTCCCAGGCTTTCTTCACGGAAGGTCGCGCCACCTGGTTCAAGCTGCAAAGCGTGTTCGGCTTAGTGCGTTTCTCCGGTGGCAGCGAACAACTGGCGTGGGCATTGCAATGGGCGATGACCGTGACGGTCGCGGTGGCAGTGGTACTGCTGTGGCGGAGCAGGGCGCGCTATTCGCTGAAGGCGGCGGGACTTGCGGCCGGCACGCTGCTGATGACGCCCTATCTGTTTCTGTACGACTTGATGGTGCTGGCGATCCCGATCGCCTTGCTGGTTCGCATCGGTCTTGCCGACGGTTTCCAGAAGCATGAGCTTCCGGCGTTGGGGTGCGCGGCAATGCTGCTCTTGATTTTTCCATTTTTCCAGGCACCGCTTGGTCTCGGCAGCACGTTGATCGTCTCGGCCTTGATCGCGTACCGTCTTCCGGCGTTTCGAAGGAACAGTCCGCGCATCGTCGAATATCCTCGTCGTGATCCCGAGCCGATTGCGCAGTCGTGAAGCGATCCTAACGCTGTCGACGACGCCAGGCGCTGTTTTTGAGTTGCCGCCCAGCTCGGATTGAGGCGACCTCCGCCATTAGCATCCGAAGATCGAAGAAGTGTCCTGGACAAAGGCTAGCGGGGCTTTGGCAGCAATAGCTGCTTGCACGGTAGATCGGGAGTTGATCGATCTCGGCAAGGCTTTGGAAACCTTATCTCGATAGAACGATCCGAGCCGCCGATCTTTTGGGATTTCGGTGGCGAGAGCGGAACGGACGTTCTCAGCGTCCGTCCGGCTCGCTCCAGGCGCCGGCCGGAAGCTTCAGCAGCGTCGCGGAAACTGGCGGAGATCCGTTCGATCTTTTTGCGACTATCTTAGTCCTGCATTTACTCTAGTTCAGAACAGCGAACTCGAGCGGTTTTTCCGCGATCAAATTAACCGAGCCGCAATTCGGCACCGGTAGGGTCCACGTCACGGTCACGGCGAAAACGCCGAAGCGACCAAGTTACTGGACCAGCCACCTGCACACCTGGAGTTTAGCTATGAAGAATCTGATTGCGCGTTTTGTGAAGGACGAATCCGGCGCGACCGCCATCGAGTACGGCTTGATTGCCGCCGGCATTGCGCTGGCGATTATTGCCGTCGTCAACGGTCTCGGCAGCACCCTGAACACCAAGTTCTCGTCGATCAATAGCTCGCTTAAATAAGAATTCTCTTCCAAAGGAAGCATCTGAGGCCTCGGTATTACCGAGGCCTTTTTTTTACGGCAGATGAAATTTCGTCGCACCTAACCTGATTGGCCATGTCTCAAGTGACGTGGTTAACAATGAATTTCAGCGTGCAGGTCGTGCCATTCGAATCGCGATCGCCATCGGGCCATGCGCCATGTTGATGCGTCGTTGCTTGGATGTTTCAGAAGGTCGAATGGGTTTCGTTTCAGGCCGCTGCCGTCGTGGACGCGTTGCTGTTCATCGCCAGTTGCTTTTACGCCGCGCTCAGAAAAGACCAGATTGTTGTTGAGGCGCTTTCGGGCACCGCCCAAATAATTGCGTTCGCTGCGTTCGCCGCATCCCTTTCCTGTGTTGTCGCCAGCGCAACGCTATCGCTGCGTGATCCCCCTCTTGCCGCATGGGACCATTATCGCTCGAACAATCGCAGGAATCGGATGTTACGCTTCCCGCAACCAACGTCGATATCAAAAACCCAATAATCTCAATGGATTGTTCGCGCGGCCACCCCGATCGCAGGCGGAACCGTGGACCAGGAACCAAAACTTTCGCTGCCAAGTCTGGCGCGCCGCTGATCTTGGATATATTGACCGACTATCGATGTTGGCGCGCGACCACCCGAGCCGCGCTCGGGGTTTGCGAAGCGAAAGTTATCATGGTCGTGCACACAGGATCCCCACCATCGACGGACGCTGCCTCTTGGGAGGCATCGGCCTTTCGAATCCGGGTCGCCGCGCTTTATGTAATTCTCGTTGGCGCCAACCTGGCTTGCTGGATCTGGGCATTCGTCGCATTCGCTCATCAGCCGGTCCTGATCGGAACCGCGGTGCTCGCCTATAGCCTCGGGCTTCGTCACGCGATCGATGCGGATCATATTGCGGCAATCGACAATGTGACGCGCAAATTGATGCAGGAGGGGAAGCGGCCGATCGCGGTCGGCCTCTTCTTCGCGCTTGGCCACTCGACGGTGGTCGTGCTGGCCTCCGTCGCCGTCGCACTGACGGCGCACGCCCTGGACGGCCAGTTCGCTTCTTACCGCGAGATCGGCGGCATTGTCGGAACTTCGGCGTCGGCACTGTTCCTGTTCGTCATCGCCATCGCCAATCTCGTGGTGTTGTTCGGCCTCTATCGGGTGTTCCGATCGGCTGAACGCGGCGTCAAGATGTCCGAGGATGAAATAGAAGCGCTGCTTCATCAGCGTGGGTGGCTTGCTCGGTTGTTCAGGCCGCTATTCCGTTTCGTCTCGCGCAGCTGGCATCTGTATCCGATCGGACTGTTGTTCGCGCTCGGCTTCGATACCGCGAGCGAGATCAGTCTGTTTGGCCTCTCGGCACAAGCGTCGAACGCCGTTTCGAGTTGGTCACTGCTGATCTTTCCGTTCCTGTTCGCCGCGGGCATGACACTGGTCGACACGACAGACGGAATCGTCATGCTCGGGGCCTATGGCTGGGCGTATCGCAACCCCATGCGCAAATTATTCTACAATCTCACCATTACGTCGGTGTCCGTGCTGGTGGCGTTCGTGGTCGGCGGTATCGAGACCCTTGGCCTGATCGGCGATCAATTCCAACTTCGCGGCACGTTCTGGAACGCGATTTCGCAACTCAACGATCATTTCGGCGTGCTCGGCTATGGCATAATTGCGCTCTTTATCGCGAGCTGGGCGCTGTCGTTCGCCATTTATCGCCTTAAGGGATACGACACCAATCCCGATTTCGACTGCTCGTGAAACCGAAGCCTTGGTTGCTAAGCCTTTGGCTGCTTCACTCTCCAGCTCCGCTTGGGGTACGTAGCTCCGTGCCGGCGAGCGCGGCGCCGTAGAGGATCAAGCATGGCCCGACCGGTTTCGCTGCGGCGAGCCGCGTCGCGATTTCGGTCAGGGATCCCGCCATGACCTGGGTGGACGGGGAGCCGAGGCTTTCGACCACCACCGTCGGGGTCTCGCCGGATAACCCGCGGGCAATCAGCTTTTCGGCCAGTTCGGCGAAGGTGGCTTTGCCCATGAAGACACAAGTCGTGGCGCCGGGATCGGCAAGCGCTGCGAGATCCAGATCTGTTGGCAGTCGGCCATCGACGTCGTGGCCGGTAACCATCTGAACCCGGCGCGCTACCAGTCGCTTGGTGAGCGAAGTACAGAGATAGGCTGCGGCTGCGGTCGCCGTGGTGATCCCAGGGACGATTTCAATCGGTACACCGGCGCGACGTGCAGCGGAGATTTCTTCATCGGTGCGAGCGAAGATCGAGGGATCACCGGACTTGACCCTGACCACGCGCTTGCCGAGCAGCGCATGGTCGATCATCAGCCGGCTTACTTCGTCCTGACGCGGCGAGGGGCGGCCAGCTCGTTTGCCGACGGCAATGAGCTCGGCGTCCGGGCGGACAAATGACAGAATCTCGTCGCCTGCAAGGTCATCGTAGAGGACAACATCGGCGGCCCGCAGCCGCTCTACCGCGCGCAGCGTGAGTAAATCGACGTCGCCTGGTCCGCCGCCGATCAATGCGATGCTGCCCCGTGGCATCGAGTCTGGCGCGGTTACCGTCAAGACAGTTGTCCCTCTGCCGTATCGACCATGTGAAAAAAGCTTCCGGTCACCCGATCCCGCAGGCTGCCCGTTTCCGCCGTTGGCTTGCCCGAAGCGTCGCGAATATCGGCGAGCGGCTGGTCCGGTTGTGCCAGGATGCGGGCGTAATGGAATTCGTGGCCGCGTAGGGTGCATCCCGAAATGCAGCCTGGAATAGGCGCCAGCAATGTCGCGGTCCGGTAGCCTAAATGCAGGCGACGCTGCGCAAAATCGGTCTCAAGCCCGAGTAGTCCAAGCATCGCGTGATGGGTTCCGGCCGCGTCGATCAGGCCAGTGCCAAGCGCCATGTAACCCCCGCATTCGCCATGGACGGGCCGCGTCTGTGCGAAGGTGCGCATGCCGGCGGCGAAACGGGATGCCGATGCGAGCTTGCCGGCGTGCAACTCCGGATAGCCGCCCGGTAGCCAGGCTACGTCACAGGAAGGATCGGGCGTCTCGTCGGCGAGCGGGGAGAACGGGATAATCTCGGCGCCTGCCGCACGCCAGCCGGCCAACAGATGCGGATAAACGAATGAGAACGCGGCGTCACGCGCCAGCGCGATCCGCTGGCCGGGCGGGGCTACCCGCGTTGTATCCAACAAACGCTGCTGACGGCGTGTCGGACAGGCCGCTGTCTGAAGCGCATCAAGATCGACACTGCGTTCGGCGACATCCGCAAGCATTGCGAGCCGTGCAACTAGGATAGCATCCTCCTGCGCCTGAACCAGTCCGAGATGGCGTTCCGGTATTGTCAGCGCGTCGTCTCGTCCGATCGCCCCGAACACTTTAATCCCGCTCCGTTCAAATCCGTCGCGCACCAACATGGCGTGGCGCTCGCTGGCCACCTTGTTGAGGATCACGCCGGCGATCGTAACGTCGTCGCGATAGCGTGCAAAACCGAGCGCGACTGCAGCGGCGGATTGCGCCTGACCTGAGACGTCGAGCACCAGCACCACAGGCCAGCCGGTCGCCGCGGCGATATCGGCCGTCGAGCCGTTTCCCCACGCGCCCGGCGTGGCGCCCCCGTCGAACAGTCCCATGACGCCTTCGGCGAGGCAGAGATCAGCGCCATCGGCAGCATCCAGCAGCGCTTCGAACCGGTCGCGCCTCTGCGCCCAGGAATCCAAATTGAACGACACTCTGCCGGCCGCGACGGCATGAAACGCGGGGTCGATATAATCCGGTCCGCATTTATAGGGCTGCACGACCCGGCCGCGACGGCGCAGCGCAGCGAGCAGCGCCAGCGTCAGCGTCGTCTTGCCGCTGCCGCTGGCGGGTGCAGCGACGATCAATCCCGACGTCCTATTCGCGTCCACGCACGTTCTCCGCGGATGGCCGGAACCGGCGATCGTAGTTCGCGTCGTAAAGCGCGCTGTCGGCGAAATCGCGCGCAGCGAGCGCCGGTCCGACCAGGATCAGTGCGGTGCGTTCGATACTCGCGGCGCGCACCCTGGCGCCGATCGTCGACAGCGTGGCGCGAATAATGATCTGTTCCGGCCAGCTCGCACGCACCACCACGGCGACAGCACCGTCGGCTCCGTAATGCGGAATCAACGTCGCCGCCACCTCGTCGAGTACGTGGATAGACAGATGAATCGCCAGCGTCGCACCAGTTGCGGCATAGGCGGCCAGTTTCTCGCCTGACGGCATCGCCGACGCGCGGCCCGAGGTGCGGGTCAGCACCACGGTCTGCGCCACCCCGGGCAGCGTCAGTTCGCGTCCGAGTGCCGCGGCGGCTGCCGCGAAGGACGGCACCCCCGGCGTGATCGTGTAGGGAATGCCATGAGCTTCGAGCCTGCGGATCTGCTCGCCCATCGCACTCCATACCGACAGATCGCCGGAGTGCAGCCGCGCCACCTCCAGCCCCGCATGATGGGCTGCGACGAATTCAGCGGTAATGGCGTCAAGGTCGAGCGGCGCGGTGTCGATTACCCGCGCGTCGCGCGGGCAAAGCGCGATGATCTCGCGCGGCACCAGCGATCCCGCGAACAGACATACCGGACAGCGCGCGACGAGATTCTGTCCGCGCACGGTGATCAGATCGGGCGCGCCCGGGCCGGCGCCGATGAAGTGAACGGTCATGAAGCGCTATCCTCGATGATGGCGGCCGCCGCGGTGGCCTGGCGATCGCTCGACACGACACGGGTCACGAGAAGACGCGCGCCAACGCCGGCGGCGGCGAGTGCCGTGGCCTCGCAGACGCTGCCGACGCCCCGGTGTTTTTTCACTTGCTCCGAGCGAGTAGTAATCCGTGCGTCGGCCACGCCCATTGCGTCGGCCGTAACTGTTTCGATCCGCAGTTGCGTGGCTTGCGCTGCAGCGCGCAGGCCGGGGTGAGCGGCCTTCTCCTCAAGGACGGCGAGCACGGTCGCGACACCGCATGTGGCGGAACGTGCGGCAACACCGGCCAGCACTTCGCCAATCGATTGCGCGCTGGCCTCATCGCGAAAACCCACGCCGATGACCAGCTGGCTCATTTGGTTACGCTCCATTGCACCACCGGCATCGCAGGCCGCCAGCCGGTGAGGCCGCCGACCGGGCCGGCGCGCTCGATCGCCAGCCGCAGCAAGGCGCCGCCATGGCGAGCCTGCCAGGCGATCAATATCGCCTCGGTTTCCAGCGTCACTGAATTGACGACCAGCCGGCCTCCCGGCGGCAACGCCTGCCATACCGCGTCGAGCACGCCCGCGCGGCTTGCGCCGCCGCCGACAAATACCGCCTCCGGTGTCGGCAACCCCTTGAGCGCGTCGGGCGCGGTGCCGAGCCTGAGATCGTAATGCGGAACCCCGAGCGCGCGCGCATTGGCGCGGGCCGTGCCGAGCCGGTCGTCGCGCGTCTCGATGCCGATGGCGCGATTGGCCGGGTGAGCGAGCAGCCATTCAATGCCGATCGCGCCGGAGCCGGCTCCGACATCCCACAGCAACTCGCCGCCGCGCGGCGCCAACGTCGACAGACTGACCGCGCGAATCTCGCGCTTTGTCAGTTGACCGTCATGGCCGAATAATTCGTCCGGCAATCCGGCCACGCGGGGAATGACGACCGCGCCCAGTTCCGCCACCGCTTCGATCGCGACCGCGACCGTGGATTTGACGTCGCCCAATGCGAACTCCGCGGCGGTCGCGCCGCGAATGCGTTCGCGCGGGCCACCGAGCGCTTCCAGCAAGGTGAGGCGTGACGGTCCAAAGCCGATGCCGTTCAGATAGGCCGCGATCTGTGCCGGCGCAGCGCCGTCGCGCGCCAGCACGATCAAGCGCGCACCGGTTCGCAAATGCGGGCGCAACAGTTCGATCGGGCGGGCGTGCAGACCCAGCGTGATTGTCTCCTCAAGCCGCCAGCCCAGCCGCGCTGCGGCCCACGCAAAGCTCGAAGGCGCCGGCACCACGACGGTTTCGGCCAGAGGGAGCGCTTCAGCGATCACGGAGCCCGCACCGAACCAGAATGGATTGCCCGAGCACAGCGCCACAACGCGCTTGCCGCGATGCGCCAGAAGCTTTGGGATCGATGCGGCGAACGGCGTCTCCCACTCAAAGGTCGGTTTGCCGAGCGAAGCGACCAGCGCCAGATGCCGACGGCCGCCGGCGACCAAATCGGCGCCGGCGAGCAGCTCGCGCGCCGCCGCCGACAGCCCGGCGAGCCCGTCTTCGCCGATCCCGAGGATGGACAGCCAGGGGGCCGGCGTGTCATCGCTCGCGGTCATGACATCCTCCCCGACCAGACGACTGCGCGTTCTGATCCTCGGCGGTACCGCCGACGCCAATCGACTCGCAGGAGCGTTGGCGAATGATCCGCGCATCGATGCGGTGTTGTCTTATGCCGGCCGCACCGAAAATCCGACGCCGCCGCCGATTGCCTGGCGTGTCGGCGGCTTCGGCGGCATCGATGGTCTGGCAGACTATCTTCGCGCCGAAACAATCGCGCGGGTGATCGATGCCACCCATCCGTTCGCGGCGCAGATCAGCGCGCACGCGATCGCTGCCTGCGCCAAGGCCGGCGTGCCGCTGCTGGCGCTCGAGCGCAGGCCCTGGCAACGCACGCCCGGCGATCGCTGGATCGAGGTCGATGATCTCGCGGCGGCGGCGGAAGCGCTCGGTACCGTACCGCGCCGGGTATTTCTCGGCATCGGCCGGCTGCATCTTGAGACTTTCGCGACCCATCCGCAGCACGCTTATCTCGTTCGCCTGGTCGACCCGCCGCGCCAGCCGCTGCCGCTGTCCAGCGCGGAGGTGATCGTTGCGCGCGGGCCGTTCGACCGTGCCGGTGACCGCGCCATGCTGGCGAATTACCGCGCCGAAATCGTGGTGGCCAGGAACGCCGGGGGTGATGCCGCCTCGGCGAAGATCGAGGCCGCGCGCGACCTCGCGCTGCCGGTGGTGATGGTCCGCCGTCCGCTGATAGCCGCACGGGAAAAGGTCGAAACCGTCGCCGAGGTTTTGCGCTGGCTCGGTCATGGCGAAACCCCGGCCGAGCGCGGCGTATAGACAAAACGGCTGCCATCGGCGCGAACGATCAGCCGTGTTCGCGACGAGCCGACCAGCACCACCGTGCGCATATCGGCGCGGCTCGCCACCGCATCGCGCAACGTCACCGTTTCGATCGCCTCTCGGGCGTCGCTGATCGCGCTCGCGAACACCAAGGGAACGCTGCCCGGCAATTCTTCGCGCAACAGTTCGAATGCGCGGCCGAGCTGCCAGGGCCGCGCCGACGACAGCGGATTGTAGAGCGCGATCACGAAATCAGCCTGCGCCGCCAGCCGCAGCCTGCGTTCGATCAGCTCCCACGGTTTCAAATTGTCCGACAGGTTGATGGCGCAAAAATCATGTCCGAGCGGCGCGCCGACCCGCGCGGCGGCAGCGAACATCGCGCTAATGCCGGGAAGCACCCTGACGTCGAGATCACGCCATGAAGGATCACCCGCATCGATCGCCTCGAACACCGCCGCCGCCATCGCGAACACGCCGGGGTCGCCCGATGAGACCACGACGACGCGCCTGCCTTGCGCTGCGAGCCGCAGCGCAAGGCTCGCGCGGTCAATCTCTTCCCGGTTGTCCGAGCCGTGGCGCGTCAAGCCTGCGCGTGGCGGCACGCGCATCACATAGGGCTCGTAGCCGACCACATCGGTGGCTTCGGCGAGCGCCTCGGTTACTTCGGGCGTCACCAGTTGCGCGGCTCCGGGCCCGAGGCCGGCGATGGCGAGCCAGCCGATCATGGCCGCCGCCCGCGACCGTGGACGAGAATCATGGAGAAATAAGGCGCCTCGTCGTCGGCCTTGTCGGCGAGCCGCAACACCTTCTCGCCGGCCATGGTGCCGCGCTCGACATAGATCGCCCGCTCGGCCAGGCCTGCGGCTTGTAGCGCGCGACGCACCTTCGGCAGATTACGGCCAAGCTTCATCACCACCAGCGCGTCGATCGATTGCAGTTTCTCTCGCAACGTCGCTTCGTCGAGCGTCGCCGGTACAACGGTCAGGACATCATCGCCAAAGGTGATCGGTACGCCGCTTGCGGTCCAGCAGCCGGACATGCCGGAAATGCCGGGTACCACGACGACAGGCGCGCGGCCGGTGATACGGCTGTGCAGATGCATGAACGAGCCGTAGAGGAACGGATCGCCCTCGCACAGCACGGCGACGTCGCGCCCTTCGGCGACATGCCGCAGAAGCCGGCGCACGCAATTGTCGTAGAAGCTTCGCAGCGCATCGCCATAGGCCGGATCTTCAAGCGCGATCTCGGTGGTGACGGGATATTCCAGGGCCTCCTCGATCACGCCGGGCGCCAGCATGCCATCGACCACGGTACGGGCATTGCCGGGACGTCCCGGCTTTCGAAAATGCGCGATTACGCTGGCGCTTGCGATCAGCCGCGCCGCCTTGACGCTCATCAACTCCGGATCGCCGGGGCCGAGGCCGATGCCGTAGATGGTCGCGGGCGAACTCATTCGGTTTTGCTCGCGACCGCATTGAGGGCAGCCGCGGCCATCGCGCTGCCGCCGCGCCTTCCGCGCACGATGACGCTCGGCACCAACGCGCAGGCGAGCAGCGCTTCCTTGGATTCCGCGGCGCCGACGAAGCCCACCGGCATGCCGATCACGGCGGCGGGCGGAGCTACATCGGGCTCTTGCAGGATTTCCAGCAGGCGGAACAGTGCGGTCGGCGCATTGCCGATCACCACGACCGCTCCCGCAAGCTGCTGTCGCCACAGTTCCACCGCTGCCGCGCTCCGGGTCGTACCGTGCGCGGCGGCAAGCGAAGGCACGCGCGGGTCGGACAGGGTGCAGATCACGGCGTTATTGGCTGGCAGCCGTGCTCTTGTAATGCCATGGGCAACCATCTGGGCATCGCAAAGGATCGGCGCCCCCGCGCGCAGCGCCGCGGTCGCAGCCGCGCTGAAGCCTGATGTGAACACAATGTCGTCGGCAACGTCGACCATGCCGCTGGCGTGGATGATCCGCACCGCGACCTTCTCGTCGTCGGCATCAAAACGGCCGAGCCGCGCTTCGGCGCGGATGATGGCGAACGAGCGCCGATAGATCGCGGCGCCGTCGGTTTCGTAGGCGTAGCTCACGATGCGGCCTCCGCATCCACAGGCGCTTTTGCGATCCCGTCGATTGCACTGTTGCGCCGGGTCGTCCAGTAGCCGGCGTCGAGCACTTGCTGAAAGCGCAGACGCATGACAGCCGCGGCTTCGGGATTGGCCTGCTCGATGAAGCGCCGTACCTCGTCGTTGCCGAGCGTCGCGTCGTAATACAGATCGAAGTGATGGCTTTCAACGGCACCGGCCAGATGCGCGAACAATGCCATCTGGTCGAGCGTCGCAGCGATCTCGGCCGCGCCGCGGAACCCGTGCCGCATCTGGCCGGCGAGCCAGCGCGGATTGGCGGCACGGCCACGGACCACGCGGGCGATCTCTTCGGCAAGCGTCCGCATTCGTGGTGCATCAGGTGTTGCCGAGTCGGCATGATAGAGCGTCGGTGCTGCACCGCTCAGCTTGCGCGCCGCCGCGGCAAATCCGCCCTCGTGGGCGGCAAAATCCGGGGCAGCCAGAAGATCGGTCTCGGGCAGGTCCTGGGTATGGACAAACGCATCGGCGGCGGCGGTGCGCTGCTCCAGCGCCGGCCGCGCCGCGATACCGTCGTGACCGCCTCCATAGGCGAAAGCGCTGTCGGCAAGCCATGACTCGCCGGCTTCCTCGAGCGTGGCAGGCGTGAACTCCGTCACGGTTTCGACGACGCCAACGCCGTAATCGCCTGGCGCGGGTCCGAACACCCGCGGACCGGATGCGGCACGATAGGGGTTTTCTTCATCGGGTTCGTCGCGCGCGGCCAAGGCTGCCGCCGCTTGCTCGAACAGCACCGGCAAGGTTGGAAACACATCCCGGAACAGACCTGAAATCCGCAGCGTCACATCGATCCGCGGCCGGCCGAGCACGGCTAACGTAATCACGTCAAAGCCCGTGACCCGGTCGGATGTCGCGTCCCATACCGGCGCGACGCCCATCAGCTGCAATGCCATGGCGAATTCCTCGCCTGCGGTTCGCATGGTCGCCGAGCCCCACAGATTCAGCATGATGTTGCGCGGATAGTCGCCGTGGTCCTGAAGGTGACGGGTCAGCAACGCATCGACCAGACGTTTGCCCTGTTCGATAGCCGTGCGGCTTGGCACCGCGCGACTATCGACGGTGAAGAGATTGCGCCCGGTCGGCAGCACGTCGCGCCGTCCGCGCCATGGCGATCCGGCGGGGCCGGGCTCAACATGCTTGCCGTCGAGCGCAGCGAGCAGCGCGGCCCGTTCGCCTGCCGCACAGGCTTCGTATGGTATGTCGTGCTGGTCTGCGTCGAAATGCGTCGGCACGCGACCCAGGACGTGGAGTCCATCGGCGACCAGCGTATTTTTGACGTCGCAGACGAAACTGTCGAGCCGCACCACGGCCTCGCGCGGCGTCATGATGTCGGTGAGGCCGCTATCGCGATCGAGGCCGGAGTCGCGCGCCGTGTCGATGATGGCTTGTGCCAGCCGCTCGCGCCGGCGCGGATCGAGCCCTTCGGCGACGGAATATTCGTCAAGCAGCCGTTCGATCGCGTGCAACCCGAGCGGCAATTTTCCGGAGCTGATCGGCGGCGTGATATGTCCGATGGTGACGGCGCCGAGCCGGCGCTTCGCCACGGCGGCTTCGCCGGGATTGTTGACGATGAACGGATAGATCACCGGCGTCGGGCCTAACAGCGCGTCAGGCCAGCATGACGACGACAACGCGACTGATTTTCCGGGCAGCCACTCCAGCGTGCCGTGGGCGCCCATATGGATCAGGGCGTGGCTTTGTTCGACGTGACGGAGCCAAAGATAGAACGCGACATAGCTGTGCCGCGGCGAGCGCCTGGGATCGTGATACTCAGCGGCGCGGTCCGCGCGTTGACCGCGGTCGGGCTGCAGCGCGACCAACACCTGACCGCAATATACCGCTTTGAAAACGAAGTAGCCGTCGTCAATCGCAGAATCGCTTTCAGGCGCCCCCCATTGCAGCTCGATGTCGGCGACAAGCTCGGTGTTGAGGCGGGCGAGGGCGGCGCGGTAATTTTCAACGGGCCAGCGAATCGTCTCGGTTTTCAGGCGATCGATCAGAGCAGCGCCGCAGGCTGGCGTATTGGCGATGGCGTAGCCTTGGTCGCGCAGAACATTCAGCAACTCGACGGTGCTTTCCGGCGCATCGAGACCGACGGCATGCGCCATCTGGTCATCGCGCCCCGGATAGGCCGATAGCACGATGGCGAGGCGCTTGTCGGCGTGCCCAGTTCGGCGCAGCGCGATCAGGGCCGCGGCGCGCGCGACGATGGCGGCGATGCGGTCGTCGTCGCCTGCGTGAACCGTCCGGGCATAGCCGAGTTCGGGATCGGTGGCTTCGACCTTTTTGAACGAAGCGACGCCGGCGAAGATACGGCCGTCAAATTCCGGCAGCACGACATGGATCGCGAGGTCGGGCGGCGACAGCCCGCGGTCGGACTCGGTCCACACCTCGCGGCTTGAGCCCGCCAGCGCCACCTGCAGCACGGGCGCGTCGACCACATCAAGCGGTGAGCCGATGCCGCCATCACCGCGCGCCGAAAACGCCGTCGCATTGATAATGACATCGGGCGCTATCCGGGCGATCCATTGCCGCAACCAGCCGTCGCACTCCGGATCTTTCAGGCTTGCGGCAAACAGTCCGATCGGCCGGGTGCCGCGACGGGCGAGTTCGCCGATCAGGCGGTCGACGGGATCGGTGTCGGAGGCCGCAAGAATGGCGCGATAGAACACCACCAGCACGATCGGCGCGCCATCGGGCGCGAGGTCGAGATCGGCGGGTTCGATAACGCCAGTGCCTGGAACATAAAAGCCGTGGCGATGCAGCGCGGCGCGAGCGACCGGCGGGACCGCCGGCAGGCCAGCCGCGAGCCCGAGTTGCGCCAATGCGGCGCGCGCAGAGTCCGTTCCACCGCCGTCGCACAGCGTCTTCAACCGGCGCAGCGTCGAGGGCGGCAGATTCGAGACGGCGTCGAGACGCGGATCGGGCCGGCCGTCGCCCGGAACGATCGCGAGTGCCATTCCTTTTGCCGCGGCGAGCGCGCTGACCTGCTCGACGCCGTAGCGCCAATATTCGATCCCGCCGAGCAGGCGAATCAAAATACCGCTCGCTTCCGAGAGCGTCTTCTCAATGTAGAGATCGACCGAGAGCGGGTGGGTCAGGCGGCGCAGATTGGCAAGACGCAGGCTTGGCAGGGTGTCTCGCCCGCTGCGCCACGCCGCCGCAAAAGCGCCGAGATCGCTGTCCGCAAAGGAGAGCACGACAAGGTCGGCCGGGGCCTGACCGAGATCCTCGGCGGCCGCGGCTTCCTCAAGTCCATGCCGTTCCCGCAGCAGGATATGCATGCTTCACCCGTTGAGCACGGCCGTGATGGCGTCGTGGTCGAAGCCACGCTCGGCGATCACAACAATCCGCGAGATTCGTGGCTCGTCGGCGCGCCACGGCCGGTCGAATTGCGCGCGCACCCGGGTCCCGACCCCTTGCACCAATAGCCGCATCGGTTTGCCGGCGACAGCGACGTAACCCTTGGCGCGTAGCACGCTGTGGTCGCGCGCGATCGCTTCCATCCTGGCCACGATGGTTTCGGCGTTGGTATCGGCCGGCAGTGTCACCACAATGGTCTCGAAATCGTCGTGATCATGGCTGTCGTGATCTTCGTGATGGCTCGGCCGCGCGTCGAGATCGTTTTCCGCCGCGGCCCCAAGGCCGAGCACGACGCGCGGATCGATGCGGCCTTCGGTCACTTCCAGCACCGGAATGCTGCGTGGCGCTTCCGCGAGCACGGTCTTGCGAGCTTCGGCCAGACGATTCGGGCTGACCAGATCGGCCTTGTTGAGGATCACGATGTCGGCGCAAGCGACCTGATCCTCAAACACTTCTCCGAGCGGGGTGTCGTGATCGATACTGCTGTCGGCGAGACGTTGCCGCGCGATCGCCGCCAGATCGGGCGCGAACCGGCCGTCGGCGACCGCTTCGGCGTCCGCCACCGCGATCACGCCGTCGACCGTGATGCGCGATCGCAGGTCGGGCCAGTCGAATGCTTTCAGCAGCGGTTTCGGCAGTGCCAATCCGGAGGTCTCGATCAGAATGTGATCGGGCGGCTGTGGCCGCGCGAGCAGGGCCTCGATCGTCGGAACAAAATCATCGGCAACCGTGCAGCACAGGCAGCCATTGGTGAGTTCTACGATAGCGTCTTCGGGGCAATTGGCGTCGGCGCAGCCTTTCAGGATGTCGCCGTCGATTCCGAGGTCGCCGAATTCGTTGACCAGGATTGCCAGGCGGCGGCCCTGCGGGTTCTGCATCAGATGGCGAACCAGCGTGGTCTTTCCCGCGCCGAGGAAGCCGGTAATGATCGTGACAGGTATTTTTTCGATCGACATGAAATGTTCCTAAACCGGCTTCGGGGCTGGCGGGATGCGCGCGATCACCCCCTTGCGGAAGATCGTCGGGCGTTCTCGCCACGGCACCAGGCCATCCTCGGTGGCCGCATAGCGCGAGGCGCCGGCGAGCAAGTCCTCGACCGAAGCCTGGCTGAGGTCACCATAGACATAGCTCCAGCGTCCCGGTCCGCTCAACGCGACGCTGCAACCGCGATTGCAATTGGAGAGACACTCGGCCTCGATGATACGGAAGCTGGACAGGCCGTCCTGACGGCGTTGCGCATCGGCCAGCGCGTCATGTAGCCGGCGTCCGGCACGCGGCACGGTTTCGCGGTCTTCGCCGGCAAGACAGGTGACGCAGACATGCATTGTCACCGTAACGTCGGATGCCGAAGTTGGCTCTTGGGGAGGTGGATCTAGTGCAGATTGGTCCATAGCAAAGCCCGTCAATGGATGACCACCGCCCAAGGCGGCAGCCAGACAAGCGGCGAGCGGACCTGCACTCCGTTCGACCAACCTTCTCACCCCGGGACGCCCCGCCCGGAATGGCGAATATGGCAGGCGACGGCAGGTTTCCTGGCTCACGGGTCATCGCCGGCACCACCTTCCCGGGCAAATTACCCAGTGGCTTTCGATGCAGGCTTTCCGCTCACAGTTGCGGGGGCAGCTCCGGCTTCGCTGAAACCCGGGAACTTCCCGTGTCTCCTGCGCCCGGTATTCCCTCTTAGTCCTGTCCGAAGACAAGACACCGTCGGCTCACGACTCAATCAGACGGAAACGCCCTCAAGTCAATCCCTCAGGAGGCGCCGGGCAGGTTGCCGAGACGGTATTGGTGTGATCCTGTCGCAGCCCACCGATCTATAGTGGATTTATAATGCAGGATAACATGAGCGAGAACGACACCGACGAGGCTGAGCGTCATCGCGCCAAGATGGCCAAACGCAAGGCGGTTCAGGACGCCGAAGTCGCGTCCAAGACCATCGCAAAGGGTCTGTTGATGATCAACACCGGACCCGGCAAAGGCAAGTCGACGGCCGCTTTCGGCCTCGCCTTGCGTTCGCTCGGTCACGGCTGGCGTGTCGGCGTCGTGCAATTCATCAAGGGCCGGGCGACTGGCGAGCAGGCCGCGCTGGAATCATTCGGTGACCGCGTGGTCTGGCATACGGCCGGCGAGGGGTTCACCTGGGAGACCCAGGACAAGGCGCGCGACATCGCCGCCTGCCAGCGCGCCTGGGGCATCGCGCTCGGCCTGATGGATGATCCGACCATCGGCCTCGTCGTGCTCGACGAACTTAACATCGCGCTTCGCTACGATTACCTGCCGCTGGATGAAGTGGTGGCAAAGCTCACGTCGCGGCGAAACGATCTGCATGTCATCGTCACCGGCCGCAACGCCAAACCGGCACTGATCGAGGCGGCCGATCTCGTTACCGAGATGGGCGCGGTCAAGCATCACTTCTCGGCTGGCGTGAAAACCCAGGCCGGCATCGAGTTCTGATGGCCGCGCGCGCGCTGATGTTTCAGGGAACCGGCTCCGATGTCGGCAAGTCGCTGATCGTCGCCGGCTTGTGCCGCTTGTTGGCGAGCCGCGGGCTATCGGTCCGTCCTTTCAAACCGCAGAACATGTCGAACAACGCTGCGGTCACCGAAGACGGCGGCGAGATCGGCCGCGCCCAGGCGCTGCAAGCGCGCGCCGCGCGCGTCGCGCCGACGGTCGACATGAATCCCGTGCTGCTGAAGCCGCAAAGCGAGATCGGCTCGCAGATCGTGGTGCAGGGTCGCGTGTTCGGCAGTGCTCGCGCGCGTGAATATCAGTCCCGCAAGGCGGAGCTGATGCCTTATGTGCTCGACAGCTTCGCAAAAACCCGGGCGCTATGTGACATCGTGCTGGTCGAGGGGGCGGGTTCCGCGTCGGAAGTGAATCTACGTGCCCACGATATCGCCAATATGGGATTCGCCCGTGCCGTCGATGCACCGGTGGTGCTGATCGGCGATATCGATCGCGGCGGGGTGATTGCAAGCCTGTGCGGCACCGCCGCGGTGATCGATCCCACGGATGCAAAGTTGATTGCAGGCTTCATCGTCAACAAAATGCGCGGCGACCCGTCATTGTTTGCAACCGGAATGACGTTCGTAGCCGAGCGCACCGGCTGGGCGCCGATCGGCCTGGTGCCGCATTTTCGCGACGCGCATCGGCTGCCGGCCGAGGATGTTTTCGGGCTCGAGGCCTCACCCGCACGAGCGCCGGGGGCGGCGGGGCATCGCGTGCGCATCGTCGTGCCGGTGCTGCCGCATATCGCCAATTTCGATGATCTGGATCCGTTGCGGCTCGAGCCTGGCGTCGAGCTCGTGTTGTTGCGCAATGGCGCGGCGCTGCCCGTCGATACCGATCTCGTCATTCTGCCCGGCTCGAAGGCAACCATCGCGGATCTGGCGGCGTTGCGGACCTGCGGCTGGGATGCCGACATCATCGCTTACAGCCGACGCGGCGGACGCGTGCTCGGCCTGTGCGGTGGCTATCAGATGCTCGGGCGCAGTGTCGCCGACCCCGACGGCATTGAAGGGCCGCCGGGGTCGGCGGCGGGACTCGGCCTGATCGAGGTCACAACGGAGCTCGCCGGCGACAAGTCGCTGGTCGCCGTCAGAGGCCGCACCGTTGCGGACGGCGTCGCTGCCGTCGGCTATGAAATGCATATCGGCCGGACCACCGGAGCCGGAACGCAGCGCCCGCTGTTGCGATTCGATGATGGCCGGCCGGATGGCGCGGTATCAATCGACGGCCGTATCGCCGGCACATATCTGCACGGTTTTTTCGCCGGTGACGCGCAGCGCGCGGCATGGCTTGCCCGGCTTGGTGCGCCGGCGAGTTCGCTTGGTTACGAACTATTGGTTGAACAAACCCTCGATGCTCTCGCCGCGCATCTTGCCGCGCATCTCGACGTCAACAGGCTGCTCAGCATGGCACGCTGACGCTCACGACCAGCCTCCAACCGAATACACGATCACAGCTATCGCTGCGACGATCAACAGCGCCCCACCGAAGGCCGTACGGTAAAGCATCAATGCGCGATCGATATCCCGTACCGTTGCTTCGGCCCGGCCGTCGCCCATCCAGTGGTCCTCGACCAGAACGCCGCTATAGATGCGCGGCCCGGCGAGGCGTAGGCCGAGCGCACCGGCCATCGCGGCTTCCGGCCAACCGGCATTGGGTGAGCGGTGCAGCCGCGCATCGCGTCGGTAAGCCCGCCATGCTGACGATGCCGACGCGCCGGGCACAACAGCGGCGGCAGCGATGAACATCAGCCCGGTCAACCGTGATGCCGGCAGGTTGACGAGATCATCGAGTCTCGCTGCGGCCCAGCCAAAGGCGCGGTGTCGCTCGGATAAGTGGCCGATCATGCTGTCGGCCGTGTTGATCGCCTTGTAAGCGATCATGCCGGGTAATCCACCGAGCAAAAGCCACAGCGCCGGCGCGGTCACGCCGTCGGATGCGTTTTCGGCCAGACTCTCGATCGCGGCGCGACAAATCGCGGCTTCGTCGAGCGTGTCAGGATCGCGGCCGACGATTTTGGCGATGCTGCGCCGTCCGCCAGCCAACCCGTCGGCCCGGAGTGCGGTTGTGACCGCGCGCACGTGCTGATCGAGATTGCCGCTGGAGATCAGCATGGCGACGACCAGGACCACTATAGCGAATCCGAGATAGGGAATGGCAGGTACGGCCATTTCGAGTACAACACCGGCGCTGAGGCTGCCCGCAAGCAACAGCAGCACGGTCGCAACGCCAGCGGCACGGCGGAGCGCAAACGAATAGTCCGGCCGGTTGAGCCTGGAATCAAGCGCCGCGATCAGTGCGCCGATCCACGACACCGGATGGCCGATTGCGCGAAACAACGTGGCAGGATAGGCCAGCACGGCTTCGATGCTGAAGGCGACGATCAGGATCAAGACGCGGTCAGGCGGATCGGACATGGATTGCAACATGCACTCGCGGGATGAGATCGGGAAGAGGGCGGGGGCCTTGAGGATTCACGGCGGTCGGATCGATATGGCGTCGCAACTCTATCCGAAGTCCCCGCAACCATGGATCGATCTGTCGACCGGGATCAATCCCATCGCCTGGCCGGTGCCACATATAGCGCTCGCGCGGTATCAGCGCTTGCCACTCGCGAGCGAAATAACCCAGATGAAGACCGCGGCCGCCGCCGCCTACGGGCTTCCCGCGAATGCGGCGATCATGCCGGTCTCCGGAAGCGAGCTTGCGATCCGCCTGTTGCCGCACGTGATCGGCGTCGGCCGCGTCGGCGTCCTCGCGCCGACCTATGGTTCGCACGCCGCGACCTGGCGCGACGCGGGCGCCGAGGTGCATGAGCTTGTTGCGCTGCCGGATCCAAAAGCATACGACCTTGACACCCTCATTGTGGTCAATCCCAACAATCCGAACGGCCGTACGATAGCGCGTGCCGAGCTGGTTGCTTTCGGGCAGGCCTGGACCGCGACCGGACGACGGCTGATTATCGACGAAGCCTTTGCCGATGTCCGGCCTGAGGCGTCGGTGCTGTCTCTGCCGGAACTGCCCATCGGAACGGTGGTGCTGCGCTCGCTCGGCAAGTTTTTCGGTCTCGCGGGACTGCGCGTGGGTTTTGTTATCGTCACTGAGTCCGATATCTCGCCTTGGCGCCAATTGCTCGGCGATTGGCCGGTGTCGGGTCCTGCGTGCGAGATCGCGACGTTGGCGCTGCGCGACGCGGCATGGATCGCGGCGACGCGAACGCGCCTTGCGGTCGATCGACGGCGGCTCGATGGTATCCTCACCGGCGCGGGATTGAGACTGCTTGGTGGCGCCGATCTGTTCGGTTTGTTCGAAGGCCCTGATGGCGTCGAGCTGCTCGATCATTTCGCGCGTGCCGGGATTTTGATCCGAGGCTTTGCCGCTGCACCCCGATGGTATCGGTTCGGGCTTCCCGCGGATGAGGCCGCGTGGCGGCGACTTGAGGCCACCTGCGGCACGTTGACGGCTTGATGGCGTCAGTGCGGACATCATCGTCTCAATCGCCATCGCCTCGTTCGCCGGGTTGGGCCCGCCGCGCGGCTTCTTCGCCGGCGAGCCGCCCGAACACGGCCGAAAGCGTGACGCCAAGTCCTGCGAGGTAGCCATTGCTGAGCACGTTCGCCGCCATGATCATGCCGGCCGCGAACACGTTGCGCGCGGGGCTGCCATCGTTCTTCATCACGCGCATGCGATCGTCCACGGCTACGCCGAAATGCGTGAACGTCACGCCCGGCCGCAGCGGATAGGCAGCGAATGGCGGGACCACGAGCGGGAGCGCGGCGCGCGATTTCGGTGGGACAAGCCCCTTGGTGCAACGTTCGATCGCCGGCACATTATCGTCGTCTCCGGTTGCGGCATTGAAATCCATGATCGTGGTTTCAAGCGCCGCCGGATTGAGGCCGACCGCGCTCGCGAGTGACGCGACGGTGTCGGCCCGGATCGGTGGCAGCGCTGTCGGCAAGGCGCGGCCGAACCCTTTCGCATCCAGGATCAGATAGGCGATCTGGCCCGGACAGGCCGCGATGCGCGCGCCCCAGCGGGCAAAATGCGTCTTGCGTGCGTCCTCGCCCTCGTCGTGAAATCGTCGGCCGTCATGGTCGACGACGATGCCGTGTGGAATAGCGGTGATGCGGGTGACGATACCGCCATCGAACTTTGGTCCGCGGGCGTCGACCACAACCATATGAGCGCGCGAGGGGTTGCCGACCGGCTTCACGCCGGCGTCGAGCAGCAGGCGCAACACCGAGCCGGTGACATAGGGCGTGCCGCGGATCATGAAATTGTCGGCGGCGTCGCCAAAACTTTCGCGAAGCCAGTCGATATTGGCCTGATGGCCGCCGGAGCACAGAACCAGGGTCTTCGGTGTGATGCGATCGATGCGGTCGTCATGAAGGATGTCGGCTTCGCAATCCCGGTCTTCGCCAAACGCGAGCGCAACGACTTCGCTGTCATAGTCGATCGTCACGCCGAGCTTGGCCGCGGTCGCGTAGAGCGCGTTGATCATCGCCTTGCCGCCACCGAGGAAAAAAGCCGTCCGCTTCGAATAAGGCATCACCCCGCTGGCCGGATCTTGCAGGCGCACGCCGTTGCCGTCGAGCCATGTGGCGATGGTGGCGGAGCCACGGATCAGAACGCGCGCCAGTTGCTCATCGGTCGCGCCGTGTGTGACGCGAAGCAGGTCCTTGAAGAAGGCGTCTTCGCCATAATTATCCGGCACATACCATGCCGGCCGGTCATGCATCAGGCGGAAATTGCGCGCGTGGCGGGTGTTGCCGCCGCGCAGCGAGGCCGGGGCTTGCTCGACCAGCCGTACGGACGCGCCGCTGCGCCGCGCTGCGATCGCCGCGCACAGCGCGGCGCTGCCGCCGCCGACCACGAGAACGTCGAGGCCCCGAGAGACGGCCGTTTCACTCATGATCGTGCTCGCTCGATCATGTCCCGCATCGCATTCCCTGTTGCCCTGATGAGATCGATGAACTGATAGGAGGGCGGACCACGTTGTCAACCGCGTGGGCATCCCTGGCGATTGGCACTCCGGCCCGCTTGCGCGACGGCGTGCATCATGCTCTCGTGGTTCCGTCTTTCGGTGCCTCGCGAGAGGTGAAACGGGAATGCGGTCAGGTGAGAGTTCACCCAAGCCGCTGCTGCCCCCGCAACTGTAGGCGGATCGTCCTCGATCAAAGACGTCACTGAACGCCGCGAAGCGGTATTGGGAAGACGATCGAGGACATTGTCCGTGAGCCAGGAGACCGGCCGAAGACACTGGATCGACTCGTTCGACGGTGGGTCGAAGAGAGGGGAAGTGGTATTCAACAGTCGTTCACTCGGCATAGCCTCGGTTCGATTGGTGGCGCGCAGCCGCCTGACGCCGAAGCCATGATGCCCTCCATCACGCGGTCGCCCGCGCGCTGTACGCGAGCAGCAGGACTGCTTCGCTCGTGCGGTCGCTGGCTCGTTACGTTCTCTATCTGACCTGAGTAAAATAAATGGACACCAAAGCATCGTCCGCTGGATCGAATGACTGGCAGATCGAACCGGTCGATCATTCACTGGAGCCACAGTTACGTAGCCGAATTGACGGCAAGGCGAAGCCGCTCGGCTCGCTCGGCCGCCTCGAGGATCTCGCGGTCCAGCTCGGGTTGATCTGGCACCCGCTGGCGCCGCGCACCGAGCGCGCCGTTGTCTTCGTCTTCGCAGCCGACCATGGTCTCACCGCGGAGGGCGTTTCGCTCTATCCGGCGAATGTCACCCGCGCGATGGTCGCGACGTATCTTGCCGGGCGCGCCGCTGTCAATGCACTCGCGAAGGCGTCGGGCGTTGACGTGCAGGTGATCGATGCCGGCGTCGATGCCGACATCCCGGCGCATCCTGGATTGATCGACGCGAAGATACGGCGCGGCAGCCGCAACGCCGCGCATCAAGCGGCGCTTACCCCTCAGGAGGTGAGCGATTGTCTTGCGAGAGGTGCATCGATCGTCGCGGCATCCATCGATGCCGGTACCGACGTGGTGGCGATTGGCGAAATGGGTATCGGTAATACGACGTCAGCCGCGCTCTTGATGCATCGGCTTGCGCCGGCGCCGCTGGCCGACTGCGTCGGCGCCGGAGCCGGTCTCGATACCGCAGGGGTCGCACGCAAGCTCGCGGTTGCGGAACGAGCCGCCTCGCGCAGCAAAGCGAACTCGCCGCTTGAGGTGCTGGCCGAATTCGGCGGCTATGAGATTGCGATGATGGCCGGAGCGGTACTCGGGAGTGCGGCACGTCGCCGGCCTGTGATCATCGACGGGTTTATCGCAACCGCGGCGGCGTTGGTCGCGGTGCGGCTGCAGCCCGCGGCGCGCGACTATTGCGTGTTTTCACATCGCTCCGCCGAGCGCGGTCACACCCTGTTGCTGGAGGCGCTCGATGCAAAGCCTTACCTCGATCTGGGACTACGGCTCGGCGAGGGCACCGGTGCCGTCATCGCGGTGCCATTGCTGCGGGCCGCTGCCGGTATCCTGATCGAGATGGCGGACCTTTCGGAGGTTCTGGCCGGAACATTGCAGCCACAACCGGCGGATTGCGGGCATGGCTGAGCTGATTTTCCTCACCGGACCGACGCGCAGCGGCAAGAGCCATCGCGCGGTCGAGATCGCGAAAGCCTGGGGAGAGAATGTGGTGTTCGTCGCGACCTATCGTTCCGACGCCAGCGATGCCGAAATGGCCGAGCGTGTACGGCGGCATCGCGCCGAGCGGATGGCGGCGTGGCGCACGCTTGAGGCTCCCGCCGATATCGCGCAGGCGCTGGCCGATCTGCGGCCGACGCCTTCCGGGGCGTTGATCGACAGCATGACGCTGTGGCTGGCCGATCGCCTCGATCAGGATGATGGGAGTCTGATTGCCACATGGGAGCGCCAGCTTGACGGCTTCTGCGCGGCACCGCATCCGGTCATTGTGGTCGGCGACGAGATTGGCTGGAGTCCTGTACCGATGGACAAGGAGCTACGTCGGTTTCGCGATCTGGTGGGCCTGCTTGGCCAGCGCACCGCGTCGCGGGCATCGGAAGCATGGCTGATGGTGGCGGGCTGCGGCGTACGGCTGAAATGATGGAACGCGCCGGTTCGCCGACAGCGGCAGCGAGATGGCAGAGATCGAGACCACATCATGCGCGACGAAAATCAATCAACGGCTGCCGACCATTTCCGGGACTGGATCGACGACCTTCGCCTCGCGGTGGCGCTGCTGACGCGGGTGCCGATGCCACAGCCCGAAGGTACGAAGCCTGAAGGCCTGGCGCGCGCCCAACGGGCGTTCCCGCTAGTCGGCGCAATGATCGGCCTCGCCGTCGGGCTCGTCGATCGGGCCATGCTGAAGATGGGCATTCCACCACTGGCCGCGGCGGCGCTGGCGATTGGTGCGGGGGCGGCGTTGACGGGCGCGCTGCATGAGGACGGGCTTGCCGATGTCGGCGACGGGTTTGGCGGCGGTCGCGATCGCGCCGCGAAGCTCGCGATCATGCGCGACAGCCGAATAGGCACCTACGGCGCCCTCGCGTTGCTGGTCAGCTTTTCGGCCAGATGGTCGGCGCTGGCGAGTTTTTCCACTGCCGCCATCATTCCGGGGCTCGTTGTGGCGCATGCGCTTTCACGAGCGGCCATTCCTGTTCTTGCGGCAAACATGCCGTTCGCCCGCGACGACGGACTTGGCAAATCGGCGGGACGGCCCGACCTCGCAAGCGCTTTAATGGCGATCGTCATCGCCGTCGTGATCGCGCTGCTGTGCCTGCCGGCAAAACTGGCATTGCTGGAGGTCGTTGTAACGGCCGCCGCCGCGACGGCCGTGGCCACGCTGGCACAACGGCAGATCGGCGGGGTGACCGGCGACGTGTTCGGCGCGGTGGAGCAGGTTGTGGAAACCGCGGTGCTGGTCATGCTCGCCGCGCGCCTGTCGTGAGGGCCGCGCCATGAGTAAAGACAATCGTCTGTGGCTGATCCGGCATGCGCCGGTTAAGGGACCGAAGGGTGTGATCCATGATTCCGATGCGGCCGCCGACACCGGAGATGACGCAGCGTTCAGGGCGCTCCGTGCGAAATTACCGGTCGAGGCCGCGCAATTCGCCAGTCCGAGTGTTCGGACGCTCGAGACGGCGGTCGCGCTGGGACTGCGGCCGAAACCCGAGCCGAACTTCCGCGAACAGAACTTCGGAGAGTGGACGGGCCGCCGTCATGACGATCTCGCCCGCGAGCTCGGCGCCGCCTACCGCGATTTCTGGCGGATGCCTGCCAATAGCAGGCCACCGGGCGGCGAAAGTTTTGCCGACCAGATCGTCCGTGTCCGCGACGGTCTGGCGGCGCTGCCGCCGGGCGACGTCGTGCTGGTGGTGCACTCCGGCACGGTGCGCGCGGCGCTTGCGATCGCGCTCGATGCCGGTCCGGAACCGGCGTTGCGCTTCGCGATCGATCCGCTGTCGCTGACCCGGATCGACCGGCTGACGAACGGCTGGCGCGTCGTTTGCGTCAACCGTTGAAACGTCTCATGTTTGAACCAGGGCGGATAGCGGAGGAAAGATGCGAAAGATTTTCGTGATCGGCATCGGCGTCGGCGATCCCGATCATATGACGATCCAGGCGATCAAGGCGCTTAATCAAGCCGACGTCTTTTTCATTCCCGACAAGGGAGCCGAGAAGGCCGCCCTGCGTGACCTGAGGACAGCCATCTGCGAGCGCTTCATTGAAAATGCCGATTACCGCACCATCAGTGTCGACGTGCCGCAACGCACGAGTTCCGGCGATTATCTTGCCAGTGTCGACGAATGGCATAGCCGCCTCGCCGACATCTATGCTCGATTGTTCGAACACGAGCTTGAAGAAAACGAAATCGGCGCGATTCTGGTGTGGGGCGATCCGGCGATCTATGACAGCACGCTGCGGATCATCGAGCGCATCCGCATCAAAGGGCTGGCGCTGGAGATTCAAGTGATCCCGGGCATCAGCAGCGTGCAGGTTCTGGCGGCAAAACATCGCGTCGTCCTCAACCAGATCGGGGAAAGTGTGCTGCTGACCACGGGACGCAAGCTTGCCCACGGTTTTCCGGATGAATTCGGCAGCGTCGTCGTGTTGCTCGACGGCACCCAGGCTTTTGCGAGCCTGGCGGAACCGGATCTCGATATCTTCTGGGGCGCCTATCTCGGGACCGATGACGAAATCCTGATCTCGGGAAGGCTCGCCGACGTCAAGGACAAGATCGAAGCGGCACGCAAGCTCGCGCGCCAACAGCACGGCTGGATCATGGATACGTATTTGCTGCGAAAATCCGATCGCGGCCGATGCTGAAACCGTGACTCAAGCTGCTTGCGCGCCGGTACCGTGATTGCAATCAAGCTGTCCAGCGACCATGCTGGTGCTCGCTCGTGATGAAAGAGAAGACGATGGAATCCCAGGACATCCAGGTCGACGCCGAATTTTCCTCCGCCGAGCGCGATGCCGTCTACAAATGCATCTTCAATCGCCGCGACGTGCGCGGGCAATTTCTTCCAACTCCGATCCCGGATCAGGTGCTGGCGCGCCTCCTCGGTGCAGCCCACCATGCGCCGTCGGTCGGTTTCATGCAGCCTTGGGATTTCATCGTCGTCAGGGATCGCGCCATCAAGCAAAAGGTGAGGGATTCGTTTCAGGCCGCGAACCTGGAAGCCGCCGGGATGTTCGAGGATGAAAAGCAGCAGGCCTACCGCCGGCTCAAGCTGGAGGGCATCGTCGAGGCACCGGTCGGAATCTGCATCACCTGTGACCGCAACCGTACCGGTCCCGTCGTGCTTGGACGAACCCATCAGGCCGATATGGATCTCTACAGCGCGGTTTGCGCGGTACAAAATCTCTGGCTCGCTGCCCGAGTGGAAAATATCGGCGTCGGCTGGGTCAGCATTATCAGATACGACGATCTGCGCGAGGCGCTCGCTATCCCCCCGTCGATCCAGCCAGTCGCCTATCTCTGTGTTGGCTACGTCTCGCATTTCTTCCGGAAGCCGGAGCTGGAAAGCGTCGGCTGGTTGCCGCGCACGCCGCTGTCCGACGTCGTGTCGATCGACTGTTGGCGCGGCCAAGACACGTCTGATCCACTCTTCCAATATCTCTGATCGTTTGTGTGCGCCGACAACCGCGTCGCTGATGGAAGAGATGTCTTGCAAGGCAAGTCCACAATCTCTTTCGGATTCGTCTGTTGACGCGGATGTGATCTGATGCCACGTTCATGGTCGGTAGTGCCCGCAAGGGCTAATCAAGGGAATGCGGTGCGTCTGTTACGACAGGCAATGCCGCAGCTGCCCCCGCAACTGTAAGCGGCGAGCTGACAACCATTAATACCACTGGGATCGTTTAGTCCTGGGAAGGTGGTTGAAGGCGACGACCCGTGAGCCAGGAAACCTGCTACCAGTCATGGTCATGCGCGAACGCGTCGGGCGGGGTGCTCCGAAGCGTTGTGAGAGTTGTGTTGATCTGCCGCATTAGAGGCGAAGGGCAGATCGTCACAGCAAACGCGCCTGACGGTTTGAATATTCGCCGTCGAGCAAAACTGTGTCGACTTTCAGAATCTGTGAACTCCGCGCGCGGTCGCGGGGCTGCGGTCGCTTGGCCGAACCATCCTCCTCAACTGAACCATACTCCGCAAAGCGGCATTGTCTTTCAGCCTCGGCGCTACCGCTTAGCCTGGCCTTGCTGCTGTTCGTCAGTGCGGAGAGACCTGCATCGGCGCAAACCGCTTCAGGACAAAACCGGGGAACGCTTGAGCCAGTCGTTGTCTCGCCGGCGAAGCCAAAACCTGCGTCGCGGATTGGCGCCGACGCGTCCGGCGCGGGGAAACGTATCAGACCGGCCGCCGCGAGGAACACGGCGAAGCCGAAACCGCAACCGGCCGTCAACGTTGAAGCGGCGCGGACCCCGCTCAACACTAACGTGGTCGCGACCAGCGCGAGCAGACTCGGGCTCACTGTCATGGAGACGCCGGCATCGGTCGAAATCGTCGACCAACAGAAGATGCAGGAGCAGGGTTACCGAACCACCACGGAAACCGCGCAAGGCGCGGTCGGCGTGCTATCCGGCGATGCGGCCGGCGCGCCGGCCGGGTTCTCCATGCGAGGCTTCACCTATAGCGGGGTGAACGTCCTCTACAACGGAATCTGGACCGGTCCGCAAGACATCACGTCGCGCGTCATGGATACGGCGAATCTCGATCGAGTGGAATTTCTCAAAGGTCCGTCTTCCCTGATGTCCGGACTGGATGCGATCGGCGGTTCGGTCAATTACGTGACGCGGACGCCGACCAGTGGCCCGATCAAAAACGAACTGGATACCTCGCTGGATTCGCTGGGAACCTATCGGACGCATTTCGGCTCGGGCGGCAGCACCGCGGTTGCGGGACTGGATTATCGTTTCGACGTGAGCCAGTCCAAAGTCGCCAGCTTCATCGACGGCGACTTCGAGAATCTTACGAACTTCTCGACGCAACTGAACTATCGGGTGTCCGACACGTTCAAGGTGTTCGCGGCTATCGAGTACAAGAACGACGGAGGTCATGCCTATTGGGGAACTCCGCTGGTCCCGCTCTCGTTTGCCGGACCCTTCGCCAAGAGCGGCGTGGTTTCGGGCACGGCGGTCAATACGTTCGACGGCAGCATCCTTGGGCCGCTGACCGTGGACTCGCGGACCCTGACGACCAATTACAACGTTGCCGACAATTCCGTCGGTGCTCACGAGCTTTGGCTGCGCGGCGGATTCGAATGGGCGCTCAGTAACGACGTCACGATCAAGAACCAGGTCTATGATTATAGCGCTCAACGACACTGGTTCGACAGCGAGACCTACGCCTTCGACCTCGCCAGTTCGACCATCGATCGCGATCGCTTCTTTGTCACGCACAATCAGCACGTCACCGGCGACAACACCGACCTTGCATGGAACGGCGCGTTCTTCGGCATGGAGAACCGTCTCGCGGCGCAACTCCAGGTGAGCCGCAACGACATCAAGTTCACGCAGGAGGGTAATCCGGACGTTTTCCCGGCCGATACGGTTTCCGTGCTCAATCCGGATCCCGGGGGTTACGATGTGCCCGGCGGTCCGCCCGAGCCCGACGTCCGAAACAGCCACCTCGATACGCTCGCCGGGTCGATCGAAGACCGTCTCAAGCTGACGCCGATGCTCGCATTGATCGGCGGCGTCCGGGTCGATGATTTCAGGCTGGAGCGGGATGGCATCAACTTCGATGGCACGATCCCCGCCGGGCAGCCCTTCAGCAAGACGTGGACGCCGGTGTCCTATCGCGCGGCCTATACGTTCGAGCCGGTTCACAACCTCGTTTTCTACAGCATGTACGCGACCGCATTCGATCCGGCCGCGGCCGGCATCTTTTCTGTGACGCCCGGAACATCGCTCGAACTGACAAGCTCCCGCATCTATGAGACCGGCGTCAAGCAGTTGTTCTGGGACGGCAAGGCGGAGTGGACGCTCGCGGCCTATGATATCCAGAGACAAAATGTTTACGTGCAGATCAACGATACGACATCGGCCCTGGCCGGTGAGATCAGGACCAAAGGCATCGAACTTTCAGGCGCGGTGAATCCCGTCGACAACGTAAAACTCTGGGCCAATGCCGCCGTGACGCAAGCCCGCTATGCCAACTTTTACATCGACGGTGAATCTGTGAGCGGCAACACGCCGTCGAACGTGGCTCCTCTCATCGTCAATGCCGGGGCCTCCTATCGCTTCAACAATTGGCGCTGGCCGGTCGAGATCGGCGGATCGCTTCGCTATGTCGGAAACCGTTACTTGTTTGAGGACGATGCGACCACGATGGACGCGTACACCACCGCCGACCTGTACGCATTCGTCGATATCCCGAAACGGGATCTGCCATGGCAGGGCATCGACACGATGCGCGTTAAATTCAGGGTGCGCAACATCACCAACGCCGTGTACGCCGCGTGGTCCGATCCGGGTTATCCCGATCAGGTACTGCTCGGCGCGCCGCGAACCTATGAGTTGTCCGCTTCCGCGAAATGGTAAGTACCGGCCCCGCGATGCGTGTCCTGATCGTGCTGCATCGCTGGTGGGGCGTGGCGTTCTGCCTTCTGTTTGCGATGTGGTTCGCATCGGGAATCGCGATGCATTTCGTGCCGTTCCCGGCTCGGACGGACGCGGGGCACTTCCGCGGGCTGGCGCCGATCAATTCCGAGGAGATCGCGCACAGTCCGGCGGAAGCGATCGCCGCCAGCGGCATCCACGATGCCTTACGGGTCCGCCTCATCGGACGGAGCGACCAGCCGATCTATTTGATCTTCGGGCCATCGGAGGTGAAAGCGCTTCGCGCTCTCGACCTTGCGGACGGCGGAGTTCATTCGGATCGAACCGTCCTGGACATCGCAATCGCCTACGCGCGCGATCGTGGGCTTGACCCTTCGCATGCCGGGATCGCCAGCCCGATAACTTACGATCAGTGGACCGTTTCGGGAGAATATGATTCCGATCGTCCGCTGTACCGCGTTTCACTCAATGACAGCAGCGGCACCGATCTCTACGTGTCCTCGGCGACAGGCAGCATTGTTGTCATCACCACGCGTCACATGCGCCTGCTGAACTATCTCGGAAGCATTGCGCACTGGATCTATCCGACTGCCTTGCGTCATCACCCGCAAGCATGGAGCGCGCTGTTGTGGTGGCTTGCGCTATTCGCAACGATCGGCGCTGGTGTCGGCTTCATCATCGGCCTGATGCGGTTGATCGCCACCAATCGAAACGCGGCATCCCCCCACCGAGGCTTGCAGGCGTGGCACTATGGCTTCGGTCTGGTCTGTGCACCCTTCATCTTGAGCTGGATCTTCAGCGGCTGGCTGTCGATGGATGACGGCCGCTTATTCTCCGGCAACGCTACTCGCGTCGACGCGCTCGCGATAGCGGACCCCACAGCATGGAATCAGCTCCGGTCCGACGAAGTGCGCCGCCTGCACGCCGGATTAAAGGAAATCGAATGGTTTGCGTTCGACGGACGTATCTATCGCCGCGACCGTGACATGGCCGGCGCGCATCGGCTGGTTCAGGCCGCACCGGAAGCGGACGCGACCTCGTACCCGCGGACATTTCTCCAGGAGAACGAAATAGACGCCGCCGCTAAACGTCTTGGTCGCGATTGTAGCAACGCCTCGGTTCTCGACGCCGATGATCCCTATGAGGTAACCCGGATAACGTCCGATGAGCCGGTGTTTCGAATCGTCTGCAGCGACATCTGGTTCGACATCGACGGCGCAACGGGGGAATTGTTGAATCGGATCGATCCGTCGCGTCGCGCCTATCGCTGGCTTTTTGGCGGGCTGCACACGCTTAACTTTTCGTGGTTGAGGCACCCTCCGTGGCTGCGTTCGATCCTCATCGTCGTGCTATGCGGATGCGGCTTTGTGTTCAGTCTCTCAGGTGTCGTGCTCGCCTGGCAGAGGCTGCGAAACACCGTTGCAAAGGGCTAACCTTGGCATTGATGCGCCTCGGCCGGACGGCCGCGACGGCAATCAGCCACTCAGCGCCGCCGGCGAGATGCTGCGCTTGACCACGCTACGCATCGCGAAGCTGGAGTGCAGCCGTGCGACGCCCGGCATCCGCGACAGATGTTGTTTGTGGATGCGCTCGTAGTCTTCCATGTCGCGCGCTTGCACCTGTACGAGATAGTCGTCATTTCCCGACATCAGATAGCAGGACACGACGTCGGGGCATTTCTTGATTTCTTTTTCAAAAGCAGCGAGCGCATCCTCGTTTTGACGATCCAGCGTAATGTGAACGAACACGGTCATCAGGAAGCCGAGCTCCGTCGCATCGATTTCCGCTGAATACCCCCGGATGACGCCGGCTTTCTCCAGTTGTTGCAGACGCCTTGCGCAGGCGGTCGGCGAAAGCCCGACACGCTCCGAGAGGATAACCTGGCTGATCCGCGCATCCTGCACGAGTTCATGCATGATTTTCCGGTCGATGGAGTCGGGTTCTGTCGTCATGCAGCCTGCCTCTGTCTTCGGCGCAGAAATACGCGAAAAATATGAGATAGTCTGCCGTTTTCTGGCGCGTGGAGGCCATTGGAGAGAGGAATTCGCCGAATATCTCCCCGAACTCTCTGGCATTCTCCCTTCACCTTGGCTTCTAACAGGATGGATTCGGGGTGACAGGTGCGGTGAGGAATGGCGGCGCTCGACATGTCGGCGCAGTGCCGACGATTGATCCGGGAGCGTGCGCACGGCCATGAAAGTTCTGGTCATGGGGGCCGGCGTCGTCGGCGTGACGACCTCCTATTATCTCGCCAAGGCAGGTTTCGACGTGACGGTTCTCGACCGTCAGCCGGGTCCGGGCCTCGAAACCAGCTTCGCCAATGCCGGCGAGGTGTCGCCCGGATATGCCTCGCCATGGGCCGGTCCCGGTGTTCCGGCGAAGGCGGTGCGATGGATTCTCGACCAATATGGTCCGCTCGTGGTGCGGCCGCAGCTCGATCCCGCGATGTGGCGCTGGCTGATCCAAACGCTGCGCAATTGCACCGCCGCGCGCTATGCAATCAACAAGTCGCGAATGGTTCGGGTCGCCGAATACAGCCGAGACTGTTTGCGGGCCCTGCGCGCCGATATCGGCATCACCTACGATGATCGCAGCCAGGGCACGCTGCAACTGTTCCGGAAACAGTCGCAGCTCGATGCCATCGGCGGCGACGTGGAGATTCTGCGCCAGTACAATGTACCCTTCGAGGTGCTGGATCGTGATGGCTGCGTGCGCGCCGAGCCAGGGCTCGCGGCGGCGCGGGTTTCGTTTGTCGGTGGCTTGCGCCTGCCGGATGACGAGACCGGCGACTGTCATCTGTTCACGCAACGCCTGGAGAAAGTCGCAGCCGATCTTGGCGTGCGTTTTGTGTACGGTGTCACAATCAAGACGATCGATGTCGCGGGCGGCCACGTTGCCCAGGTAACGACGGACAAGGGGGTGTTTTCGGCCGACACCTATCTCATGGCGCTTGGCAGCTTTTCGCCCTTGCTGCTGCGGCCGCTGGGCATCGACATTCCGGTCTACCCGGTCAAGGGTTATTCGATCACCGTGCCGATTGCGGATGAAGCGGCGTCGCCGCAATCGACCGTCATGGACGAAAGTTACAAGGTTGCGATCACGCGGCTTGGCGACCGTATTCGCGTCGGCGGCACGGCGGAGGTCGGTGACTACAAAGTGAGACTTCGGTCGGATCGTCGAGCGCCGCTCGATCGTTCTCTGACGGACCTGTTTCCGCGCGGTGGGGATATCGCTCGATCGACATTCTGGAGCGGCTTGCGGCCAATGACTCCTGACGGTCCTCCGATCATCGGCCCGACACGGCTCAACAATCTGCATCTGAACACCGGCCACGGCACGCTGGGTTGGACCATGGCATGTGGCGCCGCGCGCATCGTGACCGACCAGATCGCGGGATTAAAACCGGAGGTGGCGGCGGAAGAGCTCTCGATCCGGCGCTATCAATAGGTGTCGTCGGTGCGATGCTGAACGGGCGCGGATGCGCGCGAAGAGAACTCCTGGCAGCCTGCGAATTGCCAAAGCGGTTTTGAAGATTTTGCGAAATCAGAAGCCTTATCCGTAGACCGCGGCGACAAAGTCAATAAATGCGCGCCCGACCGTCGGCCGATCCTGGAATTGCTAATGGTGTCGATCGATATCAGCGAGGTCCGCTTCGCTTAGCCGGTCTCTCTCAGTCCGGCGAGCGCCGTAAGCTTCAGCGCAATCCAAGTTCTTTAATTGAATTATATCATGTGCTTTCCAGAAAGGACGATTTTCGTCGCGTTCTGGAAAGCCGGATTTTGCGCATGAACGGCAAACCACCGTCGTCAGGCGCACGAATAGCAAAAACCCCTGTCATACATGCCGATCGTCACCGCTGTCGGTTTTGGATCATATCCGCAAAAGTTCGTTTCCAGGGCGGAGGGCGGGGCTTGTCCGGCGGAGGACAAGCGGTTCAATTTCCGGAGGCGCTTGACTAGTTCTAAAAAAGAACTGTAATGAGATTGCAGGATGGCCGACCGCAACGGCCACGACGTGTCGGCCAGACACGCATCACAGGGCGAGACGCCGCGGTTACGGCCAGGGAGGAATTCATGTCAGGGCAGTTGTTCAAGCTTGTATCGGCAGCGCTGGCGCTCGGGCTCGCGCTATCCGCACCGGCGTTCGCAGCGGATGCGCCAGGCGTTACGCCGACCGAGATCAAGATCGGCGGGGTGTTTCCGCTCAGTGGCCCCGCGTCGTCAATCGGCGTCGTCGCCAAAGGGGTTCTGGCCTACGTTCAGTCGATAAACGACCGCGGCGGGATCGATGGGCGCAAGATCAACTACATCGCAATGGACGATGCCTACAGCCCTCCGAAAGCGGTGGAGCATGTCCGCGAGCTGGTTGAAAGTGACGAGGTCGCGTTTATCTTCAGCCAGCTTGGAACGCCTGGAAATACCGCGTCCGCAAAATATCTGGCGCTCAAAGGCGTCCCATCCATCGCCCTTATCAGCGGATCGAGCAAGTTCACCAACGTCGCGGCTTTTCCGTTGTCGACGACGGGGCTCGTCAGTTTCGATACAGAAGGAAAAATCTACGCCAAATACCTGACCAAGGTGCTGCCAAACGCGAAATACGCAATTCTTTATCAGAACGACGATCTCGGCAAAGATTACGTCAACGCCTTCAAGGCCTTCCTCAAGGACGATTTCGACAAGAGAGTGGTGACCGCAGCCTACGAGGTGAGCGACCCGACCGTCGACTCGCAGGTCGTAACGCTGAAGAGTTCCGGTGCGGAAGCGCTCTTGGTCGCGGGCACGCCGAAATTTGCGGCTCAGGCTATTCGCAAGGTAGCCGAAATCGGATGGAAGCCGACGTTGATTGTCGATTTTCCATCGAGTTCGGTATCGTCAACGCTCAAGCCGGCCGGCTTTGATAAAGCCGTCGGCGTGATCGTGGGAACGTTCATCAAGGATCCGACCGATCAGAAATGGGATGATGATGCCGGCATGAAGGGCTACCGCGCCTTCTTCGCGAAATATCTGCCGGGGTCGGATATCGGAGATACCAATTATTTGACAGGCTATCAGCAGGGTCTGATACTCGAGCAGATCCTCAAGCAGTGCGGCAATGATCTGTCCCGTGAAAATATCGTCAAGCAGGCCAAAAACCTGAAGGATCTGGTGCTTCCGACCGCCATGCCGGGCATCTCGATCAATACCAGCGCGACCAACAACATGATCTGGACGCAACTGCAACTGCAGCGTTGGAGCGGCACGAACTGGCAGCAGTTCGGCGAAGTGCTCGACCTCAAGTCTGAATGACGTGATGTCCGCGATCTTCCCGCTAACGGTCAAGCAGCCTGCTTGCGTGTCCTGGTTTTCGCGGGCTTGTCGGCCGGAATCCTTGCTGCGCGTGCACCGGGGCCGGGATGAGTATGGACTTCCTTGGCCAGCAGCGGCTCGCCGCATTCGGAGCACACCATCACGGGATCAAACATCTTCCCGCACTTGCGATGCTCGTGCAGCAGCGGTCGTCCGCGCTCGTCGACCATGTGGGTGTCGCCCCAATGCACCAGCGCCATCATGACCGGATATAGGTCGAGTCCCTTTTGGGTCAGGATGTATTCATGCCGCTTCGGCGACTCCTGGTACGGAATGCGCCGCAGGACGCCCTGCCGGACCAGCTTCTTCAACCGCTCGGCGAGCAGATGGCGCGTAATCCCGAGCGCGGATTGAAATCCCTCGAATCTCCGGGTGCGCAGGAAGCATTCGCGCAGGATCAGAAGAGTCCAGCGATCGCCGATTACGCCAATGGTCCGGGCCAGCGAACATGGCTCCTCCTCCAGGGCGTCCCACTTCATTCCTGCTCTCCAGTCATCGCAACACGTTGAGGATTCCCTCGAATCGACCAGGGAACCGCGGCCGTCATGCCATTCTAAATAGGCACTCAGGGAGATACAACCACCCGAGGAGCCCTTAATCATCGAAATAACCTAGCCAAAGCAGGCCGGAATTGACAGTTCGTTTTTAGAACTGTATGAACAGATTGTAGCCAAACGCGGATGTCGGTCGCGTGCCGCCGATTCCCCATTGCGTAACGCGTGCTCCCGCAGGAGAAGCCGGTGAAGAATCCCCTGAAGGTTGAATTCCAGTTCGATTTTGGCAGTCCGAACGCTTATCTGGCGGAACTGGCGCTTCCGGCGATTGAACGGCGCACCGGCGTGAAGTTTGAGTACGTTCCGGTGCTGCTCGGAGGGATCTACAAGGCGACCAACAATATGTCGCCGGCCGAGTCGCTTCGCGGGATCAAGAACAAGCCCGAATTTCAGGCGCTGGAGACCCAACGGTTTATTCGCCGCCATAACATCACAAAATTCCGTTCGAATCCGTTTTTCCCGGTCAACACGCTGATGCTGATGCGAGGTGCCGTCGCGGCCCAGTTCGAGGGCCTGTTCGAACAGTATTTCCGCGCGGCCTATCATCACATGTGGGAAGAACCGAAGAAGATGGACGACCTCGAAGTCTTTCGCAGCGCGTTTATCTCGTCGGGTATCGATATCGACAAGCTGATCGCGCGCGCGCAGCAGGACGACGTCAAGAAAAGACTGATCGATTTGACGACGGACGCGGTCAGCCGCGGGGCCTTTGGCTCGCCAACGTTCTTCGTCGGAGAGGAAATGTTCTTCGGCAAGGACCAGCTCCGCGACGTCGAGGAGTCCATTGTCGATCAGACCCGCCAGCTTGTCTCCAAAACGGCCTAGGGAATTGCGGCCTGCGAACGTCAGGTCGATGTCCGGGACTTGCACGACGGGACTGGATTGTCGTCGGGTTCGATAGCAAAAGAAAACTCAAGGAGGATGTCATGCCCGGCCCACTCAATGGTGTTCGCGTACTCGATCTGACGGGCGTGGTCTCAGGGCCGTTCGCGACCATGTTCCTGGCGGACCAGGGCGCCGACGTTCTCAAGATCGAACCGATTGGCGGTGACATCACGCGTCGCAGTCGCGCCACCATCGACAAGATCGGGGAATTTTCCGCGCTGTTTATCTCTTCAAATCGTGGCAAGCGCTCGCTGTCGATCGACGTCAAGAGCACGGTTGGTCGCGAGGTCCTTGCCAAGCTCGTCGCGCAGGCCGACGTCCTGGTGCAGAATTTTCGGCCTGGCACCATGGATCGTCTGGGCCTGGGCGCCGAGGAATTGCGCCAGCGTCATCCGCGCCTGATTTATGTATCGATCAGCGGCGTCGGCGATACCGGACCTTATGTGAAAAAGCGGGTTTACGATCCGATCGTCCAGGGGCTGTCGGGCTTCGCCGATATTCAGTCGCAGCCGGTGACCAATCGTCCGCAAATGATCCGCACCATCGTCTGCGACAAGACCACCGCGGTCTTTACCGCCCAGGCCGTGTCCTCGGCACTCTATGCGCGCGAGAAAACGGGGCAGGGCGATCACATCCAGGTCGCGATGCTCGACGTCATGATCTCGTATCTCTGGCCGGAAGGCATGATGCAGTACACCGTGGTTGGTGCAGAAGCCAAGGCCGCCGATCCCAATGATCGTCCGGATCTCGTGTTCAAGACCAGTGACGGCTACATCACCGCCGGCACGATCTCGGATTCCGAATGGCAGGGCTTCTGCAAGGCCTCAGGCGATCCGGAGCTTGCCAAGGATCCGCGGTTTGCGACACCATCGGCGCGTTCGGTCAATGCCACGGCCCGCATCAACAGGATGGCGGAATATATTGCCCAGCATACCACCGCCGAATGGCTGGAACGGCTTGATGCCGCAGATGTTCCCTGCGCGCCGATTCTGCGTCGCGGCGAGATCATCGATAACGAGCAGGTGGTTGCGCGCGGCATCATTGCGGAACTCGATCAACCGATGGTCGGACGGATACGGCAGCCGAAGCCCGCAGCCCGCTTCGAAACTAATCCGGCTTCCATCGGAGGACCGGCGCCGCGCGTCGGTCAGCATTCGCGCGAAGTGCTGCGCGAGTTGGGCTACGATGATAGCGCCATCGACCAGATGATCGGCGACCGCGCGGTGCGCGCGGCCGTCTGAACTGAGCCGTCCCGCGCGACCGGGTGGTGGCTTTCAGATTTTTGCCAGCACCGGGGTAACCGGCGCCAGCGGCACGTTTGCCGCCTTGGCGAGCTGGTAGGCCTCTCGCGTCTGGATGCGCTTGAGATAAGGCTGTGCGTTGTCGCAAATTCCGACGCCGTAGGCGATCGCCCATTCCAGGCAGGTCGTGAGCAGGATATCGGCGCTGGTGAATTTGTCGCCCATCAGGAACTGCCTGTTATCCGAAAGCGCGACCTCGACGTGACGCAACTGCTCGCGAAAATATTCACCGGCCTTGGCAACGACATCAGGCGCAACGCCATAGATCGGGCCGAGCGCGTCAGCCCGATGACGGCGCATCACATAAAGGCTTGTGGAATCCAGCTCCGCCACAATGAAAAAGCACCACTCCAGCCAGGCGGCATATTGGCGCGGCGTTTCCGGAATCAGCGAGCGCTCCGGCGTCGAATACATACTCGAAAGGTAAGCAACGATCGCAGCACTTTCACCAATGCAGAAGTCGCCATCCTGCAGCAGAGGGACCTTTTGGCGGGGATTAAGTTTGGTGTATTCCGCAGTCTTGGTCTCACCGGTCCGCGGCCCGATAGGATTGGTTTTGTACGACAAGCCCAATTCGTGCATGGCCCAGTGAGGGCGAATGGTGCGGCTCGTTCCAACTCCCCACAGGGTGAGACTCGGTGCTGCGCTCATTTTACCATTTCTCCACCGATGGACGGAGATCGAGCTCATGGGTCCAGCCGTCCCTGGTTTGCTGATGCGCGAACCAATAGGCCTCGGCGATGGAAGATGTCTTCGTCAGGCTGTCCGGCGGGATATCGCTGGCCTCGATCCCTCTCGCCGCTTTCATGCGCTGATGAATAGCCTCGCTATCCACGCCGGCGTCGATGATCAGGTGGGTGACGTGAATGTTCTTCGGACCCAGTTCACGGGCCATCGCCTGTGCCACAGCGCGAAGCCCGAATTTCGCCGACGAAAATGCCGCAAAACCCAGGCCGCCACGGACGCTGGCCGTCGCGCCGGTAAAGAAGATCGTTCCCCTCCCGCGCGGAAGCATCACGCGCGCGGCCTCGCGGCCGACCAGGAATCCGGCGAAGCAAGCAAGTTCCCACGCCTTGAAGAACAGTTTCTCGGTTGTATCCAATAGCGGCTTGTTGACGTTCGATCCGGCATTGAAGAGGCAGACCTCGATCGGCCCGATGTTCTGTTCGACGTCGGCAAACAGCTTCTGAACTTCAGCTTCCTGACGGGCGTCGACGCTGAACGCGTGAATGCCGTGGCCCTCGGCTTTCAGCTCGTCGACCAATGCCTGGGACTTGGCCGCATCACGCCTGCCAATGCAGACCGTATAACCGCCCTTGGCAAAGCGCCTGGCGACGGCCGCGCCGATGGCGTCGCCCGCGCCGACTAACATTGCTACGCCGCGACTTTTAGCCATCCTCGCTCCCTGTAAGTTCTTATTTGATACTATATTGATATCCGGCCTCGCGGTCGTTGTAAATGGGATTTGTCAATCAGGAGCGATCAACAGGCTTCGATGGGGGTTGCTCACCAAGCGGTGAAGATACTCCGGCCAGAATAGAGATTGACGAGTTCTAAAAAAGAACGTTAACTGAGGCTATGAATAAGGCCGCATGAAAGGCGGCGCGATTCACATCGGGAGGTTGGCGTTGGCGAAATTGTCGGAACCGATCGACCTTGCCGAGATTGTCGCCGGGCTTCCGGGCCGCATTCATCAAGTCGCGGACAGCTATGTTGCCGAATTTCCCGACCGCATGGCGCTGATCGAAGACGGCGCGTCCTGGACTTATCGCGAACTGGATCGGCGGGTCACCGAGATCGCGACTGTTCTCGCGTTGCTCGGCATCAGGGCCAGCGATCGGATGATCATTGTCAGCGAAAACTGCATCGCGCTTGCCGGGCTGTTGTTGGCGGCGAGCCGGCTCGATGCCTGGGCGATCGTCGCCAATCCGAGATTGTCCGCCCGCGAGTTGGATCAGATCCGCGATCACAGCGGTGCGCGCCGGATGTTTTTCGCCTGCGGTGTTTCGAAGGAAGCCGCGGCTCACGCGTCGCGCTATGGCGCGGAGATCCGGCAACTGGGGCCGTTAGCGGAGATCGGCGTCAGCGCGTTGAACGAAAGCGCAACCGCCGAGCCGGTCGAAGCCGACCCGGCCAAACAGGTTGCGGTGCTGATCTACACGTCGGGAACGACAGGCACGCCCAAAGGCGTGATGCTGACTCACGAAAACCTGCTGATCAGCGCGAAGACCACCGCGCACTTCCGCAGGATGGATGCCGACGACAAAGTCTATATCGTGCTGCCGATCTCGCACATCGTCGGTATCTCGCTGCTGATCATGACCCTGATGGTCGGCGCGACGGCCCGCCTGGTCAGCAAATACGACCCGGCTGCCCTCGCCAAGGCGATCGCCGAGGAGCGCGTCACCATCCTCAACGGAGTGCCAGCGACCTATCAGCGCCTGCTGGAATACAAGACCGTTGCAGGCCTGAAGCAATTCGACCGCGGATCGCTGCGCCTGATTGCAGTCGCCGGTGCTCCGCTCGATCTTGACCTGAAATCGCGCGTCGAGCGGGAATTCGGCCTGTCACTTTCAAACGGCTACGGCATTACCGAGTGTTCGCCGGGCATATCCGGCGTGCGCTTCGATGCGCCGCGCAATGATCAGGCGGTCGGAACGCTGCTGCCGGGCATCGAGGCCCGGATCAAGACCGTGGACGGAAAACCGGCGCCGAACGGACAGGTTGGCGAACTCCACGTCCGCGGCCGCAACGTGATGCGCGGCTATTACCGGGCGCCGGAGCTCACGGCAAAAGTGATCGACGCCGACGGCTGGTTCAACACCGGCGATCTCGCGCGCTTCGAAGGCGATTGCCTTTATATCGTCGGCCGCACCAAGGAAATGATCATTCGTTCGGGGTTTAACGTCTATCCGGCGGAGGTCGAAGCCGTTCTCAACTCACATGAGGATGTGGTGCAATCCGCCGTGGTGGGCCGCTCCATCAATGGAAACGAGGAAGTCGTCGCTTTCGTTCAGCTCATGCAGGGCTCGCCGGTCCAGGCTGCCGATCTGATGGCTTTCATCAATCCGCAGCTTACTTCGTACAAGCGGCCGTCGGAAATCATCGTGCTCGATACCTTGCCCGCAACCTCGACCGGCAAGATCCTCAAGCATAAGCTCGCGGAGTCCCTGCAAGGCGCGTGATCGCGACAGGGATCAGCCGGCAAGACGCCGTAGCCAGTCCGAAATGACAGATTTAACCTGACCGGGAGAAGACCCTTGCAGAAGAGAAACGCGACCGTGGCCGTGATCGGCGCCGGCGACTATATCGGCGGCGAGATCGCAAAGAAGTTTGCTTCAGAGGGATTCACGGTGTTCGCCGGGCGCCGTAACGGCGCCAAGCTCGAACCGCTGGTAAAGCAGATCGAGGCTGCGGGCGGAGAAATTCACGCGCGTTCGCTTGACGCGCGCAAGGAAGAGGAAATCGTCTCCTTCCTCACCGACGCCGATAAACACGCTCCGCTCGAAGTCTGCATTTTCAACATCGGTGCCAACGTCAACTTCCCGATTCTGGACACCACCGAGCGCGTGTTCCGGAAGGTCTGGGAAATGGCCTGCTATTCCGGCTTTCTCGCCGGCCGTGAAGCCGCGCGCCTGATGTTGCCGCGCGGTAAGGGCAATATCTTCTTCACCGGCGCGACCGCCAGCCTGCGCGGTGGAACGGGCTATGCGGCGTTCGCCAGCGCCAAGTTCGGCCTGCGCGCCGTTGCCCAGGCCACCGCACGTGAATTGGGTCCCAAAAACATCCACGTCGCCCATCTCATCATCGATTCCGGGGTCGACACCGAATGGGTGCGCCAGCGACGGATCGAGGCGTTGGGGCCGGACGCGCTCAATAACCCGGACCTGCTGATGCCGCCGTCGTCGGTCGCGGAATCCTACTGGCTGCTTTATCAGCAGCCGCGCAGCGCCTGGACCTTTGAGCTGGAAATCCGTCCCTTCGGCGAGAAGTGGTAACGGGAGCGTTGCTGTGGAACTGAGCCTTTCCAGCGAGGAGGCCGCGTTTCGCGACGAGGTGCGCGCTTTCATCGCGGCGAACTATCCGCCGGAAATGCGCGTTCCCAATCCCGAGACCGACCTGACCAAGGAGCAGATGCTGCTGTGGCACCGGATCCTCCACAAAAAGGGATGGATCGCGCCGCTTTGGCCGAAAGAATATGGCGGGCCCGGGTGGTCGATCACGCAGCGCTTCATCTTTGAACAGGAGACCTCGCGCGCCGGCACGCTGCCGCCGCTTGCATTCAGCGTCACCATGGTCGGCCCGGTCATCTACACATTCGGTAGCGATGCGCAGAAGAGGAAGTTCCTGCCGCGAATCCTGTCGGGCGAGGATTGGTGGTGTCAGGGGTATTCGGAGCCGGGCTCGGGATCTGACCTCGCATCGGTGCGCACCAAGGCGGTGCGGGATGGCGACCACTACATCGTCAGCGGCCACAAGACCTGGACGACGCTGGCGCAGCACGCGGACTGGATCTTCTGTCTGGTGCGCACGGATCCCACCGCAAAGGCTCAGGCGGGCATCTCATTCCTCCTGATCGACATGACGTCGCCCGGGGTCACCGTGCGTCCGATCATCACCATCGATGGATCGCACGAGGTCAACGACGTTTTCCTCGAAGACGTGCGCGTCCCCGTCGAGAACCTGATCGGTGAAGAAAACAAGGGCTGGACCTACGCGAAGTTCCTGCTCGGCAACGAGCGCACCAGCATGGCCGGCATCGGTCGTTCGACGCGTTACCTCAACGGCCTCAAACAGATCGTGAAGGCCGAGATCGCCGAGGACGATCCGGCCTTCGGTGAATTCATCAGGGACATTGCGCGCGTCGAGCTCGATCTGCTCGCGCTGGAGGCGACCGAGCTCCGCGTGGTTGCCCAGATGTCACGCGGCATCGATCCAGGGCCCGCGGCCTCGCTGTTCAAGATCAGGGGCACCGAGATATTCCAGCGCATCACCGACCTGACCCACCGCGCGCTCGGCAATTACGGTCTGGCCATTCGCGAACATCCGGCAGGCGGCAATCATTTCATGCCGGGGCCGGATTACGGGCACACCGCATCCGAGAAATATCTGAATTCACGCAAGCTCAGCATCTACGGCGGTTCGAACGAGATCCAGCGCAATATCATCGCAAAAGCGGTGCTGGGTCTGTAACCGCATCGCACGAGGCGTCCGATGGACATCAGGTTTACGGAAGAACAGGAATTACTTCGAGGCAGCATTCAGCGGCTGCTGCGCGACCAATACGATTTCGATGCGCGCCGCGAGATCATCGCAACTGACGCGGGATGGAGCCGCAAGCACTGGAATGCTTTTGCCGAGCTTGGCCTGTGCGCGGCGCCGTTCCAGGAAAGTTCCGGTGGTCTTGGCGGCGGACTGCTGTCGACCATGATCGTCATGCAGGAGTTCGGCCGCAATCTGGTGGTCGAACCCTATTTCGAGACCGTGGCGCTCGCGGGCGGACTGATCGAGGAAGCCGGCTCGCAGGCGCAGCGCGATGCGTTCCTGCCGCAGATCATGGCCGGTGAAGAGATATGGGCGCTGGCCTGGGCGGAGGGACGCTCGCGCTACGATTTGAATAACGTCACGAGCACGGCGCGGCGGCACGGCGATAGCTATGTTCTGAGCGGCACCAAGGCAGCGGTGATTGGCGCGCCATGGGCCGACAAGCTGATCGTCTCGGCGCGGACATCGCGTGGCCCGCGCGATCGCAGCGGCGTGAGCCTGTTTGTGGTCGATCGACAATCGGCCAATCTGCACCTGCAGAGCTTCAAGACAATCGATGGCCGGCGCGCCGCCGAAATCACATTGATGAACGTGCATGTCCCGGCCGACCAATTGCTCGGCATGGAAGGCGAGGGCGTCACCGCGCTGGAAGCCTGCCGTGATCGCGCTATCGCGGCACTCTGTGCCGAAGCCGTTGGTGCGATGAGTCAGCTAAATTCGGCGACGCTCGAATACAGCAAGATGCGCAAGCAGTTCGGCGTTGCGCTCGGGTCGTTTCAGGTGTTGCAGCACCGCATGGTCGATATGTTCATCGCGCTCGAAGAGTCGATCTCGTTGACCCAGCATTTGAATCTCAGCCTGGTGAAGAGGGATCCGCACGTCTCGAAACTGGCGTCCGGCGCAAAGTCGAAAGTCGGCTCTGCCGCACGCTTCGTCGCCGAGCAGGCCATCCAGCTTCATGGCGGCATGGGCATGAGCGACGAGCTCAACGTCGGTCACTACTTCAAGCGGATCGCGTCCATCAATGTCCAGTTCGGTGATCCCACCTATCATCTGATGCGGTACGCGCAGCAAAATGATTCCCAAAATGATTCCGATGTCTCGTCAGAAGCGGCATTCGATGTCGCGTCCAACCACAGGTGAGAAATGACTGATGCAGTGATCGTCTCGACGGCCCGCACGCCGATCGGCAAGGCCTACAAGGGAGCGCTCAACAATACCGAAGGCGCGACCATGCTGGGGCACGCCATCTCCTCGGCCTTGTCGCGAGCGAACATCGAAGGCGCCGAGGTAGAGGATGTCGTGATGGGTTGCGCCATGCAGCAGGGCACCACCGGCGGCAACATCGCGCGCAAGGCGCTGCTGCGTGCCGGACTTCCGGTGAGCGTCGCCGGAACCACCATCGATCGGCAATGCGCCTCCGGCCTGCAGGCGATCGCGCTCGCCGCGCGCTCGGTGATCTTCGATGGCGTTGCGGTGGCTGTCGGCGGCGGCGGCGAATCCATCAGCCTGGTGCAGAACAACCAGATGAATATGTTTCATGCCGTCGATCCGGAACTGCTCGCCATCAAGGGCGACGCCTACATGGCGATGCTGGACACCGCCGAAATCGTGGCGAAGCGTTACGATATCTCCAGGGAGCGTCAGGACGAATACAGCCTGGAGAGCCAGCGCCGGACCGCATCGGCCCAGCAGGGCGGTCGTTTCAACGACGAACTGGCGCCGATCAAGACCACCATGGCGATCACGGACAAGGCGACCGGTGCGGTATCCTACAAGCAGGTGACGCTTGCGGCGGACGAAGGTCCGCGTCCCGATACGACCGCCGAAGGTCTTGCCAGCGTCAAGCCGGCCAAGGGGCCGGGTTTCACCATCACCGGTGGCAACGCCAGCCAGCTCTCGGACGGCGCAAGCGCCGCGGTCATCATGAGCGACAAGCTTGCCGCGCAAAAAGGCCTGAAGCCGCTCGGTATCTTCCGCGGCTTCGTCGCGGCAGGCTGCGAGCCCGACGAGATGGGCGTCGGTCCCGTCTACGCGGTGCCGCGTCTTCTCAAGCGGCATGGGCTCTCGGTCGACGACATCGATCTCTGGGAGCTGAACGAGGCTTTTGCGGTACAGGTGATCTACTGCCGCGACAAGCTCGGCATCGATCCGGAAATGCTCAACGTGAACGGCGGTTCGATCGCGGTCGGTCATCCCTACGGCATGACCGGCGCGCGCCTGACCGGGCATGCGCTGATCGAGGGCCGCCGGCGCAAGGCGAAATACGCCGTTGTCACCATGTGCGTCGGTGGCGGCATGGGAGCCGCGGGCCTGCTCGAAATCGTCCATTGACCTCAGCGCAGACAGACGGGAGCCATTCGTGAAAACAGCAATCACTGAAATGTTCGGCATCGAACATCCGATTATCCAGGGCGGAATGCATTATGTCGGGTTTGCAGAGCTCGCCGCTGCAGTGTCGAATGCCGGCGGCCTCGGGATCATTACCGGATTGACGCAGAGGACGCCGGAATTACTGGCGAAGGAAATCGCCCGCTGCCACGACCTGACGGACAAGCCGTTTGGTGTGAACCTGACCTTTCTGCCGACGTTTAGCGCGCCGCCCTATCCGGAATACATCGCGGCGATCAGGGAAGGTGGGATCAGGATCGTGGAAACCGCCGGGCGCAGCCCGGAGCAACTCATGCCGGCGTTAAAGGCTGGCGGCATCAAGGTCATCCACAAATGCACGTCGGTTCGGCACTCGCTGAAGGCCGAGCAGATCGGCTGCGATGCCGTCAGCGTCGACGGCTTTGAATGCGGCGGACATCCCGGCGAAGACGACATGCCCAACATGATCCTGCTGCCGCGTGCAGCGGAAGAACTGAAGATACCATTCGTTGCCTCGGGTGGCATGGCCGATGCACGAAGTCTGGTGGCCGCGCTGGCGCTCGGCGCCGCCGGCATGAACATGGGAACGCGCTTCATCGCCACCAAGGAAGCGCCGGTGCACGAGAATGTAAAGAAGGCCATCGTCGGCGCTTCCGAACTCGACACCCGCCTTGTCATGCGCGCGCTGAGGAACACCGAGCGCGTACTCAAGAACGCCGGCGTCGAACGGCTGCTGGAAATCGAACGCGAGAAGGGCGGCAAGCTCCAGATCGCCGACATTCACGACGAGGTTGCGGGAGTCTATCCCAAGGTCATGGTCGATGGCGACATGGACGCCGGTGCGTGGAGCTGCGGCATGGTGGTCGGACTCATCCACGACATCCCGACGGTCAAGGAACTGATCGATCGCATCATGGCGGACGCCGAGCGCCTGATCAGGGACCGGCTGACGGGTTTGCTCGGTGCCGAAAGCAAAGCGGCTTTGAAAGTCGCGTGAACTTCCTGTTTCGGTGGTCCGCGCGTCAATAATCGACAGGATTAAAACGGGAGCAGCGGGCATGGCGGAAGAACGGATCGAGGTCGATACCGGCACGAGCGAGCTATTATGCGAAATCAGGGACCGGGTCGCGCTCATCACGCTCAACCGCCCCGAGGCACGCAACGCCCTCTCCGACCGCCTGACACCCGCATTGCGGCGCGTGATCAAGCAATGCGGCGATGATCCGAAGGTCGGCGCGCTGCTGATCACCGGCGCCGGCACCGCCTTTTGCGCCGGAGGCGATGTCAAGGGCATGGGGAGCAATGCAACCAAGGCGGAAGTGCCGATCGAACAGCGCGTCGCCGACCTGCGAATAAAGCAGCGCACCCTGACCGGCGCGCTTGTGGCGGTGAGGAAACCGACGATTGCCGCACTGCCCGGGCCTGCGGCAGGCGCCGGGCTTGCGCTCGCGCTGGCCTGCGACATCCGCATCGCCGGCGAATCTGCGATCATGACCACGGGATATGCCCGCATCGGACTGACGGGCGATTACGGCATCGCCTGGTTGCTGACGCGGCTTGCGGGAACATCGCGGGCGCGCGAACTGATGTTCCTGTCGGAACGGATCGACGCGCGTCGCTGCGAGATGCTTGGTCTCGTCAACCGCGTTGTGCCGGATGCCGAACTTCGCGAGACAGCCTTTGCGCTGGCGAAGTCTCTGGCCGAGGGCCCGTCGATCGCCCTGGCCTACATCAAGGACAATCTCGACCACGCCGTGACTTCGGACTTTCTCGATTCGATGGATCAGGAGGCCGACAACATGGTGCGCGCGGCACGGACGACCGATCACAAGGAAGCGGTGCGTGCCTTCATCGATAAACGCAAACCTGCATTCAGCGGGCATTAAGCGATAGCGAGGCCATCTTCATGACTGACAAGCCCATTGCCATTGTTACGGGTGTCGGCCCCGGCACCGGGTCCGCGATCGTCCGGCGTTTCGCCCGCGGTGGATTTCGCGTGATCGCCCTGGCCCGCTCGCCGGAGCGCATCCGCGAGCTTGAGCAGGAGCTTCCGGATACTCATGCGATGATCTGCGATGTTTCGAACGAAAGCCAGGTCGCCGACACCGTCGCGAATGTGCGCAAATTGTACGGCGCTCCCGATGCCCTCATCCATAACGCAGTGGGAGGAGGGTGGGGAACGTTTCTCGAAATCGACCCGCAGATGCTCGATCGGAATTTTCAGGTGAATGTCATGGGTCTGTTGTATCTGGCGCGCGAAGTCGCGCCGGATATGATCAAGGCAGGCAAAGGCACGATCCTGGTCACCGGCAACACTTCCGCCATTCGCGGCAAGGCAAATTTTTCCGGCTTCGCGCCGACCAAGGCCGCCCAGCGCATTCTATCGGAATCGATCGCACGCGACCTCGGACCGCGCGGTATCCACGTTGCCTACGTGCTCATCGATGCCGTGATCGATGTGCCGCGCATGCGCGAACGTCTGCGCGAAGCGCCTGATGAGTTCTTCATCAAGCCATCTGCAATCGCCGACGAATTGTGGCACCTCCATAATCAGGATCGCTCGGCATGGTCATTTCTGACCGAGCTTCGTCCGTTCGGCGAAAAGTGGTGAGATTGAAGCGCAGGGGTCGCAGCGGTACGAGCCTGAAACACGAATGCGTAAACGCGACCGGCCGAGAAGGCCAGATCCGAAAGAGGCGATCATGACTGAACATGTGAAAACCGAATTGGCCGAAGGCATCATGACGTTGACGCTGGCTCGCGCTGACAAAAAGAACGCCTTGAGCAACGCGATGTACAGCGCCTTGTCGGATGGGCTGGAGCGCGCGGAGAAAGATCCGGCCGTGCGGGTGATTCTATTCCAGGGCGACGGGGATAGTTTTACCGCCGGAAACGACCTTGCCGATTTCAGCGCTCAGGCCAACGGCAAGGACACCGGCGAGAGCGAAGCATTTCGATTTATCAGCAATCTCGGCAAGGCGACCCGCCCGCTCATTGCCGCTGTGCAAGGCAACGCGGTTGGTGTCGGCACGACGATGCTGCTGCATTGTGATCTCGTGTTTCTTGCCGACAGCGCCAAGCTGATGACGCCGTTTGTGAATCTGGCGCTGGTTCCGGAGGCGGCATCGAGCTGGCTTTTGCCGGCGCGGATCGGGCACGTCCGAGCCTACGCCATGTTTGCGCTGGGTGAACCTCTCGATGCAGCCACCGCATTGGCTTGCGGTTTGGCCAATGCCGTGGTTCCGGCCGCGGAGTTGCGCGCCAGGGCCCGGGCGGCTGCCGAAGCGCTGACCAAGCGGCCGGCGGGCTCGCTCAGCCACACCAAAGCGCTGATGCGCGACATGGACAAGATCGCGGCTCAAATCAGCCGGGAAAGCGCATTGTTTCGCGAGCGTCTGCAGACCGGGGAAGCGCGCGAGGCCTTCGCAGCATTTGCCGAGCGTCGTAAGCCTGATTTTTCGAAGGTCGGCGGATAAATCGCGATCGTCCAGTTAAAACAGCGCTGATCAACCTAGCAATCAGACAGAACTGATCGCGCTGCTGTCGCGGACGCCGTGCGATTTGCGCAGGCCGCGGGCGATGCCGCATGAAATGAAAGTGATCATTTAATCAATCAAGATGAATTGCAAAACGCAAGTCATCTTGTAGGCTGACTGAAACAAAGAAGATTGGGGCGCGTCCCCGCGTCGAAAAATGGAGGTACGTCGTGTCTGAGGATGCACTCATTACGCGCGAGCAGCGCGGCAATATTTCCGTATTGACCATGGTTTATCGTCCCTACAACCTGCTGGGACCGAAGCTCATCAATGCCATCGTTGAACAGATCGAAGCGGCGAGAGACGCCGGCAGCCGTGCGATTGTCCTGCGCAGCGGCCTTCGGCATTTCTCCGCCGGCGCCGATCTCGATATTTTCGACAAGCGTGTGGAGCAGGGTAGCGGAGATTCAGGCAACGAAAACCGTCGCCTGAACGGAGTGGAGTTTCTCCGTTTCATGGAATTGCTGCCGATCCCGTTGATCGCGAGTGTCCATGGCGTGTGCCTCGGCGGTGGTCTCGAACTGGCGCTATCTTGTGACTACGTCATCGCGGCTAATTCAGCGAAGATCGGTTCGGTGGAGGCGACGCTTGGGCTGCATCCATTGCTCGGCGGCATTCAGCGTCAGGTCCAGCGTATCGGCGCGTTGCGCGCCAAGGAGATGTCCATGCTCGCGCGTCGCTATGACGCGCCGACGCTGGAGAAGTGGGGCCTGATCAATCTCACGGTTCCGGAAGAATCTCTGGAAAAGGCGACGATGGCGATCGCCGAGGAATTCGCGCAAGGTCCGACGCTGGCCCACGCCGCGACCAAGGAGCTCGCCCATATCGCCGTCAATGATGGTGTGGCCGCCGCCGACGAAGCGATGGCAAGGGTGCAGGCGCCGATCTGGGCGTCGGAAGATCTGAAAGCCGGCCTCGCCTCGTTCCGCAAGAACGGTCCTGGCCTTGCCAAATTCGTGGGGCGCTGATCATGAGCGGCCCTCTCAGCGGAATTCGCGTCGTCGACTTCTCCCGCGTGCTTGCAGGCCCGCTGTGCGCGCGGACATTGCAGGACCTCGGCGCCGAGGTGATCAAGATTGAACCGCCAAGCCCGGATGTCTCGCGCTTTGCGTTTCCGTCGACGGACGGTATGTCGGGCTATTATGCCCAGCAGAACGCCGGCAAGCGCAACGTCAGCATCAATCTGAACATTCCCGGCGCACATGATCTGGCATTGAAGCTCTGCGATACCGCCGATGTCGTGGTGGAGAATTTTCGTGCGGGGACGCTTGGCTTCTTCGGTCTTGATTACGAAACCCTGTCGAAGCGCAACCCCCGGCTGATCTACGCATCGATCACCGGTTACGGCCAGGGCGGCCCCTGGCGCAGCCGGATGGCTTACGCGCCGACCGTACAGGCCGAGGCAGGTTTCACCGAGAATAGCGTGCGCCATTATGGCGAGGCCTTGAAGGAGCCGCGTACCGACAGCCTGTCGCATGCCGACGTCTATGCCGGGTTGCAGGCGGTCATTGCCATCCTCGCGGCGCTCAACAGCCGGCAAACGACGGGACAGGGACAATACATCGACGTCGCGATGGCCGCGACCCTGCTTGCGGTCAACGAACGCGCGCATGTCGATCTGTCGGATGACGACATCGGAGCGGAGCCCGCAGTGCTCGGCGCCACCGATTGTTCCTTCTTCACGGGACCGCAGGGCGAACACTTCACTGTCGCCACCAGCATTGTCGGCAGCCGGACGTTTCCGTCCTGGCTGCGCGCGATGCGACGTGTCGATTTGATGGACGACCCGCGGTTTTCGAACGCCGCGGCGCGCCGGCTGAACTTCGGCGCGCTGCACCAGATCATCCAGTCCTGGATGCTGACTTTCCCTGACATGGCGACGCTCGACGCGCAATTCGATGAAGCCAAGATCGCGATGGGTGAGATCCGCTCGATCAAGGAACTGTCAAAGTCGGATTGGAGCGATTACTGGGGTGCAGTCCAGCTCGTTCCGGACCGCAGCGGCGGCGAATATAAGTTGCCGGGGCGGCCTTGGCACTTTTCCAGAGATGAGCTGACGCCGATCGGTACGCCGGCTTTCCAGGGCGAACACAACAGGGAGGTGTTTCGCGAACTGGGCGTGAGCGAGCCCGAGTTGCAGAGGCTGTCCGAGATCGGAGCGCTGGTTACGCACCGTCGCGTGCATGAGCCCGAGGCCGCGGTCAAACCATCGGAGCCTGCGGGGCGGGCGGCTTGATTGCACGCCACCGCGAAAGGGATAGGCGAAAGGCACTGGTCTGCTGCTATAAGCCATCCGGAATCGCCGAGTAACCAGACCGCGAGAAACCGAAACTGCGAGATACAATGTGAAGCGTTCCCGTTCTTTCAACAAGGAATGCTCGATCGCGCGTGCCATGGAGGTGGTCGGCGACCGCTGGTCGATCCTGCTGCTTCGGGAAGCCTATTATGGCATCAGGCGGTTCGATGAGTTTCAATACTATCTGGGCGTCGCGCCGAACATTCTCAGCGCGCGGCTGAAGAAGTTCGTTGATCTCGGCATGATGACGCGCGTGCCGTTGCCGGAGCACGGCGGCCGCTACGAATATGTCTTGACCGAGAAGGGGCACGACTTTCTCCCGACTTACCTCGCACTCAAGAAATGGGGTGATGACTGGCTTGCGGAGCCAGCGGGGCCGCAGGTGGTTTTCAAGGATCGTAGCAGCGGGCGGCAAATCGAATATCCGCCGCTGCTGTCGGCGCGAGGCAAGCCGCTGCAGCTCGAGGATATCGAGATTGTTCCGGGAGCCGGCGCCGTGCCTTTCAACCGAAAGCGATTTGGCGATCAGTCCGGGCCCGCAAAGGTCAAACCGAAGAGCGCGCGTCGAGTTCAGCGCAAATCCACCTAACAGGACAAATAATACTGTTGCAGGAGAGGGGTGTGGAGGCCTCGCGCGCGGCTGTCTTTCGTGCCCGCGCGGGGCACGTCTAGGCCGCGGCCCTCGAATTCCGGCGAATGGTCTGCGGCGGCTGCCCGAGGGTCCTCAGGAACGACCGGCGCATCCGTTCTCTATCGCCAAAGCCGGTTTCGTCCGCAATCACGTCCATCGAATGGCGGCCTTGCTCCATCATCAGCCGGGCGGCCTCGACGCGTAGACTCGAACTCGCGCGCGCGACGATGAAAAGGGCCGCAAATGATTGCTGGCCTTTTTCCATCCGTGATTGAAGCCTTGGCTAGTTAGACCCGGCAGCCGCTGCCGTGAAGCTGCGATCGACCGCTTTGCTTACGTCGAGCGTCTTGGAAAGAATGCCGTATCGGGTGGCTCGATCGGAGGCCTCCTGAACCTCCTTGACGATGCCTGCATCGATCACGATCGGACTGGTCCGCTGCGCGGTATAGGCGCTGAGCAGCACGTCCTCGGGAAGTTTGGTCAGATCGGCGGTAGCCTTGGCATATTCGCCAAGATGATCCAGCGACCATAGCCGTGCCTTGTTGAGCCTCTGCACCAAATCCTGCACGGCGGCTCGCTTGATCGCGATGGCCTGATCGGAAGCAACAATGAAAGTGATCGTGGGTGTCAAGCCTTCGCCGTCGGCGACGATCCGCGCATGATCCTTGATCGTCGCATAGGAAACATAGGGCTCCCAGACCGCCCAGCCATCGATGGAGCCGGCAACGAGTGCAATCTTGGCATCCACCGGGCCTAGTGGCGCGAATGTGGCGTCGTCGATTTTATGTCCTGCCTTCTCCAGCGTCGCGTCGATCAGGAATTGGCCCCAGCCTCCGCGCGTTCCGGCCAATCGCTTTCCCTTGAGATCGGCGATGCTTTTGATTGGAGAATCGTTGCGCACCAAAATGGCTTGCGTCCGGGCGTCGGCCCGGGTCCCGCCGATAGCTTTGATCGGTGCGCCCGCAGCGTCGACCGTGAGGAAAGCCAGATCTCCGGTATAGCCAACGTCCAGCGCGCCCGCGTTCAGCGCTTCGAGAATCGGCGCCGCCGCTGGAAATTCGGACCATTCGATCTTGTAAGGAAGATCTTGGGCGAGCCCGGCAATTTCCAGCAAGGAGCGATTGCCGCCCTTCTGGTCGCCAACGCGAAGCGTGACGACGTCAGATGCCAGCGCCGCCGCCGTCAGTGCAAATCCCAATAGGGCTCCAAACAGCGTGGCGCCGATAATGCGAAGGCGCCTATGCACTCTGGCTTCAGATTCGATCGTATTCATGCACATAGTCTCTCTTATTTAATTCTCGGTTTGATCGGATGATCATCCGTCAATGACGTTGAGAGCCTACGGGCGAACGAATTGTAGTCAATGAAATGGCTGACTGAATATTCGAACTCGCAAGCAACGATCGTCTCGTTACCGAAGCTGCGAAAGAAGGTTGTCGCGCAGCTTGGTATGAATGACCGTCAAACGTCCAATATCGCGCCAACGCGATTGATTTGGGTTTGTCGGCAAAGCAAAAACCGTTTCACCGCACCCGAATTGAATATTAAATTATAATTTAGAGTGGGCGCGCCACGCCGAGCTCCGGGTTCTGGTATCTTCGAATTACTTGCGAAAAAGCCGACAGCCCTGCTGACTTATCTCCATGCGGAAGCCCTTGATCGATCGTGCTAAGGTGGCTGCGCGGCTTCGCTCTTGATGATGGTTTGTTCCTGAGCTCGACAGCCTGATTCAGTTTTATTCCAGTGTTGTTTTTCTTTTTGTCTGTCGCGGCCGAATCCTGTTTCGGACGTTCACGCAAACTTCATTCCCTGTTGGAGAAACATTAAGCTACCGCTTCCGTCTCGCCAGGTGGGGCCAGCAACCGGAGAGTAAATTGACCAGTTCGACTTCGGTCCGCGTCGTGACACTATCGATCGCAGGTTTTGCGATTTCATGTGCGATGCTTTCACTGCAAGCAACGCGCGCTCAAAGCAGCGCGACACCTGCGGCTTCGGCGGCCACCCAGTATCCCGCCGAGGCTTCCTTCCTTGCCGAGAACAATTCGGCCATGGACAAGATGATGAAAGGCATGGATGCGAAGCCCACGGGTGATATCGATGCCGATTTCGCAGCCATGATGATCCCGCATCATCAGGGCGCCATCGATATGGCGTTAGCCGAACTGCGCTATGGCACGAACGAACAGCTGCGCCGGATCGCTCAGGAAATCATCGTCGAGCAGCAGCAGGAGATTAATGCCATGCATCTGGCGCTCGGTCAGCCGCTGTCGCCCGATGCACCAGCCCCTACGCAAGTTTCTTCCAGCCAACCTTTATCCACAATGTCAGACCATGCAGCGACGCCGCATGACGGCATGTCGATGATGCCGATGAAATGAGGGGTATTGCCATGAATCGTTACATGAATCGTTATCTTTTCTCTGCGTGTCTTGTCTCCGCGTGCGTTGCGGGCACAATCCTTACATATTCGCCGGCGGCTTGGGCCGGGCAGGCGCCGGCCGCCGCTTCAGCGCCGGATATTCCGCTCAGCCATCGCGATCGCGTCTACGCGGCCGAGCAATTCTCCAACACGGTGTCGGTCACCGATCCGAGCGATAACAAGCTGCTGGGCGTCATTCGCCTTGGCGATCCGCAGCCAGGCAATTTCAGCCCGCTGTACAAGGGGCAGGTGCTGGTCCACGGCATGGGCTTTTCGCCGGATCACAAGACGATCGCGGTAGTGTCGATCGGCTCGAACTCGGTCACCTTCATCGATACCGCGACGAATGCGGTGAAACACACGACCTATGTCGGGCGCTCGCCGCACGAAGCCTTCTTCACGCCTGACGGCAGCGAGGTATGGGTCACGGTGCGGGGTGAGGATTACGTCTCGGTGCTCGACGGCAAGACGTTCGAGGAGAAGACGCGTATCAAGACGCCGAACGGCCCGGGCATGCAGATATTCTCGCCGGACGGCAAGTACGGGTATGTCTGTTCGTCGTTCAATCCGGAGACCGATGTCGTCACCGTTGCCGACCATCAGATTGTCGGACGCGTTCAGCAGGCCAGTCCGTTCTGTCCCAATATTGCGGCGACGCCCGATGGCAAACAGGTGTGGTTTACGCTGAAGGACACCGGCAAGACCCAGGTGTTCAACGCCGAGCCGCCGTTCGATATCATCAAGACGCTCGATACCGGTCCGATCAGCAATCACGTCAATATCGTGCACAATGCCAACGGTACGTTTGCTTATGTAACGATCGGTGGTCTCAACGAGGTGAAGGTGTTCCGGACCGACAATTTCGAGCAGGTTGCGACTATTCCGGTTGGCAAGCTGCCGCATGGCGTCTGGCCTTCGGGTGACGGTAGCCGGGTCTATGTCGGTCTGGAAAACGACGATGCGTTGACCGCAATCGACACCATGACCAACAAGGTCATCGCGACGATTCCGATCGGACAGGCGCCGCAAGCCATCACTTATGTGCCCAACGCGGTGCCTGAAGGCGACGGCAAGCAGGATTTGCAGCCGCTGGGTCTGGCGGGGCAGGCGGCTCACCTTTTGCTGACGCCACGATCGACGACCGGTTCTTCGGGCAGTTCAGCGACCAAAACTCCGACCAGCGTCTCGCTGTTCGACCAGGGCCTAGTCCAGGTGTTGCAGGCCTCGGTCACGGGGCTTGAGCCGAAGAAGCCGTATGTCCTCGCGTTCGCGGCCAACCAGGACGGCAGCGGACAGCTGCAACCACTCGCCAAGTTCATGACCAATCCGGCGGGCTCGGCGATCGTGAATACCACCGGGCCGATCCGGCAATTGGTCGACAATGCAACGCCTTCCGAGAAGCGCTACCTCGTCATTGCCGAAGGCGACGGCGAGAAACCGGGTAGTGTCGTGCAAGTTCAGGCGCGATAACGCCTGAGCGGGGCTTGATCGCGGATTGCGAGGTTCTTGGCGAGCTGGCTATGTTGCTGGCCGGGCTTGTATTGCCGCAACCGGCATACGAAAATACGGACGTGCAGGATCGGGCGAGCTAATGGCATCGCCCGATGCCGGTCTCGCCGGAGAATCGTGTGTCGAACCCATTAGACAAGCCGGACAGACGGCCTAATCAGCAAGCCAACGGACGCAATTCAGCTTTGAAAGTACTGGTCCTCGAAGGCGACGGGATCGGACCGGAGATTACGCGGGCCACGGTTGATGTTCTCGCCGCCGCCGACAAATTGTTCGGCCTCAATATCGAGTATGATCGGGCCACGATCGGATTTGACGCCTTGAAAGCGGAGGGGACAACGTTCCCGCCGCGCACGCTGGATCTGGCGCGGGCGTGCGAGGGCGTGGTTCTCGGCCCGGTATCGCACAACGAATATCCAGCGATCGCCGAGGGCGGGTTGAATCCGTCCGGTGAGCTCCGCAAGCACCTTGATCTCTTCGCCAACATACGGCCGGCGTTCACGCGGGATGCCGTGCCTTATCCGAGCCGTGTGCCGTTCGATCTCGTGATCGTGCGGGAGAACACCGAAGGTTTTTACGCCGACCGCTCGATGTTTGCCGGCCCGGGCGAATACATGCCGACGCCTGACATTGCGCTGTCAACGCGCAAGGTCACGCGCGCCGCCAGCGAAAGAATCGCGGAAGAGGCATTCCGGCTGGCGCGGCTCCGACGTAACAAGGTGACGGCCGTGCACAAGGCCAACGTGTTGCGCATCTCCGACGGCTTGTTTCTCAGTGTCGTGCGCGAAGTCGCGCAACGCTTTCCGGAGGTCGCTTATGAGGAGCAGCTTGTGGACGCCATGGCAGCGCTGCTGGTGCGGGACGCCAGCCAGTTCGACGTCATCGTGGCGACGAACATGTTCGGAGATATCCTCTCCGACGAGGCATCGGAATTGGCCGGCAGTCTCGGTTTGGGCGCGTCATTGAATCTCGGCAAGACCTACGCGGTTGCCCAGGCGCAGCATGGCTCGGCGCCTTCGATTGCCGGAAAAGATCTGGCAAATCCCTACGCGCTGATCGCGTCCAGCTCGATGATGCTGGATTGGTTGGGCGCGCGGCGCGATCGCTCCGATTTGCTGTCGGCCGCGAAACAAATCCGTCAGGCATTGGATAGCACCATCGACGATCCCAAAACCCGGACAAAGGATCTCGGCGGAACGCTCGGGACAAAAGCATTTACCCAGGCGGTGATCGAGAAGATGCAGGCTTCGTCCACGTTGAAGGCGTAAGACGGAGCCTCTGATGGGTTTCACCTACGTTATTCCGGACATTCACGGCAGGGCGGACCTGCTCCGCGACGGTCTCGCCGGAATCGTCGCGCATGCGCGCGGGCAGGCCGGCACGATCATCGCGCTCGGCGATTACGTCGATAAGGGGCCGGATAGCAAAGGGGTTATTGATTTGCTGCGGCATGAGCCCGCGCCGGGGTGGTCGTTGGTCACGCTCAAAGGCAATCATGATATCATGATGGTCGAGGCGCTGCGCCATTCGTCCAAAATGGCGTGGTGGCTGGAGCGGGGCGGCGATATGGCGATACGGTCTTATGGCGGCGCCCCTTCGAATGTGCCTCCGGCCGATATCGAATGGCTGGACCGGCTGCTGTTGATGCACATCGATCGCCATCGAATTTATGTGCATGCCGGCCTCGATCCGGATGTGCCGCTCGATCAGCAAACCGAAAGGACGCTGCTATGGAAGCGCTATCCGGAAGGATTTGCCGCCGGCTTCGGCGATCGCCACGTTGTCCATGGCCACGATTCCTTTCCGGATGGTCCGAAACTGTATCAGGGACGAACCAATCTTGACACGCGCGCATGGCGCACCGGTCGACTGGTGATCGCAGTGTTCGACGACGACAAGCCCGGCGGGCCGATCGACTTTATCAGGGTATCAGGACCGCCGAGCAGTTAGCCGGAGCTAGATCCATCGCTGGCTGCGTATGTCTCATCGCCACATGCCGCGCATTCGCGCACCAATGTCCATTCTCGGGCCCGTGTTGCGCGCAGCAGGGCTCGCGGCAAAGGCCGGCCAGGTGGTGCGTTCGAACAGCCCGAGCAATCGATCGGGAATGAACCGGGTCCGTGCGGCATAAACGTGCCGGTCGCCCTTGGCGTGCTGGCCGTGCGTGAAGAAGCGCTGCGGCACGACAAGGTGCAGATCATCCTTGGCGCGCGTCATTCCGACATAGAGCAGACGCCGCTCTTCTTCGAGTTCGGCAGAGGTCCCGGCGCCGAGATCGGAGGGCATGCAGCCATCGACGACGTTCAACATATAGACCGACTTCCACTCCTGCCCCTTGGCGGAATGGATCGTGGACAGGATCAGATAATCCTCGTCGAGCAGGGGAACGCCAGCCTGGTCGCTGGTTGCGTCCGGCGGATCGAGCGTGAGTTCGGTGAGAAAGCGCTCTCGCGACGGATAGCCGCTGGCGATCTGCTCAAGCTGGATAAGGTCAGCCCGCCGCGTTTCGGCATCCTCGTGGATGCGATCGAGATGCGGCTCGTACCACAGCCGCGCCCGCTCGATATCGGCGGGCCATTCTGAATAGCGCAGGTTGGCAACCGCCTCGACGAAAGCACTCCAATCGGTTCCGGCACGCGGCGGGGATGGCAGATTGCAGAGCGCGCCGACCGGATCTGACGTTTCCGCCATGTGATCGAGCACGCGCTGCGCCGAAGCGGGGCCGACGCCTGGAAGCAGATGAAGAACCCTGAAGCCCGCGACGCGGTCGCGCGGATTTTCGATAAAACGCAGCAGTGCCAGCATGTCCTTGACATGGGCGGCGTCAAGAAACTTCAGGCCGCCGAACTTGACGAAAGGAATGTTGCGGCGGGTCAGTTCGACTTCCAGCGGGCCACTGTGCGACGACGTGCGAAACAGCACGGCCTGCTGCTTGAGAAGCGTGCCGCTTTCGCGGTTCTCCAGCACCCGCTCGACAATGTAGCGGGCCTGGTCCGCCTCGTCGCGGACTGTGACAAGCCGAGGTTTTGCGGATGACGGACGTTCGGTCCAGAGGTTCTTGGTGAATCTCTCCTTGGCGAGATCGATCACGCCGTTCGCGGCCGCCAGGATCGGCTGGGTCGAGCGGTAGTTGCGGTCGAGCGTGACGATCTCGGCCCGCGGCTTGAATTGATCCGGGAATTCCAGGATGTTGCGTACGGTGGCGGCCCGGAACGAGTAGATCGATTGCGCGTCGTCGCCGACCACCGTTAGCCCGCGGCCGCTCGGCCGCAGCGCCAGCAGGATCGAGGACTGCAAGCGATTCGTGTCCTGGTATTCGTCGACGAGAACATGATCGAATCGCGAGCCGACGTCGTCCGCGATAGCCGCATCCGACATCATCTGCGCCCAGTAGAGCAGAAGATCGTCATAGTCGAGGACGTTCTGTTTTTGTTTGGCTTCGACATAGGCGGCGAACAATTGCTTGAGTTCGCTGCTCCAGCCCGAGCACCACGGAAAGAACTGTCCGAGCACTTGCTCTATCGAGGTCTCGGCGTTCACGCAGCGCGAGTAGATCGCAACGCAAGTACCTTTGGTCGGAAACCGTCGTTCGGTCTTGGACAGCCCGAGTTCGTGCCGCACCAGGTTCATCAGGTCGGCTGAGTCCTCGCGGTCGTGGATCGTGAAAGCCGGATCGATCCCGATCTGCTCGGCATATTCGCGCAACAGTCGCGCGCCGATGCCATGGAAGGTTCCAGCCCAGCTGAGAGCGTCGGTCATGACACCGGCGTTGTCGCCCAGCACCTTGCGCGCGATGTGCTCGACGCGGCGGGCCATCTCGGCAGCCGCGCGCCGTGAAAAGGTCATCAGCAGGATTCGGCGCGGATCGGCGTTGTTGACGATGAGATGCGCCACGCGATGGGCGAGGGTGTTGGTCTTGCCGGAGCCGGCGCCTGCAATCACCAGCAAAGGTGCGCCGACGTGGCCATCGGCGGTTACCCCGTGCTCGACCGCGCGCCGCTGCTCCGGATTGAGCGAATCAAGATATGGAGCGGCAATAGCTGCCAGCACGGATCGTCCCCCTCGCATGCGCGATGCGCGGCAATTTCATCTGGAACCGGAATGAGATCGTCGTTTTTGAGCGACTCATCGATGGCAGCACGTTCGCGCGACGTTCTCATCGAACGATAAACAAATCAAGAACAGGGCTGGCGGGACGGGCGGGCCTATCGCGTATCGCCGGCCAATGGCCAGCGACCAATGATTCGGAACCGCGCCGCCGCGTCGTCCTGCCGGAACACGGCGATGCTGTCGAGCGCAAGCGTTGTCATTTCGAGCGTGACAAATCGCCTTTTTAACGTCGGCAGGATCGTCTCGCGCCGCTCGGGCGGAAGCCTTCCCGTCAGCGTCATGTGGAAGCGAAACTCCTCCATCACGTAGGGGTATCCCCAGTGATCGAGATACTCCCGCTGCCTCGGCGTCAGCTTGGCGGGATTTCGCCGTGCTCGATCTTCCGGCGTGAGCGGCGTGCGGAATGAATCGAATTCACGGACGCAATCGGCGGCGAGTCGGGCAAGTTCAGCCGAAAGGTCGGCAGGCACGATAGCCAGAAATCCGCTGATCGAATTGACGACCGGTTTGATGACCGGAATCGGTCGAGGGGTGCTTGCGAATGCTTCGCCGGCTGCGAGCAGTTCAGCTTCGGTTTTGCCGTCAGCCAGAGCCATCGGCGCTTTCAGCGTAGCGTGAAAGCCATATTTGCGCGGATCCTGGGTTAGCTCCCGCCAATCCGGCGCCATCTGCTCGATGCCATCAGCAAACGGCAGTTCCTTGCCGCTGGAGGTATCGTAGCCGAGCAAATGGGCGCCGAAGCGATCGAGCTCACTGCCGGGCGCCGGGGCATAATAGATCGCGTAGCGGGGGGTATCGGTCATGAGTCAAGAATAGAGCCGGCTCACGCGACCGCAACTGCCTTGCGCGGCGCGACCGAAGACCGAATCAAGCGGTGCGTATCGGTCATGTGAACCAGGCGGCCGGCGGCGATCACGGCAACAAGGCGCGGCCTCAGCGGCTTTTCGTCATCGACAAGGATGATATCGGCGCGATGGCCGGGCGCGAGAACGCCGCGATCGGCAAGACCCGCAGCGCGGGCAGGCGCGGCCGAAATCAGATCCCAGGCTCGAGGCAAGGGCAGCACACCGTCGGCGGCCAGGCGAAAAGCGGCCAGCAATTGCGCCGGATAGTAATAATCGGAAGCGAGGACCGAGCATAAGCCCTTTTCGATCATGTCGCTGGCCTTGGTCCAGCCGGTGTGGCTGCCGCCGCGCACCACATTCGGCGCACCGAACACGATGAAATCGCCGCCCTCGGCTGCTTCACGCGCCGTTTCCTCATTGACCGGAAATTCGGCGATGGCGATGCCCTGCGCGCGAAAAGCCTTTCGCATGTCGGGCGTGTCGTCGTCATGCGACAGCGTGCGGATGTTGGCGTCGCGCGCGGCCTTGGCCAATCGCGCGATCGAAGCCGGCACGTCCTGGGCGCGGCAAACCACGCGCTCCACCAGCGCATCGAACTCCTGGTTGGAAAGACCGGTGCGTTCGACCATGCGGTTGCGCTTCTGCGGCTTGGCGAGGCTCGCAACGGTCGAATCCATGTGGTCGTTGAACGCGAGCAGATCGATTCGTCCCTCGGACAGCCACTGACAAATTTCAGCTTCGGCATCGAGATTGTAGGTCTCATGCCGCAGGTGGAAGCGGGTATCGGCGGCGAGTTGCGGTCTCAAGGCCTCGATGGCCTCGAGCAATTGCCGCGCGTTGCCGGCGCTGCGCAGACCTGGCTCCCAGGACCATGTCGTGGCGTGGAAGACCGTGGTGATGCCGTTGGCGGTGGCCTGCCGGTCACTGTCGATCAGAGCCACGTCGACGGGAAAATCGACACCCGGGCGAGGCATCATCTGGCGTTCGAAGGCATCGCCGTGCAGATCGATAATGCCCGGCAGCACCAGAAGACCGCCGGCATCGATGCCAAGCGAGCGGCGACCACGCTCGGAATCCACGGCGCTGATTTTGCCGTCTGAAATCTGCAGTGAAGCCTCGCAAATCTCTCCGCCGAGAAGCGTCCGGCCGCCTTCGATGAAAATCTCGGTCAAGACGCGGCCCTTCGTTGTTGAGCAGGCGAAAGCTTTGAGCTCATCGCCTCATATTTTTCGAGAAATTCCTCGACAGCCAGTTTGCGGAAATCAGGCAGCGCGCTGCGCAGCGTTTCGTGATCCCAGTCCCACCACGCAAGCGCCGCCAATCGATCGGCGACGGCTTGCGGAAACCGCTGCTTGATCGGGCGTGCCGGATTTCCCCCGACGATGCTGTAGGCCGGGACGTCCTTGGTCACGATGGCACCAGCCGCCACCACGGCGCCGGTGCCGATGTTGCGGCCCGGCAGCACGATGGCGCCGTGTCCGATCCAGACGTCATGGTCGATATGGACGCGATGCGCGCGACGCCACTCAAAGAATTCGGCATCGTCGCTCTCGCCCGGAAAATAGGCGCTGGCGCGATAGGTGAAATGCGCCTGCGTGGCTCGGTGCATGGGGTGATTGCCGGGGTTGATCCGGGTCATCGCCGCGATCGAGCAGAACTTTCCGATCGTCGTATAGGTGATCTGGGAGTCATTCACGACATAGGAGTAATCGCCCATCACCACGTCGAGCAGGCTCGTCCGGGCGCCGACTTCGCAATAGACGCCCAGCCGGGCGTCCTGGATTTTCGCGGTGGGATCGACCGTCGGGTCAACGGAGAGCATTTTGCCGGCCATGCGAGCTTTCACAAAAACGATACGGGTTTACCAAAAGCCTGCACGTCATCAATGGGCTTCGTGACAACAGCATGACGGATGGATGACGTCGTCTCGGGTGTGGACGATTGCCGCACCGCAGCGTGACTGTCACACAAGTGTAAAATTCAGTCGTTAGCGATGGTCCACGGCTACGTTGGAGCATTGCATGTTGGTGGTGGAAGGTTTGACGTGCCGTTTCGGCACGAAGTCCGCGGTCGACAATGCGTCGTTCTCGGTCGGGCCGGGCAGCTTTGTCGGTGTGATCGGAAGGTCCGGCGCCGGCAAATCGACGCTGCTGCGGATGGTCAACCGCCTTGCCGAACCGACCTCGGGACGAATCCTGTTCGATGATCTTGACGTGACGGCGCTGCACGGCAGAAGCTTGAGGCAATGGCGTGCGCGGTCGGCGATGATCTTCCAGCAATTCAATCTGGTGGGCCGGCTCGATGTCCTGACCAACGTGCTGATGGGCCGGTTGGCCGAAATCCCGGCGTGGCGATCGCTGGCGCAGCTTTGGCCGGAAGCGGACAAGGCGCTGGCGATGTCGGCGCTCGAGCAGTTCGACATGGCTTCCCTCGCCGCGCAGCGCGCCGACCAGCTTTCGGGCGGCCAGCAGCAGCGCGTCGCGATCGCCCGCGCGCTGGTCCAGCAGCCGGATATCATTCTCGCCGACGAGCCGATCGCCTCGCTCGATCCGCGCAACACCAAGATCGTGATGGATGCGCTGCTGCGCATCAACAAGCATTTCGGAATTACGATTCTGTGCAACCTACATTCGCTCGAACTGGCGCGCGGTTATTGCGACCGTCTGATCGGCATGTCGGCCGGCCGCGTGGTGTTCGACGGCGCGCCGGCGACGCTGACCGACCATATCGCGCGCGAACTGTACGATCTCGAAGCCAATGAAGTCATGGGTGGCGAAGTGATGGGCAGCGCGCCGTCGCACCTGCCCGACGATGCAACCGTTCCGGTTCTCGGCACCGCAGCCGCGGCCTGAGAAGCGCGACTATCCAACGCGGCCATCGCAAGCCCGCCATCGGCCGATAGCGTACCACCAGAGGGAACTTGATCATGATCACTCGTCGTACCGTTCTTGCCAGCGCAGCGTCGCTGGCCTTTGTCCGTACCGCGACGTCAGCGGAAGATTGGAAAGCCAAATACCCGGAAATCACCTTCGCGGTTATTCCGGCCGAGAATGGCTCGGGAGTCACCGAGCGCTACACGCCGTTCGTGAACTATCTGTCGAAGGAACTCGGCATCAAGGTCACGCTGCGCGTCGCCAACGACTATGCCGCGGTCATCGAAGGGCAGCGCGCCGGCAACATCCAGATCGGCTACTACGGACCGGCGTCGTTTGCCCGCGCCCGCCTTACCGGTGTCAAGACCGACGCCTTTGTGATCGACGTCAATTCCGACGGCTCCAAAGGCTACTATTCGGTGTTCTACGTTCTCGCCAAGAGCCCCTATCAAAAGATCGAGGACCTCAAGGGCAAGAACCTCGGCCTGGTCGATCCCAACTCGACCTCCGGCAACAACATGCCCCGCTTCAAGATGAATCAGATGGGCATCGATCCCGATACATTCTTCTCGCAGGTGGTGTTCACCGGCAGCCATGAGAACGCCGTGCTGGCGCTGGCGCAGGGCACCGTCGACGTTTGCGCCAATTGGTGGAACGCCGATGACGATTCCAACCTGACGCGCATGCTCTCAAAGAACATGGTCAAGTCGAGCGACGGTACGCCGCTGAAGAAAGAAGACTTCCGCATCATCGTGAAGTCCGATCTCATCATCAATTCGCCCTATGCCTATCTGAGCGACTTGCCCGAGGATATGAAGGCCGCAATCAAGAAGGCGTTCCTCGATGCATCGGAAAAGGACAAGGAAGCTTTCAAGAAGCTTTCCGACGGCAAGAACCTGCCGTGGCAGACGGTCACCAACGACGACTACAACAAGACCATCGAGCTGATTAAGTTCGTCGACAATCTGCGCAAGAAGGCATCCTGATCGCGGAACGCGACACGAGAGCCGGGTCCACCGACCCGGCTCTTTTATTTTTGCCTGGCACAAGGCGCTAAAGCTACCGCCACCATGACAGCAGCCGTATCCATCCTTCCCGGTCAGCAACTGGCCGCGCTCAGCGAAGCCTATGGCAAGGCGGTCGCCCGGCGGCGGCTGCGCTTCACGCTTGCCACGGCTGTGTTCTGCGCCGCACTCATCATTGCCGCGATCGGGGCGGAGGTGAACTTAAGGACGCTGTTCACTTATTTCGGGCATTTCGTCAGCTATTTCGACCGTATTCTGACGCTCGATGACGGCAGGCGGGTGTGGACCAATATTCCGGAGTGGTTGTGGGGCTGGCGGAAATGGTCGCTGCTGCTGGGTGAGACGATCCTGATCAGCTATGTCGGCACGCTGTCCGGCGCGGTGCTGGGTTTCGCGTTCAATTTTTTCGCGGCTGAAAATACCTCGCCTGGCCCCCGGCTGCGCTTCATCATCAAGCGGCTGTTGGAATTCTGCCGGACGGTTCCCGATATTGTTTTCGCCCTGATCTTTGTTATCGCGTTCGGCCTTGGCCCGATGGCCGGCGTTCTCGCGATTACGATTCATTCCATCGGCGCGCTCGGCAAGCAATATGCCGAGATGGTCGAGAATATCGATATGAAGCCGGTTGAAGGCCTGCGATCCACCGGTGCAAGCTGGATATCGTGCATGCGGTTTGCGGTGCTGCCGCAGGTGGCTGCAGGCTTTGCCAGTTACACACTGCTGCGCTTTGAAATCAATGTGCGTAGCGCCTCGGTAATGGGTTTCGTCGGCGCCGGCGGCATCGGGCTGGAGCTCATCACGGCGATCCGCAAGTTCTACTACTCGGATGTGAGCGCCATCCTGCTGATGGTCGTTCTCACCGTCTTCGTCATCGACATCAGCACGGGCTGGATACGCGGGCGGTTGTTTGGCGGGGATCGTCGCGCATGAGCAAGCTCTCAATGCTGGAGCCCGAGGGACTGCGCGCGCGATATCCGGACATCTTCGAGCGGCCGGCGTCGGCGCGGCTTGCATGGCCCGTGATGCTGCTCGTTGTATTTGCGATTTTCGTATTTGGCCTGGTTCACCTTGGCTTCTCGCCCTTGCGCATGCTGAACGGCTTTCACGAGCTGGGCTGGATCACGCTGATGATGCTGCCGCCCAATCCGGGCTCGTCACTGCCGACCTACATGAACGCGCTCGGCGAAACCCTGTCGATCGCGCTATTGGGCACCACGCTTGCCGCCGTGTTCGCGCTGCCGGTCAGCCTGCTGGCAGCAAAGAACATCGTACCGTCGAATATCTTCCGTTTTCCCATTCGCCGTTTCCTCGATACCATCCGTGGCGTCGATACGCTGATCTGGGCGCTGGTCTGGATCAACGTCGTCGGTCTTGGCCCGTTCGCCGGCGTGCTCGCCATCGCCGTGTCGGATTTTGGCGCGCTGGGCAAGCTGTTCTCCGAGGCCATCGAAGGCGCGGACCGCAAGCAGGTCGAAGGCATTCGCGCCGTCGGCGGCAATGCGCTGCACGAGATACGCTTTGGCCTGATGCCGCAGGTGTTTCCCGTCATCGCAGGACAGGTGCTTTATTTTATCGAGTCGAACACCCGTTCGGCGACCATTATCGGCATTGTCGGCGCAGGCGGTATTGGCCTGCAACTGGCCGAACAGATCCGCGTGCTGGAATGGCAAAAAGTGTCGTTCCTGATTCTGATGATCCTGATCGCGGTCGCCGTGATCGACTGGATCTCAAGCAAGCTCCGCTTCGCCATCATCGGCCCGCGCGCGGTCGCCTAAACGTTCTCGACGAGGAACTCGACACGCTCGGCAGCAAAGCGTGAGCGCTTGGTGACGAGCGGTTGGCCATCGGTATCGACGTCGGTGGCGTCGACCACCAGGATGGGGCGCCCAAGCGCGAGGTCCAGCCGCGCGGCGTCGGTGGCATCGACGATGGCCGCGGTGATCCGGGTGGAAGCCCGGCGATAGTCGCGAACGCCGTAATGCGCGAGCAGCTTCGTCATTGAGCGCGCACTGGCGAAGACACTCCCGGCACCGGGAAAGTGTTCCGCGGAGAGCCACGTGGTGCTGATGCAGACGGGCGTGCGATCGGCCAGCCGCAACGCTTCGATCCGGATCAACGGCGCGCCGCTCTTCAAGCCGAGCTGCCGTGCCAGTTCGCGGCTCGCCGGTTCCTCGGAAGCGTCGATCAACTGACCGCGCGGCTCGCGGCCGCCGGCGCCGACGATTTCGGAAAAGCGCGTGCGCGAGCGCAGCGGATAGGCGATCCGCGTGGCCTCCACATAGGTGCCGCTGCCGCGCTCGGCCCGCACCAGGCCGCGTTCGGCCAGCGTCGCCAATGCCCTGCGAACCGTGTGACGGTTGACCCGATAGGTCTCGGCAATTTCCATCTCGCCCGGCAGCTTCTCGCCGGCGGCAAAGCTACCATTGGCGATGCCGCGCTCGATCCCATCGGCGACCTGCCGCCACAAGGCCACGCCGGACGCGGTCTCCTGCGTGGTCATGGCGTGGAACAGCCGGGAAAAGGCATCGGGAACATCATTTTGTCATGAAACATTCATTGGCACAGCCTGGCAAGTTGTCTATTATCATAGACAACTTGATTCAGGCAAGGCTGCAGGCATGGCAATGGACGACGATGGCAAGCAGGCGCAACGCAAGGCGGCGATGGCGGTGCTGGCGCATTCCGATGTCGCGCACATTGCCGCGCGGCTTGATGCGATTACCTTGCCGGCGCACGAAAATCTGCGCCAGCCGGAAAATGGCCTCGTCATGGTGCGCGGCCGCGTCGGTGGCGAGGGCGCGCCGTTCAATCTGGGCGAGGCCACGGTCTCGCGCGCGGCGGTGCGGCTTGCGACCGGTGAGGTCGGCTTTGGCTACACACTCGGCCGCGACCGGCAGAAGGCGCACATGATCGCGCTGTGCGATGCCCTGATCCAAAGCGCCGACCATGCCGGCGCTGTCGAAGCGCAGGTGCTCGCACCGCTGCGCGCAGCCGTTGCCTCCGAACGAAATCGGAAGGCGGCGGAGACCGCGGCAACGCGGGTCGAGTTCTACACGCTGGTGCGCGGCGAGGGTTAACCGATGACAACAGTTGCCGAAATGCCAGCGGGTTTTGCCGACAAGGTCGCGTCTGCGCAAAATACCTTTCGCTCTGTCATGGATGCGATGGCGCGGCCCGGCAGCGTGCAGCGCATTTCTGCTGTAAGCGGAGCGCCGTCCGGCATGATGCGCGGCATCGCCGCCATCGCGCTCACCTTGTTCGATCACGACACGCCGCTTTGGCTCGACCCGTCGATGTCAGAGACGCCGGACGTATCGAAATGGCTCAAATTCCACACCAGCGCGCCTGTTGTCGCAGACTCCTCGATCTGCAGTTTTGCGTTGATCGGCGATGCAAAGGCGCTTCCCCAACTCAACCGCTTTGCGTTTGGCAGCAACGAATATCCCGATCGCTCCACCACGCTGATCCTTCAAGTCGACAGTCTGACAGAGGGGCAAGCTGTTGAACTGCGCGGCCCGGGCATCGACGGCAGTACCGTCTTGCAGGCGACGATCGAACCTTCGGACCTGTTCGAGCGGCTCACCGTCAACGCCACGCTGTTTCCGCGCGGCATCGATATCGTGCTGGTTCATGACGATTGCATTGTGGCGATCCCCCGCACCACGCGGTCTGTCGCCAAAGGAGGCTAACGCATGTATGTCGCCGTCAAGGGAGGCGAACGCGCCATCGAGAACGCGCATCGGCTGCTGGCGCATGAGCGCCGCGGTAATCGCGAAATTCCGGAGGTCTCGCTTGCCCAGATCTCCGAACAACTCAGCCTTGGCGTCGATCGAGTGATGACCGAAGGCTCGCTTTACGATCGCGAACTTGCGGCGCTCGCCATCAAGCAGGCGCGCGGCGACATGATCGAGGCGATCTTCCTGGTCCGGGCCTTTCGCGCCACCTTGCCGCGCTTCGGCGCCACCGAGCCGGTCGATACCGGCAAGATGGCCGTGCGGCGCCGGATATCCTCGACGTTCAAGGATATCCCGGGCGGCCAGATTCTCGGACCCACGTTCGACTACACCCATCGGCTGCTCGATCCGCAACTCGCCGAGGGTCTTGTTCCCGAGCCGCCCGCGACATCAGATGTCTCCGTTACGGTGATGCCGCGTGTCACCGACATCCTCGGCCGCGATGGCCTGATCGAAACCTCGCCGCAAGCCGATGCCGATGCTCCCGTGGGTGATCTGACGCGCGAACCCCTGAGCTTTCCCGCCGACCGCGACCTGCGGCTGCAGAACCTGGCGCGCGCCGACGAGGGTTTTCTGCTCGCCTTAGGTTATTCCTCGCAGCGCGGCTACGGCCGCAACCATCCCTTTGCCGGCGAAATCCGGCTCGGTGAGGTCGAGGTGGAATTCATGGCCGAAGACGTCGGCTTTGCGGTGCCACTCGGCTCGATCACGCTGACCGAATGCCAGATGGTCAACCAGTTCAAGGGTTCGGCGACGGAGGCGCCGTGCTTTACGCGCGGCTACGGGCTGGCGTTCGGGCATAGCGAGCGCAAGACCATGTCGATGGCGCTGGTGGATCGCACCCTGCGCGCCCGCGAGCTTGGCGAAGAAATTTTGGCGCCGGCCCAGGACGAGGAGTTTGTGATGTCGCATTCCGACAATGTGCAGGCGACCGGATTCGTCGAACATCTGAAACTGCCGCATTATGTCGACTTCCAGTCCGAACTCGGCCTGCTGCGCAAGCTGCGCAAGGAATTCAACGAGGCGGCGGAGGCTTCATCGCCGCTGCAGGAGGCCGCGGAATGAACGCGCCGACCTATAACTTCGCTTATCTGGACGAACAGACCAAGCGGATGATCCGCCGTGCGATCCTGAAAGCGATCGCTGTTCCCGGCTATCAGGTGCCGTTCGCCAGCCGCGAGATGCCGATGCCCTACGGCTGGGGCACCGGCGGCGTGCAGGTGACGGCTGCCATACTTGGGCCGGACGACGTCTTGAAGGTGATCGATCAGGGCTCCGACGACACCACCAACGCGATCTCGATCCGCAAGTTCTTCGCCAAGACCGCCGGTGTTGCGACCACCACCAGCACGGCGGATGCGACCGTGATCCAGACCCGGCATCGGATTCCCGAAGCGTCGCTGCATTCGGGCCAGGTGCTGGTCTATCAGGTGCCGATCCCCGAACCCCTGCGCTTTCTTGAACCGCGCGAGACCGAAACACGGCGCATGCATGCGCTCGGCGAATATGGATTGATGCACGTCAAGCTCTATGAGGACATCGCCCGCTTCGGCCATATCGCGACTTCCTATGCCTATCCGGTGAAGGTGAACGCCCGCTACGTGATGGATCCGTCGCCGACGCCGAAATTCGATAATCCGAAGATGGATAATTGCTCCGCGTTACAGCTATTTGGCGCCGGGCGCGAAAAGCGGATCTATGCGATCCCGCCGCATACCTCCGTGGTGTCGCTCGATTTCGAGGATCATCCGTTCAGCCGCTACCGGTTCGACGCGCCTTGCGCACTGTGCGGCGCCGATGATTCCTACCTCGATGAAATCGTGACCGACGACCAGGGCAGCCGCATGTTCGTCTGCTCCGATACCGATTACTGCGAGACCCGGCAAGCCAACGGCCATCGCGGCAGCGAAAGTGCGGCGCCGCACAAGGAGAGGGCGCATGGCTGAGATGCTAAACGCCGCAAATGACGATCAGCCGCTCTTGGTCGCAGACGCCTTAGGCAAGTCCTACGGCCGGTTGATGGCCTGCCGCGATGTTTCCTTTGCGCTCTATTCCGGCGAGGTGCTGGCGATCGTCGGCGAATCCGGTTCGGGCAAGTCGACGCTGTTGCAATTGCTGTCGGCCCAGCTTGCGCCGAGTGCAGGACGGGTATCGTACCGGATGCGCGACGGCGTCATGCGTGACCTCGCCGCGTTGGGCGAAGCCGAACGGCGGTTTTTGTTTCGCACCGACTGGGGCTATGTGCACCAGGATCCGGCGCAAGGTTTGCGGATGGCGGTGTCGGCCGGCGCCAATGTCGGCGAGCGGTTGATGGCGGTGGGCTGGAACCACTACGGCCGGATCCGCGACACCGCGTCGTCCTGGCTAGAGCGCGTCGAAATCGATGTCGGGCGCATTGACGATGCACCACGAACTTATTCAGGCGGCATGCGTCAGCGGCTGCAGATCGCGCGCAATCTCGTGACCGAGCCGCGTCTCGTCTTCATGGACGAACCGACCGGCGGCCTCGACGTGTCGGTACAGGCGCGCTTGCTCGACCTGATGCGCAATCTGGTCAGTGAACTCGGATTGGCGGCCATCGTCGTCACCCACGATCTCGCCGTGGCGCGGCTATTGTCCCATCGCGTGATGGTCATGAAAGGTGGCCGCGTGATCGAGACCGGGTTGACCGATCAGGTGCTCGACGATCCACGCGAGCCCTATACCCAACTGCTTGTTTCTTCGATTTTACCGGCATGAGCGCGCCAATGACCGCAATGATCGATATCAGCCATGCGCAAAAGAGTTTTGTCATGCATTTGCAGGGCGGGGTGGAACTGCCCGTGGTGCGCGGCGTCTCGTTCCACGTCGTATCGGGCGAATGCGTCGTGCTGTCGGGACCATCGGGCGCCGGCAAATCCTCGATCCTGAAGATGATCTTCGGCAATTATCGCTGCGACAGCGGCCGTATCGGCATCCGTCATCTGGGCGAGGTGATCGATCTTGCCAAAGCCGAGCCGCGGCAAGTGCTCAGCGTGCGCCGTTCCACCATTGGTTATGTCAGCCAGTTCCTGCGCGCGGTGCCTCGCGTTGCCACCATCGACGTGGTGGCGGAACCGTTGATCTCGAACGGGATCGCGCGCGCAGAGGCGCGCGAACAAGCGGGGCAATTGTTGCGCCGCCTCAATATCCCCGAACGGCTGTGGGCGTTGCCGCCGTCGACTTTCTCGGGCGGCGAGCAGCAGCGCGTCAACATCGCGCGGGGATTCATTTCCGACCTGCCGATCTTGTTGCTGGATGAGCCGACCGCCTCGCTCGATGCGGCCAATCGCGCCGTCGTGGTCGATCTGATCGATCAAAAGAAACGTCAGGGTGTCGCCATGGTGGCGATCGTCCACGACGATGAAATACGCCATCTGATCGCCGACCGGATCGTCGACGTGACATCGTTCGCGGCGGCGGCATGAAGGAAGCTCTTTAAGATGAAATCAACGTCCGAAACCGTCATTGGCAATGCCAGGATCGTTCTGGCGGACCGTGTGATCGAACGTGGCTGGATCGCCTTTTCCGATGGCCGTGTTGCTGAATATGGCGAGGGCAGCGCGCCTGCAGGCAGCGAGGATGCGGGCGGCGATCTGGTCATGCCGGGCCTGATCGAACTGCATACCGATCATCTGGAAGCCCATTATGTGCCGCGCCCAAAAGTATTCTGGGACCCGATCGCCGCCGTCATCTCCTATGACGGGCAGCTCGCGACATCGGGCATCACGACGGTGCTGGATTCGCTGCGGGTCTGGCGCGAAGATGGCGCCGAGGAGGTTGACGGGCGGGCTGGTTTGCTGGCCGAGGCGATCGCGACCGCGCGCGACGGCAATCTGTTGCGAGCCGATCATTTCCTGCATCTGCGCTGCGAAATCCCGATGCCAAGCGTGGTCGAGGAGGCCAAGGAGCTCGTTGGCCGGCCGGACGTGCGGCTGATGTCGTTGATGGATCATACGCCGGGCCAGCGGCAGTTTCGCGATGAGGGCAAGCTGCGCGATTATTACCGCGGCAAGGGCGCCGGGATGACCGACGCCGAGCTCGACGTGCTGTTTGAAAAGCGCTTCGCCTATCAGAAGGCGTACGCGGCGACCAATATGCGCGCGATCGTGGCACTGGCGCATCAGCACGAGATCCCGCTTGCGAGCCATGATGACACTACGGGGGACAACGTCACCGACGCGATCCGCGACCGGGTTTCGGTGGCTGAGTTTCCGACCACGATGGAAGCCGCGCGCGGCTTGCACCAGGCCGGCATCGGCATTCTGATGGGGGCGCCGAACGTGGTGCGCGGCGGCTCGCATTCCGGCAATATCGCCGCAGTCGATCTCGCCCGCGAAGGGCTGTTGGACATTCTGTCGTCCGATTACATCCCTTCGAGCCTGTTGATGGGCGCGCTGCAATTGCCACAGCGCGTGCCCGCGATCGATCTCGCCTCTGCGGTCCGCACCGTCACCAAAACGCCCGCGGAAGCGGTCGGCCTTTCCGATCGCGGCGAGATTGCGGTCGGCAAGCGCGCTGACCTGATCCGCGTGCATATTGCGCGCGATGTCCCGGTGGTGCGTGCGGCATGGCGGGAAGGGCAGCGTGTGGCATGACGGAAACATTGACGACATCCGGTCACCGGCCGCGAGCGATCGGTCCGGGCCGGCTTGTTCTGGTGGTGGGTCCGAGCGGCGCAGGCAAGGATACGCTGCTTGGCCTCGCGAGATCTGCCTGTGCGGATGATCTCAACATCGTGTTTCCGCGCCGCTTGGTCACGCGCGAGGCGTCGGCCTCCGAGGACAATGCGCAAATCAGCCATGATGCCTTCCGGCAGGCGCTCGCGAACGATGCGTACGCCATGCATTGGGAGGCGCATGGCCATTGCTACGCGCTGCCGCGCGCGATTGACGATGATATCCGCGCCGGCCGCACGGTGATTGCCAACGTATCGCGCACAATCATTGGCGCGATGCGCCAGGCGTACGCCGATGTCGCGGTGATCTTGATCACGGCGCCGCCTCAGGTTCTTGCCGAAAGGCTTGCGATGCGGGCGCGCAGCAGCGACGGCAAGATCGATCAACGGCTCGGTCGCACGGTCGATGCTGCAGCAACACCCGATATCACCATCGTGAATGTCAGCAGCGCCGAATATCACGCGCGCCAGTTCGTTCGGATTATCAAAGGCGATCGCTGGGACGAATAAACGGAGACCAGGAGGCAGCCATGTCTGATATCGCAACCGTCGAGCAACTCGAGGCGATCTATGGCCAGCCGAACGATGCATCCACGGTAAAAGTAGCAGACCGCGTCACGCCGCTCTATCGCGTGCTGATCGACAAATCGCCGTTCGCGGCGTTGGCGACATCCGGGCCGGAGGGACTGGATTGCTCGCCGCGTGGCGATCTGCCCGGCTTCGTCCGGGTGCATGACGAAAAAACGTTGATGATGCCCGACCGCCGCGGCAACAACCGGATCGACTCGCTGCGCAATATCGTACGCGATCCCAGGATCGCACTGCTGTTCCTGATTCCGGGCTCCGGCAGCACGCTGCGCATCAACGGCCACGGGCAGGTGTCGGCGGACCCGGATCTGCTGGCGTCGTTCAAGATGGAGGGCAAGGCACCGCGCACGGTCATCGTCATGACGGTGGGTGAGATCTACTTTCAGTGTGCCCGCGCGATCGTGCGGTCCGATTTATGGAATCCGGACAAGCGGGTTGATCCCAAAAGCCTGCCGACGCCGGGACAGATCCTGGCTTCGATGAGCGATAACGCGGTCGGCGGCGAGAGCTACGATAGGGAATGGCCGGAGCGGGCGCAAAAGACGATGTGGTGACGCGGGCCTTAGCCTTTCGCTTTGATGCGCTTTCTTCGCGCGAAGCGCTCCGCACTTCGCTGGAAAACGCTATCGGCGATCAATAGTCCCGCTCGCGGTGCACGTCATGCACGACGATGCTCATGCCTTCCTCCGGCATCGCCAGCCAATCGCGGCGTTGCAGGGTTCTCCTCGTGTCGTCCAGACCGCTTTGCCAATGTTCGCGCATCGAAGTCGCCGAGAATTCGTGGTCCTTCGAATCGCCTTCATAGATCCTCTGCTGATAGATCATCTGAAGGATGGTCATCCCGGGCAGATGCGCCAAATGATCGCGCGTCGCACGTTCCTCGTTGCTTAGTTGATTTTCCGGGATTTTCAGCAGCGCCTTGTAGAAGTCCGCTTTCAGATTATTCATGCGCTTATAGACATCGGTGTTGTAGCGGGTGCGCGAGGAATAAACGATATCCTTGTGCCGCGCCAAAACCTCGTGAATATCGCGGGGTAACAGGCCGCGGGCGCTGAAGAGGTCGACCTGGAATACCAGCGAGTTTTTCCTGTCGTCCTGGTCCAGCAGATGCTGCAGCGGCGTATTGGAAACGATACCGCCATCCCAGAAATGATCGGTGCCGATTTTGACCATCGGCAACGCGGGCGGCAGCGCGCCGCTGGCCATGACGTGCTCGGGCGCGATCACTTCTTTCTTGTTGTCGAAATACAGGAAGTTGCCGGTCAGGACGTTAACGGCGCCGACCGCAAAGTGCATTTTGCGCGCATTGATCAGGTCGAAGTCGACCAGTTCCAGCAAGGTCTCGCGCAGCGGCGTGGTGTCGTAATAGCTGGTCGCGGTTTTCGCGCCGGCGGGGCTTAACCACGGATTGAGGTCGTGCGGCTTGAAGAAGCCGGGCTGGCCCAGCGTCGTCGTCAGCCATGAACTCGTGAGGTTGCGGGCTTTGCGATAGATGTCGCCGTCCGGCGTGTAATGCCACACCTTGCGTGCGGTGATCCGATCCCAGAAGATCTGAAGCTTTTCCAGACGATCCTCGGGCCGGTTGCCCGCGATGATGGCCGAATTGATCGCGCCGATGGAGACGCCGCAAACCCAATCCGGCTCCATGCCCCCTTCGTGCAGTGCCTGATAGACGCCCGCCTGATAAGCGCCTAACGCGCCACCGCCCTGCAGAACCAGCGCGATCCGATCGCATCGGTCGGGTCGCCAGCCCGGCGCGGTGGCAAGTTCTGTATCCGGCGCGCGCGCATCCATGATGTGCTCTTCGAATTCGGGGTGGATCGTCGCCTTCTAGGATTCAAAAATGCGATGACGCTGTTGTGACAAGGATGTCTTGTCCTGAAGGCCTCGCCTTCCGGCATCAAAGGCTGAGTCCGTAATCCTAATCGGAAGCAAACGTCTTCACATCGCTGTCAAACACCGCCGATAGCAATTTTGCGCTGGGGTTTGCCAATTGAGGGCGGCCCGATCATTCACCGGAAATAGAGGGTCATCCGATGCGCAAGGCAGATATCCTGAAGCTTCCGTCGATGCCGATGGCGGGCCCGAGCTATCCGGCGGGACCGTATCGTTTCGTCAATCGCGAATTCCTGGTCATCACCTATGAAACCGATCCCGACCTGATCCGTGCCGGCCTGCCTGAACCGCTGGAGCCGATCGAACAGCCATTGATGCACTATGAGTGGATCAAGATGCCCGACAGCTCGGGCTTTGGAAGCTATACCGAGTCCGGTCTGGTGATTCCGGCGCGCCTGAATGGCGAAGACGTCAATTTCGTCTCGCAGATGTATCTTGACGACGATCCGCCGATTGCTGCGGGCCGCGAGATCTGGGGCTTTCCCAAGAAATATGCCCATCCGAAGCTCGAGGTGGTGAAGGATACGCTGACGGGCACGCTCGAATATGCCAATCAGCTCGTCGCCATGGGGACCATGGGTTACAAGCACGAAGCCATGGCAGGCGATGGCGAATTGACACGTGCGACGCTGTCAAAGACGCAAATCAATCTGAAATTGATTCCCGGTGTCGATGGCCGGGCGGAAGTCTGCCAGCTTGTCGCGATCAACCTGACTGACATCGTCGTCAAGGGATCGTGGATCGGTCCCGGCCGGCTTCATCTTGTGCCGCATGTCAACGCGCCCGTGGCTGACTTTCCGGTGCGTCGCGTGATCGGCGCCCATCATTTCCTCGCCGACCTGACATTGCCCTATGGCCGCGTGGTCTACGACTACAACAAGGAGGATGAAGACCTGGCGGAGGCCGCGGAGTAAAACTCAAGCCGCGCGGCCTCTCTCTATTGCCATTCAAGTTGTTCAGGGCCCTTCAGGCGATATCAGTCTGAAGGGCTCCTTTGTTATGACTTACTGCCCACCTTCGCCCTTTTGCGGCATGTCGCTCGGAGGCGCAACCGGCTTTCGACCTCGGCCCTTCTTCGGGTAGGAAGCGTAACTGCCGCCATAACCAGGGAACTTGGACCAGTCGATGGCGTGGGAGCACCAGGCGCCCCGACCTGATGCCGTCGCTTGGCATTGCTCCATGCTTGTATAGGAGCAGCTCGAGCCGCCGGTTGCCGAGTTGTAGCAATAGTCGCCTGCGTCTGCCGCGGAAGGCAGCATGGCGGCTGACGCAGCCAGAGTCACGAACGCCGCTGACGCCGCGATTTTCCCCGAAACCAATTTCATTTCTGTCTCCATTTTCTTGCTTTGATGATTGCGGAGCAGACTCGTGCAGCGTCTGACAAGCACGCGAGCGGCAACGCGCCGTCTTCGCAACCGTTATCGTTCCGATAACAGGTGCACTGAAGCGACGTTGGGTGACGGCTCGGTGAAATTAGTTCGATGGATGGATTCACTCGCGACGTTGTGACGCTCACGAACGAGGCGATAAAAAAATAGCGATCAGTAATGTGAAATCGCTGACAACGATGTCATCGCTGCATGGTCGGCGAAGACTTCATGCTGCGACGTCCCACAATCGCGAGGAACCTCTGACCAGAACCTTGCGGCCCTTCTCGGTAATAACAGGGCAATCGTCCGCGATCGTGGCAAGCTGAAGCGCGACGAGTCTTTCCACGATGAATCGATTCAACGCGCGGCGTTTGGATGCCGGCAAGCGAAGCGCCTTCAGCGCTTCCCATTGATCCTGCGAGAGATCGTGGTCGAATTCCGCGTTCATGATTCCTCGAATCGCTGCCATTTCGCGGATGTCTTACCGAGGCAGCGTGAACACGATGCGACGGCAATGCGCCGGGATTTCGACCGCAGAAATATTTGGAATCGCTGTGTTTACGATGGCGGGTAACGCCGCTGTCACATCTACGTGTCAATGGGTGATGTCAACCCGCACCGAATCAGTCGGCACGACAACTGAAGTCGTTTCCCGAATGGATGCACACCCTGAAAACTCATTTGCTGCAAAAGGCATTATTCAGCAGCGCCCGATTGAAGGGCCTCGGCGTCGTCATCAGTGCCGGCATCGTCGCGATGGCTGTATTCGCACTGACGCATGCATTGAAGCATGTCGATTACGGCGAAGTCTTCGCAGTCGTTGAGCGCACCAACTCCGGCGTGATTGCCTTGGCATTGCTGCTCGTGGCCGCCTCCTACGGAAGCCTGACGATTTACGATGTGCTGGCGCTTCGCACGATCGGTCACGCCGATGTTCCATATCGGGTCGCGGCGCTGGCGAGCTTTACCAGCTACCCGATTGCGCACGGCGTCGGCGCGGTTGCGCTGATCTCGCCGGTGATCCGCTACCGGATCTATGTGTGCAACGGCCTTGGCGCGCTCGATGTGGCAAATATCTGCTTTCTCACCGGGCTCACGTTCTGGCTCGGCAATCTGACCGCGTTCGGGCTCAGCGTGCTTTACGAGCCCGCGGCCATCAGCCGGATCGACTATCTCGCACCGGAGCTCAATCGATGGCTGGCTGCCGCACTGCTGGTGGGAGTCGCTGCTTTCGTGGTCTGGAGCTGGCGATCGCCCAGACATTTCGGTTCGCTGCGGTGGCCGGTGCGTTTGCCATCCGGGCCTATGGTGCTGCTGCAGATCGTGATCGGTATCTTCGATCTCGGCGCTGCGACGCTGGCGATGTATGTGCTGATCCCGGCCGGGACCGATGTCGGAATCTTTCAGGTCGCGGTCGTTTTCATCATTGCGACATTGCTGGGCTTCGCGAGCCACGCGCCGGCAGGACTCGGCGTATTCGATGCAACAATCCTGATCGGGCTGGGCGGCGACGACAAGGAGCCGTTGATCGCGGCGTTGCTGATGTTCCGCTTCCTGTACCACTTCCTCCCGTTCGTGATGGCGCTCGGCCTGTTCGGCGCCGTGGAAGGGTGGAGGAGTTTGCGCGTGAAGCAGCGACCGTCGTGAAGGTTTCTCACACCGGCGAATTGAGCTTAAGTCCAACCATCCCCGCCACAATCAATGACAGGCAGAGAATCCGCACGGGGTCGGTGGGCTCGCTGTAGACGATCATTCCAACGATGATGCTGCCCACCGCGCCAATCCCGGTCCAAACCGCATAGGCCGTGCCGAACGGCAGCGACCGAAGCGCCACCGCCATCAGTCCGAAGCTGAGTGCGATCGCAACCAGCGTCGCGGCGGTCGGCCAGAATCGGGTGAGACCGTCGGAATATTTCAAGCCCAAGGCCCAGGCGACTTCAAACAGGCCCGCCGCCACGAGTGCGAGCCATGCACTCACTTTGGCCCCGAGGGTGTTAAGGGGAGCGTCAACACCGCATATTGCGCGTAGCCGCGGAACGGACGTTCGAATTTCAGATCGGCGCCGCAGGCCCCACCGGCCCTCGACAGTACCCGTTCCAGATCGTCGCGCGGCGTCACGTCGAATAATGCAAGCCATCGCAACAGCAGCGCGCGGGCCATGCCGGGCAGCCGTTCCTGCTTGCCGAAATCGACAATGTGCAAACGTCCGCCGGGCTTGAGGTGGCCGATTGCGGCCTCAAGCACTTTGCTCCAGTTCGGGATCATCGAGAGGCTATAGGAAATCATGATGTGATCGAAGCAGGGGACACCGAACAAAAGCTGCGGATCGAAAGCCGTTGCGTCGCCATGCGCGACCAGGATCTGGGGCGCCAGACCCCGGCGCGAAATAGCTGTAATCGCCGACGTCAGCATTTCCGTCGAAACATCGACGCCGAAAAATCGGGCATTCCGGTAGAGCCCCGCGGCAAGCACCAGATTTCGGCCGGTTCCGCAGCCGATTTCCAGAATGTTCGCGCCTGGGGAAGGCTGAAGACCGGCGATCATCTGGTCGCGACCGAGCAAGTAATATCGCCGCGTTCCATCGTAGATGTGACGCTGCCGGCGGTACATCCGGTTCATGCGATCGGTTGCTTCGACCGGCCATGAGATGTTCGCGCTGATGTCGGAGGGAACCGCGGGCATCCATCAACTCCTGCAGCATGTGTCGCTTATTTCCTTGCGATGTTCGCACGACAGGGATGTGACAGGTCTTCCGCCTCCATCTGTGCGTCTGTCGTAAAACTGCAGCGAGCCCGCGATATCCTCGTCAAATTGTTGATTCGGGGAATAGATGAGCACACAACTTATCGCCGACGCGGTTCGCAATAGCAGAAGTGACGATCAATCGACCGTCTGGGACCGGCTTTTCGCGTTCTGGTTTCGTCGCCTGGTGTACACCCAGATATGGGAGGATCCGGAAGCCGATCTCGCGGCTCTGCGATTGCCGATGGGTTCGACCATCGTCACCATCTCGTCCGGCGGTTGCAACGCGCTGTCCTATCTCACGGCCCAGCCCGCCCAGGTTTTCGCCGTTGATCTCAACGAAGCGCACCTTTCGCTGCTTAAGCTCAAGCTTGCGGGCCTTCGTGCTTTCTCCAGCTATGAGGATTTCTGGCAATTCTTCGGTGAGGCGGCCTCGCCGGCCAACTCGGAGCTTTATCTCGACCGGCTGCGGCCCTTGCTCGACGCGGAGGCGCGCGCCTACTGGGACAAGCGTAACGCCATCGGGCGTCCACGGCATGACTATTTTACCGACGGGTTCTATCGCCACGGCATGCTCGGCGGCTTTATCGGCTTTGCGCACCTGCTGGCGAAATTCGCCCGCATCGATCGCTCGGCGTTGCTGAACGGCAAGCCGGATGCGCCCGAGCGCGTCCAGGCGATGGGCCGTCTTCATCGCCTGTTTCATTCGCCGCTGGCCCGCTTGATTACCGGGACTCCCGCCTTGCTGTTCAGCCTGGGTATTCCGCCTCAGCAGCGAGACCTGCTGGGAGGAGGCGAGCCGCTCAACGAAGTGCTCTATGAGCGGCTGTTGCGCCTGATCAACGGCCACCCCAACGAGACGAATTATTTCGCGTGGCAGGCGCTGCTCCGCCGTTATCCCGGACCCGGCGACCGCTGCCTGCCACCTTATTTGCAGCGCAGCCGATTTGAGCGCATGCGCGACGGTGCGGGACTGATCATTCCCGTCCACGCCAATCTTCGGCACTTCCTGGAAGCGCTGCCGGCGCGGCAAATCGATGCCGTCGTGTTGCTGGACTCGCAGGACTGGATGGCGCCGGACGAGATTGGAGCGCTTTGGAATGCGATCGACCGCTCCGGCAGCGACGACGTCCGCGTCATCTTCCGCACGGCGGGCAAAGAGTCCCCGCTGGAAAACAACGAGCTTGCATCGCTGCGCCACGTCTGGTGTCGCGACGAGGAGCGGAGCGCCGTCGGCTTTGCGCGAGACCGATCCGGAATTTACGGCGGGTTTCACTGCTACGCGCGGCGCTGATCGAGCGGCCAGTTCTGCGAAGACCGGGCTCCCAATCTAGGACCTCCGCCGAAGCGTGTTTTCGCGCCCTTGGCGGCCGATTTCCAGGTTGGCGGCAGCGATTGCCCGGGCGGCCGCTGACCTGATGGCTTCACCTCAATTAAAAAAACGCGTATCGGTGCCCGGACCGAAGTCCCGAGGCTCGATGCAACCATGACCGATTTCCACGGCGTTTTCCCTTATCTCATCTCGCCGCTCGATCCCGACGGCAAGATCCGCCGCGAAGTGCTGGGCAGGCTCTGCGACGATCTCATCAAGTCGGGCGTTCATGGACTGACGCCGCTCGGCTCGACCGGTGAGTTCGCCTACCTGAACAATACGCAGCGCACGGCCGTGGTGCAGACCACCATCGAGGCCGCCAAAGGCCGCGTGCCGGTGGTTGCCGGCGTCGTCTCAACCTCGACGACCGATGCGGTCGCGCAGGCCAAGTCCTATCAGAAGCTCGGCGCCGACGGCATTCTCGCCATCGTGGAAGCGTATTTTCCGCTCGCCGACGCGCAGATCGAATCCTATTTTCGCGCCGTCGCGGACGCGGTCGATATTCCCGTCGTCATCTACACCAATCCACAATTCCAGCGCTCTGATTTGACGCTCGACGTCATCGCTCGGCTCTCGGCCCATCCGCGTATCCGCTACATCAAGGATGCTTCGACCAATACCGGCCGATTGCTGTCGATCATGAATCGCTGCGGCGACAACATCAAAGTGTTCTCGGCGTCCGCCCACATCCCGGCGGCGGTGATGCTGATCGGCGGGGTCGGCTGGATGGCGGGACCTGCCTGCCTTATCCCGCGTCAGAGCGTCGAGCTTTATAATCTCTGCAAGGCCGAACGCTGGGGCGAAGCGATGGCCTTGCAGCGTCGGTTGTGGCGCATCAACGAAGCCTTTGCGCGCTACAATCTGGCAGCCTGTATCAAGGCCGGCCTTGCGAGCCAGGGCTACGACGCCGGCGATCCCGTGGCCCCGCAGGCGGCCCTGACGGCGGACGAGCGCAAGGCGGTCGAGAAGGTGTTGCGGGATATCGGCTGATTGGCATGCGGGCTGCATGCGGTTCGCCCGTCGTTCCGGGGCGAGGCCTTGCCTCAAACCCGGGAATCCGACGGTCGTTGGCACGAAAGCCCTGCAATGCCAGACCGAGTTGTTTCGACCCGAAAATCCGCTAAAACCCGCCCAATCTCAAAAAGACTTAGAAGGACAAACTGATGAATATTCTTCCCGGCAACATGCGTTTTGGGGCGGGCCAGCCGGTCAAGCGTTTAGAGGACCAGCGGCTGCTCACAGGGAAGGGGCAATTCATCGACGACAAGCCGGAAGAGGGCGCATTGTGGCTGTACGTGCTGCGCTCGCCGCATGCCCACGCCAAAATCGTCTCGATTGACACCCACGCCGCAACCGACATACCGGGCGTCGAAGCCGTTTACACCGGCGCTGACCTGATTGCCGACAACATCGGCACCATCCCGACGCTGTCGATCTTCAAGCGTCCGGACGGTTCACCAATGACGGTGCCGCCGCGGCGGCTGCTGGCGCACGAGATCGTTCGGTTCGCAGGCGAGCCGGTCGCGGCCGTGGTCGCGACGTCGCGGGTACTGGCGCAGACCGCAGCCGAAGCCATCGCGATCGAGTACGACGTGTTGCCGTCAGTGGTCGATCCGATCGAGGCCACCAAGCCGGGTGCGCCGGTTGTCTGGCCCGATGCCCCGGACAACATCGTCGCGGTCATGAGCTATGGCGACGCGGCCAAGGTCGAAGCGGCCTTTGCTGCGGCCGCGCATGTCGTCTCGCTCGATCTGGTCAGCCAGCGGTTGATCCCCTCCGCGCTGGAGCCGCGCAGCACGATTGCCGAGATCGACAAGAAATCCGGGCGGCTGATCCTGCACGTGCAGTCGCAGACGCCGGGCTCGACCCGCGACGTGCTCGCCGAAGCCGTGCTGAAGCGGCCGAAGGAAAGCGTGCGCGTGCTGGTCGGGGATATCGGGGGTGGATTCGGCCAGAAGACCAATCTTTATCCGGAAGACGGCATCGTGGCGTATGCGGCCGTTAAACTCAGCCGCAAAATTCGCTGGCGCGGCGAACGCACCGACGAATTCGTTGGTGGCACCCATGGCCGCGACCTCACCTCGACCGGCGAGTTCGCGCTCGACGCCAAGGGCCGCGTGCAGGCCTATCGCGTGCGCTCGGTCGGCGGCACCGGGGCCTATAGTACCGGCGCGGGCAATATCATTCCGCTGGTGCTCGGGCCGTTCGTGCAGACCGGCGTCTACGATCTGCCGCTGGTTCATTTCGAAATCAAGTCGGTCATGACCAACACCGCGCCGGTCGGCGCCTATCGCGGCGCGGGCCGGCCTGAAGCGGTGTTTATCGTGGAGCGGCTGATGGACGCCGCCGCGCGGCAGATCGGGATGGATCCGCGCACGATCCGCAAGGTGAACTACATCAAGCCCGCGCAATTGCCCTATACCAACGCAGCCGGCCAAGTGTATGACAGCGGCGCATTCGCGCACATGCTGGAGCGAGCTTCCGATCTTGCCGACTGGAACGGCTTTGCCGCGCGCAAGAAGGCGGCGAAGAAAAAGGGCCTGCTCTACGGCCGCGGTCTCACCAGCTACATCGAATGGACCGGCGGGCGCGCGCATACCGAAAAGGTCAGTCTGCACGCCACGGCCGAGGGACGCATCATCCTGCATTCCGGTACGCAGGCGATGGGACAGGGGTTGCAGACCACCTACACCCAGATGGTGTCGGAGTCGCTCGGCATTCCCATGGACAAGATCGATGTGGTGCAGGGCGACACCGATCTGGCCACCGGCTTCGGCAGCGTCGGCTCGCGCTCGTTGTTCGTCGGCGGCACTGCGGTTGCAGTCTCGACCAACGACATGATCACGAAAGCGCGCGAGAAAGCGTCGAACCTGCTGGAAACCTCGGTCGAGGATATCGAATATCGCGACGGCTGGCTCACGGTGGTCGGCACCGACCGGCGGATCGGATTGTTCGATATCGCCAGGAAGGAAAATGGCGCGCGGCTCAGCGTCGACAGCGAAGGCGAGGTCGATGGTCCGAGCTGGCCCAACGGCACGCATATCTGCGAAGTCGAGATCGATCCGGAGACCGGCGTCAGCAAGGTCGTGCGCTACACCACGGTCGACGACGTCGGCATTGCGGTCAATCCGATGCTGGTGACGGGGCAGGTTCATGGCGGCGTCGCGCAAGGCATCGGACAGGCGTTGTATGAGGGCGTATCTTACGATGCCGAAGGACAATTGCTGACCGCGAGCTACCAAGATTACTGCGTGCCGCGCGCCGACGACATTCCGCCGATTGTCGTGACGCTGGATGATTCCGCACCCTGCCGCACCAATCCGCTGGGCGCCAAGGGGTGCGGCGAATCCGGCGCGATCGGCGGTCCGCCCTGCATCACCAACGGCGTGATGGACGCGCTCAGCGAACTCGGCATCAAGCAGCTCAATACGCCGCTGACGCCGCTAAAAGTCTGGCAGGCAATCCGGGAAGCGAAAACCGCGAGGGTTTGAGGAGCCTAGTCCTGAACCAGCCATCGTCATTGCGGGATGCGCCTTTAGGCGCAGACCCGGAATCTCGAGATTCCCCGATGTGCAATTGCACATCTGAGATTCGATGTGGAGCCTGTCATCGGGCCGCGTCTTGTGCGGATCGCCTTGGAATGACAACCTAAAATTTCTGCAGTTCTCACGCCATCCTTCTGATACCCTGCCGAAAGCATAAACGGGAGGATTCGATGCGCAGATTTTGGACCGTGCTGGCGGCGCTGGCGACATTGAGCCTGACTAATTGCGGCTACAACGCGATCCAGACCAATGACGAGCAGGTCAAGTCGGCCTGGTCGGAGGTCCTGAACCAGTATCAGCGCCGCGCCGATCTCGTGCCCAATCTCGTCAATTCGGTGAAGGGCTTTGCGCAGCAGGAAAAGGATGTGCTGCTCGGGGTGACCAATGCCCGCGCCAAGGTGGGTAGCATTCAGGCCACGCCGGAACTGATCAACGATCCCGGCGCGTTCGCGAAATTCCAGGCAGCCCAGGGTGAATTGACCAGCGCACTGTCGAAGCTGCTGGTGGTCACGGAAAACTATCCGCAGCTCAAATCCGATGCGCTGTTTCGTGACCTGATGTCACAGCTGGAAGGCACCGAAAATCGCATCACGGTGGCACGCAACCGCTACATCAAGACGGTGCAGGACTACAATGTCACGATACGTTCGTTTCCGAGCAACCTGACGGCGATGGCGTTCGGATATAAAGAGAAGGCGAATTTCACCGTCGACAATGAAAAGGAAATCTCCACGGCGCCGAAGGTGGATTTCAATCCGGCCCCGGCCCCGGCGAAATAATCCGGCAACCCGATTGAGCGCGATGAACGTTGCAAGAGCCTCCCTCGTTGCGCTGCTGATATGCTGGGCCTTCGCGGCGCTGGCTGATGTCGCGGTGCCGCCGCTCACCGGGCGGGTGGTCGATCAGACCGGCACGCTGAGCAGCGACGACATCGCCTCGCTGACCCAAACCCTGAAGGACTTCGAGGCGAGGAAGGGCAGTCAGATCGCGGTGCTGATCGTGCCGACGACGGCGCCCGAAACCATCGAGCAATATTCGATCCGGGTCGCCGAAGCCTGGAAGATCGGGCGCAAGAAAATCGATGACGGCGCGATTCTGCTTGTTGCGAAAGACGATCACAAGCTTCGCATCGAGGTTGGCTACGGCCTCGAAGGCGCACTGACCGACGTCACGGCCAGACGCATCATCGATGAGATCATCACGCCGAAATTCAGAAGCGGAGATTTTGCCGGCGGAATTTCCGAAGGCGTTCATCGGATCCTCGGCGTTGTCGATGGCGAACCATTACCCGCGCCGGAACCGCAGCAAAGCTTCGGCGGCCAGGACCGTTTCGATATTCTTTTCAATCCCCTCATTCTCTTTGGCGTCTTTGTTGTCGGCGCGGTGCTGCGGACCCTGCTGGGCAGGTTGATCGGCTCGGTGGCGACCGGTGGCGTTGTCGGTCTGGTGGCGTGGCTTGCGATCGGACCGCTGGCGTTCTGTCTCATTGCGGCGTTCGTTGCCTTTGTCTTTGCGATGTTCGCCGGCAGCATGGCGGCGTCGAATGGCCGAGGCGGCAACTGGTCCGGCGGTGGCTATGGCGGTTCGTTTTCCGGTAGGAGTAGTTCGAGCGACAGCGGCGGGTTCAGCGGCGGCGGCGGCAGTTTCGGCGGCGGCGGCGCGTCAGGAAGCTGGTAGATAGAGCTGGCAGATATGGGCATCAGGCGCATCGGCAAACATCTTCTGGCGCATCGTTGGCAAGCAAGGCGCCTGTTCCCACGAAAGGTGCTGACTGCGATCGAGCAGGCGATCAAGGCAGGCGAAGCCACCCATTCCGGCCAGATCCGTTTTGTCGTGGAAGGGGCGCTGGATGGCGCGCCGCTGTTTAGGGATCAGCCGGCCCGCGATCGCGCGATCGATATTTTTTCGCAGCTGCGCATCTGGGATACCGCGCACAACAACGGCGTCTTGATCTATCTGCTGCTGGCCGACCACAATGTCGAGATCATCGCCGATCGCGGCATCGATGCGAAAGTCGGCGCAGCCGGCTGGGAAAAAATCTGCGCCGAGATGGAGACTGATTTCAAGGCAGGCAATTTCGAGACCGGCGTGATCCGGGGTATCGGAGCGGTGTCGCGGCAACTGGCGAAATATTTCCCCGCGCATGGCAAGGGGCCGAATGAGCTGCCGGACGCCCCGGTGGTGATGTGAACTTTTGACAGCCGTTGCTTTGAGTCTGAATTCAGTGACGCTGGACCAGACTCTAGGCGACGGAATTGACATTTGCTGTCGTGGACGAAGTACCGGTTGCGGTCTTGTTGTAGGTGCTGGCGGCCGTCGCCGGATAGGCCGACAGGTTGGCGACGAGCTGTTCCATGGTATCGACCATCTGATTGTCAGCGGTTTCGCTGCCAGCGGCGGCCGTCCCTCCGCCTGTCTGATCGATGTGATATAGTTCGGCGGAATATCCGTTAGGCAATCCGACATCAATGCCATCCATGGACTGGCCCGGCGCGAGATTGCCGGCAAACGGGGAGCTTCCCGGATTCGCCGGCGCTGCGCCATTTCCTGGGGCGTTCGCGAAGGCTGCGACGAGTTGCTCGACGCTCTGGAGCATCTGAGCGGCAGAGTCGCTGCCGTTGGATGCCGGCGCTGTCGCGCCTTGCGCTTGCCCTGGGGCTTGGGAAATCCGGAAAACCCCGACCGAAAAACCGTTCGGCAGATTGACCTGGATTCCATCGACGGAAGAGTCGGCGGCTGATGCCGGCGGGGCGCCTGGCGAACTCCCCGATGCCTCGGTCGGAGTGAAAACGCTTTGGGCCTGGGATGACGTGGTCGCGGGCGATCGCCATTGGGCGCTGTTTGAAAATCCTGTTGCGCCACCTACGCTGATACTCAATTGGACTCTCCACTTACTGCAGGCCAAGACTTACTGCAGGCCAAGACTTACTGCTGCCAAGTCAAGCAAACTTGGTGCCATTGCGAAAACGTGGATACGGACATCAGATTTCCGGCCATCGACATGTCTTGTGCGATGTCGCTTGCATGTGCTTGATGCCTTTGGCTCCAGGCAGGAATTGCCGGGTAGGAAGTTTCTGCTCTCGGTCCGGGGCCGGGTTATGCACCTCTCCAATCCCCAGGGAAGCGATCAGCGTGTCGGCGACCGAAGCTGTAGCTATAGAAACCTGCGCCGTCGCCGAAGTCCGCTCGCCGACACGCACGAACCAGGCGGCAATGTCGGTGTTGGCGGCATCCAACGGTTGGCCGGGACGGTTATCAAATCGATGAAAATCTTTCACCCATCGTCGAGCTTGTTGAGGTCGCGCACCGATTGCATGATCGGTTCGAAATTCGACCGCGCGTCGAGTGCATCGAACAGCTGCGCGGTGTCCGACAGCAGCGCATGCGACCGTTGAATCGCGATCCGGACATCGTCCTGCGGCGTGTCGGACAAGCGGCCATGGCCGGATAACAATATTCGCGAGTTCAATCCCTTCAGCCGCTCCAGCGACTGGATGTAGTCGCTGATGCTGCCCGACCCGAACACGCCGCCCATCACCCCGCCGGGCATTAATGTATCGGCGGCGAACAGCAGCCCCTTCTCCTGATCGTACAGGCTGATGCAGGCCGAGGTGTGGCCCGGCGTGTACATGACGTTGAGACGGAAGTTGCCGAGATCGATCAGATTGCCTTCTTCCAGCCAGATGTCGACATTGATCGGCACGTTCGGCTCGTTGAACATTTTGCGCAGCATCGAGAAGTCGTCGCGCAGCATGATCTTGTTGGCGGCGAGGCGATGCGCGGCGATGATGGTGCGGCCGGCGAAATGATAGGCCGCGCCGATGTGATCGAGATGCTCATGGCTGAGAATCACCATGTCGATCTTGTCGAACGGGCAACCGGCATGTTCGAGGCATTGCAGCAAGTGCGGATAGTTGGTCGATAATCCGACATCGATCATGATCGTCCGCGAACTGCCACGCACCAGATAGGCATTGGCGGCGCGGTTCTTGAAACGAATCTGGTAGACGTCCTCGGCCGCCTTGATCAGCGAACAGACGTCGTTCTCCAACAGGATCGGAAACGGGCTGGGTTTGCGGTCGCTCATGGCGTCGCCGCTCTGTAGTTGACGGCATTGGATGCCCGCAGCCGCTTGCTGAGTGCATCCATCACCATCAACGCGAAGGCCGGCTGCTGGCTGACGAGATAGACGAAGCGGGCGTGATTGATCCGCATCACGCGGGTGTGCGGCGCAGCGCAGATCGCGGTGGCGGAGCGGGCCGAGCCGTCGATGACGGCCATCTCGCCGAAGAATTCGCCCTTGCCGAGCGTGACGATCACGGTCTTGCGGGCGCCATTGATCTTGGCAATCTCGACCTGGCCGTCGAGCACCACGAACAGCTCGCGCCCGGTCGAGCCTTCCTCAAAAATGACATCTCCCACGTCAAATTCGTTGATGCACTTTTCGATGGCCATGGCGTCCCTGCCTTCTGGCTGGTCGGTTTGCCATGTTAGTCGGGAAAAGGGGCAGCGCAAACGGTGCATGGAGACCGTGAGTCTTTGCCGCAGAGCAGCATGACTAAACCCGCCGTGCCTAGCCCGGCCCGGACCGGCTGAAACGGCCCCAATAACTCCCTAAAATTTCCGTAACCCGGGTGCCGGTAACGATTTCGCAAGCAATGAAAGTTACCAAATGGTCAATCAATCCTGGAGAATTAGCCGTGAGCGAACAACAGGCCGAGGCAATTAGCGGTGAACCCGGTTCCGCCGGGCCGATCGCTCCCAATTCATCGGATGTGTCCAGCGAGCCGGTGACGGCTTCGCTGGAACCTTCAATCCGCACCGAAGCTCCTGATCTCGTGCCCGATCAGGCCGCAACCGGCGAGGCGCCGGAGGTGAAAGCTCCGGAAGTGCATGCGACCGAAGCGCGTGCTTCCAAGCCGAGTTCGTCGCCGGCCCCCGGCAAGCTCATGATCATGTCGCCCGGCGACCGTGCCTGGACCGGCGAAAGCGCGGCCCCCCAGGCTGAGGCCCCGCAAAGCTCCGGCATGTTTGGCAAGCGGCGGTTCGCTGCGATGGCGGCCGTGGTCGTGCTGGCAACGGTCGCGGGCGCGCTCGGCGGCGCGCTGGCGACCGCCAGCTTCGGACGTATTACCGCTGAAGCCGCACCGACCGAAGCCAATCACGCGCTCGAGGCAACTGTCGCGCGGATCGACGCCGACGTCGTGGCGCTCAAGACCAGTGTTGACCATACGTCCAAAATGGGCATGAGCCAGTTCAACAAGACCAGCGACCGTCTCGACAAGCTCGAGAAGGCGCAAGCCGAACCGGCCGCCAAACTCGCCAAGCTGAGCGAGGCCGTGGAAAAGCTCCACGCCACTCCCGCGGCTGCTCCAGCCGTTGCCGCCGCCCCGCAGGCGGCGCAGAAGGAAGTCACCGGCTCAGTCACGCCGCCGTCGACCACTCCCGCAGCGGTAGCCGCGGCTGGGTCCAGGACCGATGCGAAGAAGACTGACGTCAAGAACGATGTGGGCCGGTTGCCGACCGTCGACGACTGGATCTTGCGCGACGTCGGGCGTGGTGGGGCGCTGATCGAAGGCCGGCAAGGCATCTTCGAAGTCTACGCCGGCGACCCGGTTCCGGGTCTCGGCCGGGTCGACGCGATCCGGCGCCAGGATGGCCACTGGGTCGTGGTCACCAGCCGGGGCTTGATCGTCGCGCGGTAACGCGCGATCGACGAAATTAAACAGTCTTTAAATCTGAAAGCGCTTCACTCCGACGTGAAGCCCTTTTTTGCTGGGTTTTAGGCGGCTGCGAAATAGTCCGTCCGCTTTTCGGCTATTTTTCCAGGCATAACGAACGAGCGCCGCGAGATGCTGTGAATAGGCGTTGTTGCGCGGTGTTAGTCTGGATATGAGCTGCGCATTGCGATTTCTCGTCACGGTTCTGGTTCTCTTTTGCAGCGCGTTGCCCGGACGCGCGACGCAGGGTGCTGCACTGGAGCGGGGCGCGGCGATCACCGATCCCCTGGCCTTGCGCGAACTCGACCACGGCAGATTTGGTTTGGGCCGCATGCTGACGCCGACGCGACCGGCGGACACGCCGCTCGCCAACAATGAACTTTTCACGCTGCCGTCGATGGCGCCTGTCCGCAAGGCGTTCGACGACGAGTTCGACCGCTATATAGCGAGGCACAAGGCGGAACTTCCGAACGAAACCATCGGCGTCGGAGATTCCTTCGCGTTTCAGCTGTTCGATCGCGCGATGCTTTATTCCGGTGACGCGCGTTTTGTGCTGTCAGGCATCGTCAACCGGACGGACCGCGCTTATGTATCGCCGGATAGCTGCGGTGAAATCAGGCTGATCTACCGCCTGACGCGCACCGGCACGGCGCAATCAGGTGGTGAGGCAATCTCGCCGCGTCTGCCGATGACGCTCAATCTCGTGCTCAAGGCCAAGGGCGATCGCGCAAATGACAGTTATGGCGCAGCCATCACATGCGCGGAGATTGCCCGCCGATGGCTGGCGGCGGGTGACTTGGCGATCACCGGCACGGAGCTTGCGCAAAAGCTGACGGCGCAAGACGGCCCGCTGGATCTCATCACGCCCGGCAATGTCGAACGTATCGAAACCAACCTTCAGATCGCGCATGCGCCGAAATCGGCGATCCGCGATTTCCGCACCGACTATCTCATGAAAGTGTTCGACTACAACGCACGAACCCAGGCTTTTGAGGAGGCGCCGCTCGAGAACCAGATCGACCGCGAACGGATATTGGCGGATGAAAATCTGAAGAACGCGTTCAAGGCGTGGCTGCTCGATCCCAGGCATTTCAGCGAGCTCGATCGCGGCACCGTTCTGATCCCGCCGCAGTTTCTTGCAACCGGCGCGGTCGCCGCGACTCCCGTGGGATTTACGACCTCGAACCTGCAGCCGGAGTTCGGCCTGGTGCAGGGCGATGATGCCAAGGCCGGTCCGGTATTCAGCGACGGCGATGTCGTCACGGCCTTGCAGAAGGCGGCCCAGCAAGGACTGCCGATGCAAAATATCCGCTCGGTGGCGGGCTTCGAGCGCCGGCTCAACGACATCACCTGCGCGGGATGCCATCAGACCCGCGGCATCGGCGGCTTTCATTTCCCGGGCGTCGACTGGATGGTGGCGCACCCTTCCAATTCGACATTCGTGCCGGCGTCACCGCATTTCTTCGGCGACCAGATCCGACGGCGCGATATTCTGACCGCATTGCGTGACGGCAGGGAGCCGGACTATTCGCGGGGTTTCTCCAGCCGCCCGCAATTGCGCGGCAGCACGGAGCTTGCCGGGACCGAATATGATGACGGCTGGGGGGCGCATTGCTATCAGCAAATGCCCAACCCAAAAGACAATGACGCAAGCTTCCGGCCGTGGACATGTGCCGAAGGGCTGGCCTGTCAGGTCGTGGACCGAGCCTCGCGCATGGGGATGTGCTTTGTCAAAACCCGTTAGGTAATGCCCGCTTGTGCTGCAGTGCCGAGATTGACAGTAGGCTTACTAATCTGTTTCATGCCGGCAATTACCTAAATCGCCCGTAGCGGCGTGCCGGAAGGAAACATGGACGACATCATTATTGTCGGGGGCGGCGTTGGCGGCCTGACTCTCGGGCTTGCGCTGCACGCAGCCGGCATTCCCTGCCGGATATTCGAGTCGGTTGCCGAAATCAGGCCGATCGGCGTCGGCATCAATTTGCTGCCGCATGCCACCAAGGAACTTGCCGCGCTCGGTCTCGAAACCGCGCTGTCGAAAGTTGCAATCGAGACTGCGGATGCGACCTTCTTCAATCGCTTCGGGCAGTTGATCTATCAGGAACCGCTGGGCCGAGCGGCCGGTTACGAGCAGCCGCAATTCTCCATTCATCGCGGCGATTTGCAGATGGCGTTGCTCGATGCCTTCCGCGCCCGCGCCGGTCATGATCGGTTTGTCACCAACCATCACTGCATCGGCGTGGGACAGGACGATTCCGGCGTCGACGTGCACTTTTCCGATGGGCCGGGAGGAACGAACCGCAGCACGGTGCGCGGTCACCTGGTGATCGCCTGCGACGGCATCAACTCCGCAATCCGCAAGCAATTCTTCCCGAGCGAAGGCGAGCCGCGTTATTCCGGCGTCAACATGTGGCGCGGTGTGACCCGATGGAAGCCGATGCTGTCAGGCGCGAGCATGGTGCGGGCGGGCTGGCTGTCGCATGGCAAGATGGTGATCTACCCGATCCGTTCTGCCGGTGCTGACGGGTTGCAACTGATCAACTGGGTCGCCGAGATCGAGACGCCGGTTTATCGCAAGCGCGACTGGAACCGGCCCGGTTCGCTCGACGATTTCATTGGCGCATTCGCCGACTGGCATTTCGACTGGCTCGATGTCCCCGCGTTCATTCGCGCGGCCGATAGTGTGCTGGAATTTCCGATGGTCGATCAGGACCCGCTGCCGCGCTGGAGTTTTGGCCGGGCGACGCTGCTCGGCGACGCTGCCCATCCGATGGTGCCGCGCGGCTCCAACGGTGCCGGCCAGGCGATCCTGGATGCGCGGGTGCTGACATCGGCACTGCTCGAAAATACCGATCCGGTTGCCGCGCTCGCTTCCTACGAGAAGCAACGCCTCGAAGCCACCACACGCATCGTACTGACCAATCGCAGCAATCCGCCTGACGCCATCCTGCGCGAGGTGTTTCAGCGTACCCACGACCAGCCTTTTGGCGCGATCGAGGATGTCATCAGCCGCGACGAGCTTGTCGCGCTGTCGGAAGGCTACAAGCGGATCGCCGGCTATTCGAAGGATGCATTGCGCGGGTGAGGCGGCGGACTATTGTGCCGCCCTCGGTCGTTCGCGCCGATTTATCGACATAACAAGACGGGATGACAAAACCCGCGCCGTGGCGTTTCAGGGGGAGGAACCATAATGGCGATTTCGGAAGAACCGGAGGGCCGCGCATCGCCCGTCGATGTCGCCAGCGCATCGCTGGTCGATGTCGCTGAGTTTATCGACGAACAGCCGGTCGGCGGATTTCAGCTCAGGCTGCTGCTGACCTGCGCGGCGGTCTTGTTTCTCGACGGTTTTGACACCCAGGCCATCGGTTATGTCGCGCCGGCGATAGCCAAAGAATGGGGTCTGACCAAGGGCGCGCTGGGCCCGGTGTTCAGCGCGGGCCTGTTCGGGCTGATGATCGGTGCGTTGCTGTTTGGCCCATTGGCCGATCGCATCGGGCGCAAGAAGATCATTGTGTTCTCGACGATCGCGTTCGGCATCGGCACGCTGATCACGGCGTTCGTCCACGGCGTTGATATGCTGCTTACGATGCGGTTTCTGACGGGCCTTGGTCTCGGCGGTGCAATGCCGAATGCCGTTGCGATGACGTCCGAGTTCAATCCCCGCCGCCGCCGCGCCACCATGGTGATGATCATGTTCTGCGGCTTCTCGGTCGGGGCCGCGCTCGGCGGCTTTCTCGCCGCCGCGCTGATTCCAAAGTTCGGCTGGCGCTCGGTTTTTATCGTTGGCGGCGCCGCTCCGTTATTGCTTGCGCCGATCCTGATGCTGCGGTTGCCGGAATCCGTACGCTTCCTGGTGCTGACTGGGCGCGCGCATCGGCGGGTCGCCGAATTGCTTGCATCGATCAGCCCGAAGACTTTGTTCGCCTCGGCAACGCAGTTCGTCGTGCGCGAACCGGAATTGACCGGAATTCCGGTGGTGCATCTATTCAAGAGTGGAAGAACCCTGGTCACGCTATTGCTGTGGGTGGTGTTCTTCATGAGCCTTCTCGATCTCTATTTCCTGTCGAACTGGCTGCCCACGGTTCTCAACGATCTCGGCGCCTCGGTATCGGAGGCGGCCGTGATCGGGTCGATGTTGCAGGTCGGCGGCATTGTCGGCACGTTTGCGCTCGGCAGCATCATCGACCGCTTCTCGTTTCGCGCCCTGGCGCTGGTCTATTTCATCGCCGTTTTCGCGGTAGGCGCGATCGGCCAGCTCGGGCACTCCGCCGTACTGGTCACGGTGGCGATTTTCGCCGCCGGCTTCTGCATCGTCGGTGGCCAGATCGCGGCCAATGCGCTGGCTGCGGGGTTCTACCCGACCGCAGTCCGGGCCACCGGCGTCGGCTGGGCGCTCGGGATCGGCCGGGTCGGCTCCATCGTCGGCCCGCTGGTCGGGGGCGCGTTGCTGAGCATGAAATGGAGCGCTGCCGACGTCTTCATCACGGCCGCGGTCGCCGCCCTCTGTGCGGCGTTGGCGGCGTTTTCCCTCAGCCGCCTTGTGGCCGCGGGAGGCGGCGGCCAGGAGGGGAGAGCGGATCAAGTGTCACCATTTCATGATACACTGCATCCGGTGACGACAGCGCGCACCTAAGGGGGACCGGCCGATGAGCTCTTCCGACCAGGACAACAAGCAGCGCAATCGCGAGATCGCCCGGAACGAAGCCGAACGCCAAACGATCGGCGATATCCGTGTCAGCACATGGGCGGTCGCGGTAGCCGTGGTCATCGGCCTTGCCGCTGTCGGCTGGGTGTTACTCCACAACAACTAAGGTGTCCGCAGCTCGCTCGCGATATCGACCTGCAATGATCCTTATGCGTAGTGCGTGAGGCGCTTGCCGGGCAGCAGATCGTAGGCCGAGCGCCAGCCGGGCAGGCTGGCGAGGCGTTGAAGCCAGGCCTTCACCGCCGGATGACTCGTTGTGAAATCGTATCCGGTTTCGTCGCTTGGATACGACAGATACGCCATCATCGAAAAGTCGGCCACGGTGGGCTTGTCGCCGATCGCGAACGCGTTGCGCTGCATGTGTTGTTCGAGGATGGAGAGGAAGTCGTCGAGACGCTTGCGGAAATGCTTCAACACATGCGGGTCCGGTGACGGTGTGAACGTCCGGGAATAACGATAAGTCGCCATATAGCCGGTGAGTTTGTGGTTATCCCAGAACAGCCAGCGCAGCGCCTCGAATTTCTCCTTCGGGTTCTCGCCGCCGAACCGGCCGTATTGCTCCGCCAGTTGCAGCAGGATCGGCGCCGTCTGGGTGAGGCGTTCGCCATCCGCTTCCAGCACCGGAATTTCGCCCATCTCGTTGACGTCTCGCCGCCACTCCTTTGTTCGTGTCGCCCCCCGCCGAAGTCGGTCCAGACCGGCTCGAAGGTCTGACCGCACAGGGTGAGCATCAGTGCCAGCTTGTAGCTGTTTCCGGACTCCGGAAAATAGTGCAGACGGTATGTCGACATGCCCAGTACTCCTTGCCCGCAAGGGCTTGCGCGCTTAAGTTCCGGTACCTATAGTCCGGAAAACAGAACATTTGTTCTGTACAATAATATTGCAGCGACCGATGTCAACATGACCGGCAAAACCGACCAAAAGACAAGCGATCGCGAACGTCCTCTGATGGAGGCAACCATTCGCATCATTGGCCGAAAGGGGCTCGACGGCGTGACGCACCGGGCGGTCGCGGCCGAGGCCGACATGTCGGTTGGCGCGGTGACGCATCACTTCGGGACGCGCGATGCATTGGTCGATGCCGCGCTTGACTATGCCCTCGCCCGCGAAGTTGGCCGCTTGCGCGCGCTCGCGCTCAGCCTGCAGAGCAAGGCGTTCGACGTGGAGACATGGATCGAATCGCTCGTGAGCTGGTATTCCCGGGAGCTCAAAACCCAGGCCGAGATACATATCGCGTGCTATGAGGCGTTTCTGGCGGCATCCAGAAGCCCAGCTCATCGGCCGATCGTTGTCGAGTGGTTCGAGACCTGGCGGCAAAGCGCGGAGCTTGCGCTAAGGGCCGCCGGCTCGTCCGATCCTCCCGGTCATGCCAGCCTGTTCGTTTCCGCGCTGATCGGAATCCTGCTGCAGCAATTGGCGGCTCCACGCCGCGGTTTTCAGAAGGAAGCGAAAGCAGCCCTTTCGGAACTGGTCGGCCGTTTGATTGCGAAGAAATAGCTGTGCTCTGGCGTCAGGCGACTGCACCGGTTGCTCGCAATTGCCGGATCGCGGCCTCGTCATAGCCGGCCTCGCGCAGGACCTCGTCGCTGTGCTCGCCAAGGTCTGGCGGATGCCGCGGCTGTGACTTCTGGCTGCCTTCGACCCAGATCGGGCTGTTGACGGTCAGCATGGTGTCGCCCTCGAACGGCACCAGCACGTTGTTGTCGATCATCTGCCTGTCGTTCGGGATGTCGTCGAGGATGCCGACCACGCCGAACACCAGGCCGTTGCCGTCGAGTCTCTTGCGCCATTCCGCGAGATCCCGGGTGGCAAAGATCTCGTCGAAAATCTTGATCAGTTCGAGCGACCGCTTATGGCGGTCAGGTTTGGTGGCGAATCTGGCGTCAGCCATGAGATCCTCGCGTCCCAGGCAGCGGGTCAGCGCCGGCCATTGCCGCTCCTCGTTGAGCAGCGACAGGATGATCCAGCGGCCGTCGCGGCATTTGTAGTGATTGGTCACGGCATTCAGTGCGTGTTCGCGGGGACGCCGTTCGGCGAATTTGGCGCCGCATAATTTGGCCTGGGCGAGCACGCCGTTGGCCCAGACACCGTTGGCCATCAGGTTTGAACTGACATGCGAGCCCTTGCCGGTGCGCTCGCGCTTGTAGAGCGCGGTAACGATCGCGCCATATAGCGCCATCGCGCAGGGGTGGTCGCCCATGCCGGCGACCGAGCGCGCCGGTGTGGTATCGGTATCCGCGCGCACCAGGTCCATCAGGCCCGAGCGCGCCCAATAGGCATTGCTGTCGAAGCCGGGCTTGTTGGCTTCCTCGCCCTTTTCACCGTAGCCGGTGAACGACGCATAGATCAGGCGCGGGTTCAGCGGGGCCAGTTCGGCATGGGATATGCCAAGCCGGCCGCGTACCGCCGGCGGAAAATTGGTGATGAAGACATCGGCCTCGGCGACAAGCCGATGCAACACTGCCTGGCCTTCCGGCTTGCTGAGGTCGAGCGCGAGGCTTCGCTTGTTGCGGGCCTCTAACAGCCACGCAAAATTGTGCTCACTATGCGGGTATCCCGGTAAATTCGGCAGGTTGCGATAGGGATCGCCAGATCCGGGCGGTTCGATCTTGATCACCTTGGCGCCGAAATCCGACAGCACGGTTGCGGCCGCGGGCGCTGCGATGAAGCTTGCGCAGTCCAGAACCTTGAGGCCTTCGAAGATGCCGTCTTCCATGGTGAGGTCGCTCCCGTAACGTTTGTTGGTTTTGTTTCCGTGTGCTGGAATTATCGCTGCGAACGATGAATCCATTTGACCCATGTTGCATAGCTGATGCAACCGGTGTTTGGGCGTCGTTCCCCGAGGTGCAATTAGACATTTGGGGTCCGGTGCTAGCGCACCATCCGGAATGACGGAGCGTGGATTTCGTCGCGCGGGTATTCCTCGCATGACGACGAGGTTTTACTCCTCGCCCGACATCAGCGCTGCATTGCCGCCGGTGGCTGCCGTGTTCACGGTCACGGTCTGTTCGGCGGCAAACCGTGTCAGGTAATGCGGCCCGCCGGCCTTTGGACCGGTGCCCGACAGCCCATGGCCGCCGAACGGCTGCACCCCGACCACCGCGCCGATCATGTTGCGGTTGACATAGATGTTGCCGACAGAAAGCCGGTCGATCACATCCTCGATGGTATCGTCGATGCGAGAGTGAATGCCGAGCGTCAGGCCGTAACCCGAGCGCTCGATCGATTGCAGCACGCGCGCGAGTCCGTCAGCGGGGTAGCGGACCACATGCAGAATGGGTCCGAACACTTCCTCGGTCAGTTGATCGGCATCGGACAATTCGAAAATGTGCGGCGCCACGTAATTGCCTTCGGGAGCTTGCCCGGCAAAATGCACCCGGGCCTGTTTCTTCATGCGTGCGATATGCGCGTCCAGCCGCTGTTTTGCTTCAGCATCGATTACCGGCCCGACATGCACGGAAGGATCTCGCACGTCGCCGATTTTCAGTTCGTTCGCGGCGCCTGAGATCATCTCGATCATGCGGTCAGCGACGTCATCCTGAATAAATAACAGCCGGAGCGCCGAACAGCGCTGGCCGGCCGAGCGGAACGCCGACGTCACGACGTCGTCGGCGACCTGTTCGGGCAGTGCGGTGGCGTCGACGATCATCGCATTGATGCCGCCGGTTTCCGCGATCAGCGGCACGATCGGACCATCCTTGGCGGCCAGCGTTCGATTGATTGATCTTGCGACCTCGGTTGAGCCGGTAAAGACCACGCCGGCGATGTCGGGATGAGCTGTCAGCGCCGCGCCGATACGGCCGTCGCCTTGCGCCAGATGCAAAGCCGAGGAGGGTATACCGGCCTCGTGCAGCAGCCGGACCGCCTCCGCTCCGATCAGCGGCGTCTGTTCGGCAGGCTTGGCGACAACTGTGTTGCCGGCCATCAGCGCCGCCGTGACCTGGCCCGAGAAGATCGCGAGCGGAAAATTCCACGGCGATATCGCGATGAACACGCCGCGGCCGCGCAGCCGCAGCGCATTGCTCTCGCCGGTAGGTCCCGGCATCTCCTCGATCCCACCGAACAATTTGCGGCCTTCCGCGGCGTAATAGCGGCAGAAATCAGCGGCTTCGCGGACTTCCGAAAGCGCGTCGTCAAGGGTCTTGCCGCCCTCGCTTTGCAGCAGCGCGATGAAGTGCGCCGTCCGCTGCTCCAGCAGAGCCGCCGCCTTCTCGAGAATTTCGGCGCGCGTTTTCCCCGCCGTAGCGCTCCACGCTTTGAATCCTGCACGGGCTGCGGCGACGATGTCGCTGGCGGTCTCCGGACTCATATCGGCGATCTCATTGATCACAGGTTTGCTTGCCGCAACGTCCGAAAGCAATTTGTTCAGTGCGCTGCGATCGCCGAATTCGATGCCGCGTGAATTCGTCCGTTGCGGCCGATAAAGATCACGCGGTAATCGGATGTTCGGATGCCGCGCCTGATCTGGTGTGCCAATGATCGCAGCCGGACGGCGCAGCAGCCTCGTCACCGGAACCTTGTCATCGGCGGCTAGCGCCACGAAGGACGAGTTGGCGCCGTTCTCCAGAAGCCGCCGCACCAGATAGGCGAGGAGGTCGCGGTGGCTGCCGACCGGTGCATAAGTGCGATAGGCGAGTTCCGGACGATCATCGCTCAATTGCGCGTAGAGCGCTTCCCCCATGCCGTGCAGGCGCTGGAATTCGAAGCCGCCCTTGTCGTCGGCGAGTTCGAGAATGGTTGCGACCGTCAGCGCGTTGTGGGTGGCGAATTGCGGGAAAATACGGGGCCGCAGCGTCAGTAATTTTTGCGCACAGGCGATGTAGTTCAGGTCGGTCATCGCCTTGCGGCTGAATACCGGATAGTCGTCGAGGCCGCGCTCCTGCGCGCGCTTGATTTCGGTGTCCCAATAGGCGCCCTTGACGAGGCGCACCATCATTCGCCGGTCCAGCGTTTGCGCCAGGCTGTTGACGTAGTCGATCACGTCGCCTGCGCGTTTCTGATAGGCTTGGATCGCCAACCCAAAACCGTCCCAGCCCGCGAGCGATGCATCGCTGAACGCTGCCGCGATCACGTCGAGCGATAGCTCCAGCCGGTCAGCTTCTTCGGCATCGACGGTGAAATTGAGGTCATAAGCCTTGGCCCGTTGTGCCAGATCAATCAGCCGCGGGGCGAGCTCCGTCATCACCCGGCTGTGGCTCACGGCTTCATATCTCGGATGCAGCGCGGAGAGCTTGACCGAGATGCCGGGCCGGTCGGGCAGAGGCCGGCGATCGGCGGCGCGGCCGATCGCTTCGATCGCGCTGGCGTAGGAATTGAAATAGCGCTCCGCATCCGCGGCGGTGCGCGCCCCTTCACCGAGCATGTCGTAGGAATAGCGTGGCGCGCGCGACGAATCCGGCTGCGCCCGTGCGAGCGCGGCCTCGATGGTTTCCCCCAGCACGAAGTGGCTGCCCATCAGCCGCATCGCCTGCCTTGTCGCGGCGCGCACGGCCGGAACGCCCAGCCGTTTCGCGAGCCGTCCGATGGTGCCTTGCGGGGTTTCCCCCGGCTGGATCACGCGCGCTGACATCCCCAGCGCCCAGGCCGACGCATTGACGAGGAACGCGCTGGATTGGGTCTCGTGGTGCAGGAAGTCGCCCTGGCCGAGCTTGTCTTCGATGAAATGATCGGCGGTGCGGGCATCGGGTACGCGCAGCAAAGCCTCCGCGAGCACCATCAGCGCAAGGCCTTCTTTGGTCGAGAGCGCGAATTCGCGCAGCATGTCCTCGACGCCGCCGAGCCGGTCATCATTGGCGCGAATGGCGTCGATCAGGCGCGTCGCCGAGCGGTCGATCCGTTCTTCCTGAGCCGCGTCCAATCGCGCTGTTTCAAGCAGCCCTGTCGCGATCACACGATCGTCCGGCGCATACGGCGCCTTGAATTGCGGAAGTGAGGTGGCATCGGATGTCATGGCATGACCTGAGGTTCCCTGTTGTTATCATGGACCCAGGCTTGGAATCACGAAACCGCTGCGATAGGTTTTGTGGCAATTTTGATGTGAAGTGCGGCGCAGGATGGAATTCACGGGTGGGCAGGGCCGATCTGGCAGGTCGGGCAAAAGCGCTGCGTTGCGCGTATTTGCCATGCCGTTGATCGGATCGATGCTGACGGCCACGCCGCTGCCGGCGCGCGCGGCAGAGCTGAGCGCCCCGCAGGCGGCGCTGTACAGTACGGTGTCGATTTATCCGCCTTCGGCGACTTCGATGACGGTTTGCTATGGCTTCGTGTGCCGCCGCCGCGAGATTCTCACTTTCACGCCCGGCGACCGCGCTGCACTCGCGCAAATCCTCGCGGCCGGCCACGCGTCAGCTACAGCGGAACGGGCGGCGACGCAGAAGGCTGTGATCTGGTTCGATCGTCGTATGGGACCGGTGATCGGCACCAACAAGCGTGTCGCAAAAGCGGATGTCCGCGCGCTTGATGACAAACACAATTTCGATTGCTGGGACACCACGCGCAACACCACGAGCCTGTTGCTGGTGCTGCAGGAATGGGGCCTGTTCAAATTCCATGTGGTCGGCGACCCGCATTATCGCGGCAATCCGCTGGTGTTGCAGCTGCCGCACAACACGGCCGTGTTGGTGGAGCGCGCAACCAGGGTCGAGTGGGTCGTGGACATGTGGCCGCGCGGCTATGCGCAGCCACCGGACGTCATGCCGCTCACACAATGGGTCAAGGAAGATTGAAATTGAATCGGCGCGTTCTGCGCCAATCCTATGCGCCGCAAGAGCATAATCTGCTCCTGCCGAATGGTGTGCATTTTCTACAATGCTGCAAGCGCCGCTCCCAGATTACATCCGAGAGGGTGCCGCTATTGATTGCTTTAAACCTTGAGGTTCTCGGCCGAGGTCTTGCCGCGATTGGCTACCTCTTCGTACTCAACCGTCTGCCCCTCGTTGAGCGTTGACAGGCCGGCTTTCTCAACCGCTGAAATATGAACGAAAACATCCTTGCCGCCACTGGAGGGCTGGATAAATCCATAACCCTTGGTCGGGTTGAACCATTTAACAGTACCTTTAGCCATCACGTCGTCTCCGCGGGATCAAAAAATAAATACGAACTGCCAGTCCCCGCCAACCGGCCTGTCCGACGGGTGCACGATACGCGGTCTACGCAAACCTTGGTAGCTTAAACCACACCACGATTCGGGCGGAAAACGATCGTAATCGCGGCGCATTTCGCGCTTTTTGCCGGTTTTGCACTTAGTTCAGAGGTTTTTAGTCCGCGGCAAAACGACTGGGCCGGTGAAATTAAGGAAAAACTAACCATGATCCGCTTCGGGCAGATAAGCGTGCAAGGCCTGGTTTCGGCCAGGTTTCAGGCAGGCGCGCCTGGCGGAACGATCCAAGTTTTGCCGGCGCACGCCACATCGAGCAGCTAAAACAGAACAGCTAAAACAACAAACCCCGGCCGCGCAAAGCGACCGGGGAGTTTGGGCAGAAGGAACTGAAATTAAGATCAATAGCAGACGTTGAAGGTACGCAGGCGATAGCCGAACGGCGTCAGGACGCGACGCGTTACATAGCAGCCGCCACCGTCGTAAGCGGGACCGCCGACATAAGCGACACCGAAGCCGTGGAAGTGATGATAACCTCCCCAGCCGCCACCCCATCCCCACGGCTTCGCGGAAGCGGCGGTGGGAGCCAGCGCCATCGCGCTGAGAGAAGCTGCGGCAACCAGTCCAAGAATAAGTTTACGTAACATGGTCGTTCTCCTTTGGAATGCGCACTCGGCGCGGGCTACGCTTGTCAGTCTTGCCCATCGCTCGTCAGTCGCATCGTCGAGAGGCGGGGTTCGAAAGAATCGCAGCCGGTTCAGGGAGAATTTTCTGAACGCCTGTTCAGAACCGGTTTTAACTAGGCCACCACGGCATCCGGATCTTCGACGAGTCCGGTCAACGTCTTCGCGTGGGTGACGTAGCGCACAATCATCAGCTCGGTGCGTCCGCGGATCGCGACCTCTTGCTCGGGCAAACCATCTGCCGGCAGGCCCGCCGTGACACGCACCTCCTCGGACAGGATCGTTTCGCAGGCGAGGGTCTTCGTCATGTCTTGCAATCGCGCGGCGACATTGACCGCGTCTCCAAGTGCGGTGAACACCATGTGGTCGCGGTAGCCGATGTCTCCGATGATGACCTCGCCGCCGTGAATGCCGATGCCGAAGCGGATCGGCTCATGCAGATCGTGGCTGAGAAATTGATTCAGTTCCTCGATGTTGGCGGCAATCATGGCCGCCGCCTTGAGCGCCTGGCGGCAAGCTGTTTTAGGACTGGTGTGCAGACCGAACAGGGCCAGTTCTCCGTCGCCGACAAACTGGTTCGGCTGCCCGCCGCATTCGACCACGGCCTGTGACACAGCGCTGAGGAATCGGTTGACGATAAAGACGGTATCGAATGGCAAACGATGTTCAGCGAGGTTGGTCGAGCCGCGCATATCCACGAACATGCTGACGAGATAGCGCTCCTGGCCGATACGGTGCGGTTGCGACGCATGCGCGTTGGCCGACATCGTGTGCGGCATGAACAGCTGAAAGAAAGACAGATCTTCGACAGGGCGAAGCTGGCAGGCAAGCCGAATGGACGGATCGGTTGCTCCGACGCGGTTGAGCACGAAGTTTTCCCGCTTGGACGGCGCCGGCAACAGCCCGCAGTCGCCGATCACGCGAATGCGGCAGGTGGAGCAGCGGGCGCGGCCGCCGCAAACGCTGGCATGCGGCACGTTGTTGCGCAGACTTGCTTCAAGCACGCTGAGGCCTTTCGGCACCCGAACCGTGCGGCCATTGCCGTATGAAAGCGTGATCATGCCGCCGCGGCGTTCGTTCAGGGCGCGTGCGCCTCTTGCCAGCAGCACCAATCCGAGCAGGCCGAGGTAGCCGATCAGACAATAATCGGCGATGTCCTCCAGCGTTCCCTGCTGGGCCGCCGTGCCGATCTGTTGCGGCGAGAGGTTGTCGGCCCGCCATTGGGCGCTGGCGCTGTCTTCGACAACGCTCCGCCCGGCCTGATAAAAACCGAGCAGGGCCAGCGTCGGAACCAGCACCGCCGCCGCGAGCAGAAATGGCGCGGCGCGCTCGAAAAACGCTTTCATCCGCAGCCAGAAATAAAGACCGATGCTGCCGTGCACCCAGGCGATGATCAGGACGGCGGACATCAGCCAGATCCTGTAGGGCCGCGCGACCCAGAACGAATAAAGCTCCTGCGGGTAGAGCTTTTCATTTCCGAACAGCGTCTGGCCAAGACGTACGCCGACGATATGCGCGATGATGAGCGCGGGGATGCTCAGGCCGAGCACGAGCTGGAGCGGTTCGATGGCCTTCCAGCGAAATTGCCGGCGCTGGTACAGCGCCCAGATCCCGAGACCCGAATGAACCAGTGCCGCGGTATAGAGCGTGATCGCGACCGGCAGAAACTGCCAGAACAGGGTGTGGTAGCGGACGCCGGTGGCAAGGGCATCCATCGAGATATTACCGAGCGCATGGTTGAGGAAATGACTAACCAGATAGGTGTACAGCACCATGCCACAGCCGAGACGGACCTGCCGCACGCCGATGCCCTGGATCGATTTTGCAAGCCTGGATAGGGAACGTGAGGTCATGTGATTCATGGAAATAGATATCGGGGATCGTAGGGTTTAATTCCCGCACTGAATAGCTTTTCGCTCGATATCCCGGCAAGGACGGGACCCGGCGCAGATGACGCCCGGGTTGTCGGCCCCCGGTGCTCGCCGGACGCCGATAGGTGCGGCACGTTGACACCATCCGGGGAGTCGGGGAGAAAGCGCCGTGACGATTACCCCACCCGATACCAGCTCCAAACCTGACAAATCCGCCGCTCGGCAGTGGCTTGGCGTGATCGTGTTGATTGCCGCGATGACGGCGATGCGGCTGATCTACGCCAGCGTGATCGATCTGCGCACGGATGAGGCCTATTACTGGACCTGGTCGAAGGAGAACGTGCTTTCCTTCCTCGATCATCCGCCTGTCATCGCGTGGTTCATCCGTTTCGGCACGGCGATCTTCGGCGACACCAATCTCGGCGTGCGGTTTGCCGGCGTGCTGGCCATGCTGGTCACGCAATTGCTGCTCGCCGACATCGTCCGCCGTGTCACGCATGATGTCCGCGCGGTGGTGCTGGCGGTCTTGATGCCGGAAGCGGCGCTCTATTACGGGCTGCTGATGGCCAAGGTCGCGCCCGACGTGGCGCTGATCCCGTTTGCGGTCGCCATGCTGTGGGCGTTGATCCGGCTAAGCGAGAGCGGGGACGCGCGCTGGTGGCTTGCCGCCGGACTGTTCGCCGGGCTGGCGCTGTTGTCGAAATTCACCGTCGTCATGCTGCTTCCGGCCGTGCTGGCCTTCACGCTGGTGCCGGCCTGGCGTTGGCGATGGCTGCGGAGCCCCTGGCCCTGGCTTGCAGCGCTGATTGCGGTCATCGTGTTCCTGCCGGTCCTGATCTGGAACGCCGAGCACGACTGGGCGTCCTTCAGATTCCAGCTCGTGCGCGCGACCTCGACCCACGAACTGTCGTTGCGCACCGTCGGCGACTTCTTTGGCCTGCAGTTCGGGCTGGTCGGATTCATTCTGCTGCCGGTGGTGCTATCAGGCGTGACGCTATCGGCGTGGCGGGGTTATCGACGGTTTGATGCGGTGGCTATCCTGCTTTCGACCTGCGTCATCGTTCCCTTCGGCTATTTTTTCTGGAAGTCGCTGACGCTGCGGGTGGGCGACACCTGGCCGATGTTCATGTGGCCGGCCGGATTCGCCGCCGCGGCCATCAATATCGCGATGCTGCCGCGCGAAGGCTGGCCGGCATGGATGATCAGATCGACGATCGCGTGGGCGAATGCGGCGGTCATTTCCGGCATCGCCTTCGTGGTTCTGGTGTTTCTTTATTACACCGTCTGCCCCTGGAATTTCATCGGCCAGGCCGACCCGATCGGCGGCGAGGCCGGTTACGAGCAGGTCGCGGACCGGGCACAGGCCGAGTTGCAAAAGACAGGCGCGACCTGGATTGCCACCACGGACTACCGGACCTACGCCATGATGCGCTGGTATTTCAAAGATCGCGTGCCGGTGATCCAGATCAACGAGCGTGGACGTTTCATGGGCTTTCGCGACCCTGGCATCGACGCGATCCGGGGCCACACCGGGCTTTACGTCGCGCGCAAGCCGGATGATGCCAATCCGGTGTGGGCTTCCACGACGGCGATCAGGGAGCCGCTCGAACAGGTCGATCGTGTCTGGCGCGGAATGGTGATGGACACCTACGCGCTGGAGAAACTGACCGGCTGGACGCCGGAGCTGTCGCCGCCGCCGGATTCGCCGCTGTATCGCTGGCGCGTGCTGGCGGGCGACGTCCCGCTTCTGGCGCATGGCGCCAATCGCGGCGTTGCTGTTGCCGCATTGGCTGCGGCGCGTCATGAACGTCCGCCGCAAGGAGAATTCTAGAATGCTTTTTCGTGTCGCCGTGCCGCTATTGGCACTCTGCGCTCTCGCCTCGCCGGTAACGGCGGCCGATTACCCCGATCACGCGATAAGACTGATCGTGCCGTTCGCGCCGGGAGGCGGCACCGACGTTCTGGCACGCATCGTCGCCGACAATCTGCACAAGAAATGGGGCCAGCCTGTCATCGTGGAAAACCAGGCGGGCGCGTCGGGTGCGATCGGCACCCGGGCCGCCATGAAGGCGCCGGCTGATGGCTACACGCTGCTGATGGCGTCGACCGGCGCGCTGATGGCGGTTTCCGCCAATGCCGATGGCGATGGTCCGTTTGACGTCAACAAATATCTCAGTCCCATCGTGATCGGTGCGGCGCCGCCTTATCTCCTCGTTGCTAATCCCAACCTGCCGGTGAAGACGACGGCGGAGCTGATCCGCTATGCCAAGGAAAAGCCGGAGGGACTGACATATGGCTCGTCAGGCATCGGCGCCGCCTCGCATCTTTCCGGTCTGCTGTTCGCGAGCGCCACCGGCATCAAGCTGCTGCATATTCCCTACAAAGGCACTGAACCGGCCGTGACCGATCTGCTCGGCGGACGTATCGATATCATGTTCGCGCCTGGGCCGGTGGTGCAGCAATTCGTGCAGTCTGGTCAATTGAAGGCGCTGGGCGTGACCGACACGCAGCGCTCCAAATTCTATCCTGACGTGCCGACGGTCGCCGATGCGGTGCCGGGATACGAGTCGGTCGGCTGGTTCGGCCTGCTGGCGCCGCCGAAGACGCCGCCCGAGATCGTCAAAAAGATCAATGAGGTGATTGTCGCGGCGATGCAGACGCAGGAGTTTCGCGATCATCTGGCGACGCTGGGCGCCGAGCCCAAGCCGCAAACGCCGGAAGAATTTGGCCGCTACATCAATGCCGATGTCGCCAAATGGACCAAGCTTGTGAAAGACAACAACGTGCAATTGCCGGGAGGAAAGTAGAAATGCGTTTGGCTTCTTTTGTCGATCCGTCGCTGGGGAACGAGGCGCGGTTTGGCATCATCAGCGGCAATCACATTGTCGATGTCGTGGCGGCGGCCAATGCGCTGCATCGCGCGGTCCCGGCAATCTCGGTCAAGATGGCGCTGACCAGCGGTCCCCACACGCTTGCCGCTCTCAAGGAGTTGGTCGCGGCCGCTGAAAAAGAAAAACTGCTGCTGCCGATCGCGGGCGTCAAATTTCTGCCGCCGATCCCGGACCCGTCAAAGTTTTTTTGCGTCGGCAAAAACAACAAGCGGCATCGCGAAGAGCTCGCGGCCAACAAGATGCTGACCGAAGTGCCGAACGAGCCGACCGGTTTCATCAAGCTGATCAGCACGATGTCGGGGGATGGCGATGAAGTCGTCAAGCCGGCCGACATTACGACGCTCGATTACGAGCCGGAACTTTGTTACGTCGTCGGCAAGCGCGCCCATGGCGTGAAGAAGGCCGATGCGATGGACTATATTTCGGGCTTCACACTCACCAATGATGTCAGCGCCCGCGAAATCCAGAAGCGCGAAGTAGCCTCCGGCAGCCGGTTCTGGACCGCCAAGAACATGCCCGGCTTTGCGCCGGTCGGTCCTTACATCCTGACAATGGACGAAGTCGCCGATACCGACAATTTGTGGGTCACCTGCGACGTCAACGGAAAGCAGCGGCTGCGCTCGAACACCGGCGATTATCTCTACAAGATCGCCGATGTGCTGGAACACTTCTCGCGCTATGTCGTATTCGAGCCGGGCGATCTGATCGCGATGGGGGCGCCGAGCGGCGTTGCAGTCGGGCAGCCGAACGCCGCCGAACTTTATTTGCAGCCCGGCGACGACATGGTGATTTCGTTCGAGGGCCTGATGTCGCTGCGAACGAAGATCGTCGGGCCGGCCTAGCTGGGCCGCCGGCAAGTACGGGTTCGTTCGGCCTCAAGAGAAAGGTTGCCGGAGATGACCGTGATAAATGGATCGACCTATGAGGTCCTCACCGAGGATCTCGAGTTCGGCCGGGTCGGCGATGCCGTGCTGCTGGCCCGTCTCTACCGCCCCAAAGGCGTGTCCGGTTTTCCGGCCATCGTCGACGTGCATGGCGGGGCGTGGACCGGCGGCGATCGGCTGAATAATGCACCGATGCATGAGGTGATCGCGGCCGCCGGCACCGCCGTGCTGGCGCTCGACTTCCGGCTTGCGCCGGCTGTGCCCTATCCCGGCTCCGTCGCCGACATCAATCTCGGGATACGATGGCTGAAGGCGAATGTGGCGCGATGGGGAGGCAATGCCGAGCTCGTTGGTGGGCTGGGAACATCCAGCGGCGCCCATCAATTGCTGCTGAACGTGTTGCGGCCTCGCGATCCGAGATATCTTGCTTTGCCGCTGGCGAACGCCGCAGACGTCGACGCCAACCTTGCTTATCTCATCCTGTGCTGGCCCATTTCGGATCCGGTCGCGCGATACCGGATGGCTAGGGCGACGGGCAACGACCGGCTGGTCAATAATCATCACGCGTTCTTTGGCACCGAAGAGACGATGGCCGAGGCCAATCCTCAGCACATCGTCGAATCCGGCTCATCGTTGAAACTGCCGCCGGCGCTGCTGATCCAGGGAACCAATGATGCCAATGTGACGCCTGATATGGCGGACCGGTTTGCGGCTGCTTATGCAAAGGCGGGCGGGCAGATCACACTTCGGAAGTTCAAGGGACAGCCGCACACGTTCATCCCGCAAAATCCGACCAGTCCCGCTTCGGTGGAAGCCCTGCATGTGATCACGGATTTTATCCGGCTTCAGACGCGCTGAGGCAGTCCACCCCTTCGAGATTAAGACGCCATCGGTACGGACATCTCTGATCCAAACGCCGCGCCGGCACGCACAAACTACGCGTCATCCTCGCGCTTGCGCAGCAGATCCTTCGCCAGATCCGCCAGCGCCGGCCGCGGCAAGGCGGTGAATGGCAGCGGGCGCGTGACCTCGATGGCGGCAAGGCCCAGTCGCGCGGTGAGCAGACCGTTGAGGACGCCCTCGCCAAGACGCTGCGACAGCTTTGCCGCGATGCCGTGGCCGAGCATCTGTTGAACCAGGCTGTCGCTCGCCGCCATGCCGCCGGTGATGGCGAGGTGGGCGATGACGTGACGCATCAGCCGGATCATGCCGAGCGTGCCCGGCCGTCCGCCATAGAGCCGCGCCAGTTGCCGGATCATCCGCAACGAGGCCACGAAAACAAACAGCACGTCGATCAGCGCGCGCGGGCTGACCGCGGTGACGATCGAGACGCGTTGCGCGGCAGAGGAGACGAGGCGGCGCGCTTCCTGATCGAGCGGCGTCATCAATTCACGCTCGGCCAGTTTGATCATGTCGGCGCCATCGATGATATCGTCGGCGTGGCCTTGCAGTGTGGCGCGGGCGCGGGCCAGTTGCGGATTCTGGTGCGCCAGTTTCAGGAGATCGTCGACAATTGTCCGGCTGGCCCTGCGATCGTCGCTGATCAGCACCTCAGTGGCACGCAGATGCATCCTCTCGATGGTGGCGAGCCGTGCCAGCCCAAACGCCTCGCGCGCGATGATGATGGTCAGCGCCAGCGCGGCGGCGAAGGCGAACGCCAGGCCAACAAAGCCGAGGCCTTCGCTGCGCGCGAACAGGCCCTCGATCAAATGGGTGATGCCAAGGCCGAGGCCAAGCAGAACCAGCCCGCCGAGCGCGGTCCAGAACACCGCGCCCCAGCGAAAACCGCGCCGGATAGGAACCAGCGGCGCCTCCAGCGGAACCGGCAGCAGCGCTGGGTCGGCTTCCGGCGTGACGTGGACGGTGCCGCGAGCCGGGCGGCTGGAATGATCCGGATCCATCACGATGACGCCGGGATCGTCCAGCTTGAAGGTGGCGGGACGTCGATGAGACGATCGCTCGCTCATTGCAATTTGTCTCCGATCAGGAATTGAAGGGCGCGGTCAAGGCGGATGTGAGGCAGGATGGGACCGTCCGCAGCATGGCTGTCGAGTTGCGGCGGCCGAAAGCGAAGAAAGCGGAAATCGGTTTTTTCCGCCGGCGCGCTGGAGAGGCCGCGAAACGCGCCTTCGCCCTTGAACAGTTCTTCTGGGTCGGCCGGCAGGTCGCCGGGAAAGGTTGCGACTTCGGTGTTGCCATCAAACGTCTCGCCGCCAACGACCTCGTCGGCCGCAGGCGTGCCGAGAATGGAGGGCAGTTTATCGCGGCCGCGCTGCACCTGGGCCTCGCGGGTGGCGCGGACCGCGGCCAGCGCCACCACGTCAATCGCGGCGCCGGCATATTCGGCGCGCTCGGCAGCCTTGGCCACCGTCCGCCGCAATATGGCCTCAAGGCGGTCATGGCTCGACTGGTGCAGATGATCGGCCTTGGTCGCGGCGAACAATATTCGATCGATCCGCGGCCGGAACAGACTGCTGAACAGCGTACTGCGTCCGATCCGGAAACAATCCAGGATGCCCGCCAGCGCCGCCTCGAGGTCAACGAGCGCTTCGGGGCCCGAGTTGAAGGCGGCCAGCGCATCGACGAGAACGATCTGACGATCGAGCCGTGCGAAATGATCGCGAAAGAACGGCCGGACCACGACATCCTTGTAGGCTTCGTAACGCCTGACCATCATCGCCCACAGCGACCCCTCGGGTGCCGTTCCATCGGCGGCCACATCGAGCGGCGCAAAGGTCAGCGCCGGTGAGCCCGCAAGGCTGCCCGGCATCAGGAAGCGGCCCGGCGGCAGCAGGCTCATGGCAAAGCGTTCGTCGCGGCAGGCGCGCAAATATTCGGTGAACAGCCGCGCTGACGTCAGCGCGGCCTGCTCGTCGGCGCGGGCTTCGGCGTTCAGCGTCGCAAGATGCGTGTGCCAAGGCGTTGCGAGCTGCGCGCGAGGGCCTTCACGCGACAAGGCAAGACTCTCGGCCGACCATTGCTCGTAAGTTTTATTGAGCAGCGGCAGATCGAGCAGCCATTCGCCGGGATAATCGACGATGTCGAGCGTCAGCGTGCGGTCTGCGCCGTTATGCCGCTGGTAATCGATGACGAGCCGCAGCTCGCTGATATCGACGGTCGAGTTTGGCCAGCGGCGATCTTCAATGAGCGTGCGGACGTGGTTCTCGTAATCGAAGCGCGGCACGGCGTCGTCGGGTTGCGGCTCGAGCCGGGCGCGGGCGATCCGCCCGGTCGCGAGGGGCTCGAAAACAGGGAAGCGGCCGCCGCGGATCAGACCGTGAACCAGCGCCGTGATGAACACGGTTTTGCCGGCGCGTGACAGTCCGGTGACGCCAAGCCGGACCGTTGGGTTGAAAAAGTGCTCGCCATAGTCCAGCAGCGCCCGCGCTGAAAGGCGTGCTTCCTCGACGATATCGGAAAAACCAGGGGCCATAGGGGAAGGAAGCTCGGAAAATGGGCGGGCGAACTGCCTAAAAAGTGGCAATCGGGAGACCAAATTCAAGCTTCACACTTCCGACGCTATTAAAAGCGAGGGGTTTGAACGGTTCGTTGACCACGCGAGACGTATTCTTTATCGCTCCCTGACCGAAATGGGCCGGTTTGCCATGACCATTTTCCAACTCAAACAACTGGCCTCGCACTCCGTCTATGCGGCGCGCGACGCGATCGGATGGCACTATGATCGGGCCGAGCTGATCGCGGATGGCATCGTGCATGTCGTCGGCGTGTGCCTGGGGTTGATCGCGGCCACGGTGCTGGTCGTGCTCACCGTCGTCTATGCGACGCCGCTGGATATCGTCGTGGTGTCGGTCTACGTCGCCGGGCTGCTGGCGATGCTGGTGCTGTCGGCGACCTATAATCTTTGGCCGGTCTCGCGCGCCAAATGGGTGCTGCGCCGTTTCGATCATTCGGCGATTTATGTGCTGATCGCGGCGACCTACACACCCTTCATCATGGAAATGAAGGAAAGCATCTTTGCCATCGCTTTGCTGACGGGCGTGTGGTGCATCGCGATCGTCGGCATCGTGCTTAAGCTCGGCTGGCCCGGCCGTTTTGACCGTGTCTCGGTCGGTCTTTACCTGGCGATGGGCTGGAGCGGCGTGATGCTCTATCACACCGGCGTGTCGACGCTGCCGAGAACGGCGCTGTGGTTCGTGCTCGTCGGCGGCGCGCTATATAGTTTCGGTGTGATTTTTCACGCCTGGCGACGGCTTCGCTTCCAGAATGTGATATGGCATTCTTTCGTGCTGCTCGGCGCGGCCTGCCACTACACTGCCGTGCTCGATCTCGTATTGACCTGAGGTTTTTCAAAAGCGGAGTGTGACGATGCAGGTGGCCGGCAAGGTCGTGGTTGTGACCGGAGGCGCCAACGGCATTGGGCGCGCGCTCTGCGAAGCCTTTCATCGCGCCGGTGCATCCAAGGTCGTGGTCGCCGATCTCGATCACGCGAGCAGAGAGGCCGTTGCCGCTTCGGTCGGTGGTGCCGCGTTCAAATGCGATGTCGGCCAGGAAAAAGATATCTGCCATGTCATCGAGGAAACCGAGCGGCAGTTCGGTCCGATCGCGCTGTTCTGCTCCAATGCCGGCATCGGTGGCGGCTTCGATCCGCTGTCGGTGAATGCCGGCGGCAACTCCGACGAACCATGGTCGCGAAGCTGGGCGATCCACGTCATGGCCCATGTCTATGCGGCGCGGCATCTGATCCCACGCATGAAAGCGCGTGGCGGCGGCTATTTCCTCAACACGATTTCGGCGGCGGGCCTTCTGTCGCAGGTCGGAAGCCCAGCCTATTCGACCACCAAGCATGCCGCGGTCGGATTTGCCGAGAACCTCGCGATCTCGCACAAAGCCGACGGCATCAAGGTTTCGATCCTGTGCCCGCAAGGTGTCGACACCAATATGCTCCGCTCGATCCCGAAGGGACCGCAATCCGGCGACGGCGATCTGACGCCGGAGCAAGTGGCAAAGGACGCGCTCGCCGGTATCGAGCAGGAAACGTTCCTGATCCTGCCGCATCCGCAGGTGCTCGGCTACATGCGCAAGAAGACCGAGAATTACGATCGCTGGATCGCGGGCATGGCGAAGATCCAGGCCAAGATGCGGGAAGCGCATACGAAGTAGTCTACGCGCTGCGCCGGACTTCAGGCCGCGGAATTCGGGGCCGTGGTGGCCTCCGCGTCGCGATCCGCACGCAAGGCGCGGGCATAGATCGTCAGTCCGTCCCGGACGACCCGCTGTTCGGCCTCACTCAGCCGCTCGAGCGCCCCGGAAACCTGCCGCCGGCCGAAATCATGCAAGGCCGCCAGCGTGCGCCGTCCTTTCGCGGTTAGCGACAACGGCTTTATCCGGGCGTCTTCTGCATCGGACGCCTCCTTCAACTCGCCATTTTCGATCAGTTTGCGGACCATCCGGCTGACGCTGGATTTCTCAAGATGCAGCAGTTCGGTGAGTTGACCCGAGGTCATCGGACCACGGAGGCCGATCTCCAGGATCGTGTGCACGGCCGACGGCGGATAGTCGGTGGCGGCCAGCGTCGCTTCCATGAAGCCGAGTTCACGGACCATCTGCCGGGAGGCAGCGCGAATGTCGTCGATCAGGGTCGGATCCGGAATGGTCATGGCTTGACTCCAGAATGATATAATAGTTGTATTATACAACTATATACCGAAATGGTTCGATAGTATGATCGAGGAATTTGGCGCGATGGGCCAGCTTTTGCCGACAGCGACCCCCGGCGCGGCCGTGGGCCGGCTGCGCGGAAGGGTTTGCCTGGTGACCGGAGGCGGTAGTGGCATCGGTCGAGCTGCCGCCCTGAAGATGGCGGAAGAGGGAGCCGCGGCCGTGCTGATCGCCGGCCGGCGCGAGCCGGAGATCGAAGCGGTTGCAGCCGAATGCCGCAGCGCGGGAGCGGAGGCGCTTGCGGTCACGACCGACGTGACGCGGGAAGATGATGTCGCGCGCCTGGTCAGGACCGCGGTCGAGCGCTATGGCCGGCTCGACGCCGCCTTCAACAATGCCGGCTTCCAGGAGCGTCGGGCGCCGCTCGAGGAGCAGGGCAGCGCCGTGTATGACGAAGTCTTCGACGTCAATGTGCGGTCGGTCTTCCTGTGTCTTCGCCATCAGCTTCCGGTCATGTTCGCGCAAGGCAAGGGCAGCATCGTCGTCAATGCATCGGTCAGTGGCGTGCGAAATCCGAACCCCGGCCTGTCGCTCTATTCCGCCTCGAAGGCAGCGGTAATCTCGCTGACCCGCTCCGCGGCGATGGAAGCCGCGCCGCGCGGCGTCAGGATCAATGCGATTGGCCCCGGCCGGGTCGTCACAGATATGATGCTCCGTTCCGGCATCGCCGACATGTCGGCCGTCGCGGCCGGCTTGCCGTTGCGGCGGATGGGAAAGGCGGAGGAAGCCGCCGAAGCCGCGATCTGGCTGCTGTCCGACGCCGCATCCTATGTGGTCGGTCATATGCTGGCAGCGGATGGCGGGTTTCTGGCGTCGTGAATGGCGACGCCTTGGTTGCTTCAATTCTTGTGCGCGTAGAGCAGCGGCACTGCCGAATCCACCATCACCTCAATCAGGCTGACGCCGCTATGCGCGAGGCCGCGCTTGAGCGCTGGCGCTAGCTCCGACGATTTGCTGACACGCACGGCATCGCAGCCCATGCCCTCGGCGATCCTGACAAAATCGATCCCGGGCAGATCGAGGCCCGGAACATTGCGCACCTGCATCACCTGGCTGAACGAGCGCATGGCGCCGTAGCCGGCATTGTTGATCACCACCACCGTCAGCGGCAGCTTGCGTTGTGCCGCGGTCCACAAAGCCTGGATCGAATACATTGCCGAGCCGTCGCCGACCAGGCAAACGGTCCTGACATTCGGGCGACCAAGTGACATTCCCACCGCGGCCGGTAGACCAAATCCGAGACCGCCGCTCGCCATGGTGTAAAAACTGTCCTGCCCACGCATCGGCATGAACTTTTGCATCGCCGGACGATGCGACGGCGCTTCTTCCACCAGCACCGCGTCATCGCCCATCGCGGCCGAGAGCGTGTGCAACAGGAATTCAACGGGAATCGGATCGGCTGCCGCGGGCGCCGGCGGCAGGACACGGCCCTTGGGGGGCGCGCGTCGGGTCTCGGGCAACAGGTCCAGCAACGTCGTCAGCGCCGGCTTCATGGTCGCGATGATGCTGGTGCCGACAGGCGTTGCGGCGGCGGCGGTCGGATCGTCGGTGATCTGGAAGATCGTGGCTGCGCCATCGAAGATCGAGGCGTGGCCCTCAACGTGGAAGGTGAAAACCGGCGCGCCGATCACCACCACCAGATCGTGGTCGCGCAAGGCATCCGAGAGTTGCGCCGGCGAGGCATGGAGAAAACCCGCAAACTGCGGATGCCGTTCCGGAAAACTCGATCGTGGCGAGAATGGACTGACCCAGACGGTCGCTTTGGCCTTCTCAGCCACGCGAACCATCAGTTCGACCGCTTGCGCGCGATCGACGGCGGGGCCGACGACGAGGGCAGGGTGCTTGCTTGCCGAAAGCGCCGCGGCGAGCGTTTTCATCGCCTCGGGATCGGGGCCGAGTTCGCGGCTGACATTGCGGGCTTCCACGGGCTCGGTTTGATGGGTCCAGTCGTCGATCGGCACCGAGACAAAGGTCGGTCCACAGGGCGGCTGCATCGCGACGTAATAAGCGCGCGCGATCGCCGCCGGGACATCTTCGGCGCGCGCCGGCTCGACGCTGAACTTGACGTAAGGCCGTGGAAATTCCGACGCGCGCTCGGCATAGAGGAATGCCTGCAGCGGCAGGATGCTGCGCGCCTGCTGGCCTGCGGTAATCACCAGCGGCGTCTGGTTGCGATGCGCGGTGTAGATATTGCCAAGCGCGTTGCCGACGCCGGCCGCGGAATGCAGATTGACGAAGCTGGCGTTGCGCGTGGCCTGCGCATAACCATCGGCCATGCCGATGACGGAGGCTTCCTGCAAGCCCAGCACGTAGTCGATATCGTCGGGCCAATCGCTCAGGAACGGCAGCTCCGTCGAGCCGGGATTGCCAAAGATCTTGCGGATGCCGAATGATCGTAACAGGTCGAGTGTTGCCTGCTTGACGCTGACGGATTTGGCTCCAGTTCTGGTGTGTTTGCTGGACAATGTTTCCGTCCCCTTGTTCGTGCTTATTCAGCGGCCGTCATTCAGGGGCGCCCAAAGGGCGAACCCGGACTCCATTCCACCACTTGCGCCCGCGGCCCGATGGATTCCGGGTTCATCGCTGCGCGATGCCCCGGAATGACAGACAAGAGACTACCACGTTGCAGTGCCCTTCATGGTCGGCTGGCCCGCCGAATTCGCGGTCCACAGCTCCATGCCGTTATCGGTCTTGTTGGCATTGATGCTGAACTCGCTGCCTTCGAACAGAGGTTGCAGTCCGCGATAGCTGAATTTCTTTGGCGGTACGCCGCCATGCAGCTTGGCCGCCAATTCCACCATGAACGTCGCCTGCAGCGGGCCGTGGAAGATCAGTCCGGGATAGCCCTCGACCTTGGTGACGTAGTCGCGGTCGTAATGGATGCGGTGGCCGTTGAAGGTCAGTGCCGAATAACGAAACAGCAGCACGGGATCGGCCATATGCGCTTCGCGATGCTGCGCCGAAGTCGGCGGCGCTGCCTTGGTCGGAGCAGCCTGCGGCGTGCTCGACATTTCGCGGTAGACGATATCCTGCCGCTCGCGGATCGCGGTGCCGCGGGTCGTCGTCACGTCATGCTCCACGGAGACGAAACACAGCGTGCCGGTACTGCCGGTCTTCATCGTGACATCGGAAATGCGGGACGAACGCTTTGGTTCGTCACCGACGCGCAAATTGTCCAGGAATTGCAGTTCGCCGCCGGCCCACATCCGGCGCGGCAGCGGCACCGGCGGCAGAAAGCCGCCGCGCGAGGGGTGACCGTCCTGGCTCAGTTGCGACATTGGAAACACCGGCTGCGCCAGGCACCAATGGGTGGTGAACGGCGCTGCATCGCCGGTCTTGGGATCGCCGATCTCCTGAAACAGCGTCGCGCGCAAGCCCTTTACCAGTTGCGCGGTGACGACGTCGGAGGCTTCGGTGGTGCGGCCGATCCATTGACGCAAATGATCGAGGTCGATCTTTTCGGTCATGACGTTTGGATCCGGACGCGAGGAGTTTTGGACATGCCGGGGTGATCGCCGATACCGGGCACGGCACCGTAGTGACGCGGCTGGTCGACGACGATCGCAGCAGGAGCGGGATAGGCGACCGGTCCCGCCGGGGTATTAACTTCGATGCGGCGCAGATGCGGATGATCAGCAAGGTCGGCCATGGTGTTGACTTCGGCAAACGCGATGTCGGAGTCGGATAGCCGCTTCAGCAGCTCGTCACGGGTCAGTGTCGCAAAGCTGTCGCCGACGGTCTTGTCGGTGAGCTGCCGGTTGCGAACGCGCTCGACCATGTTGGAAAACCTGACATCATTCGGCAGGTCGGGCTGGTCCAGGACCTCAGTGCAAAGCTTTTTCCATTCGCGCTCGCTCTGGATCGAAATCAGAATGCCCTTACCGTCCTTCGAGCTGAACACCCCGTATGGCGCGATGGAGGGATGGGCGAGGCCCATTCGTTTCGGCGGATTGCCGGCTTCCGAATTAAGAAGCGGTACCGTCAGCCAGTCGGCCATCACGTCGAACATCGAAATCCGGATATCCGCACCTTTGCCGGTGCGTCCTCGCGCGATCAGCGCTTCGAGGATGGCGGCATGCGCGGTGGCGCCGGTGGCGATATCGACGATGGAAAGACCGACGCGCGAGGGACCGTCCGGACCACCCGTGATCGAGGCGAGCCCGCTTTCGGCCTGGATCAGGAGATCATAGGCCTTGCGGTGGGCATAGGGGCCGTCGTCGCCATAACCCGTGATGGTGCAGCAGATCAGCGCCGGATAATCCTTCTTCAAACGTTCCAGCGAGAAGCCGAGCTTGTCCATCGAGCCGGGTTTGAGGTTTTGCAGCAATACGTCCGCACCGGCGATGAGTTCCTCCAGGCCTGCGCGGCCTTCTTTGGTGGCGAGATCGACAACCACCGAATCCTTGCCGCGGTTGAGCCAGACGAAATAGCTGCTCTGTCCTTTCGCCGCGGCATCGTATCCGCGGGCAAAATCGCCTTCCGGCCGTTCGATCTTGATGACGTGGGCGCCGGCATCCGCAAGCCGTGAGCTGCAGAACGGCGCAGCGACCGCCTGTTCAACGGCGATGACGGTTATTCCTTCAAGCGGCAGCATCTTAAGTTCTCAGTAGGAGCGGGGCATGCCGAGCACATGCTCGGCCACGAACGACAGAATGAGGTTGGTCGAGATCGGCGCGACCTGATAAAGCCGCGTCTCGCGGAACTTGCGCTCGACGTCGTATTCCTCGGCAAAGCCGAAGCCGCCAAAAGTCTGGATGCAGGCATTGGCTGCCTCCCAGGCAGCATCGGCCGCCAGCATCTTGGCGATATTGGCCTCCGCGCCGCAGTCGAGCCCGGCCTCGTATTTGCGAGTGGCTTCCTTCACCATCAGCTCGGCGGCGCGCATCGATGCATAGGCTTTGGCGATCGGAAATTGAATGCCCTGGTTCTGGCCGATCGGGCGGCCGAACACCGCACGCTCCTTGGCGTAGGCGGTGGCCTTCGCGATGAACCATTTGGCGTCGCCGATACACTCGGCCGAGATCAGGATACGCTCGGTATTCATGCCGGAGAGGATGTAGCGAAAGCCTTTTCCTTCTTCGCCAATCAGGTTTTCCGCCGGCACCTTCATGTCGGTGAAGAAGACCTCCGTGGTGGAGTGATTCATCATGGTTCGGATCGGCCTGATCTCGAGCCCGTTATTTCTTGCTTCCCGCATATCGACGATGAACACGGAGAGGCCATCGGTGCGCTTCCGTGCCTGATCCTTTGGCGTGGTGCGCGCCAGAAGGATCATCAGGTCGGAATATTGCGCGCGGCTGGTCCAGATCTTCTGGCCGTTGACGATATAGCCTTCGTTGCCCTCGCGTTTGGCAAAGGTCTTCAGCGACGAGGTATCGGTGCCGCTGGTCGGCTCGGTGACACCGAATGCCTGCAACCGCAATTCACCACTGGCAATCTTCGGCAGCCATTTTGCCTTCTGCGCGTCGCTGCCGTGCCGCAGCAGCGTGCCCATGGTATACATCTGGGCGTGGCAGGCGCCGGCATTGCATCCAGCACGGTGGATTTCTTCGAGGATCGCGGTCGCGGCGGATAGTTTCAGCCCGGCGCCGCCATATTCTTCGGGGATCAAGACCGAGAGATAGCCGGCTTGCGTCAGCGCATCGACGAAGGCGCTGGGGTAGGCCATTTCGCGATCGAGCTTGCGCCAATATTCGCCGGGGAACTGGGCGCATAGCTTGGCGACGGCGTCGCGGATATCGGCATAATCGTCTTGTTCTATGGCGGTCATCGGAACTCGGTTGGTGAGACGAGGACGGGTTTGGCCCATTCGGTCTGGGCGGTGATGATACGAGGCCTGTAGCGCGGGGGGAACCCTGCGCTGTCATGACTTCCGAGCCTCCGGAGGGTCAAGCCCGATATTTACAGTGCTGGTCTGCTCAGGCCGGAATGCGGACCGGCAGGGACTCGTAGCCCCTCACGAAGCTGGAATAGACCCGCTTCGGCTCGCCAACCACCTCGATCTTGTCGAACCGTTTCAGCATCTCCTGCCAGACGATCCTTAGCTGCAGTTCGGCAAGCCGCATGCCGACGCAACGGTGGATGCCGAAGCCGAACGACAGATGGGTGCGCGGGCGGGGCCGATCGATGATGAAGTCGTTGGGGTTCTCGATCGCCTCTTCGTCGCGATTGCCCGAGACGTACCACATCACGACGCGGTCACCCCTGCGGATGGTCTTGCCGCCGAGTTCGGTATCGACCAGCGCGGTGCGCCGCATGTGCGCCAGCGGCGTCTGCCAGCGGATGACTTCCGGCACCATGGAATCGATCAGATCAGGGTTGTCGCGCAGTTTCCGATATTGGTCGGGGTTTTCGTTCAACGCCAGCACCGATCCGCTCATGGTATTGCGGGTGGTGTCGTTGCCGCCGACGATCAACAGGATGATATTGCCCATCAGATTGTCGGGATCCATGTGCCGCGTCGCATCGCTGTGGGCCATCATCGAGATCAGGTCGTTTCTCGGCTCGGCATTGACCCGCTCGTTCCAGAGCCTAGCAAAATAGGCCGCACACTCGTCCATCTCGGCCCGGCGCTGCTCGGCGGATTCGACGATCATGCTCTTCGGCAGGGCGGTTGAGACGTCGGACCAGCGTGTCAGCTTGCGCCGCTCTTCCCAGGGGAAGTCGAACAGCGTCGCCAGCATCTGCGTGGTCAGTTCGATCGACACCCGATCGACGAAATCGAAGGTCTCGTTGCGCGGCAAGGCGTCGAGCACCCGACCGGCGCGCTCGCGGATCAGAACCGCGAGCTGGTCCAGATGATCAGGCGTGAACATCGGAGACACGGTCTTGCGTTGGGCGCCGTGCCGCGGCTGGTCCATCGCGATGAAACTCGGCCAGTCATAACCCGGCGGCACGTCACGGATCGAAATGCCGCCCAAGCCGACATCGGAAGAGAAGATGCCGTGATTGGTATCGACATGCATGATGTCGTTATATTTGGTGACCGACCAATAAGGCTCGATCGGCGCGTTGGTGCAATAATGCACCGGCTCTTCCCTGCGCAGCCGCTCGAACCAGGGCCACAGCGTGTCATTCTGGAACAGGCGCGGCGCGCCCGGGTGAAAATCCTTCAGCGGTGTGGCGTAGGCTTCCTCGCGGGCGAGCCGCTGAAGCTCGGCCTTATCGGCTCTGACCGTAGTCTGAATGTTCATTCTCGATCGGTCCTAAGTCCTTGTCGTCCCCGGCGCGACTTGCTTGTCGTCCCCCGCGCGTCAGCCGGGGATTCGCACCGGCAATGATTCATACCCCTTAACGAAACTCGAATATACCCGCTTGGGTTCGCCAACCACTTCAATATTGTCGAACCGCTTCATGATTTCTTCCCAGATGATCCTCAGTTGCAGCTCAGCAAGCCTGATGCCGACGCAACGATGGATACCGAAGCCGAAGGAGAGGTGGGTGCGCGGACGGGCCCGGTCGATGATGAACTCATAGGGACGATCGATGACCTCTTCGTCGCGGTTCCCCGAGACGTACCACATCACGACCTTGTCGCCTTTTTTGAACTTCTTGCCGCGGAACTCGATGTCCTGGAGCGCGGTCCGGCGCATATGCGCCAACGGCGTCTGCCAGCGGATCACCTCCGGCACGAAACTATCGATCAGTTCGGGATTTTCCCGCAGCTTTCTGTATTGATCCGGATTTTTGCTTAACGCATAGACGCTGCCCGACAATGTGTTGCGGGTGGTATCGTTGCCTCCGACGATCAGCAGGATCAGGTTACCGAGGAAATTCTTCGGATCGATGTCGCGCGTGGCTTCGCTGTGCGCCATCATCGACAACAGATCGCTCTTCGGCGGCTGGTTGATGCGTTCCTTCCACAGCCTCCCGAAATACGTCGCGCATTCCAGCAGTTCGGCCTGCCGCTCTTCCTCCGTCGCAACCAGGCCATCCGGACCAGGAAGCGTTGTTGCGACGTCGGACCAGCGCGTCAGCTTGCGGCGGTCTTCCCAGGGGAAGTCGAACAGCACGGCGAGCATCTGCGTGGTCAGTTCGATCGAGACCTGATCGACCCAGTCGAACACCTCGTTCTTTGGCAGATTGTCCAGGCATTCGGCGGATCGCTTGCGGATATTGATCGCGAGCTGGTCAAGATGGGTTGGGGTGAACATCGGCGCGACGGTCTTGCGCTGCGCGCTGTGACGCGGCTGATCCATCGCAATGAAGCTTTCGCGACGCAGGTCGGGTGCGACATCGCGGATGGTTATGCCGCCGAGCAGCGCCGCCGAGGAGAACATCGAATGGTTGGTTTCGATCTCCATGATGTCGTTGTATTTGGTGACCGACCAATACGGGCCGAACATGCTATCCCTGCAGTAATGGATCGGCTCTTCCTTGCGCAGCCGGTCGAAATACGGCCAGTGCGTATCGGAGCGAAACAGTTCGGGATCTCCTGGATTAAATTGGTCGAGCGGCAACGAAAACGCCTGCTCTTGCGCGGCGTTTTCTTGGGCGGCCTTTTGACTGACGCTTTGGACGGCTTCGATGGTCCCGTGCATGGATCGGCTCCCTGATGGTTCCGCTTCCGTTGGTTCGGGCGGTGATTGAATCGAATTACAACCCGTTACCCGCGCCAGAGCAAGCGAGAGTTTGACGCATTTCTGCGGCATTGCGGCGCCGATCCGGCCCGGGTCCTGCTCGCGCCCCCTTCTCAGGGCCGCCGGCCCGTGACAAGCTTATTTGCAACGCATAAGGCTGTGCGCGCGATAAGCCGCATGATCTGCCCGGAGGCCACCATGATCCCCAACGCGCATCGGACGTTCAATTTCGATCTCGGCGAAACCGCCGACGCGATCCGCGAAACCGTCCAAAGCTTCTCGTCCGATGAGATCGCGCCGCGGGCCGCCGAAATCGACAAAAGCAACCAATTCCCCCGCGACCTGTGGCCGAAGATCGGCGCGCTCGGCCTGCACGGGATTACGGTCGAGGAGGAGTATGGCGGATCGGGACTGGGCTATCTCGAGCATTGCATCGCGGTCGAGGAAATATCGCGCGCCTCGGCGGCGGTAGGGCTGTCCTATGGCGCGCATTCGAATCTTTGCGTCAATCAGCTGCGCCGCAACGGCAACGAGAAACAGAAACGTAAATATCTGCCAAAGCTGATTTCCGGCGAGCACGTCGGATCGCTGGCAATGTCAGAGCCGAACGCGGGCTCCGACGTCGTGTCGATGGCGACCCGCGCCGAGAAGAAGGGCGACCGTTACGTCATCAACGGCAGCAAGATGTGGATCACCAACGGTCCCGTCGCCGATACACTGGTGGTCTATGCCAAGACCGATGCGGCCGCCGGCCCGCGCGGCATCACCGCCTTCATCATCGAAAAGGGCATGAAAGGGTTTTCGACCGCTCAGAAGCTCGACAAGCTCGGCATGCGTGGTTCCGATACCTGCGAGCTGGTATTCGAGAATTGCGAAGTGCCGGAAGAGAACGTGCTGAGCGAGGTCGGCCGCGGCGTCAACGTGCTGATGTCGGGCCTCGACTACGAACGTGCGGTGCTGGCCGCAGGTCCGCTCGGCATCATGCAGGCGTGCATGGATGTGGTGATGCCCTATGTGCACGAGAGAAAACAGTTCGGCCAGCCGATCGGCACCTTCCAGCTGGTGCAGGGCAAGATCGCCGACATGTACACCACGATGAACGCCTCCCGCGCCTATGTCTACGCGGTGGCGAAAGCCTGCGATCGCGGCGAGACCACGCGCGAGGATGCGGCCGGCGCCATTCTCTATGCCTCCGAGAAGGCGACGCAATGCGCGCTCGACGCCATCCAGCTGCTCGGCGGCAACGGCTATATCAATGACTATCCGACCGGGCGGCTGCTGCGTGACGCCAAGCTCTACGAGATCGGCGCCGGCACCAGCGAAATCCGGCGCATGCTGATCGGGCGGGAGCTGTTCGAGAAATCCGCATAAGGCCAATGCGAGATTTCGATTCGGCAAGTCTTGGATCATGTTCGGCAGCCCCGCCGCGGAAGCGATTGGCGTTACGGCGCTTCCACGACCTGCACCGAGACGGTCATCCGGTCGAAGGCGTCTGACGGGCCCTCCCATGAACCGGACAGCGGAGAAGCCTTCTCCTGCTCGCGCGACACGGCGACGGGGATATGTTCGCTGCTAACGAGCTTGTTGTTTGTGGGATCGAAGCCGCGCCATCCCGCGCCGGGGATGTAGATCTCGGTCCAGGCGTGAGTGGCGCCATGCTGTCCCTCGGCCATTTGGATATAACCGGTGACAAATCGCGCGCCAAATCCCCAATAGCGGGCAGCCTCCATCATAAACACCGCGAAGTCGCGGCACGTCCCGCTGCCGCGCGTGAGCGTCTCGTTCGGCAGCTGAACCCCAAGCGCGTCACGGGAATCGTATTTAAATGACCGGTAAATGTGCGTATTCAGATCGCTCAGGAGATCGATCGTATCGATGACTTGACCGGGCTGATAAAGATCCCGCAGCCATTTGTTTAGTATCGGCCCATCGTAGGGATAGCTCGGCAGGCGATACACCATCAGATCGATGTGCTCTTCCGGAGGGTATTGGAATGGGAAAGAACGGGCATACGGCGAGATAGGCCATTCGTTGAGGGCGTCGTGGTAAAGATCGACGTCCACTTCGCTTGCGAGGCTGAGCTTGTCGGATTTCCCTTCGAAGGTGAGAATGGCGATGGAATTATCGTAGACGTCGCGCAGCCAACTCACTTCCGCTTTCGGCTCGACATTAACGCGCGCTCTCGCGATATGAGCATCGTGCCCCTCGCGGGGCCGCATCATCGCTCGATGGGGTCCAAATGTGACGGGCTGATTGTAAAAATACTCTGTCTTATGAATGATGCGGATGCGTTTCATGATGCGGTTCCTTCTGCCGAACGAGAATGGAATACGGTGGTGCCTGGTGGCGACTGGCGGCACGCTGTCAGAACATGATCCCGCGTTTGCGCAGCATAGCCGCCGGCCGGCGAGAGGGCGATAGACATCATCGGCTGCCGAAATGCTTTCGGCACTCCGGAGTGCCAACTATCAACGGGTCCGATAATGAAATAAACTTCTACGCGGCCTCGACCGAAATCCGGTCGACGGGAGCGAGGGCATCATGACACCAGCCGCCAATTCGCTTGTAGCGCCGGATTTCCTGACGCTTACTCTCGGTGTCGTTCTCTATTTCGTCGGCGTAATCGTAACGCGAAACGTCAGCTTTCTTCGTAATTACAACATCCCGGAGCCGGTCACCGGCGGATTTCTTGCAGCGGTTGCCCTGTGGGTTTTTCACGCCGCAACCGGCTGGGCAATCGGCTTCGAGATGATCGGGCGTGACAGGTTGCTGGTCATCTTCTTTGGGGCAGTTGGCATCAACGCCCGGTTGTCCGATCTGCTCGCCGGTGGCAGAGCGCTGATTGTCTTGTGCGTGCTGACGACGATTTTCGTCTTCCTGCAGAACGTGGTTGGAACGCTCGGTGCTTCGCTGTTCGGCCTGCCCTCGGCGGCGGGCGTGATCATGGGCTCCATCGCTCTCGTCGGTGGGCATGGTACGACAATCGCGTGGGCGCCCGCGATCGCGGCCGAGCACGGATTTCCCGCCGCGATCGAAGCCGGTGCGGCGGTCGCGACGCTGGGTTTGATAGTGGCGAGCCTGCTCGGCGGGCCAGTCGCAAAATTTCTGATCGAGCGCCGAAAGCTCGTCTCCGGGATTGCTGCGTCAGGCGCCGAAGAACCAGCTTCCGAGGCGGACGCGGCGCCAATCGACAAGTCCAGCTTCATGTACGCGCTGCTCATGGTCAATCTTGCCGTGATCCTTGGATATCTGGTGCACGGGCCCATCACCGAGATGGGTATCAAGCTGCCGCTCTTCGTGCCGTGCCTTATCATGGGCATCGTCCTGTCCAACACAGTGCCGCTGATCTTTCCGAGGCTGCCGTGGCCCGCGCGCACGCCGGCACTGGCGCTCATTTCCGACTATGCGCTCTCGGTGTTTCTCACGATATCGTTGATGAGCATGCAGCTCTGGACCCTTGCCGAAATCGCCGGGCCTCTGCTGGTCGTGGTCATTATGCAGGCGGTAGTGGCCGTAGCGTTCATCGTCCTCGCGCTGTTCCCATTGCTCGGCGGAGACTACCAGGCCGCCGTCCTGAGTGCCGGATTCACCGGTCTTTCCCTTGGCGCGACGCCGACCGCGATCGCGAGCATGACCGCGGTGACTGAGCACTACGGTCCGTCACCAAACGCCTTCATCATTCTGCCGCTGGTCTCCGCCTTTTTCGTCGACATCATCAATGTGATCGCGATCAAGGTCTTTCTCGCTCTCTGAGTTGACGCGTACGAAGTTTTGGGAATTTTACGAAATGGTGAGCCGTCAAGATCGTCATCAGCCGAAGAAGCCAAGGCGCTTAGCCTCACGGCCATTTGCTACGGGACACATGTGATCGCGGCTAGACCACGCGCGAGGATGCCGCCGGCGCCATTCTCTTCCAGCTGCTGGGCGGCAACGGCTATATCAATGACTATCCGACCGGGCGGCTATTGCGCGACGCCAAGCTTTACGAGATCGGCGCCGGCACCAGCGAAATCCGGCGCATGCTGATCGGACGGGAGCTGTTCGAGAAATCGGCGTGAGGCCGGTCGAGCCGGTATCGCTTTTGAGCCGACAAATCTCTAATCTGTGGTTTCATTGAGATTCGTCTGCTCTTAGGGGTTGATCAGGGGGTGATCCGTGAATCAGATGAGCTTTGTGCCGGCGCATCAGGCGCCGCCGTCGACGCCTGTGTCGTTTTCCGGCGATCGGGGAGAATTTCGCTGGTTGGTGGAGCGTGGCGCCGGCCTTGAACTCATTACGGCCGGCTTTTATCGTTTTTGGCTTGCCACCGATATCCGCCGTCATTTGTGGTCGCATACCTCGGTCGACGGCGACGCGGCGGAATACACTGGTCGTGGCAGGGAGCTGCTGATCGGATTTCTGTTCGCCCTCGCGATCCTGGTGCCGATTTATCTTGCTTATTTTATCGTCGGTCTTGAAGTCGAACGCTTCAAGGCTTTCGCCAGTTTTCCGTTGTTCCTTTTTTTCTATGTTTTCGGTCAGTTCGCGATCTATCGCGCGCGGCGTTATCGCTTGACCCGCACTGTATGGCGGGGAGTGCGGTTCTGGATGGACGGCTCGGGCTGGGCCTACGCCGCCCGGGCGGCGCTATGGGGCTTGCTGATGCTCCCAACGCTGGGATTGATATTGCCGTGGCGTGAAGCGGCCCTCGAACGGTACAAGATGCGCCATTGCTACTACGGCGATTTGCCGGGAAGTTTCGAAGGTCGCGGCTGGGAGCTCTTCAAGCGCGGCTGGTGGCTGTGGCTACTGGCCGTCCTTTCGGCGGTTATGCCGTTCATGTTGTGGCCACTGGCCAAAATAGTTCCGGGCATGTTGCCAATAGCTAAAATTGCTCCGTTCATATCGCTCGTGCTTCTGTTGGCAGCGCCGTTCATTTATGGCGTGTTCAAAGCCGTCGAGTGGCGCTGGTGGCTTTCGGGCATCCGATTTGGCGACGTCCGGTTTGAATCGGGGTTACTGCGCGGCGCGCTTGTCGGCCTTTACTGGAAGGTAATCGGTTGGTTCTTGCTGATATTGGTGCTGTTCGCGACATATCTGTTCGCTTGCGCGGGTTTACTCGTGGGCATAAGCGATCTGTCGTCTGCTGCAGCCAGTTTGCGGGGAAGCGTCCCGATGATTGTCCTGGCGGCGGTAGGCTATTTGGCAATCATCCTCGCGGTAAACGTCGTGATGCGGGTCTACCTGTTGCGGGATGTGTGGGCGAGGTTGATGGCATCGACCACAGTCCACAACATTGAGGCGGCGGCGAATGTTTCCGCCAGGGGCGAGCTTGCAAATGCGCTCGGCGAGGGCTTTGCCGACGGGCTTGATATTGCCGGGTTTTAGACCATGAGTATCCGTTTCAATGGATAGCGGGCCGCAAGATGTTTCGGCGCCTTCGCGGCCGGACGCGTCAGCCATTTATTTCGACGGCAAGTCCAGCCGCCGCCGTCTGGTGACGCTCGCATTCAAGGACCAGCTTGAGCTCAGCGAGCCGTCCGAAACCGCGACGACCTGGCCTTATGCCGATATCCGCCGCGCCGACAGTCCCCCGGGCACACTCCGCCTGACGTGTCTGACAGCGCCCGCGCTGGCTCGGCTTGAGATCCGTGATGCCGCGGTCGCAGCCGAATTGATCTCCCGCTGCAACCGGCTGGACGAAAATGCCCCCGGCGGGCGTGGCGTCGCGCACATTATCGGCTGGTCGCTCGCAGCGGCGGTCTCAATCGTTGTTGTCGTGCTGTTTGGCCTGCCGCTGGCGGCGGATCGCCTGACCCCGCTGGTGCCGCAGGTGTTCGAGCGTCGTCTGGGTGACGTGGCGGATGGGCAAGTCAAAGCGATCTTCGGCAAAAAGGTTTGCGACCATGGGGCGGGGCAGCTTGCGTTCGCCAAGCTCGTCAATGCTCTTCGCGTATCGGCGGGTCTGGATACGTCGATCCAGACCGCGGTGTTGGCGACGCCGATTCCCAACGCTTTCGCGTTGCCGGGCGGCAAGGTCTATTTGTTCGACGGATTACTGGCGAAAGCTGAAAATCCCGACGAGATCGCGGGCGTGCTCGCGCATGAGCTCGGGCACGTCAAACATCGCGATAACATGCGCGGGTTGATTTATAATGGCGGGACGTCGTTTTTGATCGGTTTGCTGTTCGGCGACATTACAGGTTCAAGCGCCATCATCTTCGCCTCGCGCTCAATCGTGACCGCGTCCTATACGCGCGAGGCGGAACAAAACGCTGATACTTTTTCAATCGATGTAATGCACCGGCTCGGCCGATCACCCAAGCCGATGGGTGAACTGCTGTTTCGCGTTACCGGAAAGCAGGGCGACAAGAGCCTGTCCATTCTGGCGAGCCATCCGCTGACGGAAGATCGATTGAAGCGTATGAGCGACGAAGACCGTCCGCCGAGCGGGCCGCCGCTGCTGACGGCCGAGGAGTGGTCGTCGCTCAAGGCGATCTGCGATCCGAACAAGTGATGTGATCATTCCGGAAGATTGTTGACGTTCTTTACCCATGCCCGCACGTCGGCCAGCACTTCCGGCAGCACGGCCTTCACCTCCTGCACGGTCATGCCGGCCTTGATGCGCGGGTCATAGAGCAGATTCAGGATATACTGATCGTAGACGTCGAAGAAGCCCATCGACACGTTGTCGTTGAACATGGTCCATGGCACGGAGCTGGTATCGTTGATCGGTCCCAGCGACTGCAGCAGCTCCTCATAGGCGCAGTCCAGGAAGGTGAAATCGCTGCTGTCATAGGTGAGGATCACATCGGAGTGCTCGATCTCGAACTGCTCGTTCTTGCGAAATCCGGACAGGCATTGCGGATCGAGCGAAGTGCGAATCTCTTTCGCGCGCTCGCTGCCGTAGAGACTGGTGATGGTGCGCGACAGGTCGCGGTCGCGCACCAGGTTGACGATAACATTGGCGTCGTCGCTGGTCGGCGCCATCGCGATGTCCAGGTGCTGGACCCGGCGGCCGATATCGGCGACCACCTTGGCGAGCTGCGCCTTTCGATCCGGGCGGCCCACGCCGTCGGCGAACACCCGTACCGGCATATCGTATTTTCGGATGCGGTCGACCCGGCCGGCCAGATGATATTCGGCGCCGAACGCGGTCTTGAAAAATCCTTCGACGATTTCGCTGTCGGTGAAGGACTTCTTTTCGGCGCGCTGGCGTGAGGCGATGGCGGGAATTTCGGATGACGCCGACGGCTGCAAAACAACGTTATTGACCGCGATGCCAGCCAGTACGACCGCGAATGTCTTTAAGATAGGCGAAGGCCAGCGAGAGACGTTCATCGTGCCAACGCTGCCGTAATCGTCGCGGACGCGCAAGGCTAGACTGGCGGCCAGACTAGATAAGGCTGGATCGGGCAGATTCGCCGACAGAGCGGCGCAAGTTCCGCCGGAGGTCGGCTCAGTTTTTCACGATGACGGTGGCGCCGACGGAAACGCGGTCATAGAGGTCGGTGACGTCTTCATTGGTCATGCGGAAGCAGCCGGAAGATACCGCCTGGCCGATCGTCTCAGGCTCGTTCGAGCCGTGAATGCGATAAAGCGTCGAGCCCAGATATATGGCGCGGGCGCCGAGCGGATTGTCGATGCCGCCGGCCATGTGGCGCGGCAGGTCCGGCCGCCGCGCCAGCATCTGCGAGGGCGGGGTCCAGCTCGGCCATTCTTTCTTGGCGGAGATGCGGTGCACGCCGCCCCAGCGAAAGCCGTCACGCCCGACCCCGATGCCGTAGCGAAGTGCCTGGCCGTTGGGCAGCACCAGATAAAGCCGGCGCTCGGCGGTGTTCACCACGATGGTGCCGGGCGCATAATTGCTGTCAAAATATACGGTGGTGCGCGGAATGGGGCTGGAGCCGCCGGCGAAGAAATTAGGGCCGCCGCCCATGATATCGCGCGAGTCGAAGAACTGGGCCTGCGCCTGGCCGGCCCCGGCCAGCATGGTCACTGCGATAAACAAGAAAGCGAACCCTCGGGTCATTTTCTTCCTCGTGGATAATCTGGCCTGATTGCCAGAAAGGCCATAATTGGCGCGATTTCGCAAGCAACGAGCCTGTGAGGGCGGAGATTTTCGAAAAGTCCGGTTAACCGTTGCCCGCCAGCGTAGCAGCAATGCCCTGCTAACCCTTTGACGAAACGCGTCAGGAATGATTGATCACTGGCTGCCTCAAAAGATATCGCGAACGGGAGTGGAATGATGAACGGTGCGGAAAGTCTGGTGCGGACCCTGGTCGCGGGCGGCGTTGACGTCTGCTTTAGCAACCCGGGCACGTCGGAGATGCATTTTGTCGCCGCGCTGGACCGGGTCGAGGGCATGCGCTGCGTGCTCGGCCTGTTCGAGGGGGTGGTCACCGGTGCCGCGGACGGCTATTTCCGCATGAAGGGCACGCCGGCATCGACCCTGCTGCATCTTGGACCCGGCCTCGCCAACGGCCTGGCCAATCTGCACAACGCCAAGAAGGCGCATTCCGGCATCGTCAACATCGTCGGCCAGCATGCCACCTATCACATCGGCTACAATGCGCCGCTGACCTCCGATATCGAAGGCCTGGCCCGGCCGATGTCCGACTGGGTGCGGACATCGCCGAATGCCAAATCGATCGCAGCTGACGGCGCGGCGGCGATAGCCGCGGCCAAAAGCTCACCGCCGCAGATCGCAACCCTGATCCTGCCGGCCGACACCGCCTGGAACGAGGCCGATGGCATCGCGCAGGTGTCGGTGGACAGCCAGCGCGTCAGCTACTCCCCGCAGGCCGTCGACGAGGCGGCCAAGGTGCTGCACAACGACCCCGCCCATACCCTGCTGCTGATGACCGGAAGCGCATTGACCGAACAGGCGCTGGTGCTGGCAGAACAAATTGCAGGCAAGACCGGCTGCAAGGTGATGGGCCAGACCTATCATCCGCGCATGGCGCGCGGCCGCGGCCGCTTCTCAATCGACCGGATTCCCTATGTGATCGAGCAGGCGCTGCCGATTCTGAAGAACTTCAAGCACATCGTCCTGATCGAGGCCAACGATCCCATCGCCTTCTTCGCCTATCCGAACAAGCCGAGCGTGCTGAAGCCCGAGGGCTGCGAGGTTCATCGCATGACCTCATGGGGCGAAAATTCGGTCGCGGCGCTGGAGGCATTGGCACATGCGCTTGGCGCCAAGCCGCAGGACGTCAAGCCGCAAAAGCTGATGGAGATTGCGAAGCCGACGGGCGCGCTGACCCATGCCTCGATCGCGCAGGCGATTGCAATGGCGATTCCCGAAAATGCCATCGTGGTCGATGAATCCATCACGACCGGCCGTGGTTTCTTTCCGCCCACCGCGTCGGCTGCGCCGCATGACTGGCTGCAGAACATGGGCGGCTCGATCGGATTTTCCACGCCGGTCGCGACAGGGGCGGCGGTGGCCTGCCCGGACCGCAAGGTGATCTGCATGGTCGGCGACGGCAGCGCGATGTACACCTTTCAGTCGCTGTGGACGCAGGCGCGCGAGGGCCTCAACGTCGTGACCATCGTGTTCGCCAACCGCATCTATCAGATCCTGCGCGGTGAATTCGACGGTGTCGGCGCCGGCGAGCCGGGAAAGCGCGCGCAGGACATGCTCAAGCTCGACCGCCCGACCATTGATTTCGTCTCGCTCGCCAAGGGCATGGGCGTTCCGGGCCGCGCGGTTGACAATGTCGATGATTTCAACAAGGCGCTGGCGGAAGCCATTGCCGAGCCGGGACCGCGATTGATTGAAGTCCTGATGTAAAGCGTCATCGAACCGACGCAGATGTCGGCCATCAGGTCGCCTCGAGGGAGGCGACATGCAGGCCGAGATGCAGTCCGAACTGGACAAACTTGTCGGTGCGCTCGGGGTATTCTACGCGCGCGAGACCCATTTGCTCGAGAAGGATCTGGGCGAGCGGACGTTGACGCACCGCCTGGCGGTCCATCTTGAAAGCCAGTTTGGCGGATGGGACGTCGATTGCGACTACAACCGGCTCGGAGAACGCAGGCTTCGGCTGCCGAAGGGATCGATCGTCTCGACCGACGATGACATCGGCAAATCTATTTATCCCGATATCGTCGTGCACCGCCGAACCGTTCCGGAAAACCTCCTCGCGGTCGAGGTTCGAAAGGCGACCAATCACCAGCCGCTGGAACATGATCGACACAAATTGCGCGCGCTGACCGATCCGCATCTGTGGTTTGCCTACCGGATCGGGGTCCTGCTCGTGCTGGGCAGAAAGAACGTGATCGCGTCGGAGGTGTATATCGGCGGCGTTATCGATCAGCCCTTATCGGGTTGGCTGGCCGGGCGGCTTGGCGATGCGGGACTGGCTGCCGGGTAAACGGCGATAGGGCATCCGCCATGAGCAATCGCCGATCGCACGCCAGCAAACGAAAAGGCCGCCCGAAGGCGGCCCTCTTTATCACTTTGCGTCGTCGCTTTTCATCGCGCTCGGCTTCTTTGATTTCTTCTTGGTCGTCTTTGCCATTTTGGTGCTCGACGGATCGCCCTTGCTCATGTTGTCACCGCTCTGTGCCGCAGGGCCGGTGCTGCTTCCGGCTTTGTCGGTCGATTGGGCGAAAGCGGTCGACGAAAGAAAGGCGAGGGCGGTGGCGGCGATAATCAGCTTGCGCATCGAATAGGTCTCCCAGTGTTCAGTTCCGGCGCGCCTTAACGGAACCGGCATGCCTCCGGTTCCGTTGCCACGATCAGATATCCGTGAGCAGCCGGGTATGTGGCGTGATGCCTGCTGTCCGGCAGCGTCGCCCTGCCGGATTCCCGGTCACTCAAACCGACAGCACCGCCTTGATGAGTCTCACCTATCCATCTAGGGCTGCAGGGCAGAAAGCCAAGAATTTAGAGCTAATTGAGGGAATGTTGTAAACAAGCCGCATATGGAACCTTAAAGCGGGTTAGCAATTATTTCCTGAGACGATCAGGAGGCGATCATGTCGGATCACTGGCGTGCCTCGACCAACAGGTTTGACGTTATGCGCGGTATGAGCGACGACGAAGCAGCCTACGCCGCCGGCTGGACGATTAGCGGCCTGGCGACGCTGGGTGCCATCGTCGCGGTCTGGATGTTCGGGATTTAAGGCTCAGGCCCGAAGATCAAGGCCAGGAAAGACAGGGAAGGCCGCGAAAGCCTGGAGGTTTCGCGACGTGTTCGCGCTTCCCTTTGTCCATGCATTTTAGAAGCCAAATGCGCATGGGCGTTCTGCGCAAATCGCAGCAGGCTGTTCGTAAATCTGACGATATATCTGCGCCAGGCAACCTGCTTGCCGCCGGCATCGCGCCGGAGAGGCCGCGTGATCGTGTTGTCAAAGCCATGTCGAAGCATCCATTCCTTTCTCCCACCCTTTCCTCCGCCCCTGGACGGCAAAACTCCAGCGAAGATGCGCTGGAGCGCGCGGCGTTTGCGCTGCGGATGCAGAGGCCCGACGAAGCCGAGCGGCTTGCGGCGCGCGTTCTGAAGGCGAACCGAAGTAACGCCGCGGCGGCGACGATTCTCGGTCAAGCCCTGATGGCACAAAACCGCGCCGACGAGGCGATCGCGCCGCTGGAGCGGGCGGCACGCCGTAGCGGCGATCCGGCAACCGAAACCTTGCTTGCCGCGACGCTCTCCGCTGCAGGGCGCCGCGAGGAAGCGCTTGAGCAGTTGCGCCAAACCACCGCCCGGCGCCCGCCGTTCCCGCCAGCGTTTCGCGAACATGCCGATCAACTCGCAAAGGCTGGGCGGGTCGACGAGGCGATCGTGGTCCTCGAAAACGGCCTTGAACTCACCCCCGACGTCACTGACCTCCAGGTAAGCATCTCGCTCCTCTATCTGGGCCGCAACCGGCGAACCAAGGCCCGCACGGTCCTGTTAAAAGCTCTCACGGCGGCGCCGGGACGGCACGATGTTCTGGCTGCACTGGCTCATGTCACGCTTTTGGATGGCGAATATGCCTCCGCCGCCGACATCTACCGGCGTGTCCTTGCGCTCCGGCCCGACGATACTACGGCGCAGGCCAATTTCGGCGTGTGCCTGCTGGAAATGGGCGAGCGCGACGCCGGAGAAGCCGTTCTGCGTTCGACGACACGCGGCAAACCCGAGATGATGGGCCGGGCGATTCATTCGCTTGCGGCCTCCTCGCATGGGCGCTTCTTCCTGCGGCCCAGCGCCATCGCAAAATTCCTGCGCAGCTAGACAGGCTTATACACGGAACTGGCGCCGATAGAGGCCCGGTTCGCGGTCGATCGCGGTGGTGAGGTCGTGCGTGCGCTGGGTCTCTTCTTCGGTGAATGGCGCCGTGTGTGCCACCCAGCGTTCTCGTTTGACCGGCAGGCACTGGGCGATCGGCGTGCCCTTTGGCAGCACACCGCTAAAGTTCGCGTCATGCCAGTGCGCCGGAAAATGAATCCAGTTGTCGTGGTAGCGGTCGCAATCGACCATACCGGTCATTGTAGTGAACGGCAGGTCAAACCGGTTGACCGGATGCGTGAAAAACAGCGCATAGCCATCAGGCGCCTCGATGGTCCACAGATTGTGAAATTTGATCAGGAACCGGTCGGTATCGAACAGCGGCGTATCGATAACCTGGCTCGCGTCATGGAATCCAATCGGCGAGCGCACGAAGCTGACCGCTCCGCCCGGCGGAAGATCGTTATCCCAGGTGATTTCGCCGTTCTCGACCCTGAGGTTACACATCAGCGGGATCAAAAAGCCTGAGGTCATGGCGTCGATGAACGGCGGACAGCGCTTGACGGTATTCTCATTCCGATAGTTGATCGCGTTGAAGGCCTGCGCCGGCATCGCCTTCAGCCAGTCGGGAAGACCTGCTGTCGCCGGTACCGGTGGAGGCAGTATTCCCTCCAATTCCGCCGGGCAGCGGAATGTGAGTGTCATCGATTTGTCGTGATCGGGCATCGCCACAGTCTTTCATCGGCTTTTGTTATTGTTGTCGTCGATCGCACATGCGCGCCCGAGGGCTCAGAGATCATCGGGGCCCTCAATCCCTGCGCGCTTCAGATCGCGAAGTAGTTTTTGCACCAACACCACGTTGGTCTTTTGCAGTTCTTGATTGTCGCCAAAGTTGAAGCCGTTCTGTTCGGTGACGATGAGCCCGTCCTTGGCTTCCGACAGAATGGCCTGCTTCTTCAGCCGATCGACCCGGCGTCTGATCGTCTCGATCGGAATGCTCAGGAATCTCGCGAGGGCCGCGCGGGAAACGCCCTGTTTGACGTCGCCGCTCTCAAGCCGATCCATGCTGCCGAACCGCTTATCGAGTTCTGGGTTTTTCCCAATGTTCAGCATGTTCGCATTCAGGATTGCATGGATGATCAGCAAATCTATGGGGTCGAAATCATAGTGACGAAATAATTCGCTGATTGAATAAAGAACGTAGGACAGCGTGTGTCTGGAGATCGTTCGAATCAAATCCGAGGATTGCGCGTCGTCTATCTCTGGCATTGCGCTTGTTGTTTCGCGCACGGCGAAAGCGAAGTTAACTCAATATTTGTTGATGCCAGCGCGCCGCCTTCATTTCCTCGCGGCTACCCAAAATGGGTAGGGGAAAGCCAGTAAAGAACCGCCGATTAAGAGATAGCAGACGAGCTCTTTTCAGAAGCGTGAGGCGATGTCGTTAAATACAGAGAAGCGGAAGAGCGGCCGGGTCGAATTTTCCCGTGGTATCGACGTTCACATGGTGGCTATCGATGGGACCTGGCGCAGGGCGTGTGTGATGTTGGATGTTGCCGCGAGCGAAGCAAAACTATCCGTCACCGAGCCAGTGGAGGGGCTGAGCCTGAAGGAGTTTTTCTTGATTCTCTCAACGACTGGCCGCGCTTTTCGTCGCTGCGAACTGGACTGGATCAATGGCGAACAGATAGGCGTCCGCTTCCTCGAGACTCAGGCTAAATCAAAGAAGGGGACCGTCTCGCAATAACCAGGCGTAGACAGCTACGAATTTCCGATGTTCCATCGCTTTCCTGCCCTCGCTGGCAACAGCTTTGGATTCGCCTGACAAATACTGACGCAAAAGCGCCTGCGTCGTTGACGATGCGTCACCTCTACTTCCCAAGCTCCAACATCCTACGGTTTAACCTTGCTCGCAATCTTCAAGGGGAACATGGGTGTTCTGCGCAAGCCGCAACGGGGTTAGCAAGTCTGGTGGATGTTTGGGCAGCTCCGTCGTCGTGACGTTTAAGGACGGGCCGCGACGAATTGGCGTCCAGGCGGTTTGACTATTCCGTTGCGCGCTACCCAACGTTGCGAAACAATCTCCCGATGAGGGGAGGCGACAGATGCGCATCTTTTCCATCGCAACGATCGTGCTGGCCAATGGCATCAGTGCAGCAACCATGGCGGCGACACCCACGATCAGCTGGGAAATCGAAAACCGTTTCCGCTATTTCACGCGGGCATCGGACTTTCAGAACATCGCCGATGTCTATAACTCCCTGAAAACCGCGCAAAACACCAAGCCGTCGACGCTGCAATTGGAGAGGGCGGCTGGAAAGCCGCACCCTGGCGGCCGGATGGCGGACAAGCTCATTCTTGTCGGGATACGGAGCGGATCAGGCTCGCGACAGGCAAGATCTAGCCCGTTCCTGTATCGCCATCGGCGGCCACCATCTCGAAGGAGCTTGCTTCCTCTGCGAGATCGGCAATCATCGACGGGATCGCCGTTGAGCGGCTGGACTTGTAGATCGCGAAAAATTCGACCATAGGTCCCGCTGGTCGCGTCTTCATGATGCGCAGATCGCCCGCTTCGATTTCCGTCTTATAACGATCGACCGGAAGAAGGCTCATGCCCAGACCTTCCTTGGTAAGTGATGCTATCACGTCCATGCTGTCGCAAAGATCGACGTTAGGCAGGCCGTCATCCCGCGAGCTCAGCCAACGTTGGACGGTGTGATGATGAAAGCTGTCCTTTCCCAGGGAAAGTATTCGTATGTGCCGAAGGTCGCCTGGTTCTATGGTGTGCTCCGGGAGTTGTTGCTTGCGGCCCGCCATCCACGCGAAATAAACCCGACCGATTGATCGGGCTGTGAGATCAGCATCAAATTTCAGTCCTGGCGCGAGTACGAGATCAAGCTCGTCATTTCCAAGACGCTGTAAAAGCTTGGCTGTGAGTGAGACGTTCAGTTCAAGCGCAAGAAGCGGAAGTTTGCCATGGATCATGTCGACCAGTTTCGGCAGCCAGGTTACGGCGACCATCTCCGCGACCCCCAACCTTAAAAGACCGGAGAGTGCCTCACCGTTGCCAACAAACATCCGGATGTCCGAAAAGGCCGAGGTCGCCCTTTCGGCATAACGGCAAAGTTCGCGTCCCTTCGGCGTCAAGCGTACCTTGCGTTGAGACCTATCGAAAAGCGTAACGCCAAGACTCTCCTCAAGCTCCTGTATGCGTGCCGAAATAGTCGATGCTGTCGTATTCAGACGATCAGCAGCGCCCGCAAAGCTCCCGCACCGCACAATAATCAGGAACGTCTCAAGCTGCCTGATGTTCACTGTGGCGCTCCTTATAAAATCGCCATCTCCACCCGATAACGCGATGGAGCCCTGTCGTCCAAGGCTTTTAATCGATGATTCCCGCGCAACCCGGGCTCATAAGAGAAATTTGGGTGCCGGGAAAATTCACGTGCGTTGCGGCGGCGCGAAGATCGGCGGATCATTTTCGTGAAGTCTCAGGCTTTTTTTCGTTCGCTTTTTTCGAACATATCCGCTCGAAATAAATCGCTTTTTTCGAAACTTACGAATGTTACGTTTCTGGACAACGGTGACGTTAAAAAATACAGCGTGGCCGGCTCATCGAAGCAGGAAGCGTTTGGGAAGAACACGTGCGCTCTCGTGCACGAGGAGGACGGACGATGAAAAAATGTTTCAAAAACATACCGTGCGATCAGTTTAAGGCCGTCATGCGCCGCTTCGCCGCGAACGTCAATGTCATAACGTCAGCGGATGGAGGGCTTCTGAATGGAATGACCGCTACTGCGGTATGCAGCGTGACAGCGGAGCCGCCCAGCGTTCTCGTAATCGTCAACAAGACCAATCGTTCGCATCCAATCATCAGGAACTCGGGCGCCTTCGCCGTCAACGTGCTGTCGCTCGCGCAGCAGGATATAGCGCTGCATTTTGCTTCACGAGTTGCCGATCCATTCTCGACAATCGATTTTTCAGTCGGGAAAACCGGTTGTCCGATCATCGCGGGCTCCGATGCCCATGTTGAATGCGTTGTGATCAAGGAAGTGGAGCTCGGCACTCACACAATTTTCGTAGGTGAAGTCGTGGCCAGCGACCTCTCTGACGGAGAGCCGCTTCTTTACCACGGCGGACAGTACCGCAGGCTAGAGCAGGCGCAGGACGCATTTGCTTAGGCGGCATTCCGCACTGCCAAAGTCAAAAAAAGACTTTCTACAAAGCACTGGAGCCCGTTCCAAATTTCTATCGAAGATAAGTACTCAATCAATCAAAAAAGCACAACTCCTAGGAGGGGACATGACGTTTTATAGCGATGCGACGCGGGGAATGTCTGATGAAATTTACGCGAAACAAGCCAGAAAGGCGGTTATTGCCTCGACGATCGGCACGATGATCGAGTGGTATGATTTCTATATCTATGGCCTCGTTGCGGCGATCGTGTTCGGCAAACTTTACTTTCCTTCGCATGACGCGTTCACCGGGACGCTGCTCGCTTTTTCCACCTTATTCCTCGGGTACGTAGCACGTCCTTTCGGAGCCGCTTTGTTTGGTCATTTCGGCGACCGGATTGGACGCAAGGGAACGCTGGTTGCGACGCTGCTGCTGATGGGGATCAGTACCGTCGTCATAGGCCTGGTGCCGACCTACGAAACCATTGGCGTTTGGGGAGCAGTCGCTTTGACGGTCTTGAGGATGCTTCAGGGTATCGGTGTTGGCGGCGAATGGGGTGGCGCGATAGCGGTTGCGACGGAGTGGTCGCAGTTCAACAAGCTCCGCGGGCTCGCCGGAAGCTGGCCGCAGTTCGGCTCCCCCCTCGGACTGCTGCTTGCCGTGTCGGTGTTGACTGTGGTCAGCCACGCGGGTTCGGCAGAATGGTTCGAAACCGTCGGCTGGCGTCTGCCGTTTCTGCTCAGCATTGTGCTGGTCGGTGTCGGGCTTTATATCCGCCTCGGTGTGCTGGAGACGCCCGTCTTCGAGAAGATACGCGAGAAGAAACAGATCGTTCAGGCGCCGGTATTGGTGGCCTTCCGGGATTACTGGCGCCAGATTCTGCTCACTTGTCTCATCAGGACTGGGCAGCAAGCCCCTTTCGTCCTCTTCACCACCTATCTGCTGTCTTACGGTACAAGCACGCTCAAGCTTGATCGCTCGTTCCTGTTCAATGCTGTCCTCGCCGCCTCGTCCCTTTCGTTGGTGACCACTCCGCTGTTCGGCTATCTGTCCGATCGCATCGGAAGAAAACGGATGTACCTTATTGGCGCGGCCACCATGCTTCTTTTTGCATTTCCGTATTACTTGATGATCGACAGCCAGGTGCCGGCCCTGATCGTTCTTGCCGTTATGCTTTCCCTCGCTGTTCACGACATGCAGTACGGGCCGCAGGCTGCCTTTATCTCGGAGAGTTTCCCACCAAGCGTTCGCTACAGCGGTTCTTCGATGGGATATCAGCTCGCTTCCATCACTTCAGGGGGCCCGGCGCCGCTGATCGCGACGTGGTTACTTCATACCTACGGGTCATCGTTTGCGATCAGCGCGTATATCGCTGTGATAGCGGCTATCAGCCTGGTTTCCGCTGCGTTCCTGCGCGACCGCTCCAAGGAGGATTACGGAACTGAATTGGTTGAAACGAAATCCATGAGCGTTAGGCCGGTTCGCGATAATTCAGCAACATCTGATGTGGCCGTAACCAATCTCTCTACGCTTTGAAACGAAAGGAACTATTCATGTCAGATGCCATGACAATGTTGACAAAGACACCGATGCCGTCTCGCGATGAGAGCGAGATCTCCCCGTTGGAGCGTCTGCCGCAGCACAAACTGTTGGTGGGCCTGTTCCTGCCCATGCAAGAAGGGGCATGGAGCCCATCGCGTGCCCCGCGGTCAACTTCCTGGACTTTCGATTATATTGCCCGTTGCACGATACGTGCGGAGGAACTCGGGTTCGATCTGGCCTTTGGACTCGCGCAGTGGCTCAGCAAGGGCGGCTATGGCGGCGAAATGCGATTTCGGGAGCACGAAATCGATCCGATCATCGCCAATACCGCACTCGCTGCGATTACAAAGTCTATAGTCCTGATCAACACCGTCCACATCCTCTACGCGTGGCATCCACTTCATCTCGCCAAGTTTGGTGCAGCTATCGATCACATTAGCGGAGGCCGCTGGGGCGTTAATGTAGTGACTGGCTACAAGCCGAGTGAATACCGGATGTTCGGACTTGCCCCCATCGAGCACGATCTTCGATATGAAATGGCCGACGAATTCACGACAATCATGAAACGTTTGTGGGCGGACGATGAAGATCTCACCTTTGATGGACGTTATTGGAAAACGGAGCGCGCATTCCTGGCGCCGAAACCGGGTCCACGGCGGCCGTTTCTTGTCAATGCTGCATCGTCAGGAGCGGGCCTCGATTATGCGGCCAAACATTCGGATATTATTTTTATCACGAGCCCGTCAGGAGCCGATCCCTTTAAGGCGTGTGAGTCGTTACCGAGTCACAATGCGAAGATCAAGAGTTTAGCCAACGGTTACGGCCGCAAAGTGAAGACGATCATCAATCCGCATGTGATCTGTCGTCCAACGGAGAAGGAAGCGAAGGCTGCATACCAGGAAATTCTTGAAAATGAGGATACGGTCGCAGCCGACAACTTCGTGAAGACTTTCGTCAGCGGAGATACCGCCTCGTGGCGCGGTCACAGCCGCGCACAGTGGGTCATCGGCGGCAACGTGCACCTGGTCGGGACTCCGGAGCAAATTGTGGATTGGTTCATCAAGCTGCAGGCCGCCGGCTGCGATGGCGTTCAGGTCAATTTCTTCGACTATCTTCCGGATCTGGAATTCTTCGGGAAAGAGGTGTTTCCATTGATGAAGCAGGCGGGACTGCGATCGTGACAGATGCACCCCTTTCCAAACTGCGTGTTCTGGAGTTTGGCCAGATCGCAGCAGGACCGTTCGTCGGCATGCTGTTGGCGGACCTTGGTGCGGATGTCGTCAAGATAGAACGACCCGATGGGGGAGACGGGATGCGGGATTGGCCGCCGCTGATGGCAGGCACGGAAGGCGAGGGGCGTTTCAGCGGTAACTTCGCCTCGCTCAATCGCAACAAGCGCAGTGTTGCGGTCAATCTGAAAAATGCTTCGGATGTCGCGCGTCTTCGCGAACTATGCATGCAAGCGGATGTGATTGTCGAAAATTTTCGCGCCGGAGTCCTCGAAAGACTCGGTCTCGGCTACAAGGCGCTTTCGCAAACGAATCCGCGCCTCGTCTATTGCTCCGTATCCGGATATGGGCAGGTAGGGCCCTATGCCCAGAAGGGAGCGTTCGACGTCACTGTTCAGGCGATGAGCGGGATGATGAGCGTGACGGGAGATTCCGATGGCGAGCCAGTAAAGTGTGGCGTTCCAGTCGGTGATTTCACGGCGGGGCTCTACGCCGCCTACAGCATCTTGGCTGCCGTGCGGCGGGTAGATCAGTCAGGTCGTGGTGCTTTCATCGACTGTTCTATGCTTGGCAGCTTGCTTGGAATATCCGCGCTTCAGACAAGCGAATATTTCGGAACAAGAATCACGCCGAAACGGCTTGGATCGGCGCATCCACGAAACGCCCCCTATCAGGGTTTCGACGCTGCCGACGGACCGTTCGTCGTCGCCGCCGGCAATCAGGAGCTTTGGCGCAAGTTCTGCGAGGTCCTCGGCCTCATACATCTTTTTGACGACCCAAGATTTCGGACACAGGAGCTGCGCGCCCGAAATCAGAAGGCCTTGGCGGGCATCTTGAGGCCAGTCTTTATAGGTGGTTCAAGAGCGGATTGGTTGAAGGATCTTGATCGACAGGGCATTCCTTGCGCACCCGTCAATGGTTTTGACGACATTCTTGCTGATCCGCATGTGAGCTCAATGGGCCTCCTTCACGACATGAAGCTGCCGAACGGTGCGGAAACCAAGACGGTCGGCTTCCCAATCGCTATCAGCGACTTCTCCTTCAAGATCGGGCGCTCGCCGCCGGCTCTGGGGGAGCATACCGAAGAAGTCCTGCACCAATGGCTCGAAAAACCTTAACCCATGACGGCACCGCTCCTGATATCCGATCCCGCCTCTGGCGTGCGCAAGCTGACGCTCAATCGCCCGGACCGAGCGAATGCCATCGACGGCGCAATGGGTGATGGGCTTCTCGTGGCACTGCAAGAAGCTGCTTCGAGCCAGATCCGCGTTGTGCTCATCGAGGCGCGCGGAAATAATTTCTGCGGTGGTTTTGATTTTTCGGGTATCGAGGCGATGTCGGAGGGCGATCTTCTTCTCCGCTTCGTGCGAATCGAACAGATTCTACAAGCCTTGTGGGATGGACCGTTTGTTTCCATCGTGCGTACGCATGGCGCAGCTTTTGGCGCGGGCGCCGATTTGATCGCGTCTTGCACCTACCGACTGGGAACACCTACTTGCCGATTTCGTTTTCCGGGCTATCGCTTTGGGATAGCTTTAGGCACGAGGCGCCTCGGCTGCCTGCTCGGGGAACACAGGGCGCGAAGTATTCTGCTCGCCAACGCCACGCTCAGCGCGCCGGAGGCCCTCGAATCCGGACTTCTCTCGCATGTAGCAGCAACCGCCGAGCTTGATGCGAAAGTTGAAGAGATCGTCAGCGGCCTTGATGACCTCGATTACGCTGCAATAACTAGTCTTCTCCGAAATGTACGCCAAATGCGCGAGCATGCAGACACCGATCTCGTCAATCTGGTTCGTTCCGCGGCCCGACCTGGAATTCGCGAGCGTATCGCTTGCTATAGGGCAAATGCGGCAGTTGTCCGAAAGCGGTGAGCGTCCGATTTCTAAAAGTCCTTCGGAAAAGCATCGGCCTTTGAGTTCACAACAGATACAGAGGGAAGGGTCTGATATCCGTTTCTTGAGTCAGATTGTGCCCCCAGGGGGCACACGACGGGGAAAATCATACAGTCAAATTATTGAATAAAAACAGGTAATGGTGGGCGCACAAGGGATCGAACCTTGGACCTCTCCCGTGTGAAGGGAACGCTCTCCCGCTGAGCTATGCGCCCGGGAATTTCCTGCACGCCAAACCCGTAAACGGCTTTAGTCGGATCGTGCAGGCTGTCAGAGACCGCGATTTACGAAGTGCGGGGCGGGGGTGTCAAGCCAAACCCGTCGGTCTCTATGTGCTCATGCCCCCTGTTGGCGGGCGCGGGAGGCGTGGGATTGCAGCGCCCGGATCCGTTCGGCGAGCGTGCCGCCCTCCGGAATGCTGCCATTGGCGGCAGCGCCGTTGGCCGCAACGCCGTTAGAGGTCTTTGCGGTCTTTGCCGGGATCGCCGGTTCGCCGGCCAGCATGGCTTCGATTGCCGAATTCGGTCCCTCCAGCGTCATCGCCAGTTTGGCGACTTCAGCGGCGATGTCATTGATCCGTTCACGTAGCAGCGCGTTTTCCATGCGCTCGGTCGCCCAGGAACTTTCAGCCTGCTGCTGGATCGCGTTGATGTCGCGCTGCAGCTTGGAGCGTTCGTCGCGCGCAAGGCGAAGCTGTTCCTCGACCGCCGCCTTTTCGGTGCGCAGCTTCTCGATCGCCGGCGCTTTGCCGCCATTGGTGGCGGCGATTTCGTCGCGTAATTCCTTGGCGGTGCGTTCGGCTGCTGCATTCAGCTGGCGCAGCTGATTGTTCTCGTAATCGCGCTCGGCGAGCAGCTTGCCCTGAGTGGCAAGGCGCGATTCCAGGTCGGTGACACGGTTGCCGAGCATCTCGGCTTCCTTGACCTGGACGATCAGCTGACGGTCGAGATCGGTAACACGCTGGCTCAGATTCTCGACGCGGCTGCGGGCTTCAGAAAGTTCGCGCGTCGCGCTCTCGGATTCGCCGCGCTCCTGGGCGAGCCGCGCCTGGGTCGTGGCAAAATCCTTCTCGGCGTCGCCAACGCGGTTCTTGAGTTCATCGATCTGGGTGCGCACCGCGACCAGTTCGACCTGTCGGCTCTCCGCCGTCATCGAACGGTCGGATAATTCGGCATTGATCTTGGCAAGCTCGCTTTGCTTGTCGGTGAGGGCCTGCTCGGCGCCGCGCAGCGCCTGCGTTTTGGCGGCAAATTCCTCTTCGGTCGCCCGCAGCTGTTCCTTGACCGCCTTCTCGCGTGCCTCGAGCGAAAAAATCGTGGCGTTCTTTTCGCCAAGCTCGAGCTTCATGCGATTGATCGCGTCGGTCTTCTTGCCGAGTTCGGCGAGCTGGCTGGTGGTCTTGTTCTTGAGTTGGTCGACGTTCATCTCGAGCCGTCGCGCCGACATTGCGAATTCCGCGCGCAGCTGGTCCTTGTCGGCCTGGATTTCAGCCATCGACAGCGGCGTTGCCGCCTCCATGCGCCGCGTCGTCAGCCGCACCGCCCGGTTATGAACCAGCGGTACGATCATCAGTCCGCACAGCATCGAGACCAGAAAACCGATCGCCAGATACATGATCGGTTCGACCATGGACGAAACTCCTCATTAGATCATGAGCCGATTGGACTGAAGCGGATCGTGATCTCATCTCTTTGTTTGAACATGATCTTTCGGAAAACCGGTTCCCACTTTTCCGGATCGTGCTCGACGCGTAGCGAAACCTGCGAGAACCGCCGGATTCCCGCGTTGGAAACTCTTCGTTAATCACAATGCCACGCCGGGCAAGGTAAACGCCAGCCCAATGCGGCGTTAACGTAAATCTGCAACCAGAGCTGTTCCCGTTTCGGGGTTCGCAGGCTCGAACGGTTCAGAACGGGTTCCAGGTCGCGCTCGGCGTGTATTTCAAATAGCCGATATTGGCGCCGAGGCGCAGGCCGAGGCCGGAGCGGATCGGCACCAGCACAATATTGTTGGCGGTGAGCGCCGTCATTCCGAAGCCACCGATGATATAGGCGGAGCCATCGATGCCGCCGAAGCGTTGGTAGATCGCGTTGGTGGCGGGAAGATTATAAACCAGCGTCATGGTGCGCGCGCCGTCGCCGCCCCAATCGAAGCCGACCGACGGTCCTTGCCAGTAGACGCGCAGATCGCCGGCATTCTTGGTGTAGAGCGTGCCTTCGCCATATCGCAGTCCCGCGACAAAGGCGCCGCTGCCTTCCTCGCCCAGAACGTAGCCGTTCGGCAGGCCCCATTGGCTCACCGCGCGCTCGATAATGGAGGCGAGGCCGCGCGAGACGTTGCCGAAAAACCGATGTCCGGCGTTCACCAGTTCGTCCGACCCATAGGTGTTCGGCCCTGCCGACTGACGTGGCGGCGGAGGCGGGAGCGGTTCGGCTCCAGGGCCTGGCTGCTGCGCGAAAGCGGGCAGGGTCAAGCACATCATCGCGGCAAGCGTTGCCGCGGCAAGGCGAGAGGCGAAAGTCATGAAATAACCCCTGGGTATTGAAACATGTCCGCTACCTTAACCTGACGCCAACAAACACGGCTTTAGGTTGCGTCCATTGTCCCCCGACTCGAATGTTATCGGCATCAACTATGACGGCAGAGCGGCAAGAAAGAAACGGGTGGCGCCTCGGAATTGCCTTTATCACCTTACTGGGCATACAGGCTGTCCTACCGTTTGCGGCGCGGGCCTCGACCACCGAACGGGTGGTCGTGAACCGTTTCTCTGGTCTCGCCATCGAGGGCTTCGACCCCGTTGCTTATTTCGCCGACGCCAAAGCCGAGCTCGGCAGTGAGCAATTCGAGGCTTCCGAGGCCGGCGCGGTCTGGCGTTTCCGCAACGAAGGCAATCGCGCCTCCTTTGTCGCCCATCCTGATATTTACGGCCCCCAGTTCGGCGGATACGACCCGATCGACGTCGCGCGCGGCGTCACGGTGGCCGGCAACCCCCGCTTCTGGCTGGTGTCGGGGCAGCGGCTCTATCTGTTCAGCCGCAAGGAAGCTCGCGACGCCTTTGCTGCCGATCCTGCGCGCGTGCTGCGGAATGCGAACCCGCGCTGGCCGGAGCTTGAGCGGACGCTGGCGCAATAGAGTATGGTCCCAACCCGGAATGCCGCGTAGCGCAAGGCGGAAACCTGCTCTCGGGAGAGATCATTCAGCGCGCAGCTGCAGGATCGCCCCAGGCAATGAACTCCGGCACGATGAAGTCTTCGCGGCCCAGGCCGAACTTCAGCTCCCCGCCTTGTTCACCGGTGATCTTGCCACCGGCCGCGGTGACGATTGCGTGACCGGCCGCGATATCCCATTCGCTGGTCGGAGCAAGGCGCGGATAAATGTCGGCGCTGCCCTCCGCCAGGCGGCCGAATTTGACCGCCGAACCGAGCGCCAGCCGGGTGGCGCCGGGCCTGCTTGCAATGAAGGCTTCGGTCCTGGCGTCTCCATGTGAGCGGCTGACAGCCGCGATCCACGGGGCAGCCGGAGCCGGGGCGCGGCGGGTGTGGATCGCCACGGCCGCCCGTCTCGATGAATCGGTTATCGTCAGCCGTTCGGCGCCTTGTCCCACCAGGCCGCGCCATATCAATCCGAGCGCCGGCGCGCCGATAATGCCCAACAGCGGCGTTCCGTTCGTGACCAGCGCGAGATTGACGGTGAACTCGTCGCGGCCCGCGACATATTCCTTGGTGCCGTCCAGCGGGTCGATCAGAAAGAAACTGCCGCGATAAGGCGGTTTTGCCAGATGAACGCGCTCCTCCGAGATCGCCGGAACGGCTGGCACGAGCCAGGCCAGACCCTCGCCGATGATCCGGTCCGCGGCCAGATCCGCTTCCGTCACCGGTGATCCGTCCTGCTTGCCGTCGATTTTCATGGCAAGACGGTCGACTGCGAGAATGGCGGCGCCGGCCCGGACCACGAGATCAGTCAAGGGCTCCATCAGCGCGGCCGCGCTATCGCGCTCGATTATGGGTACTGACAAACGTGCCTCATTCATGGGCGGGCCTCACAAGCTGACTGTCATACCTACATGTTCCTCTTCGCAACAGGTACGCGGAAACCGTCCTGACGGCGAAAAGGACCGCAAGCAGCGTCGGACCGGCTGCCCCCTTGTTGGCACCACACTTGTCCCCAGTGTATCAAGCCAGCGGACAGGCGTGATTCGCGTTGGTCCGCGCCTGTCGCAGATCTCGGGGAATATCTTATGTCTGGCACATCGTCTCCCGGTCCCGCTCCTGACGCCCTTGAACTGGCGGCGCTGTTGTGTTCGCGGGTTTGCCACGATCTCATCAGTCCGGTCGGCGCCATCGTCAACGGGCTTGAGGTCCTCGACGATGATCCCAAACCGGAAGATCGTGAGTTTGCGCTCGACCTGATTCGCAAGAGCGCCAAGACCGCGTCGGCACGCTTGCAGTTCTGCCGTCTGGCGTTCGGCGCTGCGGGCTCGGCCGGCGCGCAGATCGATCTCGGCGACGCGCAAAACATGGCGCGGGGTCATCTGGAGGACAGCAAGACCACGATCGCGTGGAATTTGCCGCGTCTGCTGCTTCCCAAGAACCGGGTCAAGCTGCTCCTGAATATGCTGGTGATTGCGCAACAGACCATTCCGCGCGGCGGAGTCATCACGGTCGATTCAATCGGCGAGGGCGAGGCGATGGGCTTTCGCGTCGCGGCGAGCGGACTAAATGCGCGCATGCCGCAAAACATCGCCGATCTCCTGAGCTCGGGCCAGACCTCCGGCGTCGATGCGCACGCGGTGCAGCCTTATTATACGCGGCTGCTGGCCGAGGCTTGCGGACTGAAGGTGGTACTGGCGCCCGAAGGTGATTCGATCGTCGCAACCGCCTCCTAAGAGGTGCTTCGCGCGTCGGGTATGGTTAATTAACGGTTTACCGCAGGGCCCCGGATTGCATGATGCGCCCTTATCTCTTTGTTGAGAGCGTTCTTTTCCGAATACTCAACCAATATTAAACGCTTTGCATAGAAGCTGACCAAACTCCGAAAGGCGTGTCGAAGTGGCGCGCTCGTGCGTTCTAGGGTCGGTTTCATGGATGATTTGTTGCGTGAGTTTTTGACTGAGACCAGTGAAAGCCTGGACACGGTCGACAATCAACTGGTGCGGTTCGAGCAAGATCCGAACAACGCGAAGATTCTGGATAACATTTTCCGGCTGGTGCACACGATCAAGGGGACGTGCGGCTTTCTGGGCCTGCCACGTCTGGAAGCGCTGGCGCATGCCGGCGAGACCTTGATGGGGAAATTCCGCGACGGCATGGCGGTGACGGGGGAGGCGGTCAGCCTGATCCTGGCCAGCATCGACCGCATCAAGGAAATCCTCTCCCGGCTGGAAGCAACCGAGGCGGAGCCCGAGGGCAACGACCAGGACCTGATCGTCCAACTGCATGAGATGGCCGAGCACGGCGCGCAGGCTCAACCCGTTGCGCCTGCCGCACCGATCGCAGCCGCACCTGCACCTGTCGAGGTTGCCGCGCCGGTCGTGGCGCAAGGCACGCTGGTGGTGCAGACGTTAGAGCGTCAACTTCGTCCCGGCGAGGTTTCGCTGGACGATCTGGAGCGCGCCTTCCGCGAGACCGAGACCGAAATGGCAGCCCCGCTGGCGCCATCGCCTGAGCCCGAACCCGCGCCTATCGCCGCTTCCCCCAAGAAAGAGGCGAAACCGGCCGCGAAGAAAGCCGGCCCCGAAGTCGAGATGCAGGAGACCGACAAGGTCGCCAACCAGTCGATCCGCGTCAATGTGGATACGCTGGAACATCTGATGACGATGGTGTCGGAACTGGTTCTGACCCGCAATCAGCTTCTGGAGATCTCCAGGCGCAACGAGGATACCGAGTTCAAGGTGCCGTTGCAGCGGCTGTCGAACGTCACGGCGGAACTGCAGGAAGGCGTCATGAAGACGCGGATGCAGCCGATCGGCAATGCCTGGCAGAAGCTGCCAAGAATCGTGCGCGACCTGTCGGGCGAACTGCACAAGCAGATCGAGCTGGAGATGCACGGCGCCGACACCGAGCTCGATCGCCAGGTGCTCGACCTGATCAAGGACCCGCTCACCCATATGGTGCGCAACTCGGCCGATCACGGGCTGGAGACGCCGGCCGAGCGGCTGGCCGCGGGCAAGCCGGAGCAGGGCACCATTCGTTTATCCGCCTATCATGAGGGCGGCCACATCATCATCTGCATCGCCGACAATGGCCGCGGGCTCAACACCGAGCGGATCAAGGCCAAGGCGGTCTCCAACGGCCTCGTCAGCGAGGCCGAGCTGGAGAAGATGACGGAAGCGCAGGTCCACAAGTTCATCTTTGCGCCGGGCTTCTCGACCGCAGCCGCTGTCACCAGCGTGTCCGGCCGTGGCGTCGGCATGGACGTGGTGCGCACCAATATCGACCAGATCGGCGGCACCATCGACGTCAAGTCGGTGGCCGGTGAGGGTTCCAGCGTCACCATCAAGATCCCGCTCACGCTCGCCATCGTCTCGGCGCTGATCGTGGAGGCCGCCGGCGACCGCTTTGCGATCCCGCAGCTGTCGGTGGTCGAACTGGTGCGGGCGCGCGCCAATTCCGAGCACCGCATCGAGCGCATCAAGGACACCGCGGTGCTGCGGCTGCGCAACAAGCTGTTGCCGCTGGTGCATCTGAAGAAGCTGCTCAAGACCGACGACGGCTCCTCCTCCGATCCGGAGAATGGCTTCATCGTGGTCACCCAGGTCGGCAGCCAGACCTTCGGCATCGTGGTCGACGGCGTGTTCCACACCGAGGAAATCGTGGTCAAGCCGATGTCGACCAAGCTGCGTCACATCGACATGTTCTCCGGCAACACCATTCTGGGCGACGGCGCGGTCATCATGATCATCGATCCCAATGGCGTCGCCAAGGCGCTGGGGACATCGGTTGCCGCCTCGCACGAGATAGCCGACGAGAACGCGGCCTCGCGCGCCTCCGCCGCCGAACAGCTGACATCGCTGTTGGTGTTCCGCGCCGGCTCCAACCAGCCGAAGGCGGTGCCGCTCGGGCTGGTGACACGGCTGGAAGAGATCACCACCGACAAGATCGAACTCTCCAACGGCCGCTACATGGTGCAGTATCGCGACCAGCTGATGCCGCTGGTGCAGATGGCCGGCGTCAATGTCCAGACCTCGGGCGCACAGCCGATCCTGGTGTTCGCCGATGATGGCCGCTCGATGGGGCTCGTGGTCGACGAGATCATCGACATCGTCGAGGAGCGGCTCAACATCGAGGTCGCCGGCAACCAGGAGGGCATTCTGGGCTCGGCCGTGATCAAGGGCCAGGCCACCGAAGTGATCGACGTCGGCCACTTCCTGCCGATGGCGTTCGCCGACTGGTTCTCCCGCAAGGAGATGCGCCCCTCGGCAAGCTCGCAATCGGTGCTGCTGGTCGACGATAGCGCGTTCTTCCGCAACATGCTGGCGCCGGTGTTGAAAGCCGCGGGCTACCGGGTGCGGGTGGCGCCCAATGCCCAGGAGGGGCTGGCGGCGCTGCGTTCGGGTCAGGTGTTCGACGTGGTGCTGACCGACATCGAGATGCCCGACATGAACGGGTTCGAGTTCGCCGAGACGATCCGCTCCGATCAGCATTTTGGCACCATGCCGATCATCGCGCTGTCCTCGGTGGTGTCGCCGGCGGCGATAGAGCGCGGGCGCCTCGCCGGCTTCCACGATTATGTCGCCAAGTTTGACCGCCCCGGCCTGATCGCGGCGCTGAAGGAACAGACCGCCGAACTGAACCGGGCGGCATGATGGAGACCAGCATGACCAAGACCCAGACCACCCAGACCGCCGTCGCTGAATATGTCACTGCCGTGATCGGCGGCCAGCTGTTCGGGCTGCCGATCTCGCGCGTGCAGGACGTGTTCATGCCGGAGCGGCTGACCCGGGTGCCGTTGTCGCCCAACGAGATCGCCGGCGTGCTCAACCTGCGCGGCCGCATCGTCACCGTGATCGACATGCGCGCCCGCTTAGGGTTGCCGAAGAACGACGATGGCAAGCCGCCGATGGCGGTCGGTGTCGACCTGCGTGGCGAATCCTATGGCCTCCTGATCGACCAGATCGGCGAGGTGCTGACGCTGCCCGACGATGGCCGCGAGGAAAACCCCGTCAACCTCGATCCCCGCATGGCCAAGCTCGCCGGCGGCGTCCATCGCCTCGACGGCCAGCTCATGGTCGTCCTCGACGTCGATCGTGTCCTCGAAATCGCGCCGGCGCAGCTGGCGGCCTAAACCAACCGCAGAACGTGGCGTTCACCGAGCCGTAATGGAAACGTCCCTTTCCTCATACTTGAAGAAGCAGAGGCCAAAATGAAAACATGTCTGGTGGTCGATGATTCAAGCGTCATCCGCAAGGTCGCAAGGCGCATCCTCGAAGGACTGGACTTCCAGATCGTGGAAGCCGAGGACGGCGAGAAGGCATTGGAAGCCTGCAGGCATGGATTGCCCGAGGCGATCCTGCTCGACTGGAACATGCCCGTGATGGACGGCTACGAATTCCTTGGCAATCTCCGCCGCATGCCCGGCGGCGACCGCCCCAAGGTGGTGTTCTGCACCACCGAAAACGATGTCGCGCACATCGCGCGCGCGCTTCATGCCGGCGCCAACGAATACATCATGAAACCGTTCGACAAGGACATCGTCACCGCCAAGTTCCAGGAAGTCGGCCTTATCTGATCTTGCATCTTGTCCGGCGGCTGACGGCCTTCGGCGTTGTTGTTTCCGTCGTGCCGCTTGAGCTGTACCGGTGAGTAATGAGTATTGCGTTGACAAGTGTTTTGACCTCGAATGCGGTGCGGCAAGATCCGCTGCGGGTGATGGTAGTCGATGACTCCGTCGTTATCAGAGGCCTAATCTCCCGCTGGATCGGATCCGAACCGGATATGATGGTGGCGGCATCGCTGCGTACCGGTCTTGACGCCGTCAATCAGCTTGAACGCATCAATCCCGACGTCGCCGTGCTCGATATCGAAATGCCGGAACTCGACGGCATTTCCGCATTGCCTCGGTTGCTGGCAAAGAAGCGCAACCTCATCATCATCATGGCCTCGACTCTGACCCGCCGTAACGCGGAGATCAGCTTCAAGGCGCTATCGCTTGGCGCGTCAGACTACATCCCAAAGCCCGAGAGCACCCGCGAAGCGTCTGCCGCCGAGATTTTCCATCACGATCTCATTCAGAAGATTCGCTCTCTCGGCGCCAAAGTTCGTCGTCCGGCTCCGGCAAGTCCTTCCCTTGCACCTTCTTCGACGCCAGCCTTCGAACGGTCGCGTGAATTCTCGCTGCGGCCACAGCCAGCTCCGGTTGCGCAGCCGCAACTGATCCGCCGCGCCTTCAGCACGCACGCGCCGCGCGCGCTCCTGATCGGTTCATCGACGGGTGGGCCGCAGGCACTGATGACGCTGGTCGCCGATATCGGTCCTGTCATCGATCGTTTTCCGGTGCTTATCACGCAACATATGCCGCCGACCTTCACGACAATTCTTGCAGAGCATCTTGCGCGCTCCAGCCACCGGCCGGCGCATGAAGCGATTGATGGCGAGATCGTCAGGGCCGGCACGATCTATCTCGCGCCGGGAGGACGCCATATGCGCGTCGTCCGTCACGGCGCTGAGGTTGCCATAGCTCTCGACGACGGTCCGCCAGTTAATTTCTGTAAACCCGCCGTCGATCCATTGTTCACCTCCGCGATCGATGTCTGGCAGAGCGGAATTCTGGCGCTCGTGCTGACCGGCATGGGTTCGGACGGCATGCGGGGCGGCAAGGATATCGTGACTGCCGGCGGCAGCGTGATTGCACAGGACGAAGCGACGAGCGTGGTGTGGGGAATGCCCGGCGCGGCCGCGAATGCGGGGATTTGCGCGGCCGTTCTGCCGCTCAATCAGATCGCGCCGAAACTGGTTCGATTGTTTTCGGGAGATCGTTCGTGACGCCGGTAGATTATGAGTTCTTGCGTAAGCTCCTGAAGGAGCGTTCCGGCCTGGATCTGTCGGCAGACAAGCAGTACCTGGTGGAAAGCCGATTGATCCCGCTGGCGCGCAAGGCAGGCTTGCCCGGCATCGCGGAGCTGGTTCAAAAACTAAAGGGCGGACCCGACGCGGTGACGGCCGAAGTGGTCGAGGCGATGACCACCAACGAGACGTTTTTTTTCCGCGACAAGGTTCCGTTCGATCATCTGCGACAGACGATACTCCCGGAAGTTCTGCAGGCGCGTGCCAACCGTCGTTCGCTGCGCATCTGGTGCGCGGCCTCTTCGACCGGACAGGAGCCATATTCGATTGCGATGTGCCTGAAGGAAATCAGTTCGTCGCTGGCGGGCTGGCGGGTCGAGATCCTTGCGACCGATCTGTCGCAGGGCGTTCTGGAGAAATCCAGGGCCGGCATCTTCAGCCAGTTCGAGGTTCAGCGTGGACTGCCGATCCAGATGCTGGTCAAGCATTTTACGCAAACCGGAGAGCTGTGGCAGCTCAACGCCGATATCCGCTCCATGGTCCAGCACCGGCAGTTGAATCTGCTGCAGGATTTTTCCCACCTCGGGGCGTTTGACGTGATCTTCTGCCGGAACGTCCTGATCTATTTCGATCAGGACACCAAGGCCAACATCTTCAATCGCCTGGCAAGGGTGCTCGAACCCGACGGTTTTCTTTTGCTGGGCGCGGCGGAGACCGTTGTCGGGTTGACCGACGCCTTCAGGCCCTATCCGGAACGGCGTGGGCTTTACCGATCGAGCGCTGCTCCGATGGCGCGCCCCGGTGCCGCGGCGATGCCGCAAACATTGAAGGCGGTTGCTTCGGCGCGCTGAGCGGGTTGCTGCCGGTCCTACAGGCAAGCTCTTTAGGCAAACTCTACAAGATCGCGTGCGGCAAAAACCGTGATGTGTTGCCGGTGATCGGATTCTCGTCCTCGCGAATCGACAGGCCGCAGGGTACGTGGTCGATCAACCAGCTTCCCAGCACAGGAAGTTGCCTGGAAAATTCAGGCAGCGGTGCAAAGGCCTGACGAATAAATCCTTCGGCGCCATATGGCCCCTGCTGCTCGACCACGGTAACGCCCGCGCTGATCAGCGCGACGTTGGCTCCTTCACGCGAATAAAGCGGCTTGCGCACAAAGGAAGCGCCGAGCTGTGCAGCGTTGGGGTCATCCTCGAAAAAAGCCGGCAGCAGATTGGGGTGACCCGGAAATATTTCCCATAGCAGTGGGAGGATGCCCTTGTTGGACAGGATTGCCTTCCACGGCGGCTCGATCCAGCGCGTCGGCGCAGCCATGAGCCGCGCGCCAAACGCGTCGTGAAACATCCATTCCCAGGGATAGAGCTTGAACGCAAGTGCGATCGGTCGGTTGTCGAGATCGACAAAATGGCCATCGTCGCGCAGCCCGATACCCTCGATATCGATCAACGTGGTCGGCAGGCCGGCCTGCCTTGCAGTGTCCTCGAGATAGGCGAGCGTGCCGGCATCCTCGGCATTTTCAGTCATTCCCGTCAGATGCAGGTGGCGGCCGGCACCGAGCTTTCTCCACGCGTCGATCAGGCGCTCATGGATAGAGTTGAACTGGTCGGCGCGCGCGGGAATGATTTGCCGCTCGATCGCCTGCTCGAGCCAGGTCCACTGAAATACCGCCGCCTCAAAGATCGAGGTCGGTGTGTCCGCGTTGTATTCGAGCAGCTTTGCAGGACCTCGCCCGTCAAAACTGAGGTCGAGCCTGCCGTAGAGGCTGGCCTCGTCGCGGTGCCAGCTTTCCGAGATCAGCGGCCAGAATGCTTCCGGTATCTTCAGTCGCCGCAGATATTTTTCGTCGTCGATCGCGCGGCCGACAAGTTCGAGGCACATGGCGTCGATTTCAGCCGTGGGTGCTTCGATCTGGCCTTCGATCTCCTCGAGGGTGAACGCATAATAGGCGCGCTCGTCCCAGTAGCGCTCGCCGTCGATGGTATGAAAATCGAATCCGCATTCCTCGGCGGTGACGCGCCAATCGTCTCGCTCGGGGCAGGCGATCCGCCGCATCGACGCTTGCTAGCCGCCACCGTGCGCGTGGCCGTGGCTGTGGAAGGAACGCGGCGTGCCACCGAAGCCGACATAGATCGCGCGGCAATAGGGCTCACCGTTCGGGCCGGGCACTGCCGTAAGCCCGGGACCGCAGTCCGTTCGCCGCACAAACCCCATTGATACGGTGCCGATGGTAGCCGTACCCATCATCGTCAGGACCACGCGGCGCGAGCGTTTCATGATGCGGCCTCAGGCTTTTGGTTTGGCGATCCGGCGTCACTATTCAGGCACGTTCTGCCTGGACGAGACAAGTAAAAGGCGGTCGTTTTGCGGCGTCGTGCGGCGCTAATCCTTCGCCGTCAGCCGCCGACGGAAAAATGCCCCGAGAAGGCGCGCGCAAACGAGCCGAACCCACCGCGCGTGACGCTGTGTGAGGAGGATTCGGAGGAAGTGCCCGACGAAGATTGGCTTGATGAGCGGCGGCCGGATCGTTGTCGCGGATCAGCTTGAACTCATCGTGCGGCGTGACGCGGGTATGGACGAACAGGTAGGCGACGACGGCAACGATGCCGGTGCAAAAATAGACCAGAAACGCCGGTAATCCGGCCAGTGATTGAAGGATCATTTGAAAGCGCGCCCCCGTTTTCAAGACCGTACGTTCGCACAGTCCGTCTGTCGGCGCACACAGCTCAAGCGTTCAATCCCCAAAACAAAAACCCCGCCATTTGCGGCGGGGTCCAGTCTGGGAGGAATGAGCCTTGCGGCTCGCCGTAAACCTGTGAATCAGGCGGGAATGCGCTCTTCGACCTCGTGCGGCTCGCGCAGCACATAGCCGCGGCCCCAGACGGTTTCGATGAAGTTGCGGCCTTCGGAGGCGTTGGCCAGCTTCTTGCGCAGCTTGCAGATGAAGACGTCGATGATCTTCAGCTCGGGCTCGTCCATGCCGCCATAGAGATGGTTGAGGAACATTTCCTTGGTCAGCGTGGTGCCCTTGCGCAGGCTGAGCAGCTCCAGCATCTGGTATTCCTTGCCCGTCAGATGCACGCGCTGGCCGCCGACCTCAACCGTCTTGGTGTCGAGATTGACCACGAGATCGCCGGTCTGGATCACCGACTGGGCGTGGCCCTTGGAACGGCGCACGATCGCATGGATGCGCGCAACCAGTTCGTCCTTGTGGAAGGGCTTGGTCATGTAGTCGTCGGCGCCGACGCCGAGACCCTTGACCTTATCCTCGATGCCGGCGAGGCCGGAGAGGATCAGAATGGGTGTTTTGATCTTCGACACCCGAAGCTGCTTGAGGACGTCGTAACCCGACATGTCAGGCAGATTGAGGTCGAGCAAGATAATGTCGTAATCGTAAAGTTTTCCGAGATCGACGCCTTCTTCTCCGAGATCGGTCGTATAGACGTTGAAACTCTCGGATTTGAGCATCAGCTCGATCGACTGCGCGACGGCGCTGTCATCTTCTATCAGCAATACGCGCATGCCAGTCCCCTATAGTCGCCGCCCCGGGCGTCAGGTCGGCCGCACTTGCGGCACTCAAAACGCCTTTGCACAACTGATTCGGATCCTGACGACATATGGTTAACAAAATCTGATTCGGGTACGCAAGCTCTTGCCGTGCAATTTTTTTCGAATCGCCTTAAGATATTGCGTCGAACCAGTTTTTTGTATCCGCTCTCGTTCAAGTTCCACATTAAGAGACGGGCCTAACCGACTCCTGCGACTCTACCTTCTTCTGACGGTCGAGCGCTTTCAGTCACCAAAGACAGTGACGCAATGATTAACGATGCGGGTAAACACGAAGTTAAGGGCTAAGCCTCAATGCGTCGAAACTTAAGGTTTTCGCAATGAAGGCGCTCGCCCAGCAGATCGCCGACATTGATGGCGTCAATATTTATGGCCGCGTGGTCGGCGTGCGTGGCCTGATGGTCGAGATCGCGGGACCCATTCATGCGATGTCGGTCGGTTCCCGTATCGTGATCGAGACCGGGGGCGACCGCTTCATACCCTGCGAAGTGATCGGTTTCTCCGGCAACAACGCCGTGGTGATGCCGTTCGCCGGCCTCGACGGCGTCCGGCGTGGTTGCCGCGCGGTCATCGCCAATGCCGCAAGTCAGGTTCGGCCTGCGCCATCATGGCTCGGTCGAGTCATCAACGCGATGGGGGAGCCGATCGACGGCAAAGGGCCCCTGGTCCAAGGTCCGTCGCCGATGCCGTTTCGAAATTCGCCGCCGCCGGCCCATTCGCGCAAGCGCGTCGGCAAACCGCTCGATCTCGGCGTACGGTCACTCAATACGTTTCTGACCTGTTGCAGCGGCCAGCGGATGGGCATCTTCGCCGGGTCCGGCGTCGGCAAGTCGGTGTTGTTGTCGATGCTGGCGCGCAATGTGGCCGCGGATATCACCGTCATCGGTCTTGTCGGCGAACGCGGCCGCGAGGTGCAGGAATTCCTGCAGGACGACCTTGGCGACAAAGGGCTGGCGCGCTCCGTCGTGGTGGTGGCGACCTCCGACGAGCCTGCCTTGATGCGCCGGCAGGCCGCCTATCTGACGCTGGCGATCGCCGAATATTTCCGCGATGAAAACAAATCCGTGCTGTGCCTGATGGATTCGGTCACGCGTTTCGCGATGGCGCAGCGCGAAATCGGCCTGTCGGCGGGCGAGCCTCCGACCGCCAAGGGCTATACCCCGACCGTGTTCACCGAATTGCCGAAGCTGCTCGAGCGCGCCGGGCCTGGGGTAGGTGTCGGCAGCATCACGGCCATCTTCACGGTGCTGGTGGACGGCGATGACCACAACGAGCCGATCGCGGATGCGGTCCGGGGCATTTTGGACGGCCACATCGTAATGGAGCGGGCGATCGCCGAACGCGGACGTTTTCCCGCGATCAACATTCTCAAGTCGGTGTCCCGCACCATGCCGAAATCGGCCGACCCGGCCTTTCTGCCGACGATCATGCGGGGCCGCCGGGTGATGGCAACCTATGCCGACATGGAGGAACTGATCCGGCTGGGCGCCTATCGGGCGGGGTCGAGCCCCGAGGTCGACGAGGCGATCCGGTTGCATGAGCCGCTGGAGGGGTTTTTGCGCCAGGCCAAGGACGAAGTGGCCACGCTGAACGACGGTTATCGGGGACTTGAGAAAATCCTCGGGAGTTTGGAAACGGAACGCTAACTTTGTCAGGCCATCATCCCCGTCACACAGTAGAGATGCCGGTGGGGCCCCTCGGGGGAGCCGGCTCTGTCCCGCGTTCAGATCGGGACTTCTGGGGAGTATGAGTCGATGAAGTCACGTGAAACGCTCATCCGCCTGAAGAAATTTCAGGTCGATGAAAAGCGTCGCAGGGTCGCTCAGATCGAAGGCATGATCGCTGATTTCCAGCGCATGTCGGTCGACCTCGAGCGCGAAATCCAGACCGAACAGGAGCGCGCCGGGATCAACGATCCCACGCACTTCGCCTATCCGACCTATGCCAAGGCTGCGATCCAGCGGCGGGAAAATCTGACCCGGTCAGCCGACGAGCTGCGCATTCAGCTTGAAGACGCCAAGGGCCTGCTGGGAGAGGCTTTCGAGGAGCTCAAGAAAGTCGAGCTCCTGGACGAGCGCGACCAGGCGCGCGAGCGCGCCGAGGAGAACGCCCGCGAACAGGCCGATCTCGACAGCATCGGGCTGATGCGCTCGCGCATCGGGGCGATCGCCTGACGCTTTCGTCGGCCGTTTAAAAAATCAGAGAGCCCGGACCGTGAGGTCCGGGTTTTTTGTTTGATGTCCACGGGCCGATCGTCGGCGACTTGGTGGACCAAATCGGCGCGAGGTATGATACGACGGTTCCGGAATGCTGCTTCGGTCTACAAAGGCGATGGCACATCGTGAGTTCAGAAGGACACTGAATGCTGACGCCGGCTGAGCTGGTCTGGCTGATTGCCGCTGTAGCGAAGAGGGATGAGGCCGCTTTCGAGCGCCTCTATGCGGCCACGCGATCGAAACTTTTCGGCGTGGTGCTCCGTATCTTGCGCCGACAGGATCTCGCGGAGGAGGTCATTCAGGAGGCTTACGTCAAGATCTGGAATAGTGCCGGGCAGTTCAATCCCAACCTGTCGTCGCCGATCACGTGGATGGCGTCCATCGCGCGAAACCGCGCCATCGATGTCGTGCGCAAGCGCAGCGAAACCTCGATCGAAGAGGAGCCCGCGGCCATGGAAGTGGCTGCAGACAGCCCCGATCCGCTCGCGCGCCGTGAAATGACCGAAGAGCTGAAACGGTTGCTGGAGTGCATCGGACGGCTGGAGCCGGACCGCCAGAAGCTCGTGCTGCTGGCCTACTATAACGGCTGGAGCCGAGAACAATTGGCGGCGAAGTTCGAGACGCCGGTGAATACCGTGAAGACCTGGCTGCGCCGCAGCATGATGGATATCAGGGAGTGCCTTGGACTTTAAATGATGGCCCACAGTGAAGACCATATCGCGCTCGCCGCGGAATATGCTCTCGGCACGCTTGATGTCGAAGAGCGGACAGTGGTCGAGGCCATGATGTCCGTCGACAAGGACTTTGCGGCGATGGTGGAAGCGTGGCAGCAAAAGCTCGGCGCGCTGAACCAGATGGTCGGATCGGTCGAGCCGCGGCCGGAGGTCTGGGACAAGATCAGAACAGCTGTCGGACTTTCCGAGCATCGCGCTCGGCCGGTGCTGCCGCAGACCCCGCTGCCGCCAGCCGCTTCCGAGGTCGATCGGCCTGTTGCTGCGGCGGACATTTCCAACGTGATCCGGCTCTCGGCCCAAGCCCGGCGCTGGCGCAATGTCGCGACGATCACCAGTGCGATCGCTGCCGCGCTGGTCGCCATGATCGCGGTCGGGATTTATCAACCGGATTTGCTTCCCGCCGGCCTTCGTCCCAAGCCGCAGACGCAAGTGGTCGAGGTGGTCAAGGCGCCTTCGCCAACGCCACCCTCGGCCCAATATGTCGCCGTGCTGCAGAAGGATGGCGGGGCGCCTGGGTTCATTCTCACGGTGGATGGGGCGACCAAGAGTTTTACCATTCGCAAGGTTGGCGCCACCGCTCCGGACCCCGGCAAGAGCTTTGAGCTCTGGCTGATTTCGGACCGGTTGCCGCGGCCGCGTTCGCTGGGTGTGATCGGCAGCGGCGACTTCACCGCGCGCCCGGTGCTTGCATCCTATGATACCGACATCATCAACGCCGCGACCTATGCGGTGACGGTCGAGCAGGCGGGCGGATCACCGGACGGCAATCCGCATTCGGCGCCCGTCTTTACCGGCAAATTGATCGAGACCGTGCCGCCGCGCTGAGCACCACGGCGTCTGCTTCATCTCTGAGCAGCGAAATCCAGCCGTCCCCGAAAAGAGAAAACGCCCGTGGGGAGCGGGCGTTTTCGGTAGTCAACTTGGGGGTAGTTGGGGTCTTCTATATATCCACGTGGCGACTTTGGGGGGCTGGTAAAGAGCCGCGTGAATTCACAAAATTCGTCAGCGAACCACCGCTGTATCTGAACTGGTCATCGTCACCGCCTTTCCGGCCTTCATGACGCGCGCGGTCTGGGTATAACCATCATCCGTGCTGCGGGCCGAGATGCCGAAACCAGCCACCGCGATACCGGCAACGAGAGCCACGACCACGATCTTCAGGTGGGTCGTACGATCCGCGCTGTAGATCGAATGGTTCATCGAAGTCTCCTGCCGTCCACTGTGCCTCTCGCGGATTGGTGTTTCGCGTCCGCGGACAGGTTCAACAACTCAGCCATCCAAACGTGGTGATTCGCCTTTCCGTTCCAAATAGGCGATCACAAAGCGGTGAAAAGACGTGAACGCCCGCGAGGTCACAGACCGTTTGAGCGGCCGAGCCTGACAAGTATTGCAATTATTACAATGTATTATTGGTTCGTCGGCATCTGGCTACCCAAAATGGGTCCCGGCTGGCCTCAGCTCACAAATCGTTTGCCTGTGGCGGAAAAGCCCCGTCGCGGGGTGCTTCGGCGGGGCGGGTGAACTAGACGCTTCCAACCGTCTTCAGGCGTGCCCGCGGATGGATTTCCGCCTGCGACAGCACGGTGGTTTGCGACCTGAAACGCTCCACCAGCGAGCGGACGTAGGGCCGGATCCCCGCCGACGTCACCAGCACCGGCGCCTCGCCTTCGCGGGCGGCCCGCTCGAAGGCATCGCGCACCACGGTCATGAACTCGGACAGTTTGGAGGGCTGCATCGCGAGGCTGCGTTCCTCGCCCTGTCCGATCAGCGACTCGGCAAAGACCTGTTCCCATTTCGCGGAAAGCGCGATCAGCGGCAGGTAGCCATTGTGAGAGGTGTTTTGCGCGCAAATCTGCCGCGCCAGGCGAGCGCGAACATGTTCGACCATGGTTGCCGGGTTGCGCGAGAACGCCAGCGCGTCGGCGATGCCTTCGAGGATGGTCGAGAGATCGCGGATCGAGATGCGTTCACCAAGCAGGAGCTGCAACACGCGCTGAATGCCCGAGATGGTGACCAGGCTCGGCACGATGTCCTTGACCAGTTCGCCTTGCTCCTTCGGCAGATCCTTCAGGAGCTTTTGCACCTCGCCATAGGACAGCAGGTCCGACATGTTGTTCTTGAGCAGCTCGGTGAGATGGGTCGAGAGCACCGTTGCGGCGTCCACCACCGTATAGCCCTTCAGCGATGCTTCTTCCTTCAGGCTCGCGTCGACCCATGTCGCCGGCAGTCCGAAGGTCGGCTCGGTGGTGTGGATGCCGGGCACGGCGACCTGATTGCCACCGGGGTCCATGACCATGAACTGGTTCGGCCAGATCCGTCCCGTTCCCGCATCCACTTCCTTGATCTTGATGATGTAGGTGTTCGCTTCCAATTGCACGTTGTCGAGGATACGCACGGCCGGCATCACGAAGCCCATTTCGACCGCCAGCGATCGGCGCAGCGCCTTGATCTGCTCGGTGAGACGGTCGGTCCCGTCAGGGCCGTTGACCAGCGGCAGCAGCGCATAGCCGAGTTCGATCTTGAGGTCGTCGATCTTCAGCGCCGTCGCAATCGGTTCTTCGGCGGCGGCCGCGGCGGCGGCGGCCGCGGCGGGAGCGGCTGCCGCAGTCGCCTCGGCCGCCTTGGCGGTACGCTTCTTTCCCTGCGCCCACCAGGCGAGCGCGCCCGCGCCGCTGCCCAGCAACAGGAATGGAAGCATCGGAATACCCGGCAGCATCGCCAGCACGAGCATCACGCCCGACGACATGCCGAGCGCCTGCGGATAGCCGGAAAGCTGCTTCATCAGCGCCTTGTCGGCGGCGCCGCTGACACCGGCCTTCGAGACCAGCAGGCCGGCCGCGGTGGAGACGATCAGCGCGGGAATCTGGGTGACCAGACCGTCGCCGACGGTGAGCAGGGTGTAGGTTTGTGCGGCTTCGCCGAAGCCGAGGCCTTGCTGGGCCACGCCGATAATGATTCCACCGATAACGTTGATGAAAACGACGAGCAGGCCCGCGACCGCGTCGCCTCGCACGAATTTCGACGCACCGTCCATCGCGCCGAAGAAGCCGCTTTCGTCTTCCAGCGCCTTGCGGCGCTCCTTGGCGACCTTCTCGTCGATCAGGCCTGCGGAGAGATCGGCGTCGATCGCCATCTGCTTGCCGGGCATGGAGTCGAGGTGGAAGCGCGCCGCGACTTCGGCGATACGGCCCGAACCTTTGGTGATGACGACGAAGTTGACGATCACCAGAATGGCGAAGACGATAATTCCGATCACGAAATTACCGCCCATCACGAAATTGCCGAAGGCCTGAATGACGTGGCCCGCGGCGTCGGTGCCTTCATGGCCGCGCGACAGGATCAGCCGCGTCGATGCGAGGTTGAGCGACAGCCGCAACATCGTCGAAATCAACAGGATGGTCGGGAACGACGAGAATTCCAGCGGCGCCTGGATGAACAGCGACGTCATCAGGATCAGGATCGACAGCGTGATCGAGATCGCCAGAAACAGATCGAGCACGACCGAGGGCAGCGGCAGGATCAGCACGACCAGAATGGTGAGGACGCCGAACGCCAGCCCGAGGTCGCCGCGCTTTAAGAGCCTGACGATCTCGCTGAAGCTGGGAATTCCGATCTTCGGCGCCCCTGCGCCCGCACCTGCTGTGACATCAACCATGCTTGCGGTATCCCCCCGCGTTTGACGCCAGCGGGCGCCAAACGACTGAGCGGCGGCCGAAAGACCACCGTTTCGAAAGTGAGGCACCGCACTGGCGTCCACGGGAACTCCCGTTTTACGCGGCTGACGACACTCGACTTCACTGGGCAATTTTTGCCCAGTTTATGGTTAGGAAAGGGTTAACGAGCAGCCTTTCAGGGTGAGCTTGAAAGCGCAGACCCGGAATCTCGGAGTAATCGGATCGGATTCTGTGTTCGCTGCCGGGCGGGCCCCGGAACGAGGACGCAGCTTCGCGATCCCGCGGCGCGATGCCCGGGTTGTGCCTGGCCGTTTTCTCCCGGAAGCAGAGGGAGTGGGGAATGCCGGGTGTCGATGCACCCGCAGCCTCGTGCGCAAAGTAGTAAGCACACGAGTTAGCCACCGCAGGTTCACCGGAAACATCCCGGCATTCCCGCACGCGAAGGGTTTTACGGTTTACTCCGCGCTCTCCCCGGCGACGAATTCGTCTTGTCACCGTCATCGGCGGATTGAAGGTTTTGTCACGCCCGGTCGGGCCGACCAAACCTCCGCCGACTTGACACCAGCAACGGGTGCCAGGACCACACGGCTTCACCGTCTGCGAGCACTGCCGTTCGTCTTGCGCGCGCTTGATCGCTCACAGATCTGATCGATCCGCCCTGCAATCACGTTCACGCGCCCGGCGCTGCCGCGTCCACCGCATCCCATCCCAACGTCCGTGACGATCGCGATACGCCCCTTGTGGGGGATGGGACGGCGCGGCTTCTAGAGGTGATTTGGGTCCGGCGAGAAGGAGATTATTTTTTGCGAGAGGGGTGGACGAGCCAAATCATATTGAACCGGTTAAGGGAATCGACGTCTTCGCGCTTCCGCTTTCGGCGGGGCGAACTGGAAGCGGTCGGCAGACCACTCCTATTTCTTGCAGAGAATCCAGTCAAAAACACCATCGCTGGGCCGCGATTCCCAGCGACCCGCCACCTCTCCAGCGTGCATGTCGTATTGTGAAATGTAATGTGTGGCTACACCTGACGATGGATGCCAATGTGAATCTACTTGATCAACGTAGCCATGCGCGATGCATATCTCAGTGGCGGCTTTCGACTGGCCGCGTGCCGAGCAATCGTTCGACCCATCTATGTCTGCGCAGCGATCGACATTTTCTCCCTGCACTTTGGGATTCTCGATCCGTGCGGGGCTACTCTGAGCGAATGCAACCGCGATCGCACCGATTGAGAACCATATTGCCAAACAAATCAAAGCTCGCACGTCACCCTCCCTAGTTGTCGCCATTCTATCTGAGCGGTCGATGGCGCGGTAGCAGCACCGGAAGGTGGAGAGCGCCCTTCCAGCGGGCGGGGAGTGATTGAAGAGCCTGCGTTAAGGATGTCTGTTGTTGGGCACGTTTGAGACATGCCGATCCGCGGCCAATGTCCGCTCGTAGGAGAAGATCAGAAGTGATCGGCGAATCGTCAAATCGAGGCGAATGACCCAAATGAGACATCGAATGGTTCTATGCGGTCGTGGCACAATGTGAATGGAGAGTGTCCTAGTTCACTTTGGACACAAACCATTCCATTGGATCGACACCGCGCTTCCATTCGAAGTCTGCTCGGCGGAGTGAGGTCTCCAGATCAATTGAGCAGAGACACCCGTTCATGTCGTGTTTGCTCGGGTCATCCACCCAAACCAAATTATCATATCCTCCCAACAGTTCGACAAGTTGGGCCGGTGATCGATACTCGCGGTTCGAATAAAAGACCGAGTTGCACATACCCTAAATTACCACAAAGGCCGCCTCAGTTGGAGAGTTCTTTCATGCCATGCCCAAGGCTGACCCGCAGCAGACGTTCGGCAGGAGTGGTCCCCTTTGCTACGGAGCCGTGCCAAGTGCTCTTATTGATGCGACGACCGTCATGGCGCGCTCGGGATCAAATCGGCCGAAGCCCATGTGAACAGATTCGGCCCGTTCCAAATATTTCGTCAGATCGGTGTCCGTCGCATTATCGCGAACCATGGCGGCGACCGTGCCAACGTAGCTATCGTATTCATCGGCGGGGCACCCACCAATCGGATCCCATTGCTGGTTCAGAATATCTCTGATCCGACCGCGCCAGATGCGAGAAGCTTCTTTGTCTATGGGCATCTAGACTCGCTCAATCGGAGCTGACGTAACAGGACCGGGCGCAACTCGAACGTCCTTGTAGGCTGACCAAATTGCACCGAGTACAGCTTCGTCCGACGACGTGACCTCATAGAAAGTACTGTCTATCGCGCGGATGTTGACCCATGTGTCGTTCTGCTCTGGGAGGGTCGCAACGAATTGCCCCCAAATGACCTGCCATGCTGCGTGAGCGGCCTCCGAGAGCGTAACACCGCTAACCGACAAGCCATTGGCCGCGAGTACCTCTAGCGCGTCCTGTCCCGGTTGGACTGCCCCCGTTCTCATAAATTCATCGTAGAAGCGGCCAAGGTCCGGGTGATTTATCCTAACGGGCGAAACTCTCCAACTGGCTTCGAGTGAGCGAGGAGCAAGCAAATCGATTAGGTCGCTCAAGTCGAGCGCCAACACCCCATCGCGGTAGTCGTAGATGCGCAGTGTTGTCATGCGGTATCTCGTCCAACTCTTGCTTAAAGCCGTGCGGATTAATGGCTCCCTGAACAGACTAATAAAATGCGATCTATGGCGCGAGGTCTGTTCTTGGCGGATTTTGTTGCGGAAGTCGGCTGCTGTCGACGGACTGCGGCCATCTCGTTATGGGCGGCCGGCTTTGATCCGCCGACGCTGACGGCCTCTACGCAACTCCAACGCTACGCAATGCACAGAGCCCGAGTGGGTGGTGGCCGCGTGACCAGCGATGCAAGCCGTCGCAGGTTCTGAGCGATGGCGGCCAGAACAAACTCGTCCTGTGCGCCTCGCGGGCCACGCAGCCGGAGCCGACCGAGCTTCAGGATGCGCTTCAAGTGTGCGAACCTCATCTCGATCTTCTTGCGCTCATACCGCGACCGTTCGAAGCCGTCGGTGCCAGCCAGCGACCGGGCAACGTCTCGGGCACGCTCGTGGATATCGCGCGGGATCTTGCGTGATGGTTCCTTTGGACAGCACTGCGGTTTGAGCGGACATGCATCGCAGTCGAGCTTGCTTGCGCGATACAGAAGGGTCTTGCCCTCGTGCACGGTACCGCTCGTTCTGAGCTGCTTTCCGCCCGGGCAGTGGTAAAGGTCGCTGGTCGAATCATATTGAAAGTCGTTGCGCGAGAAGGTGCCGTCGTCCCGCTTCGACTTGTCGTTCACCGGAATATGTGGCGCGATGCCCTTCGTCTCGACCAGCCAGTTCAGCATCGGTGCCGCCCCGTAAGCGGTATCGGCAGCCAGCCGCTCTGGCTTGAGACCGAAGCGCTCTTCTGTCCGTTCGATCATGGTCCTTGCAGCGCCGACCTCGGCCTGGCGAATGGCGCGGGATGCCTCGACGTCAACGATGACGCCGAACTTCACGTCGATGAGATAGTTGTCGGAGTACGCGAAGAATGCCGGTCCCTTGTGGGCGCCGGTCCACTGAGCCGCGGGATCGGAAGGCGAGACGAACTTCGGCACAACGTCGGTTGCTGCTCCCCATGCCGTGTCGTCGAGGGTCGTCAGATACTCCTTCACCGCGCGGCTGGACCTCGCCGGATCGCGATCCCTGCGCCAATCCCCACCCGCGATCGAGCGCTGCTTGTTGGCATCGGCCTGGATCAGGCTCGCATCGACGGCAAAGGCTTTGCCACCAACCAGACCAGCTGCAATGCACGCCTCGACGACCCGCTCGAACATACGACGGAAAACATCTCCCTCGCGGAAGCGTTCGTTGCGGGCGCGCGAGAACGCCGAATGATCCGGGACAGCATCCTCGATCCCGAGTTTGCAAAACCAGCGATAGGCGAGGTTCACCTGTACTTCACGACAGATCAGCCGCTCCGAGCGGATCGCAAAGACATACCCAACGACCAGCATCCGGATCATCAGTTCCGGATCGATCGACGGGCGACCCATGGACGAATAATGAGGTGCAAGTTCATTGCGAAGCCAGGAAAGATCGAGAGCAGCATCGATCTTCCTCACCAGGTGATCTTCGGGAATCGCGTCGCTGAGATGAAACTCGTAAAACAGTTGACCTTGGTCACTCTTCAGACGGCCCATCATGGATCGACCTCGCCGCGATTCGCGTCAACACAACGGAATCACGCTTCCTGCCCTGTCTCAACCGACTTCCGCAACAAAATCGGCCCAAAGCGGCGGTCCCGAAATGTCTGCTCTCGCGCCGCTGTTGGGGGCTAAACGGAAATCAGCCCCCCTCTGATTTATGTGTGCAAACCGGCTGAAGTGGTAGGCAATTTTGCCTAGCCTAATCTTCCTCAATCAAGGGGATCGGCTCAAGGGCCGGTCCTTTTGGATTTGGGGGAACGGTGAAGGGGCCAAAGGCCGGGTTGGTGGTGTTGGGACCTGGGACGATAGAAACGGCTAATGCGCTGGCGCCATCTTCCTCTGTATGGCGGGCGGCTTCATCGCGGCGGCATGCGCTGGGAGATATTTTGCGACGATGGCGGGATCGATCTGGGCGATGGTGCTGTCAGGCAGGCGGGTCCATGTCTCGTCCCGGCCGAGCAGCGAAATGCCGATATAGCCGCGCAGGGTCAGGGTCTGCCCGTCCTGGCTCAATGTCATCACGGCGCTGTAGATCTTGCCGTCGCGGGGATCGAGCACGTTGCCGTTCTCATATTTCAGACCATTGCGCTTCATGTCGCGGACGAAGGAGACACCGAGCCAGGGCGCGTTCTTGCGGTCGTCGGTACACTCCGAACAGATCCGCGGGCCTGTACTGCCCGGCTTGGGGAAAAGTTTCGCCATCACGCCTTCGAAGACGCCGTTGTGATCGACGACCAACACGTAAAGCCGGGGCTCGCCGTTCTCGATCTTCTCCCACAGGCCCGCCGCTGAGGGCTCCCCCGCAGCCGGCCAAGCGGCGGCCGCCCAGAGGGTAAGGCCCGCGATAAGCGACAGCAATCGCCGAAGTCCGAAAGACGAATTCCGCATCGTTGTCACCTCGACCAATCCGTCGAATTCAGTGGCTGCCTTCAATTGCTGCAGACTACGGCCATTTTGCGAGCAGATTGTGGAAAGCTGCGGTCGCGGCCCGGACTGTGGTTGGTCGCGACTCCTGCAGCGCGTTGGCATAATTCGCCTGGGAACCTCGAAGAGAGCTAAAAACCCCGGCTCGGTGTCGGCCAACATCTCCAAGAGCACACCGAGCCGGGACTAGGCGTCATAGGTCGACCTGAAAACAACCGCGGACGCCATTGGTAATCATCGCAGTGCGCGGCCCGACGCATCGTATTGGTGCATGAAACTAACAACGCGTCTGCCGGGGCGCGTGAACTCCTTGACGAAACTTTCTTGACCGATCCACTTGGCGGCCAAGCACCGCTTAGCTGCAATTTACACATACTCATTTTGGGTCGTGCGTGGCGGCCTGATGTCCTACGGCATTGACCCGGTCGATATGTATCGACGAGCCGCGTCGTATGTCGATCGCATCTTGCGAGGTGAAAAACCTGCTGATCTTCCAGTTCAGTTTCCGACCAAGTTCGAGCTGGCGATCAACCTCAAGACCGCCTAGGCGCTGGGCCTCGACGGGTCGCCGACGCTCATCGCCCACGCCGACGAGGTGATCGATTAAAGTGCTGCAACCCGTGGACGGCGTATCTTGCATTGCATGAGTCTGTTGTTGGCACCTTTGAGACATGCCGATCCGCTGCCAATGTCCGCTCGTAGGAGAGGATCAGAAGTGATCGGCGAATCGTCAAACCGACGCGATTGACCCGAAACGGACATCAGCCCAAGCGAACCGCGTCATGTTCCCGATTGGTCCAAGATCAGCATGCGTTCCTATGGGGCGGCGGGTACTGTCCGTATTTAATCCGCCCTAAGCTGAATTTGCGAGTGTCCTAATTCGAATTTTAGGCCAGTTGAATATATGCTACCGTGCGCATCGGGATGGCATTCCCGTCCCGGTTTGGGGAGGACATAGCCATGAGGTTTTCCTCACTCTTCGTTGCGAGTCCAGCTGTCGTTGTCTTATCGATTGAACTGCTGTGCGGCCTAAGCGGCACGGCAATGTCGCAAACTGCAACAAGCTCCGGCACCTCGCTTCCTAACGTCATGGTCGAGGCGCCGAAGCAAATAACCAGGCCGAAACACAGCGCGGTTGCCCGCAGCACCGTGTCCCGCCGGACATCGCAACCCACTCAAACGCCGTCGGCGCCAGAGTCGGTATCCGCGAAGCTTGCCAAGCTTGAGAAGACCACTGGCAGTTGCGTCGGTGGTTGCGTAACAAGCTTTAGGTACGGCGACGCACCTTGACACGGATGCTCCGGGTCCGCTGGCACGTACTCGCCAACGTGCAGAAACGTAGGCAACTACAAAACCTACGGCGAGTGCACGGAGGCCGGACTGCTAATAGGTTGGAGAAACAATGACGTCTCATGGTATTGCACTAGCCTGGCGTTAAAGTAACAAAAAATCGCGTCTAGAATTAACGAGGCTGCCAACATGAGGCGGCCTCTTTCGTTCCAAGCCGATGTCGCCTGCTGGCACAAATGCGGACTGCCGACATCATCACGCGATGTCCGAGTTCGCAAAGCGGAAAACATTTGCTCGCACTGAGTTCTTCTCAGTTTGACTCTGAACGGACGTTCGCTGTGAGCGATCTGAAAATGCCACCTGTCAATCTCGGGAAATTGCCTGACTGCCGTCACTCGATACGTTCGGTGCGAGGTACAAAGGGCCGCCGTATAAAGCTGGGCCTCCGAGCTGGCTTACTTACCGCTCTGCTGTCGCAATAACATCTTTCCGATCTGGAGTTTCTAGAAAGCTGTTGCACGGTGGCGGCGTACTGCACAGATTACCGTGCAGCCGCGGGTGGGCTTCCCGCGGACCACTCCGCCAGCTACGCGAAGCAACCGGCCGGGCCCGATCAGATGCTTGTTTGATCGACATCTCGGAGATTCAGGCTATGGTGCCGAGCGAGCAAGTCGGCAGCTTATGCTGGCCGATTGCGGGGCACGAGTGCGGACTTCAAGAGTACGCCTATGACAACTGTCGCGAGTGCATCAAATATTTCGCTGAACGGTGATTTTCCAGATTTGTCGGACGAGCTCGTCAGTGAGCTGGTCAGCTCGATTGATCATGTCGGTTATGGAGTTGTTCCCGATTATTTGGAACAGCGCGAGCTTGATCGACTTCGCACCTTCGTTGAAGCTTCGGTTCGAGCCGCGGGCAACCAGTATGTGAGCTTCACGGGATGTGCAGATTTGGCGGACACTCCGCTTGAGCGAATGGCCAACTCTGCGGTGTTCCGGCGGCTTTGCACGCGCGTCTATGAAGGCGCGACGGGAAATCGGGCCCCCGATCAGCCCTACTATCAAATTCTTCGTTGCCTGACCGGCGCCTCGGGCGAGCGACATTCGCTCCGGTTCCACTATGATTCGTATGTCCTGACGGTCTTGCTACCGATCTGTGTTCCGGAAGGACAGCACTCCGGTAGACTCATCATGGTTCCAAACGTTCGCCCTGTCAGAAAGTGGTATGCCCAAAACCTGATTGATAAATTGCTCATAGACAATTCGCTCACACAGTTTCTGCTGAAGCGTTTGGCGCAAACGCAATCTTCGCGTCTTGCGCGACTTAAGATGGAGCCGGGCAGCCTCTATTTTTTCTCCGGCTATCGCTCCATCCACACCAACGAGCCTTGCGATCCTGACAAGATCCGCACGACTGCATTGTTCCACTACGTCGATCCCCATATTGGCAGCCGTCTGAAACGTGCCTTGCGTGGTTCCGGGCCGTTGTGACTCGCCGGATTGCTGCTTGGATAAAACCCGCTATGGCCAGTTCCAGCGATTGGCATCGGCAAGAAGTGGATTTCCGAGCCTTCCGGTGGTCCAAGGACCTGCAGCGGCGGCCTTTCGCCGGCGAAAGAGCGCTTCACGCTGGCGATGGATGTACGATTAAATCAACAGCGTGCAATGACTGGTTCTGGCACCTTTGAGACATGCCGCTCTGCTGTAATGATGTCTGTTCGTGGGGGGCAGACGGTGCCGGTGTCTGGCCAAAGTGACGCGAATGATCCATTTGAGACATCTGACGGACCCGTTTTCAAAACTCTACCTTGCCATGGGTGCTACGATGGGTCTTTGAGTGCAAGCCAGCTAGGCAACGACTTCATGGCTTGAATCTACTTCCAGTCAGTATAAGTTCCACGATCATGAGCATCGGGCAGAAGCGCGCAGGCATGGGACCGCGGCTATTCTGGCGAAGGCTAGTCGGCGCGGCGGCCATCTATGCGCTTATTCTGCAACCGCTGCTGACCGTTGTTGGCGTCCAGTTAGCCAATGCGTCTGCCATCGATGATCTCTCTCTATCCCAACTTTGTCAGCATGCGACTGACGGTAACCCCCTCTCGCCCGCCGACCAGCCCAACCATTCTGCCGATGACCATTGTGCCTTTTGTTTTGCGGCAGCATTTCACGTCTTGGATGCTCCGAGACCGGTAACGATCCGGCACGTTAGCTCGGGAATCAGCAAGGTACGGCAGTCGGCCCAACCTCTGGGCCTATCCTCGTTTTCGCAATATTCGGTCGCACGTCCCAGAGGTCCTCCGCTCAGCGCGTGATGCAACGCAGCCGCAAGCTGCCTGCAATTGCTTTCACGTTCCCTGACCGGAGAAATCCTAATGTCTCGATACATACCGCTTTCGTTGGCGCTCGCGGGTTTTATCGCGCTGTCGTCCACCTCCGATGCGTACGCTCACTGCTTTGTCGGCGCCCGATTTTTTCCAGCCACACTGGCAACCGACGATCCCTGCGTCGCCGACGAGATGTCGCTGCCGACCGTATCGTGGTCCAAGACCGCGGATCTGCCGCCGGCCTCGGAGTGGGATATTTCTGGCGAGCTTTCAAAACGGATCACCGAAAATTTCGGCGTCTCGCTCGGTGAAACCTGGACGCAAATTCGCCAGCCGGACGGTTCGGTCACCGCTGGATTTCAGAATTTCGAGACGACATTCCAGTATCAGCTACTAAAAGACGGGTCACATGAGTTGGCGTTAATGGCCGGTGTTATTGTCGATTGGGGCAACACCGGCGCGATCAATTCCGGGTTAGGCACGTCCTACAGCCTGGTCACGCCGACGCTTTATGTCGGAAAGGGCTTCGGTGAGCTGCCGGACAGCGTTTCATGGGCGCGTCCGTTCGCGGTAACCGGACAGTTCGGCTATCAAATTCCTACGAGTTCCTTTGACTTCTCGCAGAGTGTCTTCATTCCGCAACAACTCGTCTACGGCGGATCGTTGCAGTACAGCATGCCGTACCTGAAGTCTGAAGTCATTGATCTTCAGCTTCCGGACTTTATCAATCATCTGATCCCGATCGTCGAAGCGAGTTTCTCGACGCCGGTCGCGAACAATTTCGGCAATTCCTACACCACGACCGGCTCGGTTAACCCCGGCGTGATCTGGATCGGAAGCTATTTCCAAGTGGGTTTGGAGGCCGTGATACCCATCAACCGCGAAAGTGGCAGCGGGGTCGGCGTTCTCGGGCAGTTGCATTTGTATCTCGACGACATGTTCCCGACGACCGTAGGACAACCGCTTTTAGGTGGCACGTCAGCGGCTCCCCGCAAATTGACCTTTTGAGGCAGCATCATGCGAATGTTAATTTTTGCGACATCGGCTCTGGTCACCGTAACCGTGGGCACCGCCGCCAAGGCTCACGCTTTTCTGGACCACGCGGAGCCGCGCGTCGGAAGCACCGTGCCCACTGCGCCGCGAGAACTTTCTCTTTCTTATACCCAGAATCTGGAGCCAGCGTTCAGCGAGGTCGAGGTAAGTGATGCCAACGGCAAACGAGTCGATCAGGGCAAGCCGTCAATCAGTGCGGCGGTCATGCGTGTTGGGCTGAAACCTCTAGCACCGGGAACGTACAGAGTCCGTTGGCACGTCCTGTCGGTAGATACGCATACGACCGAAGGCAGCTTCACCTTTCGTGTTGGACAGTGAAGTCGAAGCGACTGAAAAGGGGCGACGACTGATCGACTTCTTCGGAGTTGGTTACCGCCGCGGCACGGATTAGCATGGAGTACAGTTTGATCAATCCGCTAATCGCGGTGCGGGATGTTCACTTCGGCTCAACAGTGATTGTTGCGGGCATCGTTTTTTTCGATCTCTTCGTGGCTTCGCCGACCTTGCGAGCAATGGGCTCGCTGCTCGAAACGACGGCAGTCGCCTTTAGAGTCCATACCGCCTTAGCGCTATGGATTAGCTTGGCCTTGTCGATCGTCTCGGGTTTTGCATGGCTGTGCTTATTGGCCGGCCGAATCGTCGGTAAACCAATTGGAGATGTCATTGCGGATGGTACGGTCTGGATCGTTCTTTCGCGAACGCAATTTGGGTTCGCATGGCAGCTGCGATTTGTGTTTGGCATCCTCCTGGCCGGTTGCCTTCTAGCGCGGCGGACAAAGCGCCATGTGACGCCCATCTGGCAAGAAGCTTTGGCTGCATTGTTGGCAGGTGCGTATCTCGGATCACTGGCGTTTGCGGGGCATGGCGAAGAGGGGCTGGGATTTGAGCGAAATCTCCATCTTGCCGCGGACTTCCTCCATTTGAACGCCGCCGGTCTCTGGCTTGGGGGCCTAATTCCCCTTGCGCTATTCCTCGTATATCTGCGCCGATTCCATGAAGAGACTTGGCGAACGGCCGCGAGCGACGCAGCCTATCGCTTTTCCAATCTTGGCATCATTGCCGTTGCAACGCTGCTCGTTAGCGGAACAATCAATGTCTGGTTTTTGATTGGGGGAATGCAGGCCCTCGTCGGCACGAGCTACGGCCGGTTGTTACTCCTGAAGATTACGCTGTTCGCCGCGATGGTATGTCTGGCCGGGATCAACAGGGAGTACCTGTTGCCGCGACTTTCCGGTGATATTGGAACGAACCCAGCGTCCCGCGTTGTGCAATGGCTTTTACGTAACTCCTTGGTCGAAATTGTCCTCGGGATCGGAATCATACTCATCGTCGGGATGCTGGGCATCATGGCCCCAGCAACCGATATGCATGTTCACCTCCATTGACTTGGTCCGAAGCAGATCCGTCTCTCCTGGATTGGAGAAGGAAGAAAGGCGCCCCTTCAGGGTTAAGGCCTTTGAGATGGCCGCGATCACGCTAGCAATGTGACTGGACGAACACAGCCCTGAGAACGGAGGGTTTGTCATGACCACGAGCGAAGCGGGCAAGCTGGCACTGCTGTGGCCACGGGATGCCCCAAAGTGGCATGCGACAGAGCTGCAGGATTATAGGCTTCATGCCGTTTTCGAGGCGATGGCCGCGCGCGGCATCGAAGCCGAGCCCGCGTTCTATGCCGACGATGCGGCGGAACAAGTGCGCGAGCAACTCCTCTGCTGCGACGGTGTTCTCGTCTGGGTCGATCCCCTCTCCCAAGGGCGCGACCGCGTCGTGCTCGACGCGTTGCTGCGGGACGTGGCGTCGAACGGCGTGTGGGTCAGTACCCATCCCGACGTGATACTCAAGATGGGCGTGAAGGAAGTCCTCCACCGCACCAAGTCTCTGGGCTGGGGTACGGACACCCATTTGTATCGCGACGTCGAAGCGTTCCGCGAAGAGTTTCCGCAGCGCCTGCAAGCGGCGGGGCCGCGGGTCCTCAAGCAGAACCGGGGAAATGGCGGCGAGGGTGTTTGGAAGATCGAGCTTGCTTCCGAAACCGCGCGGGACGGCACAACCGTTCAGGTGCTGCACGCGTCCCGCGGCAGCGTGCCTCAGGAGATGCCGCTCGGCGATTTCATGAGCCGGTGCGAACCTTATTTCGCGAATGAGGGCTGCATCGTCGATCAGCCGTTCCAGGCCCGGCTGCCCGACGGCATGATCCGCTGCTACATGGGCGCCGACAAGGTCGTCGGCTTCGGACATCAGCTCATCAGGGCACTGATCCCACCGCCTCCGGAGGGGCCGGACTCGGAAGCCGCACGGCCGGGCCCGCGCATCATGCATCCCGCCTCGGCGCCAACGTTTCAGGCCTTGAGGACAAAGATGGAATCCGAGTGGACACCGCAGATGATGCAGCTACTCGACATCGACGTTGGGTCGCTGCCGATCATCTGGGATGCCGATTTCCTCTACGGGCCACGCGACGCTCGGGGCCAAGACACCTACGTGCTCTGCGAAATCAACGTCAGTTCGGTGTTTCCGTTTCCGGAACATGCGCCGTCGGAAATTGCCCGCCTCGCGAAAGCTCGATCCGGCACGTGTACCCATAAAGTTAGAGAACGGGAACGCTGAACCGAGCACGTCCGCGGAGCTACTGGCGATTGATGTTTCCGGTTGTATAGGGAGGGGGGCTATAGCATAGGGTAGGAATGTCTCACACCATCCGTGACAAGCAGAAGCTGCTGGCGCGCGTGCGCCGGATCCGAGGTCAGATCGACGGCATCGAGCGTGCCCTCGACGAAGAGACCGGATGCGACCGGGTCCTGCATCTGATCGCCGGCGCCCGCGGGGCCATGGCCGGCTTGATGGCGGAAGTCATCGAAGACCATGTGCGCGAACATCTGGTCGACGCCGAAAAGCATCCGGGAGCGCTGAATGCCGAAGCTGCGAACCGACTCCTGGAAGTCGTACGCGCCTACCTGAAATGAGGACCGCCATGACGCAGGACGGACAAACCACGCCCTTCCACAGCCACGTGTTTCTCGGCGAGGGGCACGAAAAGAGCGAGCGAAAGACCTGGGCGGTGATCTGGCTCTGCGGAGCGATGATGGTCGCCGAAATCGTCGGTGGTCTGTTGTTCGGCTCGATCGCGCTGGTTGCCGACGGGATGCACATGAGCACGCACGCCGGCGCCCTGCTATTGGCGGCGCTCGCCTACACCTATGCCCGCAATCACGCCGACGATCCGAACTTCAGCTTCGGCACGGGGAAGCTCGGCGACCTTGCCGGTTTCACCAGCGCCATCATCCTGGCGATGATCTCGATATTGATCGGCTACGAAGCCTTCAGCCGCTTTTTCGATCCGGTCCCGATCCGTTTTTCCGAAGCCATCCCCATCGCCTGTCTCGGCCTGGCCGTGAACGTCGTGAGCGCGTGGCTGCTTAGCGCCGGCGGCCATCATCACGAGCACGGTCATGGTCATTCCCACGGCCACACGCACGACCACGACGAGAGGCGCGAGATCGCGACCCAGACTGGCGTCGTCGTGCTCGAGATATTCGAGGATGGGGTGCCGCCACGATTTCGGCTGAACGCCAAAGCCGGTCCTGCCTTGATGGCGCGGTTCGCTTCGGTGGAAACGGTTCGACCTGATGGCAAGCGGCAGCTATTCGCGATGGAAGACAAAGACAGCTATCTAGAGTCGGTCGACGAGATTCCCGAGCCCCACGCCTTTTCGGCGATCGTGCGGGTCGGCGGCCGCGACTATCCTGTCACCTTCGAAGAGCACGAGCACGTCCACAGGTCCGCGACGCGCGACAACAATATGCGCGCTGCCGTTATCCACGTAGCCGCGGACGCCGCGGTATCCGTGCTGGTCATTATCGGTCTGCTACTTGCGCGCACCTTTGGCTGGCTGTGGATGGATCCGCTGGCCGGCATTGTCGGCGCCTGCGTCATCGCGAGTTGGTCGTATGGCTTGGTACGAGACACCGCCGCGATCCTGCTCGACATGAATCCGGATCGGAGCATGGCCAACAAGCTGCGCCAGACCGTCGAAGTGGACGGCGATCAGCTCGCCGACCTTCACCTCTGGCGCCTGGGGCCGGGCCATCTCGGCGCCATCGTTTCGGTCGTAACCACGAAAGAGCGCGCGGCGGAATATTATCGCAACCTGCTCTCGCGTTTCCCTTCGCTGTCCCACCTCACGGTCGAAGTACTTCATAAGACCTGAAGGGGCATCGCCGGATCTCAGTCGTTCGCCGGTCCGTAACTACTGCCGAGCAAGCGATAATGGCCGCCGTTCGAGACGTACACCTGATGCAGGCACAGCCCGCCCCTGCAGTAGGTGTTGGGTGCCTCTCCGCAATGGAAATGTTCGAAGTGAAGCGTGACCCGGTCGTGCCGATAGGTCGCAAAGTAATGGCCAGCTGCCGGCGTCGTTGGACACATGCCGAGCACCGCCTTGCGGATTTCGGGCGGCAGACTGTCGATATGCTCGGGGTTCCACGGTGGATCGTGCAACATCACCTGCGCGTTCGACCCGGGTGCGCCGAGCAGTACGACGACGAAAACGAGGGCTGTGCTTCGCATTGGGCTGACCGGCCGGATGTCCCGGGCAGCCTAAATCCAAATTGACCCGTACCCAAAACGAAATTTGACTGGTCTGGCGAAAGCCAAGTCGTGACCTTCCGTGATCTTCTGCGCGAAGCTTCCCGACGGGGTGGACGTCGTCAGCGTGGCTGAAGCCGGTTGTTGACGCCAACGTATTGACCTATCCCGGGCCAACGCCCCCCAAGGCGAAGAACACTTACATTCTCCGCGAAATCAACGTCAGTTCAGTGTTTCCATTTCCGGAACAGGCGCCCGCAGAAATCGCACGGCTCGCGCAGGTGCGTTCACTCGTGCACAAAGCGGCGTCGGCACCGAGGAGCGGTTGAGCGCCGGAGCCAAGGCAGGAGTGTGCGTCCATGCGACAACCCGGAGACCAACCGGCCATGCGGCTTTTTCCTGCTGACGTCCTCCGGCACTCTCCTGCCGCACACACTATTGCTGCACGCCGCGCGCGATGGTTGCGAGGCGGGCGTTTATTGTTCCAGCGTCACGACTGAACTATTCGTGATCGGCCTTTAGTCGATCCGGTTGACACGACAGGCGGCAAGGATTTTACTCGAGGTACGGGGAAAGCGATCTCCCCGCGAGGCGACATGCCCAAGAATCGCGTCCTGGTCACCAAGGGCGCAGCATGTCATCTTACACCTCGATTTCCTCCGACAAACTTTCCCGACTTATCGGCACGGCGAATGCGCCGACGCTCATTGACGTCCGCCTCGACGAAGACTTTGCCGCGGACCCTCGTCTCATTCCGGGCGCTGTGCGGCGCTCCCATCTAAATGTCCAGGATTGGGCCTCAAGCCTTTCGGGCCAGACCGTCGTCGTCATTTGCCACAAAGGCCAGAAACTCAGCGAGGGCACGGCGGCCTGGCTACGTCACGGCAAGATCGCCGCCGAAATCCTCGAAGGCGGGCAAGTCGCCTGGAACGAGGCGAGCCTGCCGACCGTCCCCGCCGACAAGATTCCCAAGCGCGACGGGCGCGGACGCACCGTCTGGGTGACGCGAGCGCGGCCCAAGATTGATCGTATTGCATGTCCCTGGCTGATCAGACGCTTCGTCGATCCGAGCGCGGTCTTCCTGTTCGTGGCGTCCGCGGAGGTGCCGGACGTCGCCGAGCGTTTTGGGGCCACGCCCTTCGACATTGAGGATGTGTTCTGGAGCCATCGCGGCGAACTTTGCACATTCGACGTCATGGTGAAGGAATTTGGTCTTTCGACGCCGGCGCTTGAACGCCTCGCCATAATGGTGCGCGCCGCTGACACCGCTCGGCTCGATCTGTCGCCGGAAGCTCCCGGCCTTCTGGCCGCATCGCTCGGCCTGTCGCGTATGTACGACGACGACCTTGAGCAATTGAGCGCCGGCATTCCTCTCTACGACGCCTTCTACCGTTGGTGCCGCGACGCCACCAAGGAAACCCACAACTGGCCGACTAACAAAGTGAGGCCGTGACCGATCCCCGCCTGTGAGAAGGAGAAACAATGAAACAGGTCGTAGCGTTGATCGCGTTCGGAATTGCGATGCCATTCGTCTTCACGGCGTATGCCTCAGCCGAGGCAGCCACGGGGCCGGCCGTCATTTCGGTCGCCGCACCCGACACTGGCGCCGGAGACGGTTCCCACCGATCCCTGGAGACTTTGCGCGGCGTCATCGCCGCAGTCGATGAAAAGAACGATCGGATCACTGTTCGGCTCTCGCCCGACGCCACTGCCGACCTCAAGGTGCGTGACGGGCTGCTCTTTAACGCGGTCCGCTACGGCGACCAAGTCGAAGTCACCGTGGAGAACATCGGCGGAGTGCAGACCATCGTCGGTCTCCTGGAGAAATAGGCTCTGCTCTCGCTGGGAATGGACGACACAAACCAACCTCAAAGGAGGCGCAAATGCGCAAGGTACTTTTAGCTACGGCGTCGATCGTCGCGGCCGTTCTGGCAATTGCAGCAAGCGTACAGAAGATCGATTGGCGAATATTCGCCGAACCTTTCGTGAGCGCGGCACATGCACAAGACATCAATTGGGAACAGGTCGACGACGTTTTCAGCCGGAAAGCGGTCGTTACGGGAGACGTGCATCGCTACGGTTTTCCGCGCACCGACCTTTCGGTGACTTTGGACGGCGTGACGATCAAACCTGCGCTGGCACTTGGTGGCTGGGTCGCGTTCAAGCCGATGCACGGCAGCGCCATGATCATGGGCGACCTGGTTCTGCTGGACTCCGAGATCAATCCCGTGATGGCTAAGATGATCGCCAACGGGCTCGAGATCACCGCCATCCACAATCATCTGCTGCGTGCCAGTCCCGAGACCTTCTACATGCACATCGCCGGCCAGGGCGATCCCGTCAAACTTGCCACCGCTATCCGCGAGGCGCTGGCCGCAAGCAAAACCCCAGGGGCGCTACCGACACCGGCAACTCCACCGCCGGCCGTGGAGCTCGATACGGCCCAACTTGACCAGATCATTGGTGTCAAAGGTCAGGCGAACGGCGGCGTCTACCAATTCAACGTGCCGCGCCGCGATCCCATCACCGAAGACGGCATGCAATTGAGTCCGGTCGGGCCGATGGGCGTCGCGATCGGCATCAATTTTCAGCCGACCGGCGGCGGCAAGGCAGCCATCACCGGTGACTTTGTTCTTACCGGCGACGAAGTGAACCCGGTGATCCAAGCGCTGCGGACGAACGGCATCGAAGTCACCGCGCTCCACAATCACATGTTGGATGAGAATCCGCGTCTTTTCTTCATGCACTTCTGGGCAAACGACGACGCGATCAAGCTCGCCAAGGGACTGCGCGCGGCCCTCGGTAAGACGGCCAGCACGAAGAGTTGAGAGGACAAATAGGGGCAACTGGTGATGACGACCACCACAACGACCGAAAGCGGCCGGATCGGCGAGCTGGTCCTCTACTTCCTGCGCCTCGGCTGCCTCGGTTTCGGCGGTCCGGTCGCGCTGGTCGGTCAGATGGAGCGTGAGCTGGTCGATGGGAAGAAGTGGCTGACGAAGGAGCAGATGCGCGAGGCCATCGCCATCTGCCAGTCGCTTCCGGGGCCGCTTGCGATCCAGGTCGGCATCTACGTTTGCTACCTGCGTGGCGGCTTCTGGGGCGCCTGGGCCGGAGGCTGGGCCTTCATTCTGCCGAACTTCGTCATCGTAGCTGCCTTGGGCGCACTCTACGTCTATCTCGGCGACCTCCAGCCGGTCACGGCGATCTTCTACGGCGTGAGTCCCGCCGTCATCGCACTCATCCTGCATTCTTGCTACAGGCTCGCCAAGCTCGGCATGGAAGACGGGCTGCAATGGGCAATCGCCGCCGTTTGCCTGGCGGTGACGGTCATTCTTCAGGCCGAAGTAGCGCTATTGTTTATCGGCGCTGGCATCGTCGGCATCCTCTATTACGGCGGCATGTTCCGCCGCGCGCCGCCGACGGCACTCTCAGTGACGGTCGCACCGGTGTTGGCGCAGCTCGCGCCAACCGCCTCGGGGTCTATCCTGGGCAAGCTCCTGTTGTTCTTCCTCAAGGCGGGCTCGCTGACTTTCGGTAGCGGCCTCGTGATCGTGCCGTTTCTCGAACAGGGACTTGTGCAGCAGTTCGGCTGGCTCGATCAGCGCCAATTTCTGATCGCAGTTGCCATCGGCATGATCAGTCCAGGCCCCGTCGTCATCACCGCGACCTTCGTCGGTTACCTGGTTGCCGGATTCTGGGGTTCCGTGGTCTCGACTGTCGGCATCTTCTTGCCGTCGTTTCTGCTGGTGCTGATCGCCGCGCCCCTGCTGGCGCGGCATCGCGGCAATCCCAACGTGCAGGGATTCGTTAAGGGCGCCTACGCAGCAGCCATCGGCACGATCCTCGGCGCCTGCATCCTGCTGGGGCGCATCGCGATCGGCGACTGGCTCACCGCTTCGATTGGATTGGTTTCCCTTGCCATCCTGTTCCGGTGGAAAGTGAGCAATCCGCTGCTGATTGCCGCGACCGCGGTGGTTGGCTTGATCGCGTTTCCGTGGCTGCAGCCGACCTGGGTGATGGTCAAATAAAAAGGAAATCTGCGGCGATGTCGTTTGATTATAGAGGAAAATCTGATGCGAAGAATAATGCTGCTGTCCATTCTTGGCACGGTGGTTCTTGGATTCGCTGCCTTGCTCGGTTTAGCTGGGAGTGCCGCCTTCTCGGCCTCTGTTCAGTGTTCTGCGCCACTCTGCTGCCATCACTCCTGACCGAAGCGATCGCACAGCCGGCCGAGATGTCGCCGCTTCAGCTCGAAACCAAAATCGCCCTTGGCGACGTGCGAGGACGGATCGACCACATGGCGGTCGACTTAAAGCGCCAGCGGTTGTTCGTGGCCGAATTGGGCAACGACAGTGTCGGCGTCGTCGATCTCGCCAATCGCAAACTGCTGCAGACGATCACGGGACTGAAAGAGCCGCAAGGTGTCGGCTATGAGCCGTCCACCGACACGCTTTACGTCGCCAACGCCGGCGACGGTTCCGTGCGCTTGTTCGAAGGAAACGAATACAAACCCAACGGCCAGATTGAGCTTGGCAGCGACGCGGACAATGTTCGCGTCGACCCTGCGGCCAATCGGATTCTCATCGCCCATGGCAGCGGCGCGCTGGCCGTCATCGATCCGACGACCCGCAGCAAAGTCGGCGACATCCCGGTCAAGGCGCACCCCGAAGGCTTCCAGATCGATCATGATATCGGGCAAGTCTTTGTCAATGTGCCGGATGCGCATGGTATCGCCGTCGTCGACCGCGCCTCGCAAAGACAAACCGGTAAGTGGCCGATACCCGATCACGACGCCAACTTTCCGATGGCCCTGGATCCCGTGCGCCGCCAGGTTCTGGTGATCTTCCGGGCGCCCGCCGAGCTTGGCGTCTTCTCCATGACAGGTGGCAAGCTGATCGCGACTGCCGAGTCCTGTGGCGACGCCGATGATCTGTTCGTCGATATGAAGCGTGGCCGCGTCTACGTGAGTTGCGGGGCGGGCTTTCTCGATGTTTTCGAAGCGAAGGGGACGACCTATCGGCGCATCGCGCGCATTCCCACGGTGTCCGGCGCACGCACGTCGCTCTTGGTACCCGAACTTGACCGTTTGCTGGTTGCCGTCCGGACGAACGCGGCCGAGCCGGCGGCCATCTGGATGTTCCGACCGATACCTTGATAGACAACAATGCAACGCAGAGGACTGGCACGGGCGCGCGCCAGCGCGAATCCGGAATCCAGAGGTTCCCGTGCGAGATTCGGGGTTTGCCGGCGCCCCGGAATGACGGAGCAGGAGCGGCCGACACCGTTCTCCTACCGCCCGCTGTCCCGCATCTGCATGCCCAATATCGCGCCATAACGCTTGACCAGAGGGCTCGGGCCAACGAAGTTGCGTGCGCCGTGGAAATTTCTTCTCAAATCACCCGAGATTCAGAGCTGTTTGTCCCCGACTCGCGCCGGGCATGGACCCGGCTGGTCGTGGCCGTGATCATTGGCTCGCTCGGCAGCGTCGGCATGTGGTCGGTCGTGGTGGCGCTCCCGGTGGTGCAGGCTGAGTTCGGGGCGAGCCGGGGCACCGCCTCGCTGGCCTTCACCATGGTGATGCTCGGCTTTGGTTCCGGCGGGGTGTTGACCGGAAAAATCACCGACCGTTACGGCATCGTCGCCGCGATCGGGCTCGGCATCGGCATCCTCGCCCTCGGTTACATCGGCGCGGGGATGTCGTCGTCGATCTGGCAGTTCATCCTGGTGCATTTCGCCATCGGCCTCAGCTCATCGGCGACATTCGGTCCGTTGATGGCGGAGGCCTCGTACTGGTTCGAGCGCTATCGCGGCCTTGCCGTCACCATCGCCGCGAGCGGCAACTATGTCGGCGGAACGATCTGGCCACCTGTCATGACCTGGGCCATGGAGGCATTCGGCTGGCGCCATACCCACATCGCCGTCGGTCTCTTCACGGCGGTGGCGATGGCGCTCGCGCTGGTGGTGTTGCGCATGCTGATGGGGGCGGCGACACGGCGCAGCCATGTCAACGCACCGCCGCCGCGGGTCGATTTGCGGCTCAACACCAACACGCTGACGGCGATCCTGTCGCTCGCGAGCATTGCCTGCTGCGTGGCGATGTCGATGCCGCAGGTTCATATCGTCGCCTATTGCGGCGATCTCGGCTATGGCGTCGCGCGTGGCGCCGAGATGCTGTCGCTGATGCTCGGCTTTGGGATCATCAGCCGGATCGGTTCGGGATTTCTCGCCGACAGGATCGGCGGTATCCGCACCCTGCTGATCGGATCGGTGGCGCAGGGCTTTGCGCTGCTGTTCTATCTGTTCTTCGACAGCCTCACCTCGCTCTACATCATCTCCGCGATGTTCGGCCTGTTTCAGGGCGGCATCGTGCCAAGCTATGCCATCATCGTGCGCGAGGCGATGCCGGCACGGGAGGCCGCGACCCGCGTCGGCATCGTGATCTTCGCCTCCGTGTTCGGCATGTCGTTCGGCGGCTGGGTCTCCGGCGTGATCTTCGATGCCACCGGCTCTTACGCCGCGGCGTTCCTCAACGGGCTGGCGTGGAACGCGCTCAACATCACCATCATGGTGTCGCTGTTGATCCGCGCGCGCACGCGGCGGCTGGCGATGGCGTAGAAAACGTCCTTTCTGCTGGACGCGTTTTCTGAACGCAAACCCGTTCCCCATTTTTCCGGTTCTATACGTCCTGGCCCGCCTTGAGCAGAACGCAGCCGATGATTTTCAGGCTGCCGTCCGGCTGCGGCTCCAGCGTATAGAGCGCCTCCCACGCGTTGCCATCGGCGTCGATGATATGGACGTGCTGTGCGATCTTGCCGTCTTCAACTTGCGCTTTGCCGAATTCGAAACTCTTGTGCCGATAGACCGGCGCATAGCTTCGCCGAACCATGGACATGAATATATCGGCCTGCGGGAACATGCTTTGGATCTCGGGTGCCGCGTAGGAGTAGGCCGTTGCCGCATCGTCCCGGCCCAACGCCTGTTCCTGCGAGCGGATGACGCCTTGCGCGGTGGCAACATCATCCGCGGCGAGAGCAGGGGAGGCGAGGCCGATCCAGAGTGCGGCGAGCAAGACGAAGGCGCGCATGACGAGGCTCCGGTTTGATTGCCCTGGACTACTTTAAACCGCTCGCCATCGGTCTGCCAGATCAACCGGCGTTCTCGTATCACCGTCCCCTTCCTCGCAGATTTTGCCTGGCCTCGGGATTGCCCAGCGCTGCCGCCTTCTCGAACCATTGACGCGCGGTCCTGGGATTGCGCGGAACGCCATCGCCCTCGTTATAGAGCACGCCGAGTCCGTTCATGCAGGCAGCGTCGTTGAGAGCGATGCACCGTTCGAACAGACGGCGCGCCTCGGCGTAATCGCGCCCAACGCCTCTGCCGCGCATATAGAGCAACGCGAGATTGTTCATCCCGTCGGGCACCCCGGCCTTGACCGCCGTCTCGTATAGCCGGATCGCCTTTGCGTAATCCTTGGCGACGCCGTGTCCGTTTTCATACTGGTAGCCAAGGTCGACCATGGCGATCGGCTCGCCCGCATCTACCGCCTTTTGGTACCAATGGACGGCTTCGGCATAATTGATAGGTGTGCCTTCGCCGCCCTCGTACAGGGCGCCGATATTGTTCATCGCCATGGCGTAACCGGCGGCCGCAGCCTGTTCGTAAAGCCGCCGCGCTTCAACATAGTCCTTGCGCGCGGTCGCCACGCGTCCGGCCTCGAATACAAACCTCACCACGTCGGGGTAACGCCGGATCGCGTCGTTGCAGGCGGGCGCGGCGGCAGCGACGTTGATCTTGTCGACCTCGACGCCTGCGAGGTCAGGCGCATGGCCGGTATCGTAGGGCATCGCGGCCAGCCGATCGCAGTCGGTGATGAGATCGTGACGCAGCGGATCGTCCGGCGGCGAGAGCCGTGCTTGCTGGACGGGTGCGGTTGGAGCTGGTGTATCTGGCGAACTCGGCGCCGGCCTGGCATCCGCGGTCGCCGGCACAGCCTTGCCGGAGAAATAAAAATTGCCGCTGATGGGCGAAGACGACACCCACGGCAATTGCTGGCCGCTGGTCGCCTTGTCAACCGCAAGTCCGACTTCGTTAAAGGTCTTGAACAGGCCGGCGCCAGGTTTCTGCATCGCCTCGACCAGCGCTCGGGTATAGGGGCTGTGACCGTCAGTGCCATCCAGCGAGACGCTGCGTGGCTGGGTCGCGAACGAAATCAGGGTCCCGACCGGCGCGGGCATTTGCGCGAGTCCGCCGGTCGTCGAACGCACGCCATGGCCGCTGAACGGGTTGTCGCGGCAGGCGTCGAGCAAGACCAGATTGATCCGCGTGCCGGATTTCTCCAGCTCGTCGAGGATGCCGGAGGTGCCGACCATCTGCATGAAGACATCGGCCTCATCCTGCGGATGGGCATCGACCGGCACGAGATAGTTGAGGCCGTGGGTCTCCACGCCGTGGCCGGCGTAATAAAACAGCGCGACGTCGGCGCCGGTCAATTCGGTTGAGAATTTCTGCAGCGCGCCGTCGAAGCCGGACTTGTCGAGGTCGATTTGGGCGCCGCCGCCGACCACGAAAAAGCCGAGCGACAAAAGCGTGTCCGACATCAGCCTGGCGTCGTTGGCCGGATTCGGCAGTGCCGGGACGGCCTGATAGGCCGAATTGCCGATCACCAGCGCCACCCGTTTTTCGGCATGCGCCGCGGAAGACAGGCTGGCGCACATCAAAAATGCCGCGATCATCAATCGCGACACGATGCCGATCCGACCAGCCATGACCCTTCTTCCTCAGCGCAGCGAAATCCCTGATGCTATTGGTCTCGCGGGGCTGGCGATAGGTTCGAAGGGGCTTTTACTCGCCGCCGTTCATCGGATCGAACCACGGAAATGGTCAGCGGGACTGGCGCCCCGCCGTTCGTCGCTCACCCCTCCGCCACCGCGTCGCCCCAGGGCTGGAATATCTCGGTGGCGCCGCTGTTGGTCGCGCCGTCGCGCAACACGATGCTCGGGCAGGCGAACTTCATCGGCAGGGTCTGGATGCGGGCGTCTTCGTAATCGAAACGTGCGCGCAACTCGTCTCGCACCTGCGCCGGCAGACGCATATCGCCGATCACCACCGGGCCTTCGCTGGCATCGATCCGCGGCTGGTGGATCGCGGCATCGAGGTCCATGCCGTAGTCCATCACAAAGGACAGCATCTGCATCACCGCCGGCAGAATGCGCCGTCCGCCGGAGGCGCCAAGTGCGAGGCGCCGGCCATCGGCAATTTGCGCCAGCACCGGCGTGTAATTGGTCAGGCAACGCTTGCCGGGCGCCAGCGAATTGGGGCCGCCGGGAGTCGGATCGAACCACATGACGCCGTTGTTCATCGTGATCCCGCTTTGCGGCGTGACGAATTTCGAGCCGAACGTCGACAGCAGGGTTTGCGTCACCGCCGCCATGTTGCCGTCGCGGTCGACCACCGAAAAATGCGTGGTGCAGGCGGGCGCCAGATATTCCGCGCCGAGCGCGCGCCGGCCGTCGGCATCGCCCATGTCTTGCAGCCGCTCGCGGTAGGCCGATTGCAGCGCCAGCGCATAGGCCGTGTAGGCCGACGCATCAGGCGTGCCGTGTTCGGCTGGCAAACTGTCCTGCAGCAGGCGCAAGGCATGCGCCAGCGTGGGGCCGCAAGTGAGCTCCGGCGTCGCGTATACCCCGCCGCCACGATAGGGAATCCTCAACGGTTCGCGCAAATGGGCGCGGAAGGAAGCGAGGTCTTCGACCGACAGCGGACCGCCGCCCGCCTGCACGTCGGCCGCGATGCTGCGCGCCAGATCGCCTTGGTAGAAATCGCGCGGGCCCTGCGCCGCGAGGTGCGCAAGCGTCGCTTTTAGTCTGTCCTGCGGCAGGCGCACGTCAGCCTTGATGCCCCATTGCGCGTTTGGGGGGAGCCCGTCCTTCAGATACGCCGCGGCGCTCGCGGGATAACGTCGCAGGTCTGCAGCTACGCTGGAAATCATCAGCGTGGTCCACCAATCCACTGCGAGACCTTCGCCGGCCAGCGCGACGCCAGGACCGAGCAGTTCAGCCCAAGGCATTTTGGCGTGGCGGCGATGCGCCTCTTCCATGCCGGCGACCACGCCGGGTACGGCGATCGAGCCGGGACCATGAAGATTGCGGTCGTCCTTCACCCGCGGCCAGGGGAAGAGGTCGGAGGCGGCGCCATCGCCGGTCAACGGATAGTCCTCGAAGCGAATGCCGCGAGGCGACCGCATGCCGTAGTCGATCACTTCATAACGGTCTTCGCGGGCGCGATAGAGCACCATGGCGCCGCCGCCGCCGAGGCCGCTCATCCAGGGTTCGAGTACGCCCAGCGCGAAAGTGGTGGCGACCACCGCATCCACGCAGTCGCCGCCATCGGCCAGAATCGCGGCTCCGACCTCGGCCGCCCGGCGCGATTGCGCGGCGACGATTCCGCCTTTGGAGACGACGGCCGGTTTGCGGATCTGCTGGGTATTACTGAACTGGTCACGCATGGGGTGCTTTTCGTGATTTCCGATTGCTGGGAGTCATGGGAAGTACGTAAATGAAGTAAATCCGCAGGCCCTGCAACCAGACCGTTGTGAGCGGGAGGATAAAACTCTGTTCGGCTGATTTTCTTGCTCTTTTGGTCGAGGTCAAGCGGGTTCGTTGTACCTCACCAGCGATACCGAAATCGACAAAGCGGTGTTGCGCCATCCCGGTGCAATGACGTTCGATCGGCGAATCTGTACTATCGGCGCCAACAGGCGTGCGCGCCGGGATTTTCGATGGCGCTCCGGCCAGAACGGCGTTCCGCACCGGAAGCCGGTGTCGACGCAGAAATAATGGATCGCTATGCGCCCGAGAAGTCTTGATCTCAATCTTCTGGTGATGCTCGAAGCCCTCGTTGCCGAGCGGAGTGTCTCAGGTGCGGCGGTGCGTCTTGGCCTCACGCAATCGGCGGTAAGTCATGCCTTGCGAAGACTGCGGGCAACATTCAACGACGAGCTGTTCATTCGCTCTTCACGAGGAATGGAGCCTACGCTTCGCGCTATCGAAATCGCGGATGCCACGCGAAACGCCCTCGAGAACATAGGAATCGCCATCGATCGTTCAGCCACCTTCGATCCCGCGACGGCAGCGCGGTCGTTCAATCTGCGCATCTCCGAATATGTTTCCAGTCACCTGCTGCAGCGCCTGTGTCCGGAGCTGCGAAAATTGGCCCCTGGCATTCATATCAGTGCAGCTCACTTCACGGGAGAATCTCGTGAAGACGAAATCGTCGGCGACGAAATTCACGTGCGTTTGGGCAGTTCGTTGCGTCAGCCTCAGCAGGACAACCGGCTGCGTGTCCTCGAGGAACATTTCGTCGTCCTCATGAGCAAGAAAAATCCCGCTCGCGCCAGGAAAATGACGTTGTCGCTTTATGCCTCGCTCGCGCATGTGAAAGTTGCGGGCACCATCGGAACCAATGTCATCGACGACGCCTTGAAGATTCGCGGGTTGCGACGCGAAATCGTGTATCAGGTGCCGAGCTGGCGCGATGCACGGCACATTGTCGGGGCTACCGATCTGGTGGCGGCGATTCCGGCGCGGTGGGCGCTGGACCGCGACAGTTCGCGCCGCTGCGCCGTCTCGCCATTCCCGCTCAATGACGTGACCTTCGCGATCGATCTCGAGTGGCATTCGCGGTTCAACCGCGATCCTGCCCACGCCTGGTTGCGGTCGCTGATCGCCGAACAATTCCGGTAGCGCGACGTCCCCTGGACCTACATGAATACGGTTCATATTGCCTATGATAAATATGAATTATCACGACGGCCAAATTCGTGAAAATGTGACGGTCTTAAATCCTTAAATAATGACAAAAGACCGGAGGAACGTGGTGGGAATTCAGAAGAAGCGATATCTCGTCTATATCGGCCTGTTCGTTCTGATGTTCATCAATTACCTCGATCGGGTAAATCTGTCGGTTGCGGCGAAGTCGATCGCAGAAGGCTACAGCCTCTCGCCCATCGATATGGGATACATCTTCTCGGCATTTCTCTGGACCTATCTGGTTTGCTTGATTCCGATGGGATTGCTCGCCGATCGCTTTGGCGGCCGTGCGATCACATACACCACGCTTGGTCTTTGGTCGCTTGCCGGAATCTGGACCGGGGCCGCCACGAGCTACGGCTCTCTGTTCGCTTCGCGCCTGGTGCTGGGTATCGGGGAGTCCGCAAGTTATCCCGCCGGCGGCAAGATCATCCGTGAGTGGGCACCTCAGGGAGAGCGGGGTCTGGCTGCTGCATTTCTCAACAGCGGAGCCCACGGCGGCCTGTGTGTTGGCTCGGTGGTGGTGGGGGCTCTGATCCTGCAGTTCGGATGGCGGGAATCGTTCTACATCACCGGTGCGCTGGGCGTTGCCATGGCCATTGCCTGGTTTACTTTCTATCGTCGCCCGGAACAGGCCACATGGTTGAGTCAGGCGGAACGAGAGTTGATCCTCCGCGAGCGGGGAGAGACAGCGCAACGCGCCACAACCGACATGACGCAGTTGAGCGCGCTGAAGGGATTGCTCAAGAGCCCATCCATGCTCGCTTTGGCGTTGACGCAAGGGTGCGCCGGTTACACGCTCTACCTTTTCATGACATGGCTGCCGAGTTACCTGGCCGCAACGCGCGGCCTCGATGTTCTCAAGACCGGGCTTTTTTCGGCGATACCGTACGGTGTGGCCGCAATTCTTGGACTTGGCCTGGGCTGGTTCAGCGACCGCTTGTTGAACCGATCGATCGCGTCGAATGCCGAGCGCAGAAAATTGATCGCGGTGCTTTTGCTGCTGTCGTCGGTGATCCTCGCAACGCCCTTTGTTGAGTCGATCTGGCTGATCGAGGCGCTGATCAGCGTTTCGCTGGCCTGCGTTGCAACGGCCATGGCCATGAACATCGCCTTGACGGCCGATCTGCTGGCGGATGGCCGCTATAATGGTGTTGCCACAAGCCTTCTCATCATGGGCGGCAACCTGTTTGGAACGGCGGCGCCGATCGTGACCGGCTATGTTGTGGCGGCAACCGGCGGCTTCTCGGGTGCATTCCTGATCGCCGGCGTTCTGCTGCTGGGCGGGGCCGTCGTCATCTTGTCGGGTGCGCGGAATCCCATTCAGCTATCGAACGCGCCTGTCGTGCCGGCCTCCGGCCAAGCCGCCCAAATCATCTGACGGAGTTTTTAAAATGGAAAAGATCGTATTTACCGCGGTATCGCGAAACTATTTCAATATGCCGGTCTGGATTGCGCAACATCAGCGGATGTTCGCGGATGAAGGGCTGGAGGTCGCCATCGAGCTCTACGAAGGCGTCGACGAGGTCACCAATCGGCTTCGAGATGGACGGGCTCAATTGGCTTACGGCATCACGGAGCACGTGATTCTCGACAGCGAAGCCGGCGGCTTTCTGGAAATCATCGGCGGCAACGTCAACAGGCTGCCGTTCTCTTTTGTCGCGGGCAAGTCGATCAAGACGTTCGACGACCTGCGAGGAAAAACCGTAGGGGTGTCCTCGCTCGATGCAGGAAGCTCCTCGCTTGTCATGAAGTTGCTAGCGGCGCGTGGGCTTGAATACCCGCGCGACTACAAGATGAGAGCGGTGGGACCGATTTTAACGCGTTGGGAAATGCTGAAATCCGGTGAGATCGATGCCGGTCTTCAAGGAGCTCCCTTGAACTATATGGCCGTCGATCAGGGATTCCCCAGCCTTTGCGAGCCGCGCGACGAGGTGCCGTTTTTCCAGTTCACGTCGTTGAACGTGGATCAGCGCTGGGCCGCGGCCAACGATGCGACAATCATGAAGTTCATGCGCGCGTTTGTACGGGCGCATCAATGGTTCTTCGCGAACCGGGAAGGCTCGGTCTCGGTCGCGATGCGCGAGACCGGAATTACCAGGGAATACGCCCTGCGCGCCTGGGATGAATATACCGCCGACCAGATATTCCCGCGCGACGGGGACGCCAATACGGCGGCGGTCCAGGCGCTGATCGAGATCAGTTCGCTGATCAGGGCCGTTCCTAACCGGGTCAAGTCGACGGCAGATGGCTACATCAATCGCAGTTATGTCAACGCCGCCCGCGAGGCATTGCCTGGACATTCGACGGCCAAGGCATCGTAGTCGTGGCGCTACTGTCTCCACCGGCCATCGACTATGGCGACCGTCTCCGGGCGGGTGTGCTGATTCCCTCCGGTAACTCCGTCGCCGAGCCGGAGTTGCGAGCGATGCTGCCCTTCGGTTCATCCATGCTGGTGACGCGTCTTCCGTTGCTTGGAAGTTCCAGGACCGAGCTCATCGGAATGATGGATCAGCTTGAGGCTGCTTCGAAGCTTTTGGCCGACGCGAAAGTCGACGTGATTGTGTTTCACTGCACGGCGGTTTCGACGTTTGCGCCCGATCTGGCCCAGGGGATTCGGGAAAGAATCGAGCGCGCCACGGCAATAAGGTCATTTACAACGGCCGACGCGATCCTGAATGCCTTGACGCAATTGGGCGCTAAACGGGTATCTCTGCTGACGCCCTATATCGACGAGGTGCATGCGCGCGAAGCCGCCTTTCTGCAAACAAACGGGTTTGTTGTTGAGGGCGGCGCCAATCTCGGAATCAACACCAACACCGAGATGGCTTCGTTGCGACCGGAAGCGATTCTCGACTGGGCCAAAGAAAACAGCCATCGTTCCGCGGACGTCTGTTTTCTCAGTTGTACGGCCATCAAGTCGGCGAGCATCATCGAACAACTGGAACGAGCCCTCGACATGCCCGTGATCACCAGCAATCAAAGCATGGCCTGGCACCTGATCCGATCAAGTCAGATATCAGACGACGTGAAAGACTTTGGAAGGCTGTTCAGAAACACCGCGGTTTAGCCTGATAAGCAGATGATTTCCGAGCCGGTCCGCGCGTTGCATTCGTGCCAATAGCGGAAAATCCAGCCAGCGGTCTGGTCCCCACGTTACCTTAGACGGAAGTCACCGCATTTTCCGCCAATCCAGGGATTGTTGCCCGCAGGAACCAATTTCACGGTACGCCGACAAAGCTGCGCGCTACGCAAAGCCATCCAGGTCAACTCCGTCGCCGCGGTGGGGCAGACCAACATCTGCTCCCAACGTTACGCTAGCATGCGAAAGCCTGGGCGGGACACGCCTTCGGCAACACGCCGGGGTGTCCGATGCGGGTCAATTCATCGTTCTGACTGTTCGGCGATCACTTCCACTCTGCCCCCGACAGGCCGGACAAATTTCAGGGTCCGTTGGCATGTCTCAAAGGTGCCAGAGGAGAAGTCGTCTTATGACCAGGCGGTGATCGCGGCCTCGGCCACCGCCTGATCCTGCTCGCCGCTACCGCCGCTGACGCCGACAGCGCCCACGACCTTGCCATTCATCTTGATCGGGACCCCGCCCGCGAAGATCATCACCCGGTCGTGGTTCGATACGTAGATGCCGAAGAACTGGTCCCCGGGCTGGCTGTTGCGGCCAAGCTCCAGCGTCGAGATATCGAAGGCCTTCGCGGTGAAGGCCTTGTTGATGGCGATGTCGATGCTGCCAAGCCACGCCCCATCCATGCGCATGAAAGCTGTGAGGTTGGCGCCGACATCAACCACCGCGATATTCATCGGCTGGCCGATTTCCTTCGCCTTCGCGATTCCCGCTTCAATGATCTTTTGCGCCTTTTCCATTGTCATCATGACATTTGAACTCCTGATCGAGGACAGTCAGGCCGCCTTCGCCAACAAGCCGTGCCGGTGGAGCACGAATTGGCAGCGATACGCTTGTCGAAATTTGGCGCAGCCTTTCGGCGCATCCTGCATTACCGCGAGATGGGAGTCGGTGGCGCGAGGACTGGACTTACTATGCGCGTGCCAACGCCTCCCGCACGCCGAGGCGTTCCCCGCCTGCCTTGCTGACGTAAAGATGGCGCTCCAGGACCGATTGCATGTTCTCAAACATCGAATAGAGATCGTCGCAGTAGACTGAAGGATTATCGTATCCGTTTTTCCGGGAGAAACGATGCGGAAGATAGCCGCCGCCGCAGGCGTTCATGAACTTGCACTGCCGGCACTTCTCACAAAGATTGATTGACGCGTCGCGCGCTGCTTTCCAGCGAGGCTCGGTCCTGACCTCGTCGATCGCATGATCGAAGATGTTGAACACCGTGCGCGTGAAGCCGTCGCCGGCAATCCGCAGCACATCGTGGGCCTCCACCGAACCGTCGGTCATGACCGTGCAAAGCTCGACAGGTTTGTAGCCGACGCCCTCGGTCGGTGAATTGTTACCAAGCAAGGCGGTGATCATATCGGTAATGATGCGAATATTGACCGTTGGCTTGCTGCGGTTTGCCTCTAGCCATAGATCGAACAGGCCATTGTAGAACGAAGCAACGGATGAGGGGCTCTCATCCACCGTCGCATCAGGGATCATGATGTCGTAGTTGGCAATTCCGCACTCGGCGAAAAATTCGACATATTGCTTCGGCGGGTAGGCGGGATTGCAGACTGATAAAGCGCTGACGCCAATGTCGCGTGATGCCAGCCTGCGAGCGGCCCGTTCCACCGCGGCGTGGGTACCCGTACCCTGAAACGTCCGGCGGTGAAGGTCGTGAATATGCGCCGGCCCATCCAGGCTGATCGCCACCGAAATGTTGCGAGCCTCGAAACAGTCCAGCCATTCATCATCGATCAACACGCCATTGGTGGTCACCGCGATGGGTATTTCGCAGCTCGTTCGTGACGATATGGCTTCGCAGGCTTCGGCCATACGGTGAAAATTATCCATCCCCCACAGCAAGGGCTCGCCGCCGTGCAGAATGATGGGAAAATCGATCAGGGAGTGGTTGGCGACGTGCTCTTCGATGCGCTGCAACAGCCGATGCAGCACCTCGTCGCTCATCAGCTTGGGCTTGTCATAAACCGCCGCGTCGCGAAACCAGTAACAATAAGAGCAGTCAATATTGCATCGCGCTGCGACCTTAACAAGCAGCTGCGAAATCGGTTGGTCTTGGAAGGCGACAGAATCTGGATCGTCAGCCGACATGCCGATACCGGGTGGGGCTCGAGGAGATTACGAAGTAAACCTAGTACCCCCGGGCAAACCCTCGGCGAAACCCGCCGCCCCCTCCATATCCCGCTCTGCGAAAGCCGCCCCCATACGCCCCGCCTCGAATAAAGCCACCTCGTCTGAAATAAACCTGGGTCACGCCTTCCGAATCTTGTCCGCGCAGATCACTCAGCAGCGCGTTGATACCCTGATGGTCGCTCTGGATTGTCGCGCCTGGGCCATGCAATTGCAGGAGGCTTGCTAAAACTTTCAGCGTCGTAATCGGCATGGTTGTTCTCCTTTTTTGCGACGCAACTAAAGGAATCGAACGAAAGGCCGGCAAGTACGAGACGTCTGAGAGAAACGGACCCTATACCTTTTCCATGGACCCGGCAACGTGGCGGGCTGCTTGTTTTGTGAAGGTTTTGTTCCGCCCGCATAACATTCAGCGCTCCAACTCAGCCGCGCGCCAGCCCATTTCCCAGAAGTCGGCTTCGAGCCGGGTGGCTTCCTTGAAGATCACGATCAACTCTGCCTCGCGCGCCGGCGTGGCGTAGAGAGCGGCGAGTTTTTCCAGGTGCGCCCGCGCTTTCGCCGCGACCTCCTGGTACGGCGCACCGGCATATTCGGAAATCCAAACGCGATAGGGGTTCGTTGCAGCGTATGCATCGGGCCGCGAGGCGAGTCGCGTCGCGATCTCCGCATAGCCGATCACGCAAGGAGCAAGCGCCACCTTGAGCGCCAGCAGGTCACCGCGCATTCCCGTGTCGAGCACGTAGCGTGTATAGGCCAGGGTCTCGAGCGCCGGAGCAGTTTGTTCGAGGTCGCTGGGCGACAGGCCCCAGCCGGCGCAGAGTTTCACGTGCAGGTTCATCTCGATATCTAGAATGGCCGAGAGTCCGGCCGCCGCTTCGCGCATGTCGGCGAGTTCCGCCGATTTATAGACCGCGAGCGCGTAGGCACGAGCAAATTCGATGAGGAACAGGTAGTCCTGAACGAGGTAGTGACGAAACGCGGCTTCGGCGAGCGAACCATCCGCCAAGGCGTTGGTGAAGGGGTGCTCGGTGTAGGCCCGCCACTCGGCGGATGCTGCCGTCTTCAGGCGTTCGAAGAAACTCATGATCTCTCGCAGGGTTTGCATTCTCAATGCGTGTCTTTTCAATGCGTGTCTCTGGCTCGCGGCCTCGTCACAAGCAGACTGGGCCAGGGATGACGTCCGCTCTTCCCTCAAGCGAAGACATTCGTCAAGGCAGCGGTTACGCCAGCTCTTATCCGGTTTCGAACCGATTAATGATGGCGAGGCTGGCTGAGCGCAGCCTGCGACTTCGTTCATGTCGACAAGTCGATACCCGGATCAGATCCGGGACTAAATAATCAGACCTCCAGCCATTCCTTGCTGACGGCCGAGTTCTGCCTGAGTTCGGCCGGCGTGCCCTCGAACACGATGCGGCCGTGTCCCATCACATAGATGCGGTGCGATATCCGCATCGCGATCGAGAGTTTCTGTTCCACCAGCAGGATGGCGACGCCGCGCCGGGCGATTTCGGCGATCAAATCGCCGACCTGCTGCACGATCAGGGGCGCGAGCCCCTCGGTGGGCTCGTCGATCATGATCAGTTCGGGGTCGCCCATCAGCGTGCGGCAGATCGTCAGCATCTGCTTCTCGCCGCCGGACAGCACGCCCGCCGCGGTATCGGCTCTGGCGGCGAGGTTGGGAAACATCGCCAGCATGTCATCGAGCCGCCACTTGCCCGCGCGCCTGGTATCCTTGATGCCGAGCATCAGGTTCTGCCGCACCGTCAGGCCGGGGAAGATGTCGCGGTGCTCCGGGACGTAGCCCAAGCCCAGATGCGCGATCCGGTAGTTGGGCAGGCCCGCGATGTCACGGCCCTTGAACTTGATCGAGCCCTGCGGCGGCACTTCGCCCATGATCGCCTTGACCGTGGTGGAGCGGCCGACGCCGTTGCGCCCGAGCAGGCTGACAACCTCGCCGGCGTCGATATGCATGTCGACGCCCTGCAGGATATGGCTCTTGCCGTAATAGGCGTGCAGATCGGCGATCTCCAGCATCATGCCACTTCCTCACCGAGATAGGCTTCCCGGACTTTCGGATTGCCGCGAATTTCCTCCGGCGTGCCGGAGGCGATGATCTGGCCGTAGACCAGCACCGAAATCCGGTCGGCAAGGCCAAACACCACGCTCATGTCGTGTTCGACGATCAATAGCGTGCGGCCTTTGGTCAGGCGGCGGATCAACGTGACCGCGCGCTCGGTTTCGGCATGGCTCATTCCCGCGGTCGGCTCGTCCAGCAGGATGACGTCGGCGCCGCCGGCCACCGTGATGCCGATTTCCAGCGCGCGCTGCTCGGCGTAGGTCAGAAGGCCGGCGGGTACGTCGCGCCGCGCGGTGAGGTCGATATCGGCGAGAATCTGCGCGGTACGTTCGCGCACCTCAGGCAGGTTATCGACATTCTTCCAGAAGGCGTAGCGGTGGCCGGTCGACCACAGCACGGCGCAGCGCAGGTTTTCCCACACGCTCATATTGGCGAAGACGTTGGTGACCTGGAAACTCCGCGACAGGCCGCGCCTGTTGATCTGGTAAGGCGGCAGGCCGGAAATCACCTCGTCGCGCAGCAGCACGCTGCCGGACGTCGGCGCCGTATATCCGCTGATCAGATTGAAGGTGGTCGACTTGCCGGCGCCGTTCGGCCCGATCAGCGCGTGGCGCTCGCCCTGCGCCACGGTCAGATTGATGTTGCGGATGATGGCGACGTTGCCAAAACTCTTTTCAACCCCGCGCAGTTCGATCGCGGCGCTCATGCGGCGATTCCTTTGTCACGCGCCATGGCGGCTGCATTATCCCAGGCGTGCCCGACCCAGTTCCAGGTCATGCGCGCAACCAGAAAGCCGCCGATCAGGAGAACAGCCGCCAGTGCCCAGATATAGGGGCTCGCCGCATCGAAGCCGACGCCGAACGCCTTGATGTGCGGGTCGTCGCCGGGATTGACGGTGTAATGCACGATGGTCTCGATCGACAGCATCAGGCCTGCGATCATCGCCAGTGTCGGCACCAGCGCGATCAGGTAGCTCGGCAGGAGCATCGGCAACGTGCCAGCCTTCACCAGCGGACGGTGCATCATCAATAGCCCGGTAATACCGCCGGGCGCAAACAGCACCACGGCAATGAAGATCAGCCCGAAATAGAGTTGCCATACCTGGGTGAGATCGCTGAGGCCAAGCGACAGCAGCGTGACGAAGATCGCGCCGACGATCGGGCCGATGAAAAATCCGACCCCGCCGATATAGGTTGCGAACAACACCGTGCCCGACTGCTCCGCGCCCAAATAGGCCGAATTGGCGATCTCGAAATTGATCGCCGCCAGCGCACCGGCGATCCCGGCGAAAAAGCCGGCGAAGCAGAATGCCAGATAGCGGACGACGTGCGGGTTGTAGCCGACGAACTGCACACGCTCGGGATTGTCGCGCACGGCGTTGCACATGCGTCCCAAAGGCGTGCGGGTCAGCGCGTAGATCGCGATCGCCGCGATCAGCGTCCATGCCGCCACCAGATAGTAGATCTGGACTTGTGGGCCGAAACTCCAGCCGAACAGTTTCAGCAATTTGGTGCGGTTGGTGGAGACGCCGGCCTCGCCGCCGAAAAAAGTACGCAGGATCAGCGCGGACGAGGCGATCAGTTCGCCAACGCCAAGCGAGATCATGGCGAACGCCGTCCCGGAGCGCTGGGTCGAGACCCAGCCGAGCAGGGCGGCGAACGACAATCCGGCCAGGCCGCCGATCAGGGGAACAACAGGCAGCGGGACGGGCAGCTTGTTGCCCACGATGATATTCATGGCGTGGATCGCCAGGAAGCCGCCGAGACCATAATACACCGCATGCCCGAACGACAGCATGCCGGTCTGGCCGAGCAGGATGTTGTAGGACAGCGAGAAGATAATGGAGATTCCGATCAGGCTGAACGTCGTCAGCGAGCCGCCGGAACTGAAGAGATTCGGCAGCAGCACAAGCACGATCGCGGCGGCTACCCACAATCCATAGAATTTGAGCCGTTCGGCGGTGGTCGGCAGCGGCGGCGCGGCGCTTGCGGCGATCTCGCTCATGTGTCGCGTGTCCCGAGCAGTCCCATCGGGCGGAAGATCAGGACCAGCACCAGCATCATGTAGGGAACGATCGGTGCGATCTGCGCGATGGTGACGTCCCAGATGTCGGCGAGCCAGGTCGATGCGTAGGCGGGGCTGAGCGGACCGAACGCGCCGGACAGCGAGCCGTTCATCGATACCGCGAAGGTCTGCACCAGACCGATCAGGAGCGAGGCGACAAAGGCGCCGGGCAGCGAGCCCAGTCCGCCGACCACGACCACGACGAACAGGATCGGACCGAGCAGTCCGGCCATGTTCGACTGCGTCACCAGCGCGGGGCCGGCGATCACCCCGGCGACCGCGGCGAGCGCGGTGCCAACGCCGAACACCAGCATAAAGATGCGCCCGACATTGTGGCCGAGATGGCCGACCATATGCGGATGGGTCAGTGCGGCCTGGACAATCAACCCGATCCGCGTTTTCTTCAGCACCAGCAGGAGCCCGACGAAGATCACGATCGACACCAGCAGCATGAACATCTTGTAGGCGGGATAGTTGGTGGAGAAGATCGTAAAGGCTGGAAAATCCAAAAGCGCAGGGACCCGGTAATCGACCGGACTCCTGCCCCAGATGATCTGCACCACTTCCTCGATCACGAAGGCGAGGCCGAAGGTGAACAACAGCTCCGCGACGTGGCCGTTTCGGTGCACGCGGCGCAGGCCGTAGCGCTCGACGCCGGCGCCGATTATCCCGGCCAGCAGGGGCGCGATCAGCAGCGCCGGCCAGAAGCCGAACCAGCGGCTGATCTGGAAACCGAAGAACGCCCCGAGCATGTAGAAGCTCGCATGCGCGAAGTTGAGAACGCCGAGCATGCTGAAAATGACGGTGAGCCCGCTCGCCATCAGGAACAGCAACATGCCGAACAGGACGCCGTTGAGCGTGGATATGACGATCAGTTCAAGCACGACGCACCGCCGGGATTAGGGACGCGTCCGCTCCGAAAGCTTTTTCGGAGCGGACGGGTAACGCTGCAACGGTCAGGGCCGTTCCATCTTGCAGGTGGTCGGAAGTTCGGTCGCGGGCGTGTCGATCTTCGCCACCAGCTTCCAGCCCCAGCCGGTCTTCTCCTCGTCGAACGGCTCCTTCGCGCTGCGATCGCCGAACGAGGAAATATAGATCGGCTGGAAGAATTGGTGATCGTCCTTGCGCATATAACCCTTGCCGCCGTCGAACACCTCGAACTCCAGGCCTTCGAGCGCCTGAGCGACCTTGACCGGATCGAGCGACTTGGCCTTGTCAGCCGCCGCCGCCAGCATCCGCATCTCGTTGACGGCGCGCGGATAGAACAGGCTGAAGTCGTATTTGGCGCGGAGCGCCTTCTCGAATTCCTGCGAGGAGGGATTATCGATATTGGCGATGCCTTCGGTGATCTGGAACACCTGATGATCGAGGTTGGCCTGCTTGATCGCGGTTGGGCCACCGGTGCCGCCTGCATAGTAGGTGTACCAGTTCACCTTCAGTCCGGCGTCGGCCGCCGCTTTCAACAGCAGTGCGAAATCCTGGCCCCAGTTGCCGGTAATGACGGTGTCGGCGCCGGACGCCTTGATCTTCGCGATATAAGGCGCGAAGTCGGTGATCTTGAGCAGCGGATGCAATTCGTCGCCCACGATCTTGATGTCCGGCCGCTTGGCGGCCAGCATGGCCTTGGCGGTCGAGCGAACGGATTCGCCGAACGAGTAATCCTGATTGATCAGGTAGACGTTTTTGATCGAAGGCACCGTCTTCATGTAATTGGTCAGCGCCTCCATCTTGATGTCGGAGTTCGCGTCCCAGCGGAAATGCCAGAAGCTGCACTTGGCGTTGGTCAGGATGGGATCGACCGCGGCATAGTTGAAATAGAGCACCTCCTTGCCGGGATTGCGCTCGTTGTACTTGGTGACGAAGTCGGAAAGCGCGCTGGCCACCGCCGAGCCGTTGCCCTGGGTCAGGAAGCGGACCCCGGCGTCGATCGCCTTCTGCGCCTGGATCAGGCTTTCCTGCGGATTTGTCTTGTTGTCGAGCGGGACGATTTCGACCTTCTTGCCCTGGATGCCGCCCTTGGCATTCAATTCGTCGGCGAGAAACTGGAAGGTCTTCAGGCCGACTTCGCCGACGCTGGCGCCGCCGCCCGAAAGTGGATCGATGTAACCGATCTTGACGGTGTCCTCGGCCGCCGCCGACATCGCGGTTACGCTGAGCACGGACAGCGCGAGTGCTGTCATCGCAAGTGTCTTCCTCATGAATTTCCTCCTCGTTGGACTAACCATTCGCTCCCTTGAACGGGAACCGTTTCTCGAATGATAACGACGGCCGCTCGTGCCTGGATGGTTCCGTGCGTGTTTCTTCTTTGGAAACGCCGCCGGCCAGTTGTGACCAGTTGTGAGATGCCTTTCTCCTCTGAAGGGTCTTGATGGATGTCAGTTTCGATCGGCTGCGTTGATGAGAATGTCGATGCGTCCCCGAGCCGCCATCGGTTCACCATCTGCGTGATCCGATTTTCATCGGCGACAAAAACAGCGACGCCGACAGCCTCACCACGCGTCGGCGTTTATCTCTGCGGCGACACGCTCTGCGCTCGTTGTTCACCAATATCTTGGTGCCCAGACCGGCCAACATGGTCGCATGACATCATCCCAATCCTCGGCCGGCGCCTGTGACGATCGCAACGCGATCCCGCCGCTTCATCCGCGCTTCCTCTCAATCGTTATTCATTAGCTCACTAGTGAGTGAATATCATATTCACAGGATTTCCTTCCCCGCAAGGCCCTTTCAGATGCTCCTTTCGGCTTTTCGACGCGCGCAGACGCCAAGAAATCCAGCCGCCATGAAAGTCGCCATCCGCTCCTTCACAGCGGCGTAGTCATTAGACTTGCACAAGCCGCCTGAGAGCTTGTCGATGCGCCCGGTTTGCGCGAGCGTGAGCATCAGTGCCCCGGTTACGAAGTGATATCCCCAGAAGATGTCCGCTTCCGCGCAATCCGGAAGCGCCTTCTTGAGGAGATTGATCAGGCGCAAAACCACGGGATCGAAATGCTGGTCCATCATTTCGGCACCCCATTCGGGTGTGTTGGCTACCTGTGCCCCCAATGCGCCGTAATTCCTCCAGCCTTCGCCTCCCTCGATGTAAAGGTCGAGGTCACTGTCCAGGAACACGCGGAGAGCTCCTTCAACCGAGGGCTTGCCTCCAGTCGTCCTGTCATATTCATCAAGCAGCCTCATGCGTCGCTCGCTTGTTATCACCGCGCGTCGGGCGAAGACGGCATCGAACAGCTTCTTCTTGTCCTCGAAATAATAGTTGATCAGCGTATGATGCACGCCGATACGTTTTGCGACGTCTTTTAACGTAACCCCATAAAGGCCGTTTCTGGAAAAGAGGAACTCGGCGGCATCAAGTATTTGCTCCATCATATCGGCTCGCCGCTCCGCCTTGGCTGAGCTCTTGCGCCCGGGTTTCTTTGCTTCGGACAAGCTGAGGTCCTTCCCTGTTTTTGCCGCATGCTGAGCCGGCAACGACGCGCTTTGGATCATTGGTGATCATACTTCGATCACCGGCGCATCCATCATGTGACGCTGTGTTGCGCGCGATCCGTGATTCGGTGAGCCAGAATTGTTCAGAAATGTTTTTAATATAATTTAATCCGCTCTGATCACACTAAATGCGATAATAACGGGCGCTGCTATGTGGGTGCACACGTTTGTGTCGGTGGAAAGATCGTGCGTTATGACCAAAATTCGTGTTTCGGTAGCGGCGCAAATGCGATCGTTGAACTGTCATCCAAGAGTAATGTGGCCGTCTCAGATGATACGTGAAAACGCGCCAGTGATTTACCCAAGATGATTTCAGCGTCGATAGGCGATCCTCGATTCTTTCCGTGTAGTGGACCGCACGATCTTACAACTGTCGCAAACATTGCACGTGGATCGGTGTCACGTCAAAGTTTCAGTCTGGACGGTGTGGCGCCTTTGCAGACGGCGGGTCCACGCCACGTCAGTTTTCTGGATAACCGACGATATTTGTCGGTGCTCACGCGAACCTTGGCTGGCGCGGTGATTGTACATCCCAATCTACAGGCGAGCGTACCTGTCTCCGCGGCGGCAATTGTAACTCCTGAACCTTATGCAGCATGGGCACGTGTGGCGGCGTTGTTCCATCCGGCACCGCCAACTAGCCCGGGGGTGCACTCTTCCGCTGTTGTCGCGGAGAATGCACTGGTGGATCCTTCGGCAGAAATTGGACCGCTGTCCGTCATTGGCGCGGGTGCCAGGATCGGCCCGGGTTGTCGGATCGGAGCCTGCGTCGTCATCGGTGCTGGCGTAGTCATCGGTCCAGACTGCCACATCGGAATGCAAGCGAGCCTCAGCCACGCATTGCTGGGATCGCGCGTTTGTGTCTACCCCGGCGCGAGAATAGGACAAGAGGGCTTTGGCTTCGCGCCAACCAAAGATGGGTTTGTGGCGGTGCCGCAACTCGGGCGGGTCATTCTGGGGGATGATGTCGAGGTAGGTGCCAATACAACGATCGACCGTGGATCGGCGCGAGATACTGTGATTGGTGCAGGCACGCGCATAGATAATCTAGTCCAGATCGGTCATAACGTAACGATCGGTCGATGTTGTGTGATCGTGGCGCAAGTGGGTATTGCCGGATCGGCGTCGATTGAGGACTTTGTTCAAATAGGCGGCCAAGCGGCGATCGCGGGACATATCTTGATTGGGTCGAGAGCCAAAATAGGCGCGCAGGCTGGCGTAATATCGGACGTCCCCGCAAAAGCGATCATGCTCGGTAGCCCGGCTCAACGTAAGCCGGATTTCTTCCGACAAGTTGCTACGTTGAAGAAATTGGCACGACGGCGGTAGAAACAGCCATTCCGACAGCAGGTTCATTTCGGAGTATTTCTACTTAACGCGGTGTAACGTTCAGCGCCTTGATCGAGCCATCACGAGGTGGTTCTGTCTCTGGGTGTGAGTAAGTTCGCCTTTATCATGAGATCGAGATGTCGGAGCGGTTATGCGTCGAATTCTGCAATGCTCTTTATTGATCACGTTTCTTGCCGTCGCGCCGGCCTGCGCCCAGCAGAGCTTTGATGGCATAGCCGGCTCATGGTCAGGCAAGGGATCGATGAAGCCGTCGGATGGACCGCGCGAACGTGTTCGGTGCAAAGTTGACTACGTTTCCAAAAACGCCGGTCAGTCTTTAAAAATGAATGTGCGATGTGCCAGCGATGCCTACAAAATGGACCTGAGTGCCAATATCGATCAAAACGGTAATTCGCTTTCGGGTAACTGGTTTGAAAGTCAATATCGTCAGGGAGGCAAGGTCTCCGGCCAGTACGTCAACGATGTTATCGACGCCAAAGTCGAGGGAGATACAATCACTGCTTTGCTGACAGTTCGTACTAAAGGGACACACCAATCGTTCGTTATGGAGTCGCCGGGAGCTTGGATATCGCAAGTGTCGATTGACCTCCTTCGCGACGCCCGGTGAGTTTTCTGTCAGCTCGCACCGCTTGTCTGTGTCCGACGGTTAGCTGCCGACCGATGATGTGTGGGTCTGCTCGACGGACAATGCTGCGCAGGGGCGCACGAGTAAGCGAAGACGCGCTCTTGAAACGCGAATTGAGATAATGATCCGGAGGCGGGCTCCGCGACGTCGGAAGTCGAAAGGCCCGACTTTTGATGATTTAATGTAACCGCTGGCGACGGCCGGCGGCTGCGGATCATTGGGGACGCTTATCGGGTTTCGAGTGGCTACCTCTTGCCCTCGCCCTGTGGTTGCGGAATGATCGGCGCCGTCTGGGCAGGGGTCGTCGCATGCGTCGCATTTCGGGGTTGGTTTTTGCATTTTTGGTTGTTTCAGTCGCGCCCGCGGCGGCACAATACCCTCGGTATGGACGATCCAGTCAAGAGGAATGCCCACAGGGCCGACAGATCCGCGCCCAGAAAGCTTATCCATCTTCGATGACCGATTGCGAGGTTCTCGATGCAGATACCGCCGCGGAAAATCAAAAGCTGCAACGCCGGTCGGGCTCCGGACCGATCGCGCTCCAGCCCGCAAGACCACCGGCACCGAGACCAGCAGCGTCGACGGCGATTGCGGCGCCGCCGGCAACACCAACCTCTCCAGCTCCAACCCAGGCCGCAGGTCCTGCGCCTCAACCGGTAGCCGCCACGCCGCCACTTCGTGGAGATTACGAAGATCGCCTGATCGGCAACTGGATAACATCGGCCAAAGAAGATCGGTTCGGTGACGGCGGGACCTTTGGCGCCATCACCGGCGATGGCGCGTACGCGCTTGCAGTCCGTTGCCTACAAAAGAATCTATCCATCGGTATCGTCGAGATCGGAAATGATCCAAAACCGATGGAGAAGGGCGATATCTACAAACTCAAGTTTCGCGTCGATGCGCAGCCGATCGTCGACGCCGACGGGATGGCGATCAGCGATCGACTTGTTCAAGTCGTCACTGAAAAATCTCTTGTGAAATCGATTAGGGATGGCAGGGAAACGGCCCTCCGCATTGAGGACGGCCACGGCGTGACGTCGACGCACATTTTCAACACCAACGGATCGCGCAAAGCTTTTGCTGATCTATCGCGGGAATGCCCCCTAGATTGAGACGCCCGGCGCTCTTACGCCCAGAGCGCCGGGCGGTTTATTCGCGCCACGAAAGGAGGCTCACATGCGCGCGGACTGTCGGTGATAGATTTTTTCGAGGCTCTTGCCGACCTACCTCGTCCCCAGCCAAGCCCAGCCGGAGGCCCTCGATCGTCGCGCCGCACCAACGAGTGCCGCTGATAATCGAGGTGTAGGCCGCCCGCTGCCTGACGGTTCGACAACAACTCTGTTGCGCCACATCTGGTCAAGAATGGCCTCGTCCACACAAGGCAAGCAAGGCATCAAATTTGGCTCCGCCTATTCCGCGCCCAAATGGGGGATCATAGGTCTGATGAAATCGGCCGCCCCAAAACTGTACGGGCACAGGAGCACGGTCAGCGCGGTGCACTCGGAGGCAAGCAATGAGTGGTGGATGGACGAAGGTCGGGCTTCCCGGCGCAGCCATTGTTGCTTTGGCGATTGGGATCTTCGTCTATGCGGGGTCCGATCGTGCCAGGCTGGCTGACGCGCCGGCGGCCCAGGCGGTTCCTGTTATCGCGACGAAGGTCCAGCAGCACGATGTGCCGATCATATTGACCGGCCTCGGGACGGTTACGGCTCTGAACACGGCCACGATTCACAGCCAGATCACGGGGCTGCTGGTCAGCGTCGGCTTCCGCGAGGGTCAACCGGTCAAGAAGGGCGATCTGCTCGCGCAAATCGATCCGCGCACTTACCAAGCGCAGCTCGATCAGGCGCAGGCCACGCTTGAGCACGATCAGGTTCATCTCAAGAACGCGCAGCTCAACTTCCAGCGTTATAGCGATCTTGTAAAGACCGACGCGGCGACGCAACAGCAGCTCGACAACCAGCAGGCCGCCGTCGAGGAGCTCAATGCGCAGATCAAAAGCGACCAGGCTGTGGTCGACAACTCCAAGGCGCAGCTGAGCTACACGCGGCTGGTCGCCCCGTTTGACGGCATCACCGGCATCCGCCTGCTCGACGTCGGCAACATCATCCATCCGCCGACTGGCTCGGCAGTAACGCAATCGAACACGGCCGATACGAATGGCTTGGTTGTTGTCACCCAGGTTCAGCCGATCAGCGTGATTTTTACGCTTGCCACAACCAATATATCGGAGGTTCAAGCCGCTATGACGAACGGCCCGCTGCAAGCCACGGCGTGGAGCCAGGACGACAAGACCGAGCTCGATGTCGGCCAGCTTGCGGTGGTGAACAACCAGGCCGATCCCGGCTCGGGCACGATCCAGCTCAAGGCGGTATTTCCCAACCAACAGCTTAAGCTGTGGCCCGGGACGTTCGTCAATGTGCGACTGGTGATCGCAACCGAGCACAATGCGCTAACGGTTCCGCTCGATGCAATACAGCAGGGGCCGCAGGGATCGTTCGTCTTTGTCGTCGGCCAGGACAACAAGGCAACCGTACGGCCGGTCTCGGTTCGCCAGACGTTCGGCGCCGAGGCCTTCGTAGAGAAAGGATTGAACGCTGGTGAGACCGTGGTGCTGCGAGGCCAGTACCGGCTCTCGCCTGGCACGTTGGTGACGCTTGCGGATCCGAATAATCCCGCGGCAGTTCCTAGTCCCTCGACGAAAAGCTCGGGCATGCTGCCATGAATTTTTCAGCTCCTTTCATACACAGGCCGATCGCAACCGCTCTTCTGATGGTGGCGATCGTTCTGTTGGGCATCATCGGGTACGAGCTGCTGCCGGTCGCCGCTCTGCCGGAGGTCGATTCGCCGACAATCCAGGTAACGGCGCAACTGCCGGGCGCCGATCCGCAAACCATGGCGTCCTCGGTCGCGACTCCACTCGAGCGCCAGTTCGGCCAGATCCCCGGTCTTGCGCAAATGTCGTCGAGCAGCGCGCTCGGCTACACCCAGATCACGCTCCAGTTCAGCCGCGATCGCACCATCGATTCCGCTGCGCAGGATGTCCAGGCAGCCATCAACGCGACCAGCGGCCAGCTGCCCCCCAATTTGTTGAACCCGCCGATCTACCGCAAGACCAATCCGGCCGACACGCCGATCCTGCTCCTCGCGCTGACCTCGGATACGCTTCCGCTCACCAAGGTAAGCGATTACGCCAACAGCATCCTGGTACAGAAACTCTCACAGATGCCCGGCGTCGGGCTCGTCAGTCTCGGCGGCGAGCAAAACCCGGCAATTCGGGTCCAGGTCAATCCGGCGCAACTCGCCGCTGCGGGGCTGGATCTGGAGTCGGTGCGTACGGCGCTTGCCAACAGCACGGTCAACCAGCCGAAGGGCACGCTGTATGGCGGTCAGCATGCGTTCTCGCTGCTCACCAACGATCAGTTGACCACGGCCAGCGGATTCGACGACTACATCCTGGCTTACCGCAACGGGGCTCCGATCCGCGTCCGCGATGTCGGGCGCGCCATTGTCGCGCCGGAAGATAAGACGCTTGCCGGGTGGCTCGGCACGCAGCGGGCGGTGCTGATTGCGATCCAGCGACAGCCCGGCGCCAATGTAATCGCGACGGTCGATCAGATCAAAAAAGCACTGCCGCAGCTCGAAGCGTCGCTGCCGCCATCGATCAAGGTCGAGATCGTATCGGATCGGACACAGACCATCCGCGCCAGCGTCGCAGACATACAGTTCACGCTCATGCTTACGATTGCTCTGGTCGTCGCTGTCATCTTTCTCTTCCTGCGAAAACTTTGGGCTACGGTCATCCCCGCGATCGCGGTGCCGCTGTCGCTGGTCGGTACCTTCGCAGTGATGTATGCGCTCGGCTTCAGCCTCGATAATCTCTCGTTGATGGCGCTGACCATTGCCGTCGGCTTTGTGGTCGATGATGCGGTGGTGATGATCGAGAACATCGTCCGGCACGTCGAGGGTGGAAGCACGCCGATGACGGCAGCGATTGCGGGAGCGGGCGAGATCGGATTCACCATCCTTTCGATATCGATATCGCTGGTCGCCGTGTTCATTCCGCTGTTTCTCATGAGCGGCGTGGTCGGTCTGCTGTTTCGCGAGTTCGCCGTGACGGTCGCGGTTTCGATCGCCGTTTCTCTTATTGTTTCGCTGACGCTGACGCCGATGATGTGCGCGCGGCTGCTGGCGCCGGAGGGCGACCACAGTCCGGGACGCACTTCGCAGGCGCTCGAACGGTTCTTCGACCGGCTGGTCGCCACTTACGACCGGGCGTTGGTCGTTGCGCTACGTCACCGCCTGGTCACGCTGATGGTCATGATTTTCACCGTTGTTCTGACGCTGGCGCTATTCGTGGTGATCCCGAAAGGGTTCTTCCCGCAGCAGGACACGGGGATGATCGTCGGGATTTCCGAGGGCGCCCAGGACATATCCCCGCAAGCCATGATGGATCGTCAGGAGGCCGTGCTGGGGGTTGTCGTCAAGGATCCGGCAGTCGCCTCGGCAACCGCCTATATAGGGCCCGGCGGATCGACGGTCACGGAGAACGACGGACGCATGTTCATCACGCTCAAGCCGCACAGCGAGAGAAGCGCGACCGCCGACCAGGTGATCACACGGCTGAACCGGGCGCTGCAGCCGATCCAGGGCATCACGCTCTACATGCAGGCCGCGCAGGACATCAATGTCGGCGCGCGCCTTTCCAAGACGCAGTACCAATATACGCTGGTCGACGTGGACAGCGCCGAGCTCAATCACTGGGCGCCTGTGCTGCTGGAGAAGATGCAGGGCCTGCCGCAACTGCGCGATGTCGCCAGCGACCAGCAGAGTGCCGGTCGGACACTCAACATCGAAGTCAACCGCGAGGCCGCTTCCCGTCTCGGCGTCGATCCCGCACAGGTCGATGGCATCCTTTATGACGCGTTCGGGCAGCGTCACGTGGCGCGCATTTACACGACGCTCAACCAGTACTACGTCATTATCGAGGTCGATCCGAGCTTCCAGCTTGGTCCCAATGCGCTCAGCCGCATCTATGCGAAATCCGCCAGCGGGTCCATGGTGCCGCTCAACCAGCTAGCCAGCGTCACCCCCGCAGTCGCTCCGCTGGCGGTGAATCACCAGGGCCAGTTCCCGTCGGTCACGCTGAGTTTCAACCTCGCCGCCAATAGCACGATCGGGGACGCGGTGACGGCGATCCGCCATGCTGCCGCCGATCTCCATTTGCCCACTTCGATCGCCACCAGCTTTCAGGGCAACGCGCAGGCGTTCCAGAGCTCGCTCAGCAGTACGCCCATCCTGATCCTGGCTGCCTTGGTCGCAGTCTATATCATCCTCGGCATGCTCTACGAGAGCACGATCCATCCGCTCACGATCATCTCAACCTTGCCCTCCGCGGGGCTTGGCGCCTTGCTGACGCTGATGCTGTTCGGCATGCCGCTCGACGTGATTGGTATCATCGGCATCATCCTGTTGATCGGCATCGTGAAGAAGAATGGCATCATGCTGATCGACTTTGCGCTGGAAGCCCAACGCGAACGTGGGTTGAGCAGCGAGGATGCCATCCACGAGGCATGCCGTCTGCGCTTCCGCCCCATCCTGATGACAACGCTTTGCGCCTTGCTTGCCGGCATCCCGCTCATGGTCGGAACGGGAACGGGCTCGGAAATTCGCCAGCCGCTTGGCTACGCGATCGTCGGTGGTTTACTGGTTTCGCAGGTGCTGACGCTATTCACCACGCCGATCGTTTACATCTACATGGACCGCCTTAGCGGTTGGCTTTCTCGCCGATCGCGCCCTCAGTCCTCTGCCAGAGCCGGAACATCGAAACCGCAGCCACGATCTTGATCGTCGCCAGATCCGATAAATTATCCGGCGCTAGACCAATGGCGCCTGCTCAAGCCTTTTCACTCGACGCGCCCGCCGAATCCACGATTGGAGGCCGGAAAACCTGGCCTGTTGGGACGTAGAGTCCTAGTCGTTGCCGAGGTATGGCGACGCGCAGGCGAGCTTTGTCCGCGCAGTTTGTCCCGGCGCATGCCTCCGCGGACTTCTCATCAACGATGGCGTATCGATGAGCGCATGGCGCTGAACGAAGACCGCCGTCTCAGCAATATAAAGGGGTAGTCGACTGACAATGATCGAGATGATCTCGGTTGAGCAGGCCGCCGGTATGAGATCGACGTGGCCTGCAACTGTGCCAACTGGCTTTGAGCGCGAGCAAGCCGGCTGGGTCCGCTCGCGTGGCGTCGATATTGATTTGCACTGGTCACCCGCCTGCCGAGAAACCGCGTTGTGCCGTCATTAACCATGGAACGAGCTTCTCGCGGTGAAGGACCAGACCCTTAACGAGCTCTCAACATCCTTACACAATAGATGGTCGATCAGCGCCAACGATATGACTCAGCAAGAACTGCGAGCGGAATTCAGCCTCTAAGGAGGAGGGAATACGTGAGGACGCTTCTCGTCGGCGCGCTGGCCGCGACCTTGGTCGGCTGTAGCTGCCCTTTACGACAGCAAGCCGACGCTAACTCATGCGCAGACCTGAACGGTTACCGCTGTTTCGACAGGACGGTTGCGCGTGATCCGATTGAGCCAACGCCAGTGTCATTCGAGACCGATTCCGCGCCGCTAGAAATAAAGCCCGCGATCGCGGTGAAAACCGAAAAGCCATCGTCTGCTCGCGCCAGCGACAGGGCCGGCCATCGCGACTTGAAAATCGCGAAGTCCACTGTGATCGCGGCGAAAGTCGAACCTCCGGCATCTCGCATCCCACTCTCGACGCCGACACCTGCCAAAATTGAGCCTGCTAAAATTGAGCCTGCCAAAACTCGTTCATTGGATGGACAACTGCCGGCAAGTAACACCGCTGATGATGCCGTTGCGAATTCCAACACCCGAGCGATACGGGAGCAGGTGGAGTCCGCCACGGCGGTCGCGGAGCTACTGACAGTTGCCACTTTGGATCACGCGGAAACCCATACTGATGGCCAAGAGACCGCCTCCGAGCAGCCAAACAAAACGGACCTTGTGGTTTACCTGCTCATTGCGCGTCCGGAAATTAAGTTGGTATCCGATCTAACCAGTAAAATCATTGCGGTAGATGAAGGGCATTCTGGGTCCGGCGATAATGTCAGGATTGCGATCGCGGCAGCGGGCGCGCCTGAAGTCAAACTGAGCGGCAGTCAGGCGAATGCCGTCGACCGGGTCTTTAGTGGAGAAGTGGCGGCTGCCGTTTTGACTGCGGTATCTCCGGAAGCAGCCGAGTCGTTTCCCGATGTCCCAGGCTACAAGATATTTCGCATACCGCTCTCGCCTCGTTCATCGAAAGCACGACCCTAGCATGGTGGAAAAGATCGCAAGGTAGTTCGGCCAGTTCGTTTTTTTCATCTGAACTTTTTGTGTTCAGCGCTCGGAATACGGTGCGTTGCAAAACCATTTTTGCGTGATAAGAACCCGGCTCACAAAAATCGGAACCGGAAATGAAAAAGAAGAAATTAGTTCGTCGGGCATGGTCGACGAGTGATGTGCGCGAATTGAAATCGCTGGCAAAAAAGAAGGCCGGCGTTGCAAAGATATCCAAAGCGTTGAAGCGAACAATTGGTGCAACTGCTGTTAAAGCGCACCAGTTGGGTGTGAGTCTCGATACGCGGGGATGAAATTCTTGCCCGAGTGCCTTGTCCCGCCCGCAAATTGATCTTGCCTAAAATCTAGGTCTGGATTTGAGTGGGGGGGGCGCGTCCTTGGCGGGCGGCCGTGTAGCAATCCACGCCGCTCGTAATCTTTGTTGCTGAGCCGCTGTCGGTGATCCCGGCAGCGGTTTTTGCTTTTTGTGCCTGCCTGTGAGGGGTAGGGTGGTACAGCGATAGCTTCGTGATTCGAGGCGCTATGACGACACAGCAAACAACTCAGCACGAAATTCGGAATTTGGAAAAAGAGCTTCACGCTTTCAACGATCGAATTGTGGAACTTCAAAAAGAAGGTCATCGCGGTCATGCAATGGAAGTTTTGAAGGCGAACGCTATCGATTTAGCACGTCAGATTGATGAGCTTCGTTGCCTGCTAGTTGAACCTGCCAAGAACGACAAACGAGCTATATAAACGCCTCAGGTTCCCAATCGGCGCTCTTCAAACGCCGTTCTTCACCGGCCAGAAACAGGCCATGCCGTTTCAAGAATGCGGCCTGCGACTCAAAGGTTGGCGAGTCGTTTGGATCAATAGCAACGCCCTTGAATTCGTTGCTGGCGTAGCGGTCGTCAATCGGGCTGCCGTACACGTCAACGGCTATGCCGGTGTAGTAACTTACTTGCGCTTGGCTAATCCAGATGGCGGGCAGGCCATAGGAGAACGTTGGTGCGTATGCGAGCGCTTCAGACGCGGGCGTTCCGGTACCGCCCAGCCGCTGACGCGGTTCAATAGCCTCATATTGCCAAAGCGGGCAGGGCGCGTGCCTGGGTAAAGTTTGACATGCTCTGCCACAGTACGCTCGGAATGTGCGGTCCAGAGCGCTGAAAATCCTGATTCGATCGGGGAATGCTTTTTGTGTGTGTTGGGTTGGACCGCTCGCGGGGCTAGTCTCAACCTACCTATTTACCCCTCTGCCGGTATCTTAGGGTCTGCATATTGCACGTCGATCCAAGGCACAACGGCATTGGAACCGGCCAGCACAAGCGACGTTGATCCGTCAGCCCAGGAGGTTTGTGCGATGCCTAGCCGCCCACCTGCCATAACCGTCTTTGCTATCGCGTTGGTGGTGGTGCTCGTCGCAGCCATCGCGACGACGATGCAGCACGTCAACCTGAAACAGGCCAGCAATGATGACGCACCCGGCACCATCGGATTAGCGCATCACCACGCCCCGTTGGATATTGCACCGGGTCAAGCGGTGCGATGATTGCCGCATATCCCTGCCGGCTGCCCGTTGCCATGACCGGCAGGGATCGCGACGCACAACTGGCCAGCAAGCTCTTTTGCTAACTTGACTAATCGGTTGGCGTTCTTCGTGATGCGATCAAGCGTTCGCGTTAGCTCTCGTGACGCGCCATCAAGCAATATCAATCCACGATCTGACGATTCCTTAAGCGACTTCTCAACGCTGGCATCAATCATGCGGGCGTACGAGTACGGACACTTTCCGAAATTTACGATCGAAATTTCCTCGATTGCGGCGTCGGTTATAAAACGAACGTCATAGTCATCCACGCGCTTTACGATCGACGCTATTGGTCTGTATCCGATCGACACTGCCGGACGCTGATACTGTGCAATCATGTGCCGCAGGGCGTACCGTCCAACTCCGACAGTTGCCTACCGGCATGGCGGACGATCGTTTCTAGCCGCCTGTGCAGTTCGTCCGCTTCGTCTTCCGCGCCATAGTAGAGATATGGGCCCTCGGATACATCGTGGCCGAACCACTGCGTTTCCAGTGACGACGCTGCGATTAGCTGCAAGATGACCTCCGCTTTACCAGAACCACCAGCGCCGCTCAGATTTGTCACCGTGCGGTGTGGTATCCATCCTTCAACGAACCATTGCCTTTCTGGTACAGCCTTTCATGGTAGGTACGAAAAGAGACCGCAACTGGAACGAAATGGGATCGATACTTCTAACGAGGTAGGTGACGTGATGGAACGCCTCGCGAACGGCAGCGGGAACAATCTAGTGGCGCGATTGTGGCTTCGAGTAACGGTCAAGACGGAAACGACGACTGACGCCACGAGCCAGGCTCATAACGGCAGGAAATGCTGTGTTTTGCTGTCGGCTGTCCTGACTGGCTCGCTCTCCCGCTACCACAGCGCATGCAGCAGGCGGGTGTTCTTGAGTTCAATAACCTTGTTGAATATGGCAAGAAGCAGCCATCCGACTTCGGCAAGTTCATGGTGGATTGGGGCACCAAGCAAGACCCGCGCGCTTTCGTCTATGATTTGATGACGAAAGAGCAGCAGGACAATCTGAAAAAGAACCTGCCTCCAGCAGAACTCAATAAGATCCGGAATGGAATGAACATAGCTGATCGTCATGGTCTGCTCGGGGATCTTCATCAGCGAGCGAGGACATTCTCGACCGATACTCACGGGATGATGTGAACGCCGCGCCTCCCGCGTCATAATGGATGTATCCCGAGGGGCGATGTCTGAACGCGTCTGGGTTTAGCCCAATGATCGCAAAGGTCAATAAAACGAGCTTTCGCGAGGCCAAGTTCGTCTCGCAGTTTGTCAGCAGACAATACGACCGCGGCAAAACCGTTCCTAAGACCTACCCCACGCCAGCTTGCGGGCCGATCACACCATCCTGTTTAATAAATGGCTTGATGGGGGTTGGCTTAGATCCGGACAGCACAAACCAATCCGTTGATTTGCGTGCCTCAAACCTCAGGACTGATTGTTCTGCTTTTCTGACCTGATCGCGCAGCTTCGTCAGGTCGAGCAGCTGAGCTTTGAAATTGCCTGCCGTCTCGGCGATCAGCGCTAGTCGTATGTCGCACATGTCAGCAAGAAGGCTCTCCGGAAGAGAACTCATTTGGAATCCCCATACTTGAAATGGACGCGGGAACTACAAAAGGGGGTATAGGACACTGCCAGCTCGCAAGCCACTACCTCAAAAGAGGTACAAAAAGGGGCAAATACCGATTTGTTCGTTCTGCCGCTGCTCAGTTTTACCTCCGAAGGGTAGGCCGGGCTGCCGGTTCTCGCCGGTGAGTTTTCTCAAGGCGAAGAGGCCGCCAACTGACGCGGCGTTACGGCGGGGCGATCAAGATTATATAGAGCAGGCTGCAAGCCGACACGGTGCACCAAAGGACCGAGGCGGCGACGAGCAACGTCTCGCGGGTCATCCGGCAAATCGAATGCGATGCACTCTGCGCCGCATTGGCACTGGCGAATCTGATTTCGTCGTACTGTTCGAGGAAATAATGTTCCTCGGATTGCGGAATCGATCCGCTGCGGACTGACTATCAGCGGCGTCCAAATGCAAAATGCCGCGCGCAAAACTCACCAGTCCCGTGCGTAGGATTTCCATCCGGCAACCTGCTGCAGCGCCCGCGCTACAAACATCGTGTTATAGACGAGATAGCGGTGAGCAAGCCGCCGAGGCTCCATCATGAGGCGGAATAGCCACTCGGAGCCGGAACGCTGCATCCATCGCGGCGCCCGGGGCTGTGTCCCCGCGACGATATCGAAAGCAGCTCCCACGCCAATCAACGCAGCGGCTTGAATCTTGCCGACGTGTTGCGCGACCCACTTGTCTTGCTTTGGGCATCCAAGCCCCACCCAGACGTAGTCGGGACGTGTTTCATTGATAGCTCGGATATCGGCGTCGTCTTCCTCAGGTGTTAGCGGCCGGAATGGAGGCGACCGATACCCAGCTATGGTCATGCCGGGGAAGCGCTCCGCGAGGCGCGAAATCATGGCCTCGATGGTACGAGGACTGCTGCCGTAAAAATAGTGCCGGTGGCCATTTTGACGTGCCCTTTCGCACATCGCAAAGAATAGATCTGGCCCGTTGACGCGGCCTGCATTGCAATAGCCGGAACGCTGGCACCACCAGACAAGAGGCATCCCGTCCTCTACCGTCAGGCCAGACCGGTTCAGGGCGCGTCGAACCTCGGGATCTCGCTGAGCTTCCATCAGGCCGTGAACCGAAGTGCAAAGGATGTATTCGCGGCGTCCCTCAGTTCGCCATCCTTCCAGTACGTCGATGGTTTGCGTGAGATTGACCGGCGAGACGCCGACTCCAAGAATGTTCACCCTGGGAATTACGCTCGGGACGCTCGTCGGCTGGCGGTAGCTGCTTTCGCATGGGTCGGCCAAGTAGGTCATGGTATCAGTCCTTTCTCCACCGGCTTCGGATGATCATGTTGGGGCGCGAACAGGTCGGCATGAAGCTGCTCGAGTCGGGCCACATAGCGACGAGCGTCGAATTTCTCGAGGAAGCGGGCACGCGCGCCCCTCGACAGCCGGGTGCGAAGACTCTCATCTTCAATCACGCGGACCAATGCGTCGCCGAGCGCCGCGATATCTCCGGGCGGCACCAGTATTCCCGACACCTCCGGCTCGATCACTTCCAAATGTGCGCCGACCGGGGTCGTGATCACGGCGAGGCCATGCGACAGGCCTTCCAGCACCGACATCGCCAGCCCCTCGGCGTAAGAGGGAAGAACGAGGACGTCGGCACCGGTGCACAGTTCGCTCACGCGCCTCTCATCGACCCAGCCTGGAAAGCTTAGCGAGTCCAGAATGCCGAGGTCTTTCGCGAGAGCACGGTACTCGTCGATTGGGCCATCTCCAGCGAGCGTCGCTTGCCAGCGCAGGTGTTTTACGGCTGGGCTGGCGAGGGCCTTCAGCAGCTCTGCCACACCCTTTCGAGCGCTGAGGTATCCCAGAAAGAGAAGCTGACACGGCTTTCCAGGGATCGGACGTCTATCGGGACTCGGGCCGGGATCGGGGACAGCGTTATGAAGGACGACCATGCGGTCCTTGCTCAGCTGGAGCGTTTGGGAGACCAATTCGAGGTCTCGCCGCCCGAGTACAACGACTGTCTCCGCTCTGCGAAACATCGTTGTGATCAGCTTTTGAAGAAACTTCCTCTGGCCGCGATAATACTCAGCGTAGTTGTAGTCATGGACATGCAGGACGTAGCGCAATCCGAACGCCCGGCCGATCGTCAGAAGAATGAGCTTTCGAATGGTGCTGCCGCGACCTGCGATGTTGACGTGCGCCACACAAGGCGACGAAAAACACGCGCGAGACAGGATGAGAATGGCACGGCCAAAATAAGCGATCGAGCCGATAATATGCGGCGGTGAAGCCCCAAGATACCACGGGCCACGCGAGTCAATGACCCGGTAACGCAATCTTTGTTCGGTGTCCTGGCGGGCTTGGAGGAAATAACCCATCTGGCGACCGATGCCACCACCATGCTCCAGTCCGCCTGACACAACAATAAACACGGTCTGCGCCGGAGGACTATGAGTGTCCACGTCAGCTCGCCTTACAAAATCAGATGCACAGTCCACTAACGTGCTCCTGCCCGCTCGGTGCGTTTCGTGCAGTTCGCCGCTGTCGCGCCAATCCACGGCGACACGACGCTAGATGGACGGCTTCCATTCCGACCGAGTGTCTCGAGCTGCGACGCCGTCGAATCCTGTCCAGACGAGCTTGATGTCTTTTGAGCACAACGGGCGACACGGTCTGACGCAGAATTTCGCTTCAAGCGAACTGGACACGCCATCGCAGTGGTCCCTCAGGCCACCCGCCTCGTGGCGATGGTAATGCTCGCAGCTTGCGCCGCTATCCACTGGTAAGTGGGCTCAAGCCCTGCGCGGAGCGACCTGCTCGGCCGCCAGCCCAGCTTCTCGCTGATGAACCTGTTATCGGAGTTACGACCTCGCACACCCTGCGGCCCGGGTACGTGTTTTTTGCCAATCCTCTTGCCGGCGATATCAGCCACCTGGTCCACAAGCTGGTTGATGGTGACCATTTCCTCCGAACCAATGTTGACCGGTCCAACGAAGTTCGACCGCAACAGCCGCACGGTACCTTCGATACACTCGTCGATATAAAGGAAAGACCGCGTCTGCTGGCCGTCACCCCAGACTTCGATCTCTTCTCCGCTGCTCGCCATCGCGACCTTGCGACAGACCGCAGCCGGGGCCTTTTCACGGCCTCCGGTCCAGGTCCCTTCTGGCCCGAAGATGTTATGATAACGAGCGATGTGGGTTTGCATCCCGTAGTTTCGCCGGTACGCCATGTACAGGCGCTCGCTGAACAGCTTTTCCCAGCCATACTCACTGTCGGGCGCTGCCGGATAGGCCGAGTCCTCAGAGCATTTCGGGTTGTGCGGATCTTCCTGGTTATAGGCGGGGTATATGCAAGCCGATGATGAGTAGAAGATCTTTTTGACGCCGCGCTTGTGACAGGCGTCGAGTACGTTCAAATTGATGGTGGCTGAGTTGTGCATCACGTCGGCGTCGTGCTCGCCGGTGAAAATATAGCCGGCGCCCCCCATGTCGGCGGCGAGCTGATACACTTCATCAAACCGGCGGTCGACGATAGCGCGGCAAAACCCTTGGTCTCGTAAATCGCCTACGACGAAATCGTCGGCATGGGTCTCCGAGTACTCATGAAATTTCAGATCGACGCCGCGAACCCAAAATCCGTCCTGCTTGAGGCGCTTGACGAGATGACCGCCAATGAAACCACCTGCTCCGCAGACCAGAGCGAATTTCATAATCCACCTCTATTATTATGTTGAAAATTAAAATTCGAAAATAATCATATAAAATTTAAAGTCAACCATTTATTCTGGGTCAAATTAAATGGTCACGAATTAATATTTGCACCTATTAGTCGAAGGCGCTGACCTTGCTCCTCGATCCAGATTCGTTCTGGCCTGACCAGGACCGGAGTGTGAAGCGCAGCCCTTCCAGAAAGGCCGTCGTCCAATTGGTGGACGTCTACGGAACGAGCGAACGGTCGGCATTCGGAGCCAACGGCTGCTGCCACGTGGCCATAGGGTACGACGCGGCGGCCGGCAGAGGATGAGGCTCGTTTCCTGCCAACCTGGGCCGAAGGGTAACCGGCGATAAACGGTTCCTGGGCCGCAGCCACCGTTTCTCAATCAGGTGCCACGACAGGACTGCGTAAATCAGGCAGGCCAGCAGAGCTATGACCGCTCTTAGAATCGGATTTCCGGGCAGCACGCTGAGAGCGGCGAACGACAGTATGATCGGGAAATGAGATACATAAAGCCCGTAAGAGAAATCCCCGTATCTGGAAATGTTGCCCAAGTATGGAAGCGCATCGCAGACGTAGATCACGACGATAGCAAGCGAGATTGGATAGAGTGCGTAAGCGCCCAGCCAATTACTGACTGCCAAGCCTAGCACCGCGAGGCCGAGATAAACTGATGCGTGCCGACGAAAGGTCTCTGAGCAATACTCCAGCAATCCCCCAGCCATGAAGAACGAAAGCTGACCAGGCAGCTGGCTACCCCAGTTATCATAGACCGGCAGCTGCTTTGTTACCGCCATGTGATGCAACGTCATTTTGAATATAACGGATAGCAGATACAAAATAACCGCAAGGATCTCGAATCGCAAAAATTTTCGAGCAAAGAAAACGATAAGCGGCACACTGATGTAGAACATCGCCTCGATTTTCAGCGTCCAGAGTGCACCGTTCAGGAAATGGATCTGACTATTTTCGAAAACCCCAGGCAGCGAATTTTGCCTGAAGGACATGAACAGCAAATTGTAAATCAGATAACCAAGCGTTGGAGAGCTGAAATATTCCTTCGGCGACGTCGTTGTAACGAACGCGCCCCATATAACGGTCGCAACGATGACCGCGACCAAAGCGGGATAAATACGCCGAATACGGTTACTCCAATAGTCCGCATGCGATTTCGATCGCCTGAAGCTGCGGAAAATCAGGAATCCGCTGATTACAAAGAAACAGTCAACGGCCTTGGCACCGTCAAAGTGATTGAGTGCGATCTGCAAGGGCCCATAATTGCCGGGCAACATCCACGTCAAATGACCGAGAACAACGGTCATCGCAAGAAACAACCGGACCGCATCGAAGTTGTTTTGCCGCTTATAGTCCAACATTGTGGGCGCCGCGGTTGATAATCAAAGGCTTCTTTCCGGCTATCGCGTGCAACATCGGTTTTTCGACGAAAATGTGCACTGCAAGCCCGGCCCCGGCCGCGACCACCATGGCGACCGGTACGAACCATGCCGACGGTACTCGCCAGACTTGCAGGAGCATGGTGAGCGTCACTCCGTGCACGAGATATGTGGAGTAGGACGCGTCGCCGAACGGCTCCAGGAATTTAACCGACCTTGCGAGACCTTCCGGTTCGCTGAAACCACATGACCGCCACAGCCAGGCTAGTCCGATCCCAAGCACAAACCAGAGTGTGATCGGAGAGCTCAGATACGATAAAATGCCAGGCTGCAAAACCGGGCCGATCAAAGTGAAGAGGCCGAGTGCAACTGCGACCCCCCACAACGCCACTTTGCGCGGGAGTGTCAGGGCCACCGCAAACAGGACATAGAACATCATTTCGTAGTTCAACGTCCAGCCTTGGCGCAATATGGGCGCCCAGCCAACATTCTCGGCGTAGTACGGAATGAAAAAGAGCGATTGCAGCAATTCCGGCAATCCGGCGGGCACGGTATCGTTTGCCGAAGCCCTATGGAAGACAATAGCGCCCATCGTGGCAAGCCAATAGAGCGGCACAATTCGAACGATGCGTCGCCGCATGAACTGCTGCGCAGCGCCGGGCTGCCCGAAATCATCCCAGCTGATGTGGGCCATGATGAAACCGGAAATGACGAAGAAGATGTAGACACCACTGCCGCCGAGCGCCCAAGCGAAAGACGTAACCGGGTTTGATGGTTCACCATGGGTGACAGCAATCAGGGCATGGTCCGCAATGACTAGCCAAGCCGCGATTGCTCGGAGCGCCTGGAGAAAGCAAAATTTGGTGCCAGGCTGCGCAGGCCTCATTGGCGAGATTCCAGCTAGCGAACATTAAATCAGAATTATTTAAATGCGATTATAAATTATATATATGCCAGCGACTTCGGCGTCAACCGGGGGAGCGCAACTCGTCGAGGTATTGCGGGCGGCGGGCGAACTCGGCTTCAATTGCCGGAATGGAGCGTAAAACCGGCATGTTCGCGACAATTCGGCGCCCCTACCAGTTGTAGCGTCCTTGGTTAACGAACCCAGGATGGGTCAACAATTTAATCCTCAGTAATTTAATACTTTAATAATTTGCCAATATGCATTAAACCGTGCCGTGTCCTCCGGCGATTGTTGGACTGCCTGGTTCAACCCCGTAGGACTGAGACAAGCGGATAGTTATGAACGCGGCATCTCATGACGGCGACCTCAAAGTCCATGGCGACATCCGGCCTCTTGTTGGACGTCAGTTGCCGCCAGATACCGACGTCTTGGCTCAGTTTTTGGGCCGCATGGCGGAACATCGGTCAAGGGAGTGGGCATGGGGAGCACTATACAAACACCATCCGGAATCTGATTTCATTTCTAAACACGCGGACGACACGACGCTTACAAGCTTCGCAAAGCGCAATAATTGGACTGCCTTTGCCAGCCTTTGCCACGCATGGGTGATGAAGTGAGGCCGTCCAAATTCTTCTTTGGAAGCCAGCGGGAAGCTCGTTGCGCCTCGCGAGCAGGCCAAAGCGGGCGCACCGATGCGCGCATCGGTTTGGCGGTTCGGCTCCAGGGCGCCGCACGGCGGTGGGCTTTACGCCACGAATACGCTGAAGAGCGTTCGCCGGATCAGACTCGGCCGTTTTGGAATTGTCCGCAGATAGTATTGTCCGCAGATAGTTCCGCGCTGACAGCCTCAGATGGGTTGGCGCATCGAGATCGACGCAAAGAGGAAACCTGGACGTGAAGCAGCGCAACCTATTGCTGGCGGGCCGGCCTAGAGATGCCCTGAATGTCACGTGCACGGCAAATCCAGCTAAATCAGGCTCAGTGAGCCTCGTAGTCTACGCTGCCTCGGCTTGCTTCCTGTTACAATCCATGAGCTTCTTTGGTGTCATTGACAAGCTTGTGTATGGCCCCGTGTCGTTCGGAAGGGGCGGAAATGAGATCACCGTGACGGTGAATTTGCTTGGCATATGCGTCAGCATTTTTCTTTTCTGGACGGGCATGCGCAAGACAGCTGTCGCTCGTTTCAATAAAGTTCTTCCGCTGCTGGCAGCGAGCTTACTGCTCGTCTCAGCTCTCTGGTCTGTTCAGCCGATGCTGACTTTGACTCAGGGCACCGCATACTTTTTTGTGGTTGTTGGTGCTATTGGGATCGTGCAGGCTGTAGACCGCGATGATCTGATCGATTTGTTCAGCTGGGCCTGCGCTTTGTCCGCAGTTGCATCGCTTCTTTGGCAGTTCGTCCTGTCCCCTGCGCCTGCCTTCGATGGAATGGAACCAGACTTCGCCGGGATATTTACGCAGAAGAATGTGCTCGGGCAAGTCATGGCAGGAGGGGTGCTTGGCGCACTTCATGGCTTGCGGGTCGGGAAAGGACGCTTTAGGTCCATCTGCATCATCGCGTTGTGCACTACCGTCGCCTTTCTGAGCCAATCATCCACAGCGATGGTCGTAATCGCCGCGCTTTTATGCTTCGACTTCCTTGGCAGGCTTTATTTCAAGGGGAACGCAAGCCGAGCAATAAGCATCTGCTTGTTCATCAGCTGCTTCCTGGCTCTTTTCTGGTTATCGGCCAACGAAGACTTGATCTGGGAGTTTCTCGGCAAGGACGCAACCCTGACGGGGCGAACCCAGTTATGGTTGTACGTCATCGACAGTATAAGCGAGAAGCCGCTGTTCGGTTGGGGATTTGCCGCATTTTGGGTACCTGGAAATCCCGTGGCTTTGCAAATCGGGGACGCGGTGAATTGGACTGTCGTTAGCGCGCACAATGGCTTGCTCGGGCTTTTACTGGACATTGGAGTAGTTGGGGCATCTCTCTTCATATTTCTGTGGGCGCGAAATCTCGTCATGGCCCTAAGGTGCATGAATGGTCCGGCACAACAATTCGGACTAACGTCGGTGCTTCTTCTCATGACAATTCTGTTGATCGCGACAAGCGAGCAGGTGCTTCTTTCGCCTCAGCACATCTGGACGGCTCTGTTCTTCATGACGGGATTTATCTGTGAGAAGGAGTTGCGGCTTACGGTTGGTGTTTCCCGGCCAAAGATTACCAGTCCCGCTACCCGAAGAGCCGTGGCGACCTCGGGCTCCCGCAGCCCGCTTGGGCGGTGATGACCCTGCAAATGTGTAACAAGTCATCTTCTTGAGCCGTCTCGTGCGAGCACGTCTTCTGGATCAGCAAAGACGGACATGTGGGGAAAAAAACTCAAGGCCCGAGAGATTGTCGCCAAGCGATTCAAATCGCTCGCTCTCACGCTGATACTTTTCTCGCTTCTGTCGGTTTCAGCACCGGCACAGGGAACAACAGCAGGCAGAACGACAGAGGCGCCAGGCCCCAGTCAGGCACTCCACGCGGCGCCGTTCTACAGGTGTCTGCGGAACTTCTACGTCGCCCCAAACGGAAGCAACAGTAATCCCGGAACTGAGGCACAGCCTTGGCTGACGATCCAGCGCGCAGACTCGTCCTCACGACTCGGCGGTGACTGCATCAATGTGGCGGCAGGCACCTACGGCGCTAATGTTCTGGTTCAGCATGGTGGAAGCGAGCCCACCCCGGCGGGCTATGTTGTTTATCGCTGTCAGGTCTTGGGGGCCTGTCGCGTTCTGGCCCCGCAAGAAGGTCACCTTTGGGGCTTCAGAGACGGTGGAAATTTTGTCGTCGTCGACGGGTTTGAGGTCGATGGCAATGATGCCTTGCTGCCTGGAGGAATCGCCGATGCATGCTTCGCCACGGATGATCAAACCTACGGCCCCGGCAATTCGACTCACCACATCTGGCTGATAAATAATACCGTGCACCACTGCAATCTGTCAGGAATATCCCTTGCCTGGAAGGAGTGGTATTATGTGATACATAATAGCGTCTACGATAACAGCTTTACCTCTGGTTGGCAGGGGTCAGGGATATCGTTGGTTACCCTACAGTGCATAGACCGCGCCAACCCCTCGTGCCATTTCGGCTCTACTTACGTCCCGTCTGAAATGGACCTGAGTTTCGCTCCGTCCTTTCATAACATTGTCAGTTGGAATGACGTCCACGAAAACATGTTGAGCCAGAGCAACCCTGTCCCCTGTGGAAGCCATACCGACGGCAATGGCATCATCATGGATACCTTTTTGGATGGGGCTACAAATAAGGTGGCTTACCCGTATCGAAGCCTTGTTTTGGGAAACCTGTCTTATTCCAACGGTGGCAGGGGGATACACGTATTCCACGCATCCAATATTACGGTGGCCAATAATACCGTTTACGGCAACGGGCGCGACGACTGTTTAAATGTCTATGCTCTGGGAGATCTCAGTCAACAAGGCGGTTCGAACAACGTCTGGATCAATAACATTTCCGAATCGCTGTTGAGCGCTGCTAATGCCGGCTGTGGCCGTTATTGCGGGGGCAGGAACGCGCCAGTTGTCGCGGGCGACGTAGCGGGCGTTCTTGACACAAACACCACCTGGTCAAATAACGTCACGTACGGTGGCATCGGCGTTATGCTGCTTAATAACGGCGCTGCTGCGCGCTATTTCTCCTGCATCAACAATAGCTGCAACGTAGATCCTCTGCTGGTTGATCCGGCATCGGGCAATTTTGCGCTGCAGCCGCACAGCCCGGCGATAGGTTACGGAAAGTCGCAAGATTATCTCCAGCCTGCACTTGTCGATGCCGGAGCCTGCACAAGTGGCATGGCGACCTGCCCATAAAAAATCGCCGCTCTATTTGCCGGCGATCGAGCCAGAATTCGGACGAGACTGCCGGTCGCATGTTGCTGTCCGCTCGTTCGATAGCGAGAAACTTCGCTGCGGTTCCTTAGCTCGGATGGGTGGAAAATTCAGTGAGCATCCCCCTCCATAATCGGTGTGGTTATTTTCCACTGTTTATTTTCATTTTTTGCGGAGCCTTCCGGGCCGCCAGCGCATGATGTTGTACTGAAGGAAGTTTTCTCGATATTGAAGCCGGGCGCGCTATTAAAAGTGGGAAAATATCTGCGTTATCCTGCGGCAGTAAGAGATTTTTTGTGGTTTAAAAAATCGTCGCTGAGCAAATGACGTACGACCAGAAAACCACCCTGTGCAAGTCAACAAATCGTCTTAAAAAAGACTTGGCGCGCGATGAATCCAGACACGGGTGAATGGGGCGTTCAGCGGCCAATTCAAAATCGGAAGGTTCGTGCAGTTTAGGTGCCGATGATCGGTGAGCTGCATTTATCTCGGTGACGAGTTGAGCGTGCGCATCGAAGACAGGAAAGATTTATGACCACTTACTATGTGAGCTCTCAGATTGGTAGTGCGAACAACGCGGGCACGTCCGCGAGTGCTCCTCTGGCTAGCCTTCAGGCAGCCGCAGACCTGGTGAAGGCCGGTGATACCGTCGAGGTCATGAACGGTACTTATGCGCCGGTTACTATCACCACCAGCGGTACGGAGAGCGCTCCTATCACTTTTGAAGCGGCCCCTGGACAGACGCCCGTCATCAACAGCTCGGGCTATTGGAATGGGATCGACATCCAGGCATCCAATATCGTCATTAACGGCTTCACCGTCGAAGGCGATGCGGCGAACTATAATTTGAGCCAGGCGATGGCGGGGTACGGCGGCACCGCCAACCTCAACGGGAACGGTATATCCGTCAACTCAAGCAGCAGTGTCCCGCTGCCGAACCATATCATAATCGAAAACAACACAGTCACCAACGAACCCGGCGGTGGCATCGGTACCGTGGGAGCTGACTATGTGCAGATCCTGAATAACACAGTCACTAACAATGCGCACTGGTCGGCTTACGGCAACAGCGGCATTTCCGTCTATGAGTCGCAGAACCTGGACAATAATGCCGGTGCCCACTTCGTCATAAGCGGCAATTCTGTGTCCGGTAACGCGCAGATGGTCCCGACCGGCGGCGTCAACAACTCGATCACCGACGGTGAAGGTATCATTCTGGACACGAATACCGGCTACACGGGACAAATCCTCGTCCAGAACAACACAGTCACCGGTAATGGTTCATCCGGCATTGAGTCATTCCTGACTGCCAACGCGACTATCAGTGGCAACACCATATACGGAAATAATACGCAGAACGTTCAGTCGGCCAGCAACGCGGCGATTTTGATAAACCAATCCAGCAACGATACCGTAACCGGCAACGTCACGACCGCGCCGTCCGGTTCGACGGGTACCACCACGGGCACAGGGACCGGCAGCACCGGTTCGGGTTCTTCAGGCAGCGGCAGCTCGGCCTCCGGCGGCAGCTCTTCGGGTAGCGGCACCACCACGGGTACCGGCACCGGGACCTCTTCAGGCAGTGGCACCACGGGCACCGGCACCGGGACGTCTTCGGGCGGTGGCAGCGTCACCGATCCGACCGGCGGCAGCGGCAGCGGTTCGTCGGCTTCCGGCGGCTCTTCGGGTAGCGGCACCACCACGGGTACCGGCACCGGGACCTCTTCAGGCAGTGGCACCACGGGTACCGGCACCACGGGCACCGGCACCGGGACGTCTTCTTCGGGCGGTGGCAGCGTCACCGATCCGACCGGCGGCAGCGGCAGCGGTTCGCCGGCTTCCGGCGGCAGCTCTTCAGGCAGTGGCACGGGTACCGGCACCACGGGCACCGGCACGTCTTCGGGCGGTGGCAGCGTCACCGATCCGACTGGCGGCACTGGTAGCGGCACATCGTCCGGTGGCACCACGGGTACCGGCACCGTCGGCACCGGAGCGTCGGGCGGGGCGACTCCGCCGAAGGCTCCGGCCGTCACGGTCGCCGACCCTTCATTGTCGATCAGTCCCGATCAGAGCGTCAAACTCGGCGTGAGCGTCAGCGCGTCCAATGCGGCGGACAAGGTGACGGTCAACATCAAGGGACTGCCGAGCTACGAGACCATTACTGATAACCTCGACCACAAGACCTTCAGCGGAAGCAGCGTCACGTTGACCGCGGCCGAGGTGAACAGCGGTCTCACGTTGAAGTCGTCCTACACAGGCAATGGTAGCCCGACCTCAACGCTGACGATCACCGCGACCGATCGGACCAACCACTCGTCGAGTGCGGCGCAGTCCATCACCGTGACGGATCCGCCGTCCACGTCGGGGACGGGAACGTCCGGCTCCGGCTCGACCGGTTCTGGCTCGACCGGAACGTCAGGTTCGGGTTCGTCGTCACACGGCGGCTGGCCCGGGCAGTGGGGTGGCGGTGGTCATCACTCCGACGTCTCGCAGTGGTTCAACAGCCATCCTGGCTTTGCCAAGACAGCGCAGACCCTGAGCGATGCGTTCTCGTCGAAGTCGGGCGCCTCTTCGGCGGCCGGATCGTCGACGGATCAAACCGCGAGCGCAGGAGCCAAGGCCTTCGCCCTGTTCAACCAGATGATGGCCGGCGACTTTGGCAACACATCACACTTCACACAGGGGGGATCTTCGTCCGCACAGACTCAGCAGCAGGCCTCCAATCAGCTGACCAGGCCTCTGCACTGATTTCCTCTGCACTGATCTAGCGAACAAGACATGCGGAGCCTGGTCGCCTCCTCAGGGCGATCAAGGCTCCGCTTGTTTGAAATTCCAGAAGGAACGTCTCGCGCATTTCCAGAAGGAACATTCGCCGCATGACGATCAAGAAAAAGACGCGGCCGCAGGCCGCGCACGATGACAATGCCTTCGAACAAGGCATCAACGCGCTGACGATTTTGTTGCGCCTCCACGGGCGTAGCGTCGCGCCTGACCAGGTCCGCAAGCTCTGCAAGCGTGACGTCCTCGACGTTACGGAGATGGTCAGATGCGGACGCAAGCTCGGGCTCAAGGTCCGGGGAATCTCGATCGATTGGACCGCGCTGTCGAGACTGCGGATGCCGGCCTTGGCCGCGTTGCGGGACGGCAAATATCTGCTGCTCGGACAGCTGATCGAGGACCGCGTCGTGGCGGCCGACCTGACCTCCAAACGCCCAAGGTACATGACACGCGAGGAGCTCGAAGCCGTTTGGGGCGGTCGCGTCGTCGCGGTGCTTCCGGCCAGGACATGGAAGGATTTCGTACCAAAATTCTCCCTGCCGAAATTCTCCCTGCCGAAGCTTCCGATTCCGAAATTTCAATTTCCCGCTCTGCGCCGGGTGCTGAATTTCTTGCCGCGTCCGCGCGTGCCCTCCGTTGACGCCGCCGTCGTTGCCGACCGGATGCGTTTGCTGGCCGAACTGACGTGGCGGTGGCTGCGTCGAGAGAGCGCCGAGGACGACGCACCGGTCGCATTCGAGCAGCCGGGCGAGGAGACCCCGATCGACCCTGCGAAGACGGAATCGGCCTTGCTGGCGCTGACCATCCTTCTGCGCTGCCATGGCATCGGCGCCGAGCCCGATCAGATCCGTCACCGCATCGGATCGCCCCGGATCGGCATTCCGGAGATGCTCCGCTGCGCCATGGATATGGAGCTCAAGGCGCGGCTGCTGTCGACGCGTTGGGAGCGCCTCGAGTCTACGCCGCTGCCGGGCATTGCCGTATTGCGTGACGGCACTTTCCTGATCCTGGGCAAGGTCGCTTCCGACAAGGTGCTGGTGCAACGACCGACCGAGCAGCGCCCGGACACGATGACGCGAGAGGAGTTCGAAGCCGTCTGGACCGGCGAACTGATTCTGGCGACGCGTCGCGTTGGGCTTTCCGATCTCTCCGGCCGCTTCGACATCTCCTGGTTCATGGGCGCCATCGGCAAGTACCGGCGGATGCTCGTCGAAGTGATGACCGGCTCGCTTTTCCTCCAGCTTTTCGCGCTGGTCTCGCCCTTGTTCTTCCAGGTGATCATCGACAAGGTTCTGGTGCACCACAGCCTGAGCACGCTCGACGTGCTGGTCGTCGGACTGGTGATCATCTGCCTGTTCGAGGCGGTGCTCGGCGCATTGCGCACCTATCTCTTCGCGCACACCACCAACCGTATCGACGTCGAACTCGGCGCGCGCCTGTTCCGGCACCTGATCTCACTGCCGATCGCCTACTTTCAGTCGCGCCGCGTCGGCGATTCAGTCGCGCGCGTCCGCGAGCTCGAGAACATCCGCCAGTTCATCACCAGCTCGGCGCTGACGCTCGTCATCGATCTCCTGTTCACGATCGTCTTCCTCGCGGTGATGGCTTACTACTCTCTGACCCTGACACTCGTCGCGGTGGCGGCCTTCCCGTTCTACATCGGCATCTCGGCCGGTTTGACGCCGCTGTTCCGGCGCCGCCTCGACGAGAAGTTTAGGCGCGGCGCTGAGAATCAGTCGTTCCTGGTCGAGAGCGTAACGGGGATCGAAACGCTGAAGGCGATGGCGGTCGAGCCGCAGATGCAGCGGCGCTGGGAGGAGCAGCTCGCTGGCTACGTCGCATCGAGTTTCCGCGTCATCAGCCTCAACAACGTTGCGAGCGAGTCCGTGCAGCTCATCAACAAGCTGGTGACGGCCGCGACCCTCTACTTCGGCGCCAAGCTCGTGATCAGCGGATCCTTGAGCGTCGGCGAACTCGTGGCATTCAACATGTTGTCGGCCCGCGTCAGCGCGCCGGTGCTGCGGCTCGCCTCGATCTGGCAGGAATTCCACCAGGCCCGTCTGTCGGTGGATCGGCTCGGCGACGTGCTCAACACCATGCCCGAGCCGACCCTGAGCCCAGGCCGCGCCGCGCTGCCGCCGATCCGCGGTCGTGTGACGTTCGACCACGTCACGTTCCGATACCGTCCCGACGCGCCCGAGACGCTGCACGATCTCTGCTTCGATGTGGAGCTCGGCCAAGTCGTCGGCATCGTTGGCTCATCCGGCTCCGGCAAGAGCACGCTGGCCAAGCTGGTGCAGCGGCTCTACGTTCCGGAGCGCGGGCGCGTGCTGGTCGATGGCGTCGACCTGGCCATGGTGGATCCGGCTTGGCTGCGGCGGCAGATCGGGGTGGTGTTGCAGGACAACGTGCTGTTCAACCGGACCATCCGCGAAAACATCGCACTGGCCGATCCGATGATGCCAACGGAGCGCGTCTTCGCGGCGGCCGAACTCGCCGGCGCGCACGACTTCGTTCTTGGGCTGCCGGAAGGATACGACACCGTTGTCGGCGAACGCGGGGCGAGCCTGTCGGGCGGCCAGCGGCAGCGCATCGCCGTCGCGCGTGCTCTGGTCGGCGACCCGCGCATCCTCATCTTCGACGAGGCGACCAGTGCCCTCGATTACGAGAGCGAGCGCGCCATCCAGCAGAACATGAAGCGGATCGCGGCCGGACGGACCGTCTTCATCATCGCTCACCGCCTGTCGACGGTGCGTACCGCCGATCGCATCATCACGCTGGAGGCTGGACGCGTGGTCGAGGATGGCAGCCACGACGAACTGATCCGGACCAACGGTCGCTACGCCAAGCTCCACATGCTGCAGGGGGGTCTCCATGGGATCGGCTAACGCTGCCAATCGGACCGTCGTCCCGTTCCCGCGCCGCCCCGCCGCCAGACGGGACCACGAACTTGCCTTCCTGCCGGCGGCGCTCGAGATCGCCGAAACGCCGCCGTCGCCGATCGGACGCGCCATCGGCGCGACGATTATCGCCATTTTCTGCGTCGCGCTGACCTGGGCCACGTTCGGCAAGGTCGACATCGTCGCCAGCGCGGAGGGCAAGATCGTCCCGAACGGCAGGACCAAACTGATCCAGCCGTTCGAGACCGGTGTCGTGCGGGCGATCCACGTCCATGACGGCCAGCGGGTCAAGGCCGGCGAGAGCTTGATCGAGCTCGATCCCACCATGACGGCGGCCGAACAGGACCATCTCAAGGGGGACCTCATCGCCGCGCAGCTCGACGTCGCGCGGCTTAAGGCGGCGCTTTCGGACGGCGATCCTCTCGCGGCCTTCCATCCGCCCGAAGGTGCAACAGCGGCGCAGGTCGAGATGCATCGTCAGTTCCTGATCAGTGAGACCTCGGAGCAGAGCGCGAAGCTGTCCGAACTGGACCGCCAGGCGTCGCAGAAGGCCGCCGAACGGCAGACGGTGGCTGCCAACATCACCAAGCTGCAGGCCACGATCCCTCTACTCCAGGAGCGGGTCGACACCCGCAAATACCTGTCCGACAAGGGGCTCGGCTCGAAGCTTGTCTATCTGACCGAAGACCAGGATCTCGTCGGCCAGCAGCAGGATCTCCTGATCCAGCAGAGCAAGACGAACGAGGCGGATGCGGCACTCGCCGCGCTGAAGGAAACCCGCAATCGGACCGCGGCCGAATTCCGCCGCACGACTTACGACGAACTCGCCAAGGCTGAGCAGAAAGCCGCAGGAATCGTCCAGGATGTGATCAAGGCCCAGCGGCGGACCAGCCTGCAGGAACTGACCGCGCCGGTTGACGGCGTCGTCCAGCAGCTCGCCGTGCACACGGTGGGGGGCGTGGTCACGCCGGCCCAACCGCTCGCGGTGATCGTGCCTACAGGTAGCCAGCTTGAGATCGAGGCCACGCTCGCCAATGACGACGTAGGCTTCGTCCACGAGGGCCAGGACGTCGAGATCAAGGTCCACACCTTCAACTTCACGCGTTACGGGCTGCTTCACGGCCGGGTGCTCAGCGTATCCTCTGACGCCGTTCAACGCGACGGCGGTGCGGAGAAGCCGCGCGGACAGGACGCGAAGGAAGGCGGCCAGCAGCAGGGACAGGACCTCGTTTACGTGGCGAGTATCTCGCTCAACCGACAGCAGATGGAGGCGGACGGGCGGAGCTACGATCTCGGGCCCGGCATGGCGGTGACGGCCGAGGTGAAGACCGGCTCACGCCGGATCATCGGCTACCTGCTCTCGCCCATCTCCAAGTACCAACATGACGTCCTGCGCGAGCGGTAGGATCCGTGGCCGTCGATGAAGCGGGCCAGTAGGAGACGCCCACCTTTCGCCGTCCGCGCAGTCTTCTGAAGAGGTGCACACAGTCGGCGGCGTTATCGCCCCCGGCAAGCAGATCATGCTGATCGTGCCGGATGCCGACGCGCTCGCTGTCGACGCTGAGCTTGCGCCACGCGGCATCGAGCAGGCCTATGTAAGTAAGCCAGACGGCGACAAATGCGGTTCGCTGCCTTAGCAAAAGGCGGCGCCGGAAATCGAAGGACGGATCAGCGTGCCTCCACCGATATCACGCAGGACCAGCGCAGCGGCGCGAGCTACTATACAGCCCGTGTCTCGCTCAAATCGAGAGGAGCTCGAAAAACTCGGCGGATCGAAGCTGGTGCCTGGTATGCCGGTCGACGCCTTCATCAAGACGCCGGGGAGAAGGGCGTTTTCCCAGCTCATCAAGCCCGTGCAGCATCGGGCTGAGCGCGCATTCAAGCGTTCGAACGGCTGTTCGTAGGCGAGAAACTCTTCCCGAACCCTCTTCAGCCTGTTCATCAACGGGAATGCCAGGACGGATCCCGGCATGGACGAAAGAAGGCGGACATATTCCGGCCGAGCGTCAACCTGGCTGATCAGCTATTCCGCGTATTGCGCTTGGTTCTCCAGCGAGTGATTGGCAAAATCATCGGCATCAGCACGAAAGGTTCTATCCGTCGACGCACCGCTGCTGCCTTGACGGACGCTTCTTCGTTTTGCTCAGGAGCAGGGACTGCCTGAGACCGGAGCTCCTCGCGCTCGACGCGGCGTCGCGCCTGCTTAGCTCTACTACTGTCCGAGATCGCATAGTCGGTCTCATCGGGACAGCGACGGCTCAGGACGTCCGCTCTCCTGTTGTGGATCATCATTGCAACGATCGACACGAGCAAGATCAGTTCAGCGCCGATGATGACGAGAAGCTCATTCATTGATTTGCGCATCTTGTCGGTGTGACGAATTGGCATTTAAAAAGCGTATAATAAGTATGGATATTAAATTTGATATTTGTTTGACCGCCGGAAATGGCGCCCGGCGGAAATGACGGACGGGATCACTTCGGATGATCAGCGAGGTGCCGCCGGTGGTGACGTCGACCGCTGGAAAGGTGTGGTCCACCCGTCGCCTCCACGGTCGGCGCAATGGCAATTGCATCCACGAGACTCTCGGATATGAGGCCGCGTTCGCCGGCACCGGATCGACGTGTCTAGGTCCTGTCCCGACTGTTTCCGACGAGCCCGTAATGGTCGTATTTCCGGCTCGGCATTGCACAAAAGTGCATAGAGACGATCACGTTGGTTGGGTAATATTAGGACGCTATTTAAGCCGGATAATATTTCATGTTCGTCCTCGTCGCCATTTCTAAGGACTTTATACTTAATTCGAGCGCCGGCTAACGGCGCTAGATCAGAGCGCCAGATAGGGAAGTTGGGCGACGAGCGCTGTGTCTGCTCAATGCCAAACGCCGGTGAGCTGCATGGACCTAGAAAGGCACCTTCATTTTCATTGCACTTCACGAAGGACGCCACGAGACAGTTCGATGACGACGGCGCTTCTGCGGCTGCGTCGACATTAATTCTTGTAGGTCGCACCCAAAGGTTTAATCGGGTGGACGAACAGCTCCTCACTTTTGCCCCACTGAACCTCTGAATCACCTATATTTGGTAAAATAATTCTCATATTTGGCGCTTGAGTCGACGTATTGAGGTAGGTCATTGGATTTTTAGATGATGCTCGACGCAGCTGTGGCGCAATCCGAAGACGGTCTGATTCAAGACATAATAAAGAACTCAAGCCTCGAATCACTGTCGACGGATCAACTTTGGGAACTGTACGAACTGGTGGCTGCCCAACTGGGTTGCAAAATCGCAGCCAAGCGAGACATTCTTGAGCTTCGTTTGCGTAAGCTTGGCGTCGCCCACAGCGAGCGAAGGCGCGAGAGACGTCCATACCCCAAGGTTTTTCCAAAGTATCGCAACCCGAAAGATCACGGCGAGACGTGGGCGGGACGGGGGAAGCAGCCACGGTGGCTGACAAAGGAACTTCGATTTGGAAAGGACCTGACTGACTTTCTGATCCGTTGAACGCGCTTGAGGCTGTTCGGAGAGCTCGGCGTCTCCTATGGGCCGGTGTCGCAGAACCTGGGCCGTTCACATGTCGCAGCTGCACAATGGGTAAAAGTGCTCGACGACGATGTCCAGCATCAATCTCTAGGCGTCAATCTCTAGGCATGGCCAGATGAAGCCGGACCAACAGGAGATCGCGCGGCCTAAGCGTGAGGTTGCCAAACTGAATGCCCAACAGGACATCCTAAAAACCATCACGGTCCTCAGCCCGCCTGTGCCCGGTAGAAACAGCCAGCGCTATCGTCTCGACGCGGAGGGTAACCCCATTCCCGACGGTTCTCCTCGGTAGGAGGAGATGCCCTCAAATATCCGCCGATACTGTTCGTCCAGTGCGGCGCGGTAGCTCTCCGTCTTTAATGCGAGCCGAGCTTCGATGGCCGGCGCATCTTCCACGAGCTCGACGACCTTTCCGATTAGCTCGTCAACATCGATTCGCTCTATGTCACAGTAGAATTCGCCCAGCCCCACCCCGCTCATCAGCGGTTGAAATTTTTCATGGTAAGAAATCGCCATAGCTGGTTTCCCAAGCATCAGGCCCAACAATACGTTGTGAAACCGGCTCGAAACCACAACGTCAACTGACGCCAATTGTAGCAGCAACTCATCCACAGAGAGGGCTGGCTCGTCGATTATCTTCCCATCGTCATAGTTGCATCTACGTTCCTCCAGTTCCTTTCGCAGGTCTCCTCTCACGTCCTGATCCCAAACCACGTCGCCGATGAGGATGCGCACGGTATACCCGCGCTCGAGCAGGCGAACGACAAGCGATGCGATGCGTGCGATGTAATCGCGGTAGATCGTCTGATCGCTTCCGGAACCACCAAGTCGAGTATGGTAGTTCATTATGCCAACCCCTACCGTAGTCTCTCTGCGTTCGGGCTCTCGCTTTGCAGGTATGACCGCTTTCGGCAGGCTGAAAGCAAGATCGGGGTATACAGCGTGGTTCGTCACGTCGATACCAACGGCCGCAAGATGATCCTTGGAAGGCGCGTCGCGGTAGGAACCGTAATCTGCCAGAGCGAGGGCCGCCCTGATAAACCACCTGCTTAGCGGATGACGTAGTGGTCCCCCTCCGACGCTAACAAACAGCAGTTTGCATCGGCACAGTCTTGCGATAACCGCCCATCGAAATATGTCATAGTGCAGGTCGAACGGCCCTATGGCGTAATCCCCCACCATTCCCGTTCCCGTCATGATGAGTAGGTCATTATCCTTCAAGGCGATGAAGCCTTTGAACCACCGATATGCATCAACAAATGGATAGCTAAAAATACGAAGGGATTTGTTGAGAACGGCCGTCATCCACCGATGTGGTCCAGTTGTGGCTTTAGAGATGCTTCCGTCCCCCACCTTGCGCTCTCTGTCCGACCTCCAGATCGGAGACGGTGCCCTGATCGGGACAGCGCAAATATCGTATTGTTTCGCTGTGTTCTCTGGTTTTGGGCAAATACAGCTAATTTCCGCATTCGGCAGATACTTACGGACGTTAAGCACCATCGCCTGAAGCGTTGCCTCGTTGCCCAAGTTGCCGGTACCAAAGTTGCCAAACAGCGCAACCCTTGGTCCCGTCGCATCAGACTTTATCTGTGGTGAGTCCCGCTCGATCACGATCGCCTCGCTCGCGCTTCTGTCCATCGCTGTCGACCAAATCAGCCATCTCTTTCAGACGCTGTGCGCGTGCCATCAGCCGCGGTGACGGCTCGATGCCCGCTACACGAAACATTTCGATCCAACGGTAAACCCAGTCGTGACGCCGTAACGCCTCGGCAGCGTTTCGTCTGCCGATCGCGGCAACGCGTTCCGGATCGGAGGCAAGATCACCGAGAACAGACGCAAGGTCGGACCCATCGCGACGGATTTCTACAACCGCTTCTGGCCACCCAAATAAATCCCTATATGCCTCGCAGTCCGCGGCTTCTCCAATCATCACCGTGCCCGCGGCTGCGCCTTCGTAGTACCGAGAGCCGACCTCGACTTGTCCTTGGGTTTCAGAGAGCGCATCCATCTTTCCGGGCGCCACCACAAAATACCGGCTTCGCTTCGCCATGTTTGCAAAGTGATTACGGTGTTGCCGGTGATCATTTACTTCGACGCTGGCACCATCCATTGTCGTGTCATGCACATAAAACAATTTCTTTTGCTCTGCCGTTCTGAGCATTTCGCGGTGGACGCCTTCCCGTCTGCGTCCGATACTGTAAACGTCGATGACGTGATCCGGCGGATCAGGATACGGGGTGAATCGAAGCGCGTCGACTCCGCGTGGGAGCCAGTGGCAAGGACGATTAGCCGCCTGTGACAAGGCCGCGACAGTGCCCTTGTAGCCGACAAAAATATAATCGAACTGACTGAGCGCATGCAGCCAATACTTGTATTTGGGTATTGCGGCAGCCCACATCTCGTCGATCCAGCAAATACTAATTTTGCAGTGGTCTCTCCACCGCTCGATCGCATTGATGCAAGGAATGTCGGTCCACACGTCGCAAACCGCTATGAATACGTCATAATCCCTGGTGAGCCGCGCCTTTTTGAGTCCTGGATTGGCGTAGATCAGCCTCTTTGACATGTCATGGTAGAGAGGCCTTCTCAGCGAGATCTCCTTGAACCACGCCCCCCAGCCCATATCCAGGTGAACCAAGTCCACATCGTCATTCTCGACGAGAATGTCCTGGGCCTCGTAAAGTCCGCACCGGTAGCCGTTTTTGTTGAAATTTCTCCAGGTAGGCATGCAGATGCGTGGCGACGCCGATTGGGTCAGCTTCGAAGCTTCGGCGCTTTTTGCGTCAAGAGTCACCTTGATGCCCTTTTCCAAGAACGCGACCCTTTCGGTTCACGCAGAAGAATTCTGAAAGGTCGAGTTGATTTCACGGAAGCGTAACATCGTCGAATTGCACACTGTTATTCGTCCGCGCCCGGTCACCTTCGCCTCCAACACCATACCGTCGCGCGCAACGGTGCTTTGGCCCAATTATGACTCAGACACTAAGCTAAGCATGTCAGTTTCATTTCGTTGTTTGCTCGAATTGCTATCGGCCTCGGTAGGGGAGACCCGCTGAAAAGCTGCTGCGTAACGGATTCTCCAATCCTGCCTGCTCTTGTTCAAAGGCTCCAAACCCGCGTAATGGAATGGCCAGCAATTTCGCGTGCTTGGGTCTCCCTCATGAATTTCGTCGAGTAATTCCTGCACTGGATTCAATCCCAGATCGGATGCAACCCTTGTCCTGATGTCCAAGTCGATTCCCGAGACAAACAGATATCCGTTCGGACCTACCAAGCGAACAATGTTGCGCAAACATCTGTCCGCCGTCGAGTCATCCACATGACAAAGAAAATTGTTCGCCACCACGATATCCTGAGATCCCAGCGTATCAATAATGTCCGGCTCAGCAGCATCGCAGACACTCCAGTCGATCCCTTCCTTGATCCAAGGTTTGACCGTCACAGTGTCCCGATCTCTATCGAACAGCTCAACAAACTCGGCATCCGTCATGAGTCGAAACAACGGTGATCCAGCGAGCGAGTACACGCCGCTTTTTGCGACTTCTACCACCAGGCTGGAAATATCCATCGCATGCATGGTGAGCTTCAAGTCAGGCCGTGCAGACCGTATAGCCCATGCCACCGAATAGGCCTCAGCACCGGTGCTGCAACCCAGCACGGCCACTTTCAAGGTGTCGCCCTTGGTCCTCCGTTCTGCCAGACGTCGGATCAGCTCGAGCTGAGGCCGATTTCGAAAAAAATGAGTACTAAAATCCTGGATCCGAACGCCGTCTAAACGAGCCACCCCATGCAAAAAGCTGCCATACGAACGTGTCAGGCCGAGGGCTGCAACGGTCGTAGGGAGTTTATTCCACAATCGCTGATTAAGTCGCAAGTAAGCGCGAAGCGGTGATTTTCCAAAAATCCTTGATCTGGCAAGCTGCGTCAGCCAAGACCCGTCGTCCGCTGCACAAGTGATATTTCCCCACGGGACGACGTCTGGATTCCATTTGGTAAATGTGTCATTGCCGCCAGACCAACGCGGGGTCGAAAAAGCTATGAGCTTCATTTTCCCTGAATAACAATATTCAGTCCTCAGCGGGACCTCTACGAGCATTCCAGCGCAGACCTCGTATCTACTGTCAGCTATCGTGAAATGCCCATTTCCCGCGAGAATATAATAGATACGCACGACTCTTTTGCTTATCAGGAAAGTGTCATGCCCTCTCGCTGCATCGATATAAATTATCTCGACGTCCTTTTGGTTTAACGGCCCAAAATCATACCCGACGAGTCCTTTGTCGACAAAAGAAGGTGAGGCCGGAAGCGAATAGACATACTGCATAATGTTTCGTCTCCGCGATCACTCCCAGCAGACTAGACGCTTCGTTCCAGCAATTGTGGATGCGCTTTCAGGTACTGAACGGTATTGCGGACGCCCTGTTCAATAGATATTCGTGGCCGCCACCCAAGTGCCTTGAGCTTGGTCGTGTCGAGATGAACGAATGGCGAATCGCCAAGCCACCCGCGCTCACCTCCCGTCGTGGCGTATCGAACTTCTCTCAGGCCGAGTTCGTCGACGATGATGTCCGCCAAATCCAGCACGTTCATAAACGCGTCGTGGCCGAGGTTGAAGACGTTCTTGCGTTCTTTGGAGTGTTCAAGCGCGTAGAAAATGCCATCCACGCCATCAACGACATCAAGGTACGACTTGCGCTGCTTTCCGTCTCCCAGGATTTCAAGTACCCGCTCGTCTTTCCTGAGCTTCTTCATAAAGTCGAATATGACGCCATGAGAATAGCGCTCGCCGATCCACGACACGAAGCGAAAGATGTGGCATGCGATACCGAAATATTCGCAATAGGCTTGGATCATGGCCTCACATGAGAGCTTGCTGGCTCCATAGAGGCTGGTCTGGAGCGGCGCATAGCTCTCAGGCGTAGGGAAGATATCCGGCTCGCCATAAACTGTGGCGCTACTTGCGAAGACAATGTGTTTAATTTCATTGATTCGCATTGCCTCCAGGACGTTCCACGTAGCAATGGTATTCTGTTGGAGGTCGATCTGCGTTCGCGTCGTGCCCCCTCGCACATCGGCATTCGCCTGAAAGTGGAACACAATATCGCATCCCGCCATTTCCTTATTGAGCCGTTCGCTATCGAGGACGTCGGCGCGAACTACCCGGATCTCGGGATTCCCGGCATGGTGGCCGATGAACTGCTCCTGACCCGTGCTGAAATTGTCGTAGATCCTCACGCTGGCAGCCGTTTGAGCAAGCCGATCGACGATGTGGCTCCCGATGAATCCGCCACCTCCAGTCACGAATGCTCGGCGTTTGTCAGCGAAATTCATATTCCCACTCAAGCCCTTGTGCGTCGACCGCTGAAGTTCAATCTCTGGTTCGGAGTTGAGGGATTTCAGAGTGAATTAAGTTACAAAGCTATTCTTGCGAATTCATTCGTCCGAAACGTGAATAATTCGCGAGCCTCCGAAGTCGAAACGAAACGGAACCCGTTTGAGTCCACTCATTGCTGCCAGGAACGAGCCTTGATTCTGCGGCGGGCAATAGAACAATAGAAACCCGCCGCCGCCGGCGCCGACCAGCTTCCCACCCAAGGCACCAGCGTCGAGCCCCTGTTGGTAGTGAGCATCGATCGCCCCGTCTGAAATTTTCGAGGCCAGGGTTTTCTTCAGCAGCCAGGCTTCGTGAAGGAGCCGCCCAAAACCGTCCAAGTCGCCATCCCGCAGGAGCTGTTTGCCGACGTCGACCTGGGCGACCATGGCTTTTTGCGTCTCGAAGATCTTCGTTTCGCACAGATTGCGAACTTGCTCGTGAAGAATTGTCGAGGCTGAACGCGATACGCCGAGGTGCAGCAGGAATAGAGAGGCTTCCAGTCGCTTGACTGTCTCGGCGGCCAGAAAAATCTTCTCGACCGTCGTCCTGCCATCCGAATGGAATGTAAAGTGGTTGAGGCCACCAAAGGCGGCAGCATATTGGTCTTGTTTGCCGATGGGCTCCTTTAGAAGGTCAATCTCCACACGACACGCAGCTTCCGCCAGACGGCCCGGTGGAAGAAATCGCTGAACGCGCGCGTTGAGATTCTGAATTAGCCCGACCGTAAAAGAAGAGGACGATCCAAGACCTGTGCCTCCTGGAATATCAGCAATTGAAGCGACTTCTATCCCTCCCTCCGGCACCAATTCACCAAGAACGGCGCGCAGAATGGGATGCTCGATCTGGTCGACGGAGGGCACAAGCTCGGTCTTTGAGTATTTGAGGTGTATGGCGCTCCGATCAAAATAGGGATGGGTTGTAAGATACATGCTCCGGTTAATCGCGGCGCTGAGCACCGCACCGGGATGGCGACTATAGAAACTGCCGATGTCGGACCCCCCACCAAAGAAGCTAATTCGAAACGGCGTCTGTGTCGTGATCATGATTGTGCGCTGCCACTGGACGCAAGAATGATTTCCACGGCTCCCCTCAAGTCATCGGCAAGCCAATCCGGTAAATCGAGAGCGTCGCAATCGAGGCAGGCACTACCCGTCCTGACCCCGACAGGGACGATCCCCATTCGACGCGCCGCCACGATGTCGCGGCGGCTGTCTCCGACGCAGTACGAACCTGCCAACGAGACATTCCAGTCCCGGACCGCCTGATCGAACATTCCGGTCTTCGGCTTTCGACACATGCAATCGAACTTCAATTCCGGCACTTCGCCTGCAAAACCCTTATCTGGGTGGTGGGGACAGAAATAGAGAGCATCGATCCAAGCGCGCTCCCGCCCCAGGAGTGTTTCCATCTTGGAGTGAATGAGCCGTAGCGCGTCCAGACTGCACTCGCCGCGCGCGACTACCGGCTGATTGGTCACAACAATGACGAGGTATCCCGCCTGGTTCAGCCGGCGAATGGATTCGGCGGCGCCGGCGATCAGCTCCATTTGCGCTGGATTTGAAAGATGCGAGACGTCTTTGTTGATGACGCCATCCCTGTCGAGGAACACTGCAGGACGCGCATGGCTTCGGCTGAGGCGTGCGGTCTTGCCACTTTCAAAGTCTGAACGTACGTGCGCCAGACGATCGGGCGTACCGAAATCCTTGAAGTACTCCGCCGAGTGATAGGCTCTCAGCCTGCCATTGCGCGCCAGCGCCGGAAAGATGTCTCTCGCGAGATCAAGATGTTGGCCCGGCGGAATCATAGCGAGGATTTCGCGTTCGATCACCGCTACGCCGGCGTTGACGCTATTCGGCAAATATTGGTTCTCGGGCCTGGGTTTCGGATAGATCGCGGATATCCGTCCATCGGCATCGGTCTCGACGAGATCGCTATCGTCCGGATGGTCATTGGGATGAACGACCAAGGTAGCCAACGCACGACTATCGACGTGGTGCGCCCAAAGCCGTGCAAGATCGCAGTCAATGAAAATGTCCCCGTAGAGAACGAGGAAGCGGTCCTCCAGAAGCTGGCTCGCATGGCGCAGGGCCCCCGCTGTGCCAAGCGGCGGATCTTCAGCGCAGTATGAAATCTTCACGCCAAAGCGCTCGCCGCCGCCGAAATGGGATTCGATACGTTCGGAAAGATGTGACACCAGCAGGAGCACATTCGTAAAGCCGTGCCGCTGGGCCAGCAGAATTTGATGTTCCAGATTTGGCCGTTCACCAATGGCTACCATCGGCTTAGGGATCGTTTGCGCATGCTCGCCAAGCCGCGTGCCCCGCCCACCCGCCAAAATTACGACCTGCACGTCAAACTCTCCGGCCCCAAATATATTGCGCAATGTTGTGCATCAGAATTTGATGGCCGTCTTCGACAACACCATAGTTGGAGGCGGCGAGGTGAAGGTTGATGTCGGCAAGTCGTGCCGATTCACCTCCAGTAAAGCCGGTAAGGGCGATCGTCTTCAGGCCCATCGCGCGCGCCTTGCGCAACGCCGCTAGAATGTTTGCGCTGTTTCCCGACGAAGAGATGCAGAGCAAGAGGTCGCCGGGTTGGGCCTGCATCTCGAGCTGGCGCTCGAAACTGGCCTCGTAGCCGAAATCGTTGGCGCAAGCCGTAAACAAGGCGGTGCTGGATACCAGCGAGTGGACATGAAGGGGGCCCTGCGCGGCGCTAAATGTGCCTTTGACCCAATCACACAACAGGTGGTCTGCAATCGCCGCCGACCCGCCATTTCCAGCAACCCAAACCCGTGCACGGCGCACGCGCACGCTTTCGATTTCCGAAATCGCGAGCTCGAGCTGGTTCCAATCAATCGAAAGCAACGCACTAGATAGAGCGTCCGCATAGCCTTTGACGTGCGCCTCGATGCTTTCGAGATTGAATTTGCAATTAAGGCGGCGGGGATCTTCGTGCGTGGTCATATCAGTTCCCTGTGGCCAACAATGACTTTGCGATAAACGTCACGAACAGAATCCTAGCCGACCTGAAGGTGCTTCCTGCCTTGTGAATTGCGGATAAAGCCGCGCAATCGTGAGAGGGAGTCCCGGGGTACGAGCCAATAAGCCAGAAAATACAGGACTTGCCACAGCCGTGGAGAGCCGTTCCGGAATGCTCGATAAAGGATCTCGGGAACAGCAGTGTAAGCTCTTTCCTGAGCCGCGCGAGAACCAGCCACGCTGAGGCAAAATCCGCTGTAAGCACGCCGACTGATGATCGGTCCCAGGCTGTCAATCCATCTGAGAGAACGCAACCACGAGGACGTTCTTTTGGTGAGCGAGGGTCGCGGCTCTTCAAAATAAAGTACGACCAGCACCTCCGGCGCGGTTTCTATTCTCGCCCCCGCCTGCTTCGACAGGCGCAGGAGGAACTCCCAATCGTCGTGAGGGCTCGCGGTTTCGAACCGTACTTTATCAAACAGCTGACGCGGCAGCAGATAGCTGGACGTTTGGATGAAGCCCGGCGCCCGGAATGGAGAACGACGATCGAAAAGGTACTCGTCGATGGGCATCGAATTGTCATAGGGCACCTGGGGCGAAACGTAGGTTGCGCTCGGTGTCACTACCCGACTGAGACAGGTTACAAGCGCCGGCGTACGACCAGATGCCAAAGCGATCTGCTTTTCCAGCTTGTTCGGCAACCACTCATCGTCGTCGTCAAGAAACGCGATCCATTCGCCTCTCGCATGATCAGCGCCGGCGTTGCGTGCACCGCCTGCCGTCGGAGCGTACGGATTTACGATGAGCTGTACACGAGCATCGTTCAGCGATTGAACCGCTGAGAGGGTATCGCGGTCTGGTCTGTCGACGACCACGATAATTTCGATCTGCTGGTGGGTCTGCGTGAGCACGCTGTTGATCGCGCGCAACAACAAACTCGGCCGATCGAGTGTCGGTATCACGACAGAGACCAGCATCCTCAATTCTCCAAAGCTCATTCGCCACGCGGCGACTTATCCGCACCCGATCCGGCACAAAAGCGCGAGCCAGAAGACTTGATGTTCTGGATAGTCGCAAAGTAGCGAGCGCGTCGTCGGTATCCAGCGCTAATCGGCATCGTCAATTTAATATTCAATTATCGCACGAAAATTATCACACAAAAATTAAATTACAAGATTTAATTTAGAAAATAATAAACAGCCGAGATTACTGATTTACAGCCGAAAACGCCGGCGCCCCTCTCCGGTGACTGCCGCTAAAGTATAAAGAAGTAAATATCGACCCTTAGCTCAGGTCGATCTTCCTCGCGCCGACCTATCGATAGTTCCATCGGCGCCAACGGCGCCATTTTGTTGCGGAAGTCGGCGCTCAGGCACTGATTACCCGCCGCCAGCCGCTCACGCCGTTCCTGAGCGAGGGCAAGCGATAGCAGTCGACAACGGCGGTTCGGGGTGCGGCATTTTGTAAAACCTCTTTCTCGTAACGCCGGTCGACAAATATTAAAAAATAATAATAATGAAAAATATAGACGCGACGGCCGGCATTTATCTCCGCATTTTTTTGAGCGTTGGTCGACAGTTATTTCCTGGCCCACGATGCCACGATGCCACGGTTCATTGCCAAGAGGATTCAGTGATGAGCAGCCTTGTGTTTACTACGATCGAGGGATTCGGAACGACCAGCCTGCTCGGGAGTGGAAACAACTATTTTCTTCAGCCGAATGGCGGGCCGGCGGTCGAACTGAGCTATGGCGGAACGCCCGTTGTGGTCGGCCAGTTCGATCAGTTCGGTGGCCATTGGGTCCCGATCGGAGCGGAGCAGACCACCAACGGGTATGAAGTGGCCTGGAGGATAGAAGGCAGCGACAGCTACACGGTGTGGTACACCGATAGTAACGGCGCCTACCTCTCAAGTGCCTTCGATTTCGCCTCGGGGACGAGCGCCGCGCTGGAGTCGTTCGAGACCAGTTTCCACCAGGATCTCAACGGCGACGGCGTGATCGGCCCGCCTTCACCTCCTGCACCGTCTACCCCGACCGTGATCGAGGCATTCGGAACGACCAGCCTGCTCGGGAGTGGAAACAACTATTTTCTTCAGCCGAATGGCGGGCCGGCGGTCGAACTGAGCTATGGCGGGACGCCCGTTGTGGTTGGCCAGTTCGATCAGTTCGGTGGCCATTGGGTCCCGATCGGAGCGGAGCAGACCACAAACGGGTATGAAGTGGCCTGGAGGATAGAAGGCAGCGACAGCTATACGGTGTGGTACACCGACAGTAACGGCGCCTACCTCTCAAGTGCCTTCAATTCCGTCTCGGGGAAGAGCGCCGCGCTGGAGTCGTTCGAGACCAGTTTCCACCAGGATCTCAACGGCGACGGCGTAATCGGCCCGCCTTCATCATCTCCTCCACCGCCTACTCAAACCGTGATCGAGGCATTCGGAACGACCAGCCTGATTGAGAGCGGAAACAACTATTTCTTTGAAACGAATGGTGGGCCAGCGGTCGAACTGAGCTTTGGCGGGACGCCCGTTGTGGTCGGCCAGTTCGATCAGTTCGGTGGCCATTGGGTGCCGATTGGCGCGGAGCAGACGGCAACTGGCTACGAGGTGGCCTGGAAGGTCGCAGGCGCCGATCAGTATACGGTGTGGAACACCGACAATAGCGGCAATTACCTCTCGAGTGCCTTCGACTCCGCCTCGGGGACGAGCGCCGTGCTGGAGTCGTTCGAGACCAGCTTCCACCAGGATCTCAACGGCGACGGCGTAATCGGCCCGCCTTCATCAGCTCCTCCACCGCCTACTCAAACCGTGATCGAGGCATTCGGAACGACCAGCCTCATTGAGAGCGGAAACAACTATTTTTTTGAAACGAATGGTGGGCCGGCGGTCGAACTGAGTTATGGCGGGGCGCCCGTTGTGGCCGGTCAATTCAACCAATCTGGCAGCCCTTGGGTGCCGATCGGCGCGGAGCAGACGGCGACTGGCTACGAGGTGGCCTGGAAGGTGGCAGGCGCCGATCAGTATACGGCGTGGAACACCGACAATAGCGGCAATTACCTCTCGAGTGCTTTCGACTCCGCGCCGGGGACGAGCGCCGCGCTGGAATCACTCGAGACCAGTTTCCACCAGGACCTCAACGGCGACGGCGTGATCGGCCCGGCCGGCGCGGCGCCACCGCCCGACAACGGAGACGTGCCGCAATTCGTTTATCAAGGCCTCGATGCTGACGGCGCGCAAGTGTATTCCGTGACATGGGACACTATGGGCGAACATCCGTTCGAAGTTAGAGTCCTGACTCCTACCGATCCGTCAACCAGTTACGAACATAGCTTCCTCTTTGCACTGCCTGTCGAAGGTGCACCTCAATCAACGTATGGTGATGGCCTGAACGAACTCCAGAAACTCGACGTTCAAGACCAATATAACGCGACGATTATTGAACCGATCTTCCCTACCGACCCGTGGTATGCGGACAATCCCAATGATCCGACCATGGACTACGAGACATTCGTAGCAAAGTTCTTGCCCGAGTGGGTCGATAGCACTTTTGGCACCACCGGCGACGAGAAGAACCTACTGCTTGGCTTCTCGAAATCTGGCTACGGCGCTCTCGATTTATTGTTAAAGCACCCCGGGGTGTTCGATGCTGCTGCGGCGTTTGACTTCCCCGGGGATATGACGGCTTACAACGACTACGGGGCAGATTCGGCCGGGAATTACGGCACTGACCTGAATTTCCAGGATAACTATCGCATCGGCCAAGCCTTCCTTGACACGTTGAAAGCACCGTTCACGACACAAGATCGAATCCTGATTTCCGAGGGGCCGGCGTTCGCCACCCAAGTCGCGGACTTCGACAGTCTGCTCACGTCGAATGGCGTAGAGCACACTTTGTTGACGACGCAAACGTCGGATACCCATGCTTGGTATGGCGGCTGGCTCTCCGCTGATGTAGCGGGGCTTTATGGCTTGGAAACTGACCTCCATCAGACGGTGATCGAGGCATCTGGATCGACCAGCCTGGTGCAGGACGGAAATGATTACTTTCTTCAGCCCGAAAGCGGAACGCAGGTTGAACTGAGCTATGCCGGCTTACCGGTTGTGGCCGGTCAATTTTCTGACCAATCCGGCAATCTCTGGTCGCCGCTCGGCGCGGAGCAGACGGCGAGCGGGTACGAGGTGGCATGGAAGGCGACCGGCGCCGACGAGTACACGGTCTGGAACACCGATAAGAGCGGCAATTATCTCTCAACGGCGCAGGATGTTGTGTCGGGAAACAGTGCCGCTCTGGAATCGTTCGAGTTCAATTTCCAGCAGGATTTGAACGGCGACGGGTATGTCGGTCTCGTGCTGAACGGAAGCTCGGGTGCTCAGACACTCACCGCCGGCAGCAGCCCCACGACGATCATTGGCGGCCCGAACGATGTTCTGACCGCCGGCTCCGGTGCCGACACATTCGAATTCCTGCCGAACTTCGGTGCGAACACGGTCAACAATTTCACATCGGGGGTGGATACGCTCCAATTCGGCCATTCGATATTTGCCGATGCCGCCACCGCGCTCAGCAATGCCCATCAGGTTGGATCAGACGTCGCGATCACATATGATTCTCGAGATGTTGTGACACTGCACAACATACAGCTCGCCAATCTGCATGCGTCGGATTTCCACATTGTCTAAACTGCACGGTGGTCAGTCAGTCATGAGCACCGCGACAAAAATCCGAGCCTGACGGACCTCGCCCGTTTGCGCGTCGGTCACTTGCACCGTCGGACCGGCGTAGTCGGTCTGCATCATCGCACTCGCCGCGCGGCGGTGACGGACGGTGGGAGCGGTCTCGCACGGCGCTGATAGGCGGCAAACTTCTCGCAGAACCAGCTATAGCCATACCCCCCAGATGCGCCGCGGGTACACATAAACGTCAAACGCACAGAAGGGCCACGAGAGATTTCGTGCAGCTACTGGTCAGGCCAGCAAGAGCTTGTGTGCGAAGAAGGCTTCAGCGTATTTCTCCGGCGCACGGCATTCCATGCCTCTGAGCCTTGCCAATCCGCGAAAGGTCTCTGCATCAAACCACTGCTTGGAACGTTGGCTGCCAAAGTGTGAAACCAGCAGATCGATCTTGCGCTGTAGCGCACCGGTCGAAACGGGCATGTAGAGATTGGGCTGCCCCATGTCTCCATCCCACTTGGGAATTTCATATTCGAGAATGCAATGGTCTCGAAATGTATTCCACGCCAGACGGCTGACCTCCCGGTGATCCTGATGCGCGTCGTCGCGACGGTGCGTAAGGATGACATCAGGGTCGACGCGCCCTTTCAGGGTCTCGAACCACGATTTGATCTGCTCACCTTGTTCCGGGAAAAATCCGTCTCGGAAGGTCATTACCTCAATTTTCGCGCTTGCCGCGTGAGCGAGAAAGTCGACCGCGGAGGCCCTGGCTTCACGCTCGCGCTCACCTCCGCCGCTGAGAACACACCAGTGAACGTCGAGACGAACGCCGCGATCCACCAGGCTTAAAAGGGTCGCTCCCGCGCCGATCTCAATGTCATCTGAATGCGCACCCAAGCAGAGGACCGACAACCGCTCGCCAGCTGCCGCGTGCAATGCTTTCATGAGCCTACCGCGACGCGAGTCTCGACATCGAACCGCCAAGGCATTTCCCCGCGCTCGATCATCTCCTCAAGCACCTGCCGATCTCTCAGCGTGTCCATCGCACGCCAGAACCCCTCGTGCTTGTAAGCCATCAGCTGTCCGCATTCGATCAAGCGCTCGAAGGGCTCGACCACGAGTTCTTCGCCCTCCTGGATGTAATCGAATATCTCCTTGCGAAAGATAAAATAGCCTCCGTTGATCCATATATCGGCTTCGTGGCTCGCGCGGAGCCGCCGTACGGCGCCCTGCCCATCAAATTCGGCGAGATGAAAGGTCAGTGGCGGGTGGATCGCGACGAAGCAGCCGACCTTTCCACTCTTCTTGAACCGATCGATCATGTCGGGCAAGGAGGCGTCTGTCAGGCCGTCGCTATAATTTGCGAGGAACATCTCCTCGTCCTGGACCAGATGACGGACCGCAACCAGGCGCTGTCCGATATTCCGCCAAATTCCAGTATCCACCATCGAGACGCGCCAATCTGGCGGTTGTCTGCCGAGAATCTCGATTCGGCTGCCGAAATTCGAAACGGTACAGTCGCTGCTTGTGGTCTGCTTGTAGTTCAGGAAGTAATCCTTGACCACGTTTGCCTTGTATCCAAGGCAAAGAATGAAATCCCGATGGCCGTACTGGCTGTAGTACTGCATGAGGTGCCACAGAATAGGCTGGTGGCCAATCGGCACCATCGGTTTCGGAATGGCGTCAGAGTACTCGCGAATGCGGGTGCCAAGTCCGCCGCAGAACAGAACAACTTTCATGTTTCGATGTCCCGAGGGTTTATTACCTCCACGTCGGGTATGGGTACGATCATCTTGCATCCCCACGAACCCACGTGGCGCATTTGTTTCACGATCTCGCTCTTTAGATTCCACGGCAAAATCAGCAGGAAATCCGGCTGGAATTCATCGATCGCAGACACTGGATAAATTGGAATGTGCATCCCCGGCGTATAGCGTCCGTGCTTGTACGGGTTGCGATCGACGGTAAACTCAAGAAAATCGGTGCCGATGCCGCAATAATTCAACAAGGTATTGCCTTTGCCGGGTGCGCCATATCCGCATATCCTCGCGCCCTTCTCCTTGCATTCGACCAAGAATGACAGCAGCTGGCGCTTCGTGCGATGAACCTTTGTCGCGAATTGCGTGTAGCTCTCGATGTTCTCAAATCCGATCTTGCGCTCATGAGCCAAAAGCTCATCCACGCGAGAGGACGTTCCATGCCGGCTCTCATCGTGACAGAGATAGACCCGCAGTGATCCACCATGAGTAGCAAGTTGCTCGACATCAAATATCCTCAGGCGGTGCCGACGTGCGAGCCAATCAATCGTAAGCAGTGAAAAATACGAAAAATGTTCATGATAGATGGTATCGAACTGGTTCTCGACCATGAGCCGTTCGAGATGTGGGAATTCCAGCGTAATAACCCCTGCCGGTGCCAGCAGCACGGACATTCCGGCGGTAAAGTCATTGAGATCCGGGACTTGTGCCAGGACGTTATTTCCGATGATCAAATCGGCGCGCCTCCCCTCCGATACTAGACGGCGGGCCAAGGCTGATCCGAAAAACTCAACTAGGGTCGGAACATTTTTGCGCCGGGCCGCTTCGGCAACGTTGGCCGCAGGCTCGATGCCAAGTACGGAGACGCCAAACGGCAGGAGATGCTGAAGCAAATATCCGTCGTTGCTCGCAATCTCAAATACTTCACTGCCAGCTCCGAGGCCAAAGCGCCCGACGACCATTTCGCAATACTGGCGCGCATGCTCGACCCAGGAATCGGAATATGACGAAAAATATGCATATTCGCTAAAGATGTGGTCGGGCTGCACATATTCCCGAACCTGCACGAGAAAGCACTGTTCGCACACCAGCGCATGGAGCGGGAAATAAGGCTCCATCTTGTCGATCTCGCTGGCGGGCAGGAAGCTCTCGCACAGGGGCGACATGCCAAGGTTGACGAAGGTCTTAGAAAGCGATGCGCCACAAAGGCGACAGCACCCGTATTGAACCGCTCCGGGCATCGCGATTGATCTTTTCTCAAGCATAGCGTTCATGGGTTTGGGCCCGGTCAGCGTGAAATGACATACGTTAAGCCGGTCGTCCCGGCATAAAATTCTCGCTAGCAATCTCGGCAGGCACCTTTATTATATATAATAATAAAAATCCAGTTTTAAATCAATCGCCATCTCAGATTTAATATAAACATTTGAATTTGCCCAAGTCGCGCGCAGCGCGCTGGGTGGCTCAATCCAAAGAATGGTTAAATCGTTGCGCGGGAAAGGATTAAATTAACATGGGACCGCAGGCGGGCCTGTTCGAAGGGAGAATGGCCGTGGTCACAGGAGGCGGGACCGGTATCGGTGCCGCCGTCGCTCTCGCGCTCGCCAGGGAAGGAGCCGGGCTTCACCTCATAGGTCGCAGGCTGCAACTGCTTGAGTCCGTCGCTTCCAAAGCGCGCGAGATAGGGGTTCCGGTTAAGTGCCATTGCGCCGATCTCTCAGTCGCGAGCGGGCAAGTCGAGCTGATGCGACGGCTCGAACATGACCTGCCTCAACTTGACTTTCTTGTACAAAGCGCCGCCGCGCACAGCATGGGGCCGATCGAAGAGGGCAACCCAGCCGAGTTTGACGCGCTCTATCATACCAATGTTCGTGCGCCGTATGTCCTGGCGCAGGCCCTTCTGCCCAAGTTGAAGGATCGACAAGGACAGATCGTGTTCATCAATTCGAGCAGCGGCATGGTCGCCAAGCCCATGTCCGCGCAATATGATGCAACCAAACATGCCCTAAAGGCCATCGCCGACAGCTTGCGCAGCGAGGTCAATCCACATGGTGTCCGGGTCTTGAGCGTCTATCTCGGGCGGACGGCGACCGAAATGCAGGCGCAGATACACCGAAAGGAAGGGAAACTCTATCGACCCGAGCTGCTGTTGCAGCCGGCGGACGTGGCATCGGTCATCATGAATGCCCTGCTCTTGCCGCGTACGGCTGAGATTACAGATGTTCACATCAGACCGATGATCAAGACCTGAACGACGATGGCCCTCCCTCTCCAGATCTCTTTCAACACCCGAAACGCGCTCCAGGTTCAATATGGAATTTCATTTGACAAAACTCCGCGACGTCCATCTCATTCAGCTTGAGCCGGCACGCGATGACCGAGGTTTTTTCGCCCGCACTTTCTGCGTGGAAGAGTTCGCGGCCCATGGGCTGGAAACCAATTTTCCGCAACACAGCATTTCGTTCTCAGCCCGCAAGGGGACCCTGCGAGGCATGCACTATCAGCTTGAACCACACAGCGAAGCCAAATTGGTCCGTTGTACTCAAGGCGTTATCTTGGATGTGATCATCGATATCAGGCCGGATTCACCAACCTACCGCTGCTGGCAGGAATTCGAGCTTTCGAGCGCGAACCGCCGTCAGCTCTACATTCCCAAGGGGTTCGCGCACGGATTTCAAACGCTGAGCGATGATGTCGAGGTGAACTACCTGATCTCCACGCCATACGCGCCTCAATTGGCCCGCGGCATTCGCTACGATGATCCCGCGTTCGGAATTAGCTGGCCCCAGCCAGTAACGCAGGTTTCCGAGAAGGACTTGCGCTGGCCCGATTTCCCTTGACGGACCAGAGCTCGCAAGACGCCGGGTCAGTCCGCGTGTTGTTCGTCGATGACTCGACCGGTAGTCTCCGCAAACCTTCATCCTCTGAAAAAGATCCGAGGATCCGGCATTTCTCGCGATGCTCAGGTGGTGCTTGAGTTGACATCGCCGCATGGCTTCAAGAGCCCACCTCGATGCAGCAGCAGCGCCGCCTCCCGGATCACGGCGAAAGGCAGATTTGCGCGTTCGGCAATATCAAGCAGCGAATGCATTCCATCGGAGAGGTTGAGAACCCATAGCATCGCCATGTTGCCTGCTGCAGCGTGCTTGTCTCCTCCGACCGCGCCATAAAGTCCGCGTCGCCCCAATTGGGGTTCGCATTTTGGCATGGTGTTGCAATACACCATGTCGCTTTCAACGACATCGATTGTCTTAGCAACGAGATGGTAAGATAGGGCCAGGTGATTGGGAGCTATAAAATCGAGGTTGTCGGCCGACGTGTGATACTCCGGGATTTCGCCGAACTTGCTGCGCTGGAATAACCCCACCGGCAGGTTGAACCCCGGAGAGCAATACTGGCGTTCATCATAGCCGTATGGAGAAAACTCGAGAATCGTCGGCGTCAGCCCGGAATGACAAAGCGTGTGGACGACCGCCCGATCGATCGGACTGTTGCCTCGCCGGCTCTTCTTGTAGGTCGGGCCGCCACCGTCTCCGACCATGGAGATGACAAGCCCGTGCTTGATGCGTTGGCAGCGGCCTTCATTGCGCGCGAGCCATGCGATCGCGCCGATTGTGCCCGGCGCAAACAGGAATCGGTAGCTGTAGCGTGTTCGTAGCTTCGCCATCCGCTTCGCAAGATGCGTGAGCAGCGCAATGCCCGAGCAGTTGTCGTTGGCCAGCGACGGATGGCATACATGGGCCGAAAGTAGAAACTCATCCTCCGTTTCGCCCCGATGCAGATATTCCCCGTATGTCAGACTTCCTTCCGTGAGCGTTGAGTCGATGACCACCTCATAGGTCTCGTCTTTGAGGTTCTCCAACAGACGGTGAGGCATGCAGAATGCCCACTTCTCGGCATAATATGAGGTTCGATAGGGGATGAGGTCCGGCTGGTCCGGCAACGTGTAGATGTGCTGCTTCAGCTCGGTCAGGGAGATTCGTTGCCGCACAGGCACACTGTAGCTCATGACGTGGAGGTTTGACCGAGCGAAATCGAGGACCTTCTCGCCCCGCTCGTTCTTTACATAGGCATCGCGAATATTCCACTCTCGTGGGATGACCCAATCGAAGACTGCGGTTCCGGTCGGTACCTCGTGAACCTCAAGATTGATGTGCGCGTTGATCGCGCGTAGTGTCTCCCGGACGCCGCGGCCCGTTATGCTGCGGCAAATCGGGTATATCTCCGCGGCAAAGTCGAAGATCTCCTCGCCGATCTTCTCCGCGATGAGATTTTCGTACGATATATCGCTCATCATTCATGACGCTACCTGAGGCTGCGACTGGCGCAACCCGGCATCAAGGACGCCTTCCCCCAACAATTTTCTGATATGCGCGATGCGTTGGTATCGCGGTCCCTCGAACTCTTCCAATGTCAGGCCGGACGAACGATAGGCTTTGTAAAGTTGTTCGGCTCCCCTAAGCGCATCCCACTGTGGCTTGAATTCCGGCAGTCTCGTACGGATCTTTTCGAAGCTTACCCGATACGATCGTTTATCGGGACCGGCGTCGTCCGCAAACTCGATTGTGCAGTTGGGCACGACACCAGCGACGATCTCAGCCAGATCTCGAATTCGATAGTTGTGGGCGGTCTGTCCGACGTTAAAGGCCTCATTGAACACCCGCTCTGCGGGTGCTTCGAGGGCGGCTATGAAGGCGCGTGAGATATCCTCGATGTGAACGATCGGACGCCATGGCGTGCCATCCGACTTCAAGTGTATTTTCCCGGTTGTGAAGGCCCAAGCAACAAGGTTGTTCAAGACAATGTCGAAGCGCTGCCGCGGTGACAGCCCATAGGCGGTTGCAGGCCGCAGATACACCGGGCAGAAACCGTCGCCAGCCAATCGAGAAATGTCACGCTCGGACATCACCTTTGACTCACCATAGGCGGTCACAGGATTCAGCGCGCCGGTCTCATCAATCATATCCTCTCCGGCCTGGCCATAGTTGCTGCAGGATGAGGCAAGAACAAAACGGCGGACGCCGGCTCGTTTGGCCAGTCCGGCCATCCGGACACTGCCTTGGTGATTGATCTCGTCCGTCACGTTCGGCCTGAGATTACCAAGGGGATCGTTCGAAAGCGCCGCCAAATGCAGAACCGCATCGAAGCCAGCGAGGTCGGCGGCTTCGACGTCCCGCACATCCTTGCGGATCGCCGGTACATCAATGATTTCCCCGCCGGCTGGATACGTGCAGCGGGAATACAGGTTGCTGTCCAGTCCAGTCACCTCGTGACCTGCCTTGAGCAGCATGGGTGTCAAGACAGTACCGATGTAACCGAGGTGTCCAGTTACTAGAACGCGCATGGGTATCCTCCGGGTCGACTAGTAGATAGGGATGAGTCTGCTTGCGGCCTTCCGTGAACGACTATGGCGTGACGAATTTAAATACGCATAAAATACTCAGCGAGCCGTATTACCTGTTGGCAACAAACAAAATTCGCCAGAAAAATCGAATAAATTGAATGCTTTCTCCAGCATCTGACCTGATCTTTCGGAATTTAGGGCGCCCCGCCAGCCGGAATTAACCAATGATCATTTAATTTGGAAAGCGCCATTTTGTATGATAAACAAATTTTAAATGCAAGGCGACGTCGGCTGCAATGTTGGATTAGGCCGACGATTCCGCTGGGTCGGGCGCACGTTCGACAAGATCAACAGGCGGCGGGAGCAAGCACCTAATGCTTCAGAGAAATATGCAGCGAATCGACGAAACTTACGCGCCGCTTGGCAGTGCAACGGTTGAGGGAGACGGTTTTGGCGAGATAATACACCGCGCCCTCGCATTCCTGCGGCGGCGGTATTTGATCATTATCCTCATTGCCGCGCTCGCTATGGCGGCCTGCATCGTCTACCTGCGCATTACGCCCCCGACCTATACTGCGCGGGTCGAAATTCTATTCAGCAATTCGCGGGCAGAGTTCCTCCAAAAGCAGTCGCTTCTCCCGGATCCGGTAGTCGATGCGAGTCAAAGCGCGAGCCAAATCGCGACCCAGCTGCAGCTTATCAAATCAAGGGCGACTGCCGTCAGGGTCATTAATGAGCTTAAACTCGCCGACGACCCGGATTTGAACGTCTCCGGGCCATCCCTATCGTCGTTGGGGCGATTGATTTCTTCCGCTTCCAAAGATCCTCAGTTCGACGCCGCGGGCCAACCATCGGAACGCGTGATTGCCGCATTTGAGGATCGCCTCACCGCGATCCGAGCCAGTTCGAGCAACGTCATCGAGGTCGGCTTCAGCTCGAGTAGCCCGATCCGGGCGGCAGAGGTGGCCAACGCAGTCGCCAACGCTTACATCGCCGATCAACTGGATGTGAAATTCGAAGTCAATCGCAGCGCGAAAGACTGGTTGCAGGGCAGGCTGCATGATCTCGGCAAGCAGGCGCTCGCAGCCGAACGAGCGGTAAATGCCTACAAGTCGCAAAACAACATCGTTTCATCAGGGGGGAAGCCGATCGATGAATTGCAGATAACAGAACTCAACAACCGACTGGCGGCCGCTCGCGTGCAGATCTCCGATGCGGCGGCAAGGGCGAGCCGTTATGAAGTGATGCTTCACGCCAACTCGGACGATTCGTCCTCGCTTGGCACGCTGGACGCCGGCCCTGATTCCCTGACCAGCCCTATCATAAACAACCTTCGCCTGCAGTATCTCGAATTGGCGAGACGCGCGAACGAGTGGGCGGCCAAGTTTGGCCGCGACCATCAGGCCGTCATGCTTTTGCGAACGAAGATGGCTGAGCTTCGCACGTCTATCTCGGAGGAAGTCAAAAGGCTCGCCGAGGCGAGCCGAAGCGAACTTGAAGTGGCCAAGCAGCGCCAGCAGCAGATCGAGAAGCAGTTGAACGAGGTTGTGTCCCAGTCGCGCTCGACGAGTTCTGCGGAGCTGACTATACGGGAGCTCGAAAGCCATGCGAAGGAATCGCGAACTTTGTATGATTCCTTGCTGCAACGCTACATGGGCTCGCTCGATAACTTCCCGCTATCGGAAGCGCGGGTGATCGCTCCGGCGTTGCCACCGCAAACCAAAAGCAAGCCAAAGACCGTACTGGTCCTGGCGATCGGCGCTTTAGGCAGCCTTGCGCTTGGGGTCGGCCTGGGGCTGCTCAGGGATCGCATGGAGCGCGTCTTTCGCACGTCCGGGCAGATCGAAGGCAAGCTGGAACTACCATGCCTGTCGATAGTACCACGGCTAAGCGGTCCAAAGCCGCCTCAGCCGGCCGCTGCGTCAAGCCGGGCTGACGATGATTCGCGATTGATTGCTTCACCTCCTTCGGCCGTTCACGACGTCGCCGTCAATATGCCCTCGTCGCGCTATGCCGAAGCGCTCCGTTCGATCAAGCTCGCGATCGACCTCAGTCCCGGCAAGGGCTCCAATCAGATCATCGGCATTACCTCAGCTCTGCCCAACGAGGGCAAAACCACGATCGCGTCCTCGCTCGCCCAGCTCATCGGGCATACCGGCAAGAAGATTATCATCGTTGATTGCGACCTGAGAAATCCGTCGCTTACTACTTGCCTTGCCCCGAATGCCACGACCGGCATCGTCGAGGTTATCAACGGTAATCGCTCGCTGGAGGAAACGGTGTGGCGGGACCCGAAGACCGGTCTTGTATTCTTGCCGGCAGTCCGGCGGAAACCCCTGTTTCACAGCAGTGAGATCCTTTCCGCCGAGGCGACGCGTAATCTTTTCAATCAATTGCGGACCTCTTATGACTACGTCATCGTCGATCTTCCGCCGCTGACCCCCCTGGTCGATGTTCGCGTGACAGCACCACTGATCGATTTCTTCATTCTGGTCGTGGAATGGGGGCGAACCAAGATCGACGTTGCGCAACACGCGCTCCACACGGCGCCAAACGTCTACGAGAATCTCATCGGTGTCGTGTTGAACAAGACCGATATTAAGTCCATGCTGCGCTACGACGCTCAGCACAGTGATTATTATAGCGACACTCACTACATTCGTTACGGCCTTACCGATCCCACTTAGAGCAATTCATGGCCAGGCGGGATCGATAGGGATTCCGCTGCAGGTGGATTTGTGATTCCTATGTGGACGCCCCTGATTGGCGCCCCCGATTGGCAATGGCTTTTTGAGAGCTTCTGATCGGTCGTTTCCATATGTCCGGCCAGTTTTGTGCGGGCTGTAAGTCCGCTGGCCTTGATGGAAATCCGCAAGCGAGATCCCTTGATCAAGCTGGCGCATTCGAGACGCACTGAAATCAGACGGGGTGTTCTCGCTCTTGGTCGATCATCTCGCATGTCGGTCACCGCTCGAGTTCTGTCTGGGGACGAGCCCGAGCCAAGCCGCGAACGGTCGGCCGGACCGGAACTGGCCGGGATCGCCGACCCTGGTCACGATCGTGGCGGTGATCATGCCGATGCCCGGAACGTGAACGATGTGATCGTCTATGCCACGAACGGCTACATCTCGAGAAATACAGTTCAACGAGCCGGCTCGACCACGGTGATCACAACGCCGACGCCGATTGGAGCGACCGCAGCGCAGTGACCGCAACCGCGAGTCGATCTGCACGTAGCTCGAATTGCGAAATGAGCCCGGACGCCAAGGCGGGGGACAGCGATAGCTTGCCATAAGGAAAATCCGTCGGGGGTGACCCTCGGTAACTGTAAATGGGCAACCCCCGGTCTTGAACCGCGCCAAGCTTGCATCGACGGAATTTAAACAACTCCGAATATTTAATTTTCACATTTTTACGCTTGCGGTATTTAATATTTTAATATTTAATTAAGATATTAATTTCCGTCAGTCGATCGGCTTTTTCAGTCATGAATTTTGTTGATCAGCGCGTAGAAGCGAAATTATCAGGCGACCCGCGTGTTGCCGAAGAGCGGAAGTGGCCGCTCCCATATGAGTCTGTCGAGGCCGCGACGATCTGTTTTGACGTCGCAACGATCGCATTGGCCGGGATCTGCGCCAGCATTCTCTATCCGATCAGCGAAGGCGCGCGACTGGATTTGGGACAAGCCCTCGGTGCGGCGGCGCTCGTGTCGGCATTGTTCAGTCTGCTGCTGAAATCACGGGGGCTATACCGGCCGACGGAATTGCTGAGGTTGCGTCGCCAGGTTCGGCTGGTCTCTGCCACTTGGGCGGCCGTCTTCCTTCTGCTGTCCGGAGTTGTCTTCACGCTGAAAATCGGCAGCGAGCTTTCACGCGGCACCACCCTGTTGTTTGCGGGCCTGAGCCTCGTCGCGCTGGTAGTAAATCGTACGCTCGTAAAAGAGCTCCTGACCAGAGGACTCGCCGAGCAGCGGTTTTCTGGCCGCAGAATTGTTCTGATTGCGGACCCAGAGCAAATCTACGAGCCCGCCCTCAATCATAAACTAGCCGCTGTCGGTTTCGATATTGTCGGCAACTTCGCTCTGCCGCCTCCGGACACAAGCCCGAACCTCCGCGAAAGGCTGATTGCCCGCGTTATCGAGCATATTCGCGGTTCGGACGTTGAGGAGGTCATCGTAGCCACGGATCCGAACCGCTGGTCCGAACTTCGTGCACTGGCAGCCGATCTGAGAGTGTTGCCGTTTCCAATCTCGTTCGTCCCGATCGGATTGACCTCGGAGATCCTTCACCGGCCACGCCGCGACTTTAGCGATACCGTTTGCGTGGAATTGCAGCGAGGCCCGCTGAGTGCGGCTGAGCATGCCGCCAAGCGCTGCATCGACGTCGTTGGCGCAGGTTTGGGACTGATCGTCATGGCTCCGCTGCTGGTCGCGGTAGCCATCGCGATCAAGTTTGATTCCAGCGGTCCCGTCCTGTTCAGACAACACCGGTACGGTTTCAACGGACGCTACTTCCAAATTTGCAAATTCCGAACCATGTCGGTGATGGAAGATGGCTTTTCGGCGGTTCAAGCATCCGCCGCAGACCACAGGGTCACCCGGATCGGAAAGTGGCTTCGCAGAACGAGCATCGACGAATTGCCCCAGTTGCTTAACGTGCTCGGTGGCAGCATGTCGCTCGTCGGGCCGCGGCCACACCCTGTTTCGCTCGATGACAAGTTTGACAATGCCGTCAGAAACTATGCTTTCCGACGGCGTGTGAAACCAGGATTGACCGGTTGGGCACAAATTCATGGCTGTCGAGGGCCAACGCCGACCACCGACCATATGGAGCGCCGTGTCGAGCACGATCTGTGGTACATCGACAATTGGAACCTGAAACTCGATCTCGTGATCCTTTTGCAGACCCCCTTGGAAGTACTACGGGGGGAGAATGCCTACTAGTCTCCGTCACAGCAAGGCAGCCCCGGCAGCCGCGGACGATCTCTACGTCGAGACACGGCGCGCCATGCGGGCGCGAGCCAAGTGTCGGTTCGATCGCGCAGAGTCAGCAAGTCGTACAAATCGTGCAACTCCTCATGAGAGTGTGAGCGGCGCGAAAGCCGGACGATCCGTGTTCGAGAAGGAGGTTGGCGAATGATCAAACAGCCGAAGCGACTTATTGTTACCGGTGGGGCAGGCTTTGTCGGCTCTCACTTGTGCGATCGTCTCCTTGCCCGTGGGGACGAAGTGCTTTGTGTAGATAACTTCTACACGAGCTCGAAACGGAACGTGCAGCATATGCTGCGCAACCCGAATTTCGAGTTGATCCGCCACGACGTCACCTTTCCTCTCTACCTGGAGGCTGATGAGATCTTTCATCTGGCGTGCCCAGCCGCACCGATCCACTACCAGCGCGACCCCGTGCAAACTTTGAAAACGTCGGTGCACGGCTCAATCAATATTCTCGGGCTTGCCAAGCGGCTCAAGATCCGCGTGCTTCAAACGTCCACATCGGAGGTCTACGGCGATCCCGAGGTCCATCCTCAGACGGAAGACTACTGGGGCAACGTCAACCCTATCGGTATCCGTGCGTGTTACGACGAAGGCAAGCGCGCCGCCGAAACGCTGTTCTTCGATTACCATCGCCAACACGGAGTCCAAGTCAAGGTTGCGCGTATCTTCAACACCTATGGACCGCGCATGCACGTAAATGATGGGCGTGTCGTTTCAAACTTCATTGTGCAAGCACTCCGAGGCCTGCCGATCACGCTTTATGGAGACGGCTTGCAGACGCGCTCGTTTTGCTATGTGGACGATCTCGTGGACGGCCTCGTGCGGTTGATGGACTCGCCCGCAGACTTCACCGGTCCCGTCAACCTTGGCAATCCGAATGAAATGACCATCCGTGAATTGGCCGAGATGGTGGTCGAGCTTTGCTCATCCAAGTCAGAGATCGTTTACCGGCCGCTGCCGTCGGATGATCCCAAGCAGCGAAAGCCCGATATTCGTCTCGCCAAGAAAAATCTCCATTGGCAACCCGAAGTGTCGCTACGGGACGGATTGCAAAAGACAATTGCCTATTTCGACACCATCTTAACCCGCCGGCCAGAGACGGCCCGCCGGACCATAGCGCTTTCAAGCGAAGTGGATACCGGTTCGCGTGAAGAAAACGCGTCAAAACAAAAAGCTAGAGCCCTGTTCTGATTCCATCAGAACCGCAAGGGCTCTAGCCGGTGATGGCGTAGCCCGACCGGAATTGTGAGCGCCAGACGGCGCGATCCACGGAGGGAGGACCGCGCCGCCTCGTGATTGCGGCCGGCCGGTTATGCAAGCGTTCTTCCGCTTATCGGATCCAGAGAATCCCTGGCTCCCATCGCAGAAGAGGGCAGCCGTGACCGGCGCCGACCAGACCTTGGGGTAGTGTGTTTGAGACCGAGGCGGAGCCGTTGCTGAAGGCCGCACCTCGCGCGGATCAACAGCCTGCGCACCAACGCCGGCGGCACGCGACCCCATCAGGGCACGAGGGCCTCCTCACCGCGGGGCTGCTCGCAGCGAGCCGATAGCCGGCGTTCGCGGGGCTATGCCGTTGACCGTGCCATTTTTCGGCGCCCACCCGACGGTTCACTATGATGGTCCACGGCCTGGATTCATACTGCTGCAGCAGGGAGCATCCCGCACACATTCAACATGCGCAACGTGGGCGCGCAGTTTGCCGTACATGGCTGCGCAGCCGAGTCAGGCCGGGTTCTATCGGGATTGTCGGCTTTGCGGCGCGATAATTACGATTCCGGCCCGCTCCAGAATGCTGCGAAGGCACATGCCTCCGAGATAACCGAGTTGGAGCGCGACCTGGCTTGCGAGAAGCCAAATCAAGCCGCTGGACGCACCGAGCAGGACGACCGAGGCCCCGACCTCTACAACAAACACGGCGAGGGCCAAAATCAGCAAGGTCCGGGCGCCGAACAAGGAGCCCACCGCGAGCCCTGCAATAAAACAGAGGATCAGAGCCGTCATTTGTTCCATCACAATAGGACAACCTGTGTCGGTTAAGAAAATCCGAGCTCCGTCGTCAATGGCCCTGCAGGGTCGAAAGTTCAGGTGCGGCCAAAGATTAATCACAGTGACGCCAAATGCGTCGGTTTGATGGGTCCCCGCAACCTCTTCTTGAGTTAACCGTAAGCGCGGTCACCTCTCAATAGATCGAACTTTACCGTCAACAGGTTTCGCCGTCTGTCAGCAGTTGAATGACGAGTATTTTCGAACCGTGACAGCTTCTAATCTGCTCGATGGCAATAGGTTGCAGTGCACCCGCTGACTCTGTGCCGGCGTCAGCAGTCAATTCAATCAATAAATTACAGGGGGGAGCCGTCGCCTCAGGAAAGCAGCCTCCGGTTTTTCCGAAAGAACCACGTTCGATTAACATGTTGAATGAAATGTCCTTCGTTCTCCGCAAGATATTCGGGAGATCGGAGAGGCGCGCTTAACAAGCGGGCATTGGTGAATTAGGCGCGCTGCCGGCTCCGGACACCGCCCTCGCGGATCCGAAATTCTTCGATTTTGCGTCCCGACTTCATCGCAGCAACCAACCACCGGGGAAGTTTGCCGCGGCCGGACCAGGTTTCGGAGGTTTGCGGATTGCGATATTTCGGCAGCACGCGTGGATACTTGCGGCGCGGTTTCGCGTCGCTCGTCAGGGCCTCGCCCGGCTGATTGATCACGCCCACGCCGCGATCAAGAACGGCCAGACGCTTTTCTAATTCATGCTTTTCCGCCTTGATCCGAGCGGACAAGATCGCGCTGATCTTTTCATGGAGCGACCAGAGGTCGTCCAGCGACATAGACTCGAGCTCGACCTTCTTCGACAACATTCTGATGCCCCGTATATCCGCTTCTTAAGCTGTCATATTGCCATACCTCAGAATAATCAATGGGCACTAAATTGTTTCCAACGAAATATAAATTTAACCCAGCGCCTACTGCGGCTCTGGTGCACTGAATATAATCCGAACCAACTATATGCCTACCCAGCAGATTTACAGACGGAGGCTGGATCTCGCTCAGCTATATCGCCGACGGGCTTGGCCAGTGCGCGATCGAGCCCTGCGCCGTTCGCGGCTCGTCCGGGACCGCCTAGGGTCTTCGCAATGCATGAATAGCCGCAACCGCCAACGAATGGTCTCCATATCTGTCAGAGCCCTCTGCCGGAGTTCGATCTGCGCTTTGAGAACAGGCAAATCCCAGAGAGCGGTCGAAGGAACAACAAAACGACTCACATTCTCCTTAAGTCGACAAAGAGAGGACTCAATAAAATCCATTTTCAACCTCCCAACGCAAACATCAGAAAAACTATTAATAATAAGCCCCAGTCTGAACCATTTTATTATTTAATGAAAGAAAACTTGGCAAGAATTTAAAAAAATAATCGCCCTCTTAGTGAAAATAAAATATATAATAGTTCCATGGAATTTTTATTGCGGTCATGTGTCGCGCCCCGTTCGCCTGAACGCACGGATCGCCATTAAGGTAGATCCAACCGAAATTCTAACCATGAACAGTGACAAGCTACGTAACTTAGACCTGGAAGCCATGGATTTTGATGACCTTTGGCTTCTGCATGAGGAACTCACGCAGATTCTCTCAGAGAAAATCAGCGCGGAAAAGCTCGAACTGGAGAAACGTCTCGCGCAACTCAACAGGGCCGAGCCGATCGCCGGGGCCAAAGGCTCCTTCCCTGAGAAGCACATCGACCGGCCTCCACGACGCAAATATCCAAAGGTCCTGCCGAAATATTGCAATCCGTCTGTGCCGGAGGAAACATGGTCAGGACGCGGGAAACAGCCGCGCTGGCTTGCCGCAGCGCTCCAATCCGGGCATCGGCTGGAGGAGTTCCGTATCTCCAAACCCGAACGGTCGCCAGGCGACGAGACCGACCGCGGACAATCTTGAAGGGCGCGCGCCATAGCAGACTGCTCGGACGCTAGTGCAAGCCGGTAGGGGGCTCACGTGTCCGATGAAGATCTTTGACCAGGCTGCTGCGAATACCCGAAATCGCCAGAAGGAGAGCGTTGCAGAGCTCAATTCGTGAGGCAAGAACCGTCGGCGTTGTCATCATGCCTGTCAGGACATGAAGCTGGAAGTGAGTCTCCCTGATGACGCTCAGGGATTCTCTAAGAGCACAGTCGGACGACGCGCCTAAATCGCTGATTTTGGTCATGAAAAACCCATTGCTCAACAGAACTGTGGTCCAAGACAAAAATGCAATTATCGTTCCAAATACGGCCGTGACCTGATTGTTCAAATAGTTTTGTAGGAAGTTCCTTTAAGTTGGTTCAAATTGATTGATTCAATTTTTTTATCAGTGACAGCCTTAGCTACCGGAAAGGTGGACGGTTCTCCCGATTCTCCCCATGACCTGCGCGCGAGCTTGGCGCGTCTTCAGCGTCTCTTCGGCCCTTCGAATGTCGAGTTAATCTTACGGAAGTTTGAGCGAGCCTATTTCCAGCTGGCGACTTGTCAAATCGAAACTTATTTTTAACCTTAATACGGAGCCTTTTAACTACTTTCCAAGATCAACATGCGGCGCCGGTCCTTCGATAGCCGGCGGCGCCCTCATGGTGCTTGCGGCTCCGACCGTCCTTCCATACGCGTCCGCGGCCCGTCGCGGATTAGCTAGCGGCGTCATTTTCATGGGGGTCGGGGCGGGCGTCGCGGCTTCCGGCACGCTCGCGCCGCTTCTGCTGCAAGAAGGGCTGCGCGAGACGTGGTTCGGATTCGGCGCGCTCTCGCTGCTATTGACTGCCATCGCATGGAGCGGCTGGCCGACCGACGCCGCATCGACGCGTGTCGCCACGCCTGCGACGCCCGCACATCCCCCCGCGGCTCGGCGCGTTGCGGGCCCTTTATGCCGAATATGCGTTGAACGCGGCAGGTTGGGTGCCGCACATGATCTTCCTTGTCGACTTCGTTGCGCGTGGGCTCGGAGAGGGCGTGCAGGTCGGCGCCGAGTATTGGGTTTTATTCGGAATTGGAGCTACCGCTGGTCCAGTCCTCTCTGGACACCTCGCCGATCGCGCGGCAAAACGGCTGAACTGCGGTGCGATCGTCGACCGCCCGCTATCGATTCCCCAGTAAATCGCGCGCAATCGAGCCGGCAACCTTGATCGGCTCAATAAGCCGAAACAGGCCAACAACTATAGCGAGATAAATGCAAGTACACCAACCACACAGCAACAAGACGCGCGCGAAGCTGGAATAATCGGTGAGGGCCGTCGTTTGCAGCCACCAGCCCCCAGCCACCACGCTGATTGCGCCGATCAATTGCGTGCCCACGGCCCGCATTACAAGTGCAGCGCCAATACCTATCGGGCGGCCGGCATAGATTATCGAGGGTAGCGCCAGGAGCAAGCTTGCTATAACCACTGCCACGGCGACTCCGTTGGCGCCAAAGGGCAGCCCCGCGAGAACCGCCACGATCTGGACAGCAGCCGAGACGATTCCCCAGTTGCGCCAGCGGTCCGCTCTCCCTACGGAAAGGTGTAGCCAGCCCTGTGAGCCCTCAACGACCTGGAAAATGCCGCGTAGGGCAATAATACTCAGGAGCGAACCGGCCATCCGCCACTTTTCTCCCAACAATATGACAGTCAGGTCTTCCGCCACCACCGACAAGATTGCCGCTGCCGGCATGACGAAGAACGCCAGTGTTGACAATGCCGCTTCGTACTTTTGCCGAAGTGCGTCCACGTCGGATTGAAGTTTACTGAGGGCTGCACTTGCTACTATGTGCAGCTGAATAAGTGTCGAGAAGATGGAGTTCTCGTACAGCGCGGTGGCGTTTTGATAGTAACCGACCAGGTCGGGCCGATAGAACAAGCCCAGCGCAATCCGATCCACGGATCTGCCCATGGTATTAATGATCGAAAAACTCACCACGTGTAACCCAAAACGGACCATTGGTTTCACGTCACTCTCAAAGACAGGAAATCCGGGCCTCCATCGGCATACAAACCACGCTCCAACGACAACGCAGAATCCGTTCACGATCGGACGCAGCACCAGCGCCCAATAATCAAGTCCGCAACTTGCGGCGATGACCGCAACGGCGATTCCTGCCAGGGAGCTAAGAATCTGTATGTTGGCAATCCTGCCAAACTGCATCGAACGTCGTAAAAGTGCGAGGTGCTGATTTGACATTCCCCCCAGTACGAAAGTTATCGCGCTACACAGCGCGATCGGCGCCAGCCGGGGTTCGCCGTATATCCATGCAATCAGCGGGCTGCAGGCAGCCACAACCACCGCAACAGCCAACCCAATACCGCAACTGAGCCAAAAAAGGCTGTTGACCTGCCCTCGCGTTATCTTGCTTCTTTGTACAGTAGCGTCTCCGAGGCCAAAATCGACCAGAAGTGGCGCAAAGCTCGTCAAAACCGTGACGATGGCGACCAATCCAAAATCTTCCGGTGCCAGGAGCCGTGCCAAGAAGATTGCGGCTACGATCTGGAGGGCACCGTTACCGTATTGCATCGCGACTGAGACGAAGCCGCCGCGCAAAGCGCGACGCCCCAGATCTTTCGACTGACTGTGATCCTCGAAATAAACTGCGACGCTTTCGGCCATGGCCCAGTCGATTTACCTTCGTCCCATCCTGAAAATGGCTATATTATAATAAATGGGTATATCATTTAATGCGCCGCCGTATTATATCTTTTTTCATATTTAATGGATCGAACGCAAATGGTCGGGAAGGCTCGCGGATTGGTTGCCATGACGAAGTTCCATGAAAGCGTGTCTCATTCGACCCTGGCCGGGGGAGCAAGACCGAGGTTGTTTCGAAAGTCGTCTGTCGGATTTTATTTACGGCTGAACAAGCCAGTTTGGAGAATTATCCCTCGTCACCTGCAAAATCACTATCCTGTTCGTGCATACGGAGCCTGGCTGCAGAGCTTGGTTCGCCTCATCGCGGCGCGTGAACAATATTTCGGAACGTTCTTTCTCCGGAACCGACCAGCGTTGGAACTGATGCGGGGTCTTGCCGACGAAAAAGCCAAGAACTCAACATTAAAAGTCGCCATACTCGCATGCAGTGCCGGTGCCGAGGTCTACTCGATCCTTTGGACGATTCGTTCAGCGCGACCGGACCTAAACGTCCTCGTGCGCGCGGTGGACATCTCGCAGACCATTTTGAATTTTGCCAAGAATGGTGTTTACGCCCCCGACACCTCCGGGCTGGTCGGCTCCTCGATCTTCGAGCGTCTGACCGCACCTGAGATGGAGCAAATGTTCGATTGGAACGGTGACGTAGCTAAGATTAAACCCTGGCTGCGGGAGGGGATCACGTGGCAGCTTGGCGATGCCTCCTCGCCCGAGCTGATCCGCGATCTAGGCCCTCAGGACATCGTGGTAGCCAACAACTTTCTTTGCCACATGGAGCCGCTGGCGGCAGAAAGCTGTTTACGAAACATAGCCGGCCTCGTGGACCGGCAGGGGTATCTGTTTGTTTCGGGCGTTGATCTCGACGTTCGAGCAAAGGTGGCGCGTGAGCTTGGTTGGCGGCCGGTTCCAGAATTGCTCGAGCAAATCCACGATGGAGATCCTTCCGTGCGAAAGGACTGGCCCTGGAGGTGGTGGGGTCTTGAGCCGCTAGACCGCAGCAGACACGATTGGCGGACGCGGTACGCGGCAGTCTTTCAGGTCAGTAAACGCCGAGCGCAAGCGTGCGTTGCTTGCCATGCCACCGATACGCCAAGCGCCAGTACTTAGCTCCGTCTGCATTGATCAATAAGTGCTCGCTGGCTCTCGCTCTATTTCTTGATGAAATATATCGGGCTCGACCACGCTTGATGTCCGTCTTCAAATGTTATCGCGACGTAGAGCGGATTATCGACGCCGGGCTTCAATGTGACCGAGCGTTGAATGCGCGCGCGCATCCGGTCGCTGTGTTGGTCCGGAAGCCGTGCGACCGAGAGTTTACGGTCGAGCTTACCGCAGTCAAGAATGCGCGGAGCAAGGCCTAGATCGGCGAAATTACCGTCAAGGACACCGTGCGGTGTCTTGAGGAGATATCGCCCCTGATCAGCCTGCTTCAATTCCAGCTCGATGCCGGCGAAGTTACCGGTCGTGATCGAGCTCCAGCTGATGGACCTTCCGTCGGCAAGCCTTGGCTGCTTGTCCGGATTGAAGAAGTTCACAGGCTGGACCGAGAGGATCTCGTTATCCTCGACCGTCAGTTCTCCATCCCAAACTGTCTGCCGGAAGCGGCCGCGATATTCCGCACCGGACCAGCGAGCGAGGAATCGGGTCGCGCTCGACCGTTCGGCGCCAGGTCGTATTGTCTCGATGATTTCCAGGCCATTGCGAATCTCGATCGAGACGATCGCGCTTGGCGCGACGATTTCGACCGTGAGCGCGACCTCGGCAGCTGACGTCGTGACGATGTCACCCATCAGTGCCGTCGTTGCTGGAATACCCGTGGCGCCCGGCAGCATGGGATCATCGACGAAGATCCGTGCGTCGCCTCCGAATTCGGCCTGGACCGCAAGATGCGGCCGTGCACCTGTCGTGGCGTAGTGCCGACGTGCCCGCATGGCGTGAAATAGCGCTTCGCGGCTGAGGTCGGTTACGAGGAAACACGTGAGGCCGCCAAGCGCGCCAAACTGCGAAGCCCCTGGCGATTCTGCGCCAGGACGGCCCTTATGCCCATCGCTATTCGCCACGACGCCGACCCGGTAACCCAGCCGGAACGCATCCTCAAGCAGCCACTCGAAGGTGCCCCAGCTCGAATGCACCTCTACTGAACGCTCGAGCGCGACGTCGTGAGCATACCCGATATCGGCATAGCGACCTCCGCAATGCGCCCAACACACCGCGTCTTCCCCGTCGCGCCGCAATGCCTCAAACAAGGTACGGGCGTCATGGCAGTCAGTCGCCTCATCGGACAGATCCGGTACAAGCGCGTGCGACGACCGTCGGATCGGCCGATCCCGCATCTGGAAGAAGACGTTGCGATCACCGCCGAGTGCGGTGTTTCCCGACCACTCATATCCGTGCACGGTCAGGAATCGCCCCGGCTCGTTGAAACGCTCGAGCGTGTCATTGAGCTCGGCCCAGAATTCCGGCGTGATCTGAAAGTCGTTGCCTTGATGGCCGATAGCGTCGACAAAGGCGACGTCGCGGGCAAAAAGGCAGTAATCGACGATCGAGCCGGACCCGATCGTCTCGCCGCTCTGCGCGTGGAGATCGGCCCAGCATGAGATCGGGCCTTTCGTAGCGATGCTGATCGGATTTGAGCGGACGAGTTCTCGGCCGGTCGCATCGGTGACGGCGATCTCGGCCGTACCCGGCTTAGCAAGCGTGAGACCCTCGACGCGCAACGCCGTCGCGCCATCGGGAAAAACGACCGTTTCCGGCAGACCTGCGACCTGAGCATCGCTCGACAGACGCAGAACGGTTGATCCCGGTGCGCTGGGGTTGCCCCAGCGATCGTCCGCGCGGATCGAAAGAGCGAACGATTCTCCGACATGCCGCAGCGTCGGCGCGACGGCATACCAGCGGACGGGCGGACCGGCGATGATTGCGCAGGTCGGCTGCTCCGCGACCGGAACGAACGAGCCGGTCGCGATCGGGTCGACGAGAACCTGAAACTCGTAGAACGGGTCCACAAAGGTCTGCATGCGCATACCCGGCGACCCGGCGTTCGGATCGCCGAACCGCACCACGATCGTGTCACCCTCGCGCAAAAAGCCCTGAACGACACGGACAACGATCGTCCGATCCCACGGCCGGGTATTGAGCTTGAAGTCGTAGCGCACATCAAGCACGGCAGCATTGCTTGCCTCGACCGAAACATAGTTCGCCGCGGACGGGTCGGTAAACTGTGGCGCACCCTGGTCGGTCGCGAAGCGGAAGCATATGCGGATTGTTCCCGTATCGTCGATCCCGAAGCGGCCAGCCGTATAGGTCAGCGTGATTGAGGCGTAGTCGCCACACACAAAGGGACCTGGCGGCTCAATTTTCGCCGATCCTGCCAATGCTGGATCGACAAAGGACGGCGGCGTCCAGTTGCGCTTGGGCCGGATAGGCTCAGAAGGCATCAGGGGAATTAAAGTTGTCATCGCTGCATCCCCCAGCGGCGGACGCTCCGCCGCTCGATCGTGGAAAACACCACCCCCTCGACGAACAACCCGAGCAGGATGACGGTGAGCAAGCCGGCGAATACGGCCGGCGTTTCAAGCGAATTTCGGTTCTCGAAGATGAACCAGCCGAGACCGCCCGAACGGGACGTCGCGCCGAAGACGAGCTCGGCTGCGATCAGCGTGCGCCAGGCAAAAGCCCAGCCGATCTTCAGCCCGCTCAGGATTGAAGGGAATGCAGCCGGCACGAGGATGCCGAAGATGTAGCCTAAACCCTTCAGTCCGAAGCTCTGCCCCGCCATGCGCGTGGTCTCGCTCACCGAGCGGAAGCCACTATGCGTATTGACGGCCACGGCCCACAACACGGAATGGACGATAACAAAAATGATGCTGGGAGGGCCGATGCCAAACCAGAGCAGCGCGAGCGGCAGCAGGGCGATGGCGGGAAGCGGGTTGAACATCGCCGTAAGCAGCGAGAGCAGGTCGTTGCCCAGCTGCGTCGATACTGATGCCGATACCAGTACGCCCGCCAGCAGCACGCCGATCGCATAACCGGTGACAAGGATCTCGAAGGAGTAGAGCGCGCGCTGGAGCAGCGGGCCGTGCACGACTGCGTCCCACAGGGCCTGAAGCGTGGAGGTGAAACTCGGAAGCATCAATTCGTTGTCGATACTGACCGCATAGACCTGCCAGATCAGGGCGAGGCAGACCAAAATCAGCGTTTTCCGGACCACCGCGAATTTCGCGATCTTCTGAAACGGCGTCAGGGGCCGCTTGATCTCGCCGATCGCAGCCGTCGATTGCAACTGACGCTCGTAATTTGGCCGTGGCACGAGTTGGCGGGCGAGTGTGCTCATGTCGTTGCTTCCTGGCGCTCGAACAGCATGGACTCGATTGTCTGATGAAGCTCGGCGAAGCGCCTCGATCCGACGTCGGAGAAGCCGAGATCGCTCGCGTCCAGCTCGGCGCGGACCTGGCCGGGATGCGGCGACAGCACGAGGATGCGGCTGCCGATGATCAGCGCCTCCTCGATCGAATGGGTGACGAACAGCATGGTGACACCGGTCTGCTCCCACAGGCGCAGAACCTCGGCCTGCATGGCGCGCCGGGTCAGGGCATCGAGCGCGGCGAAGGGTTCGTCCATCAAAAGAAGTTCAGGCTCCATCGCAAGCGCCCGCGCGATCGCGACGCGCTGCTTCATGCCGCCGGACAGCATGTGCGGATAGGCGTCGGCGAAGCGTTCGAGACCGATCGTTGCGAGGCCGCGGGCGACCCGGTCGGGAATTTCGGCTTTCTGGAAGCGCCGGCTGACCTTCATCGGATAAGCGACGTTCTCGGCCACCGTCTTCCAGCCGAGAAGCTGGTCGAATTCCTGAAAGACCATCATTCGATCGGGGCCGGGCTTCTTGATTTCCCGATGCTTGAGCCGGATTTGGCCTTCGACAGGATCGATGAATCCGCCGACCGCCTTTAGCAGGGAGGATTTGCCGCAGCCGGACGGGCCAAGGAGCACGAAGCGGTCCCCCTCTACGACGTTGAATGAAACGCGCCACGTTGCGGTGATCAGGTGGTCCGTCGTTTGATACTGCAGCGTGACGGTGTCGACCGATAGCAGCGGATCCATCAGACGATTCCCGTACTTACTGGACCTTGAGTCCGATGATCATGATGGGGCGCGTTGTTTCGGTGGGAACTGAACCCCCGCCCTTCAGTTCGAGCCCGAGCCCCGGATCGATCGTCCAAGGTCGGTCGAGCCTGATCGTCAAAGCGTCTTCGTCGAGGCCAAGTCCATCCAGCATGGCTGGTGTAACCAACATCCTGGCGCCAGCTTCCGGCAGCAGCACGAGGGCGGAACGGTCGGGCATCCGGCAGGTGAAGGCATTTCCGCCGGATGTTTGCAGGCGCGCCACCTCGGCTGGGCCGGCGAGATAGGCAGCCAGCGTTTCGACCGCCAGGCCAGCCGGCCTTAAGTTACATCGGCGGTCGATTAGACCATTGCGGACGAAGTAGCCGCGGTCGATATCCATAAAGGTATCGATGAACATCGCGAGCTCGGGATGCGCCAGCGCCGCGAGATGGAAGGTGACGATTCCGCCGAGGATCGCAGCATCGTCCACGATGTTGGTGGCTGGATTGTCGGCTGCGATGCGGAGGTGAAGGTCGAGCCGGCAGCCGCTGCGGGCCTGCCAGGAGGCGAGTTCGTCTGCGGTCGCGAGGATATCAGCCGAAAGCCCGACGCGAACGACAAGATGGTTGAGGTCTCCCCGATTGGTCGCTGCGAGCAGGCGCTCGATTTCGTCGAGCTGGTTCGGACGGAAGCCGTGTGAGACGAACAGCTCGATGCGCGAGCCGACCTTCTTCTCTGCGGCCGAAGTCGCGATCGGCGAAACCAGCACCGGGCAGCCGAGTTCGTGCCGAAAGGCGGCGACCTTTGCGGCGTCCCGTTCGATCTCGTCAGCTGGAAGCACGCATTCATAGCGGCCGATCAAATGCGCGCGGCTCTTGAGTAACTTGAGAGTTCGGTCCTCGGGAATCCCGAATCCGAAGATCGTGAAGCTGTGGCCGACGGCAACGAGATCGGCCATACGCGCGCTGACGCGATCATCGAGGATGTCCGATAACGGCACCCGTGCGTGCCGGATGCCCATCCGCCACATCGCGGCGAGATGATAGTCGTTACGCGCGTCCTTGCGGAGAAACTCGTCCATCGGGCCGTTATTCGGCAGTGAGGTGATCTCCGCCCAGGGGTGACGGAGGAAGACGCCGAAGGGGGCACCGCCGGCCTTTTTCGGATTCGGAAGCTGCATCGAAGCCGAGCGGGTCGCGACCGCGGATCCGGCGTTCGCGGCGTCGAGGGTCGCGCCATAGCTGCGCAAATAGTGGACAACATGGCCATCATCATGAACCTCAACGATCGAGAAGCCGAGCTTCTCGGCGTCGTTACGGCCATTCTCGTGGATTGCATCGGTTCGGAAGAATTCCGAATAATCCTGCCGCACGAAGGACGTCGCAGGCATGACATAGAATTCCGTGCCGTCGACGCGATGGTAGAAGATGTTGTGGACGTGGCCCGCGAACACTGCCTCGACCTTGTGCTCGCGGATAAGACCGAGAATATCGGTGCGGGCGGGCTCATCGATATTGTCGTAATTCGATGGTTCCTTCGGATCGAGGAGAAACAGCGGATAGTGCATGAACATGAAGATTCGCCGCCCATCGGCGGAACCGAGCGTCTGCTCAAGCCAGGCCCGCTGCCGCACCTCGATCGCAGATTTCGAATTCATCACGGGATCGTTGACGAAGATGAAGCGGCAGTCGTCGCGGTCAAAAAAGAAATAGCTCGGCCCAAAGTTCTTTTCGTGCAGTTCGATCCATTCATCACGCACCATCTTGGCAGGCATCGCGCGATTGGGCTTGTCGCCGATGTCATGATTGCCGGGAATGATGTGCAGCCGGTTGTGAAAAGGCTGGAAAATCTGGCGGGTCAGTTCAACGGCCTCGCCGAACGTCGAGAGCTCGGGCACCGGATGGACGAGATCGCCGAGATGCACAATGAAGTCCGGCCGATAGCGTTCGATCTCCCGAGAGACCCAGCGCGCTCTGGCAGTAGCCGCCTCATTGACCTTCCACGGCGCGGACTGGTCGCCGCTCTCGGGCTTGACGTGCGTATCTCCGATGACGGCAAAGGTCATGCGGCAGGTTTGAGGGCGAAGCATGGATTAGGATCTCGTTGGCAGGAACGACGTGTGTCGGGCGGAGCGATTGGTGTCAGTCACCATTTGCGACCGTGTCGAAGAAGTAGTCCTTCCACGACGCCGGCTTGTGCTTGAGCAGACCGGTCTTCACGATGAAGTCCGCAACCTTCATGGTGCCTTTCGGCTCCAGATCAAAATTCCAGGTCGGCGAGGTGATCAGGCCCTCAAGAATGCCGCGATCGGTCTTGTCTCCGGTCACGGCGATGTATTTGTCGATCGCGCCCTTGGGATCCGCCTTGATGCTCGCGACCGCTTCCTTCTGCGCGGCGATGAAGGCTGCGGTCAGCTTAGGGTTATCTTTCACGAACGCAGACTTGGCGTAGATCAAGCTGAGCGAAGCTGGTCCGCCCTGCACCTCGAAGGAGTCGACCACCTTGGAAATGCCGGGGACCTGCAGCGCGCGGTCCTGGAACGGCGAGTTGGCGACGTAACCCGTGATGCCGCCACTCCTGGTGGTGAGTGCCGCGAAAGCTTCGGGGTGCGCCATCGCGACCTGAATATTCTCAAGTGCATCCCATTTACCCGTCGCCTGTTCGGCAGCCATCTGCAACACAATCGCGTTGATCGACACTTTTACCGAAGCCACGGCGATGCGGTCGTCGGGGCCGAAATCCTTCACCGACTTGATGTTGGGCTTGTTGGTGAGAATGAACATCGGTGAAGCGTTGATCGCCGAAAGCGCCTTCACCTTGTAGTTCGGCAGCGTACGGTCCCACAGGACCAGCAGCGGCGCGACGCCGGCCGAGGCGATCTGGATCGAGTCCGACAGAAGGGCGTCATTGAGCGGTCCGCCACCGCCAAGCTGGGCATATTCGACCGTGACGTCCTCGCCGGCCTGTTTCGCCTTCTTTTCCCAGAGCTTGTCATGCTGCATGACGATCAAGGGAAGGTAAGGAAGCCCGATCTGCGTAGCGACGCGGACGTTGGACATTTCGGCTCGGGCCGAACCGGCCAACAGTGAAATTGCAATGCCGGCACATAGAGTGATCTGGGAAAACCGAGCCATGACCTTACGCCTCATTTTTGTTAGTGTAATCTTGTGTGCTGGTTAACCAGCACACAAGATGATAATGTGGGCAAGTCCGGCCGCGTTGTTAGGCAGCGAACTACTGTTGGGGATGAAAATGAGACATGAGGTCGAAAACGCGTTGACCGGCGACTCCGTCGGCGAGCGCGAGCGGTTGCAATCCTCGCAGCTCCCGCTTTACGTGACGCTCGCACGGCTACTGACGTCGGATATTGAAGCCGGCAGGTGGGCCGCCGGTGAACAATTGCCAACGATCGCCGCGCTGGCGGAGACTTATGGGGTAGCGCGCGTGACCATCCGTCAAGCGCTCGGCGTCCTATCCGACGAGGGTCTGATCAAAACGATTCAAGGTAAGGGAAGCTTCGTAGCCGAGCGGCCGCCTTCCGAGCTCATCCATTTGGAATCAAGTTGGCGGCATTTACTCCGGACGCTCGATGGCAATGTTGCGGATTTGATCGAGGTCCGTGACAACGTGGCGCTTCCCAGGTCGGCGCAGGAAGCAGGCACACCCAAGGAGCGTTATCGTTATATGCGCCGTATCCATCGGCGGCGCGCTGCGGCATATTGCGTTATGGAGCTGTATCTCGACTCGGATCTTTACGCGCGCGAGCCGGAACGCTTCGACGGCGAAATGGTCATCCCGCTTCTGAGCCGCCTTGCGGGACCGACGTTGAAACGCATGACCCAGAGCTTTCGGATTGGTGCTGCGAACCTGGCGATCGCCAAGCTGCTCGGGATTCCCCCAGGTGCACCTACGGGTGAAGTGACCCGCGTGATCACCAATCTCGATGATGAGGTGATGTATCTGGGAACCGCGAGCTATCGCGGAGATCTCGTGGTCTTCAACACCTCGATCGATGTTCCCCGACATAATATTGAGTAGCACTCACGTAACGAACGGCTAGTTCTAGCAATGGCGCGCGGTCCCGAAGCTTGATCTGCAAGGAGCGGCTCGATGTCACCGGCTCGTAAGAGGATGTTTCCCACAAGGCCTCTCTTGAGTTGACGAAAACGTACTCCTGTCGCGGCATGAATACTCCTATGGCCTGAGGTAGTGCCCCGCATGATCCGTGTTAATTGGTACGACTTGGAACCGGCTCTATGAGCGCCAGGCAGTTCGTCGTCTTCGTCATTAATTGCCCCGCCACAACAGAACAAATGCCCTGGCTCGTAATGCGGCTAACCAAGTGCGCAAACAGATAAGCCAGTGGCAAACTATGGTCGCGCTCTTTCACGTGATGAACCGCTAGTCGGTAACCTGCCGCCGATGCCCGGCGTGTTTCCCGACTATCCAGCTCCGGTTGTCCGCAACGCTAACGCCGAACGCGAAATGGTCATGATACGCTGGGGAATGCCGCCCGCGACGGCCCAAGGCGGGGACCAAGCATCAGATCGTCCATTCTAGACCGGCGGGGGATTGCGATCGATGAAGGTCGCGCGCTGGTGCCAGTAAGGATAGGGCAGGGTGACCTTGCTGGCTGCGTCCAGCCTGGCGATCTGGTCTTTGGTCAACGACCATCCGATTGCGCCGAGGTTTTCACGTAGCTGCGCTTCGTTACGCGCCCCAATGACAAGTGTGGCGACGGTCGGCCGCTGCAGCAGCCAGTTCAGCGCAATCTGCGAAACGCTCTTCCCGGTTTCCCTGGCAACCTCGTCGATCGCGTCCACGACGCGGTAGACGTGCTCGTCCGGGACGGGCGGGCCCATATCGGCTGTTTGCGGCAGGCGGCTGACCTCGGGCCGTGGCTGATCGCGCCTGATCTTGCCGGTGAGTCGTCCCCAGCCGAGAGGCGACCACACAACCGCGCCGAGCCCCTGGTCGAGGCCGAGCGGCATTAGCTCCCACTCGTAATCACGTCCGATCAATGAATAATAGGTCTGGTTGGCGACGTAGCGCGGAAAGCCGTATTTGTCGGCGACGGCGAGCGATTTCATGAGATGCCAGCCGGAAAAATTCGAGACGCCGACATAGCGGATCTTGCCGGCGCGCACCAGCATATCAAGCGTCGCGAGCACCTCTTCGGGCGGCGTGAATGCATCGAAGCCATGGAGCTGGAACAGGTCGATATAATCGGTGCCGAGCCGGCCGAGCGAACCATCGATGGCTGCAAGCAGATGCTGGCGCGACGAACCGAGGTCGTTCGGTCCATCGCCGAAACGGAAAGTTGCCTTGGTCGAGATCAACACCTTGTCGCGGCGGCCCTTGATGGCCTGGCCGAGAACGCGTTCGGATTCGCCGAGAGAGTAGACATCCGCGCTGTCGAACATCGACACGCCGGCATCGAGGCAGATGTCGACCAGCCGCCGCGCTTCGGTCGCATCGGTACTGCCCCATGCCGACAGGCGGCCAACGCCCCCGAAGGTGCCCGTTCCAAAGCTGAGCGCTGGTACGGTAAGTCCTGACATCCCCAGGCGTCGGTATTCCATCTATATTCTCCTGGCATTGATCTGGTTTTGCTTCGTCAGTGATCCCTTCAGTGATTCCTTGGGGATCCAGGTTTGGCGGCGCAAGGAGGCCGGCACTTGCGACCGGTCCGATTGGCGCCACCGTGAGATCGTAACCCAAGGAAGCATAGGCGCAATCGCGCTTGGGAAGTGGTGAGGTGAAGTCAACGTGACTTGACATTTATTCTCTACGGTAGCCTCCCATAATCCATGCGCGTGAATGTCGTCGTCGCCCAATTTTGAGCGAAATATCCCACTTGCCGATGACTGCGACGTGATTCACCGTCTCCTCGTGAAGTAAACTGCGACATGGCCTATTTGCGCTTCGGCCACGGCCTTCAGGGAACCATCGTCTATCATCGCTCGAACGGTGTGAGAGCTGATGATTGCCGAATTGCTGGCATCATCGACCTTCTTAATAAAGTCAGGATGCTTCCAAACACCGAGGTCGTACCCAAAGCAGTTAGAGCGCGTGGTTCGGCCCTTGCCGTAAGATAGAAATCGAGTGGCCGAATTGGCGTCGGAGCCGCTCGATCGTCTCCTGATATATATCTGGATATGAACCGTGGTGGCTTCATCGAGTTTGCGACGAAGGGCAGCATTATCTGCAATCTCTATGGATTGCTTGGTTTTTGTTTTTGAGGTCGAACCATCGCCCCAACAAAATCAATGGCTTAGTTTCGTAGGTTCAAATCACCCGCAACCAATTGCGGAATGCATAAGCGCCGCGGGCGAACGGCGATGATGGCGTACTCCTTCGTGCCATCGTTCGCACGAAACGCGGATGACTTCGACCACATCCACCAACATTACGCATGATGCTGTTCAACCTGACGAGCCCGCGATCGAGCTTCATAGTCAAAATCGACTCAAAGGATGTCTGGGCCCGGCTTTGAGGCGTAGAGTCTGTCGATTAGCGCCGCCCGGCGTTCGACGACGGCTCGCTGGTTGATGTATCCCTTGTCGGTGATCTCTCCATGATCGGTCGATGGCGGATCGGCCAGAATAGCGGCGCGAGCAATCCTCATGCTATTTGCCGGATTTGCCACGTTGTATTCCTGAATGCCAATCCGCAGAACTTCGAGCACCTCATCCGGCTTTAGAGCCTCTCCGTCGACGACTGCATTGCAAGTAGTCGGATTGAGAAACAGGAGGGCACCAACATCGTTGCGATCGTGACCGACAATAACAGCATCTTGAACCAAGGGGCTGCACGCTGCGATGAGTCCCATCCGAATCCGTCCGGAATGCACCCATGTTCCCGATTGGAGCTTGAAATCCTCTGCTACGCGTCCGTCAAAGAGTATTCCTTTTGCCGGGTCGTCAGGATCATCCAGCTTGCCCGCGTCGCCGGTCTTATAGAACCCCTCGTCATCGAAGGCTGCCTTTGTTAAGTCAGGCAGCTTCCAATACCCGGGCGTCACAGTCGCGCCACGTACGCGCAATTCGTGTTTATCGCTGGATGGCACCAGCTTGATTTCGACCCCGGGCGCCGGATTGCCGATCACGCCAGCTTTCTCGATCGTGAAATGAACGATGGTCGCGCTGCAGGTCGTCTCTGTCGCCCCCCAGGCAGTGACCATCCGAACGCGTTCGCCGCGAACCTTGGCAGACAGTTTCTCAAGGCGCTGCCACAAACTTTGCGGTAAGACCGCCCCGGCATAAAACAGGACGTCGAGATCTTGAAAAAATCTCCTCGCCAGGGATAGGTCGCTCTCAAGGTATGGAAGAAGCATATCGAATCCGCGCGGCGCGTTGAAATGCAGCGTCGGGGATAGCTCCCGCAAATTCCGGACAGTCCTTTCAATCAATTCCGGTGTCGGCTTGCCGTCGTCGATATAGAGCGTCCCGCCATTTCGAAGGACGATATTGAAGTTGTGATTGCAGCCAAAGGCGTGGCTCCAGGGCAACCAATCCAGTACGACAGGCGGCCTGTCCTCGATGAACTGCCAGCATTGCGCTATGCTCTGCTGAACGCAGCACAGCATTCGGTGGGTAATCGTGACGCCCTTTGGGGCGCCGGTGGAACCGGATGTGAAGAGGATCTTTGCGGTGCAATCCGGGTCAACACGATTGAAGGCCTGATCGACGGCGCTTGTGGGAGTGGCTGTCAGAAGAGCGCGAAAGGAAGTGCTCGGAATATCGTCCACTCGCTGCTCGCTGAAGACGATCTCTTCGTGGGTAAGAGGCAGCGCTTTCAGCGCGCGCGAATATAACGCCCCTTCCTTTGCATAGAGGAGCGCCGGCCTGGTGATCTCGAAAATGGCGCGCAGCTTTCCGAAATCATGACTCATCAAAGAGTAGGATGGGGACACCGGCACGACCGGAACGCCGACATAGTTGGCAGCGAGCGTGAGGATAGCGAGATCAATACTGTTCCCGGATAGAACCATAATCGGGCGATCATTCAGGTTTCTCTGCAGAAGAGATTGTCCGAGGGATTCTACTGCTGCCAATACCTCCTGATAGGAGAGCGTCCGCCACTCGCGTTTCTGATTGCGTTCTAAAAGGAACGCGCTGTTTGGCCGTTCCAATGCCCACCGGCGAAGGTGAACGCCCATCTGATGAGGATAGGCTCGAAGGGTTTGAGGTGACCGCAGAATGATCTCGCCTCCGCTTCGTCGTTCTACATCGACTTTAGCCTCAGCGAAGCGGACGGAATTGAAACGTGGAGCTGCTGACATCGCCTCTTCCTGTATGATGCTGCGTTCGATTGTTGTGAAAAGTCAGTTAGCGGCAATCGGCCAGAGGTCACGCGCGGCCGGACGTTGAAAGCTCGTGACCGCTGTTTTCTCGTTTCCATTATTCGGCGCGATCGTGCCCGCTCCGGGCGAGGCGCTTCGCCGGTTGTTCACTTTTGACTTCGCGGGGCTTACAAGCGAGCGATAGCGTCAACTGCGTCAGCCACGCGGCCAATCGCATCAAGCTCACCGCGAGCAGCCAAAGCAGATGGATCGATAAAACCACTAGCATCGCTCCTCCTAATCTCCGAGGTCGTATTCGGCGAATGGGATTTGGACTGAATCGCCGTTCTGCGAGAGCAGGCGGAATGCCTCAAATGCCTTGCTCGGCTTTCAGTATTTCGCTTGCGCGCTCGCCGACGATCACACAGGGCGCCATCGTGTTGCCTGTCGGAATGCGCGGGAAGACGGATGCGTCCGCAATCATGAGGCCGTCGACGCCGTACACATGGAGCCGATGATCGACAACCGATGATGGATCGCGTCCCATCTTCGTGGTGCCGCATTGGTGCCACTGCGGCATGATGGCATTGCGGACAAAGTTCTGCAGCTCACGCGGGTCGAGGCGCCCAGGCAAGATCTCGGGTCCCGAGAAGCACTTCATCGCGGGTGCATTGCCAAGCTCCCTGCTCAGCGCGAGGCATTTGAGTGCAGCCTTCATGTCGGCCGGCTCATTCAAAAAGCCGGCATCGATGGCCAATCCGTCGCCCGGATTCGGCCCCTTGAGGCTGATCCGCCCGCGGCTCGCCGGCCGTACGACGCCGGGCAAGATCGACCATGCGTTCGAAGGCAATTCTACATTGCGGACTTCCTCGTTGACGTAGGCAAAGACCGCCTGAATCAGTTGGAGGTCGGGCATATCTATTTCGGGGCTGCTTTTCCAGAATGCCGTGGCGCCCCCGCCGTTGGCGCCAAATGGCAGAGGCTCCTCCGACTGCCATACACAGCCGGCGACATTGAAGTGATCTTGTAGATTCTCTCCCACGCCGGGAAGGTGCTGGATTGCTTTGATCCCGTGCCTCGTCAGTTCCGCCTGATCACCGATGCCGGATTGCATCAGCAGCTTCGGCGTATTGATCGCACCGAGCGACACCACAATCTGGCGGTCGGCGCTGACGCTGTACACTCGGTCGTCAAAGAGAAATTCGACTCCAGTCGCGCGCTTGTTCTTGAACGATAGGCGGAGGACGTCAGCGCCAGTAATCACCGTGAGGTTTGGCTTGGCCGCCACAGCGCCTGCATAAGCACGGAAGATCGAGACGCGCTTGCCGTCGCGAACAGTCAGATTGAGAAGAGCGCAGCCGCCCGGACCTTCCATCATCTCGCCGTTCTGATCCTCGTAGCTTGGAATCCCGCAGGAGCGCGCGGCACCCTTGAAAGCCGAGACGATCGGATGCGGGTCGGGCAGCGGTTGAACAAACATCGGGCCGCCGACGCCGCGACGCCCAGGGTCGGGGGCGCCTTGCCAGTCTTCCAGCCGGCGATAGATTTTCAGGACCGATTCGTAGTTCCAGCTTGGATCGCCCGCCTCCGATGCGAAGAAATCCCAATCGTTACGGTGGCCGCGCGACCACACCATGCCATTCATGCTCGAGCCACCGCCGAGGCCCTTACCCATTGCAAAGTGAACCGCGCGGCTATTCAGTCGCGCATTTGGCTCAGCGGAAAAACACCAATCGCGTTCGCTGCCGATATTTTGCATCCATTTGGCAGCATCCATCACGGTTGGTGCGTCGTCGTCACCGCCGGCTTCCAGCAGGAGCACATTTACGGCGGAATTTTCGGCCAACCGGCCGGCGACGACCGATCCTGATGAGCCAGCGCCGCAGACAATGATGTCGTATGTCGACCTGATTGCGCTCGCATCCCCTGTGTGCGTGGATATTTTCATTCCTTCATCTCCATCTTTGCCGCATTCCCATCGGACTAATCCGCTTGGGGCTATATTTCCGCCTGCATCGCAGGGATCGGTCGCCGTTCTCGGCTGCACAGATCTTCAGCACTTGTGCTCGCTCTTTCGAAACGAGAGCCTAAGTTGCTGAACATTGAATGTCGTGAGACGTGCGCGCCCTATCGTGCGTACTGGTGCGCACCGCCAGAGCAGGAAGCTCGCCGGTCCTGGACAATCTGTCGTGATGGCCCCGTTGAAGCTGCGCTCCGCGAAACCATATGAGCCGATATTGTTTCTACGATTTCACCTGCGGGGCGAGTGCACCGGAGAGCACCTGCCTCGGCCTTTGGCACCCGATCAATCCTATGGAGTCGGCGATGCATCCCAATGATGATTTTCTCAGCACTCCGGAATTGGACTATGACGGCTGGAAAGACGTCCTCAGAAGGGATTGGGGATGGCACAGCGCAATGGATGTCGAGGGCACCTTTACCGGAAGGGTGCGACCGCAAACCGTGCATGGATTCGTTGCAATGGATTTCACTTGCAACGCTTGCCGCGTGGAGAGGACGGAGCGGGATACCCGCCTTGATGACCTGGAGCACTACTACATCGCAATTCAGGTTGCAGGCGGATCAATGGTGGTCCAGGACGACCGCATCGTGAGGCTCGGTGCGGGTGATGTCGCGCTTATCGACTCGGCCAGGCCCGTGACCTATGCCGCAGAAAACAAGGATCAGTACGGGCAATGGTTCTGTCTGCAGTTGCCGCGTCGATCCATTGTTTCTCATCTCGGATTCGAACCGAGGCACGTCTCTTGCGGTCGCCCGGAAGCGCGAATAGGTCGACTGCTTTATCAACTCGCCGTTGATGCAATCAACGAAGATAGATCGATGCCTGCGCAGGCTCACGCTTACATGCGGCTGGCCGTGTATGACCTTCTTGGTGCGCTGTTTTCACCATCCGATCCGATCGCCGCCTCATTGCAAACTAACAAGCTCTTCATGCGTGTCTGTGACATCATCAAGGCCCGCTTTGCCGATCCGGACATTACTCCTAGCCAGATAGCGGCGGAGGCGGGGATTTCACTGCGTTACCTGCAGAAGCTGTTCACTGCTCGTGGATCGACCTGCAGTCGCTATGTGCACTCGCTTCGTCTCGATCACGCCGCAGAACTGTTGGAGCGCCGCAAGCTGCTGAAGACCGGCCAGCCTCTTAGTCTGATCGCTTATGCTTGTGGCTTTCGCGATTACACTTATTTTGCCCGGGGATTCCGCCGACGTTTCGGCTACGCGCCGGGCGGCGCTGAAATTCGTGCGGCGAGCAAGGACAGTGCTGGCCCTCTGACTGATGAAGATACGCAATAAACTTGCGGCGGTGGCTGAGACCTTCATGAATTGCCCAAAATCAGATCCTCTAGCTAGATAATTCACCAAAAAGCCGCCAAACACCCCAAAACCCGTCGCTAGAGCCAACACCGCTCTTGATAATCAATTGCAACTAGGTTGACGGCGGCGGATTGTTCTGCCAGGATTCTTGCAATTGATTATCAATTGCAAAAAGTAAATATGCGATGACCGTCGAGGCGGATGGGGCGGGCGAGCCGATCCAAAAGTTTGGGCAAGAGCCGCCGGGCGGTTGGCGTTTTGCGCGGCCGACGGAGGCGCGCGCGACGAGCGTTTCCGAGGTCTATGCAACGGTCCCGGTGCCGCAATGGGCATCCTGGCTGCGCCGGCTGCTGACGCGGAGCGCCGGGTCTCCGCCGTCGATCTCGTGCGCGCAGCAGAATAGCTCTATGTTCTCTGTCCTCGCCGACCGCACCTATCGCCATCTGTTCTGCGCCCAGGTGATCGCACTCGTCGGCACCGGACTGATGACCGTCGCACTTGGGCTCCTAGCCTACAAGATCGCGGCCGACAAAGCCGGCGCAGTGCTTGGCACGGCGCTGGCAATCAAGATGGTTGCTTATGTCGGCGTTGCCCCGGTCATCGGCGGCTTCGCCAACCTGCTCCCACGCCGCGCTTTCCTCGTCACGATGGACCTCGTCCGCGCAGCCGTCGCACTCGCCCTGCCTTTCGTCGACCGGGTGTGGCAGGTCTATGTGCTGATCTTCGTGCTGCAAGCCGCATCGGCGGCATTCACCCCGACGTTTCAGGCGACCATTCCCGACATCCTGCCGGAAGAGGGAGCCTATACGCGCGCATTGTCGTTGTCGCGCCTGGCCTATGACATGGAGAATCTCATCAGTCCGATGCTCGCCGCGGCTTTGCTAGCGCTGATCAGCTTCAACTGGCTGTTCGTAGGCACAGTTGTCGGCTTCCTCTGCTCGGCTGCGCTTGTCATGTCGGTCACCGTGCCTCAGGCTGCTCCGTCGCAACGCAAGTCCGGCATCTACGACAATACCACGCGGGGCATTCGCATCTATCTTGGCACGCCAAGGCTGTGCGGTCTTCTCGCGTTAAATCTCGCGGTCGCTGCCGCGGGCGCGATGGTGATCGTGAATTCGGTGTTCGTGGTGAAGGGCGTCCTCGGCGGCTCGGATAGAGATCTCGCGATCGCGCTTGCGTGCTTTGGTGGTGGCTCAATGACGGCGGCTTTGCTGCTGCCGAAACTCCTGGAACGGGTTGCGGATCGGACCGTGATGTTGCTTGCGGCGACCGCGCTCGGGGTCGTGCTGACCGCCTTCGCCGGCGTCGTGTCAATCGGCTCGCTCTGGCCGGGGCTTCTGGTCGCGTGGACGCTGCTCGGCGTCGCCAACTCGGCGGTCACGACGCCGTCCGGACGTCTGCTGCGCCGATCGGTCCATCCGGCGGACCGGCCTGCCGCGTTCGTGGCCCAGTTCGCTCTCTCGCATGTGTGTTGGCTGCTGACCTATCCCCTGGCGGGTTGGCTCGTGCCCGTTGCGGGACTGGTTGCGACGCTGGTGGTGCTGGCGGTTCTGACGCTCGCCGGAGCGATCGCAGCCGCGTGGCTCTGGCCGGCCACGGATCCTTAAATCCTGATGCGGCTGGCCCAGCAGACGCGCGATAAGCTTCGCAACTCTCTGCTTCTGGGTACTTTCGGACATCGCGATGTCTGACTTGAGTCCGTAATGCGCTCAAAAGCGGACGCGGGCCAGCACCGCCGACCGACCTCGCCTTATGACTCGATCGGATCACAAGCCCTTTCATGCCTTCCAGATTGATCACGCTCAATCAACCTGATTGAGTGATCAACTGTGACCAAATGTGCAAGTAGGGTATCGAGTGGGATACTTGTGCACCAGAACCATTGGGCCGCAAAAAAAGCCACAGCGCAGGCTCCTGACTGGATGCTATGCCTTTTGGGGCACGAATAGCGGCAATCAGCAGCGTTTTTACCGCCCAGAATGGTCAGGCTGCGGCCTCGAAGAGCAATTTGAGATCGTTGCATGTCCCCGCAACCACTTTTGTTATACTTCACTCACCGTCCCGGTTTAACCGCCGGGACGGTGTGTCTCTTCGGTGGAATGCACGGCATCTCTCGGCGATCCACATAGACTGATGGTGCGTGACCAAAATTCGGTCGGAGAGCTTTGATGAGCGCTGATGGTGATCATCCTCAAGGACACCAACGACGTCGATTTCGAGGACGATACCGAGAACCAAGATGATATCGTGGAAGATGAGGCGCCTCGCAGGCAGCCATTGCCTGGATCATGACGCGAGATTCAGAGCTGACATTCTCGCTCGCAGAAACTGAGTTGGACAAAATAGAAGAGCTAATTCTTCGGGCCGGTCTTACTTTCCAATATGCCGGTCGAAAAGGCGTGGCTGGAACTTCGTGGCGCGGTTTCGGATGGAAGAATCGCGATTTGGGGACAAAAATTCGAATTACCCGCGGACTTCGAACTTGGCGATGTCTGGCCTCGTGGTTCGCAGCGGCGACTAACTGCGAGCGACCTATTTGGCATGTGCTTGATCGATGTTCGCGGAATGGCGGTACGTCCCGAGGGGTTAATTTTTGCCGGTCAAACCCGTTGCTGCCGCATTTCGATGCAGACGGATCAACTGCAATCAGAGTTTCCGCAAGCCAGCGTTAAAACCTTGCAGGGAAGGAAGCCCCAACGCAATCACAAAGGCCAAGCTGCATGGGGCGTCCACCTGAAAATCTTCCGAGCGAAGCTGATCAACAAGGCGTTGGTCAACAAACACACTTGCCCGGCTGAATGAGGCATTGAAGCGGGACGGGAAGGAAACCGTTTCTAACTCCACTTTCAAACGATTGCTGTCTGACAACCTTTAGACAACGCGACATGAGCTTAGATGGGCTGATTTGACCTCTATTGGTCCGTGACGGGGGTCACCTTTTTGTGAGATGAGTTTGGCCATGGAGAAATTCATGACTCAACTCGCCCACACCATCGCCGAAGCTTGTGCACTTTCGAAAATTGGCCGCACGTACGTTGTACGCGGCCATCAGGGACGGCGACCTCAAGGCGCGCAAATTTCGCCGGCGAACGGTCATTCTTCACGAAGACCTCATGATCTTTCTTAAGAACCTGCCGGAAGTCGGCGTTCAAACCGCAGTGACCACGGTGGAGGTATCCAAGAACTAGTCAATGTTCGTCGCCAGCCAGGTCGCCACCACCTTGCAGTCGCCTCGGCTAAAGCCAAAACTCCTGAGCTTGTTCGACTTCATCATCCGCAACTCGCGGGCAGGCCAGATGTCGAGATCTCTGCAAGGCGAGCGGTTTACGCCGATCTCGAATCGCGGGTTGTATTCCGCTACGATTCCTGCGGCGCGCGGTATGTGTAGGGTCAGTCTGTGCGAACCCTATACGTGGGCACACGCATAGTGACGAGCCCTGGCGGAGCATAGCCTCCCGCGGAGTGCGGGCGAGCGGTTTCCCGATCAAGATGCAGCATCCGTTATTCAGATGGCGCGGCTGGTCCTGAAGAACCAGGGACCGCTGTTTATTGCCCTGCTGCGTCGTCCTGTCTGTCGGAGAGAATACCTATGTCGTTCTATGCGCCTTCATACCCTCTTGCACGCGACACCGTGGACACCAAGGCGCCCGGCACCGGCAAACACATCTGGCAGATACTGGCCGGCGCCGTAGGGAACGTTCTCGAATGGTATGATTTCGCTGCCTACGGGTATTTTGCGTCGGCACTTGCGAAGAACTTCTTTCCGTCGGAGAACGCCGCGCTTTCGCTGGCTTCCACCTTCGGCGTGTTCGCGGCTGCCTTTCTCATGCGGCCGATCGGCGGCGCGCTGTTCGGCCATGTCGGCGATCGTTTCGGCCGCAAGCAGGCGCTGCTGACCTCGGCGGGACTGATGACGCTGGCCACCTTCGCCATGGGGTTGCTGCCGAATTATGCCGTCGTCGGCGCCGCGGCACCGCTATTGCTCATCGGCTTCCGCCTGTTGCAGGGCCTGTCCATCGGCGGTGAATTTACCGCATCGGCGGTCTTTCTGGTCGAGCGCAGCGATCCGCGTCACCGCGGCCTGACTGGCAGCTTCGCCTCCGTCAGCGCAACCGTCGGTCTTCTGCTCGGTTCGGGCATCGGTGTGATCGCGACATGGGTTCTCACCCCTGCGCAGGTGGACGCGTGGGGTTGGCGGATCCCCTTCCTGCTGGGAATCCTGCTCGGCGCCTTTGCCCTTTTCCTTCGCCGGATCATTGTCGACGACGAGCCGCGTCACGAAGCAGAGCAGCGGCGCCTGCCGGTCGTCGAAGCGCTGGCCACGGACTGGCCTGACATCCTGCGCGGTGCTGTGATGGGCGCCGCATTCGCCGCCGGTTTCTATCTCATCTTCGTCTATGTGGTGACGATGGTGGAGCAGATCGACGACATGCCGGCGCATCCGGCGCTGGAGATCAACACGCTGAGCATGCTGGTGCTGGTGGCCGCGACGCCGTGCTTCGGGGCCTTGTCCGACCGGCTCGGGCGCAAGCCCGTGCTGCTGGCCTCGCTGGCAGGCCTCGTCCTGTTTTCGTGGCCGCTGTTCAAGTTGCTGCTGAGCCCGAGCTTCCTCACCGTGCTGCTGGGTCAATCGATGTTCGCCTTGATCGCCGCCGCTTGGTTCGGCACGATCCAGGCGGCGCTGGTCGAGATGTTCCGTTCGCGAACACGCTGCACGGCGCTTTCGATCAGCTACAACGTGGCCTATGCCGTGTTCGGCGGGACGGCACCGATCATCGCGATCTATCTAGTGAACCGGTTGCACGCCGATTTCGGACCGGCCTTCTTTCTGATGGTGATCGGAGCAATCTCCTTCGTCGCCGTCCTGACCATGCCGGATCGCACCGGGCAGCCTCTGCGTTGAGGCCACGGGGCGCCGAGAGCAGCGCGCGGCCTGATCGCAACCCCGGCGAACATCGAATGATCAATTTCCCAACCACAACATCGCCGTCAGGTCGGCGGTTCAGCCCGCGGCGCCTTCAGACTGCGGCGGATAAGCTCGGTCACGGAGCGCGCCCCGAGCTTCGCCATCGCCCGTGACCGGTGAATTTCCACGGTGCGGTGGCTGATGTGCAGCGCGCGCGCGATCGGCTTGTTGGCGCCGCCCTCAAGCACATGGGCGAGAACCTCGTTCTCGCGCGGCGTGAGCAGCGTTTTGGCCTCCGGCAGGCGTTTGAGCAGTTCGGCGCCGGTATAGCCGTCCGCGGGAGGCTCGCTCATCCGGCCCATGATCTCGTCGAGCCGCAGGCGCATGGCCGCGGCGATGATGCCGCGGGCGGTGACGACCGGCTTGCCGCTTTCACGTGCGACCTGCTCCGCCATGGCTTCGGTGTAGCCTACCGACTGCATGACGATGAGATCGGCGCGGGACACGCGACTCGCCGCTTGCGTGAGGTAGGCGCTGTGCCCGCCCTTTATGGTCGCATTGGCGCTCTGAAACTGGGTGCGATGCGCGAAGGTCGCAAGCTGCTTGCCCTGGCGCGACAGCGGATAGATGAGGCCGATGTTGATGTCGCCGACGGCCAGTGCCGAGATCCAGGCGTCCACGGCCCGCTGGCCGTGCACCACCGGCGTGCGGGCGGAGACGGGCGCGAACAGAGCCGTCGCGGCGATCACGACGAGGTCGTAGCCGAGCTCGTCGAGGCGGCCGACGAGGCGGGCGACCTGCTCCTCCATCAGCGCCACCGACACCACGACGTTGGCGCCGCCGCCGAGCGGTGCGAGGAAGCTCGGTGCCTCGGGGTCCGGTGCACGGTGCGCCAATACGTCTTCGGAAACGTCATCGAGCGCGCCGAACTCGTCGCACCGCACCGGTCCGAGCCTGGCGCTCAATTCCGCCAGCAGCTCCGGCCGCGGACTGCGTCCCCCGGTGATCACCGCGATGCGCGATATGCGCACCTCAACCAAAGGCAATCTCCGTACGAACGCGCACGTATGTTCGAAAGCGCGGCAAACCCGTAACCTGTTATCGAGCGCGGCACGTTAGTGCCTGAAGACGATTCACCGACCGCAACGTAGACAGGCAAGATGCCCATGTCGAGACATATAGCAGGCCACGATCTGGAGCCCCTCGCCACAGGATCCTGGATATTGGGGACGGGCGGCGGGGGATCCCCCTATTCGTCCTATCTCGGCATGAAGAACTTCTACGGTAGCGGAGGAAGTGTCGACCTTCTCGATCCCGCGGAGCTGGCCGACGATGACCTGGTCGCCGTGTTGTCGACCATGGGCGCGCCGGTGGTGTTTCAGGAGCGCATGCCGGACCCGGCCTTCGCGATCAAGCCGCTGCGGATCATGGAGGCCTATCTAGGCAAGCGTTTTCGGGCGGTGATGACGGTGGAAATCGGCGGCTGCAATGCATTTCAGCCGCTACTGGCCGCGGCGGCCAGCGGCCTGCCGGTGGTCGATGCTGACGCCATGGGGCGGGCATTTCCCGAGGCGCAGATGCAGACCTTCGCCATCGCCGACCTCACCATGTATCCGCATGTTGTGGCCGACATTCGCGACAATGATGTGATCGTGGCGCGGGCCGCGACATGGCATGCGCTCGAACGCGTCAGGCGCAAGGTCTGTACCGAGTTCGGCTCGGTCGCCACGACGTGCCAGGCGCCGCGCACTGGCGCCGAGATCAAGCGTCACGCCATCCTCCATACGACCTCGCGGGCGATCGCCCTCGGCCGCGAGGTGCGCCGCGCCCGTGCGGCGCATGAGGATACGGTAGCCGCCACGGTGCGGGCTGCGCACGGAAAACTTCTGTTCCGCGGCAAGGTGATCGACGTGCAGAGACGCACCACGGAAGGATTCCTGCGCGGCACCACGCGCTTTGCGGGCCTGGATGGCGACGCGGGTTCGACCTTCGAGATCGCCTTTCAGAACGAATTCTCGGTCGGCTGGCGCGATGGCACCGTCGCCGTCACGACGCCCGATCTGATTTGCGTCCTCGACAGCGTTTCCGGCGAGGCGATCGGCACCGAAAGCCTGCGCTATGGCCAGCGGGTGAGCGTCATTGCCCTGCCGTCGCCCGCCATTCATCGGACAGCGAAAGGACTTGAGCACGTCGGCCCGCGCGCATTCGGATACGACATTTCGTTCAAGAGCGTGTTCGCCGAGGACGAAGTGGAGCTCGAGGTATGAGTCGCATTGGCATCGATGTTGGCGGCACCAATACGGATGCCGTCCTGCTGGCTGACGGCAAGGTCATCGCCGCGGTCAAGACGGCCACCACGGAAGACGTGTCGGGCGGCGTGAAACGGGCTCTGGCCGATCTGCTTCGAGCCGCCGGCACGGTGTCAGCGCCAGCCGCCCGGGAGGTGGAAGCGGTCATGATCGGGACGACGCATTTCACCAATGCCGTCGCCGAGCGCCGCGCCCTGGACAAGGTGGCGGCGCTGCGCATCGGCCTGCCGGCGAACGCCAGCCTGCCGCCGTTCGTCGACTGGCCACCCGATCTGGTGAGCGTGGTGCGCGGTAGCGTGCACATGGTTGCGGGCGGCCACGAATTCGACGGCCGTCCCATCGTTCCACTCGATCGCGCGGCGATACGTGAGGAGGCCCGCCGCATCGCCGACAGGGGCCTGACTGCGGTGGCCGTCACAAGTGTCTTCTCGCCGCTCACCGATCAATGCGAGCGCGAAGCGGCCGATATCCTCAAGGAAGAGATACCCGGAGCGCGGATCACGTTGTCGCACGAACTCGGACGCATCGGATTGCTGGAACGGGAGAACTGCGCCCTGCTAAATGCCAGCCTCCAGAGCCTGGCGCGGCGAACGGCGGAGGCTTTTGTGGCGGCGCTTCGCGAGAGTGCTCTCGACGTACCGCTGTTTCTGACCCAGAACGACGGGACCATCGTCCATAGCGGCCTTGCCGAACGATATCCGGTCTATTGCTTTGCTTCGGGCCCCACCAACAGCATGCGGGGAGCAGCCTTTCTGTCCGGAATCGGCGACGCGATGGTCGTCGACGTCGGCGGGACGACCAGCGACATCGGCTCCATCAAGGGTGGTTTCCCCCGTGAAGCCAATGCGGCGGTCGAGGTCGGCGGCGTACGCACGCTGTTCCGCATGCCTGACCTGCTCTCGCTGGCACTTGGCGGCGGCACCGAGATTTCCGCCGATGGGCGGCGGATCGGGCCTGGCAGCGTCGGCTATCGGCTAACCTCGCGGGCGCTCTGTTTCGGCGGCGACACACTGACTGCGACCGACATCGCCGTTGCCGCAGGGCGCATCGCGCTCGGGGAACGAAAACGGACCGCGCATCTGTCGCCCGCTTTCGTCGCGTCCTGTATGCGGCAGATGGGCGAAATGATCAGCGACGGTATCGACCGCATGAAGACCGACGCCGCCGAAATTCCGCTGCTCGCGGTGGGCGGCGGCAGCTTCCTCGTCCCCGATGACGTGCCGGGAACGTCGGCCGTCATTCGTGTCGAGCACCATGCGGTCGCCAATGCGGTCGGTGCGGCAATCGCGCAGGTAAGCGGTGAGGTGGATCGCATCTTCACCGGCATCGGCCGCGTCGAGGCGATCGAGCGCGCCCAGGCCGGAGCCACCCAGCGCGCGCTCGATGCCGGCGCCGACCCGACGAGTGTCGCCGTTCTGGATATCGACGACATTCCAATTTCCTATTTGCCCGGCGACGCGCGCCGCGTGCGTGTCAGGGTGATCGCCGACATCGCGAATTTCGGCGGAGGCGGTTCGCCCACGGAAGCCAAGGGCACGTCGTCGAACAAACGGAGTAGCGACGCCGAAGTGGCCGGTTGGGTTTTGCCAAGCCAGCACCCATAACGCCCGCGTTGTATCTCGACGGCTCGGTGATTTCGTCGAGCAACTTTCCTTTTACATATGCAGGCGAGGCCGTGGAGAAGGCGCTCATGCAATTCCTCAGGGTTCACCTTGTCGATGCCAGGAGGCATGGCGTTGAGCGGATCGAATAAACGGCTGTCTCAATACCAGAGCGCGCATTTTGCGCTGGCGCAGACAGAGCTTCCGGCCCGCGGAGCAGGCTTTTGGCGATGAAACCCGCGGACACGTTGGTCTGCGAAAACTCTGGATTGTGCGCTGTATCAACCGAGCAGCGTGAAAAGGATTGAGGTAAGTATCATGAATTCATTTTCGACATTATGTGTGCGATGCCGCTGTGTCGCCTTGCAGCGATCGGCTCGCGGAGCTATCGCGGCGCTTGGCCTCCTCATGGGCCTCTGCTCGACCGTGCTGGCGGCGGAAAAGCCCCCGTTCGTTCCCGACGCCGTCGCGCCGTTCACCACGGACTCTCGGATTTCGGCGGCCATCGAATTCGGTCTGCCGGCGCTCGGCAGCGAAATCGAGAAGGATATCCCACGGCGGCTTGCCACCATCGACGAGCGTGTTAGCTGCGTGCATCGGCGCGTGTTTGTCTTTCGCGTCAACGCCAATTGCGACATCTGGGGCTATGTCGAACGGTCCGGACCGGTCTCGCTCTACGGCCGCGGCGACCGGGTCTACGGCTCGGTGCCGATCTACGGCGCGCTCGAAGGGCAGGGCGCCAACCGCTTTACCTCGCGCATTTATGGCGAGACCGAAGCCGGCGCCACCATCGAAGCTGAAGCGCGGCCAGAGCTCAGCCGGGACTGGTCGCTCGATTTGAATTTCAGCGATGGATTCCGCTGGAGCGAGCCGCCGGTCCTGCATGTCCTGGGACGCGAGATTTCGCTCGTCAACTATGCCGAGCCGCGGATCCGCACCCAGCTTGCACATGTCAGGTCGCGTGCACTCGCAGCAGCGCGGCGGCTCGATTTGCATGACAAGGCCGCGACCGCCTGGCGCCATGCGTTCGAGCCGATCGAGCTTGCGGATAATCCGCAAGTCTGGCTGCAACTGACGCCGCAGAGCGCAGCGTTCGCGGGCGTGCGGGCCAACTCCAGGGTGTTGCAAGGCTCGCTTGAGCTTTCCGGCTCCGCCGAAACCTTGGTCGGGCAGCAACCGTCGGCAGTGACGGCAACGGCCCTACCGTCGCTCGGTCGCGACGTCAGCGAGCCCGGCACGTTCGATGTCATCCTGCCCCTGCGCATCGGCTACGACATGCTCAAGGACAAGATCACGCAGGCGATTGCCACGGTGCCACCGGTCGCGGGCATGTCCATCCGCGATGTCGACGTCTATCCGTCGTCGGGCAAGCTCGTGGTCGGCTTGCGCATCGCCAAGGCGTCCGATACCGACCCGAACGCCGGGCGCTGGTTCTATCTGACCGGCGGGGTGCAGGTGGATGCCGACGGTCACGCCGTGCGGCTTGCCAATCTCGGTGTCGCAACGGATGACGAGGAACTGGCGCCCGTGATCGATCCGATCGTGGCGCAGTTGAAAGACAAGATGAGCCTCGATTATGGCGTCGCGTATCAGAACCTGCTCAACGCTGCCAATGAGAAGCTGACCCGGCCGCTAAAGGATGGCTTCCGCATGGAAGGGCATCTCTCCTCGGCGAAGCTCGAGAACGTGTATTTGTCAGCCGATGGCATCGTGATCGCGCTTCGCGCCAGCGGCGATCTGAAGATCGTGTATGGAATGTGAGCCATGAGCCGGATCATCTCGCGACGCCTCGCCGAGCCCCTTCGCGCAAACCGCAAGCTTTTGCTGGCGGCCGCGTTTCTCATCCTCGCGAACTATGCCGGCACGGCGTCGGCGCAGACGTCGTTCTATGAGCCGCCCCGATCGTTGCTTGCCGGCGAGCCTGGCACGTTGATCCGTCAGGAGCCGATCGACGGCGCGCCGCTCGGCGCTGCCGCTTATCGGGTGCTTTACCGGTCGACCGGATTAGAGGACGAGCCCATTTTCGTTTCGGGGGTCGTCGTGGTGCCGCAGGGCGAGCCGCCCGCGAGCGGCCGTCCCATCGTTGCCTGGGCGCATCCGACCTCGGGGATTACGCCGCGCTGCGCGCCATCCTTGGCGATCTTTCTCTTCCAGCAGATCCAGGGACTGCGCTCCTTTGTGGAACGCGGTTACGTGGTGGCCGCAACCGACTATCCAGGCCTGGGCACACCCGAAACACATCCCTACCTTGTCGGCGACAGCGAGGCCCGAGCGGTGATCGACGCGGTGCGCGTCGCGAGCACCATGCCTGGCGCGGGCGGCGGAAAACGCTTCGCGGTGTGGGGCCATTCGCAGGGCGGACAGGCTGCCTTGTTTACCGGCATGATCGCGAAGACTTATGCGCCCGAACTGGCGCTTGTCGGTGTGGCTGCGGCGGCACCGGCGACCGATCTCGTCACCTTGATGAACGACGACCTCAACTCCGTCGGCGGCAAGAACATCACAGCAATGACGCTCTGGTCGTGGCATCGTGTATATGGCGCGGCCATCGACAAGGTCGTTGATCCCCGCGCGATGCCCGCGATCGATAGCCTGGCGCATGAATGTATTGAGGGTCCCTTCGATTTGATCGCGAGGCAGAGAACCGAAAAACCGCTTGAACAACATTTCCTGGTGGTCGAAGGACCCGCCAATATCGAGCCTTGGCGCTCGCTCCTGGAAAAGAACACGCCCGGCGCGCTGCCGCCGGACGTTCCCGTCTTTTTGGCTCAGGGGACGACGGACCAAATCATCCGGCCCGACGTGACACGCGACTATATGGGTCGGCTCTGCAAGGTGGGCAGCAAGGTAAAACTAATGATGCTGCCGAATATCGGTCACGGCCGTGCCGCACAGGCAAGCACGATCGCAGCAGTAAACTGGATGACGGATCGGTTCGCGGGCGAAGCCCCTCCAAACGACTGTGCCAATTAGTTGTCCACCGGCTGTTCCGGAAAACGACAAACAAGACGAGACATGGGGCGTCCGAAATGGAACACCTTCGCGCGCTGGCCGTCGCCGACGATCTCGGCGCTCGGGACCGCCAGGGCCACGTCACGCGATCCGCCCTCGATGCGTTTTCCGTCGGCGTCGCGGTGATTGATGCCGACCTCCGGGTCGACTATGCCAATATGGCAGCTATCGAGATGGCCTCTCGGAAGGAAACTGGCTTCTCCTTCCGAAGAGCTGGCCCAGGCATCGGTGCTGAGCGCTATCTGGCCCCCGCCCACCAGATGGATTCGATGCGCCTGCGCGCATTCGTCGCCTCAGCGGCAAAAGATGGCTCCGGCGGCGTCTTGCAGCTCTCCGCTCCGCTGGTCGGTCCCGAGGCCCAGCATCGCTTCGTTCTTGCGGTATCCCCGGTATCAGGAGCCTTGCAATGCGGTTCCGAAGGAACCCGAAATGGGCTCGTTCCCGATCTTGCGCTGGTGTTCATCAAGGAACTCGGGGGCGCACGCCGTCTCGATCCGGCGAGGCTGATCGATCTATTCGATCTTACGAAGGCCGAGGCGGAGGTCGCGAGCCTTCTCGTCGGCGGTGTCGGCGCGGATGAGGTGGCGCAAAGCCGTGCGGTCGCCCTCGACACCATTCGCACCCAGATCCGCACGATCCTGGCAAAGACCCAATCGGCGAATTTGCGGGATTTCGAGCATCGCATGGCCACTCTATCGGCGCTAATACACGACTAGGCGTCTGCGCGCTGACTAGGACTCGATCCAGCGTGTGGGCAACAGTCAGTCTTTCTTCGTCAAAGACAGGCAGCCATGGGCGTTTGGGCTGGCGCGGTCACCACTTCTGGTGATGTCCGTACGAAGTCATTGATCTATTTCGATAGCGTGGTGCGCCGCATCCGCGGCTGCGTTCCGATCCACGAATCGAAACCGATGCGCCCAGGCGCATCCAACCTGAAGTCCGATCTATGACCATTGGCATCAAACTCCTGACCGGTCTCGGCCTTGCGGCCCTGACGGCCCTACCAGCGTCTGCGCTGCCACTGGCGCGGCCAACTGCCCTCTTTTCAGGCGCAGACCTCATTCCCGTTGCGCAGGGCTGTGGCCCCGGTTGGTGGCGCGGACCGTGGGGCCATTGCCGCGATACGCCCTATTCCGGCCCGATGCCCGGCGGCGGCTGGGCCTATAACGTGCCGCCCGCTTATGGCTATTTCGGCAATGGCTGTTCGCCCGGCTGGTGGCGCGGGCCATGGGGGCACTGCCGCGACACGCCCTATCATGGTCGTCTGCCCGATGGCGGCTGGAAGTGATCGGCGCCCGTCAATCGTCAGCCTTGTGATCAAACGGAGCAAATCCATGCGAGCGAAATCTTCTCTGCGCCTTGTGCTCCTCGGCGCGCTTTCCGGCCTTGTGATGCAGGCCCATGCTCAGGACGCGACTCCCGGCGGCAATGCGCCCGCTGAGGCCGATCCACCCTCCATTGAACTCTACACCCCTGCCGATGCCGATGCCGTGCTCGACGCGCGCATCCTGGCGCTGAAGACGGTCCTGCGCCTGACGCCGGAGCAGCAGAAGCTGTGGACGCCCGTCGAAACCGCCATCCGAGAGATCGCCAAGCGGTCGGCCGAGCGGCGGGGGGAGCGGGCCGCAGCGCCGCCGCCCGCCAGCTTCGTCGACATTCTCGAACGGAGCGCCGACGCGGAGATCGTGCGAGCACAGGACTTGAAGACGGTCGTTAGTGCCCTGAAGCCTCTCGCCGGCTCGCTCTCGCCCGAGCAGCGGCGCCGCATTCCCGCATTTCTCGGCATGCGGGAGAACGCGAACGGCATGCCACAGCCGACGGCCGAGCTCTGGATCTTCGAGGAGGAGCAATAGCGCTCGCTCCGCAACTCTCGGCGAGAGGGCAGCGTGATCGCTCTCTCGCTCGCGCTGAGCCTTTTTTCTGTGCGGCCGATGTCGGACTGATTCCCAAGGAGGCACTCCCTGGACGGGTCATGAACGAGAACTCCGAAGCCGAGTGCGATGGCGAGACGCGCCCAGAGGTGAGCAATAGCGGGCGGCTGGTCGTTCGTCATTGGCAGCGTTCGTCCTCGCGAATCACGGCACGCGGTAAAAAGGGTTGGGAAGGAGGAATATTTTCTCAGCATGACCGCCGTAGAGATCCGAAGGCTGGTCGCCGATATTGGCAATGATCGTATAACCCTCGGTCTCGATGGCGGCACGCACCGGTGTCTTGAAGTCGGCGGCCGATGCGAAATGAGCTGCGTTGGGGGCCATGTAGAGCGTTTCGAAGTCGATATAGCCCGCCGCGCGCAGATTTTTCTCCGTCGCGGTCCGCTGGCTCTCCGGCCGTCCTGTGATGAAGAAGACCTTGACGCCGAGAGCCCGGGCCTTGCTGACGAGATCCAGCACAGGTGCGATCACGGTATCGGACGCCAGCATGTCCCATGCGGCCCAGCCACAGGGTGCCGTCGAGTCCACGGGGCAGGGCCCCCCGATGGGCCTGCCGAAATCGTCGCGCTTGATAATCGTCCAATTCGACAGGGCCGTCTCGTCGACATCGAGCACAATCGCAGGTTTGTGCGTGCTTGGCGCCACCTCGTTGATCCACGCGGCGGCAGTGGCGGTGATCGCCGCGATTTCGCGCTCATACGCGGCGCTGTCGTGATAGGCGGTCGCGGCGATGATGGCATCGCCGACGTTGAGCGGCTGCGAGGACGGCGCGACGAGCAATCCGTCCGTCGCTTGAGAGGATGCCGCCCCGAGAACGAGCGTCCCGAGAATTGGAATCAGGCCGGCGACGAGTGCCGCTCCAAATCGGTGTGCCAGCACAATCTTTCCTTCCTCTGAGATTGAATCGCCGCGCGCTTGGCCCCGCCACCATGCGTCGACGACGGGCGTTCGGCATCATTACTTCTGGTGATGACGCGCGGATCGCCGCGAGCCAAATAACGCCAGGGTTCAATGTTGGCGGTCGTTACGAAGCTGAAAGATGCCGAATATCCTCGATGCTATTCTTGGCAGCCTGTCCACGCGGCTTGCCGCGCGTATCCTGCTGACCTTCGTCTTCTGGAGCGCGGGTGTCGCTGCCCTCTTCGCCTTTCCCGAACGGGTCGCGGAAATGGCGCATTTCGGGCTGCAGCCGGCGCCGCTCTATGCCGCTACAACGACGGTCTGGCTCCTGTTGGGCTCGGCCATGATCATCCTGAACCGGGCCGCTTGGCTCGGCGCCGCATCGCTCATCGTCTTCACAGCACTGACGATCCCGATCGCGCACGCCTTCTGGACCATGCCGCAGCCAGAAAGGACTGCGCATTTCCACGTCGTGATGGAGCATGTGTCCCTGGTGGGAGCACTTTTGGCGGCTGCAATCCTCTGCCACGACCGGAAAGATCGATAGTTCCACCTGCAATATGAGGAGCAATATGATGGAAGACACACAGCTGAACCGTCGGCGTCTTGCGTTGCTTGCCGCCGGAGCCGCCGCGCTGGGGGTGGTGGGCGCAGCCACGAGCGCCGAGGCCTATCAGGGCAATATGGAGCGGTCGCTTTCATCGCTGTTCGACGCAATGGCATCTCTGCGCGAAGCCTCTTCGAACAAGGGAGGCCACCGCGTGAAGGCCATGGCCTTGATCCAACAGGCGATCGAGGAGATCCAGGCCGGCATCGAGTATGCCAACGAGCGCGGGGGCGGCGGCGCGGAGTAGCGCCGGGTAGATCCTGGGTGTCGGACTCCCGGAGTAGCTAACGGTTGGTTCGGCTGCATCAGACTGACGTCGGGGATGTTCAGCGCTCGCTGAAAAAGCCGGAGGGGTTGGGGTCGCCCGGCTTCTTCGCGGCCCGCACGTCAAACACGCGGCCCTGAGCCCAGATCGAGCTTCATTTCCACCCGCGGCGTCCGACTGCCCTTTTTCGAACAGGCTCTGAGGCAAGACCATCCCATGCCCGTCACCGTCATCCAGCATGTGCTCAACCGGCTGAAGGATATCGGCATCGCCGATGTGTTCGGCGTCCCGGGCGATTACTCATTCTCGGTCTGTGATGCCGTGCTCGCCGATTCACAGCTGCGCTGGGTCGGCTGCTGCAACGAGCTCAACGCCGGCTATGCCGCGGACGGCTACGCAAGGGTCAAGGGCGCGGCTGCGCTCTCGACCACCTATGGCGTCGGCGAACTCAGCGCGATCAACGCGATCGCCGGCTCCTACGCCGAGCACCTGCCAGTCTTCCATCTGGTTGGAACACCGCGCATGTCGGTGCAGGCGGCCCGCGCCATCATGCATCACACGCTCGGCGACGGTGAATACGGTCTCTTCAGGCGCATGAGCGAACCCGTGGTCGTGGCCCATGCCGTGATGACGCCCCAGAACGTCGCCTATGAGACAGAACGGCTGATCCACGAGGCGCTCTACCACCGGAGGCCCGTCTACATGGCCTTCCCGGCCGATCTCGCCGAGCAGCCGGTCCTCGGCGCGGCGGCGCTCTTATCTTCTCCCGCCAGCGATCCGGTGGCTCTCGACAGCGCCGCGGCGGCGATCATTGCGGCCCTGGAACAAGCGAGAACGGCCTGTCTTCTGCCCGGCATCCTTGCTGCGCGTACCGGCCTCTCGCCTCTCTTGCAGAGGCTCGTGGACGCCAGCGGGCTGCCCTTCGCAACCATGGCGATGGACAAGAGCGTGCTGGAGGAAGACCAGACTGCCTTCGTCGGCATGTATGACGGAGCGATCATGAGTGAAAGCGTCGGCGCCTTCGTCGAGGGCTGCGACCGGATCATCACGGTCGGCGCCTTGATGAGCGATTTCAACACCGGCGCCTTCACCGCCAGGCTCGACCCGGCAAAGACGATCGCTATCGGCCATCATCGGACAAGGATCGATGGCACCGTCTACCAGAACGTCGAGATGGAGGAACTGATCGGGGAGCTGACACGCCGTCTCGTCTACCGCTCGTGGCGGAACCCGGACGGGATGGCTCTGCATCCAGCGAAGGAGGCTGCCGCATCGGGCGCAGATGCGCCGATTACCGCGGAGGCCCTCTATGTCCGCTGGGGTGACTTCCTTCGGCCCGGCGATCAGCTCGTCGCCGAGACCGGCACGATTTCGATGGGCCTGGCCTTCGCGGCGCTGCCGAAGGGCGCGACCTTCCACAACCAGACCCTCTGGGGCTCGATCGGCTGGGCCACGCCGGCTGCCGTTGGCATCGCGGCAGCGGCGCCGGGGCGCCGCACCATCCTCGTTACCGGCGACGGCTCGCATCAGCTCACCGCACAGGAGATCGGCCTCTTCGGCCGGCTTGGACTGAAGCCTGTCGTCTTCGTGCTGAACAATTCCGGCTATCTAATCGAGCGACTGCTTTGCCGCGACTCCGACGCCGCCTATAATAACATCGCGCCCTGGCGCTACACGGAGCTGCCCCAGGCGCTCGGCTGCGAGGGTTGGCTCACCGCCCGCGTCACGACGCTCGGCGAGCTCGACGCGGCGCTCGCCAAGGCCGGAATGGCCTGTGGCGGGGTCTATATCGAGGTCGTGACCGGTCCCTATGAGGCTTCTCCGCTCGCCCGCAAGCTGCACGACAGCATTGCGACGCTCTATCCCAAGTGACATCCCAGACGAAATCTGTCCGCTCGACAAACCGGAGATCCCATGCCCGAGACGAACGAGCCCCTTAGCAAGGCGGTCACGGTCAACCACATTGCCATCACGGTCTCCGACTTGGCGCGGTCGAAGGAGTGGTACTGCCGCATATTCGGCCTTCGCGTCATCCAGCAGAGCGCGGAGAGTGTGCTGCTTGGCTTCGGCGAGAGCATGCTGGTGCTGCGGCCGGGGGACAACCCCGGCACCGTCTCCCACTTCATGTTCGGCCTTGCGGTATATGACGCTGGGCTGATCGAGGCGCGACTTGCCGCGGAGGGCCTCGCGCCGCAGAAGGACTCCGACAGTTTCCACGTCCGCGATCCCGATGGGCTCGATGTGCAGTTCGGCGACCGCATGCTCGGGCTCCAGGGCTTCGTCGAGAACGGCTTCAGGATGAAGTAGGGGCCCTTCCGGCGGCGCGAGAACCCTCAGCTGCTGCGGTTCTTCGCACCCGACTACATGACGGCGGTCAACGGTGCCGTCGTGATGGCACTGACGCAGTGCTCACCATGGCGGGAGCGGCGCTCTTTCTCGGTGATCGCGCACATGGAGCAACGCAGTTTTCGGCGACGACTTATCGACGACGCTCAGTCCTTCCGGCCTCGAAGTCGCCAGCACCTGGGTGCGCCTCGGCGGGACGCCGTCCGCCTAACCTTCCAGCCTGCGGACCGCGCGGCCCGCTGCGTTCAAGAGTAGGAACTTTCATGCGCACACCTTCTGCCCTCGCCGCCTGTTGCTGGCTCCTGTCGGGACCCGCGACGCTCCCGGCGCTGCCCGCCTTCGCCCAGCCGGCGCCCCAGGCGGTGTGGGAGCTCATCGACGAATATCCCGCCTCCGCCATTCCCGGCCAAGCGGACGCAACCTTCGCCGCCGAGGTGGAGCGCGCGACCGGCGGGCGCATCCTCGTCCGCCCGATCCCGGACGCGAAATCCGGCCTGCGAACCCGCGAGCAGCTGAAAGCCGTGAGCGAGGGGCGCTTCGCCATGGCCGACAGCTTCGGCGGTGCGTTCGGGGAGGAGAGCCCGCTCCTCCTCCTCTCCTCGCTGCCCTTTGTGACCGCCTCGGCCGAGGAGGCGCGTGCCCTCTACCAGGCGGCCCGCCCGCTCTACGAGGCGGAGTTCGCGAGGCGCGGGCAGAAACTGCTCTTCGTCACGCCTTGGCCGCCCAGCGGCATCTGGTCGGCAAGCCCCGTCACCGACCTCGACGCGCTCAAGGCCTTGAAGATTCGCGCCTACGACGCCACCAGCGCGGAGCTGTTCGCACGCCTGTGCACGCTGGCGCAGGTGGTCTCTTTTTCCGACCTTATGCCGAAGCTGAAGACCGGGGAGTTCAATGCCGTGCTCTCCTCCGGCGACGGCGGCGCGGGGCGCGAGCTGTGGGACTATCTCAGGAACTTCTCCGACATCGTCTATGCTGTGCCTTTGAGCTTCGGTGCGGTCTCGCTCTCCGCCTGGAACGCGCTGGACGCCGAGACCCAGGCGGCGGTGGCCAAGGCGGGCGAGGGGACCACCGCTCGGCAGTGGGAGGCCATGACCGGGCGCGTGGCGGTCAATTTCAAGCGCATGCGCGAGAACGGCGTCGCCATCAACGAGACGCCGCCGGCCGAGGTGATGGCCGTCCTGCGAGGCGCCGCCGAGAAGACGCTCGCCGAATGGCGCGCCACCGCCGGGCCGGAGGCGCGCGCGGTTCTGGACGTGTTCCTGAAACAAAGACGGTGAGCAGCGGACGGCGCCACAGTCCCCTGTGAGCTTCCCGGGCAACAGATCGCGACCGAGCCGATAGGTCAGCGTGGATCATGTATTACAGATTGCAAATACCATTGTACGCGTGACCCTGTCGGTTGCGACGGATGTGAGCCATGGCGAGCGTGTCGGTCGCGTGTCCCGATGTCGACATTACCAAGAAACCGACCACGCTCTACGCGTCCGACCGTGACGTCTTCCGGTTCCTGGATGGCTTGAATCCCATCGAAGGCGGCCGCGGCTTGTTTGCCTACTCTCGTTGAGACCGGTGCCGGAGCCCGTCCATCAGCAGATCCAGCAACCGCCGCATCTGATCCCGGTCCGGTGATGTCGTTGCCGCGAGAACCATGCCAGCGAGGCTTAGAGTGACATCGTCAGGCTGGACGTCATCCCGAATGGTCCCGTCTTGCGATCCAGCAGCCAGGAATTTTGCAATCGTCGCATTGATCCTGGCCCGGATTTCGGACACCGCGCCCATGCGCGGCGTCAGCGCCACCCGCAGCGCGTCGTACATCGCGCGTTTCGTCGCGACAAACTGGGCATAGCGATCCATCCACCGCCGCATCGCTTCGAAGCTTGGATGAGTTTTAAGGAGGTCGTTTGCCTCCGCCTCGAGAGCATCGAGTTCTAAATGGTAGACCGCTTCGATGAGTGCTTCTCGTGTCGGGAAGTGGCGGTAGAGCGTGCCAATACCGACCCCAGCCGCCTTGGCGATCGCTTCAAGAGATATTGCGCCATCGCCAGCAGAGAACCGGACGCGAGCTTCCGTAATGAGGCGCTCTCGGTTCTTCGTTGCATCGGCGCGTCGGAGAGGAGGGATTGACAATCGGAGGCACCTCCGTTTAATGACGGGGCATACCGGAGGGTCCTCCGGTATGTTCCGTCTATCACAGGAGATAGCCCTATGTCCCTACCGAAGTCAGAAGACGCAGCGCGCGCGGGAACCTACAGGCTTGGCGTTTATGAGGTCGCGCGTATGGGATATGGCGCGATGCAACTAAGACGATGCGCAGGAAATTTGGCCCGGGCGGTCGCGGTGCTGGAGCGCGCGGTCGATCTCGGTGTCGATCATATCGATACAGCGCAAATCTACGGCAACGGCTTTGTCAACGAGGCAATTGGCAAGGTGCTTCGCTCCCGCGACGGCATCATCGTCGCAAGCAAGGTCGGAGCCGATCCCAGTCCCAATGAAAAGATGCCGCTCAAACCTGCGCAACGGCCGGAGCAACTTCGAGCAAGCGTGGAGGACAATCTTCGGAGCCTGGGCCTCGATCAGATACCGGTGGTCAATTTGCGACGCTTGGATGCCGGGCCCGGCCTCAAGCCAGAAGGAGTTCAGGTCGTTGATCTCGACGACCAGATGGCGGTGATGATCGCCCTTTGGGATGAGGGAAAGATCGGCGCCATCGGACTGAGTGCAATTGATCTGAATGGTCTCAAACGAGCGCTACCCGCCGGCATCGCCTGTGTTCAGAATGCCTACAGCCTCGTGAGCCGGCAATTCGAGGACATGCTCGCGCTGTGCCTCGAGCATAAAATCGCTTGGGTGCCGTTCTTCCCTCTTGGGGGCGCTTTCCCAGGGTGGCCGAAGCTGACCGACCAGCCAAAGGTCATCGAGATCGCCGAGAGACTAAAGATCACGCCCGCGCAGCTTGGCCTGACATGGCTGCTCGCGCATGCACCAAACATGCTGCTCATACCGGGGACGGCCGACCGCCAGCATCTGGAGGAGAATGTTGCCGCAGCTTCGATCCAGCTCGCCCAGGAAGCTCTTGCGGAGCTTGATGCCCTCGACCTGTCGCCCGCGCCAGGTGACATCAAATAGTGACTGTGATGGGCCGGTCTGGCTGACCGTGGCTCGGGTATTGGGCCATTGGCTGTGACTGCAGGATTACATTGACGGCCCGTGGTGTCATCGATGTGACCGTTCCGGCCGGGCGTGGCCGACTGGGACGATGTGTTCGACGCGGCCTTGATCGAATAGATGGCGCTGGCGGAGCCATGTTGGATATCGCGAAATTATAACGTAATTTTAAAAACGTAGGAGTTCGAAGTTTTGTTCTGGGTGGCGCGCCAAATTGCCGCTATTCCGAACAGAACTCCGAACCCCGTTTTCGGTGTTCGGATTCCATAGTGCAATCATCGCGCTCAGCCACACGCAAAGATTTTGTCCGTGGGAAATTTGTCCGAGATCAATTCCGGCCCGTTCGCGCGGATCACGAACATGTCCTGGATGTGCCAGTGATCGACATGCGGCTCCATGGCGATCACCATGCCTTCCTCCAGCCGCCGCGGATTGTCGCGTGAGATCACCGGCTCCTGCTGGTGCCACCATGCGCCGACGCTGTGCCCGGCCAGCATCGACTTGTAGGTGACTCCGATCGCCGCGAAACGTTCGACCACGAACTGGTAGACTTCGCCAGCGGTGCGGCCCGGTATCAGCTTGTCATTGGCGGCTCGGTAGATGTCGCGCACAGCAGCGTATTGCTGCTGCTGCTCCGCGCTCGGCTGGCCCACCACGGCGCAACGCGATTGATGGCCGGGGTAGCCCTTCACATAGGCGACATAGTCGGTGCGGATTGCGTCCGCCGCCGCAAATGCAAAATCGCTTTCGCCGGCATAGGGGATGGTATTTCGCCCCGAGTTGAGAATGCCGTGGGTGAATTCCGATCCGCCCGCAAGGCAGTGAGCCACCAGCGCGGCGTGCAGGTCGCGCTCCCGCATGCCGGGCCGCACCGTCGGAAAGCAGGCCAGGAAGGCGTCATCAAGAAGATCGGCACCGCGCTTGAACAGCGTCAGTTCCGCCGGCGTTTTCACGGCGCGCACCGTATCCATCAGCTGGGTGGAATCGGCGATCTGCATCCGCGGCAGGCGGCTGCGCAGGGTGCTGCCGTCGGCCATGCTGATGAAGTTGGTCTCGAAGCCGACTCTCGATTCGGCGAGACCCATGTCGACGATGACTTTTGCGAGCCGCTCCACCGGCGGTTCGATATAGCCCTCATAGACGTCGAAATGCTCGACGTATGAGTCCCGCCGTGCAAGCCCTTCGGCGATCGCATTGACCACCATGCGCGGCTCGCCGCTGCGCGGCCAGACCAGGTAGACGCCCCGCGGCGAGTCGGCGAGGTCGAGATGGCGTGCCAGCGTGCCGGGGTAGACCATGCCCGACAGATAGGTAAAGTTGATGCCAGCGCGTGCGACGATGGCGTCGAGGCCCTGCTCATCCATCTGTTGGGCAAGGCGCCCGATCTGTACGAATTCGGCGACTGACGCTTTCATGTCGGCTCACTTTCCAAAAGATCTCGGAGCTTCCGCGGGTTGCGCAAGCGGGGCAGTCATCAGGTCGTCTGCTTGTTCGACCATTCGCAGAAAACGCTGGGTGCGTTCGTGTTTGGGATGATCCAGCACGACTTCCGGAGGCCCCTGCTCGACGATGAGGCCTTCATCCATGAAGATCACGCGGTCGGCGACTTCCCGGGCGAAGCGCACTTCGTGGGTTACCACGATCATGGTCATTCCTGCTTCGGCAAGACGGCGGATCACCGCGAGAACTTCGCCGACCAGTTCGGGGTCCAGCGCCGAAGTCGGTTCGTCGAACAGCATCAGCCGCGGCGAGATCGCCAGCGCGCGGGCGATCGCCACCCGCTGCTGCTGGCCGCCGGACAGGCGATGCGGAAAATGATCGGCATGGCTGGTCAGGCCGACGGCACGCAGCAAATTCCTGGCGAGCGCGCGCATCTTTTCAGTCTCTTCGCCGTAGACATGGACAGGCGCCTCGATGATGTTTTCCAGCGCCGTCAGATGATCGAACAGATTGAAGTGCTGGAACACCATGCCGATGCGGGCGTCGGCACGGGCCTTGGCGACGTTTCGGATCGGCTTCAGCCCGTCGCCGATGACCTTTTTGTATCCGACATATTTGCCGTCAACGGTGATCTCGCCCCAATCGAGGGTTTCCAGATGGTTGACCAGCCGCAGGAGCGTGCTCTTGCCGGAGCCGCTAGGTCCCATCAGCACGACCACCTCGCCACGTCGCACCGTCAGATCGATGCCGCGCAGGATCTCCTTGTCGCCATAGGATTTCTGCACATTGCGGCAGACCACGAACGGCTCGTCGCCGGGCGAACGATCTGCCGGGTCGCCCTGCAGCCTGTCCATCCACGCGGTGCCGGATTCCCCCGGTATGCCTGCGACACCGTTATCGACCGCCGCGATTGCCGGAGGCACGCCGGCGCGAGACTTGCCCGCCGCCTCGGGATTGTAATGCCGCTCCAGATAAAACTGCGCCATCGCCACCACGCTGGTCATGATGAGGTAGATGATGCCGGCCGCCGCGAACACCGTGAAGAACTTGAAGTTCTGTCCGACGATCTGCTGGGAGCGGAAGGTGAGTTCGTTGACGAAGATCACCGATGCGATCGATGTCCCCTTGATCATGGAGATCGTCTGGTTGGCCATGCCGGGCAAAATCGCCCGCATCGCCTGGGGTAGAATGATGCGCCGGAGCGTCAGGAACGCACTCATTCCAAACGAGGCGGCGGCGAGACTCTGTTTGCGGTCTACCGAAAGAATTCCGCCGCGGATGATCTCCGCACTGAACGCGGCCTCGTTCAGTGTGAAGCCGACGACGGCTGTGGTGAAACTATCCAGCTTGATTCCGAACAGCGGCAAGGCGTCGTAGAGAAAAACCAGTTGCAGGATGAGCGGCGTGCCGCGGATGAACCAGATGTAAAGCCACGCCGTTCCGCGGATCGGCGCCATGCTGGAGAGTCGCATCAACGCCAGCAGCAGACCGAGCAGGATGCCGCCGATCATCGCCAGCGCCGCGATCTCCAGCGCCGTCAGGGCGCCGTCCAGCAGGAAGCCGGAGGAGACATAGCTCAAGACCTCCATCAGCGGTGCCGGCACCCAATTCGCCCGCCAGCCCAAGGCGACCGCAATCGCCGCGGCGAAGGCGACGACGCCGGCCCACGTCGTATAGGCTTGCATGTCGTGACGGCCTGAGGTCGTCGCGCCTTTTGCTGCCGGTTCGCTCATGGTTCAGCCACACAATTTGACGGTTGCATGTGCCACCGCCCGTGCGGCGGTCACCAGGTCAGAGAGCAAAACACGTTCATCGGCGGTCGGCCATTCCTTGTAGACGCGAATGTCGCCCGGCCCGTATTGCACCGTGGGGATGCCGTGCGCGGCAATGATATTGCCGTCCCCGACATTGCCCAGCCGTCCCCAGCCGCCGACGATGGCGGGAGCGCCGGACGCCGACTGCTGGCCCGCGACCAGCGCCGCGACCAGGGAGTGATCCGCGGCGCAAGCCATCGGCTCCTGGCACCAGCCTTGTTCGGTGCCCTTGGCGGGCAATTCGAATGTGTAGTTGAAAGCAGGATGCTCTTGCTGGATTCCGTCAAGCAGGGTCGCGACATCCGCCCGTATGCTGTCGAGTGTCTGCCCCGGCACGGTGCGGAATTGCAGCAACAGTTCCGCCTGCTTGCTGTGAAGACCGGTGCGGTTCTTCTGGTAGTAATGTTCCTTGTGGAACGTATCGAACGTATGCGTCGGAAATCCCGGCAGCTCCGGGTGCGGCGTGAAGTTCATCCAGCTTCCTTCGGGGATCGGATCGAGGCTGGGCCCGATGCGACGAATGACCTCGCAGAGTTGCTCGATGGGATTCCAGTACAATGCCTTCGCTTCGGCACTGTAGCGGAAGAACAGCTCGGGGGCTTCCACCAGAATGCGGACCATCACAATGCCGACGCAGACATTGGCGATGGTGTTGTTGGAATGCTCCATGTTGATGCACAGGTCGGTTCTCACTCCGCTGCGCAGCAGCGCGCGGGTGCCGGCACCGCCATACTTGTGGGCGATCACCGGGCACAACAGCACGTCTCCCTTGAGCCGGGTCCCCGAGCGGATGATCGCTTCCACGCCGCAGAAGGCGGCGGCGATGCCGCCCTTGTCGTCGTGGGCGCCCATGCCCCACACCCAGCCATCCTCGAACTTCGCGCCGTAGGGGTCTACCGACCAGCCCGGCATCTCGACGCCTGGGTCCATATGCCCGTTGAGCATCAGGCTCGGGCCCTCGCCGGTGCCGCGCAGGATGCCCATCGGCTGGCGGCTGACCATGGTCGTATCCATGGGATTCACGACATCCATCATGGTGACGTCGAGACCGATGTCGTTCATCCGCTCGGCGAGGCGGTCGGCGATCTGGTGCTCCTGGAAGGCGGAGCTGGGAATGCGCAACAGTTCCTGCTCGATCTCGAGCACGCGCGTGGCATCGACGTGCTGCTGCACGGCGGACAGTTCGGTCGTCATGGTCGTTCTCCGATGCGCCGTCGCGGCTTCGTGCCAGGCACCACCGCGGCGTGCGCCATTGATGATCTGCGTATGAAGGCGTGCTGACCTATTCGGTCAGGACCGCCGGCTCGGTGGTGAGGCTGTAGTCGACATGGTAGCGCTCATAGATCGCCTTCTCCGCGCCGCTGGCGCGGATCGCGGCGAGACCCTCGCGGAGTGCCTTGACGAGGTCGGTGTTTCCCTTCGCCGTGCCGACGGCGATCTTGGCGCCGGTAACGACGTCGAAGGCGCTTTCCACGGTGGTGGGATTGGCCGCGACCATGCTGTCGCCGACGAATTTGTTGACCGAAACGAGATCGGCGCGGGCGTTCTGCACGAGGCGCAGGCCGCTCGGCATGTCGGTGGAGGTGATGATGTTGACGGCCGGCTTGCCGGCGGCGACGCACTTGCTGCTGGCGTCGCGCAGCATGGCTTCCTGGGTGGTGCCGAGAGTCGTCGTGCTGGTCAGGCCGCACAGATCGCCAAGCGTATGGATGTTTTTCGGATTGCCCTTGGCAACCAGCATGCCGGTGGCGGCATTCATGTAGACCACGAAATCCAGTTTCTTGGCGCGCTCGGGCGTGTAGAGCAGGGTGTCCCACATCACGTCGATCTGGCCGCTCATCGCCGCGGGGATCAGCCCCGCCCAGGTCCCGATCTGAAACTGCATCGGCACGCCGATGCAGGCGAAGGTCGCCACCGCCAGATCGGCATCCAGTCCGACCAGCTTGGTGAAGTCCTTGGGATCGCGCGTGCTGAACGGCACGCTCTCACCATCCTGGCCGACTTTGATCGTTTTGCCGACAAGGCCCGGATATTTGCTGGCCAGTTTGGCCGGTTCGCAGGCGGCCTCGTCCGCTCTTGCGCTGCACAATCCCGCCAGGGTCAAGAAGGCGAGGTAGCTGGCGATAAGGGGCAGCTTCAATTTATAAAGGAAGCGCATGAGTTTTCGATCCCGTTCATGGAGCTGGTGACGACTTCTTCAATTATTCTCACGGCTACGGCCCATTACAAATGAATAGTAGACATTTTATCCATGCGTATGTTTTATACGAGAGTGGATACTCGGCATCTGGAAACCTTGCTGTGGGTGGTCAGGCTCGGCGGCGTCGGTGCTGCAGCGCAGCATCTCAATCTGACCCAACCAGCCGTGACCCGACGTATTCAGGAGCTGGAGCGCGAGCTCGGCGCCAAGGTGCTGCGCCGGCAGGGGCGCAACGTCGTGGCCACGGCGATCGGAGAAACCTGTCTTTCCAGCGCCGAGCGAATCTTGTCGGAAGTCGCCACCCTGCGGGTCGCGGCCAGCGGCAAGGCGGCGGTGGGCACGATACGGGTCGGCGTCGTCGAAAGCATCGCGCTCACCTGGTTTCAGAATTTCCTGGCGCGAATTGAGGAGCGTTATCCCAAGGTGCAGCTCGAGATTGATGTCGATCTGTCGAACCGGCTGGCGAACAAGCTTGCCCGCCGGCAGATTGACATCGCGTTGCTGCCGGGTCCGATTCAACTGCCGGGGGTCGTGCGTGTCTCGCTCGGCAGCTGCGCCATGAAGTGGCTGGGTCATCCGGGGTTACGTCCGGCCGACCGCGAGATGACGGCGGCGGACCTTGCTGAACTGCCGATCATCGGCATGCCACAGGATGCGAACGCATATCATTCGATCATCGACTGGTTCGAGGAAGCCCAGGTCAGTCCTACGCTCGTGCATCGCTGCAACAGCTTCAGCGTGGTGGCCTTGCTGGTGCGGCGGGGCGTCGGCGTCAGCCTGTTGCCGCCCGATCTGTTTGCAGGCGATCTCGAATCGGGAGCCCTGCAAGTCCTGATCGAGCACCCCGCCGCCCCCAAGGTGGAATATTCGGCTGCCTACCTGCTGTCGGTGGAGGTCTCGATCTTGCCGGAAGTGGCAGCAATTGCGCGAGAGGAAAGCTGGTTCTTCGGGTCGCCGCGTGCCCGCGGCAAGAACTTTGGTACCGGGCCTTTTCCGCCGCTGCAGGCTCGCGCGCTTCCCGCCACGGTAAGCAAGAGCGATATTTAGATCGGAATTTCGAGAATATAGGCGTTCGCGATTTTATTCCGAATGGTGCGCCAGGGCGCCGAATGTAGCCGTTTCTACGATCTCCTACGCTACCATGCGATGACTGCTCGAAGCAGTCAGGCGGCTCTTCGACACAGCCCATTGCTTAGCGCAGGCGATAATCAGCGCGGAGTCATTCTCAGGCATCGAGATGTCTTTCCGATTTGTTGGAAAGGCCGGCGCGATCGGCGAAGATCGCGCCGGCTCAAGCGATGTCAGCTCTTGATGAACGCCAAGAGGTCCGGGTTGATCCGTGAGCATGCAACGCCAGATAGGTTTCGGCGCAGAGATACCGAGCAGAAATGCCGAAATGCTCCGTGATCTTTTGGCCGCTTTCAGTTGGACAGCGACCCCAGAAAACGGATCGCCGAGAGGCTTGGCAGAAACGTATAGGCGCCGCCTCGCGTGGTCACGAGCCGCGGCAGCTCCCACAGCCGGATCGTGGCGCCGGATTTGAGCGGCAGATCGAACCAGCTGGTCGCGGGATCGTTGGCGCCGACCAAGGGATCGTTGGACCCGGTGATCCTTGGATCCTGCAGGCCCAGGTTCAACCAGTCGCAGGACACGGCCTCGAACTGGGCGCCGAGATTGGCCCCGATGAAATTGCCGAGCAGCCCGCGTTCTTCGGTGCCGGGATTGGCCGGATCGTAGGCCGGTCCATAGGGCATGCCACGCCGGACCAGGCGCCGGCTGTGGTTCGCAACGCGTTGCACGATTTGCCCGCCCCGCGGGTTGCTGCGCCGGATATGGGAGCCGTAGGGGCAGCGGGAATCGCCGATGAAATCGAAATCGGTCGGATCCACCGGGGGCGAAGGATTGTCGGTGTCGGGCGACAGCGCCAGCGGCACGCCGTTGCGCCAGCGGCCGCAGAGGTTGGCGGCGACCATTTCGCGCATGGCGGCGTGACGCGAAAGCCCCTTTCCGATCTTCGCTTCGGCGCCGGGCGGCAGCAATTCATCCACCTTTGGGTGGGCGAGCAAATAGGTCGCGGCGGTCGAAAGATAGGCCTCGAAGCCGACGACGTCCTGCTCGAGCACCCGAAACGCGTTGAAGCTGCCATTCAATCCGAGCGGCTCGGGTTGGGGAACCGCGAACAGCAAGCCTTCGAAATTAGTCGGATATCCCAACAACACGGTGCCGAGCGGCGCCACGGGCTGCGCGTCCGAAAGGTTGTCGATGTCGTGAATCTCGGCGAATTTCGGCTGCGAGATATTGTCGTGGTAGCCGAAGTGAACGTAGTTGCCGTTAAAATTAAAGCCATCGCGTTGGCCGAGCAGGTTAAGACCCGTTCCGCCGGCGAGCGCCCGCTGCTGCACGCTGTCGAGCTGCGTGATCCCGTCGGCGTAGATCGTCGCGATAAGATGGATCCGCTTAGAGTCCTTGAAGGGATCCGGCCAGTTCTCCGGCGCGCTCGGCCCGACGTCGCCGAGCTTCACAGCGCGGGCATTCATCCCTTCCTTGAACTCGGTCGGGAACATATCAAGGGAGTCGTGCGAGGTGCCAAGCGCCCGCAGCCCCTCATAGGTCAGGCCGATGTTGAAACAGGTTTCCGGCTTGGTGGTCCAGGGTTCTTCGGTCGTGATTTGAGGAACGTCGCCGCGTCCGGACGTGCGGGCGGCGAGCCAGCGGCGGGCGGCGATGCGATCGGTGATCTCGAGAATGAGATAGCGCACGCGGGGCTTGCGGTAGCCGCGCAAGATGTTGCCCTGCACATCGGCGGGTTTGAACACGGTACTCACCAGCCGATCCCGAACTGCTTGCGAACCTGAGCCGCGGAATATCCGGGATAGGCGCGGTAACCGCTGCCGAGCGATACGTTGGTGTTGACATTGAGCTGGAGGATCAGCTCGCGCGGCAGCAGGCGCAGATCGTCATTGCCTGACTCGGCCGTGTCGCCCTTGAGTTGTTCCTGGTCGCGCAGGATGCCCGTGGCCAAATCCGGCACCTGGTACATGTCATGCGCATGCACCCAGTCGATGAATTTCTCGATGTTGTGCTCGGAAGGAATCACGGCGTCACCCCCCTCGACAAGTTTCACCACGGCGTCGAACACGCTGCCGATGGTCGCGATGAAATCACGGATGTAGTTGGTGAAGTCCCCGTCATAGACGGAGAGCATGCAGATATTGTTGTCGACGATGACGAAGCGCGCAAAGTGCACGGTGCCGACATTGTCCAGGCCGGCATAGATCTCGTCCACGTTCTGCGCGATCGCCAGCGCCGCCACGGCGCGGCCGATCGCCGACTTGTCTTTCAGCGGCATGACCAGGTTCATCATGCGCTGCAAATTGTCGCCCGGCTGGATGGAAAAAGGAGGACCGCCGGGCAGTTTCTTGACCGGCGTGCGCCACGCCCAGAATGGCACCAGAATGCGCGCTGCGATGAACTTGAACGGGCCGGTGGTGGGTAGCCAATCGACAAGTCGATCCAGCATGCTTCGGTCGCTTGGCGGCTCACTTGGCATTGGCTGACCTGGCATTGGCGGAATTTCCGCTGAGGGGACATGAATTGCCGCCGCGCCTCTGGCATGATTCCTGATAAGCGTCGCGGCGGGCATGCAGGATCGGATCGCCGGAAGGTTCGATGCCGGGACCGAGGCGGCACGGATTGAAACTGATGTGTTCGGCGGCGGCGGCCTGATCGTCGGCGACTTTAGTAAGCGTCAGCGTGCCCATGACGACCCGGAGGCGCTTGGCGGGCCAGGGCTGGGTGGGATCGTCGATCGCATCGCCTGCTTCGCCGATCGTCATCATCAGCATGAAGCGGGCCGGCCACTGCTCGAGGCGGTCCCGGAGCTCCTGGTGCAGGTATTTGTCGACTGGGGCTGCGGTAGGATCGGTTGTGCAAACGCCGGCGACAGGCTGCCAGGAAAAACGAACGTTGCGGCGAATGCCGTCAGGACCGGTCACGACGAAGGTGTGGACGGCGTGGTAGGTGGCGCGGGCATAGCTCACGGGGGCGCCGATCATCCCGGCCTGGAACACGCCCAACTGCGCGAAGCGATGGCCATTCGCGTAAGCCAGCGTGCCCGCATCGCCGCTCTCGGTTTGTCGCCGATACGGGTCGGGAAGAGGCTGCTTGAGTTGCAGCATGTCGAGAAACTTCTGCCACGGCGATTCCCTCTTGACGGGCGTCTGCCGCGCGGCCGTGGTGAACGCGAAAAAATCGTCGACGGTGCGCGAGAAGAATTCGCCCAGCGTCATCGCGATCAGGTCGGTCGCAGCGCCGTCTTTCAAATGGAATTTTGTCGCCATTCCCCGGACATCGTTCCAGCCATCATGCTGAACCGGACTCCCCGATCCATTGGAGAATCTTACCGATGCGTCAACCTGCTGTCCCTGGAAGTGCTCCGCGATGCAATAGGTGCGCGCCACATCTGACGCCACGAAATAACCGTCCACGCCGATACCGATGGTATGAACCGGCCTTGTCCCAGCGGCGTGATCCGGGAAATCGGAAATGACGGCATCCACAAGCCGCTGGGCCACCGGTATATCGTCCATGCCACCCTCCATTGCGTGCAGACTAACACACTTCCTCAGGGTTGTGAGTCGGATTCGGCTTAGTTCGACTGCCGTTCCATGCTTCCCCAGAGATCGACGATGTACGTGCGGGCCTCGGCGAGGTCAAACTTAGATCCGCGGGCCGCCGCCAACTCGAATGCAATACTACCCAATCTTTCCTTCGCTTTGTTGACAGCTTCCCTGGCCGATCTGTCGAGCTTCAACGGTGAGGCCGTCAGCGCGCCCGCCAAAACGGCAAGATCTTCATCCGCTTCGAGCTGAGCCAGCGGCAACAGCACGGACCGGATCGTCAGCCAGGTGTAGAAGGCGGCCCCGTGGTTCGGAAGATCAATCAGCGTGCGAACATAAATCGCCAGGGCTTCGGTCGGCTCGGCCTGCGCGGCTTGCAGATCGGCGATCAGCTGTTTGACCCGTTGAGCCCCCAGATGGTTGCCCGCCATGTTCGCCCAATCCACCGACGTCCAGTACTCATCGATTGCCCGGTTGGGGTCCTTGAAACTTTCTACACCGCCTCGGGCATAATAAACGTAGCCCATCAGGGTCGGCTGCGTCGTCGTCTGCCCAACCTGAGTGACTTCCCTGACCAATTCGCTGGCGCCGTCGAGATCTCCCACCCGCGCCTTTACGAAAGCCGCCATGCTCAGGGACATGATCTCGCAGGCGACGTTGCCTGCGCTTCGCGCCTGCTCGACTGCTGTCGCATGGTGCTCGACGCATTTTATCGTGTTGCCGGACCACTGATCCATCTGACCGGCGACGCCGGCAAGCCAGCCCTGGCTGGACCGCGACCCGGCGGCTTCGATCCGGAAACCCCGTTCGATGAAAGCGATCGCCTTCTGCTGATCCCCCTCGTCATGGAAGGCGTGACCGGCGGCCCCGGCGAGCAGGATCGGCGCCTGTTCGAGCTGATCGGCGCCCGGCCGCGCCATGATCCGCTCGTACCAACTTCCGGTTTCCGCGCCACGGTGCGAGTAGTTGAACAGGAACAGGGGCGCTGCGAGGTCCGCCGCCAATTTCAGATCGCGCGTTAAAGCCCGCTCGAAGGCTGCACGAAGATTGGACAGTTCATCGTAAATCGCATTGGCAGCCTTGGCTTCATTAACGCTTGCGAATCGTTGGCTCAGCTCCCGGCAGCGGTTCGCATAGACCTCGCCGTGCCGGGTTTCGACAGTCTGCAGCACCCCGCTCTGATCGAGCTTTTCCCTTCCAAGGGCTTGCACGGTTTGGAGCATTCTCAGCAATTGAGGACCGCCCGCGTCCCGTGACAGCAGCGAGGATTCCACCAATTCGTCGATCCCGCGCACAATATCGGCTTCGCTGGACATATCTCCCGCACAGACAGCCAGGGCCTGTTCTTCATGGAAGGGACCGGAGAATACGGACAGCCGCTGCAAAACCTGGCGGCCGTTCAGGTCGAGGAGGTCGTATGACCATTCCAGGGTCTGCCGAAGCGTTTGCTGGCGGCCGGTCCGCCGCCGGAAATTTCTCGCGTGAAGATCGAGGGGTTTTGTCACCCCGTTTTCGATGCTCGCCAGGGTCAATCGGCGCAGCTGACCGGCTGCGATCTCGATGGCGAGCGGAATGTAATCGAGATTGGCGCAAATCCTCTGGATGAGAACGAGATCGTCCGGGCCCGGCTGAAACCGCCGGTCGGCCAGCCGGCCGCGCTCCACGAACAGGCGAACGGCCGCGGATTGCCCGGAGCCGTCCTGCGAACCGGAATCCAGCGCGGAGACTTCGTAGAGGGCCTCGCCTTCCACTCCAAGCGTGCGCCGGCTGGTGTTGATCACCAACAGCTTGCCACAGGCCGAACCCAGTTCGGTGACCGCGTCGGCGATCGGGTCGAGCACATGCTCGCAATTGTCCATCAGCAGGATCGCTCGGGCGTCGTATAGCCGCTCGAGGACCTGAACGCGCCACTCCACGCCGGGGAGCAGCGGAATCAGCAGGGTCTCCGCGATCGCGGGCCAGACCTCGCTGCCGCGTTCCAGCGCCGACAGATCGACCAGCCACGCTCCTTCGGGGAAGGAGGATTCCAGCGACCGGGCGAACTCGATGGCGAGCCGCGTCTTGCCGATTCCGCCGGGACCGATGAGCGTTAGCAACCTGGACTCGTCGGCGATTTGGCCAAGCTCTTCCAGCTCCCGCTCGCGGCCGAGGAACGAACTTAGATTGGCGGGCAGATTGCCGCTGGCGGTCTCGCGCTTACCGCCGATCGGCGGGAAGTCGGCCGGCAGGTCGGCTGTGGAGACCTGGTAGACGCGGATCGGTTCGATGCCCTTGAAGTGATGTTCGCCAAGGTCGGACAGTTTGAACGGCTTCTGGAAGCGGTCGTTCGCGAGCCGCTCTACCGTGACGCCCGACAGCAGGATTTGATCGGCGTTGGCGGCGCCCTGCAACCGTGTCGCCGTGGGCAAAGCGGGACCGAAGAAGTCGGTCTCGCCCCGTGCCCGCGTCATGCCGGTATGGATGCCAAAACGGAGTTGAAGCCGTCCGGTCGGACCCCAGGCGACGCTGTGCATCTCGCGCAGCGCATCGATCGCCGCCAGCACTGCGTCCAGCGGCCGCTCGAAGATCGCGAGCACACCGTCCCCGGTGTGCCTGAACGGATCACCGGAACGGCGGCGGATGGCGGCGTGCAGGATCTGGTCGTGCAGATCCATCGCGCTCATGATGTCGTTGGGATAGCGGCGGAGCAGGGCGGTGCTGCCGACGATGTCGGTGGTGAGAATCGTACTTTCCCAGCTGCCCGTCGACGGCGCCAACGATTCGGTCCGGGTCATGGATCGGTATTCAGCCACGAGAATTAGCCCCGCTCTTTCCTCGCGCTCAGGCCGAGACAACCATCGGCATGCGCCCAATTCCCCCGTCGTAGGTTCGAATTCGGAAACGACCGGCCCCGCACGTCACGCAATTCACCGGCCAGCGGTCTCAAAACCACGGAAAATATAGCGGTCGGGAGGGCGTCGACGTTCTACGTGAGATCACGTCACTCCGCAATCTCCTGCCACAGACGTCGATGACCGGAACCGTGCACTCGATAGCCAAAAAATAGGCGGCTGGATGCCGAAGGACGTAAGAAATGAAGGGCGTAAGAAATTCTGGGCCAGCCGCTGGCGTTCGGTGGTCCGTTATCGTCAAACTTTAGTGATTTTAGTTGCGCTGACGTCTCGCAACAGTCGTCGTAAGTGGCAGATAAGCATCGTGGGATCTCAGGGAGTCAGGCTGTTCCGGCGCATAGCGATGAACGGCATATCGCGCGATACGACTCCATCGCAGCACGAGTTGCCATGCCTCGAGCGAGGTGAGCCGCTCTTTGACCGCCGAATACTTCCGATAGGCCCAGGCGAATGCAGGAATCGAAAGCAGCTTGTCGCGGCTTACGCTGAAAAGCCTTTCAACGAGTATGAGCTTGAGAATTTCACCGATAGCCAGAACGGCAAACCCGGGCACGAAATGGCCCGTCCCAACCAAATAAGCCGCCACCGGTTTAACCGGTTCGAGAATGATCAGCGGCAGGGCAAACAGCGCAAGCGTGGGATAAGGACCCAGCGATAAAACCCACCGATGAATGCGTTCGAAGACCCAATGCGCGGCGATCCATCGGGACAATGGGATGGCGACGGTCGCAAAGATTGCGTCCATCAGAAAATAAAGGATGGCGATCGTAAAGACGATCAGATTCCAGACACGTTTCACGTCAGCACCGTGCGCTTTCCCGTAAAACTCCACAGAGTTAGAAGGCGCGAGCCGGTGCTTAGGTTCACGTGCTGAAGGCTAAATTTCTTGCTTTAATGCGGAACAATTTTCGAAGGAGGGTAAGCGGCTGCTGGAACGGCCATTTCAGCGCGATCGAGCAGCGCCACCTGAATGAGTTCGCGTCAACCCAAAGCGCGCCAGAAACAACCTGGCGCTGCTTAGTGTGGAGCTTGCGCCAGAAGATCTTCGATCCTGATCGGAAAACGCCGGACCCGGATTCCCGTGGCGTGCCAGACCGCGTTTGCGACGGCGCCAGCCGAGCCCGTGATTCCAATTTCACCGACGCCCTTGATGCCCAGCGCGTTCACATGAAGGTCGTGCTCTTCGATCATCAGCGCTTCCAGCGACGGCACGTCGGCATTCACCGGAAAATGATACTCGGCGAGGTTGGCGTTCAGCGTCCGTCCGGAGCGATGGTCCATGACAGCCTGCTCATGCAGCGCAAATGACATGCCCCAGATCATGCCGCCAAAGATCTGACTGCGCACAAGACGGGGGTTGATGACCCGCCCCGCAGCGAAAGCCCCGACCAGGCGGGTGACGCGGATCTGACCGAGATCCGGGTCGACCTTGACCTCCGCGAACACCGCGCCGTGGGCATGCATGGCGTAGGTCGATTGCGCCGCAGGATCCGCGGCGCCTTTGCCGCGGGCCTCGATCTGCGCCAAGCCGGCACGGCCGAGGATATCGGCATAGCTCTCGCTCCGCATTTCGTCGTCACGACGAAACAGGCGGCCGCTGTGCGCGATGACCCCGGCGTTACCAGCACCGAACAACGGCGAACGCTCATCGCCTGTCGCGAGATCCGCGAGTTTGGCGATGACCGCGGCGCCGGCATTGTGAATCGCCATGCCGGCCGTGGCGGTGTGGGCTGAACCGCCGGCGATGCCCGCATCCGGCAGGTCGGACGTACCGGCCCTGAACTCTGTCTGTTCGAGGTCGAGCCCCAGGCCATCCGCCGCAATTTGCGCGAACGCGGTCCAGGCGCCCTGACCCATGTCGTGCGCGCCGGTCTCCATCAGGCCGGACCCGTCGCTTCGCACCACCGCACGCGCCTCAGCCTGGAACATCAGCGCTGGAAACGTTGCCGTGCCCATGCCCCAACCGACCAGAAGACCTGCGTCGTCACGCACCTGTCGTGGCGCCAGTGGCCGTCGCGACCAGCCGAAGCGATCGGCGCCTTGCGCGTAGCATTCGCGCAGGGCTTTCGAGGAAAACGACTTGCCGGAAATCGGCTCGACTTCGGCATAATTCCTGATGCGGAAGGCGAGCGGGTCCATCCCGCAGGCCGATGCCGCTTCGTCGATCGCACTCTCCAGCGCGATCGATCCGGTTGCCTCACCGGGAGCCCGCATGAACAGAGGCGTGCCAGTGTCAGTCCGGACCGCCTCGTGCGACGTGGCGATGGCAGGGCTCGCATAAAGCGTATGCGAGGCGTCGGCGGCCGGCTCGAAGAAATCGTCAAAGGAGCTCGACGCAGTTTTTGCGTGATGATCGATCGCGGTCAGCGAACCGTCAACGTCGGCGCCAATGCGAATCCTCTGGCGGGTGGACGCGCGGTGGCCGACGGGGCCGTACATTTGTTCACGGCGCAGCACGAGTTTGACCGGTTGGCCGACCAGTCGCGCCGCCATGATGCCAAGGATCTGCGGTCCCGAGATCAGGCCCTTCGAACCGAAGCCGCCTCCCAGGAACGGGCTGCGGATATGGATTTTCTCCGGCGAGATGCCGAACAACCCGGCGATCCGGCCCTGCGCCATCGCGAGACCCTGGCTTGGCGTATCGATGGACAGCGCATCGCCGTCCCATGCCGCGACGATCGCGTGAGGCTCTATCGCGTTGTGGTATTGGATGGATGTCTCGTAGGTCGCATCGATGCGCTTCGACGCCGCAGCAAGACCTGCTTCCACATCACCACGCCGCACTTCGGATGGATTACCGACACCGACCGCGGCTGGCACGAAACTTTCGCTCGCGTCGAGACCCACGCGGGCAGGCTGCGTTTCGTAATGTGGCGACAACAGCGCCGCGCCTTCCGTCGCAGCCTCCAGCGTCCGGGCGATCACCACCGCGATCGGCTGGTTCGCATAACGCACCAGGTCGTTCTGCAGGAGATCGAGCCGGAACATGAAGGGATTTGTCTTGGCGTCCGGATCCTCCGCGAGCGGCGGCTTGTTCGTGGAGGTCATGACGTCGACCACGCCGGGATGGCTCCTGGCCGTCTGCACGTCAAGGAAGGTCACGCGGCCGCGCGCGATGCTGCTGACCGCGAGAACGGCGTAGAGCATTCCGGGCGGATGGTTATCTGCCGCGTAGCGGGCTTCTCCCTTGACCTTCAGGACGCCGTCGCGGCGCGTCAGCGGCTGCCCGATGCTCGAGCCGTGCCGGAGATGGGAAGGTGATTGAGTGAGGCTGATCTCAGGCGTCATGCAACACTCCGCGTGCAGATGAGAGAGGGGAGGCGGGAAGAGCTGGAATGCGCTTGGGCGTGCCAACTGCCGCGAGCGTCAGGGCGCGCACGAGAATCCGCCGCGCCAGCTCGATCTTGAACTGATTTTGTCCAGAGGGTTTCGCGTCGGCGAGCGCCGCTTCCGCCGCAGCACGAAAGATGGCGTTTCCGGGATTGCTGCCTGCCAGGATCTTCTCCGCCGAGCGGGCCCGCCATGGTTTGGCGGCAACGCCGCCGAGGGCGAGCCGCGCGTCCCAGATGGCGCCGCCTTCGATCCGCAGCGCCGCGGCGGCGGACACCACGGCGAAGGCGTAGGAGGTGCGTTCGCGGAGTTTCAGATAGCGTGCATGCGCCGAGAACGAGCGGGCTTCACAGGGCAGCCGCAGGGCGACGATCAGATCGCCGGGCTCTAGTGCGTTTTCTTGCTCGGGCGTATCGCCCGGCAGACGGTGAAGGGCTTCGAGGGCGACCTCGCGCCGGCCGGTTCTGCCCTCGATCTCGACAACAGCGTCGAGAGCGACGAGCGGTACGCAGAAATCCGATGGGTGGGTGGCGATGCAGGCCTCGCTCCAGCCGAGCACGGCGTGCAATCGGTTCTCGCCTTCGCGGGCGTCGCAGCCCGCGCCCGGCTGGCGTTTGTTGCAGGCGCTGGCGACATCATAGAAATAACTGCAGCGCGTGCGCTGTAGCAGATTGCCGCCGACGGTCGCGGCATTGCGAAGCTGGGCGGATGCGCCCGACAAAAACGCCTCGGCAATCGCCGGATAGGACCGGGCGAAATCCGGATCGTGCGCGAGATCGGCATTGCGAACGAGCGCGCCGATGCGGACGCCGCCATCGGGCAGATGTTCGGTGCGATCGAGCCCGGGCAAATGCGTGACATCGACCAAGCGACTCGGACCGGTGATGCCGCCCTTCATCAGGTCGAGCAGATTGGTGCCTGCCGCCAGATAGACAGCGCCCGGCTCAGCGGCGGCCGCGATGGCCTCGGAAATGGTTGCCGGCCTGACATAGTCGAAGTTCTTCATGCGGAGCGCCTTTGGTCGGCTTCAACGAGATTTTTCTGGACGTCCAGCAACGCGTCGGTGATCCCGGAATAGGCTCCGCATCGGCAGAGGTTTCCACTCATGGCTTCGCGAATGCGTTCGGGGTCATCGCCGGCCTGTCCCTCCTGGATCAGGCCAATCGCGCTCATGATCTGGCCGGGCGTGCAGAAGCCGCACTGGAAGCCGTCATGAGCGATGAAAGCCGCCTGGACCGGATGCAGTTCGTCTCCGCCCGTGATGCCCTCGATCGTGAGAACTTCGGCGCCGTCATGGCTGACGGCCAACGCCAGGCACGAATTGATCCGCCGGCCGTCGACCAGGACCGTGCAGGCGCCGCATTGGCCGCGGTCGCAGCCTTTCTTGGTACCTGTCAGGTGAAGACGCTCACGAAGCAGATCGAGCAGCGTGACACGGGGGTCTTCCAGCTCGATGTTCCGCCGCACGCCGTTGACAGTAAGGCTGATGGAGAGATTCATTCAGGGCTCCGATCAATTCCAAAGTCAGACTTGAGGCCGCCTCTGGCGTTGACCGGCGGGCGTATCCAAGTCGGGTACTGATCGGCATATACGGAGGCTTCCTCCGTTTAGCAAGACGGGGGCCGTCGGAGCATCATCCGAAAAAACGGCAATTGGTTTCCCGGAAAGATCGTGGTCAAACAAAGAGATGAGATCATGGTCCGATTCCATCTAACCAGATCGTGATCGAGATTATTTCGATGGCAGATCCGTCCGCAGAAATTACTCGAAGGCCCCGCGCCGATGCGGTCCGCAATCGCGAGCGCGTGCTGGAGGCCGCGAAAGCCGTGTTCAGCGCCGGCGGTCCGGACGCAAGCCTGGAGGCCGTGGCAAGACGAGCCGGTGTCGGCATCGGGACGCTCTACCGTCACTTTCCAACGCGCGAGGCCTTGTTCGAGGCGGTCTATCGGCGCGAGGTGCAGCAGCTCAGCGAATTGGCAGACCAGTTGAAGAGCGAGGCGACGCCGGTCGAAGCGTTGCGTCGCTGGCTGCGGTCCAATGTCGAGTTCGTTGCGACCAAGAAGGGCATGCTGGCCGCACTGGCGCTCACGGTGAACAGCTCGTCGGATCTCTACGCCCACACGTTCGAGCGCCTCACCAAAGCGGTCGGCGCCTTGTTGGAACGTGCGGTTGCGGCCGGAGAGATACGTTCCGACATCAGCCCTGAAGACCTTCTGCGGGCGCTGGTCGGCATGTGCTACATGCACGACCAGCCCGGCTGGCAGAATAGCGTCTTGCGGTTGGTCGATGTCTTTGTCGATGGCCTTCGCGTGCCAACCAACGTCGACAAACCCGCGACATTGGCGGCGCGCCAGGACGATGCATCAGAGCGCATAAAGGAAAAGCCACGGCGGCCCCCATCCCGTAAGAGCCGCAAGTGAATATCGGAGCGTGGCAGCCTGAACGAATTCGCGTCAGTGACGGTGCGATCAAGCTGATGAGATCATAATCCGTACAGGATTTTCAGTTCGCCGCTGGCGCGAAGCGCGATGCTCAGGCCGTCTGCCAACAGCCAAACCTTGTCGAGCTTCGCAGATGTCAGATGCCCTTCCATCCGGTAGCCATTTTTGAGAGGCCGGGTGAGCCGTTCGTTGGCGGCGTTGAGCAGATTTTGGTAGGCGACGCCGTAGCTGACATTTGCCTGTTCTTTTAACTGCTCGAGCAGAGCATTGTTGCCGAGCATCGCGCCGATGTCGCTCGCCGGCGTGCCCTGCACGGCGAGATCGGAGAGTTGAACGGTTTGCTTGTCAGTATCCACATTCAGCGCGCCCGACAGATAAACCCATTCGCCTGCAGTGGGATCGGCTTCAGACGCTTTTGCAACGCGCAAGCCGATGACGAGTTTGCCCGCCGAAGGATAGACCTGAACCTCGCGAATGACGTTCTCGCCCTTTGCAGCGCCGACCACCTGCATGATCTTGTCGCGCAAAGTGTCGTAATTGATGCGTACCGGGAGAATGACATCGAAGGTGCCGGGCGCGGCGACGTCCGTTCCAAGCGGTGGCAGCGTCGTCGGCGTCACCGCGGGCGGGGCCTGACCGACCACCGTCTCGGCCGATCCCGAAAGTTCGAGAGAACCCGAAAGAACCTTGGCGTTTGCGCGGACGCCGGCGAACGCGGCGTTTTGCGGCGTCAACTGCAACCAGATCTGGGGATCGTCGGCGAGCTTGATCGGCTCGAAGGCGTGTTGCCACGCCGTTGCGGCCTTGTCGTGCAAATCAAGGCGCCGGGCTGCCGCGAGGGCCCGCGATCGGACATGAGCCAGTTGGGTTCGGATACGGGGTTCGGCATATTTCGCCAGCGGAATATCGCGGCCGAGCACATGCAGAATCGGCGGTTCACTCCAATGGAAGCCATCGCTGAAATTCAGATCGAGCGACCAGTCCCGGCGCAGTTGCGGGCGGGCTTCGGCTTCGATCGTGGCGCTGGCTTCGGTCTCGCCATGGATGCGCGCGGTGAATCGGTTTGCGCCTTGACCTTCGATCGCGCCGTAAATGGGCACGGAGCCGTAAACGTGATCGCCGCGCCCGTACAGCGAAACCGGTCCGGACCGTTCGACGAAGCCTGACACGTCACAATTGGCATTGACCCTGAAGACGAGCACCCGCCGATGCACGCAGCTGATGCGCTCGTCGATCGTCGCGAGCCGCCGCGGAATGTCTTCCTCAATGGCGGAAGCGAGCGCCGGCAGGCCAAACTCGATCGTCGCCGAAATGCGTGACGTCGTTGTGAAGGGTGTCGCGGTGTCCGGGCTTAACGGCGGTTTGTCCGCCGCCAGCGCGCCTGAGGCGAAACACGCGAAGCCGAGAGCGGCCACGCATCCGCGCGCGAAATGCGCTGGTGAGACGTAAAGTCGTTGACGCGGGGTAGCTGGATGCAGATGTGTCATGTCTTGCCCCTTGCGATCGCTAATTATCCAGTTCTTAAAGGAAGTGTTGTGCGGCTCAAATTGGAACAATTCAAGCCGGCTGTGCCGTTCAATTTCCGGTAGAGGTGCCACGATGACTTTCAGTCCCTGGCAATCGCGCTTTGGCGAAGACTCGATTCAAATCCCCGCCATCGGCCTGGAGCTGCGTGTTCGGCTGCCCAACCGTGTGTCAGGCGGGACACTCGAGATGATCGAGACGATCAACGCGCCGGGCTTTGGGCCGCCGCTACACCGGCATCCCGAGACAGAGGTGTTCAGGGTTCTCAAGGGACGTTATCTGTTCCAGGTCGACGACCGGCATTTCCTAGCTGAAGCAGGTGACGTGATCAGCGTGCCCGGCGGCGCCGCGCACGCCTTCGTCAATGTCACGGACACGCCGGCCGAGCAGCTGATCCTGATCCTGCCGGGCATCGATGCCGCAGCGTTCTTTACCGGATTAGGTGAGATCATGAAGTCGGGTATTCCCACAAGCGACGTACTGAATACGTTCGGCCAACGCTGGAACGTGGAATTCCTAGGCCCACCGCTGCGGAAGGATTTTTGACACATGCCGTTCTGGACTTGCGAGCAGTGTGGCGCGCAGTTTCCCGATAGCCGCGAGCCGCCGTCATCTTGCCCGATTTGCGAAGATGAACGGCAGTTCGTCAACTGGAAGGGACAGTCGTGGGTCGCGCGCGAGGAACTGGCAAAACGCCACACGCTGGTTTGGCACGACGATCTCGGCATCCCCGGTATCGGCGCCAAGCCGAATTTCGCGATCGGGCAACGCGCGCTATTGCTGCGTGAGCCTGACGGCTGCGTGCTCTGGGATTGCGTTCCGCTGGTCACCCGCGAGGCGGTCGACTACGTCCAGTCGCTCGGCGGGCTGAAGGCGATCGCGGTCTCGCATCCGCATTATTATGGCGCGATCGCCGATTGGAGCGAAGCGTTCGGCGGCGTGCCGATCTATCTGCACAACGATGACCGCGCCTGGATCACACGGCCGCATCGTTCCATCGTGTTGTGGTCCGGAGAAAGCTGTCGGCTGTCCCCAGACATCCTCCTCGTACGTGCCGGTGGCCATTTTGCCGGCGGCATGGTGTTGCACTGGCGCGCGGGCGCGGAAGGGCGGGGAGCGCTGCTGACAGGCGACATCGCGACCGTGGCAATGGACCGCCGCTCGCTGAGCTTCATGTACAGCTATCCGAATTACATTCCGCTGAATGCGGCATCGATCCATCGCATTGCCGATGCCATCGAACCGCTGGCGTTCGATCGCATCTATGGCGCGTGGTGGGGCCGCAACATCGCCAGCGATGCGAAAGCGGCATTCAGCGCCTCGGTTCGGCGATATATCACCGCGATTTCGTGAGACGCGCGCGTCCATGATGGTCGACGGCCGCTTCTTTTGATCCGAACACCGGCGCGCGCCGTCTTGCTGCCGACCCGTGACCTGTCCTACGCTCCCGTCCGATACCAGCAAGGCTTGGCGGCATCAGACCAGGCCAGCAAACAAATGACAGGGAGTTAGTTTTCATGACCACACGGCGTGATTTTCTCAAAGCAGGTGGCGCTGCCGCTGCCACCGGCGTTGTCTTCTGCAGTTGTGGCCTTTTGCAAAGCGCGCACGCGCAGCAGCCGACGCGCCAGAAGTTGCCCGTCATGGTCGACGGAAAGCGGGTCAAGACCATCGACGTGCATTCCCATTGCCAGTTCCATGAAACCAGTGCGCTGCTCGGCGACACCCCGCCAATCAGCGTCAGAGGCGTGGATGAGACGTATGTCGAGATCGACAAACGGCTCGCCGCCATGGACGCACAGGCCGTCGACATCGAGGTACTGTCGATCAATCCCAACTGGTATGACCGCGACCGCGATCTCGCCGGCAAGGTCGTCAAAATCCAGAACGAGAAACTGGCCGAGCTTTGTGCCTCGAAGCCTGACCGGTTTGCAGGCTTTGCCTCGCTCACGTTGCAGGCGCCGGATCTCGCCGTGCAGGAACTCGAAACAGCGGTGAAGAAGCAGGGACTGAAGGGCGCTGCGATCGGCGGCACAGTGAACGGTGTTGCGTTCTCCGATCCCAAATTTCATCCGGTCTGGGCCAAGGCCGAAGAACTCGGCGTGCCCTTGTTCATTCATCCGCAGGGCGTGCCCGAGCTCAACAAGCAATTGGCCGGCAATGGCTGGCTCACCAACGCGATCGCCTATCCGGTCGAGACCACGATCGCGCTGTCGCATATGATCTTCGAGGGTACGTTCGATCGTTTTCCCAAACTGAAAGTGATCGCTGCCCATGGCGGCGGCTTCCTGCCTTCTTACGCCGACCGTTCCGATCATGCTTGTTTGGTCAACCCCAAAGGCTGCAATCCGGAGATCAAGCTCCAGAAGCAACCGACGGAATATCTCAGGCAGATCTATTTCGACTCCCTGGTCTTCACGCCCGAGGCCCTCCGCCATCTGGTGGCGCAGGTCGGCGCCGGCCAGGTCGTGCTGGGCAGCGATTATCCCTTCCCCTGGGAACTTCATCCGGTGGACCCCATTCTTGCCACCGCATCGCTCAGCGACAGCGAAAAGGCCGACATCCTCGGCTATACCGCGGCAAAGCTGATGAACATCGAAGTCTAGCGCTGCTAGATCGCCAGGTTGTGGCTGAGCCGCGCGATCTGGAAGCCCCTTTCATTTACTCTCGGAGGCCGCCTTAACAGGCGGCCTCTTCATTTGACGGCTGCAATACGGGGCTGCTGCCGCTCGATGTACGCCGCTTCCTCGAATCCGCGACGCCCCGCTTGTGCAAGGCGTTCCTCGTCGATCAGAACAAGCTTCAAAAGGGAATAACCAGGCGGCGCAACCAGAGCTCGACAAAAGGCCGGGCCAACCGGAAGAGGCGGCGGCAATACCAATGTCGATGCCACGAGACGATAGGCATCGGCCAAAACTCGTGCTACTGGGCGATCCGAAAAGCGACGTGCATAAAAACCAAAAAGATATCAGGGAGAAACATCATCATGATCGAACGACGCAAGCTTCTGAAGATCGGCGCGTCTGGCATTGCGGCGTCGGTGGCGATGCCCTTCATCGGGCGGACCGGCTGGGCCGCGACGCCCACCCATACGCTGAAGCTGACCTTCGCCGACACGCAGAGCCATCCGCTCTATGATGTGCTCAAGCGCTTTTCCGACGATGTTTCGAAGCGTACCTCCGGCGCCATCGAAATTCAGGTGTTCAGCATCGGCCAGCTCGGCAGCGGCACCAACATCCTGACCGGCCTTCAGACCGGAATCATCGATTTCTGCGCGCACACATCGGGATTCATCGACACGATATTTCCGAAATTCCAGGTCGTCGATCTGCCGTTCCTGTTTTCGGACGCCGCGTCAGCCGAGAAATTGCTCGATGGACCGACCGGCGGCAAGCTGCTCGATATGCTGCCGTCGAAGGGCATCTATGGTCTCGGCTACGGCCATTGGGGATGGCGTGTGGTGTCGACCATCGACAAAAAGATCCCCGAGCCCGGTGACATGAAGGGACTGAAAATCCGGGTGCAGCCGGGCGCCATTTTCGCTTCGACCTTCCGCACCCTGGGCGCGAGCCCGGTCGCGATCGACCTGACCGAAGTCTATCTCGCGCTGTCACAGCGCGTTATCGATGCGGTCGAGACGCCGATGATTTCGCTCGCCGCGACCAAGCACGACGAGATCGTCAACACCATCAACATGACCAATCAGGTCTACAATGTCGGTGTCATGATGGCGAGCAAGTCCAAGTTCGACGCGCTGCCCAAGGACGCGCAGGAGGCGATTCGCGCCGCAAGCGTCAACCTTACCAAGGACTGGCGGATGACGATTGCCACCAAGAGCGACGAGATCGCCCAGCGCTACAAGACCAAGGGCATGACCATCGTCGAGGTCAACCGCGAGCATTATCTCAAGGCTACGGAGAGCGTTTACCCGCAATTCAAGGACATTATCGGGGCCGATCTGTACGATAGCGTCCTGCGGGAAGCCGGGCATGCCTGAGCCGCTGGCGCTGCTTTCCGACGGCGAGCTCGCACACCTGCCCGGGTCTATTGATCCGGAGGAATCCGCGGTCAAGCGCGGCCCGGTCGCGGATCGGATCCGCGCCGCGCTGAACGGGTTGGATTATGCTTTTCGCGCGATCCTGGTGATCGCGCTCGTGCTCCAGCTCGCAATCGTTCTGACCGGAATCGTTTCGCGCTTCTGGTTCGACGAGTCGCTGTTGTGGGCCGACGAAGCCGCAAAGCTGTTTCTGTCGCTGACCGCGTTCGTCGGCGGCGCGCTGGCGTTTCGCGCCCGCCATCATACCACCGTGGAATTCTTGACCGGAAAGTTCTCGCCACAATGGCGATCGTCGTTTGCGATCGGGATTGATCTGCTGGTTCTGGTTGCCGCTGTCGTGGTGGGATATGTCTCGCTTGACCTGCTGTCGATTTCGGCAACGTCGAATACGCCGATCCTGCAGATCAACGCGGCGTGGCTGGTATTGCCGCTGACGGTGGGACTCGCGCTCACCGCATTGTTCGCCGTCGAGCGTCTGCTTTATGTCTATGCGCTGCGTGCCGTGGTTCCGGTGGCCTGCGCCGTCGCGCTCTTGGTCGGGCTGGTTTATGCGATCAGCGTCGTGCCTTCGCTGCATCTCGATAACGGCGCGGCGCTCGGCGTCATGCTGATCGCATTTTTGCTGGCGGTCCTGCTCGGACTGCCCGTCAGCTTTGCCATGCTGCTGGGTTCGCTCACGTTCCTCCTGATCAGCGGCGTCGCCCCGCTGATCGCGGTCGCGCAGAACACGTTTGACGGCACCAGCAATTACATCCTGCTCACGCTGCCGTTCTTTATCTGGGCCGGCCTGATCATGGAGAAGGGCGGGATCAGCCTCCGTCTCGTGCGCTTCGCCATGACGCTGGTCGGCCACATGCGCGGCGGGCTGCTGCAGGTCGTGGTGCTGACGATCTACATGGTGTCAGGAATTTCCGGCTCGAAGATCGCCGATGTCGTCGCGGTCGGATCGGTGCTGCGCCGCGAGTTGAAGCGGCAGGGCTACAGGCCCGAGCAGGGCGCCGCCGTGCTGGCGTCATCGGCCGCGATGTCGGAGACGATTCCGCCGAGCCTTGCCATGCTGGTGTTGGGATCGGTGGCGCCGATTTCGATCGGGACATTGTTTATCGCGGGCCTGATGCCGGCCGCTGTGATCGCGCTATTGCTGATGGTGCTCAACTATGTGTTGTCGCGGCGCGACAACATGGCTTCCGCGCCGCGGGCGACCTCGGCCGAATTGCTGCGGGCGACCGGCGGCGCCGTGCTGCCGCTGGTGATGCCGGTCATCATGGTGATCGGCATCCGTTTTGGCGTTGCGACGCCGACCGAAGTTTCCAGCGTTGCGGTGCTGTATGGATTGATTTTGGCTTTCGTCATCTATCGCGCTGTCGATCTCAAAGCGCTGTACCAAATCGCGGTGGAATCCTGCCTGCTGGCGGGAATGGTGCTTTTCATCATCGCTGCCGCTTTCTCCTTTGCCTGGACGCTGACCGCTGCCAACCTGCCGTCCAATCTCGCGATGATCCTGCATTCGCTCGGTGATAACCGCACCGTGTTCATTCTCGGCTCGATCGTGCTGCTGATCGTGGTGGGATCGCTGCTGGAGGGACTTCCGGCGCTGATCATCCTTGGGCCGCTGCTGATGCCGATCGCCGGCCAGTATGGCATCGACATCATCCACTACAGCATGATCATGATCCTCGCGATGGGGGTGGGAATCTTCATCCCGCCGATCGGCATCGGCTTCTACGTCTCCTGCACCGTGTCGGAGAGCCGTCTTGAAGCCACCAGCCGGGCGATGCTGCCCTATCTGGCGGTCTTGATCATCGGGGTGTTGGTCGTGGCTTTTGTCCCCTGGTTCACGCTCGCGGTGCCGCGTCTGATCCGGGGCCATTGAGCGCAACCGGTTGCTTCGAGGGCCTGCGACGATCAGATCTTCACGGCTGCTTTACCGGTCCGAATTTGCGGCCCATCGCGTTGGCGCCGTCGCTGACATCGAGCAGCGTTCGGCGGCCGTCCTCCATGAAGGTGGCTGAGCGCTTCTTGAAGCTCTCGGCCAGCTCATGGATCGAGCGCAGCTTTTGATACAGTTCGCCGTCCTTGCCCCTGGAAAGTTCAGGAATGACGTTGTCGATCTTCGTCATCGCACTGTCGAAGCTCGCAAACGCCGTATCCGCCTTGCGCATGACGCTGTCGATCTCGTCGCCTTTATCGGCCAACGTCGCCGTATAGGTTTCGAAATTGCGCATCGTATCCTTGATGGCGTCGCGGTTGTCGACCAGGACGTGATCGACGTTGTGCAGCGTGTCGCGGATCGATTGCGCCTCCGACAGGTCGGCCGAGAGTGTCGGAATGCCGTCCTCATCGAGCGGCACCGGCGGCGCCGCCGGCGCGCCACCCGTCAATGATATCGCCATCACGCCGGTCAACCCCTGGGCTTCGAGGCCCACCACCGTATCCCTGCGGATCGGGGCACTGTTATCGATCATGGTAAGGGCAACGATCTTGCGGGGCCCGTCGAGCTTGACGGACATCACTTCGCCGACCTGGACGCCGTCGAAGTTCACGCTGCCGCCTTTGACCACGCCGGCCGCGGAGCCTTCAAAGACCACGCGGAGCGGGCCGCGCTGCTGGATCGCATGGATTTTCCGCAAACCGAGAAAGCCGACGAACGCCGCGGCGATCACAATGAGCGTCGTCGCCCCGATCACGAAGTTGCTTGCCCGTGCCTTCATGTGTGAATCGAGCCGTGATGCGCCGGGATGATAGGGCTGCCGCAAATGACCATCCGGCAATTGTAACGGCAAAGCACGCTGGACGAAAGACCGGCGCCGTGAACGAGGGCTTAAGCGATCGTCCATTCCTCGGCGCTGGCGCCGGCGAGCGAGCGGACCCGCGCCTCGTCGGCCGCGAGTTCGCGGGCCGTGCCAGAATAGACCACGATGCCGTCATCCAGCACATAGGCGTTGTCGGCGATTTCCAGGCTCATCCGCGCATTCTGTTCGACCAGCAGAACCGAGATGCCCTCGGTCTTCATCTGCTGGACGATGCGGAACACCTCGCGCACGATCAGCGGTGCCAACCCTTGTGACGGCTCGTCAAGAATCAGGAGTCTCGGGTTGAGCAGCAACGCGCGCGCGATCGACAGCATTTCCTGCTCGCCACCGGAAAGCTGCCGGCCGCGGTTCAGCCTGCGCTCCTCCAGGCGCGGAAACAGCTGGTAGATCCGCGCGATGGTCCACGGACCTGGGCGCTCAAGCGGAACCTTGAGATTTTCCTCGACGCTGAGGTTGGCGAAGATGCGTCGGCCTTCGGGCACAAAGCCCACGCCCTCAGCGGCAATGCGGAAGGTCGGCCAATGCGTGGTGTCCTTGCCGAATATCGTGATCTTGCCTTCGCGCGCCGGCGTAAGGCCCATCAGGCTTCGCAGCGTCGTTGTCTTCCCGGCGCCGTTGCGCCCGAGCAGCGCGGTGATCTTGCCCTCTTCGACCTCGAGACTGACGCCATGCAGGATATGGCTCTTGCCGTAATAGGTATGGAGGTCTTCGGCTGTCAGTGCTGATGTCATGCGGCGGTGCCCAGATAGGCGGCCTGAACGGTCTCGTTGGCGGCGATTTCCTTCGGCGTGCCCTGCGCCAGCATCCTGCCTTGATCGAGCACGCAGATGCGGTCGGCGAGATGAAATACCACGCGCATGTCGTGTTCGATCAGCACGATGGAGTAATTGTTGTCGCGGTGCAGGCGGCGGATCAATTGGGTGATCTGATAGGTTTCCTGATCGCCCATGCCGGCGGTCGGCTCGTCAAGCAGCAGCAGATGCGGCTGCAACGCCAGCGCCATCGCGATTTCGGCGGCGCGCTGGTCGCCATGTGCAAGTTCGCCGACCAGCCTGTCCGTCTTGCCCTCCAGCGACACCAGCTTGAGCGTTTCTTCGACGCGCCGGTGAATTTTTGCTGCTTCCGCACGGTTGATCCAGGGCCGCAGGCGATATCCGCCGGCCACTTCGGCGGCGATGCGGACGTTTTCGAACACGGTCAACTCGGGAAAAATCTCGGTGATCTGGAACGTCCTGGCCATGCCGCGGGTGACGCGCTCATGGGTCGACAATTTCGTGATGTCCTGGCCGTCGAACCGGATGGCGCCCGAGGTCGGCGGGAAAAATCCGCTGATCAGGTTGAAGAAGGTGGTCTTGCCGGCGCCGTTCGGCCCGATGATCGCGCACAATTCGCCCTTCGCCACGTTCAGCGATACATCGCGCACGGCCACCAGATTTCCGAACCGCTTGGTGACATTCTGGATCTCGAGAACGTTCATGCCTTGCTCCTCTGCAGGAAGCCGAGCAGTCCGCGCGGGAAGAACAGCACCACGAGAACAAAGAGGAGTCCGACGAACGACATCCAGTTGACCGTGATGCTCGACAGATAATCCTGCAGGATCACGAAAACGGCGGCGCCGAGCAGCGGGCCCCAGAAGTTTCGCATGCCGCCCATCACGGCCATCATCACGAAGTCGCCGGACTGGCTGTAATGCAGCCCTCTCGGATCGGCGAAATTATTGACGAGGGCATAGAGCGCGCCGGCAAAACCCATGAAGAAGCAGGACAGCGTGAACGCGATCCAGATGTGACGTTCCACGGGAATGCCAAGGAAACGGGAGCGGCGTTCGTTCTCGCGGATCGCGATCATGGTGCGGCCGAATGGCGAGCGCAAAATAAATCCCATGGCGCCGACCGCCAGCGCGAAGCAAAACAGCACGAAGAAATAGAAATTATTGGGACTGGAGAGGATATCGATCTTGAACAGGCCGAGGTCGATCGGCTGACGCGAGAAGCCGCGCAGCCCGTCGTCACCGCCGGTCAGCGAACTCCATTGAAACGCGATGTAGTAGAACACCTGGCCGAACGCGATCGTCACCATGGCAAAATAGACGCCGCGCCGTCGCACGATCAGCGTGCCCAGGATCGCGCCGCAAAGGCCGCCGAGAAGTATTCCGCAGATCAGCGCGAGCGGCGTGCTTAACGCCAGGTATTTCAGGGTCAGTCCTGCGCCATAGGCGCCGAGGCCGAAATAGGCGGCATGACCGAACGACAGCACGCCGGTAAAGCCCAGCAGGAAGTTCAGCGACATCGCAGCCAGCCCGAGCACGAGGACACGGGTCGCCAGTGCGGTATAGCCGCCGAGCGGCACCATCCAATAGGGTGCGAGCAGCAAGATGATCCAGATCGCCGCAAGGACGATCAGCTTGCGGGTTTGTTCGGCGCTCAACTCAGCATTCCTTCTTCGCCGAATAGTCCACGGGGGCGGATCAGGAGGACGACCGCCATCATGACGTAGATCACGGCTTCACTGGCGGCTGGGAAAAATACCGCTGTCAGTCCCGACGCCACCCCGATCAGCAAGCCGCCCATCAGCGTTCCCGGCAGGCTGCCGATGCCGCCGACGATGATGGCGATGAAGCTCGGCATCAGAAGGCCGGTGCCCATGGTCGGCTCGAGGCCGAGTTGCCCGGCCGCCAGAACGCCGCTGAGGCCCGCGAGGAAAATGCCGACCGCAAAATTAAGCGAGCGCAGCATCTGTACATTGATGCCGAGCGCCGCGACGGTTTCGAGATCGAGCGTGCCGGCACGGATGCGAATGCCGAGCCGCGTATAACGCAGCAGCAGGAATAGCCCGGTCACCGCGATCACCACCACCGCCACCATGAAAAGGCGGTACCAGGTGATGAAGAACAGATCATTGCTCAGCGGCTGCGCCAGAAACGCCGGAATGGTCATCGGCTTGCCCTGCGCGCCGAAGATGAAGCGGGTGCCGTCCTCGATGATGAACGCCAGGCCGAAGGTGAGCAGCAGGCTGTAGAGCGGATCGCGTCCGTAGAGCGGCCGGATCAGCACGCGTTCAACCGCAAGCCCTATAATGGCTGTCAGTGGCGGCGCAAGCAGTAACGCGCCCCAAAAGCCGACATATGGCGTGATCGCATAGGCGATGTAGCCGCCGATCACCAGAAATCCGCCATGCGCGAAATTGATGACGTTGCTCAAGTTGAGAATCAGGGAAAGGCCGAGCGCCATCAGCACGTAGAAGGCACCGACAATGAGCCCGTTGGTGATGTTGAACAGGAGAAGCAGCGTCATAATTCACCGGAGAGACAGCAAAGAGAGCGATAAGGGCGCCCGGTGCAAGCCAGCACCAGGCGCCGTGTCGTCTTCAGGTCAGGCCGGCCACTGGATCTTGCAGCCGGTTTCCTCCGCCGGTCCGGCGGCTTTTTCGCCGGGCACGGGATTTTTCACGGTGAACATCTTGTCGGGATCGCCCTGCGGCGGGTGCGCCTCGCCGACAAACACGGTGCTCATCAATTCGTGGTCGCCGGCGCGGAATTCCGGCGCGCCCGGTTGCAACGCGACTTCCGGGGGCAGTTTGAACCCGGCCAGTGCATGCGCGAGCTTCGGCGCGTCCAGCGTCTTTTCCTGGTTGGCAACCAGCGCCAGCGTTTGCACCGATGCATAACCGAACCAGTTGCGCGCGGTGGCGGCGCCGCCGGTGATGTTCTTCATCGCGGCGTTGAATTCGGCGACATGCGGCACGCCGGGCTGATCCCACCACCATTCCATGGTCCACCAGCCGACGCGCGCGCCATCGGGCACGGCCCGAATGCTCTCAAGCTCGAACAGCGTGCCGCCGACGGCCATCTGCTTGTCGAGGCCGAACTGGACGAATTGCTTGAGGCTCGATACCTGGTCGCCGCCGCCCATGACGTTGATGAGGACTTGCGGACCGTAGGCCTTGGCCTGGATCAGATAGGCCGAATAGTCCGCGGTACCCAGCGGGACCAGCGAGCCTGAGGAAGTGCCGCCCGCGGCCTTCAGCAGTTTTTCAAAGCCGGCCTGCACCGAGTGGCCGTAGGCATAGTCGGGCGTCAGGAAGTACCATTTCTTGCCGAACTTCTCCATCAGCGTGGCGGCGATGGCATTGGCGTCCATGGCGGTGGAGTTGCAGACCCTGAACACGTTCCACGAGCAGTTGGACCCGGTGATCGGATCGGTGTGACCGCCGCCGACGATATGAAGAACCTTCTTCTCGCTGGTGACCTGCGCCATCGCGATCGCAATGCCGGAATTCACGTCGCCGATGATGAAGTTGGCCTGATCGCGCTCGATCAGCTTGCGCGTTTTCTGCACGCCAGTGCCGACGTCGTTCGCCGAGTCTTCAACCAGCAGTTCGACCGGCCGGCCAAGGATGCCGCCCTTCTTGTTGATCTCTTCGGTGGCGAATTTCGCGCCCACCACCTCGTTTTGCGCAATCGCCGCATAAACGCCGGTCAGCGGATCGACAAATCCGATTCGCACCGGCGTCTCGCCGCGGGCCTTGATGATGTAAGGGGATGAAAATTGCACCGCAGCAATCGCGGCGCTCGTTTTAAGAATGGTCCGTCGATCGACCGACCAGGGCCGTTGCGAGGTAGCCATGCTGTCCTCCCAGACAATGGTGATGTGTCTTTAATCGGCGGCATTCTTCGATGCCTTGATTGGCTGGGAGCGTAACCCGTCCGGATTTGTTTTGCCAACACTAAGCCGGCAAAAACCCTGCGACATTCGGCTTAGTCGGTAGTTCAACTTGCCGGCGTCAGTGCCCCGCGGCAGTTTTGGCCGCGGCATTATTAAGCACGATCAGGCCGTCGACCGCGACGCCGGTCCTGGTATTGATCAAAAACGGATTGACGTCGATCGAGGCGATGCGGTTGCCGGCATCCGCCATCAGATTGGACAGGCCGACCAGCGCCTTGACGGCGGAAGCTTCGTGCAAAGCCGGCTTGCCGCGATAGCCTTTCAATTTCACGCCGGCCTTGGTGCGGCTGATCAATTGTTTGGCCTCGGCGGCATCGAGCGGAGCCCCGGCCAGCGCGACATCCTTCATCAGTTCGATGTCGACCCCGCCGGTGCCGAACAGCACCACCGGTCCCATCTCGGCGTCGAGCGACGCGCCGACCACGAGCTCAAGATCGGCCTTGACCTGTTGCGCGATCAGGATGCCCTCGAGCTTCGGCTTGTTCTTGAGTTTCTTCACCCGCGCGGTGATGTCATTGAACGCCTTTTTGACTTCGGCCGCGCTGTTGATGTTCAGCACCACGCCGCCGATGTCGGATTTGTGCAGGATATCCGCACTGACCACCTTGGCGACGACGGGAAAGCCGATCTTCTTGGCGATCTTGACGGCCTCCGCTGAGGTCTGCGCGATCTCTTCTTTCGAGACTGGAATGCCGTAGGCCTTGAGCAGCTTTTTGGAGGCGACCTCGTCGAGTGCGGCACCGTTTGCATCTTTGAGCGTTCGCTCCAATGTCGCGCGCGCGGACGCGCTGGAGCTTGATACTGCGTCCGGCACTTCCTTGCGCAGCGAGGCATAGTCGATCAGCGATTTGATCGCACCCACCGCGCGATCAAGGCCCTGCATAACCGCGATATGCGGCAGCGACTTGCGCAACTCCTTGGTGAATTCGGTGAAGCCGATCGACATCGTGCTGATATAGATGACGGGCTTGTTCGCTTTGGCGGCCTTCTCGTTGACGATCCGCAAATTCCGCTCGCGCAATTCGTGCGGGGCTTTCGGCAGTTCAGCGTCGATGATGACGATGTCGGTGTCGGGGTCGTCGATCATGATCTGGATCGACTGCATATAGACCGAGGGATCAACCACCGCGGCGAATCCTGCATCGAGCGGGTTGCCCACGATGCTGCCCGGGCCGAGCATTTTCGCGAGCTTGTCGGTCGCGCTGGGGCTGAGCGGCGCGAAATTCAATCCGGCCGAGTAGAACGCGTCGATCAAAAGACCGCGTTTGCCGCCCGACAGCGACACGGCGGCCAGCCGATTGTTCTTAGGCGGATCGGCATGGACGAAACATTCGGTGGTTTCGATCAATTCATCGAGGCCGCGGACGCGGATCACGCCTTCGCGGGTCGAGATCGCGTCAAACGTCTCGATCGAGCCGGCGAGCGCGCCGGTGTGCGCCATGGCGGCGGCGCGGCCGCCCTCGGACGCGCCGAGCTTGAGCGCGATCACCGGCTTGCCGGCGGCGCGCGCGGCCTTGCAGGCCTGCCGGAACACCTTGGTGTTGCGCACGCCTTCCAGGTACACCACGATCACGCGGATCGACGGATCGGCCGCGAAATAGGCCATCAAATCGGGGGTTTCGAGGCCGGCCTCGTTTCCGGTCGTGACCATGTAGCCGACGCCGACGCCGCGATCCTCGAGCGCCTGACGGATCGCCATCACGATCGCGCCAGACTGGCCGGCAATCGCGACCGGGCCCTGTTCCATCGTGACGATACGGTCGTCGATATTGGTGAACATCTTTTCGCCGGCGCTCAGATTGCCGAGGCAGTTCGGACCGGTTACCGCGAGCCCGGTCTCCTTGATGGCCTGCTGCAGCTCGACGGCGAGCCGCTGGCTTTCCGCATCCTGCAATTCGCTGAAGCCCGAGGTGACGATGGTCGCCGAGCGGGCGCCGGCTGCCGCGGCGTCCCGGAGCACCTGAACCGCAAAGCGCGCCGGCACCAGCACCAGCACGTGGTCGGGCTTGTCCGGCAGGCTGGCGAAATCCTTGTAGCAGGGCACGCCCCAGATGGTTTCGCGCTTGGAATTGACCGGATACAGCCCGCCTTCGAACTTGTATTTGATCAAATTGTTCCAGATACGCTCGGCGTAATTACCGGGCTTGTCGGTCGCGCCCACCAGCACGATGTTGCGTGGGTGCAGTATGGCATGAATGCTTTTGACGATGTCGCTGGCGTCGGACGAAGGCGACCATTGCCGAGCCGAATGCGATGCGGTGCTGAGGCGAGCTTCCATAGGCGTAACCTTACCCTTCAATTTTTCTTCTTGCATTTTTCTTGTCGCGGAATGAGCGATCGGCAGCCGATCGTGCATTCTCGATGTGTTTTCTTATCTATTATTGATAGTCGGGGAGGGTGGCAACTGACGCAGGATTTTGAAACGGCGTTTGGCTACAAAACTTGCCAGCCGAAATAGCGTCGCTATATCGGTTTTTCCAGATTCATTCGCACCCCCCCGACATCCAGCGAGCCAGATAATGACCGCCGATACCGCCACGTCAGCCCAATCCCAGCCGTTCCAGGCCGAGGTCGCCGAACTCCTGCACCTGATGGTGCATTCGGTCTATTCGGAAACCGACATCTTTCTCCGTGAGCTGATTTCGAACGCGTCGGACGCCTGCGACAAGCTGCGCTACGAAGCGATCGCCGCGCCCGACCTGATGGCCGACGGGACGCCGCCGAAAATCCGCATCGTGCCCGACAAGAAAGCCGGCGCGCTTTCCGTGATCGATAGCGGCATCGGGATGGACCGTCAGGAGCTGATCGACAATCTGGGCACGATCGCGCATTCCGGCACCAAGTCCTTTTTGTCCCGTCTCACAGAGGCCAAGGACGGCGCGGGGCTGATCGGCCAATTCGGGGTCGGCTTCTATGCGGCGTTCATGGTCGCCGATCGCATCGTCGTCACCAGCCGCCGCGCGGGAACCGACCAGGTCTGGGTCTGGTCGTCGTCGGGCGGCAGCGGATTTGAAATCGCGCCGGGAAGCGAGGAGGACGAAAAGCGCATCACGCGGGGCACCGAAATCGTTCTGCATTTGAAGGAAGACGCCAAAAAATATCTGGAGACCTATGAGATCGAGCGCATCGTCAGCGCCTATTCCGACAATATCCAGTTTCCGATTGAACTGGTGCCGGAGGAGGGCGAACCGCGCCAGATCAACTCCGCAAGCGCGCTGTGGCAGCGCTCGAAATCGGAACTGACGCCGGAAGATTACAAGCAGGCCTATCGCGCGATCGCCGGCGCCTTCGATGACCCCGCGATGACGCTGCATTATCGCGCCGAAGGGCGCCAGTCCTATGCGGTGCTGCTGTTCGCGCCGTCGACCAAACCGTTCGATCTGTTCGAACCGTCGCGCAAGGGCAAGGTAAAACTCTACGTTCGCCGCGTGTTCATTGCCGACGATGCGGACCTGCTGCCCGCTTATCTCCGGTTCATCCGCGGCGTGATCGACAGCGAGGATCTGCCGCTCAACATCTCCCGCGAGATGCTGCAGAACAATCCGCAGCTTGCGCAAATCCGCAAGGCGGTGACCGGCCGCGTGATCGGCGAACTCGAAAGCCTGAGCGAGAAGGAGCCTGAAGTTTTTACCAAGATCTGGGATGCGTTCGGCTCGGTTATCAAGGAAGGATTGTGGGAAGACTACGAGCGGCGCGAGAAACTGCTGGCGCTGTCGCGTTTCACCACGACGTCGGGCGAGAAGCGCTCCTTGAAGCAATACGTCGAAGACCTCAAAACCAACCAGACCGAAATCTATTATCTCACCGGCGAGAGCGTCGATCGCTTGAAGTCGAACCCGAAGCTTGAATCGGCCACGGCGCGCGGCATCGAGGTGTTGCTGCTGACCGATCCGGTTGACGCGTTCTGGACCTCGGCGCCGCTTGATTTCGGCGGCAAGCCGCTGAAATCGCTGAGCCAGGGGGATGTCGACTTCGGACTGATTCCGCTGCTGGACGAGAAGTCCCAAGAGGATAAAGACAAGGAGAACCCCGGCGCGGACGAAGCTGCGACCATCGCGGTGATCAAGGACACCCTTGGCGAACGGGTGTCCGACGTGCGGGCCTCGCAGCGCCTGACATCCAGTGCGTCGTGCCTGGTCGCCGGCGGCGACGGGCGCGACCGCGCGCTCGAGCGTTTGCTGGCGCAGCAGAATCGCGGTGTCGGCACCAAGCCGATTCTCGAGATCAACATGCGCCATCCGCTGGTTGCGGCGATTGCCGGTGCGAGCGGCGACGCCAGGGATTTGTCATTCCTGCTGTTGGAGCAGGCGCAAATTCTCGACGGCGAACTGCCGGAGGATCCGGCCGCGTTCGCCAGCCGGCTTAATCAGCTGGTGCTGCGCGGGCTCAAACTCTAGCTGTGCCAGAGCGAACCCGGATACAGGACTGGCCGTATCTGCTAGAGAGCTTTGAGAGCTGGGCAACCCGGTATCATCATGACCATGCCCGATGGCAGCGGCACGTTCTACGGCGGCATTCCGGTGTTTCGCGGCTTTGGCAGGCTGATGGACCCGGCGCTGTATTCGCCATTGCCTGACGATTGGAGCATCGGCGTCGCCGACATCGTGGAATCCACCAAGGCGATTGCGGAGGCGCGCTACAAGGCGGTCAACATGGCCGGCGCCGCGGTGATCGCGGCGGTCACCAATGCGCTCGAGGGACGCGAATTTCCCTTCGTGTTCGGCGGCGACGGCGCGAGCTTTGCGGTGTCGCATGACGATCTCGATCGTGCCCGCGAGGCGCTGGCGCTGACCGCGACCTGGGTCAAGGAAGACCTCAACCTCGTGATGCGGGTGGCGCTGGTGCCGATCGCGGCGGTGCGCGCGCAGGGGCTCGACGTCCGCGTCGCCCGGTTCGGCCCGTCGCCCAATCTGTCCTACGCGATGTTTACAGGCGGTGGTCTCGGCTGGGCGGAAGCTGCCATGAAGCGCGGCGAGTTCGCCATATCGCCCGCGCCGTCCGGCACGCAGCCTGACCTCAGCGGGCTTTCCTGCCGCTTCGAGGAAATCCCCTCAGCGCAAGGTCTTATCCTGTCGGTGCTGGTGGTGCCTGCGCGCGGCGCCGATCCGCTCGCGTTTCGCAGGCTGATCGAAGATGTTATTGCGCTGGTCGAGCGCAGCCCGGATGCCGGGCGTCCGGTGCCGCCAGGCGGGCCGCCGTTGCGCTGGCCGCCGGCCGGCATCGATTTCGAGGCCCGCGCCGCGCGTGGCGGATCGCTGTTGGCGCGGCGCGCCCACGTGCTCGTCCACACACTGTTTGCCTATTTCATCATGCGCTTCGGCATCAGTGTCGGCGGTTTCGTGCCGAAAACCTATGTGCAGCAAGTGGTGGAGAATTCGGACTTCCGCAAATATGACGATGGCTTGCGTATGGTGCTCGACTGCACGCCGGAACTGGAGCGCGCGCTGACGCAACGCCTCTCCGCGGCGGCTTCATCAGGCGTTGCGCGATATGGCCTGCACCCGCAGGACGCCGCGATGATGACCTGCTTTACGCCTTCCGCGCTGCGCAGCGATCACGTTCATTTTATTGACGGCGCGCGCGGCGGCTACGCCTCGGCGGCAACCGCCCTGAAGGCAATGGCTACCTAGTGTCCTGAATCAGAAGTTCGGCGGACTCTAAATCGACTCGATGATAGCGGACTCTCCAGATTTTGGGGAGGATTGGCGATGGGTCGACGCTTTGCTCCGCTGGAGTTGGATGAGGTGGAACGCGCTGAGTTGACGTCGCTGGCCTCACGCCGAAGCACGGCGCAGGCCTTGGCGCTACGAGCCCGGATCGTCTTGGCCTGTGCCGACGGCGAGCAGAGTAAGGTTGTGGCGGCCCGCCTGGGTGTTGATCCCGACACGGTTGGCAAGTGGCGGCGGCGCTTCGCCGAGCATCGGCTTGAAGGTCTTTGGGACGAGCCGCGATCGGGGACGCCGCGCACCATCGAGGATACCCGGATCGAGGCGGTGATCGTCCGCACTCTTGAGACCAAGCCCGCCGACGCCACCCATTGGAGTTCGCGCGGCATGGCTCGGGCCTGTGGGCTGTCAGTCTCCACGGTACAGCGGATATGGCGCGCCTTCGGCCTGCAACCGCACCGGCTGGAGACTTTCAAACTCTCAACCGACCCTGATTTCGTCGCCAAGGTTCGCGATGTCGTCGGCCTCTACGTGGCCCCGCCCGAGCGCGCCATCGTGCTGTGCGTCGATGAGAAGTCGCAGATCCAGGCCCTGGATCGTAGCCAGCCCATGCTGCCCATGCGACCCGGCCAGCCGGCGCGCCATAGTCACGACTACAAGCGCCATGGCACCACATCCCTGTTTGCCGCCCTCGACATCGCAACCGGCCGGATCATCGGCAAGTGCTATGGACGCCATCGCGCCAAGGAGTTCCGCAAGTTTCTCGATGAGATCGAAGCCGCTGTTCCAGACGATCTGGACGTTCATCTCGTCATGGACAATTACGCAACCCACAAAACGCCGCTGATCCGCAACTGGTTGGCCAAGAGGCCGCGCTGGCACGTTCACCTGACGCCGACCAGTTCATCCTGGCTCAATCAGCTCGAACGCTTCTTCGCACTCATCACCGAGCGCAAGATCAGGCGCGGCATCTATCGCAGCGTGGCGGCGCTACGTGCCGAGATCACGTCATTCATCGAACATCACAATGCCGACCCGAGGCCGTTCCGATGGACCAAATCAGCCGACGACATTCTCAGCTCGATCGAACGCTTCTGCGCTTACAATTCGCCGGCTAAGGTCTAAAATGCCACGAACTTTTGGTTCAGGACACTAGCGCCCCGATCGGCTCCAGGTCTCGCTGCCGCAAAGCGCACCGACGCAGCCTTCGACGCGCAGCGTGTCCGGGCCCGTCAGCGAAATATTGCTGACATAGCTGTTGCCGTCATCGGCATTGTAGATCTGGCCCGACCACCTGCTTGGGCCGGACGGCTGCATGCTGCCGAACAGCGGAAGTCCGATCATCGGGCGACTTGCCAGTGCAGGATTGGGGTTCTTGTTGTCGACCGCAGGCCTGCCGGTCGCCGGATCGATCGGCTGGCGGAGCCAAACGATCACGCCGCAAAGGCTACCACCGCATTTGCTGACGCGCACCTTGGCGTCGCCCGCCTGTGTCAGCCAGATTCCACTTGCCTCGCCGCCGGCTTGAGCACGCGCCTGAGGTGCGCCAAGCAGCACCATCAAGATCGCAACGAAGCCCAGGAGTCTGGAAGGCATCAATCTGGAGGGCATCAATCGAGAAGATACAAATTGCACAGTCATGAATTTTACAGCCACGAATTCCCCCGACCCAACCGGCCTCCATTAGCAACAAATCATATTTGTGCAATGCCATATCCACGATTTGCGAATGGCAGCCAACACTTCCCGCGCCTTCACAAGACCGCCAATCACCAGGGCAGGCCGCAGAGGTCGAGGACGCCTTGCCGCGGGGCGCGCTTGAGATCGTAGACGTAGGGCGCCATGGCCTCGAACCGAACCCGGCCTTGGGTTTGATCGGCTTGGGGTTGCTCGACATAGACCTCGCCGTCGAACGGCTTCCAGCCCCGTCCCATATAGAACGGCGCGTTGTGCGGTTCGCAAAACAGCAGCGCGAACGGCGTCGAGCCTTCGTCCTTGAGGGTTTGAACCGCCGCATTGAGGGCGATGCTGGCGTATCCATGCCGCCTGGCATCCTCACGGGTCAGGACGCCGCCAATGCCGGCGGCCCGGATCTTGTGTCCGTTCCATGTGATGTCGCGGCGATAGAGGCCAACATGGCACAGAACCTCCTCGGCTTCATTCTGGACCAGCACCCGCAATTCGGCGTGGGCAAAGGCGATGTCGGCCCAGGGCAGCTTTTTGACCACATGCGGCGGCCAGACCGCGTCGAATAGCGGTTTTGCCAGCGGCCAGGACGCGTCTCCGTTCAAAACCTCGATTTCGATGCTCATTTTTCTCTCACGGCCGCCTGCCTTGATCGGTCCAAATTGCGGTGTTTAACAACGATGGAACCTTCTATAAGGGTTTCCGTTAAGCCACGTCTCCCATCATTGCGGACATCACCCCATGACCTTCACGCTTCCCAATCTGCCTTACGCCCATGACGCTCTGGCGCCCCACATGTCAAAGGAAACGCTGGAATACCACCACGACAAGCACCACCAAGCCTATGTGACCAATGGCAATAATGCGATCAAGGGGACCGAATTCGAGGGCAAGCCCCTCGAGGAGATTGTGAAAGGCTCTTTCGGCAAGAATCCCGCGGTCTTCAACAATGCCGGTCAGCATTATAACCATCTGCATTTCTGGAACTGGATGAAGCCTAATGGCGGCGGCAACAAGCTGCCCGGCCGCCTCGAGAAGAAGATCACCGAGGACCTTGGCGGACTTGAGAAGTTCAAGACCGATTTCGCCGCCGCCGGTGTCGGCCAGTTCGGCTCCGGCTGGTGCTGGTTGTCGGTCAAGAACGGCAAGCTCGAGATTTCCAAGACGGCGAACGGCGAGAGCCCGCTGGTTCACGGCGCCACCCCGATCCTCGGCTGCGACGTCTGGGAACACTCCTATTACATCGATTATCGCAATCGCCGTCCCGACTATCTCAAGGCGTTTGTCGATCATCTCGTGAACTGGGAATATGTCGACCAGCTGTTCTCGAAAGCCTGATAGCAGCGGGATTCGGACAGAGAAATTTGAGGGCGGCAGCATCACGCTGCCGCCTTTCGTTTGAGCGGCGTTGCGTCGTCCTTGCGGCGATTGCGGGCTTGCGGCAAAGGTTTTGCAGGGCAACGGACGGTCTCATCCGGCCGCGTGGGGAAAATAATGAACTTTATTCTGGTCTTTATCGGCGGCGGTCTCGGCTCGACGCTGCGTTACATCGTCAACATCGTTTGCCCGCGCTTCCTTGGAGCGGCCTTTCCGTACCATACCTTCATCATCAACATTACCGGCTCGACCGTCATGGGTCTGATCGCGGGCTATCTCGCCTTCAAGGGAGATGCCGCGCAATCTTGGCGGCTGTTCCTGATGACCGGGATTCTCGGCGGCTATACGACGTTCTCGGCGTTCTCGCTGGATACTGCGGTGCTCTATGAGCGCGGCGAGGTCGGGCTTGCCTTGTTCTACGTGCTGGGCTCGGTGGTGTTTTCGATCGCCGGCCTGTTCGCGGGATTGGCGCTGGTGCGCCATCTGGCGTGAGCGCGAGCGCAATGAGGTCGCCGGTTCCTCCGGTAGACATCTGTTATGTTATAATATAACATGCCTGGATGGACCATTCCCATAGTCACGGACATGACTACGGCCACACGCATGCTCACAGTCACGGGCCGGCGTCGCCGCATCCGGCACAAGCCGCATCCTGGTCGATCCTGCGCATGACGGTGGTCACCCGGCTAGGTGCGGCGCTCGTCGTCAGCGCTTGCCTGTGGGCCGTCGTTTGGCTGGCGATGAGGTGAGCATGGCGACGCAGCTGCAATTTCGCGACGTCACCCTGGGCTACGATCGCCATCCGGCGGTACATCACCTTAGCGGCGAGGTTGCCTCCGGCGCCCTGGTCGCGCTCGTCGGTCCCAACGGCGCCGGCAAGTCGACGTTGTTTCGCGGCATCGTCGGCATTCTCAAGCCACTCTCGGGCTCGATCCTCACCGGCGGTCTCGATGTCAGGGATATCGCCTATCTGCCACAGACGGCCGATATCGATCGCAGCTTTCCGATCTCGGTGTTCGATTTCGTCAGCACCGGGCTTTGGCGCTTGACCGGCTTTTTCGGCGGCATCGGCGGGCCTGCGCGCGACAAGATCGCGCAAGCGCTCGCATCCGTTGGCCTCAACGGTTTTGAGAACCGCACCATCGGAACGCTGTCCGGCGGGCAGATGCAGCGGCTGCTGTTTGCGCGGGTGCTGCTGCAGGACGCGCGCATGATCGTGCTGGACGAACCGTTCAATGCCATCGACGCCAAGACCTCCGCCGATCTGCTCGCGCTGGTGCGGCACTGGCACGGCGAGAAGCGCACCGTGATCGCGGCGCTGCATGACATGGATGTCGTGCGTGCCAATTTCCCGGAAACCTTGCTGCTGGCGCGCGGCAAGGTCGCCTGGGGCGCGACCACCGAGGTATTGACCGCGGAAAACCTGCTGCAAGCACGGCGGATGTGCGAGGCGTTCGACGATAGCGCCGCGCCCTGCGCGGTGGACGACATGCCGTCGCGGGCCGCCTGACCATGCTGCTTTATGACGTGCTGATCGCGCCCTTCACCGAATTCGAATTCATGCGCCGCGCGCTCGCGGCTGTCATCGCGCTGGCGCTGGGTGGAGCGCCGGTCGGCGTGTTTCTGATGCTGCGGCGAATGAGCCTGGTCGGCGACGCCATGGCGCATGCGATCCTGCCGGGAGCCGCGATCGGCTTCCTGCTGTCGGGGCTTAATCTGTTTGCGATGACGACCGGCGGCCTGATTGCCGGCTTCACGGTCGCCATTCTCGCGGGCGTGGTCGCGCGCACGACCGAACTGAAGGAAGACGCCTCGCTGGCCGCGTTCTATCTGATATCGCTGGCGGCAGGCGTCACCATCGTCTCGATGAGGGGCACCAATATCGATCTGCTGCACGTGCTGTTCGGCAACATTCTGGCGATGGACAACCAGACGCTGCTGGTCATTGCGTTCAACGCAACGATCACGTTGCTTGTGCTGGCGGTGATCTATCGTCCGCTGGTGATCGAGAGCGTCGATCCGGTTTTCCTGCGCACCGTGAGCCGCGCAGGCGCGCCGGCGCATCTGGCGTTCCTGGCGCTTGTCGTGGTCAATTTGGTCAACGGCTTTCAGGCGCTCGGCACCTTGCTGGCGGTCGGGCTGATGATTCTGCCCGCGAGCATCGCGCGGTTCTGGTCGCGCGATATCAGCGGCATGATCTGCATCGCGGTCGCAAGCGCGATCATCTCGGGCTACGCCGGATTGGTTCTGTCATTTCAAACCCGGGTGCCGTCGGGTCCTGCAATCATCCTGGTGGCGGCGGTGTTGTATATCGGCTCGGTGGTGTTCGGCAGCGTCAGCGGCCTGGTCCGGCAGATGTTTCCCGGCCGTCATCTCGAAGCGTGAGCCATCAACCCCATGCGGCGTTTTCCATTCTGGCTCTTTTGTCTGGTGCTCGCGGCCGCTGCTGTGCCCGCGCATGCGCAGCCGCGTTTGAATGTCGTTGCGAGCTTTTCAATCCTCGGCGACTTCGTGCGAAATGTCGGCGGCGACCGCGTCGACGTGACGACCCTGGTCGGTCCTGATGGCGACGTGCACGTCTATACGCCGGCGCCGGCGGATGCGAAGCAGGTCGCGGATGCGCAGCTGGTCGTGATCAATGGCCTCGGCCTGGAGGGCTGGTTGCCGCGGCTGGTGCAGTCCTCGGGCAGCCGCGCTGCGATCGTGACTGCGACCGACGGCATCGCGCCACACAAGATCGGCTCCGAGGCCGACCCGCATGCCTGGCAATCGGTCGTCAATGCCAGGATCTATGTCAGCAACATCAGCAACGCGCTGGTCGCTGCCGACCCCGCTGACGCCTCGATTTTCCGGGCCAACACGGCGCGCTATGATGAGCAACTCGATGAGCTCGACCGCGAGGTGCGGGCGGCGGTCGAGCAAATCCCGCCGGCCCGCCGCAAGGTGATCTCGACCCATGATGCCTTTGGCTATTTTGCCGCCGCCTATGGCATCGAATTCATCGCCCCACTCGGCGTTTCCACCGAATCCGAGCCGAGCGCGCGCGATATCGCCGCGATCGTAAGCCAGATCAGGGCCGGCAAAATCCCGGCCGTTTTCTTCGAAAATATCAGCGATCCGCGGCTGATGCGCCAGATCGCGGCCGAGACCGGCGCCAGGATCGGCGGGACGCTCTATTCCGACAGTCTGAGCGGCGAAAAGGGCGATGCCCCCACTTACATTGACATGGTCAGGCACAATATAAAGGCCCTGACCAGCGCGCTGGCGAATTAGGGCAGGGGCCTCCCTGCTGCCGGGGCGCCCTCGAGAAATTCCTGTTTTTCGGAGCTGTTATGCCAGAGTCTTCGTCTTCTAAAATTCCTGTGACCGTGCTGACGGGCTATCTCGGCGCCGGCAAGACCACGCTGCTCAACCGTATCCTGTCGGAAAACCACGGCAAGAAATACGCCGTCATCGTCAACGAATTCGGCGAGATCGGCATCGACAACGACCTGATCATCGGTGCGGACGAAGAAGTCTTCGAGATGAACAATGGCTGCGTCTGCTGCACCGTGCGCGGCGATCTCGTGCGCATCCTGGACGGGCTGATGAAGCGCAAGGGCAAATTCGACGCCATCATCGTCGAGACCACCGGTCTCGCCGATCCGGCACCGGTCGCGCAAACCTTCTTCGTCGACGAGGACGTGCAGAAGAACGCGCGGCTCGATGCCGTCGTGACGGTCGCCGACGCCAAATGGCTGAGCGACCGGCTCAAGGACGCACCTGAAGCCAAGAACCAGATCGCTTTCGCCGACGTCATCGTGCTCAACAAGACCGATCTGGTTTCAAAGCCTGAGCTCGCGGAAGTCGAGGCGCGGATTCGCGCCATCAATCCCTATGCCAAGCTGCACCGCACCGAGCGTTGCCAGGTGGCGCTGTCGGACGTGCTGGAGCGCGGCGCGTTCGATCTCGACCGCATCCTCGAGATCGAGCCCGAGTTCCTCGAAGCCGGCGACGATCACGACCATGATCATCACGGTCATGACCATCATCACCATGACCACGGCCACAATCATGGTGGCCTGAAGCATTACCATGATGAGGACATGCAATCACTCTCGCTGCGATCGGACAAGCCGCTCGATGCGACGAAATTCATGCCCTGGCTGCAAAACCTTGTCGCCAGTGAAGGCCAGAAGATTTTGCGCTCGAAGGGAATTCTTGCCTTCAGCGACGACGACGACCGCTATGTGTTCCAGGGCGTGCATATGATGCTGGAGGGCGATCACCAGCGGCGCTGGAAGGACGGAGAGCCACGCGAAAGCCGTCTCGTCTTCATCGGCCGCGAATTGCCGGAGCAGACGATCCGCGACGGCTTCGAGCAGTGCATCACCACGTGATGACGCAGTTCGATCCGGGCGACAATTCAGCCTCCATCATTTCCGTCACGGACCGTGTGCGGCCGCTCTCGATCGGCATGCCGGTTGTCGCCGTGCACTTCCTCGGCGATCAGGCCGCTTTTGTCGGCGCCGAGGAAAACGTCGCTTTGGTGAACAAGGAAGGCGAGATCTCGCAAGTCGCCGTTCACAGCGGCGGCATTCTCTGCGTGGCCTCCGACGGCGCGCGGCTGGTCATGGGCGGCGACGACGGCAAGCTCGTTGCGCTCGACAAAAAGGGTGAGATCACGCTGCTCGCGACCGATCCGAAGCGGCGCTGGATCGATAATGTCGCGCTTCATCCCGACGGCGCGGTGGCGTGGTCGGCCGGCAAGACGGCGTTCGTCCGCAGCGGCAAGGCCGAGGACAAGTCGTTCGAGGTGCCGTCGACGGTCGGCGGGCTCGCCTTCGCGCCAAAGGGCCTGCGGCTTGCGATCGCGCATTACAACGGCGTGACGCTGTGGTTTCCGAACATGGCCGCCAATGCGGAGGTTCTGGAGTGGGCCGGTTCGCATCTCGGCGTCGTGTTCAGTCCGGACAACAAGTTCCTGGTCACCGCGATGCATGAACCGGCGTTGCACGGCTGGCGGCTGGCGGATCACCGGCATATGCGCATGACCGGCTATCCCGGGCGTGTTCGGTCGATGTCCTGGAGCGCGGGCGGCAAGGCGCTGGCAACGTCAGGCGCCGATACCGTGATCATGTGGCCGTTCGCCAGCAAGGACGGCCCGATGGGCAAGGAGCCGGCGATGCTCGCCCCGCTGCAGGCACGCGTCGCCGTGGTCGCCTGCCATCCCAGGCAGGATATCCTCGCCGCGGGCTACAGCGACGGCACCATCCTGATGGTGCGGCTGAACGACGGTGCGGAGATCCTGGTACGCAAGAACGGCACGGCGGCGGTATCGGCGCTGGGCTGGAATGCCAAGGGCACGTTGCTGGCGTTTGCCGCGGAGGATGGCGACGCAGGTCTACTGGAGTTGTGATAGAGAGCGCATACGGCCTCGCTGGGGAGCGGTATGCGATTTCTGACAACGTTTCAGCTCTATGATTTCTTCGACACGCTGGTCAGCCTGGCCACGGCGTTCGTGTTCGGCACCCTGATCGGCGCCGAGCGGCAATACCGGCAGCGGACCGCAGGTCTTCGCACCAATGTACTGGTCGCCGTTGGCGCTGCGGCCTTCGTCGACCTCGCGATGCATCTGGATGGCGCTGATGGCGCGGTGCGCGTGATCGCCTATGTCGTTTCCGGAATTGGCTTCCTCGGCGCTGGTGTCATCATGAAGCAGGGCATGGATGTCCGTGGCCTCAACACGGCCGCAACGCTCTGGGCGTCCGCGGCGGTCGGATCTTGTGCCGGTGCCGACATGGTGGCCCAGGCCGCGGCGCTGACCGTGTTCGTGCTTGCCGGCAATACGCTGTTGCGACCGCTGGTGAATGCGATCAATCGCATCCCGCTGGATGAGCAGTCCTCGGAAGCGACCTATCAGTTCAAGCTCACCGTGACGCCGGAGGCCCTGCCCGATATGCGCGACCGTCTGGTGGAACGGCTGGAAAGCGCCAAATACCCGGTGGCCGACGTGGATGTCGTCGAACACGGCGACGACCTGCTGGAGATCGTCGCGACGCTGGTCAGCACCGCGATCGATCCGGCGGAGCTCGAAATGGTGGTGGCCGATCTTGAGCGACAGCCCGGCGTGCGCCATGCCACCTGGGAAGTGAGCACCAAGGATTAATTGAGGCCGGTCCAAACCGGATCGCCCGGTGGAACCATGCTTCGCCACGACAGTTGAAATGTGGGCAGCTGGTGGTGCGACATGACCTCGGACGACAGGAAGCGCATGTACAGGAAGGATCTGTTTATCGCAGCCGTGATGGTCGCCGCAGGATTTGCCATATCCGGCGTCTCGCTCGCCGAGCTTATCGTCAGCCATCCGCGGCATGTAGCGCAGGCGACGCAACCGTTGCAGGGCTCTCCGGCTCCTGCGAATGAGAGCAAGGCGCCCGCGGAAGCAAAGCCTGGTGGCGAGCGCCCGACCACGCCGGCGCCCGAGCCAGCGCGCCCCGACGCACAAGCGCAAAAGGAAGGCGCAACGCCGGCGCTGCCGCCGGCTCCGGCCGAAAAGACCGCGCCGCCGATCAAGGAAAAATAGTTTTTTCGAAGACGCGATGCCGCGCTTTTCAGAATTTGACGGCGCGATGACATTAGCTGCGACTTGGGCCGCGACTTGCCCCTCGCTGCCGATTTTACAGTCTCGATTGTTGCCATTACCTGCCGCATAATGCCTCAAGGCGCGGAACGGCGCAGATCACACAGATGAGGCCGGTGATGAAGATCGATGACGTCAGGCGAACCGCGTATTCGATGCCGCTGAACAATCCGGCGTTTCCGCCGGGACCCTATCGTTTCTTCAACCGGGAATATTTCGTCATCACCTATCGCACCGATCCGGCCGCGCTGGCAGCCGTGGTGCCGGAGCCGCTGGAAGTCACCGATTCCGTGGTCAAATATGAATTCATCCGCATGCCTGATTCAACGGGCTTCGGCGATTACACCGAAACCGGGCAGGTGATTCCGGTACGCCTGAACGGCGTAGACGGCGCCTATACCCACGCGATGTATCTGGATGACGATGCGCCGATCGCGGGGGGCCGCGAACTGTGGGGATTTCCCAAAAAGCGGGCTTCGCCGAAAATCGAAGTCGAGAGCGACGTGCTGGTGGGATCGCTGCATTACGGCTCGGTGCTCTGCGCCAGCGGCACCATGGGTTACAAGCATCGTCCGGTCGATCATGACACCGTGCTGACGGGCATGAAGGCGCCGAATTTTATCCTGAAGATCATTCCGCATGTCGACGGCAGCCCGCGGATCTGCGAGCTGGTGCGTTTTTATCTCGAGGAGATCACGCTGAAGGAAGCCTGGACCGGGCCCGCCGCGCTCGGCCTGTTTCCCCATGCGCTCTGTGACGTCGCACGGTTGCCGGTGCGCGAGGTGGTATCGGCATTGCACTTCAAGGCCGACCTGACATTGGGCCTCGGAACCGTCGCGTTCGATTATCTGGCGAAGTGAACGTCGTCGTTCCGGGGCGATGTGCAGCATCGCACCCGGAAATGACGGTGACGCCTCACCGCACCAAGATATTGCGGAACTGCCAGGGATCGTTGATGTCGATGTCTTCCGGGAATAGCCCCGGCAGATCGTTGAGCGGTGTCCAGTCGGTGTAATAGCCCTTCACCGGCCCGAGATAGGGGCTCTGGATTTCGAGGCAGCGGCGGAAGTCCATCTCGTCGGCCTCGACGATTCCGGCTTCGGGATTTTCCAGCGCCCACACCATGCCAGCCAAAACCGCCGACGACACCTGAAGGCCGGTGGCGTTCTGGTAGGGCGCAAGACGCCGCGTTTCCTCGATCGACAATTGCGATCCGTACCAATAGGCGTTCTTGCCGTGGCCATAGAGCAGCACGCCGAGCTCGTCGATCCCGTCAACGATCTCGTTTTCGCCGAGAATGTGCCATTTCGGCTGCATCTTGCCGGTCGCGCCAAAGATCTCGTGCAGCGACAGCACCGCGTCGTTGGCGGGATGATAGGCGTAGTGGCAGGTCGGCCGGTACACCACGTTCTGTCCGTCGCGCACCGTGAAATAGTCCGCGATCGAGATCGATTCATTGTGGGTGACGAGAAAGCCGTATTGCGCGCCCGGTGTCGGGCACCACGAGCGCACGCGGGTGTTGGCGCCGGGCTGCAGCAGATAGATCGCTGCCTGGCACCCGGTTTCGTGCTTGCGGCCATTCTCGGGCATCCACTTTTCGTGCGTGCCCCAGCCGAGTTCGGCGGGCTGCATGCCCTCGGAAACGAAACCTTCGACCGACCAGGTGTTGACGAAGACGTTCATCGGCTTCGGATTCTTCGCGCGCTGGGTGTCGCGCTCGGCGATATGGATCCCCTTGATGCCGAGCTTGTGCGCAAGCTGGCCCCAGCCTTCCCGGCTCTTCGGCTCGTTGAACGGCGTGTTGGTGTCGCGGGCGATGTCGAGCAGCGCCTGCTTGACGAACCACGATACCATGCCGGGATTGGCGCCGCAGGTGGACACCGCCGTCGGTCCGCCCGGGCTCTTGTGCTTGGCCGCGAGCAGCGTTTCGCGCAGCGCGTAATTGGAGCGCTTTTCGGGGCCCATATCCTTGTCGAAATAGAAGCCAAGCCATGGCTCCACGACGGTGTCGATATAGAGCGAGCCGATCTCGCGGCACAGCGTCATGATATCGACCGATGATGTATCCACCGACAGATTGACGCAAAAGCCCTGGCCGCCGCCGGCGGTCAAAAGCGGCACCAGCAGCTCGCGATAATTGTCGCGGGTGACCGCCTGCTTGATGAAGCGCACGCCGTGCTTTTTGGCCAGTTCGCCGTCGTCATGCGGGTCGATGATGACGAAACGCGACTTGTCGTAATCGAAATGCCGTTCGATCAGCGGCAAGGTGCCTTTGCCGATCGAGCCGAAGCCGATCATGACGATGGGGCCGGAAATTTTCGCGTGGATCTGCGCGGGCGGGCTCATGAATGGTCTCCAGGAAACAGGCAGGCTGCGGCGTTATAGCGTTTTCGAGCGAAGTGGATACCGGTTCGCGGGAAGAAAACGCGTCAAAACAAGAGACTAGGAATCAGGCGGTACGTCGCTTGGCGGTCACTTCAATCTCGATCTTCATCTCGGACTTGAGCAATTGTGCCACGACCAGGAGGGTTGCCGCGGGGCGGATCTCGCCGAGATTTTCGCCGCAGATCGCAAACACGGCGTCCGCATCCTTGGCGTCCGTCACGTAATAGGTCGCGCGGACGATATCAGCCAGCGCGAAACCGCCTTCTTTCAGCGCGGCTTCGATGGTCTTGAAGCAGTTTCGTGTCTGGCTCGTGACATCGGCGGGCATCGTCATGGTCGCGTAATCGTAGCCGGTGGTGCCTGAAACGAAGGCAAAATCGCCGTCGATGACGGCGCGGCTGTAGCCGGCGGTCTTTTCAAAGGGCGAGCCGGTGGAAATCAGACGGCGTGACATTTAGGACCTCACTCTGGGCGTCGTTCGAGGAGGCATGATCCCGAAGCGGAAACGATTTTCGGAAAAGATCATGCCCGGACAAAAAAGATAAAGCGACGGGCCTGATTCAGCGGAGCTGGCTCAGACCGTGGGCGGCGCAGCTTTTGGCTATCGCACGGCGAGCGAGATGTCACGCCGGGCGCGGTCGCGCAGCCGGTTCCGCCGGCGCGCAAAGATGTCCCTGACGATCATAACCGTAATCATGATCAACAGGATGGTTGTGATGGTGCTGCGGACGCGCAAATCCGCAGCAGGCGGCGTTGTGAATGGGCTCGCTGACATGGTTCTGGCAATCAGGCCGCGCTCGATACGAGCCGCACGGTTTTCCTGGCGCGCGGAGCCTTGTTTGCCTTGGTTTCCAGCTCCACGGCACCGGTCGGCACGATCATTCCCCAGGCATCGTCGAGCGCGTTGTCGCGGAGTTCGAGACCGAGCAGGCGGTCGCGCTCGAACGGGCCGGGCAGGGAAAGCTCGCCGGTCTTGAGTGGCGAGAAGCCGAAGCGGCTGTAATAGGGCGCGTCGCCCAGCAGGATCACCGCGCCATGGCCGCGTTGCCGGGCGACTTCAAGCGCATGATCCATCAATGCGGCGCCGACGCCGAGCTTGCGGCAGCTGCTGTCGACCGCAAGCGGCCCCAGCATCAGCGCCGGCTTGCCCCCAGCGCCGACGTGCCACAACCGCACGGTTCCGACCAGCCGACCCCACGCTACGGCCGACAGGGCAAGGCCTTCGGCGGGCGCGCGTCCATCGCGCAGGCGCTGGCAGGTGCGGGCATGGCGATTGGCGCCAAAGCAGGCATCGAGCAGCGCCTCACGCGCGACGACGTCCGATGCTCGTTCCGCACGGATCGCGAACGGAGCGGCATCAGGGGTGAGGGCAACGGGGTTCTTCCGCAAAGCAGTCATGGCACGTCAGTCCTCGCTTCCAACGGCGGTGAGGCCGCGGAGAAGCGTTGTCAGCAAAGTCCGAATATCGGGGATGGGAGCCGGAGAACCGGCTCCCGATGATTCAAGGCCTTCAGCGAGGCCGGGTCAGATGTGGTAGGTCCGCAGCGGCGGGATGCCGTTGAAGGCCACCGACGAGTAGGTCGACGTATAGGCGCCGGTGCCTTCGATCAGCAGCTTGTCGCCGATCTCGAGCGTAACCGGGAGCGGATACGGCATCTTCTCGTACAGCACGTCGGCGGAATCGCAGGTCGGGCCTGCGAGCACGCACGGCGTCATCTCCGCGCCGTCATGCGGCGTGCGGATGGCGTAACGGATCGACTCGTCCATCGTCTCGGCGAGACCGCCGAACTTGCCGATGTCGAGATAGACCCAGCGCACCTCGTCCTCGTCGCTCTTCTTGGAGATCAGAACGACTTCGGTCTCGATGATCCCTGCATTTCCGACCATGCCGCGGCCCGGCTCGATGATGGTCTCCGGGATCTGGTTGCCGAAATGCTTGCGCAGCGCGCGGAAGATCGACCGGCCGTACTGCACCACCGGGGGAACGTCCCGGAGGTACTTGGTCGGAAATCCGCCGCCCATGTTGACCATGGACAGGTTGATGCCGCGCTCCGCGCAGTCACGGAACACCGTCGAGGCCATCGCCAGAGCGCGATCCCACGCCTTCACCTTGCGCTGCTGCGAGCCGACATGGAACGAAATGCCATAGGGCTCCAGGCCAAGACGCTTGGCGAGGTCGAGCACGTCGACAGCCATTTCCGGATCGCAACCGAACTTGCGCGACAGCGGCCACTCGGCGCCTGCGCAATCATAGAGGATGCGGCAGAACACCTTGGCGCCGGGCGCGGCACGGGCGATCTTTTCGACTTCGGCGGCGCAATCGACCGAGAACAGGCGAATGCCGAGCGCGAAGGCGCGCGCGATATCACGCTCCTTCTTGATCGTATTGCCATAGGAGATGCGATCCGGCGTTGCGCCAGCGGCCAGCGCCATTTCGATCTCGGCAACCGTTGCGGTGTCGAAGCACGAGCCCATCGAGGCCAGCAGCGACAGCACTTCCGGCGCCGGGTTTGCCTTTACCGCGTAGAACACGCGGCTGTCCGGCAGCGCCTTCGAGAAGGTCTGATAGTTGTCGCGCACGACTTCGAGGTCGACGACGAGGCACGGCTCGGTGTCGAGGCCCTCGCTGCGGCGGTTACGCAGGAATTCCTGAATACGTTCGGTCATAGCACTCTCCCAAACGGCCCCAGCGACGGAGCTCGTTCAAATGATTCCCGGACGTGAGTTTGTTGGCGTAGCCGCACGATGGAGACGCGACGAAGCCTCGAACTCAGACCGAATTGTGCTGCCGTGGATTGGTTGGGAATGCTCCCGCCCGCACACCTGGCAATGAAGGACAAGCCTTTTCAGTAGCCCGCGCCGGCGGTGGAATGCCGGTAGAGACCAAAAAAGCCCGATCCGTCGTTGCTTTAAGTCGCGTCCCCCGTTGAGAGCGGGGTGCGCCGGTTCGCCTCCGGCTGCCAGTCACGGTTGCAAGGAGCAAAGAGACCTTCAACGGCACCTCTGGAGAGAGATGCTGGCCTCTCAAGTTTGAAGCGACTTGAGCGACCCTCGGTTCTTCGTCCCTTGGCGGCTGTCCGGCCTCTTGTCCGGATACCTACCGACTGACACACGACCACAGGCACGTGCGAAATTGGGCAAGAACGCAAATAGGGTTTTTGAGTCCGCTTCGCAAGATTTTTTTTGTGCTGCAGACAACTTTCTTGCGCGCGTGCTCGCAAGCGTCGCTGAATCTGAACGGATGTTAAGCTTGTTTAACGAGACGTAAGCGCTGGCGGCGAGAGAAGAGTGTTTGAAGCCTGCGGCGCTGAGCTCTCTCAGCTCAAAGCGCTTGCTAGCGCCGACGCGCTCACGCGCGGCGCGTGAACGGCTCGACGCGCTGCGCGGCGCGGACGAACGCGATCATGACGAACACGCCGATCGCAAACAGCACCGCCTGCAGGATGTGCGCGCCGGTGTCCTCGAGGCCGAACAGGATCGCGAGTGCCCAGCCGCCGGCGAACGCCGCGCCAAACACCTCGGCGCCGATCAGGATCGCCGCGCTGATGACGGTGACGACACTGGGCCAGACGATCTCGCGCGTGCCGGTCGGTGAGGGCTGTAAGCTCATCTGATAGTTCCTGTTTCAGGGGCGCAATCTCTCCGAAAAGGCCCCTGCTATCAAGCGCAAAAGGCCCAAAAAAGCCCCATCGCGTGATATAGATCGCAGGTCCAATCGTGGCGAAAAACGGGAATTGTGATGTCAGATACCCTGCAAACCGCGGCCACCTCGCAGAGCGCAGCAAACCCGCTTCTGAAGGCGTGGCAGACGCCGTTCGAGACCCCGCCATTCGCGGAGATCGTGCCCGAGCATTTCCTGCCTGCGTTCGAGCAGGCCTTCGCCGATCATTCCGCCGAGATCGCCGCCATTACGCATGACCCGGCGACGCCGGACTTCCCCAACACCATCACCGCGCTCGAGCGCTCGGGCAAGCTGCTCTCCAAGGTGTCGGCGGTGTTCTACGACCTGGTCTCGGCGCATTCCAATCCGGCGCTGCTGGAGATCGACAAGGAGGTCTCGCTGCGGATGGCGCGGCACTGGAATCCGATCATGATGAACGCAGTGCTGTTCGGCCGGATCGCGCTGTTGCACGACAACCGCGCCACGCTGGGGCTGACCGGCGAAGAAATGCGGCTATTGGAGCGCACCTACACCCGCTTCCATCGCTCCGGTGCGGGCCTCGACGAGCCGGCGAAGGCGCGGATGGCCGAGATCAATGAGCGCCTGGCGCATCTCGGCACAGCGTTCAGCCATCATCTGCTCGGCGACGAGCAGGACTGGTTCATGGAGCTCGGCGAGGCCGATCGCGAGGGCCTTTCGGACAGTTTTGTCGCAGCCGCAAAGGCCGCCGCCGAGGAGCGCGGCATGGCCGGCAAGGCGATCGTGACGCTGTCCCGGTCCTCGGTCGAGCCGTTCCTCAAGAGCGCCGCCCGGCGCGACCTGCGCGAGAAGGCCTACAAGGCCTTCGTCGCCCGCGGCGACAACGGCAACGACAACGACAATAACGCCGTGATCGTCGAGATCCTGGCGTTGCGCGAAGAGAGCGCCAGGCTTCTCGGCTTCCCGACCTTCGCCGCTTACCGGCTGGAGGATTCGATGGCCAAGACGCCGGAAGCCGTGCGTGGCCTGCTGGAGCGGGTCTGGAAGCCGGCGCGCGCCCGGGCGCTCGCCGATCGTGATGATCTGCAGGCGCTGGTCGCGGAGGACGGCGGCAATTTCGCGCTGGCGCCGTGGGACTGGCGCTACTACGCCGAAAAGCTGCGCCAGGCCAAAGCCAATTTCGACGATGCCGCGATCAAGCCCTATCTTTCGCTCGACCACATGGTCGAGGCCGCCTTCGACTGCGCCACCCGTCTGTTCGGCGTCACCTTCTCCGAGCGCAAGGACATTCCGGTCTGGCATCCGGACGTGCGGGTCTGGGAGGTCAAGGATAGCGCCGGCAAGCACAAGGCGCTGTTCTACGGCGACTACTTCGCCCGGCCCTCGAAGCGCTCGGGGGCCTGGATGACCTCGTTGCGCGACCAGCAGAAGCTCGACGGCGAGATCGCGCCGCTGGTGATCAATGTCTGCAATTTCGCCAAGGGCGCCGACGGCGAGCCGTCATTGCTCTCGCCGGACGACGCCCGCACCCTGTTCCATGAATTCGGCCACGGCCTGCACGGGATGATGTCCGAGGTGACCTATCCCTCGCTGTCGGGCACCAGCGTGTTCACCGATTTCGTCGAGCTGCCCTCGCAGCTTTACGAGCACTGGCAGGAGCAGCCGCAGGTGCTGCGGCAGTTTGCGCGGCATTACCAGACCGGCGAGCCGTTGCCGGACGATCTCCTGAAGCGCTTCCTCGCCGCGCGCAAATTCAACCAGGGCTTTGCCACGGTGGAATTCGTCTCCTCGGCGCTGGTCGATCTCGAATTCCACACCCAGCCGGCCGCGGCCAGCCGGGACGTGCGGGCGTTCGAGCGTCAGGAGCTGGAAAAGATCGGCATGCCCGCGGAAATCTCGATGCGGCACCGGCCGCAGCAATTCGGCCATATCTTCTCCGGCGATCACTACGCGTCGGGCTATTACAGCTACATGTGGTCGGAAGTGATGGACGCGGACGCATTCGGCGCCTTTGAGGAGGCCGGTGACATCTTCGATCCCCCAACCGCCAAACGCCTGCTCGACGACATCTATGCATCGGGCGGCTCGCGCGATCCGGAAGAGGCCTATGTCGCCTTCCGCGGCCGCGAGCCGGAACCCGACGCGCTGCTGCGCCGCCGCGGCCTGCTGGAAACGCCGGAGGCAGCCTGACCGGTTTCACATCGGCAGATAGTTGCGGATCGCCGGCAGGAAGAAGATCGCGATATTGATCGCGAAGCCGATCGCCCACAGGATCGACCGCAGCGTCGGCCGATCGCCGACATAAGTGAGGACGTAAGCAATCCGCACGATCAGGAACAGCAGCGCCAGTTCATTGATGAGGCGTTGCGGGCCGGCACGAAATTCCGCCAGCAACACCGCGACCGCGAAGAACGGAAACGCCTCGATGCCGTTCTGGTGCGCGCCCAGCGCACGCGCCCGAATGGGATCGTTATAAAAGGCGGGGTCGCGCGGTCTGGAATTGTCGAAACGGCGAAATCCGATCCATTTGATCGGAGCGATTGTCAGCAAATAAAGCAGCAGCGTTCCGAAAACGCACCATTCGGCTGCCGTCATGGTTCCTCCCTGATGCGCGGCAATCCTGGAGCCTAGGGCATGATCCCGAAAAGTGGCAACCGGTTTTCGGAGAAGATCATGCCCAATAAAAGATCGAGCGCAGGGGCTGATCTCCGCCTCGCTGAATCAGTTTCAAGCGAAGCTTTCGTTGCCTTGACAAGGATGGTTCAACGCGCGAAGCCCCTGAGATCATGAGCGTAGCCGTTCCCATCGAAACAGCAAAGGCGTCCGCCGGCGTCGGGCCGGGACGCATCGGCGTTCTCCTGGTCAATCTCGGCACCCCCGACAGCGCGGACACCAAGGGGGTTCGGGTCTATCTCCGGGAATTCCTGTCCGATCCGCGCGTGATCGAAAATCAGGGACTGTACTGGAAGCTGGTGCTGAACGGCGTCATCCTGCAGATCCGTCCGGCGCGCAAGGCGCGCGATTACCGGAAGATCTGGAACACCGAGAAAAACGAATCTCCGCTCAAGACTATCACGCGCGCGCAGTCCGAAAAGCTTGCCGCGGCCATATCGGATCATGAACATGTCGTAGTGGATTGGGCGATGCGCTATGGCAATCCGTCGATCCGCTCGCGCATCGAAGCGTTGACGGCGCAGGGCTGCGACCGGCTGCTGGTGGTGCCGCTCTATCCGCAATACTCAGCCGCGACATCGGCGACCGTATGCGACGAGGTGTTTGCCGTGCTTCGCGAGATGCGCGCGCAACCGATCCTGCGGGTGACGCCGCCTTATTACGACGACCCTGACTACATCGAGGCGCTGGCGGTTTCGATCAATGCCCATCTTGCGACGTTGCCGTTCCAGCCCGAGCTGATCGTGGCTTCGTTCCACGGCATGCCGCAAAAATATATCGACAAGGGCGACCCCTATCAGGCGCAGTGCATTGCAACGACGGACGCGTTGCGCAAGCGCATGGGCCTTGATGCGTCAAAGCTGATCCTTACATTTCAGTCGCGCTTCGGCTTCGACCAGTGGCTGCAGCCCTATACCGACAAGACCGTGGCGCAGCTCGCGAAGGACGGTGTCCGGCGCATGGCGGTAGTTATGCCCGGCTTCTCGGCTGATTGCCTGGAGACGCTGGAAGAAATCGCGCAGGAAAACGCCGAGATCTTCAAGCACAATGGCGGCGAGCAATTCGCCGCGATCCCCTGCCTCAATGACAGCGAGCCCGGCATGGACGTCATCCGCCAGCTCGTGCTGCGCGAGCTTCAAGGCTGGATCTGACAATTAACTAACGCGATACGTCGCCCGGCGTTCATCTTCCATAGATCTGGCGGCCCGTAAACTGCACCCTACCTAATGGTCGAAAAGCCGGCTGAACCGGCGTCGCAGTCATACCGACAAAACAAAACTGCATGAGACTGCGTGCGGAAACGACTCGTGGGCCGCCGCTTTGGAGGATTTATGACTGGCTTTGATATTTTCGCGATCGCGCTGGTGCTGCTGGTTATCTTCACGCTGTTTGCCGGCGTCAAGACTGTGCCGCAGGGATACGACTGGACCATCGAGCGGTTCGGCAAATTCACCCGCACGCTGTCGCCGGGGCTCAATCTCATCATTCCCTATTTCGACCGTGTCGGCCGCAAGATGAACATGATGGAGCAGGTGATCAGTATTCCCGAGCAGGAAGTGATCACCAAGGACAACGCCACGGTGACCGTGGACGGTGTCGCGTTCTTTCAGGTGTTCGACGCCGCGAAAGCGAGCTATGAGGTCTCCAATCTCGAGCAGGCGATCATCGTGCTGACCATGACCAATATCCGCTCGGTGATGGGCTCGATGGATCTCGATCAGGTGCTTTCGCATCGCGACGAGATCAACGAGCGATTGCTGCGCGTGGTCGATGCCGCGGTCTCCCCGTGGGGATTGAAGGTCAACCGCATCGAGATCAAGGACATCGTGCCGCCGGCCGACCTTGTGGAAGCGATGGGACGCCAGATGAAGGCTGAGCGCGTCAAGCGCGCCGATATTCTGCAGGCAGAAGGCCAGCGGCAATCGGAAATCCTGCGCGCCGAAGGCGCCAAGCAGGGCCAGATCCTGCAAGCCGAAGGCCGCCGCGAAGCCGCCTTCCGCGACGCCGAAGCGCGCGAACGCTCAGCCGAAGCGGAAGCCAAGGCGACGCAGATGGTCTCTGAGGCCATCGCCAAGGGCGACGTTGCCGCGCTGAACTATTTTATTGCCGACAAATACATCAAGGCGTTCGGCCAACTGGCTGACTCGCCGAACCAGAAGATCATCATGCTGCCGATCGAGGCGATGAGCATTTTAGGCTCGCTCGCGGGTATCGGCGAGATCGCGAAAGCCACGTTTGGGGAAAGCGTCGCTTCGGCTGCTGCTGCCGCGCGCCGTCCCTCGGTCCCGAGCACCGGGCCGAACCCGCCGGTTGCGCCACAACGCTAGAGTCCATTCATGAAAAACGAATCGAAGCCTGCGAGTTCGGTCACCTCTCCCACAGGGGGAGAGGGGGCGCATGGCCGTCGGGGCGATATCGAGTAAGTCTAGAGAGGGTCACACGATGGCCGAGATGTTTTCGACGCTGGGCACCTGGAACTGGCTGATCTTCGGCTTCATCCTGATGGCGCTGGAGCTGGTCGCGCCCGGCGTGTTCCTGTTCTGGCTCGGGCTCGCCTCGCTGCTGGTCGGCCTGCTGTCGTTCGCGATCAATCCGTCCTGGCAGACGCAGCTTTTGATGTTCGCGGTGTTCGCCGCCGCGGCGGTGCCGCTGTGGCGCCGGCTGGCACGCAGTGCGCCTGCCGCCAGCAATCCGTTCCTGAACAAGCGCGCCGATGCGCTGGTCGGACGGGTGTTCACGCTGGAAAAGCCGATCATCGACGGTTCCGGCACGGTGCGGATCGACGACACGATCTGGCGCGTCGCCGGTCCTGATGCGCCCGCCGGCAGCCGGGTCAAGATCGTGCAGGCTGACGGCGCCAGCCTGACGGTGGCTGCAGCCTGATCAACGCGCGATCCCCTTCTTAGTTGGAGTGAAGCCTGCCACGAACGCAACTGTGCTCCCTCTCCCCTGTGGGAGAGGGCTGGGGTGAAGGGTCACGGTCTATCGATAAATCCTAACCCCTCACCCGGCACGCTTCGCGCGCCGACCTTTCCCACAAGGGGAGAGGTGTTTCCGAGTATGTGGCTCTCGCTGTTCAACTCGCCCCGCGCTTGCTCCATCGCTCGGCGAAGCGGTGCAGCGGCAGGAATTCCTCGAATAATTCCCGGCCCAGCACCGTCAGGCGATAGCCGTCGCCGGGGATGAGTTCGACGAAGCCGGCGCCTCGCAAGTCGGACAGTCGTGCCTGCAGCACGGTGGGCGAGGCGTCGTCGCAGGCCGTGCGCAGCGCGCGAGATGTCAGCGGCTGCTCGCGAAGTTCCCAGATGATCCGCAACGTCCATCGCCGCCCCAGAAGGTCGAGCAGCGCCATGATCGGCCGTCCCGACGTCGAGCCGCGAACCCTCGTTTTTTTCAACGGTGCGATCTGTTTCGGCATCGAAGGCTCCCTTGCGGTTCGCTACAGATAATGTAGCGTAATGCTACATTTATTGTAGCATAGGAGACGGCCATGTCACGTATCGCAGCGCTGCAACCGCCTTACGCTCCGGATATCCAGCAGCAATTCGACCGGATCATGCGCGGCCGCCCGCCGCTGGCCTTGTTCCGAGTCATCGCCGGCAACGCCCGCGCCTGGGAGAAATTCCGTGCCGGAAGCCTGCTGGATCGAGGCCCGCTCCCGTTGCGGGAACGCGAAATCGTCATCGACCGGACCTGTGCTCTGACCGGATGTGAATATGAGTGGGGCGTGCATGTCGCGGCTTTCGGCGAGGCTGCCGGTCTGACCGGCGAGCAGGTCCGCGCCACGGTGCTTAAGGGCGCCGCCGCGCGGTGCTGGTCGGCGGCCGAGCAGGTGCTGATCACGGCGGTTGACGCATTGCATCATCGAGCCACGCTGGATGATGCCGAATTCACCGCGTTATCGGCGCATTACGATGACGCGCAGATATTCGAGATCATCCTGCTCTGCGGCTTCTATCGCACGGTGTCGTATCTCGCGAACGGGCTGGATCTGCCGCTCGAGGAGAAGGCGGCACGATTTCCGGCCAACTGACCGTCATTCCGGGGCGCGAATGAAATGAGCAAACCCGGAATTTCGAGATTCCGGGTTCGTGTCTTCGACACGCCCCGGAATGACGTCCTTGGGTTACGCCACGCCCGCGCGCAGCAAATCGTGCAGATGCAAGATGCCGACCGGTTTCCTGGCATCGGTCACGATCAGCGCGGTGATCTTCGAGGAGTTGAGGATTTCCAGCGCCTCGCTGGCGAGCAGGTCGCGGCCGATGGTCTTGGGATTCTTCGTCATCACGTCGTCGACCAGCGCGGTCATCAGGTCCGGGCGCATGTGACGGCGAAGGTCGCCGTCGGTGACGATGCCGACGACGTGCCCGTGTGCATCGACGATGCCGACGCAGCCAAAACCTTTGGACGACATCTCGACCAGCGCATCGGACATTCGCGTCCCCAGCGGCCGCAGCGGCACCGCGTCGCCGGCATGCATGAGGTCACGGGTATATTTCAGCAGGGCGCCGAGCTTGCCGCCGGGGTGTAGCACGCTGAAATCAACCGACGTAAAGCCGCGGCCCTCCAATAGCGCGATCGCCAGCGCATCGCCCAGCGCCAGCAGCATCAGCGAGGAGGTGGTCGGCGCCAGGTTGTGCGGGCAGGCCTCGCGGGCCTTGGGCAGCGTCAGCGCGACGTCGGCGGCCTTGCTCAAGGTGGATTCGGATTCCGCCGTCATCGCGATCAGCGCGATCCGGAAGCGCTTGGCGTAGGTGATGAGGTTCTTCATCTCTGGCTGCTCGCCGGACCATGACAGCGCCACGATGACGTCATCGGCGGTGATCATGCCGAGATCGCCATGGCTCGCCTCGGCCGAGTGCACGAAGAAGGCGGGCGTGCCGGTGGAAGCAAAGGTAGCGGCGATCTTGCGCGCCACATGGCCCGACTTGCCGAGGCCGGTGACGATCACGCGGCCCTTGGCCTCGCGGATCAGATCGACGGCAGCGGTAAAGGCAGACCCAAGCGGCCCCTGAAGGGCTGCGGCAATTGCCGCTATGCCGCTGCCCTCGGCGTCGAGTGTTCGCAGCGCGGATTGAACGGCGGTGTCCGCATCGTCGGTACCGGATGAATTTGCCATCAGCGGTTTCGGTTTGGCCATGTCTGATTTCCAGGAAGGGGATCGCGCTCGTCCCCGGGCGCGCTTCATAGCACGGCCGAATCCGGGAGGCGACGCAGGGTCCGGTTCCTCAACGCCTCATTAACCATAATTGTTTTAACTCCATTAACGACGTTTTCCTGGGCCGTATCCCGCGTGAATGGAACTCGATCGGCATGCGTATGAATTCGTTGGGGTATTTCCATCGTGAAGTCGGGTCCAGCCTGGGGCCGTCGCAAGCGCGCAATGACCTTGCGCGCGCTATTGCCATGCCTTGCGCTGGTCGCCTGCCATGAGACCTCCGCGCAGGCTCAGACGCTGACTCCCGACCTGTTCCGGCCGACGCGAGGCGACTTCGTCTCGCCGCAGGATTTGCCGTTGCGCAAGACCGCATCGAGCAACAGTGTTGGCGGCGATAACGCCGGCGGCGTCGATATCAACGGCAATTCGACCGATGACAGCGGGCTTCGCGGCGAGGATACGCCGGCGCCGTCCCGGATCGGCCAGATTCCGACCTACGGCTTGCCGGCTGCCAACGGCGCATCCGATTCAGGTTTCGATTCGCTCAATCGCACCCGCAAGAAGCCGCAGCTTTATCCCGGTCAGGCCAAGCCGAAAGCACCGGTGGGGCCCGGCAGCTCGCCGCCCACGCCGCCGCCGGTGAACGCGGCCGGATATCTGCGGCTGTCGATTGCGCCATCCGAGTCCGCCAACAAAACGCCGCTGCCGCCCGCGATGGCCGGTACGGTGCCTGGCCAGCCGCCGCGCAAGCGGCTGAAGGTCGATGACGATCCGTTCGGCGCGGTCGGCGATTACGCCGGCAGCTTCCTGATCGAGTCCGCGGTCGAGGTCAGCGCCGGCTACGACACCAATCCCGGCCGCACCAATGTGCCGAAGGGATTGCCGTTCTGGGTGGTCGCGCCGGAATTTGTCGCCGTGTCGGACTGGGATCGCCACGCGCTGGTCGCCGATCTCAGGGGCTCGTTCACCGGTTATGGCAACAGCCTGCCGCCGACCATCGATGGCGCGGTGTCCTCGGCGCCGACCGATGTCAGCCGGCCGAACTTCATTGGCCATGTCGACGGCCGCCTCGACGTCACCGAAAACACCTATTTGACCGCGCAAGCGCGCCTTTTGGTTTCCACCGATAATCCGGGCAGCCCGAACGTCCAGGCCGGACTTCTCAGATACCCGATCTACACGTCGTTCGGCGGCACCTTCGGCATCGACCAGAATTTCAACCGCCTGAATGTCGCCGTCGGCGGCACCGTCGATCGCACGGTCTACCAGGACTCCGCGCTCACTGATGGCACCACGTCGTCCAACGATGACCGCAACTTCAACCAGTATGGCGGCGTCGGCCGCGTCAGCTATGAGGTGACGCCGGCGCTGAAGCCGTTCGTTGAGGCCGAGGGCGATACCCGCGTGCACGATCTGGAATTCGACCGCAACGGCTATGACCGCGATTCCAGCGGCGGCTATGCCAAGGTCGGCACGTCCTTTGAATTCACGCGGCTGCTGACCGGCGAAATCTCGATCGGCTACGCCGCGCGCAACTACGTCGATCCCAGGCTCAACCAGCTCTCGGGCTTGCTCACCGCGGCCTCACTGACCTGGACCGCGACGCCGCTGACCACGGCTAAATTCTATTCCACCACCTCGATCGACGAGACCACGCTGCCCGGCACTTCGGGCGTCCTGACGCGTCTCTACACGTTCGAGGTCGATCACGACTTCCGCCGCTGGTTGACGGCGATCGGCAAGTTCACTTACGGCACCATGGACTATCAGGGCGACGGCCGCACCGACCAAGTCTACACCATCGAGGGCGACGTGGTTTACAAGATGACCCGCAATCTCTGGATCAAGGGCACGCTGCGTCGCGACATCCTCGATTCCAACATCGTCGGCGCCGGTTCGGCGTCGACGGTGGCGATGCTTGGAGTGCGGTTGCAGAATTGATCGCCAGGAAGAGGGATCAAAGAAGCTGGCGCGAAAACCTCACCGCGGCAAATCCGTCTTCCCCATCAGGAACTGATCGATCGAGCGCGCGCAGAGGCGGCCTTCGCGGATCGCCCAGACGACCAGCGATTGGCCGCGGCGCATGTCGCCGGCGGAGAACACGTTCGGCTTCGAGGTGTGATAGTCCGAGGTGTTGGCCCGCACATTGCCGCGCTGGTCGAGATCGACGCCGAGCGTCTTCAACAGGCCCTCGTGCACCGGATGCACAAAGCCCATCGCCAGCAGCACCAGTTCGGCATCGAGGTCGAATTCGGTGCCGGGAAGCGGCTTGAACTTGTCGTCGACCTGCACGCAATGCAGTTTCGCGACCTTGCCGTCGGCGCCTGAAAACTTCTGCGTCAGCACCGCGAATTCGCGCTTGGCGCCTTCGGCCTGGCTCGACGAGGTCCGCATCTTCAGCGGCCAGTTCGGCCAGGACAGGCCCTTGTTCTCATGCTCGGGCGGCGCCGTCATGATCTCGAGCTGCGTCACCGACTTAGCGCCCTGTCGGAACGAGGTGCCGATGCAGTCCGAGCCGGTGTCGCCGCCGCCGATCACAACCACATGCTTGCCGTCGGCGAGAATGTCGGCTGTGCCGTCGAGCGGCTCGCCGGAGACGCGGCGATTTTGCTGCGGCAGAAAATCCATCGCGAAGTGAATACCGGCGAGGTCGCGGCCGGGAATCGGCAGGTCGCGCGGGGCTTCGGCGCCGCCGGTCAGCGCCAGCGCGTCATACTGCTTCGCCAGCTCGCGCGGATCGATCGCGCCTTGTGCCGCGCCGCCGACAGGGGTGCCGTAGTGGAACACTACACCCTCGGCTTCCATCTGCGCGATCCGGCGGTCGATGACGTGCTTCTCCATCTTGAAGTCGGGAATCCCGTAACGCAGGAGCCCGCCGGCCTTGGCGTATTTCTCGTAGACATGCACCTCATGGCCGGCGCGCGCGAGTTGCTGCGCACAGGCCATGCCGGCGGGCCCGGAGCCGATCACGGCGACCTTCTTGCCGGTTTTGCTCAACGGCAGTTCCGGCTTCACCCAGCCATTGTCCCAGGCGCGATCGACGATTGCGCATTCGATGGTTTTGATGGTGACGGGATTGTCGTCGATGTTGAGCGTGCAGGAGGCTTCGCACGGCGCCGGGCAGATGCGGCCGGTGAACTCCGGGAAATTATTGGTCGAATGCAGGTTGCGCGAGGCCTCTTCCCAATTGCCCTGGTAGACCAGATCGTTGAAGTCAGGAATCTGGTTGTTGACCGGGCAGCCCGGCGTGCCCGGCGCGACCGCGCCGGTGCCGTGGCAATAGGGAATGCCGCAGTTCATGCAGCGCGCGGCCTGATCGCGGGTTTCCTTCTCGCTCAAGGGAAGGACAAACTCGTTGAAGTGCTTTACGCGCTCGACGACCGGCGCATACTTGCGATCATGACGTTCGATCTCGAGAAAACCTGTAATCTTGCCCATTACACCCGACGTCCCCTGAAACCTCTGTTTGGTCATTCCGGGATGCGCCGCAGGCGCAGACCCGGAATCTAGATGTTACCCCGCGAGATTCCGGGTTCGCGCGACGCGCGCCCCAGAATGACGCTTTTTTGTTTTACGCCCCGATCGCGATCTTTGGTTCGGCGTCGGCGTTCGCCTTCATTTCCTTCAGCGCGCGGCGGTATTCCACCGGCATCACCTTGCGGAATTTCGGCAGCCACGTCTTCCAGTTCGCGAGAATGTCGGCGGCGCGTTTCGATCCCGCCAGCTTGGCGTGGCGCGTGATCAGGACGTGCAGCCGCTCGACATCGGAGTCGAGCAAATCCTTGAACACGTCGACCCGGCCATGGGCCTCGAGGTCGCCGATGTGGTGATAGGTGTTCTCGTTGATCATCTCTTCCGAGAGCACCGGCTCGAGCTCGACCATCGCCATGTTGCAGAGCTTTTCGAAGTCCCCGGCCTCATCGAGCACATAGGCGATGCCGCCGGACATGCCGGCCGCAAAGTTGCGCCCGGTCTTGCCGAGCACCACGACGATGCCGCCGGTCATGTATTCGCAGCAATGATCGCCGGCGCCTTCCACTACAGCAACCGCGCCGGAGTTACGCACCGCGAAACGTTCGCCGGCGATGCCGCGGAAATAGCATTCGCCCTCGATCGCGCCGTACATCACGGTGTTGCCGACCACGATCGACTCTTCCGGCACGATACCGGAATTGCGCGGCGGCTTGACGATGATGCGGCCGCCGGACAAGCCCTTGCCGACATAGTCGTTGCCTTCGCCTTCGAGATCGAAGGTGACGCCACGCGCCAGCCACGCGCCGAACGCCTGTCCCGCGGTGCCCTTGAAGTTGACCTGGATGGTGTCGAGCGGGAGTCCGGCATGGCCGTAGATCTTCGCCACCGCGCCGGACAGCATCGCCCCGGCGCTGCGGTCGGTGTTGTTGATCTCCATGTCGAACTTGACCGGCGCGCCGCGGTCGAGTGCGGCCCGCGAATTCTCGATCAGCCTGCGGTCGAGCACGGCCTCCAGATGATGGTTCTGCTTTTCGGCATGATAGATCTTCTGGCCGGGCTGTTCCTTCTGGCGAACGAACAGCTTCGAGAAGTCGAGCCCCTTTGCCTTCCAGTGCGCCACCAGCGTCGACTGGTCCAGCATCTGGGTCTGGCCGATCATCTCGTTGAAGGTGCGATAGCCGAGCGCGGCCATGATCTCGCGGACTTCCTCGGCGACGAAGAAGAAGTAGTTGATGACATGCTCGGGCTGGCCGGTGAAGCGCTTGCGCAGCACCGGATCCTGCGTCGCGACGCCGACCGGGCAGGTGTTGAGATGGCACTTGCGCATCATGATGCAGCCGGCCGCGATCAAAGGCGCAGTCGCAAAGCCGAACTCGTCGGCCCCCAACAGCGCGCCGATCACCACGTCGCGTCCGGTGCGGAAGCCGCCGTCGACCTGCACCACGATGCGGCTGCGCAGCCGTTCGCGCACCAGCGTCTGATGGGTCTCGGCGAGGCCGATCTCCCAGGGGCTGCCGGCGTGCTTGATCGAGGTGAGGGGAGACGCACCGGTGCCGCCCTCGAAGCCGGCGATCGTCACGTGGTCGGCGCGCGCCTTGGCGACACCGGCCGCGACCGTGCCGACGCCGATTTCGGAGACCAGCTTGACCGAGACCTGGCCTTCCGAATTGACGTTCTTCAAATCGTAGATCAGCTGCGCCAGATCCTCGATCGAATAGATGTCGTGATGCGGCGGCGGCGAGATCAGACCGACGCCGGGCGTCGAGTGCCGCACGCGCGCAATGGTCGCGTCGACCTTGTGGCCGGGCAACTGTCCGCCTTCGCCGGGCTTGGCGCCCTGCGCCATCTTGATCTGCATCATGTCGGAGTTGACAAGATATTCCGTCGTCACGCCGAAGCGGCCGGAGGCGACCTGCTTGATCGCCGAGCGCATCGAATCGCCGTTCGGCATCGGCTTGAAGCGATCGGATTCTTCGCCGCCTTCGCCGGTGTTGGACTTGCCGCCGATCCGGTTCATGGCGATCGCAAGCGTGGTGTGCGCCTCGCGCGAGATCGAGCCGAACGACATCGCGCCGGTGGCGAAACGCTTGACGATATCCTTGGCCGGCTCGACCTGGTCGAGCGGCACCGGCTTGCGCTTCTCGTCCTCGGCGCTCTTGATCTTGAACAGGCCGCGCAGCGTCAACAGCCGCTCGGACTGCTCGTTGAGGATCTTGGCGAACGCGCGGTAACGCTCCAGCGAATTGCCGCGCACCGCGTGCTGCAGCGTGGAGACCGATTCAGCCGTCCAGGCGTGATCCTCGCCGCGGGTGCGGTAGGCGTATTCGCCGCCGACGTCGAGCGCGTTCTTGAACACCGGCGCATCGCCGAACGCGTCGGCATGGCGGCGCGCGGTTTCCTCGGCGATTTCGGCAAGGCCCACGCCTTCGATGCGGGTGTGGGTGCCGGCAAAATATTTCGCGACGAAATCCGCCTTCAATCCGACGGCGTCGAAGATCTGCGCGCCGCAATAGGACTGATAGGTCGAGATGCCCATCTTCGACATCACCTTCAACAGGCCCTTGCCGATCGACTTGATGTAGCGCTTGACGATTTCATAATCGTCGAGCGATCCCGGCAGCCGGTCCTTCATCGAAATGATGGTTTCGAACGCAAGATAGGGATTGATCGCTTCGGCGCCGTAACCGGCCAAGCAGGCAAAGTGATGCACTTCGCGCGGTTCGCCGGATTCGATCACGAGCCCGACCGAGGTGCGCAACCCGACACGAATCAAATGATGATGCACGGCGGCGCAGGCGAGCAGCGAGGGAATCGGAATCCGGTCCGAGCCGGCCATGCGGTCGGACAGGATGATGATGTTGACGCCCTCACGGACGGCGCCTTCCGCGCGCGCGCACAATTCATCGAGCACCTGCTCGAGCCCGGCCGCGCCGAAGCCGGCATGGAAGGTGGTGTCGAGCGTGCGCGACTTGAAATGGGTGTCGGCGATCTCGGAGATCGAGCGGATCTTTTCCAGATCGGCATCGGTCAGGATCGGCTGGCGCACTTCGAGGCGCTTGGTGGCGGCAAGGCCCTGCAGATCGAACAGATTGGGACGCGGCCCGATGATCGAAACGAGGCTCATCACCAACTCCTCGCGGATCGGGTCGATCGGCGGGTTGGTGACCTGCGCAAAGTTCTGCTTGAAATAGGTGAAGAGCTGCTTCGGCCGGTCCGACAGCGCCGAGATCGGCGTGTCGTTGCCCATCGAGCCCGCGGCTTCCTCGCCGGTGGCCGCCATCGGCGTCATCAGGATGTTGATGTCTTCCTGCGAATAGCCGAACGCCTGCTGCCGGTCGAGCAGCGGCAGGTTGGAGCGCATGCCCTTGGTCGGCGCGCCCCGCAAATCCTCCAAAACGATCTGGGTGCGGCCCAGCCAATCGCGATAGGGATGGCTCTTGGCCAGCGACGCCTTGATCTCGTCGTCGGGAATGAGGCGGCCCTGTTCGAGGTCGACCAGCAGCATCTTGCCGGGCTGCAGCCGCCACTTGGTGATGATCTGCTCCTCGGGGATTTTCAGCACGCCCATTTCGGAGGCCATGACGATGCGGTCGTCACTGGTCACGAGATAGCGCGCCGGCCGCAGGCCGTTGCGATCGAGCGTGGCGCCGATCTGGCGGCCGTCGGTGAAGGCGATCGCGGCGGGGCCGTCCCACGGCTCCATCATTGCGGCGTGATATTCGTAGAACGCGCGGCGCTGCTCATCCATCAGGGGGTTGCCGGCCCAGGCTTCCGGAATCATCATCATGACCGCGTGCGGCAGCGAGTAGCCGCCTTGCACCAGGAATTCGAGCGCGTTGTCGAAGCAGGCGGTGTCGGACTGCCCTTCATAGGAGATCGGCCACAGCCGGCTGATGTCTTTGCCGTAGAGATCCGAACTGACCGAGGCCTGCCGCGCTGCCATCCAGTTGACGTTGCCGCGCAGCGTGTTGATCTCGCCGTTGTGCGCGATCATTCGATAGGGATGCGCCAGCGACCAGGTCGGGAACGTGTTGGTGGAGAAGCGCTGATGCACCAGCGCCAGCGCGCTCTCGAAATCGGGCTCATGCAGGTCGGGATAGTAGCTGCCGAGCTGATCGGCGAGGAACATGCCCTTGTAGATCACGGTGCGGCACGACATCGAGACCGGGTAATAGCCGGCGAGGCCGCGGTCGCGGCGCTGATAGATCGCCTGTGAGATCGACTTGCGCAGGATGTAAAGCCGCCGTTCGAAATCGTCTTCGGTCTTCGCCGTGCCGTTGCGGCCGATGAACACCTGCATGTTGGCAGGCTCGGTCGGCTTGACGGTTTCGCCGAGCGAGGAATTGTCGGTCGGGACATCACGCCAGCCAAGCAGCATCAGGCCTTCGGCCTTGATCTGGTCGGCGATGATGCTCTTGATGACGTTACGCCACGCCGTCTCCTTCGGCATGAACAGTGCGCCGACGGCGTATTCGCCCTGCTTCGGCAATTGGAAGCCGATCTCGGCGGCCTTGCGCACGAAGAAGGCGTGCGGAATCTGCACCAGAATTCCGGCACCGTCGCCGGCGCGCGGATCGGCGCCGACCGCGCCGCGATGTTCGAGGTTGCAGAGAATGCTGATCGCGTCGGAGACGATCTGATGCGACTTCTTGCCCTTGATGTTGGCGATGAAGCCGACGCCGCAGGAATCCTTTTCCAGGCTGAGGTCGTAAAGTCCCTCAGCCGGCGGGCGCCAGGTATGTTCGCGGGCGGGCTCGGCCGGTTTTGAATCCGGGGCCGCCGACAGCACATCCGTCACGATGTTTTCGCGCTCGAATTCCGACCCGCTCATCTTAAAAGTCCTCTCAATCCGGCAAGGGCCTCACCGTCGGCGCACCTTGGGCGCTTGCGGTACCCACCGGGCCACCGCTCGTCCTTCGCGAGCCGCAATTTCAGAATTAAGGCCTGGGCGTTCAGACGTCCCGTATGAACGACCTTGCCTTTTAACTTCCTGGCGCGTGCGCACCCGACTTTCAGTGCAATCCCTGTGCCGGGCTCGCGCCGAAATTGAGACAGTGATGCTGTCCTAACCCCGACCATGCCAAATTTTTTTCTATCATACAAGCACGTGAAAGTCCCCGGCCGCATGACAGATCCGCAGGTGACGTGGCCAAACGGCCGCTTCCCCGATTTGAGGCAAGCGTGCCGCGATCCGGCCAAAGGACTGCCGGATTCCACAACGAAATTGCCGGCAAGACCATGGAGCGAAAACGCTCCGGGACCGGGGGCTTTACAGGAGCGACGGGTGATGAAGCTGTTCACGGGATGGGTCATGTTGGCGGGGCTTGTTCTGGCCGCCACCTCCGCAAATGCTCAGGTGCAGGCCCCCGGCGGAACTCCGGGCTACGCGGCCGTTTCCGATTTCAACGGGCCCTACGCCGCCATGCCCCCGGCGGGCCCCGGTTACGGTCCGAGATTGCTGCCGGCGACCGAGGTCTACACGGTGCTGCGTGACAGCGGGTTTTCGCCGCTCGGAATTCCGCGGCAGCGCGGCTTCTTTTATACGATTTCCGTGATCAATCGGCGCGGCGACGATGGCCGCCTGGTGATCGATGCTCGCGACGGGCGGATTGTCCGTTTCATGCCGGCGGACCATTTCGGCGCGAATTACCACGATGGTTCGGCCGCCGCCTACGGACCGCCAGCGCGCCTGCCGCCGGTGGGCGCGGTCACGGACGAGGCAAGGCCGCCGGAGTCCGTCCCGAAAATGGCAAGCCGTACGCCGCCGGTGCCGCTGCCCAAGGCAATGCCGCCGCGTCTTGGCGAGCCGAAGCCGCTGGCAGAGAAGCCCGCTCCGGCACCCGTACCGGCGCAGCAGTCGGCCGCCAACCAGGTAAAACCGGCTGAGGTGTCGCCGGCCCCGGCGCCCGCAGCTCCTGCCACCGTCGAGGCAAAGCCGTCGGCGCCACAGATCATCCAGCCGACGCAGGAGATGCCGAAGGTGCAGGGGTTGGAATAGGGTCGCGTCATTGCGAGGAGCAAGCGACGAAGCGATCCAGTCTTGCCATGCCTGTGGATTATTTCGCTGTGCTAACAGACAAAAACGCCCCGGTTTCCCCGGGGCGTTTTCGTTTCAGCAAATATCTGCCGAAAATCGAACCGTGTTAGGCGGCGACTTTCTCGGCCGAGCCGTCAACGACCTGCGGAGCCTGAGCGCCGGAGGTAATCGGAATGCTGCGGGGCTTCTTGGCCTCGGGAATCTCGCGGACGAGATCGACATGGAGCAGACCGTGCTCAAGCGAGGCGTTCTTTACCTGCACGAAATCGGCAAGCTGGAAGACGCGCTCGAAGGCGCGGGCCGCGATGCCGCGATAGAGCACCTCGGATTTGTCCTTGCCGTTCTCATTGGCTGATTTCTCGCCCTTGATCGTCAGCGTGTTTTCCTTCGCGACGATCGAAAGCTCGCCCTGCGCGAAGCCGGATACGGCAACCGTGATGCGGTAGTCGTTCTCGCCGGTACGCTCGATATTATAGGGCGGGTAGCCGGGGCTGCCGTCGGCGGTGGCTCGATCGAGCAGCGAGAAGAAGCGGTCGAAGCCGACGGTGGAACGGTAAAACGGGGCTAGATCATAAGTACGCATAGGATAGTCCTCCATTGAGCGACTGTTTCGGTTAACCCGCCCGCCATCGGGCCGGGCTTTCGTCTATGTGCAGCCTTGTTTCGGCCTGCGAAACACTGGTAGCGGCCTGCACGAAGGTGATATGGGAGGAGCTTGAGGGCGTTCAAGAGGGCCGGAACGCGCTGCTTTTTGCTGCTCACGCCCTTGATTTTCAGTGCTTTTCGCCTATCCGGTCCCCGCCATGACGCTTGTCTCGATTCCCGCCAATCCCGTTCCGGAAGATGTTGTCAGCGGCACGATCAAGACGCCTGACGGCGCGGAATTGCGTTTCGCGCGCTGGGCGCCGCCTGCCAATCGCAAAGGCACCGTCTGCGTGTTTACCGGGCGCGGCGAACAGATCGAAAAATATTTCGAGACCGTGCGCGACCTGCGCGACCGCGGTTTCGCGGTGGCGATGATCGACTGGCGCGGGCAGGGCCACTCCTCGCGGCGATTGCGCGATCCACGCAAGGGCTATGTCCGCGATTTCTCTGATTTCGAAATCGACGTCGAAACCTTCGTCCAGCAGGTGGTGATGCCGGATTGCCCGCCGCCGTACTTTGCGCTGGCGCATTCGATGGGCGGCGCTGTGATGCTGCGGGTGGCGCATGCCGGCAAGCGCTGGTTCGACCGCATGGTGCTGTCGGCCCCGATGATCGATCTGCCCGGACGCCGTACCTCGTTTCTGCCGCGCGCGTTGTTGCGGATCATGCGGCTCACGGGCCAGGGCGGCCGCTACGTCCCCGGCGGCAACGATCAGCTGGTCGGCGTGTCGTCGTTCGTCAACAATCCCCTGACCAGCGATCCCGTGCGCTACGCCCGCAACGCGGCGATCCTCGAGGAAGACCCGACGCTGGGCATTGCGGCGCCGACGGTGGCCTGGGCCGATACCGCGTTCACCGCGATGCGCGGCTTTCGCGCCATGCATTATCCCTCGCAGATTCGCCAGCCGATCCTGATGCTGGCCGCGAGCAACGATGCCGTGGTTTCGACGCCGGCGATCGAGGAGTTCGCCTATCATCTGCGTGCCGGCTCGCATCTCGTGATCGCTGGCTCGAAACACGAGATCTTGCAGGAGCAGGATCGTTACCGTTCGCAATTCTGGGCGGCGTTCGACGCCTTCGTGCCGGGTACGCCGTTGTTCGGGTGAGGGACGTCGAAAATGCTCGGCATTCACGATCTCTGGCTGTTCGTTCTCTCCGGGGTTCTGCTCAACGTCACGCCGGGGCCTGACACGGCCTATATCGTCGGCCGCAGCGTGCAGTCGGGATGGCGCGGTGGCGCCGCGGCGGCTATCGGCATCGGCTGCGGCTGCCTGGTTCACGTCTTCGCTGCCGCGATCGGCCTGTCGGCCCTGCTGATGGCTTCATCGGCCGCCTTTATGCTAATCAAATGGGCGGGCGCGGCCTATCTCTGCTTCATCGGCATGAAAATGTTGCTGTCGCATGCGCATGCGCCCGATGACAGTGCAGCGATCGCAAGCGACGCGGCCTCGCTGCGCCAGGTGTTCTGGCAGGGCGCGCTGACCAATGTGCTTAACCCGAAAGTGGCGCTGTTCTTTCTCGCCTTCCTGCCGCAATTTGTGGCGGCGGATGCGTCGCACAAGGCGATCGCCTTCCTGCTGCTCGGTCTGATTTTCGTATTCAACGGCACGCTGTGGTGCCTTGGCGTGGCCGCGTTCGCCGCAAGTACCGCGGGCCGCATCCGCCAATCCAGCCGCGTTTTGCCCTGGATCAACCGCGCGCTGGGCTGCCTGTTGGTCTATCTCGGCGTCCGCATCGCCACGCTTCAGGCGCGATCGATATTATAGATGGCGCTGCCGACGAGATAGATGCCGAGAAAGATCATCGCGATCAGGAACCAGCGGCGGAAGTCTTCGGGCTGTATCCGCGAGCGCACCGCCTGTCCGATGAACATGCCGGCGAAAGAGCACGCCATCGCAACCGCGCCCGGCAGCGCGGTCGATGCATTGAGCAGTCCCGCGCTAGGTGGTGTGGACTCTAAGGATTCCCTTTTAGGAGCAAATCAGATTCAAGGCTTCTTTTTGGGAGGCGGCCTTGGGTGTGATGGATCGGTTGGTTTTGAGCGATGCGGCTTGGGAGCGGATGGCGCCTCTGATTATAGGTCGGCCTGACCAGAAAGGCTCCACCGGGCGCGACAACCGGATGTTCGTGGAAGGTGTGCTGTGGATCGTGCGGACGGGCTCTCCCTGGCGTGATCTTCCGGAAGCGTTCGGGGATTGGAACAGCGTGTTCCGGCGCTTCAGTCGATGGAGCATCAAGGGTGTTTGGTGGCGGATCTTCGAGGCGATGTCCGACGACCCGGATTTCGAATATCTGATCGTCGATTCCACCGTCGTCCGGGCGCATCAGCACGCTGCCGGGGCGAAAAAAGGGGGTCTGAAGATCAGGCGCTTGGCCGCTCGCGCGGCGGCCTGAGCACCAAGATACATCTGGCCGTTCGCGGCCTGGGATGTCCGGTGCGCTTCACGCTTACCGCAGGTCAGAAGGGCGATGCACCGCAAGCCGCCGCATTGATCGAGGGATTGCCCGCCGAGATCGTTATGGCCGATACAGCCTATGACGCCGATCATTTGCGCGAAGCCATCGCCGCCAAGGGAGCGCTCGCCGTCATCCCCAACAACCCGTCACGCGCGCTCAAATATCCGCTCGACAAACATCTCTATGCCCAGCGCCATCTTGTCGAATGCTGCTTCTCCAAGCTCAAGCAATTCCGCCGCGTCGCCACCCGCTTCGAAAAGACCGCTCGAAATTACCTTGCCGTCATCACTCTCGCAGCCATCATCTTATGGATGCGATAAGTGTCCACACCACCTAGTGAGGTTGAAGGCCAGCCCAAGCGTCGCGACGGTGAAGAACACCCCGAGCGCTTGCACCAGTTCGTCCTTTTCCATGCCGATCGCCTGCATGAACGGCATTGAAGGGATCACCTGCACGCCGGTTGCGGCGGAAATCACGCCGGTGATGAGACCGACGATCCCGCCGACCCATTTTTCGTTGCCGCGCGCCACCGTGACGCTGAATTTGCTCAAGCCGATGATCGCATAGATCACCAGCAATATGCCGAGCGCGACGGTGCCGTAGCGCGCGTAAGGTCCCGTCAGCGATCCCGCATTCAGCCAGATGCCAACCACTGTTCCCAGCATTAACGGCCACAGCCGCCGGATGATGTCGCGCAGATAAGGGCCGACAAAAGTCTGCCAGATATTGGTGACGACGGCGGGCACGATCACGATTGCAAGCGCGTGCGCCGGCGGCATCGTCACCGCAAGCAGGCCCATCGACACCGTCGGCAAGCCAAGGCCGATGACGCCTTTGATGAAGCCCGCGAGCAGAAACGCCGCGGCGATGAGAAGCAGGAGAGGCTCGAACATAACTAGTGCCCACTTTCCGAAATTCGTGAACCGTTGCAGCACCTCCTTGCGCGAACTTCGGAAAGCAAAGGGGCACTAGCCGATCACGGCTTGCCGTGCCGCTTCTCGATTTGAAGTTCCTGATCGAATTTGCCGCGGGCACCGCAGGACTTCAAATTGGCGGCACTGCCACATTGACCGATCCGCCTAATCGGCACAATCTGGAGGTTACAGATTAAGCCTTCGGCTATGACGAAGGCTGGGATTTACAGAAACCGCCATGCGTTTCGACCTGGTTGACCTGCAGCTGTTTATCGCGGTGGCCGATGCGCGCAGCATCACGCGCGGGGCGCTTGCAGCCCATCTCGCGCTGGCCTCGGCAAGCGCTCGGATCAAGGGGCTCGAAGACGCGCTCGGCGTCATGCTTTTGAAGCGCGGCCGCCGCGGCGTCGAGCTGACCGCAGCGGGCGAAAGCCTGCTCGATCACGCCCGTGTCGTCATCCACCATGTCGATGCGATGCGCGGCGATCTCGCCGCCTTCGCCAGCGGCGCCAAGGCCAGCGTTCACCTGCTCGCCAATACCTCCGGCCTGTCGGAGCATCTGCCCAAGGCGCTCGCGGCGTTCTTGCGCGCACATCCCGACACCAATGTCGATGTCGAGGAACGCGAGAGCACCGATATCGCCGCGGCGATTGCGACCGGCGCGGCGGATCTCGGCTTTGCCGCCGAACATGCGTTGCCTGAAAATGTCGAGCGGTTTGTTTTTAGCGAGGATCGCTTGACGCTGGTGACGGCGCGGCGCGGGACGTTTGCCGGTCGCCGCCAGATCGATTTTCAGGAAGTCGCCGATCACGACTTCGTCGGTTTGACGAATTCGACCGCGCTGCAGCTGCATATCGCCAAACACGCCGCGCGGCTTGGCATGCGCCTGCGTTTCCGGGCTCGCCTGCGAGACTTTGATGCGATCTGCCAGATGGTGGCGGCGGATGTCGGCATCGCGGTCGTTCCGGAAGCCGCCGCGAGGCGCTGCGCACAATCCATGCCGATCGCAACGGTCAGGATCAGGGACAGTTGGGCCAACCGCAAGCTTGTCATCTGCGCGCGCAGCTTCAAGTCGCTGCCGCGGCCGGCAAAGCAATTGGTCGAGCATTTGCGTAGCGCCGCGCAATAGGGCGCTGGCCTGGCACCAGCTAGCCGTTGAGTAATTTGAGCGCGGCTTCGTGCACGCGCGGATCGCCGGCGGCGATGATCCGGCCGCCGCCTTGTGCGGGCTTGCCTTCCCAGGTGGTGACGATGCCCCCCGCACCGGTGATGATCGGGATCAGCGCCGCGATATCGTAGGGTTTCAGTTCGGTCTCGATGACAAGATCGAGATGGCCGGCGGCGAGCATGCAGTAGGAATAGCAGTCGCCGCCGTAACGGGTCAGCCGCACCGCTTGTTCAACGCGGCCGAAAGTGGCGCGATCGGTGGCATTCATCAGCAGCGGACTGGTGGTGAACAGCGTTGCATCCTGTAACGAAGCACAGCGCCGCACCGCCAGCTTCCGTTCGCCCGTCGGCCCGCGGTAATGCGCCGAGCCGCTGTCACCGCTGAAACGTTCGCCGATATAGGGCTGGTGCATCATGCCGAACACTGGCGTGCCCCTGTGCAAGAGTGCGATCAGCGTGCCCCAGATCGGGAAGCCGGCGATGAAGGATTTGGTGCCGTCGATGGGATCCAGCACCCAGACATATTCGGCATCTTCGTGCTCGCTGCCGAATTCCTCGCCGACGATGCCATGCTGGGGAAAATTGGCCTTGATCAGCCGCCGCATCACTGCCTCCGCGGCGCGGTCCGCTTCGGTCACCGGATCGAAATCATGGCTGACGCTTTTATTGTCGATGCTCAGCGAGGTCCGGAAGAACGGCAGGATGGTTTCGCCGGAGGCGGTCGCAAGGCGGCCGATAAAGGCTGTAAAATCGATGACCGTCACGGCTATTCCTTAAAGGGAAGTGCGAAAATTGCTTCGGCCATTGCCTAGCCCAATCCAGCACGTCCCGCACGGCTATCCGGCGCTCAGCACTGGTATTTTGCATGCACGAGTCTGCCGCGGGCAGCGGTGCATTTTTGGTAACCATGCCGATCACGAAATCGAGAACGGCCTGGGAGTTATGAAGCCTGCTTCCTAACTGTCGATCTAAGTTATTGAAGCTGAAGGAAAATGGCAGGGTCGGGCCATGTGTTGCTCGCGCGCAAGCCCGGCGAAATTTGCATGGGAAATCAGTTAAAAACTCTTGCGCTTTGTGCAGCGCGGTCGCATATTGTTGCGGTGCGGTAGCGCCTCGCGCTATCGCTGCCCTCCTTGGGCGTTTCCTCCCTAGACTTGGGCCGCTTGTCATTCAAGCGGCCCTTTTTTCTTTTGGCAGTCACTCTTTCTTTTGGGCCGGCATTCCAGAGCGCAAGAAATGCGAACCCGGAATCCTCCGATGCAGAATTACGCATCTGGAATAACGAAAGAAATGAAACGCTTTTATTCCGCCGCCGCCTGGAACGGCCCGAGATCGCCGAGCGGAACGGCGGCCAAAGCATCGGCCAGTATCGCGAAATCTGCGGCCACCTGTGCGAATCGCGGCCCGCGCTCGCGCCGCCTTTCGTCCATATAGATCGCGCGGTTGAGCTCAAGCTGCACGGTATGCAATCCGCTGGCGGGATTGCCGTAATGCTCGGTAATGAAGCCGCCGGCGTAGGGCTTGTTGCGGCCGACCGAATAGCCCAGCGCGCGCATGGTTTCCTCGACCATGTCGGGCAGCAGCGGCGCGCAGCTGGTGCCGTAGCGGTCGCCGATCACCATGTCTGGCCGCCGCGGCTCGTCCCGCGACACGCCGATCGAGGGCATTGAATGGCAATCCATCAGCACCACCGTTCCAAACGCCTGATGGGCCTTGTTGATCAGTCGCCGCAATGCGCGGTGATAGGGCTTGTAGAGCGCCTCGATCCGCGCCAGCGCGTCGTCGACGCTGAGGCGCTCGCGATAGATCTCCTGTCCGTCGCCGACCACGCGCGGGATGGTGCCGAGACCGCCGGCGACGCGCATCGATCGCGTATTGGCGAAGCTCGGCAACCGCCCGGTGAACATCCGCGGATCGAGTTCGTAGGGCTCCCGGTTAACGTCGACATAGGAGCGGGGAAAGTTGACCCGGATCACCGGAAAGCCGCGTTCGCTCAAGCCTTCGATCAACTCGTCCATGAACGAATCTTCGGAGCGGCGCAGCGCGGCGAGATCGATCCGCGACGCGTTCAGGAAATCGTGCGGATAGACCGAGCCTGAATGAGGCGAATTGAAGATGATCGGCGCCCGCCACGCGGCCGGCTCCACGATCTCGAACGGGGGCGACAGTTCGCCTTCCAACTGGGTCATCCTCGGGCGCCGTCCCTGGAATCCGCTGCTCCGGAGGTCTTGATTCTGCCAGAAAAACGGAAGTTTTATGGGGACTCATTGTCGGTAATCACAGCCATTCTGCCAAGCGAAAAAAATCCAAAACCGGCTGGAACGTCTCTGAGATGCGGAAAACACTTGCCTCGATTGCTTTGCGCGGCGTTCCGGTCCACAAATTGCGGTGCGCGCAGCCGACCGCGGCCTAAGCCTTTTCACCCGAAATTTACTCTCTGTCGGGCTTAGTGAACGGGCTCATCCTCTTATTCGGATTCGACGATCAACCGCCATGCACAAAATCCTCCTCGCCGAAGACGATAACGACATGCGCCGCTTTCTGGTCAAGGCGCTGGAAAATGCCGGTTTTCAGGTTTCCCCTCACGACAACGGCATGTCGGCCTACCAGCGGTTGCGCGAGGAGCCGTTCGAGATGCTTCTCACCGATATCGTGATGCCCGAAATGGACGGCATCGAGCTGGCACGCCGCGCCTCGGAACTCGACCCCGACATCAAGATCATGTTCATCACCGGCTTTGCCGCGGTGGCGCTCAACTCCGATTCAGAAGCGCCGAAGAACGCCAAAGTATTGTCCAAGCCCGTCCACCTTCGCGAATTGGTCAGCGAAGTGAACAAGATGCTGGCGGCCTGATTCGGCCCCCAGATAACCCCAAGATGCCGGTGAGCGTCCTTGCCTGCCCGCCTTGGAGCCGATATACGGACCCCACCCGACACGACTGGTTTTAGGGCGCGTAGCTCAGCGGGAGAGCACTACCTTGACATGGTAGGGGTCACAGGTTCGATCCCTGTCGCGCCCACCATTCCGGTGAAATCGTTTCCGAAGCTCGGGAATCCTGCTGACTCGATCAACCGCTGGAAGCCCGACGGCGATTGTTCGCAGGCTTGCGCCTCGGATTGCGAAACGCGACGCGACGCGCTCGTGCGCCGGGAATGGCCAAACAGCGAAAATATCGTCAGCGACGTGTGGCGTAGCGATCCGCTAATTTTCTAGTGCCGGACAAGCCTTTTACGGAGCCGGGCACGCTGCGCCGGTTTTCACCCACGCCTCGACCAGCGCGCCCGCTTCTTTCTGCGTGCCGGGCGCAGGAGAGCGGCCGAAGCCGGGCGCCCAGGCCCAGCCGACCAGCGTGTCCTCGCCGATGTGATGGACGAGATCTTCGACCTTCCGGCCGCCGTTGCGCGCGGGATCCTTGAGCTGGGCGCAGATCTCGCTCAGCGTCTTGCCTTCCCATGCCATCTCACGCGGCGCGAGATGCCATTCCGGATGGCCCGGCACGCGGCCCGGTTCGAAGTTCGCCGCCTGATGGCAAACCGAACAATGCATGTTCCCGACGCCATGACCGTCTGGACCGCGCGTGACAGGGGGCTGATGCAGCCGGCTCTGGTTGCCCTGATGGGGGCGGTCGCCGGCCGGATGGCAGTTCACGCAGCGCGGATTGGTGAGGACCTTGCCAAGCTCGGTGAATATTGCAGCCGACCGTTTGTCGACGTCGCTGATCGCAGCGAAGCTCTCCGGGCTGGCGAGCGTGTTCGGCGCGGTCTCGGAAAAAGCGTAACCCGTAAGCAGGCTCATCGTCAGCGACGCGGCCGAGACCAGCACCTGAAACCGCATCTCGGATTTCATTTTCGCGTTGCCCTTAAGTTCAACTCCTTGTTTTCCACCAGGTAGCGCTTCGAATCCGCGAGGATCACGTCGCGCACCGCCTCGTGGTATTTGATGTAGCCGGTGCAGCGGCACAGGTGGCTGTCGAGCGCATCCGCAATGGTTTTCTCAAGGTCGTCGCGCGCTACCGGCGTCTTCGTCAGCTGTTCCAGCAGAACCTGCCCCTCATTGAGGAATCCGGCGGTGCAGTAACCGCACTGGAAAGCGAAATGTTCGATGAAAGCCTTCTGCAAATCCGACAGTTCGCCGTCCTTGGCGTGGCCTTCGACCGTGCGGATCGCTTTTCCGTCAAAGCTTACCGCCGGAACGATACAGGTCGGGCTGGTGGAGCTCGTTCCGTCGGGGTTATCGATAATGATCGCGCAGCTCAGGCATTGCGCGGCCCCGCAGCCGAACTTGGTGCCGGTCATCCCGAGGTATTCGCGCAGGTAATCGTTCATGGTCAGATCGTCCCGCACATCCGTCGGGCCGTGCGCGTGACCGTTGATCATGATGTTCACTGTGGTCACGCGAGTGCTCCCTTGAGCATGCTTGACGTCACCGGCAGGGATTGGAAGCGGCGCCCGGTGGCGTCGAAGATGGCGTTCAGAAGCGCCGGAACCACCGGGATCATCACGACTTCCGCCATGCCCTTCGGCGGTTCGTCCGGGGTCAGCGGCGGCAGCATCTCGATTTCGAGGTCGCGCAGCGGCAGGTCGGATCCGCGCGCGACCAGATACTGGCCGAGATTCCATTGTCCATTGCCGGGGCCGCCTTCGTAGGGTGGCAGCATTTCCAACAGCGCATAACCGACGCCCATCGCGAAACCGCCCTGCGCTTGGCCTAGCACCACCTCAGGCACCAGCGCCTGGCCGCATTCCAACACGCTGTAGGCCTTGGCGATGCGCAACGCGCCGCTGGCGCGCTCGATCTCGACCCGGACCAAGGTGCCGCACATCGAGGTGTAGGTGTTTCCGCTCTGGTTATTGTGGGTCGGCGGGAATTTGACGCCGGTTCGCTTGATGGCAGCGAATTTGCCGCCGCCCTTGCGCAAGGCCAGCGCATCGATCTCGGCGGTGAATTGTTCGCCGCCAATCGGAAAGCGCGCGCGCGACCAGGCCCAGCGGGAAAAGCTGTGGGTGACCGCGCCGGTCACGAAATGACGCGCATGCGCGGTTGCGGCCAGCGCCGGCAACGAAAGCGGCGTCTGGCCCGGCATGGTAAGTTGTCCATCCTGCCAGCTCGCTTTGGCCCAATCTTTGGCACGCCGATCGTGCGGCGCGATGTGCCACAGTTCCAGCGCCGCCGGCCACAGGCCGAAACGGAAGATGATGCGCGCGGCCTCGGCCGACGCATGGGTTCCGACATGGGCGCCGATCGAGGCGCTGGTAGGGGAAGAGATCGCCGGCACCCAATGCGGATTCTTCTCGGCGGCGTCCTGCGTCTTCTGGTCCATGGTGTATTGATCGCCGGATGTGACCAGCGCGAGTGCATCGAAGGCGCCGACCTGCGCCACCGCGATCTCGTCGGCGACGCCACCGAGATGGAGCGCCACCCGGTTGGCCAGCGCAGTGCCGATGCCGTTGCCCATCTCGACATGGTCGCAATAGATCGAAATCCGCCCCTCGGGGCTGATTTCCACGCGCCCGTTCGAACTATCCCCGCCGGTGCCGTAATCCTTGGTGACGCAGGCGACGCCGGTGCCGACCAGCGTATCCTTTGTTTGTACGCGCGCCTTCTCCCCGGCGCGCTGCGTCCAGATCGGATGCTTTTCGAGCTTGTCCAGGATCTCGGTGGTGCGGACCGAGACGCTGTACGGATTTCCCACCATGGTCCGGCCGTTCTGTTTCAGCGCGTTGCGCCGCCTGAACTCGATCGGGTCAAGCGGCAGCGCGGATGCGGCTTCGTCGATGAGCACTTCCAGTGCCGTCAAGGTTTGCAGCGTGCCGTAGCCGCGCATCGAGCCCGCGGTGACGCCGCGGGTATGCAGTGCCACCGAGGTGACATCGACCTTGGGAATGTCATAGATGCCGATTGCCGCGGTCGCGGCCACGACCGCGACGTTGGCGGAAAAATTCTTCAGGCCGCCGCCATCCAGCACATGATCGGCTGCGAAAGCGGTGATCTTGCCGGTGGCGCGATCGACGCCGATCCGGCTGCGCATATTGATCGGGTGGCGCTTGATGCCGCCCTGAAACTGCTGATAGCGGTCATGCGCCAGGCGCACCGGGCGGCCGGGAAAGAACATCGCCGCCAGCGCGGTGTAAAAAATGAACGAGGTGTGGTCGCGTCCGCCGAAGCCGCCGCCGCAATAGGCGAAATGGCCCTTGATATGCGCCGGCCTGAACGGCGCGCGGGCCTTGCCCAACAGAAACGCGATCGACTCCGCCGCCTCATAGGGTGACTGCACGCCGATCACCAGTTCCAGTTTTCCGTCGCTCTTGTTGTACCAGGCGAGGCCGGATTCCGGCTCCAGAAACATCGGATCGACCGATTGGGTGTCGAACTCGCGGTCCAGTACCAATAGCGCCGGATTGTCCGCGGCGAGTTCGGCGCGGATCTGGTCGCCCAGCGCGGCGGCCTTGCCATAAGCAGGCTGGGTCTCCCTGGCGAGCGGCGACCACACCGGCAGCGTCGTATCCTGAAAACGCTTTGGGCTGACCCAGCCGGCCTGGATCGGCGAATAGACATCGGGCGCGTCGGGCGTCGCGCCGGCCACGCGGGTGAACCGAAAGGTGCCGTAGTCGGGCAAGCTAACAGGGCCGGTTTCCTCGCCAAATTTGACGAACGTCCCGTCGCGCAGCGCCAGCCGCGCTTGGTCGAAGGCGTCGAACTTTTCGAAGATCAGGAGCGCCACCGGTTGGCCCATATAGATCGGCGTCTTGCCGACCGGGCAGAACAGGTCGCCAGTATAGAATTCCGGAACGCGGGTGCCGATTTTTTCCAGATCGGCCGCGGTCACGATCACCGAAGGCTTGAGCGCTCCGGATAGCCGGGCGGGGTCCATGCCGATATAGACATGGGTCGCATCCGGCGCCCGCACCAGCAGTGCATGCGAAGTCGCCTTCGGCCAGCCCGGCATATCCGCAGCGCGATAATCGGAGGCGTAGAGTTTCGATCCCGTGACTTTGGCGACGCCGTCGATGCGGCCGAGGCCCTTGGCTGCCGGATTCCAGTTTTGCCGTCCCGGCAGCGTCTCATGCGCGTCGAAGCCGGTTTCGGTGGCCGCCGCCAGCCGCGACAGGCTGAGCGAAATTCCGCTCGCCGTTATCCACTTCACGAACTCGCGTCGCGAGGGCCGCATATTTCCGCCTTTGGTCAAACCGCCGGGGGCACCGACGCAGGAATCAATTACAGGCAAGCGCCACGCTAAGCCCGCAACGGTTAAGATTGATTCGTTGCGAACAGTAGAATAGTGCGCGACGTTTACAACCAATGATCGCGTCGGTTCGCACGAGCGAGGGGACAATGCGCGATCCTGCCCCGACAGGTATCGCGCGCCGTCCGGAATTATTTAAGGTCGGCGATCGATGCGGGACCCGGTCCCGGCGTCACCAAAGTCGGCCATTGATGCGAACCGAACGGCACCACCGGCGGAAGGAACGGCGTCATTCCCCGTTTGCCGCTTTCCGCAATGATCGCGGCGCGCGCATCACCCCCCATCAGCTCATAGTCCATCAAGTGGTAGTTGCCGAAGAACAGCGAGCCGACGGAGCGATCGGCGATGATGCGGGTCAGCGAATCCAGCATGTCGGCCTGCGTGGTCGTGAAGGAGACCGTCTCGATCAGCAACAGTCGGTCGTTGATCGCTTCCGGGGGGAAGAACTGCGCCAGCACGCTAAACAGCACGTTGTTCTGGCGCGCGACATAGATCGTGTTGCTCGCCGCGTAGGCCTTGTCCCAGTCGGGCCCGAGCATGGTTTTCCAGTCCGCAAGCACGGTCATCCAGTGATTGACCTGGGTCTGCGCCGCCCAAGCGACGTTTTTAGCCAGATAAGGCGCCTGCTTCTTGCCGAAGGCTTCCAGAGACGAGAAAGCGATGACGCCCTTGGCGACGCAATCGTCCATGAATGCAATGTTGTTCTTCAGGATGGTGCGATTGTTGTCGCGCCACTCGGGTTGCATCGGCGTCGTGTCCAGGCCGTCGAGCGCCGATTGCATCCGGCTGCGATACGCCAGCATCGATCCGCGCCAGGACGTATTGGCGGGATTATCCAGATAAGGCCCGACAACCTCCGCCAGCGCCATCGTGCTGTGACCAACCGATTTCAATAGCTGATAGACGACCGGCACCTGCGGTGCGTCGAGCGGCGCCATGCCGGGACGATAGAGCGTAAATCGTCCGCCGGAGCCGGAGAACAGGCCGAGGATCACGGGATGCTTGGCCAGGATATTGGCCTGAAAGACCTTTCCTGCGTCGCCATAGAGTTCGAACATGCCCGTATTCAGCGCCAGCACGTCCTTGGTCGCGATATCGGCCGGCGTCGTGGTGGTCAGGCCGGAGATTGGCGCCATGTAGGACGGAAGGTTTTGCGCGCGCGTAGCTGCCGCGCTGCTCAAAAGCATCGCGACGACAGCCAGGCTGGAATAGAATTTCATGTCTGCACTCCTCGCACGGCTTTGCCCGTGAACTCTGGTGGATAAGCACTCGCAGTCGTTAATATTCCATCGTTAACGGCGCACGCGAGAGTCGCCTATGTGCGTCGTGGTGGTGCGGATGGTTATGACGGGGTTGAAGCAACTCACGTATTGCGACAGATTTTCGCTCGGTTGCGCGGTCAGATGGTGTTATTCGACCCTGTCCCGCAACGCACCAAGCGTCGCAGCGGCGCACGGCTTTCGCCGTCGGAAGGACTGGCTGAGGATTGAGAACTAAACCATGATCATTCGCATTATTGCCTCAAGCCGCTCCATCGAAATCGACGACGTCAGCAATTTTCGGGCGTTCTCGGTTCGCATCGAAGGTTCGCTTGACGGCACGACGCAGGCCGAGCTGCTCGGGCACATGGCTGTCAGCAGCGATCGCGAGCATGCCTGGATTTCCGAAAAGGCGCTGCGCGAATGGCCGTCGCTCAAATCGGAAGCGTGGTGGCAGGAGGGCCTGTCGAACATGATCGCGGCCGTGCAAAAATTTGGCTGGATCGACCAGGCCAGTCATTCGATCCGCGCCCACATCGAATACGCGCCGTAGCAGCCTCGGGGAGCAGCCTTGGGGCCATGTCGAACGAACTGACGAAATCAGCACGCAGGGTTTTCGATATTCTCGAATTATTCCGCGAACGGCAATGTCCGCTCCGGCTGAAGGATGTCGTCGACGCGCTGGGCATGCCGACCTCGAGCGCGGCGGCGCTGTTAAAGACCATGGCGCAACTGAATTACCTGTCGTTCGAGAGCACCTCGCGCGCCTATTTGCCGACGCTGCGGCTTTCGCAGCTCGGCGGCTGGGTGACATCGGAAAATTACGAGACCGGACCGGTTCAGGAAGCGGTGCGCCGGATTGGACGCAAGGTCGGAGAAACCATCCTGTTGGGGACGGTGACGGACATCTATGTCGAGATCGTCGACATCATCCGCGCCAGGCAACCGCTGCAGTACTACACGATGGTGGGCACGAAAGTTTTGCTGGTGCACTCGGGCGTCGGCTGGCCGTTGCTGAGTGAAGAGACCGACCAGGATATCGCGCGGATCTACCGGCGAACGGTCAAACTGAAAAAGATCGAACGCGGCGTGTCGTCGCTCGATCGGCTGAAGGCCGGAATCGAAAAGGTCCGTCGCGACGGCTATTGCCTGTCGCGCGGGATGGTGACGCGCGGCGTCGGCGTTATCGGCATGATGATGCCGACGCCACCCACACACCGGCGGCTTGCGATCGGGGTGGCCGGTCCGCAGGAACGGATCGAGAAGAATTTGACCAAAATCCTTGCCGCGCTTCGCGCCGAGAGCGCGCGGCTGTCGCATTTTTCTGGCGCGATCGACTAACCCCGATCAATCGAGGTGCCGGGTCAGCTCGTGCCTTCGCCGGCGTTGTAGCGTGCGATCGAATCAAAGCCCGCCAGGAGCCGCGCATGCCGCGCTTCGATCCAGGCCCGCGGTTCTTCATGCGTGAAGATGAAGAACTCGGAGCGCGCAACGGCATCGAGAACGCGCCGTCCGACGTCGTCGGGAGACAGCCCGGCGGATTGCCAGGCCTTCGCAATGTCGGCGCCGGGTCGTTCGTAAGCGCCGCCCAATCGCGCCGGGCGGCGTCGCGACGAGGCATGAAGCGTGGTGGCGACGAGGGGCAGGGCAAAGCACGGAAACGCCAAGGTTTGTGCCTTCGAGATCGAGCGCCAGCGCCTCGGAAGCTGCGACGACGGCGTATTTCGTCATGGCATAGGAGCCATTGCGCAGCTTCGGGTTAACCTGCAGGCCGCCGATCGAGGCGGTGTTGACGACATGACCAGCCTCGCCATGCCTTTGCATCCGCGGCACCAGAACGCGGATGCCGTTGAGGACGCCATGGATATTGACGCCAAAAATCCATTCCCATTGTTCCGGCGTGACCTCCCATAGCGGCTTTGGGCCCAGCGACACGCCGGCATTGTTGAACAGCAAATGGATATTGCCGAACTCGGCTTCGGCCTCATCCGCGGCGCGCTCGTAGGCGGCCGCATCTGACACGTCGACCTCGATGGCATGGGTACGGACGTTGAAGGTGGAAAGCTCGCGGCGCGCGATTTCGAGCTGCGCCTGCTCGATATCGGCGAGCACGATATTGGCGCCGTTGCGTGCCAATGCCCGGCAAAGGCCAAGGCCGATGCCGTTGGCGGCGCCCGTGACAAAAGCGGTCTTGCCGGAAAAATTCATCATCGCCGTTTCGATTCTGCTTGACGTTGCGGCGGTTCGGCCGGCTTCTCGGCCAACGCCTCAAAACCCTCCATCATCAGCTCGAAGCGCCGCTCGACATCGCTGCGGCGATCGGCATGCGTGAAGATATACAGCCGGCGGGTTTCGATCGCCTCGATCACGAGTTTTGCGACGTCGGCCGGATCGAGGCCGTTTTCCAGCGCCTTGGCATAGCGCTTGTTGCGCTCGGCATTGGCTCCGTCTGCATCCAGCGAAATAGGACCGCCGAAATGGGCGGGGCGATTGCGGCCATTGTCGAGCATGCGCGTCTTGACCCAACTGGGGCACAGCACGCTGACGCCGATCAGGCTGTCCTCGAGTTCGGCGGCCAGCACCTCGGATATGCCGACGGACGCGAATTTGGTGGCGCTATAGGGCCCCGCGAGCGGCGCGCCCACCACGCCGTTCATCGATGCCGTGTTGACGATATGGCCAGTCTCGCCATGCGCCTTTATGTGCGGCAGAAAGATCTGCAGGCCGTGGATCAGGCCCTTGAGGTTGACGCCGATCACCCATTCCCAGTCGGATGCGGCGATGCTTTCGATCGGCCCCGCGCGGGATACGCCGGCATTGTTGCAGAGGACGTGAACCTTGCCCAATTCCGAAAAAGTCCTGTTCGCGGCCCCGGCAAGCGAGTTGCGATCGGACACGTCGCAGCTTGTTCCGATTGCCCGGATACCTTCATTGCGCAGCGTTTCGACCGCCTTCGCGCACGCTTCCGCCTCGACATCGGCAATCGCGACGCTCATGCCGCGCTGACCGAAAGCGCGGCAAAGCGCAAAACCAATGCCGCTGGCGCCGCCGGTAACGAACGCGGTCTTGCCGGAGAAATCCATCATCGGTTCAGCGGCATCCGGTTCAAGCCGCCCGCGTCTGCGGTGCGGCGACGACGATTTCGCGATTCCGCGCGGCCTTCATGGTCAAAAGAACCGTGGCGCAGGCGGCGATCAGCGCCGGGCCGCAGGCGCACAGGAAGATCTGCTTTGGCGGCAGGCCGAACGCCAGCAATGTGCCGCCGATCGCCGGTCCGGCGATGCCGCCGAGCCGGCCGATGCCGAGCGCCCAGCCCACGCCGGTCGAACGGATCCGCGCCGGATACAGCGCCGCGACCATCGCGTTGGCGCCGAGCTGGCTCCCGATCATGGCCGCCCCTGCGCCAAGGATCGGAATCATGATGACGGGCGCGGGAAGGTTGTACAGACCGATGGTGAGAATGAAGATCACGCCGGATGCGAAGCTGCATGCCAGCACGCGCGGCGCTCCGAAGCGGTCGATCATCGGGCCGAGAAGCGCGGTGCTGAGGATGCCGCCCAGCTGGAACATGCTGGCCGAGAAGATCGCATTTTCAGGCTTCAGGCCGGACAGCGTCAGCACCGTCGGCATCCAGTAGCTGAACAGATACATGTTCAGGAGATTGGCAAAGAACACGATCCAGACCAGGATCGTCGTCAGCGCCAGGCCGCCGGTGAAGAGCTGCGCCACCGGATTGCCCTTGGCGACGTCGACCATTTTCGATGCCGCCGCCTGCGCACTGACGTTGAGCTGCCGCAAGATATCCTGTGTCGCCGGCGCGTCGGCGCGGTGGACGATCAGGAACCGCGGCGATTCCGGCAGGAAAATCATCAGGAAGGGAATCAGCAGCAGCGGTGGAATGCCGCCGGCGAAAAAGATGCTCTGCCAGCCGTAGATCGGAAGTATCTGCGCGACGAGCTGCCCGCCAAGGAAGCCGCCGAGCGTATTGCCGCAGAACATCAGCATGATCAGCGTGCCGCGCCGGTTGATCGGACTGTAATCGGAGGTGAGCGCGACCGTGACCGGCATCGCACCGCCGATACCGAGCCCGGTCATAAATCGCATGGCGGTGATCGAGGGGATCGACCACGCAAAGGCACTCATCACCGAAAAGACGCCAATGAAGGCGACGCTGATGATGAGCAGCGGCTTGCGCCCGAAGCGGTCACCCAATGGACCCGACGCGAGCGCGCCCACCAGAATGCCGACGCTCGACATCACGAATGCGGTAGTGAAAAGCTGTGGCGCGACGCCCCATGCTTTCGACAGCGAAGGCGCCGCCATCCCGATGGTGCCGAGATCGAACCCGTCGAACGCCTGCACCAGCGCGCACAGCAGAACGACGCGCAGTTGCAACGCGCCGAATGGCTGGTTCTCCAGCGCCTCTTCGACGGGTGACCGCAGTTCACCGCTCATGGCTACCCTCCCTGTGGTTTTTAGTGCGGTGTCGTTCCCCTTGGCCGACACACATTTTATTATTGTTATATGATTGTCCGAAAAGCCTGTCCTCTTCAATCAGCACAACAGGCCCATGGCAAAACCGGTTTGCCATGGGCCGAGATCAAATCGGGTAACGCGGCGGATTGGCACCGTTACGCCGCGACGTCCTCTCCAAGCGGAACCCGACGCACTTCATGGGCCTGCAGCGCCGGCAACACTTCGCGCGCAAAGCGCCGGATCTGCTCCATGAACATTTCATGCGGCAGCGCGCCACGGTTCAGGCTGATCTGCACCTGGTTGGCGCCAGCGGCCTCCGCGGCGCTGATGATGCGTTCCGTGACTTCCTTGGCGGTGCCGAGCGGCATGTTCTCGGCCTGCCGTTCGAAATCCGCCATCGTCATGTTGCGATAATCTTCGCGCAACCCCGCCGCTGCCTTCATGTTCTCCGGGCGCACGTAATCATTTGATGATTGCGAGACATAACCGGCGTCGCGTTGCTTGGCGGTTTCCGTGAAGTTGCCGTGGCTGAACAGCGTGCGGTTGAAATAGAGGTGGTAGGGCGCGAATTCGCGCACGGCTTCCGCCTTGCTGTCGGCCACATAGGCGGACAACGCAATCGAAAGATGATTGGGCGTGATTTGATGTCCATTGTTGGCGAGGCATTTGGCGAAATAGCGGATGATGTCTTCCTGCAGGCCGCCGCGCGCCAGTCCCGGCGTGATGACGGCGTTCTTCTTTCCGGCGAACTCGATCGATTCCTTGCTGCCGACGATCGGAATCCAGATTTCCGGACCCGGCTTCTGCACCGGGCGCGGCCAGAGCGCGACGTCCTTGTAGGACCAGAATTTTCCCTCGTAGGAAAATATATCCTCCGACCAGGCACGGGTGATGATCTCGTAGGCCTCTTCGTAACGCGCGCGGGAATCCTTCAGCGGCACGTTGTGCACCTGGTATTCGCGCGGAATGCCGCGGGCAAAGCCCGAGATCAGCCGGCCGTTCGACAGGCAATCGAGCATCGCCAGTTCTTCGGCGAGCCGCAGCGGTTCGTGCAGCGGCAGCAGATTGCCATAAATCAGCAGCTTCAGCTTTTTCGTTCGTTGCGCGGCCGCCGCCGCCATCAGGTTCGGCGAGTTCATCAGCCCGTAAGGCGAGCAGTGATGCTCGTTGAAGCCGACGCCGTCATAGCCGAGCTTGTCGAGCTCTTCCCAGGCTTCGAGGTGCTCGGCATAGGTGCGAACGGCCACATCGGCCTTGAAGTAACGGTTCGACAACGGGTAGGGCAGCTCGCTGCCGACCTTGAGATGGTCGAGTTGTTCGCCATAGGCGAGCAGATCGAAGATGAAGACTTTCATGAACGTTTCCCTGACAAACCCTGACGATCCTCTGACATGGAGGACATTTGCCGTCAGGTTACGGCGAGAGCCGTCGTCCCGCCAATACGCGTAAAAAAATTCCACATATGTGGAATGGCGGTTTCCGGGCCATTCGGCTCAGCCGGGGCAATCGCTGGGGGCCGGACGTTCCGCGAATCGGTCCGCCATCCAGCCGGCAGCCGCGCTGGCGCTATCACGGCCGGCGAAGCCGTGATTGACGTTCGGCATGACGAGCATCCGCACGCGGCTTCCCGCTTCGCAGAGGCGATGCATATAATCCAACGTCACCTGCGGCCGTACCAGACCATCGGTCGATCCCTGCGCGAGAAATACCGGAAGCGAGCTGGGCAGCACGCCGGGCGTGTTGCGGACGAGCAGCGATCGCCATGGTTCGATCGTGGCCGGATTCGCAACCGTCAGGAATTCCTGCGCCAGCGGTTCCGATGTTTTGTTGCGGACAAAAATGTCGAACAGCGACTCAATGCATTCCGTCGCGAGCAGGTTGACGGTCGGCATTGCCGCGGGCGCTATAACGCTGTCGATCGGCGCGCGAAACACCCGCGACCACGACCACACCGTCATCGCGGTGAGATTGCGGCCGCCCGACGTATTTAGGTCGTCGGTCATCAGCGTTGCCAGATCGGTCGCGGGCGCGGCGGCGGCCACGCCCACGAGCTGCAATTCCGGTGCGTAGCTTTTCGATATCATGCCGGTAAAGAGCGAGGCCTGGCCGCCTTGCGAATGTCCCCACACCGCGTAACGGCTGGAATTGGCCAAGCCTGGAAACGATCGCGCGGCCCGCACGGAATCGATCACGGCGCGCGCTTCGCTCTCTCCCACGAGATACGGATGCGGACCTGGGGTCCCGAGGCCGGGATAGTCGGTCGCCGCGATCGCATAGCCCTGCTCGAGCAATTCCCTGCTCCCGGCGATCTGCTGGAAGATGAAGATCGCAAGCGAAGGCGCGCAGCGCGGCACGATTCCAGTGGTGGGATGAGCCCAGGCGACAATCGGCCAGCCCCCTGGCGGAGGATCGCCCGCCGGAATAATAATGACGCCGGAGACCGCGATCGGCACGTCATCGGGTGTGGTCGACCGATAGAGCACCCGGTAGGCAGATGCGCCGGCGGGTGCGCCAAACATCGCCTCCTGGCGGATGACGGTACCGGGCGTCCCGGCGATGACAGCAGCAGATGCTTGATAGAAAGCCGACTGCGCCTTCGCTGTCCCGATTTCGGAAAACAGACCGCACGCGGCGGCCGCGGCGAATACGATGCGGCTAACCGACCGCGTCATATTGAAAAACATCGGTGAAACTCCCTTTTACCGCCCGCGGACCCGTTGGCTGCCGGAAAAGCGCAGCATGCGCGTCTGTAAGCGAGGTTCAACACTTACTTCGCCGCGCGCGGCCGTGCAGCCAGCTGGCGAATGAGACGCGTTACGATCTGAGCCGCGGCGGATGGCGGATGCTGCGAACTCAGGGACATCCAGGTCGTCTGCACGATCTTTGGCCGCACGACGGGAATGGCGACCAGTTCGCCGGACGCGATCTCCCGTGCGAATACATGGCGGGACGAGACCGTGGCAAGGTCGGATGCCAGCATCACGTCCTTGATCAGTGGGGTCGAGCCGGCTTCGAAGCGGATGTCGAGCTCGAAATGCTGTGACGCAGCTAGTCCCGTCAGCAGGCTGGTCAGGCTGTTCGGGCGTACCGGCATCGCCAAAGCAATCTCGGCAAAGGAGCGAACCGCGAGCTCACGCCGTCGCGCCATCGGGTGATCGCGCCGCGCGATCAGATGAACGTCCGCGCGCGCCAGCGATTCGGCATTCGCGACGCGTCCGCGCCGGTAGCGATTGTAGATCGCGATCTCGACGCGTCCGGATCCCAGCCATTCCTCGACCTGGCCGCTATAGGCCTCGAGCGCGCGCAGCCGAATGCCGGGATAGTGGTTGCGCAGTTCGGCGGCGAGCGAGGCGATCAGCCCGCGCGAGGCGACCGGCACCACCCCGAGCGTGACCTCGCCATGGGGCTCCGCGCGTTCCTGTCTGGCCGCGATCTCCCAGGCGGAGGCGTCGGCGACCAGCGTACGGGCGCGCGGCAACATGCGCTCGCCGAGTTCGGTCAGCACCACGCCGCGTCCGGTGCGGTGAAACAGCCTGCCGCCGATGCCGCGTTCCAGCGCCGCCATCTGGCGGCTGAGCGCCGACTGGGCGATGCCGACAATGGCGGCCGTCCGCGCGTAACTGCCGTTGGCCGCCACATCGACGAAGGTTTTCAGCTGCTTGATATCCATGGCGGGATATGCCAATCCGGTAATACTGTTTTATCGGATATGATCATATCGCATAGGATAGCGCGGCGGTAGGATAAGGGATGTCAGAAACGTTCGACGCCACCGCTCCTTCCGGTCCGCTCACTGGGCTGCGCATTCTCGATATTTCGACGGTGATCGCGGGGCCGTTTGCCTCGACCTTGCTCGCCGATCTCGGCGCCGAAGTGCTCAAGGTCGAGATGCCGGAGACCGGTGACGCCTTGCGTCGGCTTGCGCCGCACAAGGACGGCGTCCCGCTATGGTGGAAGGTCACCAATCGCAACAAGAAGGGCATCACGCTCGATCTGCGTAAACCCGACGGCAAGGCGCTGCTTGGCCGCCTTGTCGCGCAACATGATGTTCTGGTCGAGAACTTTCGCAGCGGCACGCTTGACGGCTGGGGGATTACGCGGGCCTGGCTGCAGGATATCAATCCGCGGCTGACGATCCTGCGTGTCACCGGCTTCGGTCAAACCGGGCCTTATCGCAGTACCCCCGGCTTTGCGCGCGTGTTTGAAGCGATGAGCGGCTTTACGCGGATGTGCGGCGAGGACGGCGGCACGCCGCTGCATCTCGGTTACCCGATCTCGGATCCGATCGGCGGGCTGTTCGGCGCCATTGGCGTGCTCGCGGAGCTGTACCGCATCAAGGACAATCCGGCCGCGCGCGGCCAGGAGATTGATTGCGCGGTCGCCGAAGCGATGATGCGCACGCTCGAGTTCCTGGCCATCGAATACGACCAGCTTGGCGCCGTGCGCGTGGCGAGCGGCAACCGCAGCCAGTACGCCGCGCCCGGCAATATCTATGCGACCGCCGACGGCAAATGGGCATCGATCGCGGCGTCGACGCAAAGCATCTTCGAGCGGTTTTGCAAGGCGCTTGAACTCGAAGATCTGATCTCTGACGCCCGCTTCATCGACAATCCCGCGCGGGTGAAAAACAATCACGCGATCGATAAAATCGTAAGCGACGCCATCTCGCGTCTCACACTGGACGAACTGCGCAACCGCCTGCAGGCGCACGAGGTCGGCTTTTCACCGATCTATGATGCGGCCGATATTTTCGCCGACCCTCATTTCATCGCGCGGCAAGCGATCGTGAGCGTTGCCGACGAAGAGTTGGGCGACGTCCGCATGCAATGCGTGGTGCCGCGTTTTTCGGAAACCCCGGTTTCGGTGCGGCGCGCAGGCCCCTCGCTCGGCCAGCATAACGACGAGATTTACGGCGCGCTTGGCCTGAACGTTCAGGAGATCGAGCGGCTGCGTAAGGCTGGGACCATTTAATTCACGGAAGGTGCGGCATGCGGCGATTGTTGATGGCTGTCATGGCTCTTGTTTTGACGTTCGCCGAGGCGCGGAGCGCCGAGCTGACGCATATCCTGGTCGGATTTCCGCCGGGACAGGCAACCGACCTGGTGGCGCGTCTGCTGGCTGACCGGCTCGCTCCGGCGCTCGGCGAAACCGTCATCGTCGAAAACCGGCCGGGGCAGGGCGGCAGCATGGCGCTGGCTTCGCTGTCGCAATCGCCGGCCGACGGCCACACCATGGTGCTAGCGCCGCTGGCCTCGCTGGTTGTCAACCCGCATATGTATAAAACCGTCGGCTACGACACTTTCAAGGACCTGGCGCCGGTGGCGCTGGTCGCCGATCTGCCGTTGCTGCTGGTGGTCAATCCATCGCTGCCGATCAAAAGCGTGCCTGAATTGATCGCCTACGCCAAGGCGAACCCGGACAAGCTCGCGCATCCTTCGTCCGGCAACGGCACGCTGTCGCATCTCGGCATGGAAGTCTTCAAGCAGCGTGCCGGAATTACGATCTTGCACGTCCCCTACAAGGGCAGCCCGCCTGCGATGAACGATCTCATGGCCGGCATCGTCGGCGTTGCCATGGATACGGTTGCCGTGACCGAGCCCTTCATCCGCGCCGGCAAGATGCGGCTGCTCGCGAGCGCCTATGCCAAGCGGGTGCCGGCATTCCCGGACACGCCTACCCTGGCGGAAGAAGGCTTTCCCGAAATCAATCTGTCGGCCTGGCTCGGCATCGTCGTCGCCGCCGCGACACCGAAAGAGCGGGTCGACCAACTCGGCGCTGCGATCAACAAGGTCATGCGAACGCCCGAGATGGCCGAAAAGTTTGCCAATCTGGGCGCCATCCCCCGCGACATGGGACCAAAGGAATTCGGCGCATTTCTCGCAAGCGAAGATACGCGTTGGGCGGCGGCCGTTAAATCGTCCGGTTTAAAAATCGAGTAGCGATTAAATCCGAATCGGGCAGCATGTGCATGACATGTTTCGCAGCTCGGCTTCGTTGGTGCGGAGAGCGCGATCAGCGTCACGCTGTCATGTGACAGACGGATCTGACGAACCAGAGCATCTGCCCATTCGTAGCCGTTGATTGGGCCTTCGGTGAAGCCTGCCGATTGACTCGCCTCATCCGCGATGTACTCTCTAATCCAAGAAAGAATATCTATCCAAAAATGGATAGGGCATAGGGGAGGGACGCGATGAGCGGTTGCTTGCGCCTTGTTTGCTATTCTTTTCTGGTCCTGGGGCTATTGTCTTTTGGACGTCCGGCGGTCGCCGAGGAAACCATCAAGCTAGCCTATACCGATCCGTTCTCCGGGCCCTTCGCCTCCGGTGGCGATGAATTTCTCAAAGCCTTTCAATTCATTATCGCGCGCAAGAACGCTGCCGGCGGGGCGCTGGGCAGGAAGTTCGAACTTGTTCCGTTCGACGACAAGCTGCAGCCGGCCGAAGCATTGATCGCGCTGAAAAACATGACGGACCAGAATATTCCGTTCGTCATGCACTGCACCGGCTCCAATGTCGGCTCGGCGCTGATCGACGCCGTGTCCAAGCATAACGCGCGCAATCCGGATAATCGCATCCTGTATTTGAACTGCGGCGCGCTGGCGACCGAGTTGACCAACGAGCAGTGCGACTTCTGGCACTTCCGGTTTGCGGGCAGCGTCGATATGCGCGCGGCGGCGCGGATCAAATCGCTGCCGGTAGACCTGAAGAAGGTCTACCTGTTGAATCAGGATTATCTGTTCGGTCAGTCGATCCAGCATGACAGCAAGAAATGGCTGGCGAAACTGCGGCCCGACATCGAAATTGTCGGCGACGAATTGATGCCGTTCGGCAAGGTGCAGGATTTCACGCCCTACGTGGCCAAGATCAAGGCCTCCGGTGCCCAGAGCGTCGTCACCGGCAATTATAACCGCGACCTCAATCTGCTGATCAAGGCGGCGGTCGATGACGGTCTCAATGTACGTTTCGATACATTCCTGGCGCACCTGATCGGAGGCCCGACCGCGATTGGCGCGGCCGGCGAGAACCGCCTGACATCGGTGATGGAGTTCAACGGCAACGTCGCGGTCGATCAGAAAAGCGCCGAGGCGGAGAAGCTCGCCAGCGACTGGCGCGTTGACCATCAGACCGATTTCTCGACGCTCAACTTCCTGACCATGATCGACATGCTCTCCGACGCGATCAACAAGGCCGGCTCGACCGACCCGCTGAAGGTGGCGCTGGCGCTTGAGGACATGCACTACAAGGATCTGGTGGGCCAGGAAAACATCATGCGGAAGGAAGATCACCAGTTGCTGATGCCGTATTATGTCGGCGTCTTCAGCAAGGACGTGAAATTCGATTCCGAACACACCGGTTTCGGCTGGAAGAACATCATGACGGCGAGTGCCGCCGATCTCACGCTGCCGACGATCTGCAAGATGAAGCGGCCGGAAAATTGAGCACCGCCTGAGAGGTCGAGCAACGGGGGAACGAGGCGATCATGGAGATAGTCCTCGTTTCCCTGTTCAATGGTCTGGTCTACGGCATGCTGCTGTTCATGCTGGCAAGCGGATTGACGCTGATTTTCAGCATGATGGGCGTGCTGAATTTCGCCCATGCCAGCATCTACATGATCGGGGCGTATCTGGCATTCACCGTCAGTCGGTTCATCGGCTTCTTCCCGGCCCTCATTATCGCACCGATCCTTTGCGGGCTGATCGGCGCCGCCATCGAGGTGTGGGGCCTGCGCCGCGTTCATCATAACGGGCATATCGCCGAGCTACTGTTCACGTTCGGCCTCGTGTTCATCGTCCAGCGTGGCGTGCAGATGATCTGGGGCATGCTGCCGATGGCGTATCGCGTGCCGCCGAGCCTCGATTTTCCGCTCTTCACCATCTATGGCGCCAACTTCCCGGCCTATCGCGGCTTCATGCTGCTGGTTTCCGTGGGTATGCTGGTGGCGACATGGGTGTTGCTGAAGAAAACCCGCATCGGCCTTGTCATCCAGGCGGCCCTGACGCATCCGCAAATGGCGAGCGCGCTCGGCCACAATGTGCCCCGGGTATTCACCATCGTCTTTGCCGGCGGCTGTCTGCTCGCGGGGCTCGCAGGCGTGATCGGTGGAAACTATCAAACCACCGAGCCGGGCATGGCGGACGCGATGGGGCCGATTGTCTTTGTCGTCGTCGTGTTCGGCGGTCTTGGTTCGCTCGCCGGTTGCTTCATCGCCTCCATCCTGATGGGACTGATCCAGACCTTCGCCGTCGTGATCAATTATTCGCTGCTCGATCTCATCAAGCCGCTCGGCATCGCGGTCTCCGGTGACAATCTGTTCACGGAAATCCTGACCGTTCCGGTCGCCCGCATCGGTGCGCTGCTGCCGTTCGCGATGATGATCGTGATGCTGCTGTTTCGGCCGCGCGGCCTGATGGGAACGCGCGACACATGAAGGCAGGCGGGCTCAAACAAGGCTGGATCTGGATTGCATTGCTTGTCGTGGCGATGATGGCGCCGTGGACGTTCTACAATTATCACACCGGGCGGCATTCCGGTTTCGTCGTATCGATGCTGAGCCAGATGGGCATGATGAGCATCCTGGCATTGTCCTACAACATGCTGCTCGGGCAGGCCGGCCTGTTCTCGCTGTGCCATGCGACCTTCTTCGGCATTGGCGGCTACGCGACCATCCATTTTCTCAACATGGCCGGCGCAGGCGAATTGCCGCTGCCGATGGAAATCGTTCCGCTGCTTTCGGGATTGTCCGGGCTCGGGCTCGCGATCGTGTTCGGCTATATGGCGACCAAGCAACGGGCGACTGCGTTTGCGATGATCACGCTCGGGATCGGCGAGTTGATGGTCACCTCGGCGCTGATGTTTCATCATTTCTTTGGCGGCGAGGGCGGCGTCAACACCAACCGCATGATCGACCACAGCCTGTTCGGTCTCAAATACGCCCACGGCATCGAGGTCTATTACCTCATTCTCGCGTGGACGCTGTTGTCGGCGCTGGCGATGTTCTTTTTGACGATGACGCCGCTCGGCCGGATGGCGAATGCGTCACGCGACAATTTCGAGCGCGTGCAGTTCGTGGGCTACGATCCGCGCATGGTGCGCTTTCTGCAATTCGCGCTATCCGGCTTTTTTGCCGGGATCGGCGGCGGACTGTACGCGATCACCTATGAGATCGTGACCTTCGACGCGCTGGCAGCACCACTTTCGGCCAACGCGTTGCTGATGGCCTATATCGGCGGATCCAGCGCCTTCGGCGGTCCGATCCTGGGCGCGGTCCTGATTACGCTGCTGCAAAGCGGCGTCAGTCTGCTGTCCAATTCCTGGCTGGTGTATGTCGGCGTGCTCTTCATCACCATGGTGATCTTTGCGCCGAGCGGAATCATGGGTCTGGTGATGGCCCACGCTCCGATCGTCCGTGCCGGGCGGCTAGGCCGGCTCGCGGTGCCTTATCTCAGGGTCGTTGCGCCCGGCATTTTGATGGTGTTTGGCTTTGTCGGTCTGGTGGAACTGACATCGTTCCTCACGATCGGTGCGGCGCAGGGCAAATCGCTGATCCTGTTCGGCAGCAAGATCGACATTCACGCCGCTCTTCCGTGGCTGTCGGCGACCGCCTGTCTTTTGGTCGGGATTTTCTGGCTGCGGCTTGAGGCGCAATCGTTCCGGCGCGTCTGGGAAAGTCTGATGCTCGAACTCAAGCCGCAGCGGAGCGTGGCATGACCGACGTCGCGCTCGGCCTGCGGAATGTCGGCAAGGCGTTCGGCAATCTCGAAATCATCCGCGGCGTAAACCTTGATATCGCCAAGGGCGAGCGTCACGCCATCATCGGCCCGAACGGAGCGGGCAAGACCACGCTGTTCAATCTGATCAGCGGGCGCTTTCGGGTGTCCACCGGCGAGGTCTTGCTGAACGGCACCCGGATCGATCAATTGCCGCCGCACAAGATCAACCGAATGGGCCTGTCGCGCAGCTTCCAGATCACCTCGATCTTCCACCGATTATCGGTGTTCGAAAATCTGCGCTGCGCGCTGTTGTGGAGCATGGGCCATCGCTACTCGTTCTGGACTCCGCTCTGGCTTCAGCGCGAGCTGACCGAGCGCACCAACCGGATGCTGGAAGAGCTGAACCTCGCCTCGCGCCGCGACACCGCAGCGGGACTGTTATCCTATGCCGATCAGCGCGCGCTCGAGATCGGCATGACGATCGCGGGCGGTGCTTCCGTCATTCTGCTTGACGAGCCGACCGCGGGGATGAGCAACACCGAGACCGACAACGCCGTCGAATTGATCCGCCGCGTTTCCGCAGGCAAGACCCTCGTGATGGTGGAGCACGACATGAAGGTGGTGTTCGGCCTTGCCGACGTGATTACCGTGTTGGTCTATGGCCGGGTGATCGCATCGGGGCCGCCGCAGGCCGTGCGCGCCAATCCCGCGGTTCAGGAAGCCTATCTTGGTACGTTGGACGCGGCATGATCCTCGAAGTCAGCGATCTCCATGCCTATTACGGCCAGAGCCACATCCTGCATGGCGTGGCGCTTCATGTCGGCGATGGTGAGATCGTCAGCCTGTTGGGACGTAACGGTGTCGGAAGGTCGACCACCTGCAAGTCCATCATGGGGCTGGTCGCAGCCCAGGGCACTGTCAAATTTCGCGGCCAGAACATTGCCGGTCTGCGCCCGGACCAGGTCGCGCATTGCGGCATCGGTTATGTGCCGGAGGATCGGCAGGTGTTTCCGACGCTAACGGTACGCCAGAATCTCGAACTGGGCCTCAAGCGCTCGGGCAAATTCGGCCGCTGGAATTTTGAAGACGTATTCGGCCTGTTTCCAAACCTGAAGGCGCGGCAGGATACTTCGGCCGGCGTGTTATCCGGTGGCGAGCAGCAGATGCTGACGATGTGCCGCACTTTGATGGGCGATCCGGACCTGATGCTGATCGATGAACCGACCGAAGGGTTGGCGCCCAAGCTGGTCGAGCAGGTCGGCGAACTGCTGGCCGAGATCGCGCGGCGCGGCGTTTCGGTTCTGCTGGTCGAGCAAAAACTCGCGATCGCCCTCAAGATCTCGTCACGGCTCTACGTCATGGGCCATGGCAGGATTGTATTCGAGGGAAAGCCGGCCGATTTCGGCGAGAATTCCGCCGTCCGCAAGGAGTGGCTGGAGGTTTGAGCGGTCTCGAGGGCGATCGGCATCGGCTGGCGTTTTGCGGAAATCAGGCCGCGTATTGCGCAACGCCGTTGCCGAAAGACCAGTTTTCCTTCTTCACCTCGACAAGGCTGATGAAAACATCTTCCGGCCGGACCTGCAGCGAAGCGGAGAGCCCTTCGGCGATCGCCTTGTAGAGCGCCTGCTTCTGCGCGACCGAACGACCCTCATTGAAGAATATCTGCACGATAATGAGATCGCTGGACCTGTGGATGCCGAGGTAATCAGGGTCGAAGATGAAGTTTTCGGCGCTGTGCTCGCCGATGATCTGGAAGTGGTCGTTGTTGGGAACGCCGGTGGCTTCAACCATGGCTTGGTAAACGATTTGCCCGGCCTTCTGCCGGTACTTTGCGTCTTTTCCCTTTTGAAGGTCGATACGTACCAGGGGCATCGGTCTCTCCATTGATCATTACTTGCATATGCAAGCAATAACAGATATATTTGCATATGCAAATAATAGCAAGGTTGATTTCCGGAGCGGAAAACATGGCGACTGGCAACGAGAAGCAGAAAAGCCTTTGCAATTGCACGGCGTTACGCAAGGCGACGCGGCGCGTCTCGCAGCTTTATGATTCTGCATTGGAGCCTTGCGGATTGCGGACCACTCAGCGGGCCATCCTTAACCAAATCGCCCGGACCGGAACGCCGGCGCTTGGGGAATTGGCCGAGGCGCTGGTCATGGACCGGGGGGCGCTGACGCATAATCTGAAGCCGCTCGAGCGTGACGGTTTGGTCGAAGTCCGTATCGACCCGGCTGACCGCCGCAACCGTCTCGTCGCCTTGACGGCCGCCGGGAGACGGAAGCTCGAGGAATCGGCGCCCCTTTGGAAACGTGCCCAGGAGGGATTCGAGTCGGCGTTTGGCACGGCGAAGTCAGCTTCGCTGCGCAAGGCGCTGGAGTATGTCGTGTCCGAAGATTTTGTGGCCGCTTTCAACCATCGCGACTAAAGCGCGGCGCGACCGGGCTATTTAAGCTCTTCAACCAGGAAATCGACCAGGGCGCGGACTTTTGTCGATGGGCGCGGGCCGCCGGGAAAGACCGCGTGCACGTCCACGGATGAGAGCTTGTAGCTGCGCAGCAGCGGCACCAGCACACCCGCCTTTACTTCAGGCCCCGCCATGACCGTCGAGACCATCGCGATCCCTAGGCCCGCCATCACGCTCGCGAAAACGCCGGGACCCGAATTGGTATGAATGCGTCCGCGGACGTCCACTGACGTCTCGGTGCCGTTGCGGCGGAACGACCAGCTATCGCGGCCGAAATTGCCGGGACCAAAGACGCAATCGTGCGCGGCGAGATCCGCCGGCGTTTTCGGTGTGCCGCGTGCCTTCAGATAGGCCGGCGACGCCACCAGCATTCGTTCCAGCGTCTCCAGCTTGCGCGCACCGAATACGGAGTCATCCAAGTCGCCTAGGCGGATGGCGATATCAGCGCCATCGGCAACGAGATCCTGTCGCTGGTCGGCAACCGACATCTCGACGCGTAGCATGGGATGCGCGGCCAGAAACTTTGGCAGGCGAGGGATGATCTCGCGCGTGCCGTAGACCACGGGAATGGCGAGACGGATGAGGCCGCGCAGTGAATCGAGCCCGCGCGCGGCGTCTTCCGCGTCCTCGATCTCGGCCAGGATCTCGCGGGCGCGATCGAGAAACAATGCGCCCGCGTCGGTCACGGTGATGCGGCGCGTGGTGCGCAGAAGCAGCGTGACGCCAAGCCGCGCTTCCAGCTCTCCGATGATGCGCGAAACCGATGGTTGCGACAGGCCGAGTTCGCGGGCGGCGCGGGAAAAGCTGCCGCTTTCCGCCGCGCGCACGAACACGGCCAATTCCTGTAAGCGGTCACTCATTTGTAATCCAAATAAATAATGTCCATCTTTGCCATATACCCCTTTTCAGGCAAATGAACCAGATTCTGCGGGCCAACCCAAACTAGCGGAGATTTCCCATGGCCCTGCAAGACCGCCTCGATGCCTTCAAAGCCGATTTCGAATCCGGCCGCTGGAGCAGATAACGCGCCGGCTCCTCGTCACCATCGACATCTCAAACGGCGCGACTTCGCCGAACGGCGTCGCGCCCCCTCAAACAGGAACAGGTCTATGTCATGTCCAAGCTAAATGGAAAAGTTGCCGTCATCACCGGTGGATCCAGCGGTATCGGTTTGGCGGCGGCCAAAAAATTCGTCGAGGAAGGCGCCTATGTGTTCATTGTCGGACGGCGCCAGGGCGAACTCGACAAGGCGAAGGCCGAAATCGGCAAGAACGTCTCCGCCGTGCAAGCCGACGTTGCCGATCTCGATGACCTCGACCGGCTTTATCAGACCGTAAAAGATGTCAAAGGCGCGGTTGATATCGTTGTCGCCAGTGCCGGTTTTGTCGAGCGCAAGTTGACGCAGGACGCAACACCAGCGCATTTCGACAAGACGTTCGGGATCAATGCCCGCGGCGTCTACTTCACCGTGCAGAAGGCGTTTCCCCTCTTGCGCAAGGGCGGATCGATTGTGCTGGTGTCTTCCGGCCTGCATCTGAAGGGCTTGCCCGAGCACGGCACCTATGCCGCTACCAAGGCAGCCCTGCGTTCTTTCGCGCGCACCTGGGCGATGGAATTGAAGGACCGCGGTATCCGCGTCAACACGCTTTCACCCGGTGCGGTCGACACGCCGATCATCGACAGCCAGTTCAAGACCAAAGAAGAGGCCGACGGCGCGCGCGCGTTTTTCGCGGGCATCACGCCGCTCGGCCGCATCGGTCGCCCCGAAGAGATGGCCTCGGCCGTCCTGTTCCTGGCGTCCGATGATAGCAGCTACAGCACCGGCATCGATCTGGTCGCGGATGGCGGCATCACCCAGGTCTGAACGGGCACACCGTAACGCGGTCGGTGATCTCCTCGCCGTCCGCGTTCGTCGGGTAACGCCCTTACGCTGATCCCGCGTCGAGGGCGGGATGCCGGTGCCTCGCAAGATAGATGACCGCGACCGCCGCGGCGAGAAGACCGGCCGCAGCACCGACGCCGAGCGCCCAGCGCGGTCCGAAGGTGTCGGCAACCCAACCCACGATCGGTGCGCCGATCGGCGTGCCGCCCAATGCGATCGCGAGCAGAATGGCGATCACGCGGCCGCGCATGCCGGGCTCGGTCGATGTCTGCACGAGGCTGTTGGTCGATGTCGTCAGCGTCTGTGCGGCAATGCCGATCACGAAGAGAACCAGTCCAAACAGCATATAGCTCGGCATCACCGCCGCCACCGCGCAGCCGCCGCCGAAGGTCGCCGCGCCCGCGAGCAGAACAGGAATTCCCGGCTTCGCCCGCGTTGCAGCCATCAGCGCGCCCGTCACCGATCCCGCCGCCATCATCGAAGTCAGCAATCCATACTGGCCGGCGCCCGCGTGGAACACGCTGACCGCCATGGTCGAGATGAAAATCGGAAAATTCAATCCGAACGTGCCGACCAGAAACAGCATCAACAAGATGACTTTGAGATCCGGTCGCCGCAACACGTAGCGAAAGCCCTCAACGAAGCTGCCACGGGTGCGAACGGCGCGATGGCCGGGTTTTAGTTGATCGAGGCGCAGGAAACTGAGCGAGCACAGCACCGCGAGGAAGGAGAAGGCGTTGATCAGGAATACCCATCCGGAGCCGACCCCGGCGATCAGGCCGCCGGCAATCGCAGGCCCGATCATGCGCGCGGCGTTGAAGGACGTTGAATTGAGTCCTACGGCGTTGGGAAGATGGCGCTCGTCGACGAGCTCGGCGACGAAGGTCTGCCGTGCCGGTGAATCGAAGGCGGCCGTGCAGCCCAGCAGAAACGCGAAGACGTAGACGTGCCACAGCCGTACCAGGCCCGTGACCACCAGCAGCCCGAGGCCGAGCGCGAGCAGCCCCATCGCGGCCTGCGTGCAGAACAGGAGCTTGCGCCGGTCGAGATGGTCAGCGGCAAAACCCGTGAGCGGCAGCAGCAGGATCTGCGGGCCGAATTGCAATCCCATCACGATGCCGACGGCGGTTGCATTCCGGTGCGTCAGTTCGGTGAGGACGATCCAATCCTGCGCGGTGCGCTGCATCCACGAGCCGATGTTGGATACCAACGCGCCCGCGGCCCAGATCCGGTAGTTCGGATTCTGCAGCGAGCGGAATATGCCTTCCACGCCGCCGCTCACTCCTGAACGGGTGAGTTGCCACCGTGAAACCGGCCGAACATGCGGGCCATCATTACACCGAACAGAAGAATGCCCAATCCCAGCGCGGCCGCGTCATCGAGGGCGTGCAGATCGAAATCGCCGACGTGGCAGACCAGCAGGTATCCGATCGCCAGGTTGAAGAAGCCCCAGAGGACATTCACGGTCGACGAGGAAAGTCCCTCGCCGGGCGGCTTGGCGAACGGACTCTGAAACGGGCGTCCCATCACGCCGCTGACGAGATGTGGAACGGCGTTGGTGAGGACAGCACCGCCGCCGAAATAAGCCAGATAATGAAGCGATTCCATGGTCAGGCGTTCCCTTTTTCGCTACGCGATGGTGCATCGAGGAGATCGATGATCTGTTGCGTCGTGCCGGTCTCGCCCAGCTTGGGAAAGATTCGCGCAACGCTGTTGTGATGAATATCGGCGTCCATGTCCGTCATGGCATCGATGGCGAGCGCGACGTTGAATCCGAGTTCGTGGGCGTGCCGCGCTGTGGATTCGACGCCGCTGCCGGTAGCGACGCCTGCGATCACGACCTGGGTGATATTGCGCTGCCTCAGATATTTATCGAGGTCGGTATGGGTGAAAGCGCCCCGCGTCCGCTTCGTGACGAGGTGGTCACTTGGTTGCTGGTTGAGTTCGGGAATGAGATCGGCCCAGCCTGGGGGAAACGCACGGGTACTAAGGGATTGTTCGGTACGACCTGGCGGCCCGCCATCGACGTTGATGAGCACGACCGGTAAATCGTGCTTCCGAAAGGTGGCGGTCAGTCCAACGGCTTTCTGCACGATGTCGGCCATCGGATGCACCGTCGGCAGGCCGACGATGCCCTTTTGCAAATCGATGACGAGCAAAGCGGTGTTCGCATCGAGCATACTGATGGTCATATCGTTCTCCATGGTTGGAATCATTCGTCGGCCGCGGCCGCAAGGCAGAGGGGCCGGTTTGTCAGGTATCGACGATGCGGTTGAGCAGGCTCATCGACGCAGCGAGTTGCTCCTGTTCCTGCGGCGTAAGCTTGGTTTGAATGGCGTGAAACAGCCAATCGTGCCGCGCCGCGCGGCCGCTTCGGATCAATTCGCGGCAGGCGGCTGTCAGAGACAGTATCGTTTGCCGGCCGTCCGCGGGATCCGGTGATCCCTTCACCAATCCGGCGGTTTCGAGCACGGCAATGGTGGCGCCCATGGATTGCGAGCGGACGCCCTCCATCCGAGCGAGGGTAGTGACCGTCATGGACCCGTTCTGGTTCAGATGCATCAGCACCGATGTTTGTGACGGCGTGAGATCTCCGGCCGAAGCCAGCTCGCGTAGCCGCCGCTTGAGTTTGCTGCTCAGCGTGTGCAGTTCCGTTGCCAAAGCCGAGGCGCGGGCGGCGTCGGATTCCGCTTTTCGTTTGCTCATGCCCGAAGTCTAGCAAATACCAAGCCAGACTACAAAGGTAAACTTCGTAAAATTCGGCGAGATGGATTTCGTCGTCGTGCGCGAGTTCGCGCTGGCGAAGGATGCGTCTGCCACATATCGGCCTCCGTTGGTTCCAACGTGGGTCAACGCCGGGCGGTGAGGCTGTTCATGGAAACATTAGGAGTTGGCAGGATGCGGCTGCCGCTATACCAGAGATGACGCAGTGGTAGTCCGGGCGGGCCGCCGCTGTGTTCGGGATCAATGCTGTGAAAAGACGTTGGTTTATCGCGTTGCTCGGCGGCGCCATCATGGCGGCGCCTCGTGTGGCATTCGGCCAAAGCCCAACCAAGGTTTATCGCCTAGCCATGTTGAGCCCGGGTGTGCCGAGTTCCGACATGTCTCCTGACGTGAAGCTCTTGTTGGCTTCGCTCGCGAGGTATGGGTACGTTCTCGGCCAGAATTTGGAGCTCGAGGGCCCTCGCGGCAGGTTCGCGGAATTCTCCGCACTTCCGCAGTTGCTGGGCGATCTGAAAGCCGCAAAGGTCGATGTCGTCGTCACCATCGGCTATCCGACAGCAATTGCTGCAAAACAATCCGGTATTTCCACGGTTGTCGCTTATGGCGCTGGCGACCCTGTTGCGACGGGCCTTGTCGACCATCTCGATCGGCCGGGAGGTACCATCACCGGCATTTCCGACGTGGCGAGCACGCTGACCACGAAGCGTCTCGGATTGCTCAAGCAGCTGGCACCGGGCATCCGTCGCGTCGCGGTGATGTGGAACAAGGACGATCTGGGAATGACGCTGCGCTACGACGCATCTGTCGGGGCCGCGCAAGCCTTTGGCATCACCATCCAGCCTGCAAGCGTACGCAAGCCCGATGATTTCAATCAGGCATTCGCCATGATGGATTGCGATCGACCGGACGCGCTGCTGATGGTTTCGGACTTGCTCACCAACGTCAACGTTGAGCGCGTGTTCGACTACACCAAGCGGCGGAGCATTCCTTCGATCTACGAATATGATGTGTTCGCCCGGGAAGGGGGCCTGATGTCATACGGGCCGGACCTGAAGGAGTCATTCGATCGCGCGGCTTCACTCGTCGATCGCATTTTCAAAGGCGCGCGCCCCGGTGAATTGCCGTTTGAGCAGCCGACGCGCTATCTGTTTGTGCTCAACCTGAAGACGGCCAAAGCGATGAAGCTGGAAGTGCCGCCTTCCTTGCTCGCACTGGCCGACGAGGTCATCGAATAACGCCTTGCAGCGGATGCGAAACTATTTCCCGCATCCGCACGGTAGTTGGAACTGATTTGTCGCCGGACGAGATAACACCCGGCGCTTTAAATTGCGGCGGGCATCTTCCACCCGCCAAAGGTTCGTTCGAGGTGCTGAACCAGCGCCAACGCGACGTCTTCGCGCCACGGCCGGGCAGCGACCTGGACGCCGAGCGGAAGCCCTTCGGGCGAAGTGCCGACGCGCACGGTTGCGGTCGGCCATCCCGTCAGATTGTAGGCCTGCGCGTAGCCAAATCCTTTGCGATTCTCTTCATCGAAGCTGGTGCCGTGCGGCAATGCCGGAAACGGCGCCACCGCGGAAAGAATCGCGTCGTAGTTCTCCATGAAGCGCAGCATTGAATTGCTGAAGAGATCCCATCGCACGAATGCGGCGAGGGCATCGGTGGTGTTGGCCATTGCCGGCGCGACCGAATGGGTCAGGGCCTGCTCGAACAGCGGCGAGATCGGATCGCTGCCGATGCTCTTGAGGAACGCGCGCGTGCCGGCGCCGCCATCGCCGCGGCTCATGTCGAAATACACGGTGCCGGCTTTGCCGGCGTCCGGCGGCCGGTTTTCGTCGACCTTGACCCCGGCATCCATGAAGGCCTTGGCGGAATCGCGGACCGCTGCGCTGATTTCCTTGGTCGGCGTCGCCATGCCGTCATCTTCGAAATAGGCCAGTTTCAGTCCGCTTAACGTCACCCCTTTCGGATCCATCAGCGGCATTCCGACAATCGAATGATCGCGGAAGTCGGGCCCTGCGATGACAGGCAGCGCTAATGCGAGGTCTTCGACTTTTCGAGCGATCAGGCTGACGTGAAACACTGCGTTGCGGGCGCCGAGCGGCATCGGGAATTGGCCGGTTCGGGGCACGCGGCCGGAGGTCGGCTTGATCGCCGCAAGGCCGCAGAAATGCGCCGGAATTCGAATGCTGCCGCCGGCGTCGGTGCCGAGACCGAGCGGCGAACCGCAGGCGGAGATGATCGCGGCCTCGCCGCCGCTGCTGCCGCCCGGCGTGCGGCCGAGGTCATAAGGATTGTTGGTGCGTCCATAGACCAGATTGTCGGTTTCGATCGCACCGGCCAATTCCGGTACGTTGGTCTTGCCCAAGATGATCCCGCCGGCGGCACGAAGCCGGGCAACTGCCGTGGCGTCAGCCTTGGGAACGAAATTCGCGCGGCCTTTGGTGCCGCCGGTGCAGATCACGCCGTTGGTCTCCAGCGTATCCTTGATAGTGATGGGGACGCCGTGCAGCGGTCCCTTGATTTCGCCGCGGGCTAGGGCCGCATCGGATTCGTCCGCCTCTTTGCGCGCGGAATCGGCGGTCAACTGGACGATGGCATTGAGCTTTGGATTGACCTTGGCGATCCGCTCGAGATGCGCTTCGACGATGGCTTTGGAGCTGAGGCTCCTGGATCGGATCGCCGCGGCCAATTCGGTGGCCGATTTCGAAGTGATCTCACCGCCGGCCTCTGAAGCGGCTGCAGCCGGGCTGATGAACGGTGAGCGTGTCGTCGCAACGACGGCGCCTGCAAGCGCGACCGTACCCAAAAAATCCCGACGTCCCATTTTGTTGTCCATTTGCAATCCAATCTCTCAAGCCATCCACGCTCGCGATGAGCAGCTCATTCTTCGCTTCAGCTAACATGCAAGGAGCGTGCAATCAGGAAACGGAATTGTCGTCGCGCCACAATCTCTCACGGAGAGTTGTGGATGGGTGATGCATCCATGCGAAATCGCTCTTCAGGTCAGCCTGATCTGCGCCGTCTGACCTCTATCTGACCCTTGCGCTGGGGGATCGACGGAGGCACATTCGCCGCGCGGCAGGAAATAGCCGCCAAAAACGCTAAATACGGGAACGACATCCAGGGAAATGTCCATGGCGGCCACGCGGATCGATTGCGACATTCATCCCGCGGTGGGCGGAACGCGCACCACGCTGCTGCCTTATCTCGACGATCATTGGAAAGAACAGGTCGTGAGCCGGGCGATCGACGGTCTCGATCTCACGAGCTATCCGCCCAACATGCCGCTGTCTGGCCGAGCCGATTGGCGGCCGGCCCATGGCAAGCCGGGTTGCGACCTCGCGATGGTGCAACGCGGGGCCTTCGACCAGCTCGGCGCCTCGCACGCGATCTGCAATGTGCTTTATGGCGCGCAGGCGGTGTACGATCCCTATATGGCAGCCGCCTTTTGCAAGGCGATCAATGACTGGATCGCGGCCGAATGGCTGGCGCAGGATTCCCGGCTGCGCGCATCGATCGTGATTCCGCTGCAGGCGCCGGATCTCGCGATCGAGGAAATCGAACGCCGCGCTGGCGACAACAGGTTCGTTTCGATCCTGGTGCTGGCGCAAGGCGAGAGTTTGCTTGGTCGGCGGCATTACTGGCCGGTCTGGCAGGCCGCCGAAAAATATAAACTGCCAATCGCCATTCATGCCGGCAGCCAGTATCGGAGCGCGCCGAGTTCGGTCGGCTGGCCGTCCTATCGCTACGAATATTACATGGCCGAAGCGCAGGCGTTTCAGGCGCAGGTGCTCAGCCTGATTTACGAGGGTGTGTTCGGCAAATATCCCGGCCTCAAGGTCGTGCTGATGGAATCAGGTGTGAGCTGGCTGCCGGCCTTCATGTGGCGCGCCAACAAGACCTGGCGCGGCGTCCGTGTCGAGGTGCCCTGGGTCGAACGCGAACCGGCGGCGATCATACGCGACCATATCCGTGTCACCATGCAGCCATTCGATGCTCCGCCCGACGCGGCAGGTGTCGCCGATGTCATCGAGCAGATCGGCTCCGACAAGATGTTCCTGTTTGCGTCCGATTACCCGCATTGGCAATTCGACGGCGATGACGCGATACCGCCGCATCTGCCCGCCGGTCTTGTCTCGCGCATGTGCGCCGATAATCCGCTTGAAACCTTTCCGCGGCTGAAGCTCGCCGCATGAAACACGCTGTCCGAAGGAGGATCGCATGAGTGACGTCATCGACCGCCCCATCCTTGAGAAGGAAGCCTCCGCCAAGAGCCGGCTGCGGATCATCGATTGCGATGTGCATCCGAGCTTGCATGCGCGCTCCGATCTCAATCCGTTCCTGGCCAGGCGCTGGCAGGAGCACTTGAAAACTTACGGCGACCATCTGCGGACGCCCTATATCGGCACCACGCCCTATCCGCGGTCTTCGCCCTTGATCGCGCGCCGTGACGCGTGGCCGCCGACTGGCGGGCCGCCCGGATCGGATCTCGATTTCATGCGCAAGCAGCACCTCGATCCGCTCGATGTCGAATTCGGCATCCTGCAGGTGCTCGATCTCTTTATCTTCTCGCAGCAGAACCTGGAATTCGGCGCGGCGATCCAGCGCGCCGTCAATGATTGGCAATTGGCGCACTGGACCAGCCGCGAGCCGCGCCTGAAAGCCTCGATCCTGGTCGGACAGGACGACACGGAGGCAGCGATTGCCGAGATCGAGCGCTGCGCCAAGGTCGGGCAATATATCCAGATCAATGTGTCGCCGCGCGCCAATGAACCGCTCGGCCGCCGCCGTTACTGGCCGATCTACGCGCGTGCCCAGGAACTCGACCTGCCGCTCGGCATTCATGTGGGCGGCTATGGCGGACATGCGCCGACTGGCGGCGGCTGGCCGTCTTTTTATGTCGAGGAGCACCAGAGCAACGCGCATTCGGTCTCAGCTCAACTCACGAGCCTCGTGCTTGAAGGCATTCCGGAGCGCTTCCCGCGCCTCAAGATCGTGTTCATCGAAGGGGGCTTCGGCTGGATTCCCTCGACCACGTGGCGGATGGACCGGCATTTCGAGCACTTCCGCGACGAAGTCCCGCATCTGAAGCGCCGTCCTTCCGAATATGTGAAGGAGCATTTCTGGTTCACGACGCAGCCGATCGACGAGCCCGATGAGGCGAAGCATCTGCGATCGCTGATCGACTGGGTCGGCGTGGACCGCCTGTTGTTCTCGTCGGATTACCCGCATTGGGATTTCGACGATCCGCGGTTTGCGTTCAAGACGCCGCTGTCGGAAACCGAGCGGGCCAAGATCTTCAACGGCAACGCCCGCGCGCTCTACAAACTGTAATCGCAAGTCCAGCCAAGATGGCCCGTCATATCGTCGCCCGCACCACAGACATCCCGCTTGGCGGCAACAAGGTGGTCGATGTGGACGGCCGCGATATCGTCGTGTTCCACGTCAACGGCGAGTTCTTTGCACTGCTCAACCGCTGCCCGCACGAAGGCGCGCCGCTGGAGAAGGCCGCATGCGTGGCGCGGCTGACCTCGCCGGAGCCCGGAGTCTATCAGCGTTCGCGGGTCGGCGAATTGCTGCGCTGTCCCTGGCATGGCTGGGAATTCGACATGCGCAACGGGCAATCCTGGTTCGATCCGAAGCGCGTCAAGGTGCGCTCCTATCCGGTCGCGATCGAGAGCGGTGAGGAACTGGTGAAGGGTCCCTATGTGGCCGAGACCTTCACGGTTCACATCGAGGACAGTTACGTCATCGTTGAGACCTGAGCATGACCCGGAAAAGTGGGTAGCGGTTTTCTCGCGCGACAAACGCGAAGCGTTTGCGAGGAAATCATGCTCAAAACGAAAGGTCGAGACAGCGACAGCGATAGCGTATGCGCGCTCGTGAAAAAAAGGACCTCAGCACGAGAGAGTGCGTGCTGAGGTCGTTTGACGGTCACCGAAGTTCAATCTGTTGGCCGACCGTTCCAGATCGCGATCAACGTCAATCTGCGATCGCCCATCAACCGCACACTTGAACGGGTTGCAAGCGCCAGCCATGCGTGGTGTGCACACGTCGCTGAACCACATAGCAACTGCCGTTGTCGTAGTACGTATCGCTGTCCGGATAATCGTAAGCGTAATCGTCGTAGTAGCCATATGGGTAGAAGCCGCCGCCGAATCCGAAACGGCGTCCGAAGTCGTGACCATGAAATCCGCCGCCGTGGAATTCACCGCCACGGAAACCGCCGCCATTGAATCCGCTGGCCATCTGGCCACCGTGGAATCCACCTGCAAAGCCGCCAAGGCCTCCACCATGGAATCCACCGCCACCGAATCCGCCGCCGTGGAAGCCGCCACCGCCGAAGCCGCCGCCTCCGTGACCTCCTCCTCCTCCTCCTCCGCCTCCGCCGCCACGAGCCAACGCCATCGTTGGCGAAGCCAAGCCAACAGACGCAACTGCTAACAACGCGATAACTGTCTTGCGCAACATAACCATTCTCCGTCCGAGATATCGCTCCCAACCACGAGTCCCAGTAGAGGTGGCCATCGCTTTGGCAAATCGCCACTGGCATGCGATCAATCCTCTGCTCAACTCTGCGAGAGCGAGGCCTGATTAAATTTTAATTCACTGAGTGAACCGCGCGTGTGGCTGAGCGAATCCATTGTTACAGATGTCACGCGCCTCTGATTTTCTGACAAAGCTGCTACGTGCAGGAACGCTTCTGGCGCAGGATGCGGGCATCCCAATCCCGAGCTGATCAGCCCCGATAACTGGAATATGGATCTTCATTTCGTCGATCGAGAAAATACAACGCTTGTGCTCCAACGTGGAGCTCTATCCGAAGTGGCGAGCCCTTCTCAGGCCGAAGTGCCCGAGATAGCCGAGAAGATGATTTCCTTTCACAAGAAATTATAGGCGACTCATAGTTGGGACCGGGGGGCTGTCGCACCTGCGGTCCTGCGCGTTGGCGGATCGGTGATCTGTCAGGCCGGTCACGTGGCCTGAACCTGGCCCGACATCAAAATGGCGGCACAGCCGCGAATATTTGGCCTCCAGCCTCAAGAAAATGCAATGCGGGTGTGGTAAGACGCCCCGGTTCGTATTTCCAATGGCAGGTAGGAGCTCATGTCGAAGCAATCGATGCGCGAAGAGGCCGAGCGCCTGATCCGCGAGACGATGGAAAAGAAGAACATCGTCATCAAGCAGGGTAATACCCGCATCGAGGCGATCTGCGGCAAATGCGGCGCGCCGAACCGTGTCCAGGCGGCGAAAGGCGAGGTTCGCGTCAAGTTTGTCTGCAAGCAATGCGGGCACAAGCAGGAAACACTCTAAAAATAGTCGTCGAGCTCCCTCCGACCTCGCGAGCTCGGTCTTCACGGGGTTTTGTGACCGAGCGCCCAGACGTAAGCGGAAACGGCGTCCAGGTCAGCTTGCGAAAGGACGACACCACCCATCGGCGGCATGGCGCCGGGATGGGCCTTCGGCTCAGGCACGCCGTTCTTGATCGTCGTCTCCAGGCCCTGCAAGCTTCCGTCGCTCCAGAGCCATTTTCCGGTTGTCAAATCCGGAGCGACCGGTGATCCCTTTCCGTCGGCACCATGGCAGCCGCCGCAGGTGCCGTCCGCCACTTCTCCGTGAAAAACACGGCTTCCGAGCGCGACCTGCTCTGGCGTGAAACCCTTTGGCACGGGTAGCGCGGCGGTGGCTTTCCCTGCGTCGGGATGGACGCCTTCCGGCGGCCGCGCATCAGCTGAAGAGGTTGCCGGGGCCACGCCTGCGGGCGCGGGCGCCGCCGCGACCGCGGCTTCGGGGTTGCCGCCTTGGTAGGTGACGCGCCAAATTCTTCCGTGCACGTCATCCGAGATAAAGAGCGCACCGTCTGGAGCGACCGCCAGCCCCGAAGGCCGGAACGCTGCACGACCGGGATCTTTCACGGTGCCGGCAAAACCATCGGCAAAGACAGTATAGGCCCCGGTTGCTTTGCCATCGGCAAGCGGCTGGAACACGATGTTGTAGCCGCCTTGCGGCCCGGGAGCTCTGTTCCAGGAACCGTGGAATGCGATAAAGGCGCCGCCCTGATAGGCTTTCGGGAAGGTGTTGCCGAGATAGATCTTCATATCATTGGGCGCCCAATGTGCCGGAAAGAATGCGACTGGCTCCTGCCGCTCGGCGCAGACACCGATCTTCTTGCCGCCGTCGCCGCCATACTCCGGCCCGAGCGCCAGCTTCTTCTGGGCGTTGTCGAAATAGCATTCCGGCCAACCGTAATCGGCACCCTGTCGCAGCTCGACAAGCTCTTCAGCCGGCAACGCCTGACCCTGCTGCGCTGAATAAAGCTCCGGCCAATCCTCGCGGAGTTGGTCCCGTCCATGCTGTGTGGCGAAGATGCGGCCGGCGGCATCAAGCGAGAGTCCTTCGCTGTTCCGAATGCCGCTCGCAAATCGCTCGGCTGGCGAGAAGTGCTGGTCGGTCTTGTTCGCGTCGTAGCGCCAGATACCGGCGCGAGTCATCTTCTCGGTGCAGGGATCATTCCCCGGCGAGTGAGGGAATCGATTCTGCTTCTCGCAATCGTTCGTGGCCGAGCCAAGGTCAACGAAAAGATCGCCCTTCGGCGTGATCAGGAAGGGATGCATCGGGTGGTCGCCGGTGGTGGGCAGGCCCGAGACGACCGTTTCCCCTGCGCCCTTGGGTGCGACCTCGTTTGGTGCGAGTGGGTAGCGCACGATGCGGTCGTTGATCTCGGCGTAGATCATGCCGTTGTAGAATACGAGGCCGGTGCCACCGTGCCCGCCACTTGCGACCGTTTCACCGAACCGTTCGATGACGTCGGCGCGGCCGTCCGCGTGCGTGTCCTTCAGCGCGACGACAAAGCCGCCCGCTGGAACGGGGCCGTTGTTGTAGTAGATGCCGCTCCAGGTGTTGACGTAGAGTGTTCCATCAGGCGCAACTGCCATTTGGCGGGCGTGGCCAATGTTGTCTGCAAAGATCGTAGCGCAGAAGCCGTCGGGCAGAGTGATGCCGGCTGCGTCGCCCCTGCAACTGCCGGCAGCCGCTTGGGTTGGCGTCGCCGCCGACCACGATATTAACGTTATCACCGCAGTGACAAGGAGACTCCGTCCACAAGACCATCGGGAAGTTGAACCGATCGATGACAAATATGTCCGCGGCATAGTGCACCTCTGCGCAGTTCAGACGTTCGCATCCGAGCCCAAATTATAAATTTGTATCGCGGCGCCAAGCCGCCGACCGGCGTCGGGCGGGCTGCGGTTCTTCCATTGAACTCGGGACAGCGGCCATCGCGGCTGCCCATGCACGGCAATCTGAATTCGCAGATGGATGCGTCAATTTTTTGGCAATCGATCCCTGACGAAATGGCCGTCGTCGAACAATTGAATCTTTTCGTCCGGGATCTCACTGCATCCAGAAGTTACCGAGCGAAACTTCCGGCCAGCGACTTCAAGAACTCGTCATGATTCATGGGATGCGAAAACATTCCAAAGTTGTGAGTTAGCGCCATGTCCTGTGCCTCTTGGCTCAGCGTCGCCGTGCAATCCTTCAGCGTTACGACGTCAAATCCACGTTCGTATGCGCTACGCATGGTTGATTCCACGCAGCAGTTTGTGAGAAAGCCAGCCAGCACCACGGTCTGGATTCCCTTGCTTCGCAAAATGAAATCGAGGTTGGTGCTGGGAAAGGCATCAAGACCGCGTTTCCCTTCGACAACGATGTCTTCGGGGTGCGGTTTCAACACGTCGACGATCGCCGCGCCCCACGATCCCTTGCGGAAGGCTTTATTGTCGACAACGCCCTTCAGAATTCCATAAGGCTTGCCGGTAAGCTCGCCGTAACCTTCAGCGAAGGTTATAGGCGCATGCATGACAGTTGCGCCTGCGGCACGACCCTTGTTCGCGACTTCCACTGTGTTGGCGAGCATGTTGTTCGATTGCATGACGTCTTTGACACCATCATGAAAAACGCCGCCCTCCGTCGTAAAGTCGTTTTGATATTCGATCAGGACGATGGCTGTTGTTGCCGGATTCATTGGCTTCTCCCACATTCGCGCGTTGCCCGTTAATTCACGACGCAAGGATCCCGTGCAGTGCCTGTGTTCCAAAGCGGGATCTATTTGAGAACTTCGCAGACGGTCTGGTGATCCCGGCGGACGAATCCGGCGTTCCGCGCCGAGACGGCGTTCCACCACGCGTCCAGGGCCTCGCGGTTGCAGCGGAGTTTTACGCTCATGCCGTCAGCAAACTTGATCCAGTCCGCGAACCGGTGGCTGGGCACGGCGATCACGACAGGAATATCGGCGCTCAACGCCCGCTCCACCAGATATGAAAGACCTTTGCCTTCACGCTCCTGGCGGCCGAAGCGATTGACGATCACAAGGTCAGCCCCCTGATCGATGGCGCTCGCCACCTGGCTGCCGGCGTCGAGCAACTGGCCGACATCCAGCCTGCAGCCCGCCGCGCAAGTGCCGAGATCCTGGAACAGTTGCAGTTCTTCGCCGGTATGCACCAGCATTGCAGATAGTTTCGGCGCATCGACGCAATGGTGGCCAAGCTGCACCAGCCCGACCGCGCGAGAGCCTCGGGCATTCAGGTCGGCGGCAAAATCGCGCAGGACTTGATCGGGATCCTGGTCCTGTTCGTAGACCAGCGCCGCGAGATCGCATTGGGAGTCAAACATGATGAGCCTTTTTTCTATCAGGCCGCCCGCGAGGGTGGTCCGGCCGCCTCGAGTTGGCTTACTTCCTCATCGGTGAAGACGCGGCTGCGCGTGAGGAACCTGACGCCCTCAGGCGCTTCCACCGAAAAGCCGGAGCCGCGCCCCGGCACGACATCGATGATCAGTTGGGTGTGCCGCCAATATTCGAATTGTGCTGCGCCGATATAAAACTGGCAGCCCGCAATCTCGCCCAGCAGCACGTCCTGTGGTCCGACACGAAAATCTCCCGCCGGGTAGCACATCGGCGACGAGCCATCGCAGCAGCCGCCCGACTGATGAAACATCAGCGCGCCGTGCTGGCTTTTTAGCCGCGCCAGCATTTCGGCCGCCTTATTGGTGATCTCGACGCGATTGACCATAACCAGATCCCTCTCGTCATTGCGAGGAGCAAAGCGACGAAGCAATCCAGCTCTTCCTTCGTTGCCCTGGATTGCTTCGCTTCGCTCGTAATGACGTTTCCAATTTCTATTTATTCCCGCCAGATCCTAGAAGAAACCAAGCGCCTTGGTGCCGTAGCTCACCAGGATGTTCTTGGTGTTCTGATAATGATCGAGCATCATCTTGTGGTTTTCACGGCCGATACCGGACGCCTTGTAGCCGCCGAAGGCGGCATGGGCCGGGTAGGCGTGATAGCAGTTGGTCCATACGCGACCGGCCTGGATCGCGCGTCCAAACTTGTAGGCGCGATTGCTGTTACGGGTCCAGACGCCGGCGCCAAGCCCGTAAAGCGTGTCGTTGGCGATGGCGAGGGCCTCGTCTTCATCCTTGAACTTCGTCACCGATACGACCGGCCCAAAGATTTCCTCCTGGAACACGCGCATCTTGTTGTTGCCTTCGAAGATCGTCGGTTCGACGTAATAGCCCTCGGCGATCTCGCCGCCGAGCTGCGCACGCTTGCCGCCGGTCAGCACTTTCGCGCCTTCCTGCTTGCCGATGTCGAAATAGGACAGGATTTTCTCCAGCTGATCGTTCGAGGCCTGAGCGCCGATCATGGTTGTCGCGTCGAGCGGGTGGCCCTGCTTGATCTTCTTGGTCCGGGCGACCGCGCGTTCCATGAACCTGTCGTAGATCGACTCCTGAACCAGCGCACGACTGGGGCAGGTGCAGACCTCGCCCTGATTGAGGGCGAACATGGCGAAACCTTCGAGTGCCTTGTCGAAAAACTCATCGTCCGCACCGGCGACGTCGGCAAAGAAGATGTTCGGCGACTTGCCGCCGAGTTCGAGCGTGACCGGAATGATATTGTCGGACGCGTATTGCATAATCAGCCGCCCCGTCGTGGTCTCGCCGGTGAAGGCGATCTTCGCGATCCGCTTGTTTTGCGCCAGAGGCTTGCCGGCCTCGACACCAAAACCGTTGACGACGTTGACGACGCCGGGCGGCAGGATATCGGCGATCAGCTCCATCACGACGAGGATGCCGAGCGGCGTTTGCTCAGCCGGTTTGAGCACCACGCAATTGCCCGCGGCAAGTGCCGGCGCCAGTTTCCAGGTCGCCATCAGGATCGGAAAATTCCACGGAATGATCTGGCCGACGACGCCGAGCGGCTCGTGGTAGTGATAGGCGACCGTCTCGGCATCGATTTCCGAAATGCCGCCTTCCTGGGCACGTATGACGCTGGCGAAATAGCGCCAGTGATCGACGACCAGGGGCATGTCCGCATAAGTCGTCTCGCGGATCGGCTTGCCGTTGTCCAGCGTCTCGACCAGCGCCAGCAGGTCGAGATTGGCTTCCAGTTTGTCGGCGATCTTGTTCAGCAGGCGGGAGCGCTCGGCCACCGGCGTCTTGCCCCAGGCATCTCTGGCCTTGTGCGCCGCGTCCAGCGCCAGCTCGATGTCGGCCGCGGAGGAGCGCGGAACCGAGCAGAGTTTCTTGCCCGTAATCGGGCTGGGATTGTCGAAGTAGCGCCCTTCCGTCGGGGCCACCCACTTGCCGCCGATGAAATTTTCGTATCGGTCTCGGATGAGTACCTGCTTGGAGACTTTCTCGATCGCTTCTTGATACATGACATTCTCCCTGGTTCCGGAACTAGCCGGTTTTTTAGGAACGACGCCGAATTTCGAGGCGTTAGGCGTTGTGCAGGCTCGGCTCACCCGAGCAACGCATTGTCCTGAATTCCAAAACGACGGAAGAAATGCTCGACGGTAGTTACTTCCGTCACGGGCTTGACCGCTGCGGCGTCGCCGCAGCGGTCTTCTGCATCAGTTAGGTGCGTGCTTCGTTGATGATCTGGAGCTGGGTGAATTCGGCGAGACCTTCCTCGGCGAATTCGGTACCGATGCCCGACTGCTTAGCTCCGCCGAACGGGATATGCGGCGCCATGTCGAGATGCTTGTTGATCCAGACCGTTCCAGCCTCGATACGGCTGGCGATCTTGTGGGCGCGCGCGGTATCCGACGACCAGACCGAAGCGCCGAGGCCGTAATTGGTGGCGTTGGCGCGGCGGATCACGTCTTCATTGTCGGAATATTTGATCACCGGCAGCACCGGTCCGAACTGTTCCTCGTCAACCAGCCTGGAGCCTTCCTTGATGTCGCGCACGATGGTCGGCTCGATGAAATAGCCGGGACGATCCATCGCCGAACCGCCGGCAATCACGTTGCCGTTCTTGCGCGCGTCTTCGAGGAAACCCTTCACCTTCTCGTACTGCATCTTGTTCTGCAGCGGCCCGAGCTTGGTGCCCTGTTTCGATCCGTCGTCGACCACCGTGTTCTTGGCAATCGCCACCAGCTCGTTGCAGATTTCGTCATAGACCGACTCGTGGACGTAGAGCCGCTTGATGGCGAGGCAGACCTGGCCCGAGTTCTGGAACGCGCCTTCGAAAATGCCGGGCGCGACCTTCTTCGGATCGACGTCGTCGAGCACGATGCTGGCATCGTTGCCGCCCAGTTCCAGCGTGATGCGCTTCAAAGTCGCTGCTGCGTTCGCCATCACCTTCTGGCCCGTCGCGGTCGATCCGGTGAAGGAGATCTTGCGGATGTCGGGATGTTTGGTCATTAAGTCGCCGAGATCGTTGGCGTCGGCAATGACGTTCAACACGCCTTTGGGCAGGATATCCTTGACCAGCTCGGCAAATTTCAGCGTCGACAGCGGGGTGGTCGGCGCCGGCTTCACCACCAGCGTATTGCCGGCCAAGAGCGCGGAAGGCAGTTTGAAGCTGAGGATCAGCAGCGGATAGTTCCAGGGAATGATGGCGCCGATCACGCCGAGCGGGCGGCGATAGGCCTCAACGCGGCGATCGCCGCTGTCCTCGATCACGCGCATCGGCAGGTCGAGCGAGCTGAGATAGCGGAAGAAGCCGGCCATGCCCATGACCTCGCCGGTGGCATCCGCGAGCGGTTTGCCCTGCTCGCTGGTCAGGAGGCGCGCCAGCTCGTTGGTATTGGCTTCGATGACGTCGGCCATTTTCGTGACAAGCCTGCGGCGCTCTTCGATCGGGGTCGCCGACCAGGCCGGAAACGCCGCCTTGGCCGCGGCAACGGCGGCATTGAGCTGGTCCTTGGAGGCGCGCGGGCATTGCGCCAGCACCTCTTCGGTCGCGGGATTGAGGACCGGCATGGTCTGGTCGCCGGCTACCATCTTGCCGTCGATGAGAAGCTTGAAATCACTCATGGCTTTGCTCTCCCTGTGTACGGACCTTTTCCATAGGCCTCGTTATATTTTTATGTATATCACGAATGCGGGAGGCGGACTACCGGGTCCGGCGGCGGTCCGGCTGACTTTAATACCGGCTGGACGCGGCCGGCGGGATAGCGATATATTCCAGAGAATATAACGAATAACGGTCCGGGAGCTTGATGATGGAGATCGAAACCCAGGCGCTCACCAGTTGCGAGGTCGCAGCCGATGGCGACGCCATTTCGCTCGGTTTTGTCGATTCCAACGGCAAGCCGGCGACGATCCGGCTATCGCTGAACCAGGTCGGCGCGCTGGCGATGACCCTGCCGGGATTGATCGACAAGGCTCTTCAAACCCGATTTGGCGATCAAAGCCTGCGCTACGCATATCCGCTGGCGTCATGGGTGGTCGAGCAATCGTCCGATCCCACGCAGGGCATGGTGACGCTGCGTACCGTCGACGGCTTCAGCGTCTGCTTTTCTATCCCGCGCGACCAGCAAAGCGAACTCGGCGAGGCTTTAGTGGCCCAGCCGGCGCAGAAAATGGCGCTCCGGGCGCATTAGGCGACCTTGCGGCAAGTGACGCGGGGCCAATTTTCATGCATCGTCATTCCGGGACGTGCGGAGCACGAACCCGGAATCGCGAGATTCCGGGTCTGGTCCTTCGGACCATCCCGGAATGACGTGGAATAATTCCATGCGTGCCTGGCTGGTGGCGGTCATGATTGGGTTGGCTTCGTCGTCCGCGTCCGCGACAGATATCCGCGTCATGGCGGCCGGCAGCCTGAAGGACGCCTTCACGGCTGTTTTCGCCGATTTCAGCAAACAATACGGCAGCAGCTTCGCCCCAGTGTGGGGACCATCCGGCGTGCTGCGCGAACGTCTGCAAAAGGGCGAGGCGTTCGATGTCTTCGCTTCGGCCGCGTTGCCTCACGCGCAGGTCCTGACCGATGCCGGTATATCCGGTCCGAGCGTGATGTTCGCGCGCAATGCCCTGTGCGTCGTGACCATGGCCGACAGTGTGGTCGACAGCGGCAGTCTGGTCGAGACGCTGCTGAGGCCTGATATCAAGATAGGCACATCGACGCCGGTTTCCGATCCGGCCGGCGACTACACCTGGGAGATGTTTCGCAAGATCGACGCGATCCGGCCCGGCGCTTTCCAAACGCTTTCCGGTAAGGCGCAGCAATTATTCGGCGGTCCCGCGATAACGACTCCAGTCAACGGGCGTCCGCGACTGCTGGTCGCGCTCGATGATCACCAGATCGATCTGTTCATTTATTATTGTTCAGGCGCACGCGAGATCGTCAGAACCTCGCCGAACTACAAATCGGTCGGACTACCGCCGGAGCTTTCCGTCGGCCCCGAATACGGCCTGACGGTCTCACGCAAGGCGCAGCCCGGCGGCGCCGATTTCGCGATGTATCTGTTGTCGCCGCAGGGGCAGGCGACGCTGAAGTCGTATGGCTTTATTCCGGTCGCGCTGCCGGCCGCGCCATAATCCAGATCGCGCCTATTGCGGGAGCTTGCCGACGGTGATCTCGATCGCCGAAAAATAGGCGGCGAGGTCTTCGATATCGGCGTCGGACAGCGATGGCGCAACCACCGACATCGCGTCGTTCTTTCGCGTGCCGGATTTGAATGCCTGCAGTTGGGTAACGAGATATGGCTCGGTTTGACCGGCGATGTTCGGCGCGTCCGGGGTTTTCGATAGCCCGTCGAGGCCATGACAGGCCTGGCACATCAGCGCCTTGGTGCGGCCGGCCTTGATGTCGCCGGCACTGCACATGCTGCCGCCTGCCGCGAGCAGACAAACCGAAGCAATCAGCCGGACGATCACCGGGGTCGTCCCTGGATGTGGCGAAATCACTTTAAACCCTCGTGAGCCTGTCGCGTGAAAAGGTGAATGGCTCCCGATCAGGGAGCCATCCATCGATCTCAGATCATTATTTGCCGTCGTACCAGATGCGATACAGCGCACCAACGAGATCGTCCGAGACCAGCAGCGAGCCATCGGGCAATTGCGCGACGTCGACGGGACGGCCGAGATAATAGCCGTTGTCGTTCCAGCCCTCCGCGAACGGCTCGGATTTTCCCGCGACATGGCCATCCTCCTTGACGTAGGTGACCAATAGCCGTGCGCCAACCGGCGTGGTCCGATTCCAGGAACCATGCTGGGTCGAGAAAATGGCGCCCTGATATTTCTTGGGGAACATCGAGCCGGTGTAGAAGATGAGGCCGAGGTCCGCCGCATGGGCCGCCTGTTCGACTTCAGGAAACACCACATTGGCGGGCGGGGTGTCGTTCTTGTACTCCACGGTCCGGGTATGACCACCGCCATACCAGGGAAAGCCGAAATCCTGACCCGGCGCGGTGATGTGATCCATCTCACCGGGCGGCTGTTCGTCACCCATGCCGTCGACCTGGTTGTCGTTGGTCCAGAGCGACTTGTCCTTCGGGCTGAAGTCCATGCCGACCGGATTGCGGAGCCCCACCGCGTAGACCTCGCGATTCTTGCCGTCGCGATCCATGCGGATGATTCCGCCCATGCCGACCTTGCGATAAAGGTCGAACTTGTCCTTTGCCGGCACGTTGTAGGGTTGGCCCAGCTGAATATAGAGCTTGTTGTCCGGTCCGACTCTGCAGACCCGCGCAGTATGGTTGTAGCTCTCCTCGGATTTCGGGATCAGCTCGCCCTCGGGTACGACGGCGCCTGCGACGACGTCGGCGCTTTCATAGAAGAACTCGGCGGCGGCGTATTCCAGCACGCGATTCTGCTCCGCGATGTACAGGAAGCCGTCTTTCGAGAAGCACACGCCGTTGGGAATTTTCTTCGGCAGGGTCGGCGCGAACTCCTTCACCTCGTCACCCACGCCGCCGCGCGAGCGATCGGTCACCACCCAGACCTTCGACTTGCGTGTGCCCACAAAGGTTGCGACGCCCTGCGGGCCGACCGCAATATGGCGGGCGTCCGGCACCAGCGCGTAGAGCGAGATGTGGAAGCCCGGAGGCAGCTTGATTTTGGTAAGGTTTTGCTTGACCTGATCGGCTTTCTGGCCGGTCTGCGGGACTTCAGGCCAATCAGCCGTGCTGCCGGTCTGATGCATCGCGCCTAATGTGTCGAGTGCGTTCGGAGCCGGCGGCGCCGGCTGTGCAGCAGCCGGCCATGCGGCCAGCGTTGAGATAGCCACCGTCGCTAGCAAATGAAGCTTCATGGATGCCTCCCTTGGATGCCCCCAATTCTAACGGGTGATCACCCGCTGTCGGGGAATACCGCTATCAATGCGCTGGTCAGGCGTATTGTCAAATGGCAGGCGTTATATGGAGGAAGAAATGACGGCCCGGCGGTCACGCGATCGGCGTCGCCTGTGGAGAGCGACCGGGCCCGTAATTCTTCCGCATTTTCAAAGCGGGAGCGGAAGTTCGACGACCGGCATTTCCTTAGTTTAGCTATCTAGGGTGAACGATCGATGCCGCAACGCACGCTTGCGATATTTCGCTCGTGGACGTAGCTTCGCCGGCGTTCGGCGTTCACGCCGCAAACAGCTGGAGATCTCAAAATGGCCTGGAAAGCACCGAAGATCGTTGAAGTGCCGGTCGGCATGGAAATCAACATGTACGCTTGCGCAGCGCGCAAGTAAGAGACTTCGCAACCACTGGCCCGGCTCCGGAAACGCCACACATTTTGTGTTGCCGTTGCTGGAGTCGCGGCGTTTTCAGCTACTTCTTCTTCACAAATTTAGCAAAAGCTTCCGCGTAATCAGGATGCCATCGCGAAAGTGCCGGCCGGTTCTCGACGATGTCACCCGCCGCCCACAGGATGCGCCGCTCATCGAGCTTCCTCGGCACATCATTGTCCGGACACAGGATATAAAAATCCCCAGCGTTGATACCTTCGATCATGAAGTCGACGGTCTGCTCCGGCGTCCAGGCGCCGGCCGGCTTCTCGGTGCGGCCCTTGGCGGTAAGGCCGGTGAAGACGAAACCGGGGATCAGCAGATGCGCGCTGATCTGGCTGCCTTCCGCGTTTCGCAATTCGTGTTGCAGCGCTTCCGTGAAGGCTTTCACACCCGCCTTGGAAACGTTGTAGGCGGGGTCGCCGGGAGGCGTGGTGATGCCCTGCTTGGAGCCGGTATTGATGATCAGGCCCGGCCGCCCGCGTTCGATCATGTGCGGTGCGAACACCTGCGAACCGTTGATGACGCCCCAGAGGTTGACAGCGAGAACGCGCTGCCAATTCTCCGATGGACCGAACATCTTGCTGCCGGGCTGAACGCCGGCATTGTTCATCAGGATATCGGTGCCGCCGAAGCGTTTTTGTACTGCGCTTTCCAGCCCCGCGACGTCTTCGGCACGGCTGACGTCAACGGCCGCCACCATGATGCTGTCGGGGCCGCCTGTCGCCACAGATGACAATTTCGTTGCAGCTTCGGCGAGGCGGTTGGTCCCGAGATCGGCGATGCAGACTTTCATGCCGAGGCGGCCAAACCGTATCGCGGCGGCGAGTCCAATGCCGGAAGCACCTCCGGTGATTACGGCAACATTGTTTGGCGAAATCGCGGCATGTGGCACGGGCGTTCTCCGGACGAAAATGTGGCAACACTAACTAGGCTAACACGATCTGACCGCCACGTACGAAACGGCATGGGAGGTCTTCGTTTGACGCTCTCTACAAACGGCGAGCGTGCTTTACGGTTTCGCGCAGCCGTTGTACAATTTTGAATATAACGATCCGAATGCCGGCCGATATATTACCGGTCGATCTCAAGGGAGTGCAGACATGGCTGTGACGCAAGCGATTCCGATAACGCGCCATCCTTATGCGGATGGTTCCTACAAGAAAATGCTGATCGACGGCAAATGGGTGGACGCTGCTTCCGGCAAGAAATTCGAGACGCATAATCCCGCGACCGGCGAATTGCTGGCGACGGTGGCCGAGGGCGACGCGGAGGATATCAATCGCGCCGTTGCCGCCGCACGCCGCGCCTTCGAAGGACCGTGGAGCAAGGTCAAGCCGTTCGAGCGGCAGGCCCTGCTGCTCAAGCTCGCCGATCTGGTCGAGAAGAATTTTGAAGAACTTTCGCAGCTCGACACCCTCGACATGGGCGCGCCGATCAGCCGCACCCGCGGCAACAAGCTGCGCGTGCTCGGCATGCTCCGGTATTACGCGGGGCAGGCGACCTCGCTGCTCGGTGAGACCATCGAGAACTCGCTGCCCGGCGAGGTCTTCTCCTACACGCTGAAGGAGCCCGTCGGCGTCGTCGGCGCCATCATTCCCTGGAACGGTCCGCTCGGCGCCAGCGTCTGGAAGATCGGCCCCGCGATCGCGACCGGCTGCACCGTGATCCTCAAACCGGCGGAAGAGGCGCCGCTGACCTCATTACGTCTGGCGGAACTCGCGATGGAAGCAGGCATTCCGCCTGGAGTCGTCAACGTGGTGCCGGGATATGGCGAAACCGCGGGCGCGGCCCTTGCCTCGCATTCCGGTGTCGACAAGGTCGCCTTCACCGGTTCGCACGTCACGGGGCAGTCGATCATCAGGGCTTCGGCCGGCAACCTCAAGCGCGTGTCGCTCGAGCTTGGCGGCAAATCGCCTGACATCGTGTTCGCCGATGCCGATCTCGATCAGGCGGTCCCGGGCGCGGCGATGGCGGTGTTCGCCAATTCCGGCCAGATCTGCAGCGCAGGCACCCGCCTGTTCGTCGAGCACAAGATCTATGACGAGTTCGTCGGCCGCGTTGCCGAATATGGCAAGAAGCTGCAGGTCGGCAACGGCCTCGATCCCAATACGCAGATCGGACCGCTGGTGTCGGAGCAGCAGTTGGAGCGTGTGTCCGGTTACCTCGCCATCGGCCAGAAGGAAGGCGCCAAGGCGCTCGCCGGCGGCGCCAGGCTGACCGAGGGTGCGCTGTCGAAGGGGTACTTCGTGCCGCCGACCGTATTCGCCGACGTCCAGGACAACATGCGGATCGCGCAGGAAGAAATCTTCGGACCGGTGATTTCGGCGATTTCGTTCAAGGACGGCGACGATCTGATCCAGCGTGCCAATGCCACGTCCTTCGGGTTGGGCAGCGGTGTCTGGACCACTAATGTCAGCAAGGCGCATCAGGTCGCGAAGGCGCTCCGCGCCGGCTCGGTCTGGGTCAATTGCTATCAGGCGATGGATCCAGCGGTGCCGTTCGGCGGCTATAAGATGAGCGGCTATGGCCGTGAGTCAGGCAAGCAGCACCTGGAAGAATATCTCAACGTCAAGGCGGTCTGGATCAAGACCGGCTAGGCAACCGCAAGCGTTGTTACATTCGGGAGTGGCGGTTTTGGCTGCCACTCCCTTTCCTTTTTCTCGTCGATACGATTCTTACCGGCTTGCGCTTTTCTTCGGCCGTCCGATGTCGGACCGCAAGGCCGCGAGTTCCTTCTTGACCGCGCTAGCCGCGTCGCGCTCGATCTTGCGGTAACGCGCGACCAGCGAGACGCCGAATGGCGTCAGCACGGCGCCGCCGCCGTTCTTGCCGCCGGTCTGGCGTTCGACCGCGGCATGGCGGCAGATGCGATTGATCTCGTCCACCAGATCCCATGCCCGCTTATAGGACATGTCCATCGCGCGCCCGGCAGCCGAAATCGAGCCGCAGGCGTGAATGTTTTCCAGCAACTGGATCTTGCCCGGCCCGATGCGGCCCTCCGCGTCAAGGTCGATGCGAACACTGAGGGACGGAAGCGCCCTGTCGCTGGATTTCTGCATGGATAACTTGCTCTGTCGGTCTGTGATGGCAGATTGCCACTGAAGCCTTTTGCGAACAAGATGAACCGGTACCATATCCAGACGACAGAAAATCTTTTTGGGGCAGGCATGAAATACCCTTTGCTGTTTTCACCGCTGCAGATCGGACCCTACCAGCTCAGGCATCGCATCGTGATGGCGCCGTTGACGCGAATGCGGGCGGCGAAACCGAGCCTCGCGCCGCGGCCGCTCAATGTGGAATATTACAGCCAGCGCGCCACGCCGGGCGGCCTGATCATCGCGGAAGCCTCGCCGGTCATAGCGACGGGATTCGGCAATCCCGGCGTCCCCGGCATTTATTCGGACGCGCAGATCGACGGCTGGCGCCAGGTTGTCGATGCAGTTCATGACAAGGGTGGTGTGATCTTCCTCCAGCTCTGGCATGTCGGGCGCGTCTCGCATTCCTCGTTGCAGCCCGGAGGTGCCTTGCCGGTTGCGCCGTCGGCGGTGCCGATCTCGGCAGAACTGAAGACGATGACGGCGGACGGAAAGCCCGCGCAATATGAGACGCCCCGGGCGCTCGAGACCGGCGAGATCGCGAGCGTCATCGAGGCCTATCGGCAAGGCGCGCGCAACGCGCTCGCGGCCGGGTTCGATGGCGTCGAAATCCATGGCGCCAATGGCTATCTGATCGAACAATTCCTGCAATCGCGCACCAATCTGCGCACCGACCAATATGGCGGATCGATCGAGAACCGCGCGCGCTTCCTGATGGAGGTCACGCGTGCCGTGATCGAAATCTGGGGCGCCGACCGCGTCGGCGTGCGGCTGTCGCCCTATGGCATCGCCAACGACAGCGGCGAGGCCGATCCGATGCCGCTTTACACCCATGTCATCAAGTCGCTCGATCCGCTTGGTCTTGCCTATCTGCATTTCATCGAGCCGCGCTCAAGCGGGGCAGGGCGGGCCGAGGTCAACCATCAGAACGTGCCTTCGGCGATGGTGCTGTTTCGGCCGATCTGGAGCGGCAAGCTGATTACCGCCGGCGGTTTTACCGGCGAAACCGCGGAAGCCGCGATTGCCGCCGGTCACGCCGATGCGATCGCGTTCGGGCGTATCTTCATTTCAAACCCGGATTTGCCGCGCCGCCTCGCGCGCGGATACCAGCTGACGCCCTACAATCGGGCAACTTTCTATGGGGGCGAGGAGACGGGCTATACCGATTATCCTGAGCATGACGAACTGGAGCAGGCGTGACGTCACTGCGAGGCGATACGGATGAGGCCGTCGTTCCGGGGCGCGAGTGAAACGAGCGAACCCGGAACCTCGAGATTCCGGGTTCGATGCTACCGCATCGCCCCGGAATGACGAGGAACGTAAATGGCAAAAGCAGCCAGAACAGCAGGTATCGCGACCGGCCAATGCCTGTGCGGCAAGGTCTGCTTCGAGATCGATGTCCCGGCCCGCTGGGCCTTTCACGATCATTCGGCAGCAAGCCGCCGCGCGCATGGCGCTGCTTACGCCACCTATGTCGGAAGCTGGCGCAAACGATTCCGCATCACCAAAGGCGACGCCAATATCACCCGTTACGAGGACAAGACTTCAAAGATCGCACGGAGTTTCTGTGCGCATTGCGGCACGCCGCTGTTTTACGAACGTGCGCGTTCACCACACATGGTGAATATTTCGCGCGCGCTGCTCTCGGCCCGGACCGGCCGGCAACCGCTCTACCATCTCGCGATCGAGGAATTGCAGGAATGGGCCTATACCGGCGAGCCGCTGGTGCCGCTGAAAGGTTTTCCCGGTGTGGTCTGGCAACGTTCGAAAAAGAAGAAGCGCATCGACCGTGAAGGGATGTTCTAGCCAACGTCTCTGTTGAATTTTATGCGCCGGTTAGCCTGCCCTCATTTCGTATCCCTCCAAACCCGCAAAAGCCCGATCGAGCCGTTGCGCGGCGGTCGCGAGTTTCGCAGGTCGTATTGAGCCAGGCCCGATCGGCGGCGAGGTGAGCGCGCCCCAAAAGATCCTGCCTGTTTTATGCATTCCTGGTCCTGACCGCACCTTGGCGGGTGCCATCGCTCCCGGCAGCGCAGGGCAGCCATGATTGGCCTCCATTGATCTTACCCTCGGAGATCGGCCATGTTGTCGCCGATCCCGGCGGCAACGGCCGCGGGCTGGAGGAGACATATGAAGAATCGCATCACCGGGCGCTCGGCGTTCCTCGCCTTGCTCAAGGACGAGGGAATTACGCATCTGTTCGGCAATCCCGGCACCACCGAGCTGCCGATCATGCACGCCCTCAAGGATCATCCCGATCTCACCTATGTGATGGCGATGCAGGAAAGCCTGGTGGTCGCGATCGCCGATGGCTACAGCCGCGCCTCCGGGCGCCTCGTCGCCTGCAACGTCCACGTCGCGCCGGGGCTCGGCAATGCGATGGGTTCGCTGTTCAATGCCAAGTTCACGGGCACGCCGATGATCCTGACTGCCGGCCAGCAGGAGCAGGGTCATGGGTTGATGGAGCCGGTGCTGTACGGGCCGCTGGTGCAGATGGCCGAGCCGTTGGTGAAATGGGCCGTCGAAGTCACGCGTCTGGAAGACCTGCCACGTATCGTGCGCCGCGCCGCCAAGATCGCGACCACGCCGCCGACCGGGCCGGTGTTTATTTCGCTGCCCGGTGATATCCTCAACGCGGAAGCCGGCATCGAACTCGGCCGCTCGACCCGCGTTGATGCGCGCGTCAGGCCTTCCGATGAATCCTTGCAGGCGCTGGCGCAGCGTATCCTCCGGGCGCAAAATCCGGTCATCATCGCGGGCGACGAGATCGTGAAAAGCGATGCGCTGCAGGAAGCCGCTGCGCTGGCGGCGACGCTCGGCGCTCCCGCCTATCAGTGCTCGACGCCTTATGGCGCGCAATTCCTGTCGGAAAGCCCGTGCTTCATGGGCGCGCTGTCACGCCTGCAGAAGCAGGTTCGCGACGTGCTGTCGCCGTACGATCTGATGATCGTGCTTGGCGCCGATCCCTTGCGCATGTCTGTCTATAGCGAGGTCGACCCGTTGCCCGATGGGATGTCCATCGTTCAGGTCGGCCTGGTCGACTGGGACCTTGCCAAGAATTATGGCGCCGAGATCGCGCTGAAAGCCGATGTGAAGGAAACGCTCCGTGCATTGATCCCGGCACTGAAGGCCGCGGGCGGCTCAGCGCTCGAAGCCCGCGCCAAACAGGGTATCGCCGCGCTGGCGTCGAAGAACTGGACCGTGCGGCGCAAGGTGCTGGTCGAAGAGATATCCAAAGCAAGGGATCGCTCGCCGATCGATCCGGACTGGTTGGCGTTGCAGGTGGTCGAAGCGATGCCCGAGAATGCCATTCTTGTCGATGAAGGCCTGACATCCTCGCGACAGATAACCGCGCTGCGTCCGCACCGCGATCGCTACGGTTATCACGCGCTTGCATCCGGCGGCATCGGCTGGGGACTTCCGGCTTCGGTCGGTGTGAGCCTGGCAAATCCCGACCGGCCGGTGGTGTGCTTCTCCGGCGACGGCAGTTCGATGTATTCGATCCAGGCGCTGTGGACCGCGGCCAATCACAAGCTGCCGCTGACTTTCATCATCGTGAACAATGGCGGCTATCGCATCATCAAGCAGCGGTTGCTGGCGTTTCACGGCGACGATCATTATGTCGGCATGGATTTTGTCGATCCGCCGGTGGATTTCACCGGTATCGCAAAATCGCTCGGGCTGGAGGCAATCAAGGTCACCGACCCCAAGGAGTTGAAGTCCACATTGTCGTCGGCGTTCAGCAGGCCTGGAACGAAATTGATCGAGGTGGTGGTCAATAATTCGGTGAATTGATCGCGATTTATCTAACTGTCATTCCGGGGCGATGCGAAGTATCGAACCCGGAATCTCGAGATTCCGGGTCTGGTGCTAGCGCACCATCCCGGAATGACGGACAGGTGGGCTGCGTCACTTCACTTCGCCCACGATGACATCAATCCAAAACTTATTCCGCAGCTCTTGCCGCCTGCGGCCGATATTGTGCTGCCGGATGCGGCGCGGCGAGCCGTGCGCGGCCTTGGCCGAACAGTTTCTCCCGCAACGTGCCTGTTCGGTAGGCGCTCTTGTAGCGTCCACGCTTAGTCAATTCCGGGACCAGCATGTCGCTGATATCCTCAAAATCGCCGGGCGAGATCGCAAAGGCGACGTTGAGGCCATCGACATCGGTCTGCTCGAACCAGGCCTCAATATCGTCGGCGACTTTATCGGGCGTGCCAACCACCACAGGGCCGATGCCGCCGATACCGACGTGCTCGGCAACCTCGCGCACGGTCCAGACCCGATCCGGATCGGCGCGGGTGATGTTGTCCATCGCAGTGCGGCCGGCGTCGTTCTGGACGTGGCGCACTTCCTGATCGAGATCGTAGGTCGAGAAATCGACGCCGGTCCAGCCGGACATCAGCGTGAGCGCACCCTCGGCGCTGATGTGTCGGCGATACTCGGCGTATTTAGCCGCAGCTTCGGCTTCGGTGCGTCCGAGGATGATCGTCATCATGCTGAACATCAGGATTTCAGCCGGGTTGCGGCCGAACTCCGCGGCGAGGGTGCGAATGGCCGCGACACGCGGCGCGATGACCTTGGCCGATGGGCCCGACATGAACACGCATTCGGCGTGCCGGGCGGCGAATTGCCGTCCGCGTGGCGAGGTGCCGGCCTGGTACAGCACCGGCGTGCGCTGCGGCGACGGCTCGCTCAAGTGAATGGCATCGAGCCGATAATTCTTTCCCTCATGCTGGATGCGATGCACTTTCGAAGGGTCGACAAAGATGCTCCGGGCGCGGTCGCGCAGCGCCGCATCGTCTTCCCAGCTTCCTTCCCAGAGCTTGTAGACCACCTCCATATATTCGTCGGCGACATCGTAGCGGTCGTCATGCGCGGTCTGCTTGTCCTTGCCGGCGCCGCGGGCCGCGCTGTCGAGATAGCCCGTCACCACGTTCCATCCGATCCGCCCCTCCGTGAGATGATCGAGCGTCGACATCCGCCGCGCGAACGGGTAGGGCGGTTCATAGGACAGATTGCTGGTAACTCCGAAGCCGAGGTTCTCGGTCACAGCCGCCATCGCCGGAATCAGCAGCAAGGGTTCATTGGCCGGCGTTTGCGTGGCGTTGCGCAGTGCCGCGTCCGGACTGCCGCCGAACACGTCATAGACGCCGAGCACGTCGGCAAGAAACAGCCCGTCGAACCGTCCGCGCTCCAGCGTTCTCGCCAGATGAGTCCAATAGGGCAGCCGATTGTAGTCGGCGGTGCGGTCGCGCGGATGGGTCCATAGCCCCGGCGATTGATGCGCCACGCAGTTCATGGCGAAGGCGTTGAGCCGTATTTCTTTTGTCATGATTGAAACAGCTTTTGAGGCCCAAAGAGCCGCGATTTCCCCGCCCTGACAATGGCATTCCAGCCCGGTCGCATCAAGCGACGGCGGTAGCCGCCTCTGAGAAGTCGCTGGGGGAGCAAATCGCTCTAGGCAATTAGTACGGCGAGCACCCGAAACGCTCGGCGCATCCCTTGTCATCGGCCGATTTTATAGCCCAGAATGACGTCCAAACATCGCAACGCTTTGCGTTGGCTCGATCTATGCAGGCAACCAGCCGGTCAGCCTGACCATTGGGAGCAGCAGTCAAGGCTTTTCGACCCAGGATATCCCAGCAAGGAGAGCACGAATGAAACACCAGCGCATGATTGGCCTTACGCTCGCCGCGGCATTCTTCATGGGGCAGGCGAATGCCGAAGAACTGACAGGTACGCTGAAAAACATCAAGGAAACCGGCGCGATCACCTTAGGCTTTCGCGATTCCTCGATACCGTTTTCTTATCTGGACGATAATCAGAAGCCGATCGGCTTCGCCATGGACATTTGCTACAAAATCGTCGACGCCGTGAAAAAGGAGCTGAAGCTCGACAAGCTCGAGGTCAAGCTCAATCCGGTGACGTCATCGACCCGCATTCCGCTGCTGGCTAACGGCACCATCGACCTCGAATGCGGTTCGACCACCAACAATGCCGAGCGTCAGAAGCAGATCGCCTTCACCAACACCCACTTCCTGACCGCGAGTCGCTTCGTCTCCAAGAAAGCCGGCAAGATCAACTCGATCGACGATCTAAAAGGCAAGTCGGTGGTCTCGACCGCAGGCACCACTAATATCAAGCAACTGACCGAGGCTAATGTCGCGCGCAACCTCGGCGTCAACGTGATCGCAGCCAAGGATCACGCCGAAGCGTTTTTGATGGTCGAGACCGATCGCGCCGTAGCGTTCGTGATGGATGACATCCTGCTGGCAAGCCTCGTTGCCGGGTCGAAGGATCCGGACGCGTATGTCATTTCGACGGATGCCTTCTCGAAGCCCGAACCCTACGGCATCATGCTGCGCCGGGATGATCCCGCCTTCAAGAAGGTGGTCGATGCCGCGACCGCGGAGCTCTACCAGAGTGGCGAAGGTCAGAAGCTCTATGACAAGTGGTTCATGCAGAAGATCCCGCCGAAGGGATTGAATCTCAACACGCCGATCGGACCGGAGCTCAAGCACGAATTCGCCAAGCCATCGGATTCGCCTGACCCCGCTTCCTACACGGCGATGTAAGGCTTCGTGAACTATCACTGGAACTGGCGCATTTTCTGGGAGCCGGCCCCCGATGGGACCGGCACCTATCTTCACATGCTGTTGTCGGGACTGGTGGTGACGATCGAGACCGCGATCTGCGCCTGGATCATTGCGCTCGTATTCGGATCGATCGTCGGCGTCATGCGCACCTTGCCGTCGAAGACCGCGTCTCGGATTGGCTTTGTCTATGTCGAATTCTTCCGCAACATGCCGCTATTGGTGCAGTTGTTTCTCTGGTTCTTTGTGTTGCCGGAGCTGTTGCCGCGGGCAGGCGGACTTTGGCTGAAGCAGTTCCCTAACGCGCCGTTCTATACGGCGGCGATCGGCATCGGACTATTCATGTCGGCGCGCGTCGCCGAGCAATTGAGGGCGGGCATCGGATCGCTGCCGCGCGGACAAAAGCTCGCCGCCACCGCGCTTGGCCTGACGACGGCGCAGGCCTATCGCTATGTGCTGCTGCCAATGGCGTTCCGCATCATCATGCCGCCGCTGACTTCCGAGTTTCTCAACACCATCAAGAATACCTCGGTGGCGATCACGATCGGCCTGGTCGAACTGACCGGCGCGGCACGGTCGATGCAGGAATTTTCCTTTCAGGTGTTCGAATCCTTCACCGCCGCAACGGCGCTGTATCTCCTGATCAATGTCGTCGTCGTTATCGCCATGCGCCTGCTCGAGCGCGGATTGGCGGTCCCCGGTTACATCAGCGGGAAGTGAGCCGCGCGCATGTTCACCAATTTCGATTTTGACGTCATCCGTCGCTCGCTGGCGTATCTGTTTCTCGACGGCATGACGTTTACGTTGATGCTGACCGGCCTCTCGGCCGTTGGCGGCCTTGTGTTCGGCACGCTGATTGCGTTGATGCGGCTGTCGGACTTCAGGGTGCTCGGCCGTATCGCCGGCCTCTATGTCGATCTCATCCGGTCGCTGCCGCTGGTGCTGGTGATCTTCTGGTTCTATTTCCTCGTTCCCTATATCGCGCAATGGCTGACGGGGTCGTCGCGGCCGGTTCCGGTTGGCGCCTTCACGTCCTCGCTCGTCACCTTCATCATGTTCGAGGCCGCGTATTTTTCCGAAATCATGCGCGCGGGCATCCAGTCGATCGCGAAGGGACAGCCCGCCGCGGCCCAGGCACTCGGTCTGACCTACGGCCAGACCATGCGCTATGTCGTGCTGCCGCAGGCGTTCCGTAACATGTTGCCGGTGCTGCTGACGCAGACCATCGTGCTGTTCCAGGATACTTCGCTGGTCTACGTGGTCTCGATCACCGACTTTTTGGGCGCTGCGAGCAAGGTCGCGGAGCGCGACGGGCGGCTGGTCGAAATGTATCTGTTCGCCGCAATGGTCTACTTTGTGATTTCCTGCTTTGCCTCCTTTGGCGTGCGGCGCCTTCAGGCCCGCATCGCGATTGTCCGCTAGCGAGAGTTGTATGATCGAGATCAGTCACGTCGACAAATGGTATGGGCCAAGTTTCCAGGCGCTGAAGGATTGTTCGACTGGCGTCGCCAGGGGCGAGGTGGTCGTGGTGTGCGGCCCGTCGGGGTCGGGAAAATCGACGCTGATCAAATGCGTCAACGCGCTGGAGCCGTTTCAGAGCGGCGAAATCATCGTTGACGGGATCAAGGTCAACGACCCCAGGACCGATCTGCCGAAGTTGCGCGCGCGGGTCGGCATGGTGTTTCAGCACTTCGAGTTGTTTCCGCATTTGCGGATCATCGACAATCTGTGTCTGGCGCAGGAGAAAGTGCTGGGGCGGTCGCACGACGAGGCGGTGGCCAAGGCCTCAAAATTGTTGGACCGGGTCGGCCTGAAGGAACAGGCGCGCAAATATCCAGCCGAATTGTCCGGCGGCCAGCAACAGCGGGTAGCGATCGCCCGGGCGCTGGCGATGGACCCGATCGCCATGCTGTTCGACGAGCCGACCTCGGCGCTCGACCCGGAAATGATCAGCGAAGTGCTCGATGTGATGGTCGATCTCGCCCGCGAGGGCATGACCATGATGGTCGTGACCCACGAGATGGGTTTTGCGAGCAAGGTCGCGCATCGCGTCATCTTCATGGACCAGGGCGAAATCGTCGAGGATGCGCTCAAGATCGATTTCTTCGGCAGTCCCCGCAGCGACCGCGCGCAGAAATTCCTGTCCGGGATTCTCTCGCATTGAGGCCGGACGTCATTCCGGGGCGCGTCTAAGACGCGAACCCGGAATGACGAGATTCCGGATTCGTCGCTTCGCAACGCTCCGGAATGACGCTACATCAGCCGCCGGAGCGCCATTCCAATTTGATGGATCGTTCACTAACAATTCCCTTATACTAGACGACGCAACTGCGTCGCAGTCCGATAGGAGAATTCGCTTGGATCAGATCGCTTACGTCAACGGCTCGTTCCTGCCCCTCGCAGACGCCAAGGTGTCCATACTGGATCGCGGCTTCCTGTTCGCCGATGGCATCTACGAAGTCGCTGCCGTGCTGGATGGCAAGCTGATCGACAACGCCTCGCATTTGGCGCGGCTGGAACGCTCGGTCGGCGAGATCGCGCTGGCGCTGCCGGAAACGACCGATCGCATCCAGGAGATCCAGAAAGAACTGGTCGCGCGCAACAACCTCGTCAACGGCATGGTTTATCTGGAGGTGACGCGCGGTGCTGACAGCGGGCGCGATTTCGCTTTCCCGAAAAGCGGTGTCAAGCCGACGCTGATCATGTTCACGTCGGTCAAGGACATCATCAACGCGCCATCGGCAAAAACCGGCATTGCCGTGATTACCGTGCCTGACATCCGGTGGGAGCGGCGCGACATCAAGAGCGTGGCGCTGCTGGCGCAGGTGCTGGCGAAGCAGGCCGCAGCGGAAGCGGGCGCCGGCGAGGCCTGGATGATCGAGGAAGGCATGGTGACCGAGGGCGGATCGTCATCGGCCTTTATCCTGACGCAGGACGATGTGCTGGTGACCCGGCAAAATTCGAGTGCGATTTTGCCGGGTTGCACCCGCAAGGCGGTGGTCGCCCTCGCCGAAGAGCGTCAGCTCCGGGTCGAGGAACGGCCGTTTTCGGTTCAGGAAGCGCTGGCAGCAAAGGAAGCTTTCACCACCAGTGCGACCGTGTTCGTGCAGGCGGTGGTCAGCATCGACGGCAAGACCGTTGCCAACGGCAAGCCGGGACCGATGACCAACCGGTTGCGCGAGATCTATGTGGATTTCGCCCGCGCGACGGCGGTGTGATCTTGCGCGCCGGCAACACTACGCCGCGCTGGCTTTGACCCTTACCGGCGGAACCGAGCGGAAGCTGATCGCCAGTCGGTTCCAGGCGTTGATGGTCGCGATCAACATGGTCAGATTGACCGTCTCCGTTTCGGAGAAGTGGGCGCGTACCTGCTCATAGACGTCATCCGGCGCGTGGGTTTCCGAGATCAGCGTCACCGCCTCGGTCCATGCCAGCGCCGCGCGTTCGCGGTCGGTGTAAACAGGCGCTTCCCGCCAGGCATTCAACAGATATAGCCGCGCTTCGCTTTCGCCGTGCTTGCGGGCGTCCTCGGTGTGCATGTTGATGCAGAACGCGCAGCCGTTGATTTGCGATGCGCGCGTCTTCACCAGTTCGATCAGGGATTGTTCGAGGCCGCTGCTCTTGACCTGGGTCTCCAGCGCGTTGAGCGCTTTGATGGTGTCGGGCGCGGCCTGAAAGAAGTTCATTCGGGGTTTCATCGCTGTTCTCCTTCGAGTTGCTGTTTGCGGAATATTTAGTGTGCGCCGCCACTTTCAAGATGGTCGGGCTTTTTCAGGAGCAGGGTTGCAATCAGTGCGACAATGAGTGCAGCGCCGAGCAGATAGAAGGTATCGCTGAAGGCCAGGATGAAAGCCTGCTTCTGCACGACCTGACCGATGGCGACGATGGCGCGATGCGTAGCTGCCGCGTGATCGGCGACTCCATGATTGATAAAATATTGCGTGAGCTGTTCGATCCGCGTACGGGTCGCCTGCTCGAACAGCGAGACCGACTGCATCAGCACGTTGGAATGATATTGTTCCCGCTTGGTAAGCAGTGTCTGCAAGACCGCAATGCCGACGGCGCCGCCCAGGTTCCGCATCATGTTGAACAGGCCCGAAGCGGAACCAGCGTTCTCGGCCTCGATGCCGGAGGTGGCGACAGCGGAGAGCGGCGCGAATGCCAACGCCTGACCGACGGCGCGGACAACATTGGGCCAGAACAACTGATCGGAGCCGTAATCCGTTGTCATGTAGATGTTCATGAAATTGCTGGCGGCGAACAGCGCGAAGCCGATGCCGATGACGAGGCGAGGGTCGAAGCGCCTCATCAGCCGCGGCACCAGCGGAATCAGGACGAGTTGCGGCAGTCCGGTCCAGGCCAACACCATGCCGATCTGCTCGGAATTGTAGCCCTGAATGCGCGACAGATATTGCGGCAGGATGAAAACCGATCCGTATAAAGCGACGCCCATCAGGAAGTTGGCCAGCACGCCGAAGCCGAAATTGCGGCGCGCGAGCAGCCGCAGATTCAACAGCGGCTTCTTGCTGGTCAGTTCGATCCAGAAGAACAGGGCCAACGCAATGACAGCGATTACCGACAGGCGGACGATGAAGGGCGATCCGAACCAGTCGTCCTTGTTGCCTTCCTCGAGCACGGTCTGCAGCGCGGCCAAACCGATCGCCATGGTGACGATGCCCTGCCAGTCACCCTCGCGCAGCAGCGAGAGCTTCATCGGCTTTGATTCCAGCGAGAACCACAGCATGCCGACCATCAGCGCGCCCGGCGCCAGATTGACATAGAAGATGTACTGCCAGCCCCAGTTCTCGGTGAGATAGCCGCCGATGGTCGGGCCGATCGCGGGCGCGAAGGTGGCTGATACCGCGAACAACGCGAGACCGACAGACTGCTTGGCCTTCGGCAGCAGCGTGATGATCAGCGTAAAAGCCATCGGGATCAGCACACCGCCGGTGAAGCCCTGGATCGCACGCAGCACGATCATTTGCGGCAGGTCCTGCGCCAACGCACAGGCGGCCGAAAACACCAGAAACAGGATGGCGTTGGTCAAAAGATAGATTCGGATCGAGAACACCTGCGCGAGCCAGCCGCTCAGCGGGATCACGATGATCTCGGCGATCAGATAGGAAGTCGAAATCCAGCCGCCGTCGTCGATGCCGGCGCCGATCGCGCCCTGAATGTCCGCCAGCGAAGCATTGACGATCTGGATGTTGAGCACCGCCATGAAGGCGCCGAGTGTCGCGCCGAACACCGCAACCCAGGTCTTCGCGGAAACCGCCGGAGCCGGCTTGTCGGGTGCTGCGACTGTGCGGGCACGATTGCCGCTCAGGCTGGCGGATCCGGCGTCGATGGTGGTCGGGAGTGTGGTCATGGCGGTCCTCCTGGTTACAGAGGCAGAATGCATTGGGCGGAGAAATCAGATAATCGGCCAAAAAGCGGAAGGATTATCCAGCAGGGCTTGATGATGCCCTGCTGGAACGCGTGCGGCCTCAACTGCCGTTGGGACGCATCACGGCCGGGTTTGATGCGAGCCGCTTGTTCGTTTCCCGCTCGGCGACCACGGTCGCCTTGGTGTCCACCGTCGGCTCGGCCGACATGCCCGGGCGAAGCAGGCCGGTCAGGCTGTGGTCGTCGAGCACGATCTTCACGGGGACGCGCTGCACGATCTTGGTGAAATTGCCGGTCGCGTTGTCGGGCGGCAGCAGCGCGAATTCCAGGCCGCTTGCCGGCGACAGGCTATCGACATGGCCCTTGAGCTTGGTGCCATGGAAGCTGTCGATCTCGACTTCGACCGGCTGACCGTTACGGACATGTGTGAGCTGGGTTTCCTTGAAGTTCGCCACCACATAGACCGCATCGAGCGGAACGACCGCCATCAGCTGCGTGCCGGCCTGCACGAATTGACCGACCCGCAGCGAGCGCGCCCCGACGGTGCCGTCGACCGGCGCAATGATTTGCGTATAGGACAGATTCAACGCGGCCTGTTGTTCGACCGCGCGGGCGTGGTCGAGTTGCGCCACGGCCTTGGCGCGCTCGGTGGTGAGAACATCGATCCGGCGCCGCGCCGCAAGCAGGCCGGATTTGCCGTGCTGCAATTGCGCGGTTTTTTCCCGCAGCGCCGCATCGGTCTGCTGGGCACGCTGCACCGTTCCGGAGCCGGACTTCATCAGGTCGTCGTAGCGGGCCTGTTCTTCCCGCGCGAATTTCAGATTCGCTTCGGCGGCAGCAACATCCGCACTGCCTTGTTCAATGACCGGCTGCTGCAGGCCGATCTGGGCGTCGAGGTTACGCACCGCAGCCTCAGAGCCCGCGACATCGGCCTGGGCCTGATCGAGCGCGGTCCGGAAATCGCGATCGTCGATCCGCGCCAGCAATTGTCTGGCTTTGACCGGCTCGTTGTCGCCCACCAGCACTTCGGCGAGATAACCGGAGACTTTCGGCGCGACGATCGTCGAGTCCGCCTTGACGTAGGCATCGTCGGTCGATTCCAGGTACCGCCCCGTGGTCAGATAGTAATGGCCGAAGTCGGCGGCGCCGGCGACGCCGAGGGCCAGCATCAATGCCAAGGCGGCCCGCTTGATCGCCTGCCGTGACGGACCAAGGCTAATTTTTGCTTTTGAATCAGATATATAAGAAAGGTCCGTCATGACATCCTCTGCCAAATAGGCGTCCTTCATCCGAGGGCGCTGTACTGCGCTCACAAGGTGCAATGTCGCGGTGGATCTGATAATCCGGTAAAAAATGGAAGGATTATCCAGTAAGGGCGGATAATCGGAGGCGTGGATGGATCGGCTGACCAGTCTGACGGCGTTCGTCCGGGTTGTGGATAGTGGCGGTTTTTCAGCCGCCGGCCGCCGCCTCAATATGTCGACGACGATGGTCAGCAATCACGTGCAGGCCCTCGAAGATCGCCTCGGCGCGCGGCTTCTCCATCGCACGACGCGCAAGGTCAGCCTGACCGAGGTCGGCAAGGCCTATTATGATCGCTGCACGCAGATCCTCGCCGATATCGAACAAGCGGATGACATCGCAGGCGCCTTGCAATCTACACCGCGTGGAACGTTACGCATCTACACCGCGACCCACATCGTTCCGTTCATCTCGCCGGTCGTCGCCGGATTTCTCAGCTCCTATCCCGAGGCCAAGGTGGATCTGACGATGGGCGAACGAAACATCGATCTGATCGACGAAGGTTTTGACATCGCAATCCGGCTCACGCCGCCACCCGATTCAAGCCTGATCGTCCGCAGCCTCGCGACCTGGCGGCACGTGTTATGTTGCTCGCACGGCTATCTCGAAAAGCACGGGCGGCCCCAGCAGCTCTCCGAACTTTCGGGGCATAATTGCGTCCGCCACGCCATGTATCCGTATGAGGATGAGTGGCGTTTCACGGATCGCAAGGGCATGCCGGCTTCGGTGCGGATATCAGGCAATCTGATCACCAACAGCGGCGAGACGCTACGGACAGCGGCGCTGCAGGGAATAGGCATTTGCCTCGCGGCAGGATTTTTGGTCCATGACGATCTCGAATCCGGCCGGCTGGTTCGCCTGTTGTCCGAATATCGACCTGTCGAATTGTCGATGAATGCAGTTTATCCGCATCGTCACCATTTATCGGTGAAGGTCAGAACCTTTATCGATCTTCTCGCGCAGCACAGCGCCGAGCAACAGAAGCTGATCAATCCCTATTCCTGAGGCAAAGACTGTCATTCCGGTGCGATACGTTGGCATCGCCGGCGCGCCATCCGGAATAACGGAGCAGGGATTTCGCGCGGTCCGCCATCTGGATCGGCGGGAAGCAATGCAATAACGTCGTTTCGTTCAATCAATTGATCAGGCAAGCCGATGTTTCCGCGAAAGTCAGTGTTATTTCATTCCTCTACAATGTTGTTCGGTGCGGCAATTGCCTCTGTTCTGGCGACGGACCCATTGTTGGCGGCTGATGTCTTGTTCGGGCCGCAGCCCGGGGCTGCGTTGTCGGTTGAAAAGCTTTCGCCGATCGAGGATTTCATCAATGGCGAAGTAGCCGCGGGTCGAATTCCCGGCGCCGTCGTCCTGGTCCAGCGTCATGGCCAACCGGTCTATTTCAAATGCTTCGGCAAGCGTGATGTCGACGCTGGGACGCCGGTGACGCCGGATACGATTTTCCCGATTCATTCGGTCACCAAGACTATTACAAGCGTCGCGGCGATGATGCTGGTGGACCAGGGCAAGATCTCGCTTAGCGATCCCGTCAGCAAATACATTTCATCCTTTGCCAATATGAAGGTCGGCGTCGAGCGGAAAGATGAATCCGGCCGATCGATGCTCGACCTGGTGCCGCTTCGCCGCCCCATCAATGTCGAGGATCTGCTGCTGCAGACATCCGGCATCACCTACGGCTTCTATGGCGACGGTCTCGTCAAGGCGGCCTATGACGGTATCTATCTCGGCGATTTCGACAATGCCGGATTCGCGGAGCGGATTGCGAAAGTGCCGCTGGCCGAACAGCCGCGCACCCTGTGGGATTACGGGCATTCGACCGATATTCTCGGCCGTGTGATCGAGGTTGCTTCCGGTCAATCGCTCTATCAGTTCGAAAAGACAAACCTGCTCGATCCGCTCGGCATGACCACCACGAAGTTCTTCCTGACCGATCCGGCCGAACGGGCGCGTTACGCCCAGCCGCTGGCCAGAGACCGGCATGTCGAGCGCAACTCGCTCGATGTCACGCGATGGGAATCCGGCGGCGGCGGAATGGTCTCGACCATCTCCGACTTCGCCCGCTATGGGCAGATGCTGCTCAATGGCGGCACGCTGGACGGCAAGACCTTTCTCAGCCCTGCGACCTTTGCGGCGATGACGACCGATCATGTCGGTCCGGGGGCGGGCGTGGCGCGCAATTATTACTATTACCCCGGCGATGGCTTCGGATTTGGCTACGGCTTCGGTATCCGCACCGATCCCGGCATTACAGTGCCACCACCGCCGGGCTCGTTTGGAGAGGTCAAGTGGGATGGCGCCACGGGCGTCTACCTCGTGGTCGACCGTGCCGAGGATATGTTTTTCGTCGTGATGCAGGATTCACCGTCCGGGCGCATGCACGTCAACACCACGGTGAAGAAGATCATTTACGACGCGTTCGAGAAATGATCCAACGAGCCGGCTGGCGGACCTGTTGGGAATCGAATCGATGCTGCGGAAACTGGACGGAAGCGAGCAGATCACGACGGCTCCGGCGCGCATCATGGCGCTTGACCGCGCGCGGACGTGCATCACACTCCTGGTGCTGCTGCATCACTCGGTCGTCAACTACACTTATTTCGGCAATGGCGACCGGGCGCGCTGGCTCGGGTTTGATCTGGTCGTGCTGTTCAACGACAGCTTCTTCATGGCCTGCATGTTTTTTATTTCCGGATTGTTCGTCTGCGACAGCCTGACCCGAAAGGGGCCGGCGATCTTCCTGGGTGAGCGCGCCTGGCGGCTGGGCGTGCCGTTCCTGCTGTCGATCTTCGTGCTTATGCCGATCGCCTATTACCCGACCTTCCTGCGCTATCATCTGCCGGGGACGACGGATTTCAACTTTCTGCATTTCTGGTGGCACACGCTCACCATTGGACCCTGGCCTTCGGGGCCGGTCTGGTTCCTATGGGTGCTGTTGGCGCTCGACGCGATTGCGGCGCTGGTCTGGTCGTTTGCATCAGGAGCGATCGGAGCGCTTGGCCGGTTGATCTTTTCCCTGCGCAACCGGGCGACGCTGGCCTTCATTGCATTTCTGATCTTCTCGGTCGCGATCTATCTGCCGATGCGGCTCGCCTTCGGCGACGCAAGCTGGCTGGAGCCGGGCGGCTACCCGCTGCCGATTCAGACCAGCCGTATCCTGCTCTATGCCGGTTACTTCTTTACTGGCGTCGGCGTCGGCGCGGTCAGCTTAAGGACCGGCGTGCTGGCAGAGAATGGTGACATCGTAAAACGCTGGCTGGTCTGGGCGGCCTTCGCGCTTCTGTTCTATGCCGCGATCCTCGCTCTTGTTTATATCCATCACAATTGGGTGGCTGACCTGAACTCGCCGCCGCTATCCTGGAGAGTGGGCTACGGCGTTACCTTTGCGCTGTTCAGCGCTGCGATGACATTCGCGGAGCCGGCGATGTTCCTGCGCTTTGCGAATGCCAATTGGCGCTGGATGGACGCGCTGCGGCCTTCCGCTTACGGCGTCTTCCTCGTGCACTACATTTTCATCATCTGGCTGCAATACGCGGTCTATGACTATTCTTGGCCCCCGGGCGTCAAGTTTGCCGTCGTGTTCGCGGGCACGTTGTCGCTGAGCTGGACGCTCATCGTATTGCTGCGAAAGATTCCATTCGTGGCGCGAATGATTTAGATCGTCATGCCCGGCCAAGGCAGTCTGCCTTGCGCAGACCACGCCAATTTTTCTGCGATGCGAGGCACTTACATCTTTTAATCTTGTTCAGTCTAGGAAGACGTGGATGGCCGGGACGAAGCCCGGCCATGACGCAAAAGCAGATCACTGCAGGCTACGGCTTCAGGATCAGCTTCTGAACCCGCCAGTTCAGCAATTCGGCCGCGTAGATCACATTCTCGGAGGGACACGCCAGCGCGTGGATCCAGCCGAACTGTTTCAATTGCTTGCCGGATTTGCCGAGCATGCCGAGCACCTTGCCATCGAGGCTGAGCTTGTAGATGCGGCCCGGCCACGCATCAGAGCTGTAAAGCACCTGGTGCGGCGGTGGCGTGATGCAGATCGCCCACGGTGAGCCCGGCGCAAACGTGCCGCCTGCCATCATCGCCTCATCGGGGATCTTGCCGATCGCGGGTTTGGCGTCCGGCGGCACCGGCACATCGATGACGAACTGGCGCAGGAATTTGCCGTCTTTGTCGAACACCTGGATGCGGTGGTTGCCGCGGTCCGCGACATAGACATTGTCGTTGGCGTCGGTGGCGATGGAGTGCGGGGTGTTGAACTGACCAGGCTCCTTGCCACGCTCGCCCCATGATTTCAGCCAGTTGCCGTCCTTGTCCACCTTGGCGACGCGCGAGTTGATGTAGCCGTCGCTGATGAACGTGTCGCCGGCCTTGTCCCAGGCCACATCGGTGACTTGACGGAACCGGCCGTCTTCCGCCGGCAACGGCGGCTTCGGATGCTTCAGCGGGGCGGTGTCCTCATCGGAGGCTTCCTGCTTGCGGCCGAACACCATGATCACGCGACCCTCGGGATCGAACTTGATCACCATGTCCGAACCCTTGTCGGTCACCCAGATATTGTCCTGGGGATCGATCTTGACGCTATGGCCGAACGACCACGCATAAAGGTTCTTGCCGATTTCGCGGACGAATTGGCCTTTCGCGTCGAATTCCAGCAGCTGCGCCGCTGCCGCCGCGTAAGCCGGCCCGCTGGTGTTGCCGCGCGACAGCACGAAAACGTGGCCCTTGGAGTTGACCGCAACGCCCGACGCTTCGCCGAAATACATGTTGGTCGGCAGCTTCAGCGGATTGGGGACGGAGTCGAAGGCGATTGTGGGTACATTTTGCTGAGCAAAGGCCGGCGGCCCAATCAACACCAGAAAACCGATCAACCAATGCTTCATGCTATTCTCCCCAGAGCGCTCGTTTGCTTTTGTCTTTGAAACGGATGCTAGTCTATGACACGTCCCGGCGTCCATCGCCGCTGGCGTATACAGTGTCATGACCGTTCGTCGTCAGGCGCATAGCCTATAAGGACAGGACTCGTCGAGCTCCAGGATGTGGAAATGTCGTCTCTCAAAATAGCGTGTCCGCCGAACGTCAAACGGGGTTTTCGGCGGCTTGCGCTGACCGCGCTGGCGCTGTTGTCGACGATGTCGATCGACAAGGCTTTTGCCTTGTATCCGGACAGGATCGTCCGGATTGTCGTGCCGTTTGCGCCGGGCGGCGGCACCGACGTGATTGCGCGCACCCTGGCGCAGGAGATGGCCGGGGATATCGGCGTCACCGTCCTCGTCGAGAACAAGCCGGGAGCCGGGACCATCATCGGGACCCAGGCCGTCGCAACCAGCGTACCGGACGGCTACACGCTCTTGATGGGAACGTTCGCGAACGCGGTCAATCCCAGCTTGAACGCCAAGCTGCCTTACGACCCGAACAAGGATTTCGCTCCGGTTGCGCTGGTTGCACGTTCGTTCAATATCGTCGTGGTCAATCCCAAGTCTCCGATCAAATCGATTGCCGATCTGATTGCCGCGGCCAAGGCCGAGCCCGACAAATTGTCCTACGGGACATTTGGCGTCGGCACGTCTGCGCATCTGGCGGGCGAGCTTTTCAAGAATATGGCGAAGGTCAATCTGGCGACCATACATTACAAGGGCGCTGCGCCCGCCATTACCGACCTGATCGGCGGGCAGATCCAGGTCATGTTCACGACGGTCGCAAGTGCGGCTTCGCTGATCGAGAATGGACAGTTGCGCGCGCTTGCGGTGACATCAGCTGAACGTTCACCGGCGTTTCCGCAACTACCAACGGTCGCCGAGGCCGGCGTGCCCGGCTATGCCGCGGAAAGCTGGTACGGCCTGTTCGCGCCGGTAAAAACCCCTGTTGACGTGATCGACCGCCTCAACAAATCAGCCGCCAACGCCGTTCAATCCGAAGCCTTTAAAAGGCTGGGCGTGAATGAAGGTCTTGTGATGGTCGCGCAGCCGCCCGAAGAACTTGACCGATATTTTCGCGGCGAGGAAGAGCGCTGGCGCAAGGTGATCCAGGATGCGGGGATCAAGGTCGAGTAAGGGCAGGCCGAGATCACGGAGCGGCAGCGGGAAGTTAATCCGCCGCCGGCTTTCTTTATTTCAGGAATATTGGCTGATTGTCGGTGTTGCAGAGGAACATCTGCAGCGCAGCGATCCGTCGCGCCGATTTTCGAAGTACCGATAAAAAACCGGGCAGGGGGGAGCGCGATGAGGGGACTGACGGGCGAGATCCGCGTTTTTGCGAGGTGGAAATTCGGTGCGACAGCGCTTTTGTGCGCTGCGATTGCGACTGCAAGCCCAAACCGCCGACAAGCATCTCGGCAAATAACCGCCCGATCGATCAAAGTTCGGAATTTCAGCCACTACCTGCAAAGTCAGAGAGGGATGACCATGTCAAAAATGTTACAATATACGCTTGCAGCCGCCGGCGTTGTTTTAATGTGTGCCGTATCTTCTGCTTCGGCGCAGGAAACCGTCCGCATTCGCGGTACGATCGAAAGCGTCGATGGTCCGGTTTATGTGGTCAAAAACCGTGATGGCACCGAGCTGAAGCTGACCGTCACCGACAAGCCGCTATTCGTCGCGATCGTGAAATCGACGATGGCCGACATCAAGCCAGGCATGTTCGTCGGCTCGACCGGGATAACGCAACCCGATGGCAGCCAAAAGGCCATCGAGGTGCACATCTTTCCGGAATCGATGCGCGGTACCGGCGAGGGCCACTACGATTGGGACCTCAAGCCGAATACCAAGATGACCAACGCCAATGTCGAGCAGACCGTCGCCGGCGTTGACGGACAGATGCTGTCCGTCAAGTACAAGGACGGCGAGAAGAAGCTGCTGGTGACGCCCGAGACCGCGGTTGTTACCTACGTCAACGGCAGCAAGGACGACCTTAAACCGGGAATCAAGGTTTTCGTGGCGGCGGCGAAGAAGCAGCCCGACGGCACCCTGCAAACTCCGCGCATTACGTACGGCAAGGACGGCCTGACGCCGCCGATGTGACGGCGGCGCGATTATCAGCCTCGCGACAACATAACAACTTCAACCTGGGAGGATACCATGCGTTCTATTGTTTCCATGATCCTGGCGGCTGGCGCCGTTGCTATCATGAGTTCGCCAACTCTTGCACAGACGCCGCCGCCGGCGCAACCATCGGCGGGTGGGACACCTGATGCGATGCCGTTCGACATTCCCTATGGCGTGTCGATCGGGCTTGAGCGCGCCAAGCAGGTGATGGCGGCGGCGGAAGCCGAAGCGAAACGGCGAAACTGGAAGATGAACATCGCCGTGGTCGACACCAACGGCGAACTCGTGCATTTCTCGCGGATGGAGGGCGCCCAGATTGCGTCCGGCCCGATTTCGATCGGCAAGGCCCGCACCGCGGCGCGCTTTCGGCGCGAATCCCGGCTGTTCTACAATGCCTATGAAGCCGGCCATGCCTATACCGGCACACTCGATCCGACGCTGGTCGCGAGCCCCGGCGGTTTTCCGCTCGTCGAGGGCGGCAAGCTCATTGGCGCCGTGGGTTGCAGCGGCGGCACCGGCGATCAGGACGCCGCGGTATGCAAGGTCGGTTCTGAAGTCGTGAAATAAGGATAGCCAGCGAAGAATTGATCTCGTCGTGCCGCATCGCAGCAGTCGATTCGCTGGACGGCACGACGATTAAATCTTTTAATCGCCGGAGTCAGGAGTCCGGCTATGTGGATACTATTGCTGTTGCCCTTCATCGGCCTGTTGTGGGTGCCGTTCTATAATTCCCTGGAGCCGGCGCTGTTCGGCTTTCCGTTTTTCTATTGGTACCAGCTGGCATGGGTACCGATCAGCTCGTTTTTGATCTGGCTGGTTTATCGCAGCCGCACATCAGATGAAGCGCCGTAACCCGGAAGGTTGATCATGACCGATCAGATCGAATGGGTTGCGCTCTCGGTTTTCATCTTCTTCTTTGCGCTGGTCACAGTGATGGGATTCTTCGCGGCGCGCTGGAAATCCGGCCCGGTCAATGAGCATCTTGACGAATGGGGGCTGGGTGGACGGCAGTTCGGCACCTGGATCACCTGGTTTCTGGTCGGCGGCGATTTCTATACCGCCTACACCGTGATCGCGGTGCCGGCGCTGGTCTATGCGGTCGGCGCCTATGGCTTCTTCGCCTTGCCCTACACCATCATCGTCTATCCCTTCGTGTTCGCCGTGATGCCGGTGCTGTGGAAGGTGGCGCATGCCAACGGCCACGTCACCGCGGGCGATGTCGTCTACGGCGCTTACCACTCGCGGGGCCTTGAATTGGCGGTTGCGATGACCGGCATGGTCGCGACCATGCCTTACATCGCGCTGCAGTTGATCGGCATGGGGGTGGTGATCAAGGCAATGGGCCTGACCGGCGAATTGCCAATCATCGCCGCCTTCATCATCCTGGCGCTCTACACCTACAGCTCAGGTCTAAGGGCGCCGGCGCTGATCGCCTTCGTCAAGGACATCATGATTTATATCGTGGTGCTGGTGGCGGTGGTGGTGGTGCCGTTGCAACTCGGTGGTTACGCCGCGGTGTTCGCCGCAGCCGGCGATGCTTTCGCGGCCAAGGGCGGCGCGACCGGGCTGATACTGAAACCGGCGCAGATGCTGCCTTATGCCACGCTCGCGCTGGGGTCGGCGCTGGCGGCGTTCATGTATCCGCATACGCTCACCGGCATCTTCGCGTCCAAGTCTGCCGATACCATCCGCAAGAACGCTGTGTTGCTGCCGGCCTACACGCTGTTGCTCGGCTTGATCGCGCTGCTTGGTTACATGGCCTATGCGGCCCATATCAAGGTCGATTCACCCAATGACGTGGTGCCGACCTTGTTCAAGGTGCTGTTTCCGTCATGGTTCGCCGGCTTTTCGTTCTCGGCGATTGCGATCGGGGCGCTGGTACCGGCCGCGGTGATGAGCATCGGTGCGGCTAATCTTTTCACCCGCAACGTCTGGAAGTCCTATATCAACCCGTATATCAGCCACGCCGGCGAAGCCGCGGTCGCCAAGATCGCCTCGCTGGTGGTGAAAATAGGGGCGCTGGCCTTCATCCTGTTCTTGCCGACGCAATATGCGCTCGATCTGCAATTGCTCGGCGGCTTGTGGATCCTGCAGACTTTCCCGGCGCTGGTATTTGGATTGTTCACGAGCTGGTTCCGCGCCGAAGGCCTGCTGTTCGGTTGGGCGGTTGGCATCGGATGGGGATCCTGGACGGCGTGGAGCAACGGACTGAAGCCGCTGGCGACGATCGATCTTGGCGGCGCCAGTTACGTGTTTTACGTCGGGCTTGGCGCGCTGATCCTCAATATCGTCGTCGCCGCCATCGTGACCGTTATCCTCGCCCGGATCTTGCCGAACCGGCAGCGCGCTACGGTTCCATCCTGATATTGCCGGCCTTGGCGACTGCGGTCCACCGCGCGATGTCGGACGCAAGGATCCGCGCAAATTCGTCCGACGAGTTGCCGACGGATTCGATGCCCAGCGGCTTGAGGCGCGCGATCACGTCCGGCAACCGGGCGATCCGCATCAATTCACTCTCGAGCTTTTTCACGATCGCGGCCGGCGTATTTCTGGGCGCGAAGATGCCGCTCCACAGCACCGCATCGACGTCGGCGCCGGCCTCCTTCATGGTCGGCACGTCCGGAAGATCGCCGGTTCGTTTGGGCGCGGTGACCGCGAGCGCACGCACTTGGCCGCCTTGCACCTGGCCCGATACCGGACCCGCGTCGGCGATGGTCGCGGTGACCTGACCGGAAATCACCGCCATCACGGAATCATTGGCGCCCTTGTAGGGAATCTCCTGCATCGGCGCGCCGGTCTTTTGCTTGAACAATTCGGTCACAAGCTGGAACGCGCCGGATGAGCTGGAGTAGTTCGCCTTGTCCGGGTTTGCCTTGGCATAGGCGACAAGATCGGCCACCGATTTGATCGGCGAAGAGGCATTGACGATCAGAATCAGCGGGAACGATCCGAGCTCCGATACCGGGACAAAATCGCGTATCGAGTCATAAGGCAGCTTGGCATAGACCGCCGGGTTGATCGCCATCGCGCCGCTGGCGCCGACCAGCAGCGTGTAGCCGTCCGGTGCGGCTTTGGCGACATATTCGGTGGCGACGATCGCGCCGCCGCCCGGCTTGTTGTCGATAATGACCGGTTGGCCGAGGCTCTCCGACAATTTCTGTCCCGCGATCCGCGCGAGAATGTCGTTGCCGCCGCCGGGCGTGAAGCCGACAACGATGTGAATGGGCCGGGTCGGATATTTCGACAGGTCCTCCTGCGCGAACGCCGGAATAGCCGCGGACAAGGCAATACATCCAAGACACGTGCCGATGAGAAGGGATCCGACCAGCGTTTTCATCGAGTCTGACTTCCCTCAAATGGCCCCGGCGACAAAGACCGGATTTAAAGTCGCGTCACCTGAACATGCAGCACGGCGGCCTTGCCGTCATCCAGCGCGGCGAGACAACGATCGATCGCGGCCGCAAGATCGTCCGGCTCGCCGACCCGCTCGCCATGCGCGCCGAATGCGGTTGCGATCGCGGAAAAGTCCCGCTTCTCGCCCTGGCGGCCCGACACCAGCCGGGACTGGAACTCGTTGGTTTCGGCGGCAACGCCCTTGGGATAGACGCGTTGCACCGCCGATTTCACCGCCTGCCAGCCGCCATTATCCAGCACCACCGTCAGGATCGGAATCTGGTATTGCTGGGCGACCGCGTAGACGCTGTCGGGCGAGGAAAAATGAAAACCTCCATCGCCGATCACCTGCACGACACGGCGGTTGCCCTTTGCCAGTTTCAATCCCAGCGCCATGCCGCCGCTGAACCCAAGCCCGCCGCCGGCAAGCCCGACATAGCTTTGCGGCTTGGTGCGCGCGAGGTGTTCTTGCAGGATCGGCCCGTTGCGGATCGCTTCATTGAGGACGACGTCATCCTGCGACAGTTTCCCGCTCAGGGTCGCGAACACGAAAGCCGGATTGAGCGCGCCCGATACGCCTTTATTGCTGCTTGCGGCGACGCGGCGTTTCGTGGCGGCCTCACGCGCATCGCCCCAGCTTGCGATCCGCGCGGCGACGCGGCGGCGGAACGCATCGTCGGCGCGCGCCTCGACCGCGTCGAGCACCTGTTGCAGCACAATGGCGCAGTTGCCCTGGACGCGCATGTCGGTGGCAAATCCCCACATCGGAAAATCCGATTTCAGCGGATCGACATCGATCTGGATCCATTTGATGGCGCTGGCGCGTTTGGCATATTGCGGAACGAACGGCACGTCGGAATCGAGCAGCAGGCCGAGATCGGCATTCTCGAGCAGCGGCAACGGATCTGAGCCGGCGAAGCACGGCGAATCCTGGGGTATGTTGAGGTCGATCGAGTTGAATTCGGCGACGCGAATGCCGCAGGCTCGTGCCAAACGATCAAGCGCTGCGACCGCTTGCGGATTGCGACCGAGATAGGCCGTAATCGCAATCGGGTTTTCCGCGGCTATCAAGGTTTGCGCGATCGCCTCGGCACGCGCCGGCTCGATGCCGCCCAGATGCACGCTGCCATAGCGCGCCGGCGGATAAGACGGCATATCGGCGTCGTCCCATTCCTCAGCCAGCGTTTCGCGCGGCAGCATCATGTAGACCGGGCCCGGCGGATCGCTGTGCATGAAGGCGCCGGCGCGGGCCAGTGCCTCCTTCACCACGACGCCGGAGGGAAGCGAATATTCCCATTTGACGTAGGGGCGGACGATGCTTGCGATGTCGAACGGGTCCTGCACGAAATGCACATAGGTGTCGCGCGACCCCGTCAATTCACCGTGCAGCGTATGCGGCGCGCGTCCGGCAAACAGCATGACCGGCAGGCGATAGCGAAACAAGTTCTGGATCGCCATGCAGGCATTCGCGGTCCCGGCATCAACGTGCACCAGCACCGCCTGTCCGCGGCCTGTCGCCAGCGCATAGCCGCCGGCCATATGCACCGCGACGACCTCGTGTGGGCACAGGATCATTTCCGGATGCTTGCGGCCTTCCTTGTCCCAGCGGGCCATCTCCTCAATCAGTGAGACATGGTCGGTGCCAAGATTGGCGAAGATGTAATCGATCCCGAGATCGACCAGACCTTCGAGGAAATAATGCGCGGTACTGTAGCGGGCCATGCGCTAGCGCTTTCCCGCGATGAATTTGTTCTGCAGGGTGCCGATGCCCGTGATCTCGATCTCGACCACATCGCCCGCCTTGAGGTCGGGGGAGGCGCCGTCGGTCCCCATCCAGATCACGTCGCCCGGCCACAGCGTGAAATATTTGGTCAGTTCCACGATGAACGGCACGATGCCGAAGATCATGTCGTTGGTATGGAAGCGGCCCGTCTCCTTGCCGTTCACCTTGACGATGGTTTCCATCTTGTCGAGATCGACATCGGTTTCGATCCATGGCCCCATCGGTTTGAACGTATCGGCGTTCTTGGCCCGCCAGAGTCCGCGATCGGCCTTCTGCCAGGTGCGTTCGCTGACATCGTTGCCGATGGTGTAGCCGAACACGCAGGACATCGCGTCGGTTTCGTTCAGATGTTTTGCCTTCTTGCCGATGACGACCACGAGTTCACCCTCGTAGTGGATCTTCTCGGTCGCGGTCGCCGGTATCACGACATCTTCGTCATGCGCGATCAACGCGTTTTGCGCGCGATAGCCGATCTCGGGCCGATCAGGCACGTTCGGCACTTCGCCGCGCTTGTCGGCGGCTTCCTTGAGATGCTTGAGGTAGTTCAGGCCGACGCAATAGAACGTCCGCGGCACCAGCGGCAACTCGATCTTCACATCCTTCAGCGGGTAGGATTGCGCCGTGCGCTTCCATTCGCCGAAAGGATCGCCGCTAACGGCAATCACCTTGTCAGCCTCGACGATGCCCCAGGATGTCTGTCCGGCGGCGGTAAATTTAAGCCAACGCATCTGTGATCCTTTTATTCGGCCGCGACGCGCGGCGGGGTCTTCCATGCGCCGGCGGCGGGACGCCGCAGGCCAAGATTCTCGCGCAAGGTCTTGCCGGTGTAGTCCTTGTGGAACAGGCCGCGCCGCTGCAATTCCGGCACGACGTGGCGGACGAAATCGGCGTAGGACCCCGGCACATAGGTCGCCGCGATGACAAAACCGTCGCAGCCGCGGTTGACGAACATCTCTTCGAGCTTGTCGGCCATTTCCTTTGGTCCGCCGACGATGGCGTCCTGGGTCTGGCCGCGGCCCGAGAAGGTAATGAAATCGCGCGTGCTCGGATTGGTCTTGCCCGAGGTCTTCAACACGCCGTCGCGGATGCCGAGCATGCCCTGCATCCCCTGCAACTCTTCCGTGGTCAGTGGCTCGTCGATGCCCTTGGCGCCGAAATCGAAATTCAGCCCCTCCGCCAGCAGCGACAGCGCGTCGATTTCCAGCGGCAGTTTGTGGATCAGCGCCATCTTGTCTTCGGCCTCGGCCTTGGTGGCCGCGCAGACCGGCGTGATCAGGTTGCAGAGGAACATCTGGTCCGGATCGCGCCCGATCTTGGCCGCTTCGTTCTTGATGGCGTCGTAGCCCTGCCTGGCGTTGGCGAGATTGCGGGCTGCCGTGAAGATGACTTCGCCCCATCGTCCGGCGAAGCGCTGGCCGCGGCCGCTGGCGCCGGCCTGGATAATGACGGGATGGCCCTGCTGCGAGCGCGGCACCGTGAACGGCCCGCGCGATTTGAAGAATGCGCCGTTGTGGTCGAGCCGCTTGACCTTGGTCGGATCGGCGAAGCGTCCGCTCTTCTTGTCGATGATCAGCGAACCGTCTTCCCAGCTATCCCAGTGGCCGAGCACCACCTCCATGAATTCGTCGGCGCGGTCGTAGCGGAGGTCATGCGCGAGATGCTGTTCGCGCCCCATATTATGCGCTTCGCCGTCGTTCACGGAGGTGACGACGTTCCAGGCCGCGCGGCCGTTGGTCATGAGATCGAGGGTTGCGAAGCGCCGCGCCACGTCGAACGGCTCGTAATAGGTGGTCGAGCAGGTCGAAGCCAGCCCGAGCTTTTCGGTGACCATACCCATCGTGGTCAGCACCACGATCGGATCCATCTTTACGCAGCGGATGCCATATTCGACGGTGTGGGCGTGATCGTTGCCGTAGCGGTCCGGCATCGCCAGGCGATCGTCGAAGAACGCCATGTGAAATTTTCCGGATTCCAGAATCCGGGCGATCTCCTGATAATAATCCGCCGACATCGAATCGTCGCGGGACTCCGGATGCCGCCACGAGCTGGGCAGGTTGGTGCAATTCTGCGCCTGCAGGAAGCCGACCATCGCCATTTGCCGTGTCATGCTGCTCTCCTGTTTCCGGCCTTTTTGGTTATGCGAGACCTAGTTCGGTGGCGAGCTTGTACTCGCTCGCCAGCGCACGAAGCTTGTCCCAGGTCGCATCCTCGATCTCGATGCCCTCGACCTTGCGCTTCCGTTCGCGGATATATTCGACCTCGCCCGGATAGAACACGCCGTTCGAACCTTCGGACGGTGGCGTCGACTTGAGATAACGCGCGAACTCGGCGACTTCTTTCTTGAAATCCTTCAGCGGACGAAACGCGGCGACATTGAACACCGCCATGAAACACCCGTCATTATGCCGGCCGGTCGGTTCGACCCCGAAGCCCAGGCCCGTCAGCAGCCCGCACAGCACTTCCACCATCGCGGCCAGGCCACTGCCTTTGTAACCTTCAGTGCCGCCGAGCGGCAGCAGCGCGCCGCCCTTGCGGAATTGCTTGGGGTCGGTGGTTTGCCGTCCTTCGGCATCGACGATCCAGCCGGTCGGGATTGCTTCGCCACGGGTCGCCGCGAGCGCAATCTTTCCGGCCGCCACCGCAGATGTCGCCATATCCAGATAGAACGGCGCCTCGAGATCCGACGGCACCGCGATCGAAATCGGGTTGGTGCCAAGCCGCGCCTCGCGGCCGCCGAACGGGGCGACATGTTTAGGTGAACGGCCGGAATCGGCGGTGGCAAGGCCGATCATGCCCTCGCGCATCGCCATCATGGGGTACGCGGCGAGACGTCCGACATGGCTTTGGCGGAACACGGTGCAGGCGGCGACGTTGGCGGTTTTGGCCTTCTCGATGGTCAGCGCCATCGCTTTGGCGTTGACATGAAAACCGAAACCCCAATGACCGTCGATAACGGTCGTGGTCGGCGATTCCTGCACGATCGTCCATTTCGCGCCGGGCACGATGTGCCCAACCTTGATGCGGTCGATATAGGTCGGAATCGCGATGATCCCATGCGAGTCATGGCCGGCGAGGTTGGCGTTGACGCAGCCGGTGGCCACGGCGTTGGCTTCCTCCTCCGACGCACCGGCTGCCTTTAGAAGCGCCGCGCCGATACGCGTAAGGCGGTCGGCCTGGATGATCGGCATGGGATTTCCTCTTTTTGACGCCCGCGCGGGACGCGGGTCTTGCTTGTTGGTCGTTGCTTCATGGTCTCAAAGCGGTCGCCTGAGAGCAAGTGGCAAAAATCGAATGGCGCCAGTGCTTTCGGACACGGTTCGCCGGGCCGGCTTCCACACTGCGGAATTGGACCGCATGCGTTCACAGCCGCTCCGTGGGCAGGGACGTCTGTCAGGCCCCCGTTGTTTTGAGAGAGATGTTGAGACGACTGAATCGCAGATAAACCCGTGATATTGGGCTTTTAGGCGCGATTATTCGTAGGGCGTTTACTCTGACTCACAACTTGGGCGGCTTTTAACGGGCGTTTAGGTCTCCGACACCCATAAATTCGCTCACGACGGCAAATTTTGCCTGAGGGAGCGGGTCGTTGGATACGAATATTACGCGTACGTTTGCGGCGGTGAGCGCAACCAACGAAGCCATCCTCTATGCGAAATCACCTGAGGAACTGTATGAGCAGGTCTGCAACGCCGCGTTCTCCAGCGGGGACTTTCTGGCGACCGCCGTCTTTTTGCTGGAACCCGGCACCGACATGCTTCGGTTTGCCGTCGGCTTTGGTGAAGATATCAAGCGGCTGCGACGGATCGATATTTCGATCGTAGCCAACACGCCGGAGGGATCAGGGGTCTGCGGGCAGGCCTTTCGTGACCAAAGGCTGAGCATCAGCAATGATTTCCTTAATGACTCGCGTTCGCTGGCCTGGCGTAAGGGGGCCTGCGACGCGCGCGTCGGCGCGGCAGCGGCATTACCCTTGACCTGCAACGGCTGCAGCGTCGGCGTGCTGCTCGTGACCATGCGAAAATCAGGTTCGCTGACCGAGCAGATCGTCTCTCTGCTGGAGCGCATGTCGGCGAATATTTCCTACGCCCTCGACAATTTCGACCGCGAGGCTGCCCGGGAGCGGCTGTCGCGAATGTTCGCCGCGCTGAGTGCGACCAATGAGGCGATCGTGCGGGCCAAGTCGCGAGAGGAACTGTTCAATCTCGTCTGCGAAGCAGCCGTGCATGGCGCAAAGTTCAACTCCGCATCTGTAGCTATCGTACGCCCGGGCACCGATTTGTTTCATATCGTAGCCTCCAGTGGCGTCGATTCAAGCGAGATGCGGAACCGCAAATTCGCGATTACGACCGCGATACCTGAAGGACGCGGATTGGCGGGGGCGGCATTCCGAACGCAGCAGCCATGTTTCAGCAACGATATTTTGGCCGATGAACGAAGCCGGCCTTGGCACGCACAGGCTCGTCGCAGCGGCATCGCATCCTCGGCCGTCATGCCGCTGGTCTGCGGCGGGCGATCGCAGGGTGTGGTCATCTTCAATTCCACCGAGCGGGGCACATTCACGCCGGAGCTGATTGAACTGCTGCGCCGCCTGAGCGAAAATGTCTCGTTTGCGCTTGGCAACTTCGATCACATGGATGAGAAAGCCAGGGTCGAGGAGCAAAAGGAACACCTGACACGAATGTTCGCGGCGCTGAGCGCAACCAATGAAGCGATCATGCGGGCGAAGTCCCGGTCAGAGCTGTTCGAACTGGTCTGCGAGGCCGCGGCGAACGGCGGCAAGTTCACCTCGACGAGCATCGGCCTTGTCCAGGGAGACGATGATTTTCTCGATATCGTCGCTGCGTCAGGCCCGACCGCAAAAAAAACCATGAACGTCAGGCTGTCGGTCAAGGAGGATTGCCCGGAGGGCCGCGGCATCAGCGGAATAGCGTTTCGCACCCGGCAACCCTGCATCAGCAACGACCGTCTGTCGGACCCTCGCGGCTCCCTGTTTCATGAGTCGATCCGAAGTGACGGAGCTCGCGCGGTTGCGGCATTTCCGTTGTTCAACGGCGGCCAGGCAGTCGGCATTCTCTTGTTCTGTGCGGCCGAAAAAGATGCATTTACGCCGGCTTCGGTGGATCTGCTGCAGCGCATCGCCGATAACATCGCCTTCGCCCTCGATAATTTTGATCGTGCGGACGAGAAGACCCGGGCGGACGAACGGATCGAATATCTGGCATCGCATGACAGCCTGACCGGGCTGCCCAATCGCGAGATGTTCAACCAGTTGCTCCAGGCTGCAATGCTAACGGCGCAGCGTCGCCGCCTGCAATTTGCAATGCTGTTCATCGATCTCGATCGATTCAAGGTGATCAACGATTCGCTGGGCCATGAAGCCGGCGACGCCTTGCTGGTGGAAACAGCCAAGCGACTGCGCCGAGATCTGCGCCAGGGCGACATCGTTGCGAGACTGGGGGGCGACGAGTTCGTCGTGATCCTGGAACACTCGGCTGCGCGCGGCGAGATCGAGCAAATTGCAGGCAAGCTCCTGCTGGCGGTCAGCCAGCCCGTTCAGTTGAGCGGCCACGAATGTCTTGCCACCGCCAGCATCGGCGTCGCCATGTTCCCGGATCATGGTGCCGATGTTCACACGCTGACGAAAAATGCCGACATGGCGATGTATCTCGCCAAGGAAGATGGCAAGAACAATTTCCGTTTCTTCACTCACCAGGTGAAGATGCCGTCGATCGAGCGCCTGACGCTGGAAAATTGCCTGCGCCATGCGCTGGAGCGCAACGAGTTCTCGCTGCACTATCAGCCGAAGGTGGATCTGGCGAGCCGCCAGATCACTGGCGTCGAGGCGTTGCTGCGCTGGACTCATCCCGAACATGGCGTTCTGCCGCCCGGCCAGTTCATTCCGCTCGCTGAAGAAACCGGCTTGATCGTTCCGATCGGACGCTGGGTCTTGAACGCGGCGTGTGCACAGAACATGGCCTGGCAACGCCGTGGATTGCGGCCGGTGTCGATGGCGGTGAACCTGTCGCCGCGACAATTCGCCGACGAAAACCTGCTGCACGATGTCGACGAGGCGCTCGCGGCCAGCGACATGTCGCCGGTGCTGCTGCAGCTCGAAGTGACCGAAAGCATGATGATGCGCAACGTCTCGCGCGCGATCAAGGTGCTCGACGAAATCCGGAGCCGCGGCATTCGCCTGGCGATCGATGATTTCGGAACCGGCTATTCTTCGATGTCGCTGATGAAGCAGTTTCCGATCGACACGCTCAAGATCGACCGGTCGTTCGTTCGCGACCTCCCTGACGATTCCGAGGACAAGGCCATCGCCCAGGCCATCATCAGGATGGGCAAGGCGCTGGAAATGACCATCGTCGCCGAAGGGGTCGAAACCGTCGCGCAGGAAGCGTTCCTTCGCGCTCATGGCTGCGATGAAATGCAGGGATTTCTGTTCAGCCGGCCGCTGCCGCCGGAGCAACTGGCCGATCTGCTTCGGCCGGCGCCTCTGCTGGCCTCGCCGCCGTTGCAACCGACGACAATTGACGGCCTCAAGAAAACCTCTAGGCGGCGATCACGGCTTAAAAAGGCCGCGCTGCAGGCGATACGTTAGAGCTGATTCAGCCAGCTTTATCTTTTTTGCGCAGAAAATCGCTGGCCCGCGACACAGTAGTCTGATCGGCGAGCGTTTCGAGCAACACATCCGCACCACTCGTGAAAGCCGAGCCGTTCGGCAACCCCAGGCTCGAACACCAGTCGGATGGCATCGGCTGATGCATGCCAAGCACCTCAAACGCCGGCCCCCACCACCACGCCGGAGCCTGCGATCTTTCGTCTTCAGGCACCGCGCGCCACTGAGCGAATTCATGCACGATGCGCTCGAACGGTAAATTCGCGGCCTGATGCATCGTAACCTCCAGGGAATAGATCAACGCAGCCCGCCCAATGCGGGTCGCACCTCCCGCTGCCATCGCGTCAGCGGTGCGACCCGATCTTAACGGGCCAGGCACGCAGCCGTTCCGTATTGCCATGTACGGTCCGATCGCGTGACCCTATCGCTTCTGCCAGGATGATGTGCGGAATAGATCGGTGGTGCCGGGGTTACTTTGTTTCTGTGACCTCGGTCGCCGTTGCAGGTCCTTCGCCCATGATCAGCAAGACGGCGTCTTCGTCCTTGGCGCCGTCCCAATGCACCTGCTTGCCGAAATGCGTGACAAAACTGCCGGCAGGCATGGGGGTCGTGCCGTGCTCGGGATCGAATTTCGTGCCGGAGCCCACCCACCAAGTGCCTTGCAACACAACGATATAACGGTCGTTGGGATGGAAGTGCGGGTGGCTGAAATGGTTGCCTTTGGTCCATTTGTTGTAGACGGCATAAAATCCGGGCTTGCTCGGATCGCCCACCAGAACAGCGACTTGTGCGCCGGCTGCGTTGACCGGACTCCACGGAATCTGGTCCGGCAATTTGTAGATGACCGCGGCAGGATTGAGTTCGGCTGCGGAACTGATGCTCAACATGCCGGCGAAAGACAGCGGTAGCAAAAGGTAACGCCAGAATCGTCTGGTGCTTTTCATGGTTTCCTCCCTTGGATTTTTGCGAGCTGAAATGTTGCCAACAGCTCGTTCTTTATTTTGCCATGCTAGCCGGTCTCGTTCCGACGGTGCAAGGCGCGTGCGTGCAGGCATCACCGGCAAGGTTTGAGTACAATGCATTGCAGCATTAGAATCGCGTTTGCATCGCGTCGTTTGCTATGGTCTCTATGCTCAAACAAAAAACAGGGAGGAGTTTGTTATGCGACGCTTAGGGGTATGCGCAGCCGTGTTGATGATCGGAGGCGCCGCTTTCCAGTTTTCGAATTCGGCGTCCGGCCAATCCGACGGCGGATGGACCACGCTGCTCGACAGTACCAAGATGGGCGACTGGGACGAGGTCGGAAAAGCCAATTGGACGATGAAAGACGGCGCGGTCACCGCGGACAAGCTGGATGGCAAGGATCTCGCTTATCTCGTCACCAAGAACGCGTACAAGGATTTCCAGATCAGGGCTGAGTTTTGGGTCAGCGACGATGCCAATAGCGGCATCTTCATCCGCTGCGAGCAGCCGAAAAGCATCGGCGGCAAAACTTGCTATGAGGTCAATATCTACGACCAGAGGCCGGACCCAAGTTACGGCACTGGTGCCATCGTCGATGTTGCCAAGGTCAATCCGATGCCGAAGGCTGGCGGCAAGTGGAACACCTATGAGATCACGGCGCAGGGTCCCCATTTCGTCGTCGTGCTCAACGGTCAAAAGACCGTCGATGCCCAGGACTCAACACACGCCAGCGGCGCGATTGCGCTGCAATACGGCTCGGGCGTGGTGAAATTCCGCAAGGTGCAGATCAAGCCGCTGTAATCAGGCGGCCGGAGACGTTTTGGCCTTGCCAGGCACAGGCTCATCCGCCTTCAGCGGGTGAGCCTTTTGGTGCCAAGCCCATGCGGTCCGGATGATGGTCGGAAGATCCGAATGCGCAGGCGTGAATTTTAGCATCTCGCGCGCCGCGGTGGGGTCTGCGACCAGATAGGTCGGATCGCCTGAGCGGCGCGGCTTGACGACATGCGGCACCTTGCGGCCGGTCTCGGCCACGATCGCCGCAAGAATCTCGCGGACCGAAAAGCCGCTGCCGGTACCGAGATTGAAGGCGCCGCCGCGATGTCCCTGCATCAACAGGTTCAACGCGGAGACATGCGCCGCGGCAAGGTCGGTGACGTGAATGTAATCGCGAATGGCGGTGCCGTCAGGCGTGTCATAGTCGTCGCCGAATACGGCAAAATCGCGCACGTGACCTTGCAGTGCCATCATCGCCCGGGGAATGAGGTGCGTTTCATTCTCGCGCAGTTCGCCGATCTCGCCAGAGGCGTCGGCGCCGCTGGCGTTGAAATAGCGCAGGCAGAATGACCCGAGCCCGTAGGCACCGCGGTAGTCCGCAAGAATTCGCTCGATCATCCACTTCGAGCTGCCGTAGGGATTGATCGGCTCGCAGGGATAGGTCTCTGGCAGCGCCTTGCTGTCGGCGTTGCCATAGACCGCGCCGGTAGACGAAAACACCAGGCGACTGCATCCGGCTCCGCGCATCGCGTCCAGCAGCGACAGCGTGCCCGCGACATTGTTGTGGTAATACTTCTGTGGATTTACGACGGATTCGCCGACCAGGCTGAATGCCGCAAAATGCATGACGGCAACGATACGATGCTGCGTGAACGCGCCAGCGAGTGTCGCTCTGTCCAGGAGATCGCCTGACACCAGCGAGCCGGTCACGAAGCCAGGATGGCCGGTCGAAAAATTGTCGTAGACGACCGGATGATAGCCGGCCGCGACAAGCGCCCTGCAGCAATGCGAGCCGATGTAGCCCGCACCGCCCGTAACGAGAATAGCCGGGCGATCGCTCATGCCAGTGCCTTGCTTCGACGTTTGTGGTTCATGGCCGCAGGAACTCCAAATTAGCGAACTAACCTTGCAGCGTCGAATCGGTGTTCAAAGGCCGGCTTTTGTTGAACAGCAGATAGAGCGCGCGCGGGTTGGTGGTCAGGTAACGCCAGAACAGCCGGCGCGGCTCCAGCCAGATTCGCCACGCCCATTCGAGCCCGATGTCCTGCATCCATTTTGGCGCGCGAGCGCGGCTGCCTGAAAGGAAGTTGAACAGGCCGCCGGCTGTCTTGATGACGCCGACATTGGTCAGGCGTGGCGCGAATTCCTCAACGAACGCTTGTTCATAGGGCACGCCGAGCGCTACCCAGAGATAATCCGGTGCCAGCGCGTTGATCTCGTCGACCTTGGCGCGAAGCGCGTCACCCCGCAGATAGCCATGGCTTCGCCCCACGATCTTCAGATCGGGAAACATGTTCTGGACATTGGCGGTGGCGGCGGCGTTTTCCTCTTCGTCGGCGCCGAACATATAGAACGTCAGCCCGGCCGCTGTGGCCTTGCGCGCGACGACGCCGAACAAGTCGGTGGTTGCAACGCGCTCGGGCAACGGCGTCGACGATTTCAGTCGCGATACGGTGACCAGCGGCTGGCCGTCGGCATTGATGAGATCGGCCGCGCGGAACAGCCGTCCGGTCATCGGCTCAGTCGAACAGCGTGACAACACTTCGCCGTTGGCCGAAGTCAGATATAGCGGTCGCCTGACCCGGCGTACCGGCGAAACCATGTCGATCATGAAATTCGCGGTCTGCTCGACGTCGAGCACGGCAAGCCGGAGCCCGCCCAACGAGATTCGAGGCACGCCGGCGGTGGCGGCCCTTCCTACGGGGTTTGCGCGGCGCTCAAGCATATTGCCTGTCTCGCTGACGGTTGACGACTGCAGGAGGAAGTTCGTTAAGGACGACACCAATCAGCTTGCGCTCCGCACCACCGAGCGCTGCGATGATGTCTTCCATGCAATCATTGATGTCGAGGTTTGCCGGCAGCACCGCGACGAGACCGTTGGCCGCATCGAGCAGTTTGCGGTCGGCCGGGCTCCAGGGCATTGCCGGCCCGTCGAGGACCACAAGGTCATAGCCGCCAGCGGAATAGCTCTGGGCGATCGCCGTGCGGACGGCGTCAGATCCTTTGACCGCGGGGAGAATCGAGATTCCATTCGCGGTCTCGATCGCGTGCGAAGCCATATTGCCGAGGCCGAGCCGGTTGAAGCGGCTGACCTCGCTTTGGCCAACGCGGTCCAGCTTGTCCGAAAGCGCGTGGGTGACGTGATCGGCGTCGATCATCAGCACCTTGGCGCCGTCGCGGGCGGCTGCGAGCGCGATATTCAGCGCGGCGATGCTGCGGCCTGCAGCGGCATCTGCACCGATCACGGCCATGACCGGTATCGTGTCCGCCGGTGAGCGTCTAATCAGGGGGGCGCGCATCTCGCGCATGGCGTTGAGGAAGCTCGTCAGCGGAAAGCCCGCGCGCAGCGTCGGCCAGCCGATCCGCGTCAGGTCGGGAATCCGGCCACCTGCCAGGATTCCACCGAGCGTCCGCATCACATCGGATTCCTGCAAACGTGCGATCACCGGCCGTTCGATCGATACGATCGGCGACTGCGGCTCGCGCGAAGGGCTTGGCGGTTGGGTCGCCAGCGCGGCCAATGGCCCCGTCTCCGAACTGACCGGCTCTGGTTCGGTGGTGTCGGGCGACAGCCGGTCGGCCGCGACGGCCCAGCCGGCCGCGGCGAGCGAGCCGAGCACGAAGCCGACCATCGCGAGCAGACTCATCGCCGGCGGGAATATACGGCGCTGCGGCACCGTAGCTTCGCCGATGATGCGTGCGCTCGAAGTATTGAGGCTTTCCTGCTCCTCGGTTTCACGCGAGCGCTTGAGGAAGGACTGATAGAGGTCACGGCTGGCGTCTACCTCGCGTTCGAGTTCGCGAAGCCGCACGGACGCCTGGCTGAGCTGGACGCTCTGGCGCTTCTGCGCATCGAGCGCCTTGTTAAGCGAGGCTTCATAATCGCGGGCGCGGGTCAGGTCGTTTTTAGCGGCCTGCGCAAAGCGATCGACTTCCTCATTGATGGTCCGGCGCAGGTCCTCGACCTGCTTTTCCATTTGATGCAACGCCGGATGCAGCGGACCCAATTCGCTGGTCATTTCCGCATAGCGCTTGCGGGCCTCGGCGTACTGCGCGCGCAAATTGGCGATGGTCGGAGACTGCAACGCTTCCGGAATAGCGCCGACATCGGTCGATGCGCGGCGGCTGGCTTCGATCTGGTCGTATTTGGCCTGCGCGTCGAGCGTCTGCGCCCGCGCCGCAGCGAGCCGCTGGTTGCTGGCCGAAAGCTGCTGGTCACTGATCACCGTGTCCTGGCTGCCGACGAAATTGTTCTGCGTCTTGTAGACGGTCAGCGCATTTTCAGCGTTGCGGAGCCGCTGCTGCAATTCCTTGAGACGGCCGGACAAATCTGTCGTCGCCCGTCGTGCGGCGGTAGCTTGCGAACTCCTCGATTCCCCCAGATAGGCGTTGGAAATGGCGTTCGCGAGCATCGCCGCCTTGGCGGGGTCGCTCGACCAGACATCAATGTCGACGATGAAGGTACGGTCGGGCTTCTTCACGCTGATATGACGGCTCAAAGCCTCCAGCGCCGTCATCTGGTCGAGCTTGGCTTGGCCGGCGGAATGAATTTCGAAACCGAATAATCCCAGCAGTTTTGCAACCGTGCCTTTCGACGCGCCGCCAAACTCCGGATCCTTGTCGAGATTGGTATCCTGAATCACCTTCAGCAATACGCTGTTCGAGGTGATCACGCGCGCCTGGCTGTCGACCACCATCGCAAGGCCCGAAATATCCTGTGAGCGCGGCGTGAGTTCGCGATCGACCAATTGTAGCTCCCGGGGATCGACATAAAGCTGCGCGGTCGCCGAATATTTTGGCGTCAGGCTTTTTCCGATCATGACTGCAGCGCAGGCGCAGATCAGCCCGGCCGCGGCAATAGCGGTTTTCCGCCGCCACAACAGGAGGCCGAGGTCCTGCAGATTGAGGGCCGCAAACCTTTGCGGCGGCGCCTCCGAGGCGCCGGACCTGGGCTCGCCTATCGGTTGATCATAAACAAGCATGGGCCCCAACTTCCATTCGAACTGCCGCACGCATCGGCTGAGGGGCTAGTCTTCGGGTTACGCCAGACACGCATGATGTTGGCGCGGAACGAACGCAACAGGAAAAATTAACCATACTCATCGCAGGACTATTCACTGAAATGGCAAAAAAACCGTTTAAGCGGGCGCGTCGCAGCGGTTCCGCTGCGGCCGAGCGATCGCGGAGGTTCGGCTCGGCGACGTCCTCGCAGCCATCGAACGTTAACACTTCGTTATTCATTTGAGCGTGGTTGCACACCGCATGGGACAGTGCGGCGCGCAAATGCATTTGCAGCCGAAGGCTGTCAGGCATCTTGGCTTTGAACCGCTTGTCGGACATGGCTCAGCGCTTTCGCAAAATCAGGTGATAGTCGCCGTGCCGCACGTCGGTCTTTCCCGGAAGGAGAAAGTTCATGACGGCAGCGGCGGTGTCGAGTAGGCGGGCCAGCATCGGCTTGCGCGTTCGCATCTCCGGAAAGCGCGGGCTTTCGTATTCTTTGCGGTAGATCACCTCGAGACCATGTGCGCTTGCGAAGGCTTCGAGATTTGAAAGCGTGACCAGCGGGTGGAAGAAAGTCGGAAACGGCGCTTCGCCAGGCTTGCCGGCATTCTTGTCGCCGCGCACGTAGCGATAATACCAGACGTGAAACCAGTGTGGCGTGTATTTGGTGACGACACCGGACAATGATTTCGGGTTGGGCGCGCCGATCAGGACCAGACCGTCTTGCTTCAATGATTGGCAGAAGCAGAGCAGCGCGGACTCGGTATCAGGGAGATGCTCAATCACATTGTAGCAAATGATGAGATCGAAACTGCCGGGTTTGAAGCGGTAGGTCTGGATGTCGCCGAGGATCTTCTCGTGGGCGTAACCATTGTTGCGAATCTGGTCTTCGTCGATGTCGACGACGGTGACGTGGGCGCGGTGCAATATGTCGAGTGGCAGGAAGCTGGTCGAGCCGCCGCCAGCTTCGTAGATCGCAAGCTCGGTCTTCGAACCCAGCCTGTCAGAGAGGATATCATGAACGGCAAGCAGGCTTTTGCGCGCCTCGCCGGGCGGCAGATCGAGCAGTGATTGCGGATGCGCGAAAGGCTGCGCCTTCGTTAGCGCACGCGGCCCGGTCGTCTCAAAGGACGCGTAACTGAAATCGGTGTCGGCTGTTTTGCTCATTTATCTTTACTCCCGAATACGAGGCTGTAGACGATGACGGCCGAGAGCGCATAGAGGCCGATATAGATGGCGTTGAGCCAGACTCCCCATTCGGCGATGTTGCCGAGACAGATCAGCAGCAGCGCCAGCGCGGCTGCCTTCAACGCGACCTGCGAGGTGGCAAGCACGGCGCGGACCGTCATCTGCTGATAAGCGAAAAACAGTTCCGAGTGATATTCAAGCAGGTTCTTGAAGGCGGGCACCGCAAGCAGAACGGCAAGCAGCGGTACGGCCGACGCGACGTTGTGGCCCAACAGGTTCGGCCAGAGCGACAATATCGTCAGCAGCGCTGCGAAGGCGACCGTCGAGGTCAGCGCGATTGCCACCTCGACGCTCAAGCTGCGGCGAATCTGGTTGAGCGCGCGGCGCTCCAGAATCAATTTGCGCGAATACAGCACGTAGAAAGTGCGGATCGGTACCGACGTGAAATCGATGATCCGCGAGGCGATCGCGTAGATGCCGACGGTCCGCTGGTCCGCCAGTGACAGCATCACGACCTTGTCGATTTCGTTCTGCGAGATAAAGGCGCAATAGGCGACCGAGAACAGCAGCGCGTCGCGGAGCCGCCCGATGAATAGCGCCGGGCTCCAGCGCAGCCGGATACGCGGCTGGTAGGCTGCGACGGCCAACACCATCGCGGCGATATTGAAGATCACATAGACGGCGGCCCAGGTTTCGATGTCATGCTTGCCGGAAGCCAGGAAGGTCACCGCGCCGGCGGCACGCAACGCGGTGCCAAGGCTGATGACCAGCGACGCCGATGCGTAGCGGCCGAGCCCGTTATTGACCTGATGGATCATTTCGACGATCCGCCAGGTCCCGGCTTCGACAAGGATAATGACGACGAAAGCCGTCAGCGATATCGACGTGGTAAACAGAAGATAAAACACCGGCAGCGCGGCGACGAAGCAGAGCGGCAGCGAGATCAGCCAGCTCACATAGAACACCGCGAGATAGCCGCCGAGCGAGCGGCGTTTGCCGGCGGCGGCCCTGAAAGCGAACGACGAGAAGCCGAGCCCCGAAAAGCAGCCGATCATGATGCCGGTCGACGAGGTCGAGGCGAACACCCCCATGTCGTGCAGCGACAGCGTATTGGCCAGTATCAGGAAATACACCGCCTGGAGGCCAAGGCGCACGCCGGTGCCTGCGAAGACCTGGAGGTAGTTGGCGAATTGCGCACGAAAGATCCCCACCAGTATCTCGCGCAGGCGAGACACCCGCGAGGCGACGGGAATGTCCAGTTCGATTGCGTTCAGAGGTTTGATCTTCATCGCGTATCAAGACAGCAAGATCGGTGCCGAACGCTCCAACACCGCGCGTTGTGCTTCAATTTAGGTTAATTCGGCATCGGGTAACCATCGCGAAGAATACGCGCCGCGAAATGCGTCGCTGGACCGGTTATTGCAATGCTTGCCGCGTATCCATCGGGTTTCAACGCGCACTCTGGTCCAGGCATGTCGAAAAAGACGCATTCGCGACGCGATTTCCTCGTTCGCACGGCTAAGGCTGCCGCACTGGGTATTTCCGGTACAGCGGCGCTGTCCGGAGTGTCCACATTTGCGACACCACTGACGGAGTCATCCGCGGCGTCGCCGGCCGAAGGGTTAATTCCTTATGGCGCCGCGGCGCGCTCCGACGCTTTGGTATCCGATCTGCCCTATCGCGACGCGATTATCGCCAATTGCCAGATGATCGTGCCGGAAAGCGAATTGAAATGGGCGGAGCTGCGCCCGACGCGCGGCGAATTCAGATTCGAGAAAGCCGATTCGTTCGTGGATTTTGGCCGCCAGAACGGGATCAAGGTGCGGGGCCACACGCTCGCCTGGTACGGCGCCATGCCGGCCTGGACCGAAGAGATCGCAGACCGCGCCGAGGCCGAGCGGGAACTGGTCGGTCATATTGAAACGGTTGTGTCCCGATATCGCGGCCAGATCCCATCCTGGGACGTGGTGAACGAACCGCTCGCCGAATGGCCGGCAAACGAATCGTCGTTCCGTCCGTCGATCTGGGCAAAGCGGCTTGGTCCGGATTATCTGTCGATCGCGCTGCGCGAGGCTGCTTTGGCGGATCCGGATGCACAACTCGTGCTTAACGAATACGACGTCGAGTACAAAGGTCCGCGTTTTGCGGCGCGCCGCAAGGCGTTGACAGCGTTGCTGCGGTCTCTGCGCGACCGCAACGTGCCGCTGCACGCCGTCGGCCTGCAAGCACATCTGTTCGCGGGCCGCTCCATCGACGACGACGGATTGCAGGCGATGCTCGCGGAGATCAAGGCGCTCGACCTCGATGTGCTGATTACCGAACTCGACGTGATCGATTATGAGCTGCCCGGCAAGGTAGCCGAACGCGATGCGATGGTGGCCGCCATGGCCAATCAGTTTCTCCGGGCGGTCGGCGAGGTCGTGCGTCCAAAGGCGATCCTGACCTGGGGCCTGAGCGATCGATACACCTGGGTGCCGACCTATTTCAAACGCCGAGACGGCATGCCCAACCGGCCGTTGCCGCTCGATGCGGATCTCCATCGCAAGCCGCTTTACGACGTCATCGAAGAATTTAGACATAAGCCCGCTTAGCCGGGTGTTCTCCAGATAACTAACACATCACGGATTAAACCGGACCATGAGTCAGATTTCGACCGAACTTGAAACCAGCACTCGCCGCGTCGCGCCGGCAAATCCCGCCTGGGGCCGGCAGCTGTTCAACGCCGCGATCGCGCGGCTGCGCAAGGTAGCCCTGCTGCGGCAGCTCAAGCGCAAGCTCGTGCAGTTCGCGCAAGCGCCGGAGGAAGCCATCTATCGCAATTCCGAAGTGGCGCAGCGCAGCCTGATCGCGACGTGGAAGCAGTTGCAGGCTTCCGGCGTCATCCTGCCGCTCGAACAGGTCGGCTTCAGCCGATTTTCCGAGTTCGAGGAAGATGGCCATCTGTTGTATTTGCTGACGCTTGCGGGAGCGACCTCGCGCACGGTGGTTGAAATCAGCTCGCAGGACGGTCGCACCTGCATGGCGACCAACCTGCTGGTCCATCATCGCTGGCGCGGCTTTCTGTTCGACGGCGATCCGGTATTCGTCGCCGAAGGCCAGCGTTTCTTCGCATCTCATCCCGGGACTCGCGCGCTGCCACCCGTGATGAGAGCGGAGTGGTTCACGCGCGACAATGTCAACAGGGTGCTGGCATCCGCAGGTGTTCCCGACGAGGTCGATGTTCTGTCGCTCGACATCGACGGCAACGACCTGCATCTGTGGAATGCAATGACCTTGCGTCCGCGCATTCTGATCTGTGAATTCAACAACGCGGTGCCGAGCGGGCTTGCACTTACCATTCCCTACCGTCCCGATTTCAACTATGCGGCGCTGCCGCCCGATCAGGCGTTGTTCCGCTCGGCCAGCCTTGCGGCCTACGTCGCCGTCAGCCGGCGCAAGGGCTATCGCTTTGTCGGCATGAACGCGCTGGGCTTCAACGCGATTTTCCTGCGCGACGACGTGCTCGCAAGCGAGATGCCGGAGATCCCGGCCTCAGCGCTCGATGCCAATCCGTTTATCGCCACTGCACGCGCATGGTGGCCGCCAATCGCGCATTTGCCATGGGTTGAGGTACCTGCAGATGGAAACCTCTGACATCGTGTCATCTCGCTCGCGCGGACTGGCGGCCGTGTCGCGCCCGCTCGATCCTTTGGTCGGGACGGTGGTCTGCATTCCGAGCTTCCGCCGCCCGGAGCATCTGCGCCGGACGCTGCAGTCACTTGCTGATCAGCGTAGCCATCGCCGTTTTGCCGTCGTCATCGTCGAAAACGACGCGATGGGGTGCGAGAGCGTTCCCGTTGCGGCTGAATTCCTGCGGGCCGATAAATTCCAGGGGCTTTGCGTCGTCGAATCGCGGCAAGGTAATTGCCAGGCGATCAACGCGGCATTCGAGACCGCGCTGGCCACGTTCCCTTCGGCGGCGCATCTCCTGATGATTGACGACGACGAAATCGCATCGCCGGACTGGCTGGAGCAGATGGTGGGGGCGGCCGAGGCCACAGGCGCCGATATCGTCGGTGGACCGGTGTTTCCGAATTTCGATGACGAGGATAAGCGCGGTCTGCGCCGTCATCCGGCGTTCTGGCCGGCCTATGAAGCCAGCGGCCCCGTGCCGGTCATCTATGGCTGCGGCAACTGCCTGATCAAGCGGACGGTATTCGCCAGGCTGGAGGATGCTTCCTTCGATCTCCGCTTCAACTTTCTCGGCGGTGGCGACACCGATTTCTTCGTCCGTTGCCGTCGGGCCGGAATGAAATTTCATTGGAACGCCGACGCTGTCATTACCGAGACCGTCCCGCAAAACCGGACCAGCCTCGGATGGCTCCTGCTGCGCGGTCTGCGGATCGGCGCGATCAACTATCACGTCGAACTCAAGTCGGCGCCGACGGCGTGGACGCGCCTCGCGCTGCTGACGAGGATGCTTGCAAAACTGCCTTTGTCGCTGGTCCGCGCCGTCAGGCTTATGTTCACCGAACAAACGCCCGTCATTGCTTTGCACCCGATGACGGTAGCGCTCGGTAGCGCGCTGGCGTCGCTTGGAATCGAACCGCAACCCTATAAAGCCTCGAGGATCGTGCCGTGAGCCGGCTCGTCATAACGGAAATCACGGAAATTCGCGCGATGTTCCGTGAAGTGCAGCGCCAACAGGTGACGGGCGTGGTGCGCGGCACTGCCTTCATCGGCGCGTTGTTGCTGGCCTGGATATCATTGCGACCGTTCATCGACCTTGGCAACCAGGACCTCAAGGATCTTTCGACCGGAAACGAGACACTGACCTACCTGGCATTCGGGAGCATGGCGTTGCTGATGGTCGCACTGGCGATGCGCGACAGCGGGCCGGCTCTGGCGACACTGCTTTCGCCGGGGTTCATGCTGCTCGGCGCCTGGATTGTCGTAAGCGTGGTGCTGTCGCTCGATCCCGCCACCTCGATTCGCCGGTTCGCGCTGACGGCCTGCGTTGTCACCGTCGCGGCGGTCATGATGCTGTTGCCAAAATCGCAAAGCGAACTGGTGCGGTGGCTCAGTACCGCCGCGCTGTTGTTGCTGGCGATCTGCTATCTCGGGATATTGCTGGCGCCGAACCTGTCGATTCATCTGGCGACCGACGTACAGGAGCCCCATCTCGCCGGCGACTGGCGCGGCTCGTTTGGCCACAAGAACGTGGCGGCAGCCATGATGGCGATGTTGTTGTTTTTGGGCATCTACATCATCAAATCGGGAGCGCGTGGGGCGGGGGGCGCGATCATTGCCCTTGCTTCCCTGTTCCTGCTCAACGCCGAAGGAAAAAGCTCGATCTCTTTGTTCCTTACTGTGCTGGCGCTGACCTCTCTTACTTCAGTCGTTCGCTCGTTCTGGCTTCGCGCCGTGATGCTGCTCGCGCCGTTGCTGCTGTTGAACTTGCTCAGCGTCGGTACCGTCATGAGTGAGAGCCTTGCCGATATCGCCAGGTTGCTGCCGATCGATACCAGCTTCACCGGCCGCACCGACATCTGGACCTTCGCGATCCAGGCGCTGCAATCGCGGTTGCCGACCGGATATGGTTTTTCGGCATTCTGGGGCTCCAGTTCGATCCAGGATCTTCCGCAAGGCATGGAGTGGGCCGAGTATGCGTCGCACAGCCATAATGGCTATCTCGACACGGCGCTGGCGATGGGATTGCCAGGGCTGGCATTGCTGATTGCCGTGCTGGTGATTGCGCCATTGCGCAATTTTCACGCTGCCGACCGTGGATGCAACGGCGGACCGTTGGCGATGCTGCTGCTGCAGTTGTGGCTGTTCGGTCTCTATCTGTCCTCGATGGAGAGCTTCTTCCTCGATCGCGCCGATCCGATATGGTTCACGTTTTTGATCGCGGTGTTTGGTCTGCACTATTTGGCGAGATTTCGGATGAAGGATTCGGGCGCAGCTGCGATAGCACCGCTTGCGCGACGTCGCGCCACCAGCCCTCGTAATCGAATGGCGGCTGTATCGTCGCCACCTTTAGTGCCGATGTGATCTTGTCGGCATAGGCGACATCGTTGGCGTCGCGCGGGACCAGCACGATGGCGCCGCGGTCGATCAGCGCCTTGAAGCGAGGATGGTGATCAAATTCGTCCGCCTCGGCCGGACCGGTGACGATGATGGGACGGCCAGATTGCACGCAGGCGAGGATACTGCCGCGCCGCGCGGTGATGCCTTCCTCGAGCGGATAACAGAAGGCATCGATTTCGCTGAAAATGCCGAACACTTCCTGGTCCGACGCGACGTAGCCGCTGACGATGACGTCGTCGGTAATGCCAAGTTCGGCGGCGCGGGCATGAAAATCCTCTTCCACCCTGTCAATGCCACGGATGAATGATCCGACATAGACCAGCAGCGGCTTCAGTCCGCGTTCCCTCAAGCTCGCGCAGATGTTGAGCAGCGCGTTCGGCTGCTTGCCCGGATAGATCGAGCCGAAATGACCGATCACCAGCCGTCCGTCCTGCCGCGCGGCCGCGAGGCGTTGTCGCAATTTGGAGTCTGCTGGTGCGGTAGGCGCTTCGATGTTCGGCGGCAGCGGCGCCAGCACACATTTTCGTGCGGCCCAGCCAACCACGGGATCATCAGCGAGTTCGTGCAGCACCAGTGGCGAGAACATCACGATCGAATCAGCGAGCAGCAGTGCGGGGAGGTAGGTGAGGCGGCGCAGCCAGTGCAGGCCTCCCCACTCGTGCTGAAGCAGGATAACGCGCCTGTTCCGTAACCGCGCCATCGCCATCGCCAGCAGTGGGCGCACCATGACGCGCTTCCAGGCCACGATGGGGAAGTTGCAAACCACGTTCCGCGCCGAGCCGACAGCTTGCCAGATGTCGCCGACCGATCCCTCCGCGCGCGTCAGGGTTAACGTCGTGCTGCCACCAGGATCAAGTTTCTCGATGGTCTCGCCCAGCAGGCGGGTAAATTGGCCGACGCCGCATTGCATTTGTGGGCCGGCGCCCAGAAAAAGCGCCTGATATGCGGGTTCTGAAGTCATCGTGCAGGGCTGGCGCCTTCTGGATACATCCGCGTTAGCCATATATCGCAGACATTATCGTCGGGTAAGCGGGAGCAGATATTTTGGGCATCGTTCTTGCCAAATATTAGGGGAGAACTGGCCTGCCGTCTCGCATCGGGACAATGCCTGAAGGACACGCCGGAAATGCTTCGCAAGCATCAAGAACTTGCGGCGATGAGGGTGATGGCACTGTGCGGCTTGGCGATCGGCAACCGAGGTAAGTTGGCACGCGATAGGTAAATTTTCGTATGACAATGAAAAGCACAACGACGAACAAGACGACTTCGCCCCAGATGGAAGAGACGAAGATGCACTTTCGTGTACTGGATAGTTGGCGTGGTGTTGCCGCGCTGCTTGTCGCGATATTTCATCTTAACGTTCTCAGCGCTGTCTACTCTCTGGACTTTGTCCGGAATGCATACCTTTTCGTGGATTTCTTTTTCGTATTGAGCGGATTCGTCATTACTCACAGTTACGCCGATCGCCTCGGAACTCTGGGGGGGTTAGGCACGTTTGCGATCAGGCGCCTCGGTCGCCTGTGGCCGTTGCATGTCGTGGTGCTCCTTGCGTTCGTGATCGTCGAAGGCGCAAAGGCCGTTTCCGCCGCGCGCGGCGCATCGTTCTACTATCCGCCGTTCACGGGGGCCACCTCGCTTCATTCGATCCTGACAAATCTTGCGTTCGCGCAGTCTTTCGGTGTCGAACAGCAGTTAACCTGGAATCCGCCGAGCTGGAGCATCTGCGCGGAGTTCTGGACTTATCTCATTTTTGCCGCCGCGTTCTTTATTGCAGCAACATGGCTTCGTCGCATCCGCTTCGCGACCGAGGCCTTTATCGTCGCAATACTGATCGGCAGCGCCTCTATCCTCATCTCTTTCGCGCGACACGGCATAGACGCGACGTATGATCTGGGACTTGCCAGATGCATCTACGGTTTTCTCGTCGGGCATCTGACTTATCGACTGTGGCGGGCTGCGTCCCACATCAAGTTCAGTACGGGACTTCTGGAAGTGGGGGCGCTGATTGCTGTCACAGGTTATGTGTCGGTTGCGGGACGCACGGAATATTCATTTCTCGCGCCGCTCGTCTTCGCATTTGTTGTTTTCGTTTTTGCCTTTGAATCCGGACCGGTATCGCGCCTGATGCTGAACAAGGGAAATGCGTGGCTTGGCCGAATTTCCTATTCAATCTACATGTGGCAGGCCTTCATCATCTTCAATTTTGTTGATCGCCCCATCTCGATGCTCGAAAAGATGACAGGCCATGTCTTTGCGACAACGGAAGGCGCAAGTTCGGCGCTTGGGGGTGAAGCGGGAAAGTTGATCGTATTGGGCGGGCATGTCGTGCCGATCCTGGTAACGATACTTTTTGTCGGTTTTCTCATCGCTGTGGCGAGCGTCAGCTATTATTTGATCGAGAAACCTGGCCAGGAATTGTTTGCAGGGCTTGCACGTTGGCTGCGTGACCGATTTGCTCAAGATGGCGGTCGATCATTGAATTCAGCCCCATCCGTTGGCGCTGCGCGATGATGCCGGTCTTTGTTGTTTGCTTGACGGCGATGTCATCATCGTCAGCCATAGGCGAAACATGACGCGCTTCCAGGCCACGTTCCGCGCCGAGCCGACGGTCTGCCAGATGTCAGCCGCTAGTCCTTGTCTGCGCGGCAGGGTTAACTTCTTGTTGCTGCGGGCAGCGAGTTTTTGACGATCTCGCCCAGCAAGCGGGTAAATTGGCCGACGCCGCATTGCATCTGCGGGCCGGCGCTCAGAAAAAGCGCCTGATATGCGGGTTCTGAAGTCATCGTGCGAGGCCCGCGCCTTCTGGATACATCCGCGTTAGCCATATATCGCAGACATTATCGTCGGGTAAGCGGGAGCAGATATTCTGGGCACCCTTCTTGCCAGATATCGGGCAAGGATCGGTCGGCCGTCTCATATCGGCACATGGCGGGTGACCGGTGAGGCGAATCACCGATGGTCTTGGGACAGTGCGTGCAGCACGCCGGGTCGCGATTAACGAACGGCCGGCGAACGAGAAATGAGCAGGAGTGCGATGATGACGACAGGCAAGGTTTTTACCAGCTGGGACGACACCCATTCAGCGTTGTGGGGCCACCAGCCGATCCAGCTTGCGCATGAAATGCATAAAACGCCGCTGTTCTCCATGGAGACGCTCGCCGAGCTGATCGAATGCTATCCGCGTGATCAATACAGTTTGGTGCAGACCGGAGCCCGTGGATCGAGCCGCGTTTGGCGTGAAGGCGAGATCGGCAATCTCAGCGGCCGTCAAGTGATGGACGCGATTGCGCGCGGCGGCCTGTGGCTCAACATGCGCGATGTCGGCGCGGTCGACAGCCGTTACCGGGCGCTGGTCGACAGGATGTTCGAGGAAGTCGCGGCGCAGGTTCCGGGATTTGAGGCGTGGAACCATCAGGAGAGCATCCTGATCTCGGCGCCGAATGCGCAGGTTTATTATCATGCCGACCTGCCGGGACAGAGTCTGATCCAGATCGCCGGACGCAAGCGCGTCTATGTCTATCCCAACACGCCGCCCTTCATCACCGCGCAGCATCTCGAAGACATCGCGGTCTATAATGTCGAGGTCGATATTCCCTATGAGTCCTGGTACGACAAGCATGCTCAGGTATTCGATATCGGACCGGGCCAGATGCTGAGCTGGGAGTTGAACGCGCCGCATCGCGTGGAAAATCTCGACACCTTCAGTGTGTCGATGACCGTTTCCTTCACCAACGATCAGATCAGGCGCTCCGAGATCGTTAACCTCGCCAACGGTCTGCTGCGCCGTCGCTTCGGCTATGCGCCGAAGAGTCGCAACCTCCGTGGCCCGTCATACTTCGTTAAGGCGGTAATGCAAAAGCTCTACCGCGACAGCGGCTGGGTCAAACGCGAGCGCAGCGCGCGTCGTCCGACTGAATTCCGGCTCGATGCCGACGAGCCCGGCCAGATCGTCGATCTGCCGAAGGCGGCTTGAACAAGCTCGGTTTACAATGACGGCTTTGGCGGCAGGGGCGGTAAAGCTGGGCGCGCGGGCCACCGCGCGCGCGGCCGGATTCCGCGTCGAGCTCGTCCGCGACTGGCGGCAGGTTTCAGCACGATGCGATAATGTCCGTGCATTGACGCCATTTCAGAACCGTCGCTGGTTTGACGCGTGGTATCAGGCATTTGCCGATTTTCATGACATGGAGCCGGTGATTGCGATCGTCTCGGATGCGGTGACGTCGGAGTTGGCTGCCGTATTTCCGCTGCTTCGCAGGGTGCGCCGAGGAATCCGGATCGTCGAATTCGCAGATCACAATCTGACCGATTACAACGCCCCGCTGTTGCACGCCGCGGCGCCGCGCGATGCGGCGTGTGTGCGTCTGCTCTGGCGTGATCTATTGGCTGCGTTGAAACGTCTGCCCGGCGGCACCGATCTGGTTCGTTTCCGCAAGATGCCTTTTGAGCTGGACGGCATCACCAACCCGCTGACACTGCTCGATGGCGCACGCCGATCATGGCTGAACGGCAACGTGGTCACGATCGCCGGCGATTTCGACGCCTACCGCTATTCGCTGGAACGAACGGTCCGCAAGGAGCTCGAGCGAAGCTGGCGGGTGTTTGCGCGCAGTCCCGATGCATCGTTCCGGATCGTAACCGAACCGAATGAAGCGTTGCGCGTGTTGTTGGCGATGGAGACCCAGCAGGACGCGCGAATGCGATATCTTGGGCTCAAATTCATGCTCAATGACGACACCTGCGCCGCGTTTTACCGCAGCCTGGTCAGCAAAAATCTCGGCAGCGGTTATGTCGTGTTGTCCGCGCTGACGGTCGGCGAGGAGGTGATCGCAACCTTGCTCGGGATTCGCAGCGGTTCGAACTATGTGATGGTGCGCATCAGCAATGCGGGCGATAAATGGTCGAACTGTTCGCCCGGCCGGCTGATCATCGAACGCACCATGGCGGCATTGCATCAGGATGGCGTCCGGCATTTCGATTTCAGTATCGGAAATTATGCCTACAAGCGTCGGTTTGGCGTCGAGCCGCTGGCGCTGGCTGAAATCACAGCGGCGTTGAGCTGGCGTGGGCTGCCGTTTGCGCTGCGCGATCGCGCCGCGCACGAGCTTCACCGCCATCCCCGGCTCGCCGCCCATGTCGCGCGTGCGCTCGGCAAGTCGTATTCGCGCGAAGAAAATTAGATCGCTCGCACCACGCGCGGCTGACCCAGCGCGCATTCCAGTGCATCGCGGTCCCATTTCCCGGCATTGGCGGCGGCTTCATAGGTGCTTTGCAGGAATTCAAGCAGCGCCTTGTCGGGATCGCCGGACGTGCGCACGGCGTCATAAGGCAGGATGAATTCTCCGAGCGCTTCGCTGAAGAATGCCGCGTCGGGCCGGACTTTCGCGGCGCGGAAACCCGCCGGTTCGGGATAGGCGTAGGAATAGAACGCGGGATAGTCGATCGCGCCGCTGCCTGGCCAGAACCCGGCGCTGCTTACCTCATGCGAATAGGCTTCGCAGGCCACCGCATCGGGCAGGTTGGGCACGCCGCCGGGATGACGTGGCGCGCGCCGTCCGGAAAAGCGCGTCACGGCGAGATCGAAACTGCCCCAGAAGAAATGTACGGGGCTTGCCTTGCCGAGAAAGCCGGTGCGGAATTGCTTGAATACGCGATCGGCATTCACCAGGATCTGGAAGAAGCGCCGCACCGCGTCCGGGTCGTAGGACGCATGCCTTGTGTCCTGCGAGAACCTGATCGGGTCCGGCAATTCATTTGGCATCTGGTCGATTTCGATGTGAATGCCGAACTCGGCGAGCGCGGCCATGACTGCTGCATAAAAGCTTGCGACCGAGTGTCCTGATAGCGCGAATTGCCGCCGCGCGCCGTCGCTGCACGATACCTGGAGGATATGATCGATGAAGTCGAAGTCGATCTGGAACGTACGCGTGCCCTCTGGGATCGGCGACGTCGTCAGGCCGCGCGCGGTGACATAGAGCGCGACATGCCAGGAATGATTCAGCCAGGGCGAGCGCGCGTACCGGATCTTGCCGACGACCTGGGTCCACAGATGCAGCGTTTCATAGGTCTCGCGCCACCCTGCGATCGGGAGTTCCGGCCATGCGATTTGAAGGACGTTGCTCATGGATTCACCGTGGGGTTTGTGATCGCCAACGCCTTTACATGACAAGGCCGGGCGCGACGGGCCCGGCCTTTATAGGTGAATCAGCGGCAATTGGGGATGCCTGCGCTATTTTGTCTTTGTCGCGTTCTTTTTGAAAGCGGCGTCGACTTCGTCCTGCTTGATGCGGGCGGCGGGGTTTCCCGGCTGCCCGAGATTCTGCTCCTCGGTGCCGTCGCCCATCATGCCGGGATGGTCTGTGCCGGTTTTCGCCTTGGTGTGCTTGGGATCAGGCTTTTGGGTCATTTGAAAATCTCCAGGCGCGAATGCGCGTGACCCAACGGCGGGGGTGCCGTTCGGTTCCACCGCTTCAGGACGTCATGAGCCGGTGCATCCGCGGCATTGGCGCCGTCCTCGCGAGGCGCGATAGAGGCTCTTGCAATACCAGCGTCGCGCAAGCGCCTGAAGCGGATTGCGAGCCAATTGAACTAAAAAGAGAATTTCGACCATGGCAAAGTCCCTGCAGGCTGAGCACCAGATGGGGGCGGCATTCGCTAAAGAGAATGCCGCCCCCATCGCATCAGCTATGCAGTCGGCCTTGCGGTTAGCCGTGCAGTTTTTTCGCAGTTTCCGCGATCACGCGCCCTTGATAGCGCGCGCCGGCAAGTTCGTTTTCGCTCGGCTGACGGCTGCCGTCACCGCCGGCAATCGTGGTTGCACCGTACGGCGAACCGCCCGTGACATCATTGAGTTCCATCTGGCCCGCAAATCCGTAATTCAGACCGACGATGGTCATGCCGAAGTGCAGGAGGTTGGTAATGACGGAGAACAGCGTGGTTTCCTGACCGCCGTGCTGGGTCGCGGTCGAGGTGAAGGCGCCGCCGACCTTGCCGTGCAGCGCGCCTTTTGCCCAGAGACCGCCCGCCTGATCGAGGAAATTCGCCATCTGTGATGACATTCGGCCAAAGCGTGTGCCGGTGCCGACGATGACGGCGTCGTAATTGGGGAGGTCTTCGATCTTCGCGACCGGCGCGGCCTGATCGAGCTTGTAATACGACGCTTTCGCGACCTCGGCCGGTACCAGCTCGGGCACGCGTTTGATGTCGACGGTGGCGCCGGCTTCGCGGGCACCTTCCGCGACCGCGTTCGCCATCTTCTCGATATGACCGTAGGCGGAATAATAAAGGACGAGAACTTTTGTCATGGTTGGTCTCCGTGAGTTTGAGGTTTGATGTGAGGTGAGTAGAAGAGGACGTCATGGCCGGGTCTGTCCCGGCCATCCACGTCTTCGTTTCGAGGGAAAGTCGTGGATGCCCGGGATGTCTGGCGCGAAGCCGCGCTTCGCGCTTTTACCCGGGCATGACGATGACCTGAGATTACGCCGCGTCGACCAGCACCAGTTCGGAATCTTCCAGCGCGGTGATCTTGAGCCGCGCCTCGTTGTGGATCGCGGCGCCGTCGCGGGCATTGACCCGAACGCCGTTGACTTCGACCGCACCCGCCGCCGGCACCAGATAGAGCTTGCGCGTTTTGTTGGGCGTGTATTCCGCGCTCTCGCCGGCTTTCAACGTCGTCGCCAGCACCCGCGCATCGGCGCGGATCGGCAGGGCATCCTTGTCGTCTTCGAAGCCGCTCGCGATGGTCACGAGCTTGCCGGAACGATCCGGTTTCGGAAACGGCTTGGCGCCCCAGGTCGGTTGACCGCCCTGCGTTGTTGGTTCGATCCAGATCTGGAAGATCCTGGTCTTGGTCGGCTCCAGATTGTATTCGGAGTGGCGGATGCCGGAGCCCGCGCTCATCACCTGGACGTCACCGGCTTCGGTGCGGCCCTTGTTGCCGAGACTGTCCTGATGGGTGATGGCACCCTCGCGGACATAGGTGATGATTTCCATGTTGGCATGGGGATGAGCGGGAAAGCCGGTGTTCGGCGCGATCTCGTCATCGTTCCACACCCGCAAGGCACCATGGCCCATATTGCCGGGATCGTAGTGACTGCCGAACGAGAAGTGATGTTTTGCCTTCAGCCAGCCGTGATCGGCGCCGCCGAGTTTTGCAAAAGGTCTGAGTTCGATCATGTGATATTCCCTGATGTTGAATTTGTTGGAGAGCGCCAGGCGCGATGCGCCTGGCATTGCCTGGTCGGTTTGAGTTATGCGCCGAAGCCGCCGTCGACGTTGAGCACGGTGCCGGTTACGAACGATGCGCCGGGGCTGGCGAGAAACACGACACCGGCGGCGATTTCCTCCGGCGTCCCGTAGCGCTGCAGCGCGTGTTGCGTGCGCTGGGCTTCGGCGAAGTCGCCGCCGTCTTTCGGATTCATGTCGGTATCAATAGAGCCGGGCTGCAGCACGTTGACGGTGATGCCGCGTGGCCCGAGGTCGCGCGCCGCACCCTTGGTGTAACCGACGATCGCAGCCTTGGTGGCGGCGTAATCGGCGAGGCCCGGAAACGAGGCGCGGGTGGCGATACCCGAGCCGATGGTGACAATGCGGCCGCCTTCGCCCATCAGCTTCGACGCCGCACGGATCGCGGTTATCACGCCATGCACGTTGATGGCGTCCTGGCGAGCCAGTGCCGCAGTATCGCTGTTGGCATCATCGACCGCCGCGCTGGCAACGACGCCGGCATTGTTGACGAGAATATCGAGCCGGCCGAAATGCTTGGCGACGTCTTTCACCAGTTGGTCGACTTCGGCTGACGAGGCCTGGTCGGCCTTGAAGGCGCGTGCTTGCACGCCCTTCGCTTTCAGTTCCTTGACGACAGCCTCGGCCTTGTCGGCCGATGCGACGTAGCTGATCGCGACATTGGCGCCTTCATCGGCGAGCGCCCGGGCGCTGGCCGCGCCGATACCACGCGAACCGCCGGTGACGAGGGCAACCTTGCCTGTAAGTTTCTTGGTCATTGGATCTCTCCATTGCCTGTAATTTCGATGGCCTGTGGATATGCTCCTGGCGTTGGTATAGAAATAGAAACTATTGAAACTCATTGTTTCCAAAATTGCTCCGGGGGAGGGTCCCGAATGTCAAAACTCCCGGATTTCGAGGCGCTCGCGATTTTCGCAAAAGTCGTCGAATTACGGTCGTTTGCGGCAGCCGCGAGCGAACTCGCTTTGTCCAAGGCCACCGTGTCGAAGGCGGTCAGCCGGCTGGAAGAGCGGCTCGGCGCGCGGCTGTTCAACCGAACCTCACGGCGGCTGGCCTTGACCGATGCCGGGCACAAACTGTCGGAGCGGGCCGCGCGTCTTCTGGCCGACGGCGAGGCGGTCGAGAACGAGGCGCTGTCGCAATCGGTCGCGCCGCGCGGGCTGGTGCGATTCGCGGTGCCCATGACATTCGGGGTGAAAGTCGTGGCGCCGATCCTGCCTGAGTTTCTTGAGCAATACCCCGACGTTTCGATCGATCTTCATCTCAGCGATGCCATGGTGGACTTGATCGGCGAGGGTTTTGACGCGGGCTTGCGGATCGCACGCCTGCCTGACTCGTCATTGATCGCGCGACGGCTGTGCGCGATGCCGCGCTATACGGTGGCAGCGCCCGCCTATCTCAAACGCTACGGCCGGCCGACGCATCCGATGCACCTCGCGCAGCACCGCTGTTTCGCTTACACCTATCTCTCCACGCCGAATATCTGGCACTACACCAACGCCGCGGGCGAGCAGGCGAGCGTGCGGCCGGCCGGGCAATTGCGCGTCAACAACGGCGAAGCGGTGATGCCGTCGCTGATCGCGGGGCTCGGCATCGCCGATCTGCCTGACTTCATCGTCGGCGACGCCATCGCGTCGGGCGAGGTCGAGGTGATTCTGAAAGGCTGGAAGCAAAGCGAAGGCGCGGTGCATCTGGTGATGCCGCCGGGCGGCCCGCGCCCGGCTCGCGTCGAGGTATTGGCGGAGTTTCTCGCCAAACATTTCGCGAAGGGCAAGAAGAAGTAGTTGTTGACGTAGGGTGGGCAAAGCGGAGCGTGCCCACCACATTTTGTGATATGAAGCGGCATGCCGCAATATCGCCGGGCGAAACTCGAGGGCAGCATCTTCTTTTTCACGGTCGTTCTTGCAGAACGATCGAGCCATCTGCTTGTGGATCAGATCGATCAGTTTCGTCGGGCCTATCGAGCGGTCCAACAACGCCGGCCGTTTGAAACGATCGCAGTCTGCATCTTACCCGATCATATTCACGCCGTTTGGTCGCTGCCTGAAGGCGATGCTGACTTTTCCACGCGTTGGAGCTTGATCAAAAGCGGCTTTTCCCGAGGGCTTGATTCTATGCCTCGATCGGCAAGCAAGGTTGCCAAACGCGAAAAAGGAATTTGGCAGCGACGCTATTGGGAACATGCAATTCGCGATGATGCCGACTTGGAGCGCCATGTCGATTATGTCCATTTCAATCCGGTAAAGCATAAGCACGTCGCGCGCGTGACCGATTGGCCGCATAGCAGTTTCCATCGCTACGTCGAACGTGGATTGCTCGCAGTAGATTGGGGAGGGGACATGAGGGACATTCAGGGTTCGTTTGGCGAATAGACGGTGGGCACGGCGAAGAGCGCCTTTGCCCACCCTACGCTTGGAGCTAGGTTGCTTCATCCAACGACAAAAAACATCTGGGGAGAAACGACCGATGAATCGACGTGAACTTTTGAAGGTCGCGGCAACGTTGCCGCTGGCGCAGGTTACGCTCTCGCATCATGCCTTCGCGGACACGGCATGGCCGGAGCGCAATATCACCATGATCGTGCCGTTTCCGGCCGGCGGGCAGGCCGATCTTGCCGCGCGGCCGGTGGCGCATGCGCTGGAGAATATTCTGGGCAAGTCCGTGATCGTCGATAACCGCGCGGGCGGGGCCGGCGGATCGATTGGCAATGCGGCGGCCGCCCGCGCCGAGCCTGACGGCTACACCTTGCTGATGACGCTGTCGTCACTGGCCGTGCTGCCGGAAGCCGATCGGTTGTTCGACCGTCCTCCTGCCTATGAAGTCTCGCAATTCGCGCCGGTCGCGCGCGTGCTGGCCGATCCTACCTTGCTCGCGGTGCCGGCGTCGGCGCCGTGGAAGACGCTGCAGGATTTCGTCGACGACGCCAAAAAGCGGCCGGGTCAAATACCCTATGGCTCGTCGGGTCCGTACGGCACGCTGCACGTGGCGATGGAGATGTTTGCAGCCAATGCCGGCATCAAGCTCTTGCACATTCCATTTCGCGGCGCAGGACCCGCGCTCAATGCGTTGCTGAGCGGCACGGTGCAAGCATTGGCATCGGCGCCGGGTACGCTGAAGCAGCAGGTCGATGACGGCAAGATGCGGGTGCTCGCGAACTGGGGCGCGGAGCGGATTCCGAGTTTTCCCGATCTGCCGACGTTCAGGGATCTCGGCTATAAGGATGTCGAGTTCTACATCTGGGCCGGACTGTTTGCGCAAAGCGCGCTGCCGACGCCGATCATGACGCGGCTGCGCGAAGCGATGGCGCAGGCCGTGAAATCGCCGGAAGTGATCAAGCCTCTGGAGACCGCGGGCAGCCCGGTGGCGTATATGGACGCGCCGGAATTCTCGAAATTCGTCGCTGAAGACAGCGCGCGCCTGATCGCGGCCGTGAAAAAGATCGGCAAGGTCGAGTAGCGGTAGCAGCCTCATTCACATTTTGTTGTGCGGCGCGAACCTTCCCAAGTCTCATTCATTTGCGATTTTAGGCGAAAGGCGCGCCCGGAACCCGTGCGTCGTGAAATTCAAAGGAAGGACCGGACATGCCAACACACCGGATTGTCCCGAGCGTTGCCGCGGCCGTCGGCTTCACGATGGTTATGCAATCTGCCGTTCTGGCGCAGGAGCACCGTGGAACGCCGGAACAGCAGATGGCCTGCACGCCGGATGTCTTCCGGCTCTGCGGCGCAGAGATTCCCGACGAGAACCGCATTGTTGGTTGCTTGCGGCAAAATATAGCGCTGTTGAGCCGGCCATGTCGCGCGGTATTAGAACCAAATTCCGGCGGACCGCAGCAGGCGTCGCCACAACAGATCGTGCCGCGTGGTCGTCCGATGCAGCCTCCGCCTTACTACGCGCAGCCCGGACAGGACGACGATGACGATTAGGCCTGGGCGTTTTCGGGACGGTGCTCGCAGACGTCAACCCATTCAGCGTCCACCAGTTCGGCCATCCGCGACGGCGTGATGCGCACGGCGCTGTGGGTTGAGCCTGCGGCCGGCACCACCTCATCGAACGCTTTCAGCGACACGTCGCAGTAGATCGGGAGCGGCGTCCTCAGGCCGAACGGGCAGACGCCGCCGACCTCGTGCCCAGTGATGTCGGCGACCTCGTCGAGGCCGAGCATTTTCGGCTTGCCTCCCAACAGTGCCTTCACCTTCCTGTTGTCCATCCGCGACGTGCCGGCGGCCACGATCAGCACCACGCGCTCGCCGACCCGCAGGGACAGTGTTTTTGCAATCCGCCCCGGCTCGACGCCATAGGCTTCGGCGGCGAGCGCCACCGTTGCCGAACTCTGTGGCGATTCGATTACGGCGATGTCGGGGGCTTTTTCGGCGAAGAACGCGCGGACCGATTCAAGACTCATGGGTAGCGATAACCTTCGGCAATTCTGACAATGCGTGGATGCGATAGTCGGGCTCGAGCCGGAGTTCGTCCATCTGCATCCGGATCGCCTGGAACATCGTCAAGGGGGCAACGAGGTCGCTTTTCACGCAGGCCAGCGCCATGGCTTCCGGCGTCACCCGCTCGATCCAGGCGACGTTGAGGCCAAAGGCCTTGGCGCCGCAGGCATCCCATGGGTTCGACGAAACGAACAACACCTCAGCGGGAGGCACGCCGAGCTTCGATTCGATCAGGGTGTAGGCGTCCGGGCTCGGCTTGAAGATTTTCCGGGAGTCGATGCTGATGGTGGCATCCAGCACGCGGTCGAGGCTGCTATTGCGCACCAATGCGTTGAGCATATCGGTACTGCCATTGGAGAGGATCGCCAGCTTGCGGCCGCGCAACGCTGCAAGCGCTGCGGCTGCATCCGGGTAGAGATCGAGCCGCAGATATTTTTCCATGATGCGCTCGAACACGCCATCATCGTGCTTCAGCCCGAGAATCCTGAGTGTATAGGCGAGCGACTCCCGGGTAATGACCGAGAAATCCTCGTAACGCCGCATTAGCGAACGCAGCCAGGTGTATTCGAGCTGCTTGATCCGCCAGATCTGCGTGATGATCTCGCCATAGCCAGGAAATGCCTCGTCGGTGATGGCGGCTACCGACTGGATGTCGTAGAGCGTGCCATAGGCATCGAACACAACGGCTTTGATCGTCACGATGTCCCCTTTTTCGAGGTCATGATTTGAGGTCTTGGCACGCCACGCTTATTCCGGTGTCGCCCGGCGCACAATGGCGCAGATCCCTGTCATCCGCGCGATCGGATGTTCGACAAACAGCCGGCACGAGGCAAGGGCTTGTTCCAGCGATTCCGGTGGAGGCGCAGGCGTCAAATGGCGCGCTAGAATACGGCCATGGGCACGACCCAACGCGCGTGCCGATCGCGTCAGCATGGTCAACTGCCCATCGCCCTGCAGGGGAGCGAGCATGGTCCGGACGACAGCGAGATAAGGCGGCCAGTAGGCCAGATGCCGATACATGCTTGCGATCAGAAACGGATCGGTATCCTCGCCAAATTTATTGAGCTCTTCGATCAGCCGCCGCACCTCGGCGGGCAGCGATGCCATGGACGGCAATTTCGGCAGTTCGGTTTGGGCGGCAACGGGCGCGGCTTCCGATGGGTGAACGATGTCGGTGACGCTTGGGTGGTAGTGCTCGAGCAGCGCCGACAGGACCACAAGGGCGAGCGCGTTGGTGTGATGGTAGCTGTTCAGGATGGTGCGGATTTCCGTTCGAGCCGTTCGGTCGATTCCAGCCGCAGTCAAGGTGTCGATCGAAAGCGCAGGCGCGTCCGGCAGGCTCAGGGTGTGACGCACCGCTTCCGCATGCATGGCAGCCGGTCCCAGATAAAGCGGCCGCACCGTTGACCACGTCCATTGCAGAGCCCCCGGCATGGTCGCGAGGTTGCGCCAGATGAGGTTGACGACGCTGGTGCCAAGGGTGGCCCGAATGTCGGAATAAATATCGGCGATTTCACCGGTGGCTGACGTTTCGAGAGCCGAGGGCACGCTCTCTTGCTGAGCCAAAGCCGTCTCCGGGATGTCCGTCGTCACTTGTTCTGCTCTTTCCCGCCGATCGTCGCATTGAGAAATTCGTGGACGGCGGCGATCGACTGATCCGCCGCCGATTGGTTGAATTCGAGATGATGGCCCAGGAGCTGGACAGGTGTCTTGAGGCTGGACGCATCGAAGCCGTGATAGGCGCCGGGATAGACGATCAGCCGCATCGGAATGCCCTGGCCTTTCTGCCGCGATATTCCCCAATCGTCGCGGCCTTCGATCATATTGCGGCACTCGGTGGCCGGGGTCCAATCGTCAAGCTCGCCAATCAGGATCAGCACCGGCACGGTCATATTGCCCTTGAATCCGAGGCAGGGCGGATAGAACGCCACGGCCGCACGGAACTTGTCTGGTGTGGTTTGTTCGATAATGCCGTGCTCGACCGATGTGAGGGTGAGCCAGCCGCCTTGCGAAAATCCGATCGCTGCCACGCGCGCGGGATCGACGAACGGCTGGCGCACCAGAAAGTTCAGCGCCCGGTAGGCGTCGAAGGCCAAGTCAACGGGCGCGCCACTGCTGCAGGTGTTCTTGATGCCGCGCGGACCGAAGCTGTCGACCGTGAGCGTCACATAGCCCCAGGACGCAATCCGCTTTCCCCAGCGTTCGTCGAGCCGTTGCCAATTCCCGTTGCAGCTATGCAGGAGCACGACCGCAGGCGAGGGGGCGGCGGTATTGGTCCGCCTCAGATAGCCCTGGAGCGACTGCCGGCCCGCAAGTGGGCTCTCGAACTCGACAATGGTTGCAGCCGATTCAGACGGGGCGGCATGACATGGGACCGCGCTCCCGATCAGGAGGGCACCGACAAAAGTCGCCACTCCACAGAAGTTCATCCGACATCACCGTCTCGCCTGACGCGGCATCGATCGATGATCCCGCCTCAGATGCCCAGCAGCCTCCGGGCGTTGGCCTTCAGCACTTTTGGCCTGATCTCGTCGCGAATGTCGAGCTTGGCGAAATCGGCGAGCCAGCGATCGGGCGTGATCACCGGCCAGTCCGAGCCGAACAGCATCTTGTCCTGCAAAATGCTGTTGATGTAGCGCACGAGAATTGGCGGGAAATATTTCGGCGACCAGCCGGAGAGGTCAATGTAGACGTTCGGCTTGTGGGTCGCGACCGAGAGTGCCTCTTCCTGCCAGGGAAAGGACGGATGCGCGAGGATGATCTTCAAGTCGGGGAAATCCGCCGCGACATCGTCCATGTACATCGGGTTGGAATATTTCAGCCGCATGCCCATGCCGCCGGGCATGCCGGAGCCGACGCCGGTCTGGCCGGTGTGAAACAGCGCAATCGCGCCGCCTTCGTTGATCGCCTCGTAGAGCGGATAGGCCATGCGGTCGTTGGGATAGAAGCCTTGCATGGTCGGATGGAACTTGAAGCCGCGGACGCCATATTCCTCGATCAGCTTGCGCGCCTCGCGAACGCCGAGCTTGCCCTTGTGCGGATCGATGCTGACAAAGGGGATCAGGACGTCGAGGTTTTCGGAGGCGACTTCCAGCATCTCATAATTGTTGTAGCGGCGGAATCCGGTCTCGCGCTCGGCATCGACCGGGAAGATCACCGCGGCGATTTTCTTGGCGCGATAATAGGCGGCAGTTTCCGGTACGGTCGGCGGATGCTTGTGCGGCGACTTGAAATAGTCGGCCATCTGCGCCTGGAAATCGTCATAGCCGTCGTCGCCGTGCATGCCGCAGGGCTCTTCGGCATGGGTATGGATGTCGATCGCAACGACGTTTTCGATATCAGGCAGCTTCAGTTTGGACATTTCCGTTCCCCGGGGCTGCTTCGATGTACGCCTGGCAAATTGATTATACCATATAACGAATTTGGCAAGGCGCCTGTCATGGCAGGGGCGAGGAGGTCGGGATGGGCGAGATCACGGTCAAGTTCCCGAACGGCTGATTTGACGGCCATTCAGGCAAAGGTCAGCCGCGTAATACGGCCCTGGCGGCCAAATGGCCTCCAAAAGGCTTGTTTGGATTGACATTCGGCCCGCCGATGGCTTAGAACCCCGCCGTCCCGGGCGGTTTGGCCGCTGGCGGGATTATCCCAATTTGCCACTTTCGGGCCCCCAAACGATAGCGCCGAACACGGCCTTTCAACGCATCAGGATTGTCCCATGAAGGTCCGTAACTCGCTGAAATCGCTGCGCGGTCGTCATCGCAACAACCGTCTGGTCCGCCGCAAGGGCCGGGTTTACGTGATCAACAAGGTCCAGCGCCGCTTCAAGGCGCGCCAGGGCTGAGCCAGGCCTAGCCGCGCCAAGGCTAAGCTTGCTCAAGGGCAGGCTGTTCCAAGCCTGAGTCGGGCTAATCGGCTCCCGGATCCAGCGTGCAAAGTTCCCCGTTCTTCACATCTTGCTGCTTTGCAAGACGGTTTTGCCGCGTCTAGACTTTGACGATGGCATCAAGATTCCCTGCCGCGCGAAACCGCCGGTCTGCAATCCTTCTCGCCGCGGTTATCGCGGCGTCGCCGCTTCCCGCGTTCGCGCAGGATCCAGGCGCCAACCCGCCGAAGCAGCAGAAAAAATTGCCGGAAGCGCCGAGCAAGCTGCCGAAGGTTGGCGGCGCCGACCGCACGCGCGGACTGGATTTCCTGTTCGGCGCGCTGAGGGCGGCACCGGACGAAGCCAGCGCCAAATATGTCGAAGCCCGGATCTGGGCGCTGTGGATGCAAACTCCGAGCGACACGGCTGCGCTGCTGATGGCGCGCGCCAAATTCGCGATGGACGCCCAGAAGATGGACGTTGCGCTCAAGCTGCTCGACGCCGTCATCAAGCTGCGTCCCGACTATGTCGAGGCATGGAACCGGCGGGCGACGATATATTATCTACAGAACGACTACGCCCACTCGCTTTCGGACATTGAGCAGGTATTGATCCGCGAACCCCGCCATTTCGGAGCGCTGGCGGGGCTTGGCATGATCATGCAGGATCTTGGCGACGACAAGCGCGCGCTCGACGCGTTCCGCAAGGCACTCGCCGTCAATCCGTACCTCGAGAAAGTGCCGGATCTGGTCAAGACCTTGACCGAAAAGGTTGAAGGCCGCGACATCTGATCACGCGCGAATGCACATCCCGCCACCGCATGAAGGCGGGCGCTCGCGAGGAAAAAATGCGCGTTCGGGATAAGTCCGATTTCAGCGAAGCTGGATCAGACTCGGGTCAGTGCAGGAGATTACTGCCGCGCTCGAAAGGCCCGCCATGGGTGACTGCGGCGTAAAGCTTCGCGAGTTCAGCTTCGAGCTGCTCGTTGACCAGCAGGAGGGCCTTCAGCGCGCCGCGAATATCGCCGTTGCAGCTTGCGACGATTTCGTCGATAGCGGCTTCATTAGGTCTGGAACTCATCAAAACCCTCCAATTTTGTCTTGGAAGCATCAACACATAATGTTGGGATAATTTGGGCGTTCGATCAGCGTTCCTGTGAATAGCGTGGATAGTTCAACCTTCAACAACTTCGATGGTGCGTACTCGTCTCATGGCAAGTGAGCCGATGGCGGTTATATAAAGGCGCCAGTGACGGTTGTATGAAGCCTTCCACCGCATGGTCTCCTCCAGGTTGAGAAAAGCGTTGATAATTCTGCTGTTAATGCTGGTTGTCCCGATCTCGGTATCAGCAACAAAATATTTTCTTGGGGATCGTTCGGTCGATTGGCAGGCCGCCGACCGGTCCAGCGCGGGTCTTTTGCCGGCGCCTGCGGACCATCCCGCCGCGCTGGTGAGGATTTTTGCTGCGCGAACAGTGCGTTGGCGCGGGATTTTTGCGGTCCATAGCTGGATCGTCGTCAAGGAGGCCAATGCGCCGCGCTACACCCGTTATGACTATACGGCTTGGGGAGAACCCATCCGTGTCAACGGATTCGCCGCCGACGGGCGCTGGTTTGGCGACATGCCGGCCACGATCGCGGCGGCGGACGGCAAGACCGCCGAGGGTATGATCCCGAAAATCCGTGCCGCGGTTGAAGGCTATGAATGGCGGGCCTATGGCGACTATCGCGCCTGGCCGGGACCGAATTCGAACACGTTCGTCACGGCCGTGCTGGCGTCAGTGCCCGAATTGCATGCGGCGATGCCGCCGACCGCGATCGGCAAGGACTTCCCCTATGACGGCGACATCTTTGGGCCGACACCCTCGGGAACGGGTGTTCGCGTCACGCTCGGCGGCTATTTCGGTCTGACCATCGGCTGGGTCGAAGGCATTGAGATCAATCTCCTCGGCGCGGTGTTCGGCGTCGACCTGCGCCGGCCGGCGATCAAGCTGCCGGGACTGGGGCGCATCGGGTTTGGCTACTGACTGACAGCCGATACGCCATTGGCGACGAAACCGTTGCGCCGTAGAACCGTAACTGCTTCGTGCACAAAATCGTCCGGACCCTGCAAATGATATCTGTCGGTGTGATCATGGCGCTGGTGATCCTGGCGCTGGTCACGCAGGCCGGAGTCCTTGCGCTGCAGCGTGCTTATCCCGCGCAAGGCAGGATGATCGAGGTCACCGGCGCAACCCTCAACGTGCTCGACATCGGCCCGCGCGATGCCGCATCGCCGCCGATCGTGATGATCCATGGCGCGAGCTCGAATCTGGAAACCATGCAGCAGCCGCTCGGCGACAGGCTGGCCAGCAATCATCGGGTGATCCTGATCGACCGTCCCGGTCATGGCTGGAGCACGCGCGCACGCGAGCGGGATTCGACACCGGAGATTCAGAGCCGGATGATTGAGGAAGCGCTCAAAAAGCTCGGAGTTGGCAAAGCGATCTTCGTGGTTCACTCTTGGGCTGGCGCGCTGGGCGCGCGGATCGCGCTCGATGATCCCGAGCGCGTCGCTGGCCTGGTGATGCTGGCGCCGGTGGCCTATCCCTGGCGCGGCGGTGTCGGTTGGTACAACAAGGTCGTCACCACGCCCCTGATCGGTCCGCTACTGGCCTATACGATCACGCTTCCGCTCGGCTTCGTTCTGACCGAACCCGGCGCCCGCAACGTGTTCCTGCCGCAGATCATGCCGGGTGGTTTTGTGGAGAACACCGCAACGCCCTTGCTGTTGCGTCCGCGCGAGTTTCTTGCCAATGCCCGCGATCTCGTGACGCTGAAGGCAGCGGTCGCGGAGCAGGCGCCGCGTTACGGCGACATCAAAGCACCGACGGTGGTGATTTCAGGCGATACCGACGACACCGTATCGACGAAGATTCATTCACGGCCGTTCGCAGCCGCCGTGCCGAACGCGAAGCTGATCGTATTGCCCGGCGTCGGCCACATGGTGCAGTACGCCGCGCCCGATATCGTCATGCGCGAGATCGACACCATGATCGGCAACATCGTGCATAGCACTCCGGCGGCCGTGAACCGGAACGCGCATTTATAAAGCGCGGTGCTCCTTCGCTTGGCAATTTTACTTGGCAATTTCCCTTGGCAGTGCTCAGGCGAAATTGGCTTGCGGCAAGTCTCACAATCACGAGAAGAAACATCAACAAGGTGCGAAACCGCTCGACGGATGGGCTGACACGTAGTTTGCTCGTTTGAAGTTGCCACAACGCCAGCTCGCATCTCAGGAAGCCGGCGATCGGCAGCTCGGGATGGGAGGTTGCCAATGGAAACGACACGTCGTGAGCTGTTGGGTGTCGGGGCTTCTGCTGCGCTTGGTTTGTCGCCCTTAGGCGGCGGCACGGCTGTGGCGCAGACGGCCTCGACCAGTCCACCTCAGCAAGGCTGGGATGACGGCGAACTTGCCCATCTTCTTCCGACCAGCAGTCACAACCGGATCCTCATCAAGGCATCGTTTAAAAAAACGCTCGCAGCCGCGCCGAATTTGCAGGTGGGCGATCAGCGCGTCGCCGGGCAGCGTTCGGACACGCGAGGATTATTCTGGCAATTCCAGGCTGCCGATCTGAAGCCCGGAACATCCTTTCAATTGTCGCTCACAAGTTCGGACGGGAAAGCACTTTCCCAGCCGTGGACGTTGTCAACGATGCCGGCGCCCGACGAGATGCCGTCCAGGCTGCGGCTCCTGGTTTATTCCTGCGCCGGAGGACATGATCTTTTCAGAGCGGCGCATACTGGCTTCGAATTCGTGCCGACCGCGGTTCGGAAAAAACTGCTGCAACGCGGTCTGTCATTTTCGCCGGATGCCCTGATCGCCAATGGCGATCACGTCTACTGGGATCTGCTTGCGCCTCGGGCCGCGCCCAAGCTCGGCGCCTCCAAGGCAGCGATCGCATATGCCCGTTTCGATCGCGACGCTCCGATTCTGGGCGGCGCCAACGAGGTCGCGTTGCTTCGCGCGGCTGGAGAACAGATAAGCCCGCTCTATGGAACGCTATGCCGCTCGACGCCGGTGTTCTTTTTGCAGGACGATCACGATCACTTCGACAATGACGAGGCAACGGACGAAGCGGTTACATTCCCGCCCGACAATTTCATGTTGCAATCGGCGCGCGCGACGCAGCGGCTTTGGTATCCGGAATTCCTTCCCGACCCGAACAGATCGCCGGGCCTGCCCGGGTCTGACTATCCCGATCAGCCTGCTTCGCGGCCATCCGGGCTTTCGGAGAGTTTTGGCACGCTGCGCTACGGGCGCCTCGCCGAGGTTCTGCTTTATGATGTGAGACGCACCGTCACGCTTGCGGGACCAACCGGCGTTTTCGTCGCGCCGGATGTTGAAGCCTGGCTGAAGGCGCGCGCCGCGGCGAGGGAGGTGGTGCACCTCGTCAATGTGCCCTCGAACCCGCCGGGGTGGAGCGCGGGTAAGTGGGGCGAGTGGTATCCCGACCTGCTAGGTCCCGACGGCAAGCTGTCAGAGGCGAAGCCCAAGCCCTATTGGCAGAGAGGCTGGCTTTCGCAGCATGACCGTCTCATGCAAGCGCTTTCGGAGATGCCGGGCCGTATTCCGCTTGTCGTCAGCGGCGATCTGCACGCGACCGCCGAGGGACGAATGATGCGCAGCGGCCAGCTCGATTTCTCACACAATCCCGTGATCACGGTGCTGCCGGGTACGCTGGGGACGAGCACGGGCGGTTGGGCGTCTGAATTCCGCGGGGTCGGTCCCAAGCCGCCTCAGCATCTGGATATGCAGGAAACGGTTACGCCGATCGAGGAAAACGGCTTTCTGCTGATCGACTTCGCGCCGGAGACGATAACGCTCCGCTATTTCAAATGGAATCAAAAGACCCAGCCGGTCAGCGATATCGATACGCTCGAGCCGTTCCATACCACCGAGCTCAAGCGCGCGTGAGGGGAACGACCTGACATCGTAAGGATCAGATCAGAGAGATTTTTGTTTCCAAATCTTTCTGAGCCGATCCGCGCAACGCGAGGCAACATAGCCGACAGCAAATAAGAAGATTTCATTAAGGTTGTCGGCTTCATCGTCCGGGTGTCCAACACAAGAATCACAGACGATGTTCGACACGATCATTCTGCTTTCGGGCGAGGCCGAGCAACACGTGCTGCCGCACCTCCTGCTTGGACACAATCCGTTTCTCAAGGTGATACCGGTCAGGACCTCCGCCGATCTGACCTTTCTGAATTCCGAATTGCTTCGGCGCTCCCGGCTGGTCGCGTTCGTGACGCCGGAAATTGTTCCGGTGAGTGTCCTTAATCGGCTGGGCTACGGCGCCTTCAATTTTCATCCCGGTCCGCCCAGCTATCCCGGATGGGCGCCTTCTCATTTTGCGCTCTATAATCGGGAAACTGAATTTGGCGTGACAGCTCACGTCATGGTCGAACAGGTCGATGCCGGACCGATCGTTGATGTCGCCCTGTTTCCCATTCCAGCCAATATCTCCGTCCTCGGGCTGGAGGGGTTGGCCTATGCGCATCTGGCGCAATTGTTCTGGCGCATGGCGAAGTGGCTCGCGACAGACGCCGCGCCGCCACCAACGCTTCCGTTGGAATGGGGCGCCCGGAAATATTCTCGGCGCAGCTACCAGAGCATCTGCGACATCCCTCTCGACATTGCCAAGGATGAGTTCGACCGCCGCATCGAGGTATTCGGCGGCAACCATTTCGGAATGGCTCCGACGATCCATCTGCACGGTGTCGAGTTTCGCGCGGTGATGCCGGGCGGGAAAATTGTAGCCTAAGGGCGATACAGGTTTCGCAACCTTACGTCAGATTTGGCGCGGGGACGCCGCGCTGAAAGGCCAGCAGGTCGAGGGTCGGCGGCTCGCCTCCGGTGACGATCGAGATGCACGCATGCGCCTGGCCACGGTGGTGGGTCTGATGGTTGAAGAGATGAGCCAGGATATCCTGCAGCGGCTGGCTGTAGGGCTTGCCTGACGTCGTCTGATAGGAGACGGCTTTGGCGAGATCTGCGTCGGTATAGCCTCTGACGAGATCGTTCAAACGCGCGTCTTCCGCGATCCGGGCGCGCAGAAGATCCCGGCGATCGTCGTACAGGATGGCGTTGAGGCGGTCGGGATGCTCGCCGGTGCCGGTCAATCGCTTTAGCCAGATACGATCGGTCAGCAGCAGGTGATTCAGCGTTCCGTGCAGGCTGCCGAAGAAAACCCCGGTTGGGCGGCGATATTGCTGCTCCGGCATTTCCAGCGCCGCGGCATAAAGCCTGAGGTTGGCCCAGTGATTATAATCAGAGAGCTGCCGGACGTTATGGATTCCCATCGTGCTGTTCCCTTTTGCATCGATCACGGATGATAGCTTGCCCGCAGCGTCCAATTGGTGAAAATATCTCACCAATTGGGAAAGAGCTCATGGGACGATCCGCCCAGCCGTCGGCGCGCGCGCTCTCGGCGCTTTCGCTGTTCGCGACATGCGGCACCCTGACCGAAGCCGCCGAGCATCTCGGCGTTACCCGATCGGCGCTGTCGCATCGGATTGCCGCGCTGGAAAAGCAGCTTGGCGTGGCGCTGGTGCGCAAAGCGGGCCGGCGGATCGCGCTCACCGAGGACGGGGAGAGGCTGCTTGCAAGCGTGGGCGACGCGCTCGATCGGATAGAGACAGCGGTTCAGCCGTTTCGGCGGGACCGCGGGCAGATCCGGCTGAGTACGGTGGCGACCTTCGCATCGCATTGGCTGATCCCGCGCATTCCGATCTTCCAGGCACAGCACCCGCAGATCGAGGTCGCGATCTTCACCACGACGAGACCTGTCGATCTGAAAAAGGAGGAGATGGATTGCGCCATTCGTCACGGGCGCGGCGCATGGAAGGGCCTTGCCTCAACGCTGCTGTTTGAGGAAACGCTGATGCCTGTCGCGTCTCCCGATGTCGCCGATCGCTTGTCGTCGAATGCCAAACAAGGTTGGTCCGGCGCGCCGCTGATCCGGGCGCGATCGCGGTTCATGGATTGGTCGAGCTGGCAGAAACACGACCGTGCATTCGCCGGGCGCCGCATCAAATGGCTGACGGTGGAGACGCGCGCACAGGCGCTCGATGCTGCGATGGCAGGCGCCGGCGTCGCGCTGATGGACATGGCCTATATCGCGACGCCGGTCACTGAAGGCAGATTGAAGACGCTGGCCGAATGTCCGTTACAGCTTCAAACCGGATATTATTTCGTTCACCTTCCCAACGCCCGCAACCTTCATCTCCTCACATTACTCCGTGATTGGGCCGTCGAGGCGGCGCGGCCGTTTCGGACGGAGTAAGGGACAGAAGAAAAACTCCGCGCGAAGTTGCGGAGTTTTGATGTCGGCGGCAGGGAGAGCGCTACTTCGTTTTTCCGTCCTTGTCGTATTGCGACACATAGGCCCAGAGATCGTTGATCTCCTTTTCGTTCTTGATGCCGGCAAAGGCCATTTTGGTGCCCGGAACTTTCGCTTTCGGATCCTTGATGTAATCCTTGAACTCAGCCTCGTTCCAGGTGATGCCTGAATTCTTGTTGGCATCCGAATAGGAGTAGTCCGGCGCAGTGCCGGACTTGCGGCCATCGAGCCCGTTGAGTTCCGGACCTACCTTGTTCCTGGAGCCTTCGCCGATGGCGTGGCAGGGCAGGCATTTGTTGAACGACGTCTTGCCGGCCGCAGCGTCCTGCGCCAGCGCGGCTGACGCGGCTACGGACGATGCGATGACGACCAGCGCGCTCAGGGTTAGTTTTTTCATGGTGTGCTCTTCATGGTTCGAATGGCTTCAGGACCGTTTGTGGCATGGTGGGCTTGCGATCGACAAGCCGTGAAACCCGGTTCGGGTTTCATGGTCCGGCCGCATAGGTGACAAGCTCCGCCGATCCTTTGGACAGCTACCCAAAACGGCCCAGACATGCTTGATTTGCTACAGCAAATTGATGACAGCGGATGCGCTTGCGCCTCACGCGGGTCAGGAGAAATCGACATGACGATCATGATGCCTGCCCCGGATCAGGCGGTGCTGGGACGCCGCGATGCGATCGTGGCGGCGCTGCGTGCGATCGTGCCGGGCGAGGGCGTCATCGACAAGCCGGCGGAAATGCTGCCCTACGAGTCCGACGGGCTGATGGCCTACCGACAGCCGCCGATGGTCGTGGTGCTGCCGGACACCACTGAACAAGTCTCGCAGGTCCTGAAATATTGCTTCGAGCAGGGCATCAAGGTGGTGCCGCGTGGCTCCGGTACTTCGCTGTCCGGCGGCTCGCTGCCGCTGGCCGATGGCGTGCTGCTGGGGTTGGGTAAATTCAAGCGCATCCGCGACATCGATTTCGACAACCGCGTGGTTGTGACCGAGCCCGGGGTGACCAATCTCGCCATCAGCCAGGCGGTGGCGCATGCCGGATTCTACTACGCGCCCGATCCCTCGTCGCAGATTGCCTGCTCGATCGGCGGCAATATCGCGGAGAATTCCGGCGGGGTGCACTGCCTGAAATACGGCATGACCACCAACAATGTGCTCGGCTGCGAACTCGTGCTGATCACCGGTGAAGTCATCAGGATCGGCGGCAAGTCGCCGGAGACCAGTGGTTACGATTTGATGGGGATCATCACCGGATCCGAAGGCCTGCTCGGCGTCGTCACCGAGGTCACGGTGCGGATCCTGCAGAAGCCGGAGACCGCGCGGGCGTTGATGGTCGGCTTCGCGCAAGTCGAGGCGGCCGGCGAATGCGTGGCGCGGATCATCGGCGCCGGGATCATTCCGGGCGGCATGGAAATGATGGATAAGCCTGCGATCCACGCCGCCGAAGCCTTTGTGCACGCCGGCTATCCGCTCGACGTCGAGGCGCTTCTGATCATCGAACTCGATGGCCCCGGTATCGAGGTCGATGAGCTGATCAAGCGGGTCGAGGCGATCGCGCAAGGCTGCGGTTCGACCACGTGCCAGATCTCCAACTCGGAGACCGAGCGCAATCTGTTCTGGGCCGGCCGCAAGGCGGCATTTCCGGCGGTCGGACGGATCTCGCCGGATTATCTGTGCATGGACGGCACCATCCCGCGCGGCGCGCTGCCGCAAGCGCTGGCGCGCATCCGCGATCTCTCCGAGAAGTACGGTCTTGGCGTCGCCAACGTGTTCCACGCTGGCGACGGCAATCTGCATCCGCTGATCCTGTACGATGCCAACAAGCCCGGTGAGATGGACCGGGCCGAGGCCTTTGGCGCGGACATCCTGCGATGCTGCGTCGAACTCGGCGGCGTGCTCACCGGCGAACATGGCGTCGGCGTCGAGAAGCGAGACCTGATGCCGGAGATGTTCAGCGAGATCGATCTCAATCAGCAGCAGCGGCTGAAATGCGCGTTCGACGCGCAGGGCCTGCTCAACCCCGGCAAGGTATTTCCAACCTTGCATCGCTGCGCCGAGCTTGGCCGCGTGCATGTGCACGGCGGCAAGCTGGCTTTCCCCGACCTTCCGCGGTTCTAGCGGAGGGCACGCTTATCGGGCTTGCGCGCAGGTCTGTTGATTCAATTGACGTTCGATGAGGAAGGGAACGATCGAACCTGCCAAAACTTCAGCAGGCGACGGGCGTTTTCCGCGGTCAGCTTGGCGAACTGATTTTTTGCTTTGGCCAATTCGTGCGGTCCCATCGAGCCATTCACAAAACGGCTCTCCAGGACCGCGCTCACGGTCTCCCAACCGAGCTCCGCGGCCTTGCAGGGGATCAGAACGCCGTCATCGCGAAGGCTTTGCATCAGCGGGCGAATCACATCGACCGTCGATCGCGACAGCTCGGCAAGTGCGGCGACGGTCTCTTCATATCTTCGCTGCTTGGCGAACCCGAACAACGCCGCCTCGTTGAGTTCGCCGCTCTTTTTCAGCGACGTCACCAGGCGCTTGGCCGTATCAAAGTCACGAACCCTAGACATCTCGCCATCTGCCGCCGCTGACGCGGCCGCAATGGCGCTTCGGATTTCCTCGAAAACGTGGCGCGGCGCGCGCGACAACAGCCGCGAGCGAACCGCTTCGGTTGCACTGCGCAAGAGCTGATGGCGGAGCGCCGTCGGCAAATCGACTCGAATTCCGGTTTCGACCGCAAGTTCGGGGTCTGCTTCGGCCTGCGCAATCACCGTCGCGAATCCAGCCGCGGAAACGCGCGCACCGGGATTGTTCATTAAACGGCGACTAACGGCTGGATAGTGACGGGCCAAGAGCGCGTCTGTAACGACCTCGTCCAGCCACCAGCGGCCTGAAATCGCCAGAAGATGCTGCTCGCTCTTGGTGCCCGCGAGTTCGACCAGATCTTCGGTGCCCAAACGCGCAGATTCGGTCAGGACGGGGCCGGCAATCGCGATCTCATCATGCCTTGCAAGCCGCCGGACGACTAAAGGCGGGGCCTTTGAAACGCCAGCCAGTTGGGTGCTCACTTCAGCCAGAGCTATGCGGGCGCTGACGTCAACGATCGCCCGAATTTCGATTGTCTTGATCAGACGTTCGAGGACATCGTCGAACAGCTCGATTTGCTCGCCATTGAGGCTGCCGGCGGACAACAGAAACAGATCCGTGACACGCTTGATCGTTTCGAGACTTTTTTCGGCTGAACCAGCACTGATGGCTGCCTCAACTTCGTCGGCGATTGACAGTCCTGCGTCTAGCATCGCTCATCCTGAGCGTTTGGAGGGCCTTCTGGCCGGGTGGTTAAATATGGAGGGAATAGCTGAATGTTCCGTAAAGTCGGGCTTTGATCGTCGCCTGCCGAATTTCCGTTGTTATACGGATCCGCTCGGCGATCGAGGCGAGTAAAGGAAGCCTGCGCCAGCGTTGGGCGTCGGGCCTGCTTCCTTTGCCTTGTTTGATGTTTTCGCTACCCTCGGATCAGCGGGCTGCGCCACTCAAAGGCTACAGCAATACATATTGCGCGCGTTCCCGCTTGGCGAGCAGAGGCAGCGCCTCGCCGGCGATGAAGTTCTTGAAATGCGCGCTCTCCTGATGCGCCTTGAAGGCCGCCTCGTCGGCGAACAGTTCATAGAACAGGAATTGCGCGGGCTTATCCTTGCTCCGGCCGATCAGGAACAGCTTGGCGCCCGGCTCGCGCTGGGCCTCGGGAAGGAAGCGATCCAGAATTCCGGCAACCTTGTCGGCTTCTCCCTCCTTTGCTTCCCATTGCGCGACAACCAGAAGTCCGCCGCCACTGACGGCTTCGCCGACGGTTTGCCTGTTCGTTGCATACTGACTCATGATTTTGCTCCTTCGATTGGGTTCGGTCGCCTCTCAGCGAGCGCGACTATACCTCCATGACTTGACAGCGATGGTTCGATACCGAACGAACTGTATGTGTATTATCGCTGCCCGGCCGGAGCGCGTGGCGATTGAATCCGGCGGCACCAGGGTTCCGGCGTCGCGCATTCCGGCTGCAATCGCGACGGGGCAGGCGGCGGAGCGGGAATTCGGTCTTTCAAGCCACTCTTGTGCCTGCCATCCCAGCCTTTAGAAGGATGGCCTGGAACAGCAATGGCTGCCACAAACGCAGCCTTTTCAAGGTTGGTTACGCGATGAAGGCAAGGCGGTTGACGTGGACACCCTGAAGGTACGTGACGCTGCCGATGTCGAGCAGGTGGTGCGTGCCGCGCTAGCCAGCGAGCAGCCGCTGGAAATTATCGGCCATGGCTCCAAGCGGATGGTCGGCCAGCCGATGGCGACCAATGCGCTGCTCGATCTGTCCGATCTGAACGCGGTGATGGCCTATGAGCCGAACGAACTGATCATCACGGTGCAGGCAGGCGTTCCGCTCGCCGACGTGTTGTCGCTGATCGACTCCAAGAACCAGCAATTCGCGTTCGAGCCGATGAATACCGCGCCGCTATTGGGCACGCCTGAGGTGGGCACCATCGGTGGCATGATCGCCGCCGGGCTGGCAGGCCCGCGCCGCATCAAGGCCGGCGGCGCGCGCGATCATCTGCTCGGCGCGCATGCGGTGTCGGGCTTTGGCGACAGCTTCAAGGCCGGCGGCAAGGTCGTCAAAAACGTCACCGGTTACGACCTCTGCAAGCTGCTGGCGGGGTCGTGGGGAACGCTTGCCGTCATGACCGAGGTAACGTTGAAGGTGATGCCGAGGCCGGAAAGCGAATGCACGCTGGTGCTGCGCGGGCTCGATGACAGCACCGCAAACCGCGCGATGACGGCGGCACTGGGCTCGCCGTTCGATGTGTCGGGGGCGGCCCATCTGCCGAATTCGGTGCTTCGGACTTCCACGGGCTTTGGTGACCTCGGATCATCGCAACAATCCGTTACGCTGCTGCGGCTGGAAGGCATTGCGGCCTCGGTCGCCCATCGCGCGGCCGCGCTCGGCAAGGTCCTCGCGCCGTTTGGGGCAGCGGAGACGGTCGAAGATGCCGCCTCGGCGACGATCTGGGCTTCGGTTCGCGACATTAAGCCGTTTGCGGCCAACGGCACGCTCGGGGCCTGGCCGGTATGGCGCATCGTTTGTCCCCCGGCGTCGGGCGGGGCGCTCGGTGAGCGGTTGGCGCGCGAGAGCGGCGGCGAGGTGATCTACGACTGGGGCGGGGGCTTGATCTGGGCGGCTCTGCCGCCGGGGACCGACGCCCAGGCCGTGCTGGTGCGCGAGCGTGTCGACGCCGTCGGCGGCCACGCGACATTGCTGCGCGCATCCGAGGATGTCCGCCGCAATGTCGATGTGTTCCACCCGCAGCCGAGCGGCCTCGCCGCACTCGGCGAACGCGTCCGCCACAGCTTCGATCCCAAGAACATCCTCAATCGCGGCCGTCTGACGCGAGGATCCGCGACATGAAAACCGAATTCAGCCTCGCACAACTCGCCGATCCCGATATCGCGGAAGCCGACAAGATCCTGCGCGCCTGCGTGCATTGCGGATTCTGCACCGCGACCTGCCCGACCTATGTGCTGCTTGGCGATGAGCTCGACAGCCCGCGCGGCCGAATCTACCTCATCAAGGAGATGCTGGAGAAAGATCGCCCGCCGACGCAGGAGGTGGTCAAGCATATCGACCGTTGTCTCTCCTGCCTTGCCTGCATGACCACCTGTCCGTCGGGCGTGAACTATATGCATCTCGTCGACCAGGCACGGGTCAAAATTGAAAAGGACTACAAGAGGCCGTTGACCGAACGGGCCTTGCGCGCGGTCCTCGCCTGGGTGCTGCCGCGGCCCGGGCTGTTTCGCCTAAGCATGATTCTGGCGCGGCTGGGCCGGCCGCTGGCCGCCTTGCTGCCGGCATCTGGGGTTGCCGCGGCATCGCCGACTCTAGGGCGGCGGATCAAGGCGATGCTGGCGCTGGCGCCGGGCAGCCTGCCACCGCGCGGGGCGGCAGGCGGAAGCGTCTTTCCGGCTATCGGCACCAAGCGCGGACGGGTCGCGCTGCTGCAGGGCTGTGCGCAACAGGTGCTGGCACCGCGCATCAACCAGGCGGCCATCAATCTCCTGACGCGTCATGGCGTCGAGGTTGTCCTGGTCAAGGACGAGCAATGCTGCGGCGCGCTCACCCACCACCTCGGACATGACGGCGACGCATTGGCACGCGCCCGCGCCAACATCACCGCCTGGCTCAACGAGGCCGCGCGAGGTGGTCTCGACGCCATCCTGGTGACGACGTCGGGGTGCGGTACGGTCATCAAGGACTATGGCTTCATGCTGCGGGAGGACCGCGATTTCGCCAAACCCGCCGCAAGAGTTTCAGCGCTGGCCAAGGACATCACGGAATATGTCGGTGGCCTCGATCTGCAGCCTAAGCAGCAACACGGCGATCTTGTCATCGCCTATCACTCGGCCTGTTCGCTGCAGCACGGCCAGAAAATCACACAAGCCCCGAAAGAATTGCTTTCCAAGAACGGATTCGTGGTGAAAGATGTACCTGAGAGCCATTTGTGTTGCGGTTCGGCGGGGACTTACAACATTCTCCAGCCTGACATTGCGAGCCGATTGCGCGATCGAAAGGTCGCCAACATCGCGATGGTCAAGCCGGATATGATCGCCGCGGGCAATATTGGGTGCATGGTGCAGATTGCCGGTGGTACGTCAGTTCCTGTGGTGCACACGATTGAGCTTCTCGATTGGGCGACGGGCGGTCCCCGGCCAGGATTGAACTGATCGATTGGCCCCGCGCGACAGGCGGATGATTTTAAGTGCCCGATCGACAGTGATCGTAGACATTGATCGGCGGCAACAGGAGGATCACGAATGGCTAAGGGAAAAAAGAAAGCTAAGAGTAAAAAGAGTAAGAAAAAACTTCTGACGGCGAAGAAGAAATCCGCCAAGAAGACGTCAAAGAAATCGGCGAAGAAGTCTGCCAAGAAATCGGCGAAAAAGGCTGCAAAGTCCGCCAAAAAGTCCAAGGCGGCCGCGCCGAAAAAGTCGGCCAAAAAATCCGCCAAGAAAGCCGGCGCCAAGAAAAGCCCGGCGAAAAAGAAGATCGCTCCGGCTGCCGTCGCTGCGACTAAACCCAAGCGGGCAGCCCCCAAACCTGCGGCCCCCAAACCTGCAGCTCCGATGGCCGCTCCTACTCCGGCGCCTGCGCCGGCTCCAGCCGCGCACAGTTGGGCGGGGCCGAGTTCTGCCGCACCGAGTCCCGCGGCAGCGAGTCCCGCGCCGTCATGGGGACATTCGGACAGCCTTTCGTCCGGGTCGTCCTCGAGCGGAGAAGACGACAATTAGCTGATCGCGTTCGACCAACCTCGAACATCGTTCGGGCCGCAGCGTTGACCGCTGCGGCCTTTTTCGTGTCGACGACATTCCATTCGGGCGCGGAGGTTTTGGGTGGCTTGAGCCGGAGTTTCGGCAAGCCGGTTGATTCGCTGCATTTGCGAGATTCGCCGGAAAGGGAGCGGTCACCTCTGGATAACCTGTGTTCGCCTGACGCCACAGCCGCTCAACCCACGTTAGAAGTGCCAAAAGCTGTTGTGGGAATGCAACACCTTTCAACAACATTACGTGAAAGGGCTGGAACGCCTAAAAAGTCGGCAAATGCCCGCCCTTTTTGCTTCACTCAATGGGGGCCCCGCTTCAGATTGGGTCAGGTTAAGCAATTGGGCCGCAGTCGGTTATCGCTTGTCCCCGGGGGGGCGCCGAAATCGGGCTGGTCTTGAAATGTAACGGGGATGGTCATGAAGAATGTGGTTTTGTTAGCAACGGCGCTAGCAATGTTATCTGGTTCGGCTCTTGCGGCGGATTTGCCGGTGAAGGCGGTCAAGGCGCCACCTCCCGCTGCTTTTGATCCTTGGGATATCGCATTCGGCAGCGCTGTAATGAACGATTACATCTTCCGCGGTGTCACCCAATCGAACCACATGCCGTCGGTTACGGCCTATTTCGAGCCCCGCTACAACATTAACAAAGACCTGCAGTTGTACATCGGTACCTCGACGGAGAGCATCTCCTTCTCAAACCGGGCTGCTGCCGAAGTTGACGTCTACGGCGGTATCCGGCCGACCTTCGGTGCGGCTGCCTTCGACTTCGGTGTCTGGGGCTACCTGTATCCGGGTGGTCGCTGCGCCGACAACGTCCTCACCGGCGGAGTTCCCGGCGGCAACGTTTGCGCCGTGGACCCGAACACGATCTTCCTCGGCGACGGAAACGTGATGAAGAAAGACGTGAGCTTCTTCGAAGCCTACGCCAAGGTAAACTACACCTTCAACGACAACTGGCAGGCCGGCATCAACGAATATTATTCGCCGAACTTCCTGAACAGCGGCGCCTGGGGTGACTACGCTTCGATCACCGCCAAGTACACCGCGCCGACCACCGCCTTTGGCACCAGCGGCGTCGGCATGTATGTCTCCGGCGAGTTTGGTCGGCAGTGGCTCGGAACTTCCGATTCGTTCTACGGCACCGGCATCGGCACCGTGTTTGCGGGCGGTATCCCCTACGCCAGCTATGACACCTGGAACGTGGGCATCGGCTTCACCTATAAGGTGTTCACGCTGGATCTGCGTTACTCCGACAGCGATCTGTCGAAGGGTGATTGCAACGCCTTCACCAGCGCATTCAACGCTTCCGGCACGACCAACGTGACCTCGATCAATCCGTCGGGCGCGAGTTCGAACTGGTGCGGCGCTGCCGGCATCGTCAAGCTCTCGGCTGACCTGACCGCGATGACCAGCCTGAAGTAAGTTCACTATCCCAAGACCAAAGGGGCGGCAGAGCAATCTGCCGCCCCTTTTGTTTCTGGGTGATCTGAACTGAACGAAACGAGATGTCTTGCAAAGACAGGATCGATACGATCCCGGCGCCAACGACAGTCTCAGTCATTCCCGCAAAGGCTATCTATCTTAGGCTTGCTTACCGCGGTCCGATGCTCGCGTTTACTGATGCCGCACGCGCAAGGATCCAGCACCGCTGCAGAGCCGGCTGCACTTCCTGCCCGCTCGCTTTAGTTAACCGGCTTGTCCGTCAGGATGACGCCGCGCTTTTATCCTTGTCCCGCAGCGCGAACTGGTCGCCATCGCGGACCAGCTCCACATTTCGCTGATGGAACGCCTCGAGCGTCGAGCGATGACCGATCGAAACGATCGTGGTGGCCGGCAATTTCTCTTGAAGCAGGCGATAAAGCGCTGCCTCCGAGGCCTCATCAAGCGATGCGGTCGCTTCATCGAGGAAAAGATATTGCGGCGCGAACAGCAGCGCGCGGGCGAGTCCCAGCCGTTGTTGTTCACCCAGCGAAAGCATTCGGTTCCAATGCGCTTCCACGCCCAATTGCGAAGCAAGTTTCGGCAAGCCAACCGCGATGAGGACATCCCTGATCTGATCCGCGCTGTAGGCGTCCGCTTCGGCCGGATAGGCGATCGACGCTTGCAGCGAACCGATCGGAAAATACGGCCGCTGTGGCAGCATCATCAGCGTTGCCTTTGCCGGAATGGCAATCGAACCGCCGCCGAACGGCCAGATACCGGCAATGGCACGGAACAGCGTCGATTTGCCGGCGCCCGACGGGCCAGTGACCAGGGTGCGTTCATTGCCATGAAGGTTGAAGCTGTTGGCCGAGACCAGCGGCGTTCCGTTCGGCAATCGCACAAGAAGTTTTTCCAGATCGATTTCATTGCCCTTGGCCAACGGCACGACGTCGATCGAGTCGGTCCCGGCCGCGAGCCTGGTGGCGCTGTTAATCGACATCTCGAATCCGTCAAGTCGCGCAACGACGGATCGCCATTCCGCCAGCGACCGATAGATCGAAATGAAGAATGACAATGCGCTTTGCACGCTGCCGAATGCGGACGCGGTCTGCAACAGACCGCCGAGCTGGATCTTGTCGGCGAAATAGGCCGGCGCGACCAGAATGAAGGGGAAAATCACCGCGGCTTGCGAATAGCTTGAGGTAAAGGCCGTGAGCCGCTTGGTCCGGCTCATGATGGCGTACCAGTTCTCCACCACGCGGCCGAACCGTTCCGAAAGCCGGTGGCGTTCGGCACTCTCGCCCTTTAACAGCGCGATCTGCTCGGAGTTTTCGCGCACGCGCACGAGATTGAAGCGGAAATCGGCCTCGTAACGCTGCTGTTCAAAGGACAGATTGACCAGCGGCGAGCCGATCCACTGTGTCAGCGCGGTTCCAAAGACCGCATAGATCAGTGCGCCCCACACCAGATAGCCGGGAATGTGAAAGGTGTTGCCGAACAGCGTCAACGGAGATTCCGCCGAAAGGCCCCACAGGATGACGATAAAGGACGCCAATGACACGATCGAACTCAGCAGTCCGACGCTGATGCCCAGGGTTTGATCGACGAACATTTTCACGTCGTCGGAAATGCGCTGGTCCGGGTTGTCGGCCGCGTCGCCCTGTAGCTGCATGCGATAGTGGTTGGCCTTGTCCATCCATTCGCCGAGATAGCGGCTGGTCATCCAGCGCCGCCAGCGGATCTGAAGCCACTGATTGAGATAGAGCTGGTAGATGGAAAGCGCGACGTTGAGGGTTGCCAGAAAGGTGAAGACGCCGAGTTCCCAGACGAAACCGGCCCAATCCCTGACCTGGAGATAATTGTAGAAGCGGCCGCGCCACTGGTTCAGCAGAACATCGATCGCCACCAGCGAGAGTTCGATCGCGATCACCGCCGCGAGCAGCGTGCGGCCGGCCAATTTGTCTTCGGAACGAAAATAGGGAGCAGAGATCCGCCATACGGTCGCGATCGTCGAGCGGATGTTGTTCACAGATTACCGTCTCCAGAAGGGTGGCCCAAGGGCCTGAAATAATGGGGAAATCAGAGATGTTAGACTAAAGTCGTATATTTCCCGGTCTGGGTTAGCTTGTCGCCCCCGCTGAGTCGACCCTAGCATGGGTGCAACGGCGAGGGGCGGGGACCTTTTGATAATTCGCGAGGTTGTGAGCGAATCCGGCATTGCCTAAATTCGCGGCTAAATTTCGCACATTGCATAATCATTCCTGCGATCGCGCCAGTCATGCCCAGCCTTCCACGCTGGCCGGGCTGTCACATAACGGCGTGGGGAGGAGGGATCGCAATGTGGAACCAAGTCTATAATCCGTTCGATAACACGACGCTCTCGACGATCGCCGCGGCGATACCCGTCGTCACGCTGCTTATTTTGATCGCAAGCGGCAAGGTCAAGGCGCATGTCGCCGCCATCATCGCGTTGGTGCTGGCCAATCTCGTGGCGATCCTTCTTTTCACCATGCCGGCCAACTTGGCGGTCCGCGCCTCGCTGCTGGGAATCGTGAGCGGCTTCTTCCCGATCGGCTGGATCGTTCTCAACGTCATCTTCATGTACCAGCTTACGGTCACCGCGGGCCGCTTCGAGACGCTCAAGCGTGCCGTTGGCGGCGTGACTGCGGATCGACGGTTGCAGCTTCTGCTGATCGCATTTTCGTTCGGCGCATTCTTCGAGGGCGCATCCGGTTTCGGTACGCCGGTGGCGATCACGGGCTCGATCCTGATCGGGCTCGGCTTCTCGCCGCTCGCGGCATCGGGCCTGTCGCTGATCGCCAATACGGCGCCGGTGGCCTATGGCGCACTCGGTACCCCGATCCAGGGCCTCGCTTCCGTGACCGGCCTTGATCCCTACATTCTGGGCGCAATGGTCGGACGGCAACTGCCGATCTTTTCGCTGATCGTGCCGTTCTGGGTGGTGTGGGCGTTCGCCGGCTTCAAAGGCATGAAGGAGGTCTGGCCGGCCATCCTGGTTACCGGTCTGTCGTTCGCGATCCCGCAATTCCTGATCTCGAACTATATCAATCCGTGGATTGTCGATATCGGCTCATCGCTGATTTCGATGGGCTGTCTGATCCTGTTCCTGAAAGTGTGGCAGCCGAAGAAGCTGTGGTTGTCGCCGGCGCTGCGCGGCAATGATGAATCCGCCAGCACGATGGCTCCGGCGAGGCTGGTGGATCCGGCACCGCTGGCACCGGGAGAGCTGCTCACCGCGCTGCTGCCGTGGATCATCCTGTGTATCATCCTGCTGATCTGGGGCACGGATTGGTTCAAGGCTGCGGTGAATCCGATCTTCACCTGGAGCTATCCGGTTCCCGAACTGCACAACATGATCAACAAGGTTGCGCCGGTGGTGCCGACGCCGACCAAGGAATCGGCGATATTCTCGTTCACCTACGTGTCGTTTACCGGCTCGGGTATGCTGCTCGCGGCTATTATCGCGGGTTTCATCATGGGACTGTCGCCGGGCAAGATCGTTTCCGAATATGCGCGCACCATCAAGCTGTGCGCGTATTCGCTGATCACGATCTCGGCGATGCTGGCGATCGGGACGCTGACGCGGCTCTCCGGCGTTGATGCCACGCTTGGTCTCGCCTTCGCTGCGACCGGGGTGCTGTATCCCTTCTTCGGCACGCTGCTCGGCTGGCTCGGTGTCGCGCTGACCGGATCGGATACCGCCTCGAATATTCTGTTCGGAAACCTGCAGAAAATCACCTCGCAACAACTGGGCCTTTCGCCGGTGCTGATGGCGGCGGCGAACTCGTCCGGCGGCGTCATGGGCAAGATGATCGACGCGCAATCGATCGTCGTCGCCTCGACCGCGACCAACTGGTTCGGGCACGAGGGCACGATCCTGCGTTTCGTGTTCAAGCACTCGATCGCGCTGGCCTGTCTCGTGGGCCTGTTCGTGATGTTGCAGGCCTATGTCTACCCGTTCACGGCGATGGTCCTGAAGTAAAAGCCGGCTCAGACGGCGTTGCGAGAATCCCCGCGGCGGATGCCGCGGGGATTTGTTTTTGCGGCAGGGCAATCATGCGGCCGTTGAACTGGCCAACGTCGCGACTGTCGATTAGAACGGCGCGCGGTTGGGGGCCGGGTTATGACGAGAGGCTGCATGCTTTTGCTGAAAAGTTTTCTGAGTAGATCCGCTATTGCACTGGTGTTGGCGGCGGGCGCGCTGGGCGTTGTTCCGGCCAGCGCCGATGAGGGGTTTCCGTTCGGATTTGAAATGACGTTGGATACGGCAAGTCAGCCCGGTTCGAAGCGGTTGCCCACGCTCGAGATCGGCGACAATGGCGAGGCGACACTCGATCTGTGGTGCAAAGCAGGCAAGGGCCAGTTTTCAGTGGCCGGTAATACCGTGATTTTCGTCCCCGGTCAGATGGAAGACCGCGCCGCCTGTGCGCCGGGGCGGGCGGAGATCGACGATGAATTGCTCACGACGTTGAGCGAAGCCACGACCTGGAAACGTCAGGGTGATCTGGTCTTGTTCATTGGGACGAAATCGCTGCACTTCCACATCAATACCAATTAGGTCGGATTTTCAGGCGAGAGTCTGCCCCGGACGCGATCCGGGGTGTGGCCTCCGCTCGGCGTGAAGAGCGCGCGTCAGGGTATATCTTTAGCCTTCACCAAGGATCATGTCGGCGCATGCGCCGGCGGATTGCACGACGCCGGAATAGCCGCCGAAACCTGCATAGGCCGAGGCCAGATAAAGTCCGGGCACCACGGTGCGCGGCGAGCGTCTTGGAATACGCCGGGTCGAGCGCTGCGGCGCCGGCGCAAACCCATAAACCGCGCCATGGGGCGCATTGAGGTATTGCCGGACCGATAACGCGCTGTTGAACGACGATGCGACGACGCCGTTCGCAAGGCCCGGATAAATCGAATCGAGATAACGCACGATCGCCGCCTGCCAGCGGCCGCGTTTTTCGCGATAGGCGTCCATGTCCGAACTGTCCCAGTTCGACAGATGGTCGGGCCCGAGGATCGAGAGCACATGGGGCGGAGCCGGAACGCCGGAATCGATCGCCGCGTAATCGACCACGGACATCGGCGGCATTTGCTCGCCAGGCTCGGCCGCCATCAGTGCCGCGCCTTTCGCGTAGTCGGATAGCCGTGTCATGTCGCGCGGCAGCAACTGCGTGGAGTAGACGTTGATCCCGAATTCGCGCGGCGGCCTCGATAGGCCGAGCGTGAGCGCAAATAGCGAAGCCGAGGGCGTTTGCTGCGCGTAGCTTTCCCTGAGCTTTTCCGCAGCCGAAGCAGGCATCAGGGCCGCCAGCGTCTCCGGCGCGGCGTTGCCGATAATCCGCCGGCACTCGACCGTCTGCGGATCGCTGCCGTCGCGCGCGGTGTGGCTAACGGTGCTGGTTTGGCCCTGCGCATCCAGAGCGACACTGTTGACGATGCGGCGCACCAGCACCTCTCCGCCGGCGACCCTGACGGCGCGGGCGAGTGCGCTGGAGAGCCGCTGCGAGCCGCCTTGCACGTAGCGGCCGCCGCTTTGCAGGTAGCTTCCCTGCGCCATCGCAAAGAAGATCCACCACAACGTCCCCGGGTCGTCGTGAAAGTAGGAGAGGTTGGCGGCAAGCGCGCATTTGACGGCTTCATTGTCGCCGAAAACCCGATCGAGCTTCTCGGACAACGACAAGCGCCAGTCCCCGATCGCAGGCGCCAGTTTCAACAGCGCGCCGACATTTTCGCGCGGATTCCTCGACGCGCCGGCGCTTTTCGACAGCGTGCCCACAGCGGAGGCGATGCGTTCCATCTCGCCGAGCAACTGCTCGATTCCTGACCGGGCCTCCGGGAAACGCTCGGTCAGCGCGCGCCGTGCTTCGTCGAAATTGTCCGGCATCACGAACGGCCGATCGAGCGGGCCGCCGCGCACTTCATAAAACACGCCGGACGGAATCCATTTGACCGCGTCGATAACGCCCGCGCGCGTCAGCGCATCGTGTTTCGGATCGCGGGGATCGTGCGGATCGCTGGTCTCGTGCAGGGAACCCTCGACGAACAGATCGCCGGATTTGTAGCTCGACGCCGCGCCGCCGACCGAATTGCTGCGCTCGATGATAAGGACTTTGCGTCCCGCACGCGCCAGGATCGCGCCGGCTGTCAGGCCTCCAAGGCCGGCGCCGATCACCACTACGTCATAGCGCGCCATTCAGCCCAAAACCCTGAAATTCTTGACCATATGGATGGTTCATTGCCGCTCGGGGGCGGCATGTCAAATGCACGATTGCATGGAAAGCGTGCACCGGACGTTACCCGGCATCGCCCGAAACGGCTATTTCCAGGCCGATTTGTCCGAGTCCCAGCGCTGGGCTCTGAATTCCTTTGCCAGCGCGTCGACGGAGCCGTTGTCGTCCTTTGGATCGCCTTCCTCGTCACTGCTGGAATCGTCGGCCAGATTGAGCTTTGGCCCGGCGCCTTCATCGGTGGTCGAGATGATCGGCGTGCTGATCCACAACATCAGCCGGTCGGATGCGCCGGGCTTGTCCGACGCCACCAGGGCATTGACTTCGATCGTGTCGGTCAGGTCGAGAGCCGGGTATATCTGGCTCGGGCGCTTGAAGGTTAATTTAAGCTTTCCGGTGCTGGCGTCCCATGCCGAGGATGACGATTTCGCCGCAAGCGTCTTCGTCAGCACGTTGGCGATCGCGGTGGCGAGCTTGTCCTTGTTGAGCTTCTCGCCGTCGCGCCAGTCGGTAGCCACGAAACGAATGGTGCGGTCCATTTCCACGATTCCGGTGGTCCAGCCGGCGGAAACCACCCCGGGTGCTGACTTGGCCTTGGCAATCAGTGCCGCCGCACGATCCGGATCGACGGTAATATTGATGGTCTGCTCGCCGGCGCGCAGTGCGTCGCATGTGACGGCAAGGCCGCTCAAGGAAACCTCGAGGTCCTGTCCCTTCAATCCCCTGAGGAAATCCGCCGCCGCGTCCAGCTTCACCCTGACCGCGACGGATTCAGGAGAAACCTCGGTAAAATCCTTTGGCGCCGCGGTGATGCCGTCATCGGTGGACTGGTTGTCTTGGAATTCCCGCTCGCTCAGATCGGAATTGTCCGAAGAGGTCACCTCGGTCACGGCCTGGCCGATGCTGATCTTGCCCTTGAATTCGAAGGTATCGCCGGTCGGCCGGCGCGTGAGGTTCACGGTCACGGGCAATTTGTCACCGAGGCTTTGGGTGGCGCCGGTCAGGGTCTGGCCGTTGACCGCGAGGTTGGCGACAAAGCGGTCCTTGCGATCGGAGCCTTTCTCGACGGGATAGCAGAGATCGAGCGTCGCCGAGGTGACGGTCTTGCCTTGGCGGGTTTCCTTGAGGATGACGTCGGCATTGCCGTCCATCAGGCCGTCGATCGAGGTGAAATATCTGACCTCGTTGGCGCCCGCGGCAGGCTTGGTCGAAAGCTTCATGTCGGCGAAGGCGAGATCCGAGGAGGCTGTCATCAGCCCGACCAGGCAGAGCAGAAGCGCGCGCATATTAAATTCCTCAAAGAGCAGAATCGGGAGCCGGAACTCTCTCGATACCGGCCGAAACCCCGGGGTGCAAACCTCCTTTACCATTCGCCAAAAAAGAAGGCCGCCCGGAGGCGGCCTTCTGATCGATTGGTGGTTGCAGGCTTTTAGAATCCCATGCCGCCCATTCCACCCATGCCGCCGCCACCGCCGGGCATCGCGGGCGCCGGTTCCTTGGGCAATTCGGCGACCATGGCCTCGGTCGTCACCAACAGGCCTGCCACGGAGGCCGCGTCCTGCAGCGCGGTGCGCACCACTTTGGCCGGGTCGATGATGCCCTTGGCGACCATGTCGACATAATCTTCGGTCTGCGCGTCGAAGCCGAAGGTCTCGGACTTTTCCTCGAGGATCTTGCCGACGACAATCGAGCCTTCGACACCTGCGTTCTCGGAGATCTGGCGGACCGGAGCTTCGAGCGCCTTCAGCACGATATTGATACCGGCCTGGACGTCGGGGTTGTCGTTGGCGATGCGGCCGACCGCCTTCTTGGCGCGCAATAGCGCAACGCCACCGCCGGGCACGATGCCTTCCTGCACCGCCGCGCGGGTCGCATTGAGGGCGTCCTCGACGCGATCCTTCTTCTCTTTCACCTCGATCTCGGTTGCGCCGCCGACGCGAATGACGGCGACGCCGCCGGCGAGCTTGGCAAGACGCTCCTGCAGCTTCTCGCGGTCGTAGTCCGAGGTGGTCTCCTCGATCTGCGCCTTGATCTGCGTGACGCGGGACTCGATGTCCTTTTTCTTGCCGGCGCCGTTGACGATCGTGGTGTTTTCCTTGTCGATCACGACCTTTCGGGCGCGGCCGAGCATGTTGATCGTCACGCTTTCGAGCTTCATGCCGAGTTCATCGGAGATCAGCTGACCGCCGGTCAGGATCGCGATGTCCTCCAGCATCGCCTTGCGGCGATCGCCAAAGCCGGGCGCCTTGACGGCGGCGACCTTCAGCCCGCCGCGCAGGCGGTTGACGACCAGCGTCGCCAGGGCCTCGCCTTCGACGTCTTCGGCGATGATCAGCAGCGGGCGGCCCGATTGCACCACGGCCTCCAGCACCGGCAGCATGGATTGCAGGCCCGACAGCTTCTTCTCATGCAGCAGGACGTAGACGTCCTCGAGTTCGGCCGTCATCTTCTCGGCATTGGTGACGAAGTAGGGCGACAGATAGCCGCGGTCGAACTTCATGCCTTCGACGATATCGACTTCGGTTTCGAGCGACTTGTTCTCTTCAACCGTGATGACGCCCTCGTTGCCGACTTTCTGCATCGCCTGCGCGATCATCTTGCCGATCGCGGCGTCGCCATTCGCCGAGATGGTGCCGACCTGCGCGATCTCGGACGACGAGGCAACCGGCTTGGCGCGCTTCCCGATGTCCTTGATGACGGCGGCCACGGCAATATCGATGCCGCGCTTGAGGTCCATCGGGTTCATGCCGGCGGCAACCGATTTGGCGCCTTCGCGCACGATCGCCTGCGCCAGCACGGTGGCGGTAGTGGTGCCATCACCCGCGGTGTCATTGGTCTTGGAGGCGACTTCGCGCAGCATCTGCGCGCCCATGTTCTCGAACTTGTCCTCGAGTTCGATCTCCTTGGCGACGGTAACGCCGTCCTTGGTGATGCGGGGAGCGCCGAAGCTCTTCTCGATGACGACATTGCGGCCTTTGGGACCGAGCGTCACCTTGACGGCGTTGGCGAGAATGTCGACGCCGCGCAGCATGCGATCGCGCGCGTCTCCAGCAAATTTAACGTCCTTGGCTGCCATTTCAAATGCTCCTGGAAATGAGACTATCCTGCATAGCGGCTTCGCCGCTATCGCTGGAGGAGCGGGCTATTGCCCGCGTCCCGAAGGATGAGCCTTTATGAATGATCGACCCTTCGAGGCGGCAGCTTCGCTGCCTCCTCAGGGTGAGGGTGACGTTGTGATTAGGCCAGTACGCCCATGATGTCCGACTCCTTCATGATCAGGAGTTCCTCGCCATCGAGCTTGACCTCGGTGCCGGACCATTTGCCGAACAATACGCGATCGCCCACCTTGAGATCGATCGGAATCAGTTTGCCCGCTTCGTCGCGGCCGCCGGGGCCGACCGCCGTGATTTCGCCCTGCGAAGGCTTTTCCTTGGCGCTGTCCGGAATAATGATTCCGCCCTTGGTTTTTTCTTCGGCGTCGATACGCTTGACCACAACACGGTCATGCAGGGGACGAAATTTGGTTTTAGCCATGACGGTTCCTCTGGAGGCTCGGTTCTGAGATCTGGTTTGCCATCGAAAGCGGCTCAAGATACGAGACGTATTCGACGCCCCGATGGCGCCGGACAGTTCGCATCCCTTAGCAATCGGGCTCTCGGAGTGCTAATCGTGCGCCCGGGGGAATATGGCGTGGCGCCGATCCTGTCAAGCAGAGGCTTAAGTCCTTGGTTAGGCTGGTATAGGATGCTGCGAAGGAAACCAAATCGGAGCGCCAGCGTAGTTTGCTGGACGTCATTGCTCCGAAAGCAGTTTTGCGATTGGCTGCTGGACGGAAGCGGCCAAGAATTTAGCCCGGGGGATGCCATGGTCAGGTCACGTAGCGTACGAACGGTTGCCAATCTGGGGATCGTCTCGGCGCTAACGATGTTTCTCGGCGCGTGCGGCAGCATGAGCCTGACGTCATCGTCGCCCACGGCGGCGCCCGAACCCGGCGTAGCGCCGGAAATGCCGGCCAGCATCCGCTCGGACGAGCTTGTCGGCCGCTGGGGTCTCGCCTCATTCCAGGACCCGAAAGACCGCGTGCGCACCGAAGCCGCAGCCCGGGGACAGTGCAAGCAGCCCTACGTGATTGGTGCCGGCGCCCATGGTGGCGTGGTCATGCATCTGGCCGATCAGGCGACGCCGCAGGAGCTTGACCTCAAGGGCAGCCCAGGCGGCAAGAATTACATCGGACCGGCCGGGCCGGCCGGTGGCGAGCAAGACCGCGAGATCGTTTCCTTCGACGGGCGCGTCATGGTCACCCGCTTCATCGACAAGGATGCCGCGACCCGCTACGGCAACATGGTCTACGTCCGCTGCGGGCCCAAGGCCTGACCGGTCGCAGTCTCGATCCTTTACAGCCCAGAGACGATGCGAAGGCGGCTGCATGACATCCGTGCGGTCGATATCTCCAGCAAAATAAAAAGCGCCGGCGAATGGCCGGCGCTCGGATCAAGGATGAAGTCGCCGGAGGTTTATCCGGCGACGGGCAACCTCATTTTCAGTCAAACAGCGCGTCGATATCGTCCTGCGAGGCGTGGCCGATGTCGTCGTCCAGCTTCGGACCGTTGAGCAGCTTTTCGTCGCCTTCGCGGGTATCGACGATCGGCGGCGCGTGAGCCTTGATCGCATCGACGCCGCCCCAGATATCCATCATGACGGTGATGTGGTTTTCGATGAATTTCATCGTGGTCATCACCTTCTTGATGCGCTGACCGGTCAGATCCTGGAAGTTGCAGGCCTCGAAAATCGAGACGACGCGCTCCTGGATTTCTTCGGCAAGCAGCTTTTGCTGATCAATCGAGTTCACGCTGGTCAGCGCAGTCGCTGCCTGGTCGATCGATTCGGCTGCTTCGAGGATTTGCTGTGTGGCTTCTTCGGTGCCGCCCACCACGGCGCCGAGTTCACCGTTGACCCGGGCCATCTCCTCGCCGTTGAAGCTCGCGCCATGCAGCACTGCGATTTCCCGCTTGGTCCGGCTGATGGCATCGTAAATAAGGTCGAGTTCCACCTTGAGTTTCTCGCACTGTTCGATCTGGGCCCGATAGGTTTCGAGCATTGCATGGGCATCGGCGGCCTCCGCCGAAACCTGCTTGCCGGCTTCCGCTGCGGCGCTGCGGCCGGGGGAAGCCATGTGGCTGCGGATCGCGCGCAGTTCGCTCATGATCTCGCGATGCATCGGGCCGACATCTTCGTCGGCAACTGAGGGCATCGGCATATCGCTAACAACGGCTTGTTCGACACGAAAACGTCTACGATGAATCGGCATGAGAACTTCCCTGAACTGCACTCGCCACCTTTTAAGCAGATGCGATTTAACGCCGGGTTCACGCCGGAACCTGTTCTGAAGTCTCTCTGCCGGCCGTCGCACACCAACGATTAACCATGCACCACCTGCATTCATCGAAAATAAACGCTACCGGGCAAAAGCACGCGCACCTGACGACGTGGTGAATCGAAATGGCGTTTCTGTTTACCAAACCGATGCGGTTTTGATTTCTATTGACCGCGTGCAACGGCGCCACTTCGGGCGCTCCCACGGCGAAATAGTACAGAGTACGTCGATGTTCAGAAAAATGCCCCTTGCGCTGCTTGCCGGCGCATCTTTTTTAGCCACCGGAATTCACCAGGCCGCCGCGCTCGACGCGACGCTTCCGGACCCCACGGTGATCTACGCCAATCAAAACGCGCAGTCCGCCGCGCCAATGCGAACCGCTTATAACGAACGCTCCAATATGGGTGGCGGCTTCATCGAATTCCTGTTCGGCGACGGACAGCAGCAGGGCGGGCGCTATCCGCAGCAGCCTGAGTACCAGCAGCAGCCACCAATGTATCAGCAGCAGCCCTCCTACGAACCGCGCCGTGCCCTGTTGCCGCAAATGGATCCGCAGCAGGCCGAGCCTCAGCAGGACGCCGTCAACGATCCCAGGCAGCGCCCCTTCGATCCGAAATTTGAGAAGCAGATGGTCGATTATGACGGCAAGGAAAAAGCCGGCACCATCATCGTCGATACGCCCAACAAGTTTCTGTTTCTGGTCGAGGGCAACGGCAAGGCGTTGCGCTACGGCATCGGTGTCGGCAAACCTGGATTTACCTGGTCGGGCGTGAAGGCGGTTTCTGCGAAGAAGGAATGGCCGGATTGGACGCCGCCGTCGGAGATGCTGCAGCGTCGTCCCGACCTGCCGCGGCACATGGCAGGCGGCCCCGACAATCCGCTCGGCGCGCGCGCGATGTATCTGGGCTCGACGCTCTACCGCATCCACGGCTCCAACGAGCCCTGGACGATCGGCACCAACGTCTCATCCGGCTGCATCCGGATGCGCAATCAAGACGTGATCGACCTCTATGACCGCGTCAATGTCGGCGCGAAGGTCGTGGTGATCTGATTTTTTCTGGGCTGGAAAAACAAACGGCCGCTCCATTCGAGCGGCCGTTTTTATTTTAGGCCGACGGAATTCATCAGGCGTAGTCGTTGTCGCCGTCGTTGCCGAAATTATCCGAATCAAGATCCATGTCGTCGCGATCGTCATCGTCTTGATCGTTTGACGCCGAATCGAACAATCCGGTGCGCGAGCTGTCATCGTTGCGATCTTGCGATGAGGCCACGTCGTTGATGCCGGCGTCGCGCGCGAGGTTGCTGCCGGATTGATCGCTCCAGGGATTTTGGCTTGTGGCTCTGTCTCCGAGTACGGCGGTATCGCCGAAGCTCTGGTGGCTGCCGCCCATCATCGAGCGGATGCTGTTGAGCAGCAGCGATCCGCCGACCACGCCGGCGGCCGCAGCCGCTGCCGTTCCGAGAAACGAACCGCCACCTCCGCCGATCGGGCCGCCGGCCGGACCTTGGGGAGACCCATAAGGTTGCCCATACTGGCTCTGATTATTGTACGGGCCCTGATCGTAATGCCCCGGCGACTGCGCCTGCGGCAGCACCTGGCCACTGTTCCAGACCGGGCGGTTGGCCGCGCCGGGTGGCGGTACGTTCGGCACCGAACCGTGTGACTGGTTCTGGCCGAAAATCGCATCGCGCATCGAATCGAGAAAGCCGCCGGATTGATTCTGTTCCGGCGCGCCGCCGGCTTCCAGTTCCTGAATGCGACTGTTGGCGCGCTTGAGCGCTTCGTCCTGAACCAGCACCGTCTGCACCAGCGCGTAGACGGCATTGGGCGCGATACGCAGGCCCTGCGCAATGGCGGCCGTGGCATTCGGATCGCGTGGCGTGCCCTCCAACTTCGAAAGCCGGTCGAAAAGATCGTCGATCAATTGGCGTTCTTGCGGTGTCATGGCGTTCTCCCTCGTTGTAGGACGCGCGCAAGATGTAGGGGAGTTTTGCGTCGCAAATAGTGCTGGGCCGGATTAAATTTCTGTATGCGACAAAACGGCCAGGTTTCCTGAGCGATATCAGGCCAATGTAACTTTATTCGCCGCCAGCAAAGGCGGAAAATGCGCTCCGGCGAGGAACGCATATTCGCGTTCGCGCTGGCCGGTCAGGGGGTCAAGGCTGACAAGCGTGTCGTCGACGAATCCGGGATGACACATGATGAGGCCGCCTTCAGGCAGCCCATCGAGAAATTCGCCCATCAGCGTGCCGAAATCGGACTGCCGCGCGAAATCGTAGGCGCCGGCAAATCCGGGATTGAACGCGATGCCGGCGCGCGAGGCGCGCTTTCGGAATTGTGCGCTGAGAATATCGAGCACCATCGCCTTCGGCGTGCCAAGCCGCCGCGTCAGTGGCTGAGGACGTCCACATTGGCGCACCCAGGCGCCAGGCGCGGCTTCTCTCACCGCCGTCAAAAAAGCATCACGCACCTGGGGAAATAGCTGCGCATGCTGGTGACCGTCGACGAAGTCAGGCGCACGGCCGAACAATTCCTTGAAAGTGGCGAGTTGCACCCTCAACTCGGCATAGATGATTTCGGGATCGAGCCGCCGCAGCAGGCCCGCGCGCAGCAGTTTTGGGAAGGGCAGGAACAGACCGCCGTCGATCGGCTTGAAGTGCATGGTCAGGGGCCGAAACGGCGCCGTCAATGTCGCATGCAAGCCGATGGCGCAGCGCGGATGGCTTGCGGCCGCGGTCTGCAGCGAATTGACTTCGTCGCGGCCGATCGCCGGGCCGATCACCATGACCGATGTCGCATTGAGGCGGCCGCGTTCGATCAGGTCGCGAATGGCGCGGTTGACGCCGGGACTTATGCCGTAATCGTCGGCGCACAGCCAGATACGTCGCGGCGTCGCGGCGTCGTTCATTCGGCCGCGGACCTTTCGTCGGCGTTGATACTTTTCTCCGCCTCGGCCCGTTTCTCAACGTGCTCGGCCACGAAGTAGATCGGGCGCGCCTTCAGCTCCGAAAGAATCTTGCCGATATATTCGCCGACAATACCGATCATGATGAGCTGCACGCCGCCGATCGTCATCAGCCCGATCACCAGCGAGGGATAACCGGGGACGGACTTTCCGGTCGTCCAGGTTTCCCAGAGAATGGATAGTCCGAACAGGAAGGCCACCGTCGCGAGCACTGCACCGAGCAGGCTGGCCAGACGCAGCGGCGCGACCGAGAAAGATGTCAGGCCTTCGATCGAAAGCCCGAGCAGCCGGCCGGCGCTGAACGTGGTGACGCCATGGGCGCGGGCCGCGGGTTCGTAATCGACGCGGATCTGGCGAAAACCGATCCAGCTAGCGAGGCCCTTGAAGAAACGGTTGCGCTCGGGAAGCTGCCGCAACGCGGCTGCGGCACGCGGCGACAACAGACGAAAGTCGCCGGCATCCTCCGGGATTTTCTGCCGCGCGCCCCAATTGATCAGCGAGTAGAAGCCGTGCACGGCGAGGCGCCGGAGAAACGATTCATTGTCGCGATGCGCTTTCGCGGTATAGACCACGTCATAGCCGTCATCGATCCAGTGACCGACGAGCTTCTCGACCAGATCCGGCGGATGCTGGCCGTCGCCGTCCATGAACAGAACGGCGCCGCGCTTGGCATGATCCAGCCCGGCCATCAGGGCTGCTTCCTTGCCGAAATTACGGGACAGCGACACCACCTGAACATCGAGCGCGTCGGCGCTGAGTCCACGTGCGATGCCGAGCGTGGCGTCGGCGCTGCCGTCATCGACATAAACAACCTCGCAAACGAGGCCGTATTTCTCTTTTAGCTTTTTTGCCAGCTCGCCCAGCCGCGCGTGCAGAGCGGCTAAACCCGTCGCCTCGTTATACAAGGGCACGACGATCGATAGTCCTTGCACCGCAGCATTGGCCGCAGTGGTGGACAGACCAGAAACATCCGTACCAAGCATCATCGATCAGGTCTCAACCATCGAAAAACAGCATATGGCAATCGCCGCGGCTTGTCGCCACAGGGATGCGCCCAAGGCTTGCGCCTTACTGCCGCAAGAATGCCTCAAGCTTGGCGAACAGGGGATTGTCGCGGTCGAGCACATAATCCAGCGACGCCACCGAAACCGTGTCGGCGCCGTGCGCGCGCAGAAAGCTGCCGAGCGCATAGAGCTGTGCCGGCGGGCAGTGCAGCGTCAGCATTCCCGACGATGTCGGGCCGCCGAATGGCGAGACCACGCCGAAGCGGTTATGCGCTTCAGTCAGCAGCGCGGCATTGCACGCCGCAAAGCGGGTGCGGACTTCCCGGTATTTGCTGGCGCGCGCACGTGCGGCGATGTGATCGAGGATGACGCGCGCGGTCTCGCGCGCCTCGTTCGACCAGTCGGCCTCCCGCGAGGCGACGAGGTTGGCGTGGCTGCGCAGGATCACGCCGTCGTCGAGCACCTTGAGGCCATTGGCGGCAAGCGTCGCCCCCGTCGTCGTAATGTCGACGATCATCTCGGCCGTTCCGACCGCCGGCGCTCCCTCCGTCGCACCGGCACTTTCGACGATGCGGTAATCGACGACACCGTGGGATGCGAAGAATCGCCGGGTGAGGTTGATATATTTGGTCGCAACCCGCATCCGCCGGTTATGCTGCTCGCGGAATCCCGTGGTGACGTCGTCGAGATCGGCCATGGTGCGGACGTCGATCCAGGCTTGCGGCACCGCGACCACCACATTGGCGCTGCCAAAGCCGAGGCTGTCGATCAACAGAACGCGCCGGTCGGCATCCGCGATGCTTTCGCGCACCAGATCTTCTCCGGTGACGCCGAGATGCACCATGCCGCGCGCGAGCTGCGAGGCGATCTCGCTCGCCGACAGATAAGCGATCTCGACATTGTCGACCCCGTTGATGGTGCCGCGATAGTCGCGGGCGCCGCGCGGTTTCGCCAGCCCAAGTCCGGCGCGTGCGAAAAACGCTTCGGCATTTTCCTGCAGGCGGCCCTTGGACGGTACCGCCAGAACGAATGGCGCCGTCATGATCTGCTCCCGCTTGCGATCGGTTTACCCAGTTTGGTCAAGGTTTCGACCCAGATCGAGAATCCGACCGCGGGGATCGCAGTGGCGGAGCCGAGTTGCGTCATGAGCCCATCGTAACGCCCGCCCGCTGCCAGCGGCTCGACCCCATCGCCCTTGCTGTGCAGTTCGAACTCGAAGCCGGTGTAATAATCGAGGCCACGACCGAATGACGTGGAAAAGCGCGTCATGCTGGTATCGATGCCGCGTGCGGCCATGAAGCCGACGCGGCTTTCGAACTGATCGATCGCGGCTGCGATGTCGAGTTTGGTGTCAGCGGCCAGTGCACGCAACTGCGCAATCGCCTCGTCGGGGTCGCCCGAGATAGCCAGGAAGCGCTTGATCAGATTGAGTGCGTCGCGCGGCAGCGCGCCGCCCTTCAAGGTCGACTGTTCGAGGAAGCGGTCGGCGATCTCGGCAACGGTGCGTCCGCCGACATTCGTGGTGCCGGCGATCGACATCAGGTCGGTCACCAGCGCCAGCGCCGCCTTGCGGTCGGAACCTGCGAGCGCGGCAAGCACGCCTTCATACTCGTTGCGGCTGGAGCGGGTCGCGTGCGTGAGCCGCTCGAGATCCTGCTCGAGACTGATCTTGCGGTTGAAATCCTTGATCAGCCGCCGCCGCCAGACCGGATAGAGATCCAGCGCATCGATCAGCGCAATGAACAGCGCGACATCGCCGGTGCGAATTTCCACTTCGGTCAATCCGAACGCGGCCGTCGCCTCCAGGGCCAGTGCAAGCATCTCGGCGTCGGCTGCGGCGCGGTCCTGCCGTCCGAATGATTCGATGCCGGCCTGCAAGAATTCGCTCGGCCGGCCGTCGCGATAGCGAAACACCGGTCCGAGATAGCTGAAGCCTGCCGGCTGGCCGGCCCGGCTGGAGACGAGATAATCCCGCGCCACCGGAATGGTGAGATCGGGCCGCAAGCACAGCTCTTCGCCGCCGGCATCGGTGGTCAGGTACAGGCTTTTGCGAATGTCCTCGCCCGAGAGGTCGAGGAACGGCTCGGCCGGCTGCAGCATCGCCGGCTCGGCGCGCACGTAGCCGGCCTGCGCAAACGACAGCAGCAGCGCGTCCGCCCATGCGGCGGATCCGGCGGTGGTCGAGGTCATTTTAACGTCCAATTATCCCAAAACGGGGTTCAGGGCTTATCTGGCGCTGCCCTTAGCATGGCCCGGGCGGGGTTTCGACAGGGATCGGCCGGATGCCTTAATGATGCGCCAAATAGGGGCAACCGACCTTATTCAGGGGCTGGATCCGGCCCAGTCGCCAAGCGCAGCCTGCACCAGGGCAAGTGCGGCAACCCCGGCGGTATCGGCCCGCAGCACCCGCGGTCCCAGTGACAGCCGCAGGATGCGCGGCTGCCGCAGCAAAATAGCGCGTTCATCCTCGGAAAACCCGCCCTCGGGGCCGATCAGAACGTCGATCCCGCCCGGGCCTGTCTGTCCATCGCGGAGCGCTTGTAATGGATCTGCGACGTCTGCGGCCTCGTCGCAGAACACCAGCAGCCGCGCGGCCGCGCGCTGGCCCAAATAGCCATCGAGCGTAACGGGTTCCATGACAGTCGATATGCTGAGAATACCGCATTGTTCGGCAGCCTCGATCACATTGGCGCGCATCCGCTCGCCGTTAACCCTTGAAACCTGGGTGAAGCGGGTCAGAACCGGCTGCAGCGACGAGGCGCCCATCTCGACAGCTTTCTGCACCATGTAGTCGAGCCGGGCATGCTTTAAGGGCGCAAAGACGTAAGCGAGGTCCGGCAGGCGATCCTGGGGCCGGGTCCGGGCGACGATATTGAGGCTGTCAGGCCGCTTGCGCCCCGCGATCGACGCCTGCCATTCGCCGTCGCGCCCATTGAACACCAGAATTGTTTCACCAGCGGCGAGCCGCAGCACATTGCCGAGATAATTGCTCTGATTCCGCTCAAGCTCGACCATTTGGCCCGATTCGAGGGGAGTATCGATGAACAGACGGGGCGCGCGAAAATCGAATTGAGGCATGGGTCATCTTCCAAACGGCGTTGCGTTTTACCCGAAAGGATGAGAATCAGGGGCAATTATTGATTGGCACGCGCGGCCCTACGCCGCGCTGTTGCCAAATTCCGCAGCCTTGTTATGGACCGCCAGCAATCGTAAATTCCCCATCGGAAATCGCTCTTCCGCCGGAAGACGAAAGGGGATTATTGGACCTTGCCGGAGGAACCGCTTTGACCATCCGCCGCATGATAGTGCCGCTTACCTTGGCCGTCTTTACCGCTCACGCCGGTCAGGTTTTTGCGCAGAGCGCCTTTCCGGCGCCGCTGCCGAATCAGGCTGCTCCACTGGCGAACGATCCGGCCTTTCCGCCGGTGCCGGGTCAATCTGTCCGGAGGAGCGATCCGGCATTTCCGCCAGTGAACGGCGCGGCCCCGACCGCCTCCGTTGGCGCCTCCCCCTCGATGAGTTCGTTTCCGGTCAACGGGGCTGCCCCGCTCACCGGCGCGGGATTGGAGCGGCCGCCGGCTCCGCCCTCGCAAGGCGGTGGGCAGGACAATTGCATGAAGCAATTCCTTCCGCTGCGTGAAGACGCCGAGAAACGCGGCAAGCTGATCAAGGCTGCCAGCGACCGGCACGCGTCTCCCGTGGAAGCCTGCACGCTGATCAGAAATTTCGGCGAGGCCGAAGTCAAGATGATCAAATATGTCGAGGCCAACGCATCGAAATGCGGAATTCCAGCGCAGATCTCCGAACAGCTGAAGGGCGGCCACAAGAACACTGAGATGATGCTGAAGAAGGTCTGCGATGCCGCACAGCAGGCGCAGCAAAGGGGACCGGTCGGCCCGAGCTTGAGCGATGTGCTGGGTTCGGCCGCGGCGCTGCCAGAGGCCACGGGCAAGAAAAAAGGCGGCAGCACCTTCGATACGCTGAGCGGCAACGTGCTGACGCGATGATGGGTATCGCCGGCTCGAGGTCCCTGCGCCGGTTGCGGCATGTTCATATCAGGAACTTCAAATCGAAATGCGGTGCTAGCGTCAGATGAGCGGCGCAGCCGCCCGCGTTGCTGACTCGACCGGCAATTGGGTCGATACCCGCGCGCCATCCTGGTTGCGGCCTTATCTGCGGCTCGCCCGCTTCGACCGACCGATCGGATCCTGGCTGTTGCTGATGCCGTGCTGGTGGTCGGCGGCGTTGGCCGCCGGCGTCGCCCATTCCATCAGCCAATTGCCTGTTGTCGTCGCGCTGTTCTTCGTCGGCTCCTTTGTCATGCGTGGCGCCGGCTGCACCTGGAACGACATCACCGATCGCAACCTCGATGCCTTGGTCGAGCGGACGCGATCGCGGCCGATACCGGCCGGGCAGGTGAGCGTGGCGCAGGCGGCAGCCTTTCTGGTCGTGCAGGCGTTGATCGGCCTTGTGGTGCTTTTGCAATTCAACCGCTTTGCGGTGGCGACAGGTATCGCCTCGCTCGTCATCGTTGCGATCTACCCGTTCATGAAGCGGATTACCTGGTGGCCGCAGATCGTGCTCGGGTTGGCGTTCTCATGGGGCGCGCTGATGGGATTTGCGGTGACGCTTGGACGGATCGACGCGGCCGCACTTTGGCTTTACGCTGGTTCGATTGCGTGGGTGATCGGCTACGACACCATCTATGCGCACCAGGACGCCGAGGATGACGCGCTGATCGGAATCAAATCGACCGCACGTCTGTTCGGCGCGCGCACGCGCCCGGCGCTGGTGGTGTTTTATGGACTGGCCGTGGTCTTGATCGGCATCGCGCTGTCGTTAGCCGGCGCACATTGGCCGGCATGGATCGGGCTCGCCGCGTTTGCGGTGCATCTCGTCTGGCAAATCTGGCGCCTCCAGATCAGCGATCCCGTGTTGTGCCTGCGCGTCTTCAAATCCAACCGCGATGCCGGGTTATTGTTGTTTGCGGCACTGCTGGTCGATGCGGTGATGCGAGCAGGCATGTAGGGCGGGCCAGCGCAGCGGTGCCCACCTTGCGGCAATAACCGGAGACGAGTGGCTAATCCCTCGCGATGATCTCGCGTTCGCCCTGATGAAGATTCGCTGGATTGAGCAAGTCGCCGCGGCGCCGCCGTACCAGAAACTTCGGACGCCGCGCCCGGATCGCATTGTGGCGACGGCGCCTCGCGGCTGGCTCCCTTGCCTTGTCTTCGGGCAATTGTGGAAGCGCGAAGATGTCGCTCCACATCTGCCATGCGAGCGTGATCTCGTCGCGGTCGGAGCTGACGCAAAGCGGAATGGTCAATGAAGGATCGCGGTGAGCCAGAACCAGCATCTGCGCGTCGTCGATGCCGCGCAGTGCAACGCCGAGAAAATCGCTGACGCGGACGTTGACCGCCATCCGCATGCCGTGAAGGGCACGGCGCAACACGACGCGTTCGCGGTGAAGTTCGATTTGCCGTACGCCGCCGTCGGCGCGCGTGTCGTGCACGTCGAAGCTGACGGGTAAAGAGAGAGGGTCGAGCCGCAAGGCGCGGCTCGACCCGGCGGGATTGATCCCGCTTGTTGCTGTTTGACGCCTCACGGCTTTGTCTCCCCGCCGGAATTATGTTCCCGGTCGATGGATGAGAGCTTGCCACAGCCATGTCCGTTTCGGCTTAAAAAGGCTGGTTAATCGGAAGTCACTCGCCCGCATGATTGACAAGACCTTGGCACGCATGATTGACGAGACCTTGCCGAGCAATCGAAAATCTTATGTTTTGGCTTGCGAAAATGCTTGAAGTCCGTGTGAATCGGGCACATCTCATGGGTCAGCCGGTTTGCATCGAGCCCTCTTCGGTCCATCTTCAATCCTCTTTCAATTCCTGGGATTTCATTCGTGATCTCTTCACCATCATCTGCGTCGCCGCTTTCCTCCGCTGCCGATGCTTCCGGCCTGTTCGATCAGTCTGCGCTGAGTACGCTGGCACAGCGCCTGGTCGAGGCGGCGAGGCGTGCAGGCGCCGATGCCGCTGACGCGGTAGCGGTGCGTGGGGTCGCCCAGGGTGTCGAGGTGCGCGACGGGCGCGTCGAGGAATCCGAGCGCTCGGAAGGCGACGATGTCGGGCTGCGCGTGCTGGTGGGACGGCGCCAGGCGGTGGTGTCGACCAACGACGTCAGCGGCGATGGCGTCGCCAGGCTTGCAGAGCGGGCGGTTGCGATGGCGCGTGTCGCGCCCGATGACAAATATGCCGGTCTTGCCGATCCGGCGCTGCTGGCGAAGGATTTCCCCGATCTCGATTTGCTGGACCCGCAGGTTCCCTCAACGTCGGAGCTCGAACGTCGCGCGTGCGAAGCCGAAGCGGCTGGCCTCGCCGTCAAGGGCGTGACCAAGTCGGGCGGTGCGTCGGCCTCCACCGGAATCGGCGGCATGGTGCTGGTGACCAGCACCGGTTTTCACGGTTCCTATCTGCGCTCGAGCCAGAGCATCTCGATGACCGCGATATCGGGTGACGGCACCGGCATGGAGCGCGACTATGACTATACGGCTGCGCCGCACGCTTCCGATCTTGCATCGGCCGAAAGCGTCGGCCGCACCGCGGGCGAGCGTACGGTGGCGCGCGCCAATCCGCGCAAGGTCGAAACCTGCAAGGTGCCTGTCGTGTTCGACCCCCGCGTTTCCGGATCGATCGTCGGCCATCTCGTCGGTGCGGTGAACGGCGCCTCGATTGCGCGCAAGACCAGCTTCCTCAAGGACCGTCTCGGCGAACAATTATTCGCGAAGAACATCCGCATCATCGACGATCCCTTGCGGGTGCGCGGATTGCGTTCGCAATCGTTCGACGCCGAGGGCGTCAAGGTCAAGAAACTGGCTATCATCGACGAGGGCGTGCTGACATCGTGGTTGCTGGATTCGGCGACCGCACGCGAGCTCGGGCTGGTGACCACCGGGCACGCCCATCGCGGCGTATCGTCCTCGCCGTCGCCGGGATCGTATAACCTTCACCTCGAAGCGGGCGAGGTTACGCCGGCGGAGTTGATCTCGGACATCAAGCAGGGCTTTTACGTTACCGACCTGATCGGCTCCGGCGTCAACGGCGTGACGGGCGACTACAGCCGCGGGGCTTCCGGTTTCTGGATCGAGAACGGCAAGATCACCTATCCGGTGAGCGAGGTGACGATCGCGGGCCACTTGCTTGAGATCTTCAAGTCGCTGGTGCCGGCCAACGATCTGGAGTTTCGTTACGGCGTCAACGCCCCGACGCTGCGCATCGAGGGATTGACGCTTGGCGGACGCTAGCGCCGGCGGCGTTCGCAATCAGGTTTTATCCCGCGATACCCTGTCGCGCGACGCTGCGCTGCTGGTTGCGACCGTGCGGGAGGCCGGCGCGCTGGCGCTCTCGATGTTCCGTACCGAACTGAAAAACTGGACCAAGGGCACGTCGTCTCCGGTGTCCGAGGCCGATATCGCGGTCAATGATCTGATCGAGAGCAAATTGCGGTCCGCCACGCCGGATTACGGCTGGCTGTCGGAAGAAAGCGCCGATGACGAGGCGCGCCTGGGCAAGCGTCTGGTCTGGATCGTCGATCCGATCGATGGCACCCGCAGTTATCTCGCCGGCCGCGAGGACTGGTGCGTGAGCGTGGCGCTGGTCGAAGACGAATCGCCCGTGCTTGCGGCCGTGTTCGCGCCAGTCAGCGATGAGTTTTTCTTCGCCGCGAGTGGAAGCGGCGCCACGCGCAACGATGTGCCGGTTCACGCGACGTTGGGGACCGAACTGGATTTTTCCCGGGTGGCCGGTCCCAAGCCGCTGGTGCAGCGGCTGAGCCGGGGGCCTGACGAAATTACCCTTTATCCCAGAATTGGATCGCTGGCGCTGCGGCTGTGCCGGGTCGCGGAAGGACGGCTCGATGCGGCGTTCGCCGGAGGCCAAAGCCGCGACTGGGACCTCGCCGCGGCCAATTTGATCGTACAGCAAGCGAATGGTAACATGACCGCGCTTTCGGGGGACACCATACTCTATAATCGCCGTGAGGTGACACACGGGGTGTTGGTGGCAGCGGGGCGTGACCGTCATGCAAGCATTGTCGAGCATTTCCGCAATCGTCCGTTGCCCTGAGCGCTCTCGTCGCGCCTCGGAAACCTTGCTTGCCGGGCATCACGTTAGGAAAACGAATCATGCCAGATAGTGTCCAGCCGCAATTGCTTCATCTCGTGATCGGCGGCGAATTGACCGATCTAGAGCACGTCACGTTCAAGGATCTCGATCAGGTGGACATCGTCGGCGTATTCCCGAATTACGCCTCGGCCCTTGCGGCCTGGAAGGCGAAGGCCCAGCAGACCGTCGATAACGCCCAGATGCGCTATTTCGTGGTCCACCTCCACCGGCTGCTCGATCCGGGTCAAGACACAAAGCCCGGCCATTGAAAAAACTGCTTCGTAACGTGCTGCGCAGCAGCTGGCTTCAGCGTGCTGTGGGTTTACTCACGGCTGAATATCTGCGGCTGGTCTGGATAACCAACAAATTCAGTTTCGAGCCGGTTGACGTCTACCCGCGGGTCGAACCGGACATGCCGGCGATTTTCGCGTTCTGGCATGGCCAGCATTTCCTGACGCCGTTCATCAAGAACAAGGAGAGCTACCGCGCCAAGGTGCTGATTTCCCGGCACCGCGACGGCGAATTCAACGCGATCGCCGCCGAACGGCTCGGCATCGGCACCATCCGTGGCTCTGGCGATCACGGGTCGGCGTTTCACCGCAAGGGCGGCGTCGGAGCGTTCAAGGAAATGGTACGCGCGCTGGAAGACGGCTATAACGTCGCACTGACCGCCGACGTGCCGAAGCGTTCGCGCGTCGTGGGCCTTGGCATCATCATGCTGGCGCGGGAATCGGGACGGCCGATCATGCCCTTTGCGATGGCGACCAGTCGTTTCATCCGCCTGAAAAACTGGGATCGTACCACTATCAATCTGCCGTTCGGGCGAGGTGCTTTGGTGGGTATCGAAACGATCTGGGTGCCGCCGGACGCCGATGCCGGGGCCATGGAAAAAATCCGCGCCCATGTCGAATCGGTTTTGAACGAGGCGACCCGCCGGGCCTATGTGCAGATAGGCCGTCCGGAAGAGGCGGGTCATGGCTAGTTCGTTGCCGATGACGTTGCGTCTCTACCAGAGGTTGTCCGCGGCGGCGGTGCCGTTGGCGCCGGTGCTGATCCAGCGGCGGCTGAAACAGGGCAAGGAGGATCCCGCCCGAGTCAGTGAGCGCCGCGGCAAGAGTGGAGGGGTTCGGCCGAACGGACCGCTGGTCTGGATTCACGGCGCCAGCGTCGGCGAGGTGCTGGCGGCGGCGGCCCTGATCGAAAGGCTGCGCGCACTCAATATCCGGATCCTTCTGACGTCGGGCACCGTGACCTCGGCGGCGATCGTCGCCAAGCGTTTTCCCGCCGATATCATCCATCAATACGTGCCGTACGATTCCCCGCGTTATGTCGCGCGGTTTCTCGATCACTGGCGGCCTTCGCTGGCGCTCTTCATCGAGTCGGATCTGTGGCCCAATCTCATCCTGTCGAGTGCGGCGCGGCGTCTGCCGATGGTCCTGATCAACGGCCGGATGTCGCATCGCTCGTTCCCGCGCTGGCAGCGGGTGTCGGCCACGATTTCGGCCTTGCTCGGCAAGTTCGATATTTGCCTGGCCCAATCGCGGGCCGATGCACAGCGCTTCGCCGCACTGGGCTGCCGCAACGTTCTCACCACAGGCAATCTGAAACTCGATGTTCCGGCGCCGCCTGCCGACATGGCGAAGCTGGAGCGGCTGATGTCGGTGACGCGCGGACGTCCGATCATCGTCGCGGCCTCGACGCATCCCGGCGAAGAAGAGATCCTGCTCGAAGTGCATCGGACGCTTGCAGGGTACTTTCCATCGCTGCTGAGCGTGATCGTGCCGCGTCATCCGGATCGTGGCGAGGCGATCGCCCGCACCATCGAAGCCTCCGGCTTGCACGTGGCTTTACGCTCGCACGGAGACTTGCCGATCGCGACGACCGATATCTATGTCGCCGATACCATGGGCGAGTTGGGGCTGTTCTACCGCTTGGCGCCGATCGTGTTCATGGGGGGCTCGCTGGTTCGTCATGGCGGGCAGAACCCGATCGAGGCGATCAAGCTCGGCGCGTCGATCGTTCATGGCCCTCATGTTTTCAATTTCACCGACGTCTATGATGCGCTCGACAGCGCAGGTGGCGCCCGGCAAGCCGATACGCAGGAGGCGCTGGTGGAGCAGCTCGGCCAGCTATTGGACGACCCGGTGGCGCGCGAGACGTTGGTTGCAGCCTCCGAGCGCGTGGTCGAACAGCTCGGCGGTGCGCTGGAGCGCACGCTCGTGGCGCTCGAGCCATATCTGTTGCAGCTGCGGCTCGAAGCGGGAGCGGCCAGTGCGTGAGCCGGACTTCTGGTACCGGCCATCATCATGGGTATCGCATGTATTGACGCCGCTGGGCGCGATCTACGGCCTGGTCGCAGCGGCTCGTTTGCAGCGCCAAGGTTTCGACGCCGGCGTCCCCGTCCTCTGCGTCGGTAACTATCACGCCGGTGGCGCCGGCAAGACCCCGACGGTGCTGGCACTGACGAAGCTGCTGCGCGATCTCGGCGAGAGGCCGGTGGTGCTCAGCCGCGGCTATGGCGGCCGATTGCAGGGCCCGGTCAAGGTCGATCCCGAACGGCATGTCGCGGGCGATGTCGGTGACGAGCCGCTGATGCTGGCGATGACGGTTCCCGTGGTCGTGGCGCGTGATCGCGTTGGCGGCATCGCGTTGGCGCGCTCGCAGGGCGCCAGCGTGATTCTGATGGACGATGGGTTTCAGAACCCTGCGGTCGCCAAGGATGCATCGCTGATCGTGATCGACGGCGATCGTGGCCTCGGCAATGGCCGGGTATTTCCTGCCGGGCCCTTGCGTGCGCCATTGTCGCCGCAACTCGCCCGCACCGATGCGCTGATCGTCATCGGCGATGGAACCGCGGCTCGCGCGGTGGCGGCCGCCGTCGCGGCGCAAGCCAAGCCTGTGCTGCGCGCGCATTTGCAGCCGGATGCGGCCTCCGTAGCTTTGCTCGTCGGCAAACGCGTGCTGGCCTTTGCCGGCATCGGCGATCCCCACAGGTTTTTCAGGACGCTGCGCGGTTGCGGGATCGAAGTGGTCCGGGAGCGCGTTTTCGCCGATCATCACCCGTTTTCGCCCGGCGAGATCGGAACATTGATCGCGGAAGCGGAGCGCGACGGCTTGATATTGGTGACGACGGAAAAGGATCTGGTGCGGCTGCGTGGCGGCGCGGAGGTTTCCGATCGGGCCCGCGACATTTTGGCGTTCGCGGTGACGCTTGAATTCGAGGACGGCGCGCAGTTGCGGAAATTCGTGACGGACCGGTTGTTTCAGGCCCGTCAGAAGAAGTTTCGGCGGGACGACTAGGTTGAACTGTTGGGGACGCTCCCTCGAAGGGAACCCTTGAGTCCCGACAAACTGCGTGACACTCTGCCACGAACCTCCGGAGAGTCACATGACGGTTCCCTGCCGTGTGCTAATGGTTTATCCGAAGTTCATTCCGAACTCGTTCTGGAATTATACGGAAGCTTGCGAACTGGTCGGCGCGAAGTATCCGGCCGCGCCACTAGGCTTGATCACCGTCGCCGCCATGCTGCCGAAGCATTGGGACATCCGTCTCGTCAACCGTAACACCGAGCCTTTAACGGACGCGGACCTCGACTGGGCCGATCTCGTGATGATCGGCGGCATGCTCAATCAGCAGCCCGATTTCATCTACCTGATCGATCTCGCGCACCTGCACGGCAAGCCGGTCTGTGTCGGCGGGCCTGACGTTTCTTCCAGCCCGCATCTTTACGCGGACGCGGACTTCCAGGTGATCGGCGAGGCCGAGCAAATCATCGAGCACTTCATCGCCGCCTGGGAAAGCGGCGAGCGCAAGGGCGTGTTCATCGCCGAGAAATTCAAGATCGACGTGACGCTAAGCCCGATGCCCCGCTACGATCTGATTAAGTTCGATCACTATCTCTTCATCGGCGTGCAATATTCGCGTGGCTGCCCATTCACCTGTGAGTTCTGCGATATTATCGAGCTGTATGGTCGCGTGCCGCGCACCAAGACCAACGATCAGATTCTCGCCGAGCTGCAAGCGCTCTACGATCACGGTTATCGCGGGCACGTCGATTTCGTCGACGACAATTTCATCGGCAACAAGAAAAACCTCCGCACGCTACTGCCGCGGCTGAAAGACTGGCTGCAAGAGCGCGACTATCCGTTCGAGTTCTCGACCGAAGCCTCGATCAATATCGCAGATGACGACGAGCTGTTGCAGGCGATGAAGGACGCGAACTTCTTCGCGATTTTCGTCGGCATCGAGAGCCCGGATCCAGAGACGCTCGTGCAGATGAAGAAGAAGCAGAATACCCGGCGCAACATCGCAGAGTGCATCCACAAGATTTACCACTACGGCATGTTCGTTACCGCCGGTTTCATCGTCGGGTTCGATACCGAGAAGGTTTCGATGGGACAGGCGATGATCGACTTCATCGAGGAGACGAACATTCCGGTTTGCATGGTTGGACTACTCTATGCGCTGCCTGGCACACAGCTGACGCGGCGGCTAGCCAAGGAGGGCCGCCTGCACCAGGGCCATGACCTCATGAAGGTCGAGCAAGCGGGCGACCAATGCACGCTCGGCTGCAATTTCGACACCAAGCGTCCGCTTCGTGACATCCTTGAGGATTACAAGGCCGTGCTCGGGCACGTGTTCAGCCCGACGGCATACGCGGGACGGCTGTCTCGGCTTGCCGTCATGTTCGACCGCTCTGGCCGCCGTCGCGACCTGCCAGATGGCGACATGCGCAAGAGGCTTGGCGGCATCGACAGCGTACACCAGATCATGCGGGCGCTTCCGGAGGTTCGCGAGCCGTTCTGGAAGGTCTTCGTCGAAGTCGCTAAGACCAATCCAGGCGCGCTGCGTTACATCGTGATGCTGATGGCGCTGTATCTGCACCTCGGGCCGTTCTCGAAGCGCGTGATCAGTGAGATTGACCGCCGCATTGCCGAGCTGGACGGTGTGCCTCAGGTGAGGGCCACGGAGTCGTCTGCTCGCGCTCGTCCGGTGAAGGCCACGGGCAATAATAACCCAAGTGACGAGCAAGTTTCGGCTGTGAACCCATAAAGATGCAGTCGAATAAACGGCAAGGTCCGCTATTGCTCCGATCGTTGCTTGGCGAATCACCTTCGGGCGGTTGATGGATCGCTTCGCGGAATACTGGATCATCCGCTTTGCTCGTCCGGGCTACGAGGTGGAGCGTTTACCGCCAGCGGCGGTGTAGCCACAGCCACTGATCGGGATATTCGCGGATCCAGCCCTCGATCACCGACGTGACCGCCTGCATCGTTCCCTGAATGTCGATTTGCCCGGTGGCGTCGCGGAGCGGCTTCACTTCTTCCGACAGTTCGCCACGAAAGCGGTCTCCGGGGAGGCGGACGATGCGTACGCCATGAACTGGGCACTCGATCTGCCGCAGCAGCCGGGCCAGCGTCGGATTGGCCCTGGTCTTGCGGCCGAAGAAAGTAACCTCGACACCGTTGGTCAGATACTGGTCGACCAGCATCCCGACGTGCTGACCGTTTTTCAGGGCCTCCGCAAGTTTTAAGGGCGCGTCACGGCCAGCCGGAATCAGCGTGCCCATTTTTACGGCGCGCATATCCTGGATGATACGGTCGGCCGACGCGATGTTGGGCCGGCGATACAGAATCGCGGTGTCCAGCCCGTGCACGACGGCAGCCAGCGCCGGAAGTTCCCAGTTGGCGAGATGGCTTGCAAAGATCAGCGCCGGTTTGCCGTCGAGCCGCAGCTGCGTGAACAATTCGTAGGAGCGCGTATCGATTTCGATCCGGCTATCCTCGGAACGCGCGGGATCGTGCTCCCAGATATGATCGATATGCGCGAATTCGGCGCCGACGCGACCGAGATTGTCCCAGACGCCTGCGAGAATGGCCTCGATCTCTTCGGGCGATTTCTCCGGGAAGGCGGCGGTCAGATTGGCACGACCTATCTTTTGCTCCCGCATCATGGGCCCGATCGAGCGCGCGATCCGGCCGAACAGGTTGGCGGTCTTGATCGGATCGAAATAGCGCGCGGCACGCAGTATTCCGATCGTTAATGCCCCCACCGCGGCCTGGCCCAGCGGCCTGGTCGCATCGCGAAGTCGGGCCCTGGCACGAAGCAGCAGACGTTGCATCAAAAACCAAACGACGATCTTGCCGAATACTTGTTGGCCATCACCCGACCAGATCCGGTCGGATCATGATCCACTTTAACCCTACGCCTTCAGGGCGCCGGGATAGTGCCGCTGCAACACCGCGCTCGGGATGGCGTACGCCTCTTGCAGATCGACGCTCCAGTATTTCAACTCGTCGAGCGGAATCCGTGCGTCGGTCACCGCGCAACGCACATAGGTTCCCGGCGAGATCACCCGGAAGTCGCCATCGAGATACTGGACCTGCGCTTCGCCGTGACCCGAAGGGCCGAATTTATTCAGCACCGTTGAACTCCGATTAGCCCCCGGTCGTTCGGACCGGACTGAATGTTAAACAATGTAACTCTATCATAAATAGGTCTTGATGTCCGCCCGTCAAACCCACCGATTTGTGATGAATTGCCGACTTGGCACATGGTACCGTTTTGCGATGGAGCGCTGTATTTCCAGCACCATAATGGCCCGGCAAACCCGAATGCGCCTTCTGTCAGCAGTCACATTCCTGACGCTATTCGCCGTGGCTTCTGCCGTGCAGGCGGCGCCGTTGCCTTCACCGCATGAGGTCGACATTCCCTCGGGCAATGAGGTGCTGCACGCGCAGCTCTATAAGCCCGATGGCGACGGCCCGTTTCCTGCTGTCATCGCGCTGCATGGCTGCGGCGGATTGGCCGGCCGTTCCGAGCCGGTGCTGCCGCGCTATCGCGATTGGGCCGAGCAATTGCTGAAGGCGGGCAAAGCCGTGCTGCTGCCGGACAGCTATGGTTCGCGCGAACTCGGTCCGCAATGCCGCGTCAAGGAACGTCATGTGCTCGCCCGCCGCGAACGGGTGGCGGATATCCTGGCATCCCGGCAATGGCTGGTGCAGCAGCCTTGGGCCGCACATGATCGCATCAGCCTGTTGGGATGGGCCAATGGCGCGAGCGCGCTGTTGTGGGCGGTGCGTCCGCAACTCTCGTCACGCAGCGTCGAGCCGGATTTCCGCTCGGCGATCGCGTTTTATCCGGACTGCCGCATCTCGGCTGGCCTTGGCTGGAGCGCCCGCGTGCCGACGCTGGTGCTGATCGGCGCCAAGGATGATGTCAGTTCGCCGCCGGCCTGCCGCCAGATGATCGACGGCGCGCGCGGGCGCAGCGCACTGGTGCATATCGTGGTCTATCCCGGCGCCTATCATGATTTCGACCGCGCGAATTTTCCGATTCACGCGCTGGCCGGAACCTCGGACGCTGCTGCGCCCGAACGCGGCCATCTCGGCACCGATCCCGAGGCGCGCACCGACTCGCAGAAGCGCGTCGCCGAATGGCTGGCGAGATAAGCGGTTTCTAGAACAGGCTGCCCTGGCCAACCGGTTTGACGGCGCGCCTGGGCGCGGCCGGCTTGGGTTCGCTCGCAACAGGCTTGGCGGGGAGCGCCGCGGCCCGATCCGCGTCCGCCGTGGCGCCAACACGTCCGTCGGCAAATTCGATCGAGAGATACGCGCCCGGTCCGACCTCTGCGGCGGCGTGCAGGGCTGCTCCTTGCTCATCACGCACCAGCGCGAAGCCGCGTGCCAGCACGCTGCGATACGACAGCGCGGCCAGCAGCTGGCCGGAATGCACGACACGCGCTTGTTGGCGCTGCATGGCGGTTGCAAGCGCACGGCGCGCACGCTCGGCCAGACGCAGCGCCCGTTCGCGGTCACGCGCGATGGCCTGGCGCTGCGCCTTGGCGTTGGAGAGTTTTGAGGCCTTCAGCCGGATCTCTATCCCCGCATAGCGGTCCCTGCGAATTCGCAGCAGCGATCGCGCCGAGTGCATCATGCGCTCGCCGGATACTGTCAGCCGCTGCCTGGCCTGTGCGACTTGCCCGCGCAGCACCCGCACGGTGAGGCGTGCGCTGCTGGCGGCGAAGCGGCGGAAATGGGCGTGGGTATTGGCTTTCAGGGCGCGGGGCAGGGCGCTTGCGGCGCCATCGAGCCGCTGGCGCGGGATCGCGAGCAATTCGCCGGCCGCAGGAAGCGCGCGCGCCGCGGCACGCAACTCGTTGCGGCGGCTTTCCTGGCTGCGTTGCCAGCAAATCACGACGCGTCGCGCCAGCGTCGAGACCTCGACGAACAATTCGCTGCGCACCGGCACCGCCATTTCGGCGGCGGCCGTCGGTGTCGGCGCGCGCTTGTCGGCGGCGAAATCGATCAGCGTGATATCGGTCTCGTGTCCGACCGCGGAGATCAGTGGAATCATGCTGTCGGCGGCGGCGCGGACCACGATCTCCTCGTTGAACGACCAGAGATCCTCCAGCGAACCACCGCCGCGCGCGACGATCAGAACATCGGGCCGCGGAATCCTGCCCTGCTCGGGCAGCGCATTGAAGCCGCGGATCGCGGCCGCAATCTGTTCGGCCGAGCCTTCGCCCTGCACCCGCACCGGCCACACCAGCACGCGGCGCGGAAAGCGATCTTCCAGCCGATGCAGGATGTCGCGGATCACTGCGCCGGTGGGCGAGGTGACGACGCCGATCACTTCCGGCAGCCAGGGCAATAGCTGCTTGCGCGCCTCGTCGAACAGGCCCTCGGCACCGAGCTTGCGCTTGCGCTCTTCCATCAGCGCCATCAGCGCGCCGATACCGGCCGGCTCGATCGCCTCGATCACGATCTGGTATTTCGACGAGCCGGGATAGGTCGTGAGCTTGCCGGTGGCGATGACCTCGAGGCCTTCCTGCGGCTTGAAGCGCATCCGGCCGTGGACGCCTTTCCAGATCACCGCTTCGATCTTGGCGCTCTCGTCCTTCAGCGCGAAATAGCAATGCCCGGAGGAGTGCGGCCCGCGAAAGCCGGAGATCTCGCCGCGCACCCGCACATGCCCATAGGCGTCCTCCACCGTCCGCTTCAGCGCGGAGGACAGTTCAGAGACGGTAAATTCGGGCGCGTTGATCAGGGTTTCGGCTGCGGTCATCTCGGGCGATCGAATCGGCCTTTTTGGGTTCGCGCACAAGGTAAGGATTTCAATTGTCACCGCAAATCGAGCATTGCCAATCCATATACTCTGTGATATAGAGTACTCTGTTATTATATGAAAATGACAGTCTCATGAGGAGAAAGTCATGCCGAAATCGCTGATAGTTGGGTCGTTCAGGGTACTGAAATGGCTGCTGTGCGGGATTGGTGTCATCGCCGTGCTGCTCGGCGCCTTGGTCGCCGCGCCGCTCACGCCGCCTCCGCCGCTGGCCTCAATTTCGGAAACAGCGCGCACCGTGGACCGCAGCACCATGCCCGGTCTCGAGCATTTCCAGGCCCGGGACGGCACCGGAATCGGTTACCGCCACTATCCGGCGCGTGGGACGGCACTCGGACGTGTCGCGATTCTCGTTCACGGTTCCTCCGGGTCGAGCGCGAGCATTCATGCGCTGGCTGATGCTTTGGCCGCGCGCGGGGTGGAAACCTTTGCGATCGATATCCGCGGTCACGGCGCCTCCGGGGCGCGGGGCGATATCGGCTATGTCGGCCAGCTCGAGGATGATCTCGCCGACTTTGTCGCCGTCGTCCGCAAGACCAATCCAACCGCGCCGCTGACGTTGATCGGTCACTCTGCTGGCGGCGGTTTTGCGCTGCGGGTGGCGGCCTCGCCAATTCAAGGCTTGTTCGCGCGCACCGTGCTGCTCGCGCCTTATCTCGGCTACAAGGCGCCGACCAACCGGCCGAACTCGGGCGGCTGGGCCAGCGCCGATATTCCGCGCATTATCGCGCTCGCGGCGCTGCGCAACGTCGGCATTACCTGCTGCGACGCGCTGCCCGCGCTTGCCTTCGCCGTGCCGCCGAATTCCGAAAAATTCCTGACGCCGATCTACTCCGCGCGGCTGATGCGCAATTTCGGTACGCATTGGGATTATCGAAGCGATCTGGCCGCAGCCACCCGGCCGCTTACGATCTTTTCGGGCGCCGATGATGAGTTGATGATCGCGGATAAATATGCCGAAGCGGTAAGCGGAACGGCGTCGCCGGTTGACGTGAGGCTGATCGCCGGCGTCAATCATATGGGCATCGTCGGCGCGCCGGCAGCGGTTTCGGCCATTGCCGACGATGTCGCAACGCGCTCATGGGGGCAATCGTGATCGACAGTCAGCAGGCCTTCGAGGCGCTCTCCGAGATCGACGAGATCGTCCGCCGCGTCCGGCAATCGCGGATCTACGATCTCGGCAGCCGGATCATGATCCTGTGGGGCGCGCTGGTTTTCGCCGCCAATATCGCGACCTATCTCGGGCCCCGCCATGGCGGCTATATCTGGATCGCCGTCAATGTGGTGGGGGTTATCTGCACGTTGGTGATCATCGCTTCCGGTTATTCCGGAACCGGCGTGCGCAGGTTCGATTTCCGGATGCTGGTGGCGTACCTGTTGTTTTTCGCGTTCGGTCATTTCTGCTCGACGCTGCTTGGTCACTACACGCCGCGCCAGCAGGGGGCGTTCTGGACCATCTATTTCATGCTGTTCTATTCGATTGCCGGGCTGTGGTTCGGCTATGCCTTTGTCGCGATCGGCCTTGGCATCAGTGCGCTGACGCTGATCGGCTATTTCTATATCGGTGAGGGGTTTCCGCTGTGGATGGCTTTCGTCAATGGCGGCGGGCTCATCCTCGGCGGGCTCTGGATGCGCCGGGCATAACCGATGGCTGAACTGGACGACATCATCCACCAGCCGTTGCGGCTGAAAATCATGGCGGCGCTGAACGCGATGCCTGCCGCCGCCGGACTGGAATTTGCAAAACTGAAGAAGCTGACCGGCGCCACCGACGGCAATCTCGGCGCGCATATCGAAACGCTTTCGAAGGCCGGCTATGTTGCGGTCGAAAAGGCCTTTGTCGGCAAAAAGCCGCAGACCACGGTGACCGCGACAGCGGCCGGGCGCGGCGCTTTCGCCCGCCATGTCGCAACGCTGCAGGAAATCATCGCAGCCTCGGCGCGGCAGCCCTGATCGCACATATCCACATCCGGTCGGAGACGCCTTTTTGCAGGGCGCTGACGCCGTGCTAAAGCCTGCACCTCGTCACGTGGCAACCATCGGTCTGGCCGTATCTCATGCATATTCTTCTGCTCGGTTCCGGCGGACGTGAACACGCTTTGGCGTGGAAGATCGCGGCTTCCCCGCTGGTAACAAAGCTCTGGTGTGCGCCCGGCAATGCCGGCATTGCCCGGGAAGCCGAATGCGTGGCGCTCGATATCGCCGACCATGCCGCGGTGATCGATTTTTGCCAACGCAATGCGGTGGATTTGGTCGTGGTCGGCCCGGAGACGCCGCTCGCGGCCGGGATCGTCGATGATCTCGCGAGCGCCGGCATCAAGGCCTTTGGGCCGAGCAAGCAGGCCTCGCAGCTCGAGGGCTCCAAGGGTTTCACCAAGGATCTCTGCGCCGAATTTGGCATTCCGACCGGAGCCTATCGCCGTTTCACCAATGCCGCCGAGGCGCTGGTCTATGTGCGCGCGCAAGGCGCGCCGATCGTGGTCAAGGCCGACGGGCTTGCGGCGGGCAAGGGCGTGGTCGTCGCGCAAACCTTGCGCGAGGCCGAAGACGCCATCGCGGTGATGTTCGAGGGCGCGTTCGGCGCGGCCGGCGCGGAGGTCGTGATCGAGGAATTTTTGTCCGGCCGCGAGATCAGTTTCTTCGCCTTGTGCGATGGCGAGACCGCGATCGCGCTGGCCTCGGCGCAGGACCACAAGCGCGTGTTCGATCACGACCAGGGACCGAACACCGGCGGCATGGGCGCCTATTCGCCGACGCCGTTCGTGACGGTGGAAGTCCATGACCAGATCATGGCCCAGATCATTCGCCCCACCGTCGCCGGCATGAAGAGCCGCGGCATGCCGTTTCGCGGCGTGCTCTATGCCGGCGTGATGCTGACGCCGCAGGGACCGAAACTGTTCGAATACAATGTCCGCTTCGGCGATCCGGAATGCCAGGTGCTGATGCTGCGGATGATGTCGGACATCGTGCCGGCATTTCTGGCCTCATGCGACGAGCAGTTAAAAAACTTTGATCTGCGCTGGTACCCGGAATCGGCATTGACCGTGGTGATGGCCGCAAAGGGCTATCCCGGCGACTACAAGAAGGGCACGCGGATCGGCGGGCTCGATGAGGCCGCCAAGATCGAGGGCGTCGAGATCTTCCACGCCGGCACGACATCAAAGGACGGAAGCATTTTCGCCAATGGCGGGCGGGTGCTGAACGTCTGCGCGCTGGGCAAGAATATCACCGAAGCGCAGCGGCTGGCCTATGAAGCCGTCGACCGTATTCAATGGCCGGACGGGTTCTGTCGCCGCGACATCGGCTGGCAGGCGGTCGAGGCGGAGCGCGACCGCCGCTAAGACAGATTGCCGACATCGGGGGGCTAATCACGGCCGGCAACACGCGCCCGTCTTATTCGCGCTAAATTCGCCCCAATCGGACCAGGACCGTAATTGTCCGGCGCCTCGTTGGAATTGTACGACAGGCCCGGCTATGATCGTCGGCGAGTCGAATTGGAGGTCAAAAGGGCTGGCCATGCAGTGCGCGCAATGCGAGAGCCAAAACAAGGCCGGCAACGACTATTGCGAGAATTGCGGCGCGCCGCTTGGAATAAAGTGTAACGCCTGCAGCCATATCAATGGACCCGCTAGCCATTTTTGCGGTCAATGCGGCTCGGCGCTGGCAGCGAAACCGTCAAGTGCGGATCCATTTCCGCAGCGCCTGCTGCGCTCGCTCAGCATCAAAGGCGGTGAACGCAAAAGCCTTACGGTGCTTTTTGCAGACATCCGGAATTCGACAAGCTTGATCGATAGCCTGGGCGATCCGGAGTTGGCGATGCAGCGTCTTGAGCCGGTGCTCAACCTCATGAAGGATGCCGTTCATCGCTATGACGGCATCGTCAACAAGATACAGGGCGACGGCGTCATGGCGCTTTTCGGCGCGCCGCGGCCTCATGAGGATCACGCCGTTCGTGGCTGCCTGGCGGCGCTGGCGATGCAGGACTCGGTCGCAAGGCTTGCCGACCCAAGCTTGCAAATCCGTGTCGGCCTGCATACCGGCGAAGTCGTCGTCCAGACCATAGAAAACAGTATCTATCAAACCTACGACGCTGCCGGCGCGAACGTCCATCTCGCAAATCGACTGGAGCAGATGGCGGAAGAGGGCTCCATCCTCATCAGCAAGGCTACCTATGCTGGTGCCAGACAATTCGTCGAGGTCGTGCCGCTCGGTACGCAAGTCATTCGCGGCATTGCGGCGCCCGTGGAGACGTTTAAGCTCACGGGATTGCTTAACGCTCCTGCCAGCGACGTCTTCCGTCGTGGCCGGCGTTTGACGCCAATGATTGGGCGCAGCGATGAACGTGCAGCCCTTGAACTCGAACTCGCAAACACGATCAAGGGCGATGGCCGTGTGGTCGGCGTCGTCGGCGAAGCAGGAATTGGCAAGAGCCGACTGTGTTTTGAGTTTGCTGAAGATTGCCGGCGGCAAGGCATTCGCGTTTATGAGGGGCGCGTACTTGCCCATGGGCGTGCCACCCCGTTCCAGCCAGTGCTGGAATTGTTGCGCGACGTCTTCGGCATCCGGGTAAAGGACCCCGTGGGGGTGTCGCGCCGCAAGGTCATAGACCGGTTCGCGTCGATCGCGTCCTCCGAGCAGGCGCTGCTTTTGTTGCTGGAATTTCTGGGTCTCGGTGACCCAGAGCGTCCCGCGCCAAAGCTGGACCCGAGGGCGCTGAAAATTCAGCTGCTCGATGTGGTGAGGACGCTTGCACAATCAGGTCCTGACGACAGGGCGACGGTCGTGCTCATCGAGGATTTGCATTGGATTGACGCGGCGAGCGAAGAGTTCGTAGAGGCGCTGGCGGACGCCGTCGTCGGGACCGCCACCCTTCTCATCGTCAATTTCCGGCCGGGCTTTGCCGCATCCTTCACGCAACGATCGCACTACCATCAGATTGTCATGCCTCCTCTCGCAGCGGCAGACGCGCACGAATTGCTGAGAGAGCAATTCGGCGATGACCCTTCATTGGCCTTACTAAGTCAGAATATTATCGAGCGAGCGCAAGGCAATCCGTTCTTTCTCGAGGAGCTCGTCAATACGATTGCGGAACGCGGCGATTTCGAGGGTGAGAGAGGTGCTTATCGCCTGAAAGGCGGGATCGACAGAATTCCGCTGCCCGCGACCGTCCAGGCCGTCGTCGCGGCGCGCATCGACCACCTTGAGGAAATCGCCAAACAGGTGCTCGAAACCGCCGCCGTAATCGGGCGATTGGTTGCCATCTCGGTCTTGAAGCCCGTCGCGGCGTTGCCCAATGACGAGCTGCTCGAGGCGATATCCCGGCTCAGACATGCGGAGCTTCTGTACGACCTGCCGCCATACGACCAGGGGGGATTGCTTGCGTTTCGTCATCCGCTGATCCAGGAGGTGGCTTACGCGATGCAGTTGCGGTCGCGCCTCGTCGTGCTGCACGCAGCCGTCGCCAGGGTGATCGAGGCTTTCGATTGGGGAAAGCTCGACGAATTCGCAGCGCTTCTCGCCTACCACTATGAAGCCGCAGGCCAAACCCTCGAAGCCGTTACCCACCTGCAGCGTGCGGCTCAATGGATCGGCAGGACGAACTCCGCCGAAGCGCTGAAGAGCTGGAAAAGGATCCGGGGGTTGCTGCAAGACCTGCCCGGCTCGGAGCACAATAATCGGTTGCGGGCTATGGCAAGCGGTCAGATCCTGAATTTCGGCTGGCGCGAGGGCATGTCTGCCGAAGAGGTGAAGCCTTATGCCGAGGAGGCGCTCACCTACGCGCGCGTCGCAGACAGGATGAATGAGCCGATATTGCTCGGTGCATACGGCCGGATCCTGGCGGCGACCGCGGCGGCCGATGACTACGTCCATCTTGCGCAGGATGCCGTGAAGCTGACGTTCGGCGAAGGAGACGTGGGGCGCTTTGCGACAGTCAACGCCATGCTCAGCCAGGCATTCTTCATGTCCGGCCGCCTCAATGAGGCGCTCGACGCCGGCGAAGTTGCGCTGGCGGCAATCAGGGAACAGGGCGGTTTCGAGAACAAGGTTACGCTGGGCCTCAATCCCAATCAGATCCTCGGGTTCGACGTTGAACACTGGATCAAGTGCCTCAGAACCAGAATCCTGGTTCGGCTTGGCCGATTTCGCGAAGCCGAGCAAAGGCTTGCTGAAGTGCTGCAAGCGGTCCCGGAGCGTGTTGCCGCCGTGGTGCAATTCATCCCCCATTTTGCGTCGGTGGAGATGGCCTGGGGGGTCGGCAATCCTGGCCTGGCTAAGCCGCACGCCGCAAAGGTAGCCGAACTGGCCGAGCAATCTGGAACACCCTATTTGCGCGTCGCGGCGATGTTCAGCGCTGGGCTGGCAAAGGCGGCTGCCGGCGAATTCAGCGAGGGCGCGCGTGAGCTTCGAGAAGCGATTGATTTTGCCCGCAACGCACGGGCGGGGCTCGAATTTGAGGCGCGCATGCTGGCCGATTTCGCGGATGCGACCTATCGCGCCGGCGATCTCGATGCCGCTTTGGAGGCAGTCGACGAGGCCATTGCCGTCGCCAGACGGCGAACCGATCGAATTGCGGAGCTTCATGCGACGTTGTTACGCGGCCTTATTCTGGCCACTGCCGACGATGCGCAACAGCAAGAAATTGGCGAGCTAATCCAACATGCCGAAATGTTATTGAATGTATCTGGCGCGGCTTTTTTTGAGCCGCGGCTAATCCAGCTTCGATCACAGCTTGAACGGCTCAGGTGATGTAGGCAGAATGCCTGGCGTTTTCAGTGACAATTTCAAAACAAGGAGGGTCTTTCGATGGGAAGAGCGATTAACGACGGCACCACTTCTGATGTCCTCGCTAAATTGAATAAGCGATTTGCGCCCGAACAACTCGACGAGATGGTCTCGCTGCAGAAGGAGTTCAAGATCTTCTCGAACAAGCACAGCCTGCGACAATCCTTTGCTCTCCTAGGCATTGTGCCGGACGACCAGGCGGAGCGGCCACGTTGGTTCAACTTCCTGGACAAGCTTCACACCTACAAATCCGATCTGGCGGGCGTTAAGGGCGACGATCAGGTTATCAATGCGCTGGCGGCTGCTTTTGAAGCCAAAAAGCCGTTGCCGGTATTTTTCCGTGTTCATCTGGCGTCCGAGGATGATCGGATAACCGTGACCAGAGGACAGCCGGTGCTTTTCTCTCATATCGAGTACTCCATTATTTCGATCCCCGTGACGCCCGCAGCGGTGGCTCGACAGCACGCCGCCGAAACCGCACGGAAACGGCGTGTGGAAAAAAAGAGCAAGAAATGACTGTCTCCGGGGAAGGCAGCCGCACAAGCACTGCGCTTGGCGGCGCTGACCTTGGACGCGTCCATTCCGACGTCGAGGCCTACTATAGCGCGCGGGTCGCAAAATATGGCGCCACCCCGCTGGGGGTGGATTGGTCATGCCAGGCTACCCAAAGCCTCCGCTTCGTTCAGCTCCTGAAGATTTGCGATTTCTCGACAAGTTTCGCATTGAATGACGTCGGCTGCGGTTATGGCGCGCTTTGCGCGTTCCTCGCCATGCGTCACCCCGAATCCGAGATCGATTATCGCGGCGTGGATCTTTCGCGCGCCATGATCAGCCGGGCGCGTCGACGCTTCTCTGGTCCCAACCGTCGCTTTGTCGTCGGAAAAGCCAGTTCGCGGGTCGCGGACTACTCGGTTGCGAGCGGCATCATGAACGTCACTGTTGGTCATTCCCGCGCGGTTTGGGAAGATTTTATCGCGGCGACGCTAAGGGACATGCGGCGTACCAGTCGGCGAGGATTCAGCGTCAATTTCATAAGCGATATGACGCCAGTCGATCAGCGCTCGGCTAGTCTCTACTATACGAGCGCCGAGTCGTGGATCAGCTATTGCGAACGCGAGCTTGGCTGTTCCGTCGAGACAATCGACGATTATGGGATGAGGGAGTTTACGTTGCTCGTCCATTGCAATCAGGATTTGGTCGACCGTCAGTCATAACTCCCGGGATTAAGTCGGCGTCTTCGTCGGGCTAAGGGCATTTCACTCGCCCTAGGCTGAATCGACATTCAGCGTGTCCAGACCATAGCACTTGCGAGATGGATGAAGGCGAGGAAGTGAACCGCTCTGCGGTCGTAGCGGGTTGCGACGCGGCGGAAGTGCTTGAGCTTGTTGAAGCAGCGTTCGATGCGATTTCGCAGTCGATAGAGTGCCGGATCGTAGCTGTGGGGATGCTTGCGCGTAGGGTTTGGCGGGATCACCGCTGCGGCGCCGGTCGCTTCGATAGCCTCGCGCAAGGCGCGACTGTCATAGGCGCGATCGGCAATGACGTATTGGCCAGCGGAGCCTTTGATGAGAGCCTCGGCCTGCGTAACGTCACCGCTCTGGCCAGGCGTGAGGATAAAGCGCAGCGGCCGGCCAAGCGCATCGGCGAGCATGTGGATTTTGGTGGTCAATCCTCCTCGGGAACGCCCCAAAGCCTGGTTTTGGTCCCCCCTTTTCCGGTCGCGGCCTGCTGGTGGGCACGAACCAGGGTGGTATCGAGCATCAGATATTCGTTCTTGTGATCTTTGATGAGAGCCTCGAACATGCGCTCCCACACGCCATTCTTTGCCCAACGGGCGAAGCGCGTGTGCACGCTTTTCCACTTGCCATATCGAGGTGGCAGGTCGTGCCAATGCGCGCCGGAGCGCAAGACCCACAGAACAGCATTGACGAATAGGCGGTTGTCGGCACCGGTTCGACCAGGATCGCCGGCCTTGCCGGGCAAAAGCTCTGCGATCAGCCGCCACTGTGCCTCGGTAAGTTCATATCGCTTGACCATGCCTTATGCTCCGAATCAATTGATCCGGAACACAAGGAATCATCGCTAATCCGAACTGTGAATCCTGAATGTAGATTGGTCCTAGAGCAAATCGCCGCCTGCCGCCGAGGCCGTGGTGCCGTGTTCGCGGAACGCCTTGATGACGTTGCGGCCGACCCGCCATTTGTGCACTTCGTCGGGACCGTCGACCAGCCGCTGCGAGCGCACCTGCGTGTACCATTTCGCCAGCGGCGTATCCTGGCTGTAGCCAAGCGCACCATGCAACTGGATCGCGGTGTCGATCACCTTGTGGACCATATGGGCGAGATACACCTTGGCAATGGAATTCTCCTGCCGCAGGTCCAGGCCCTTTTCCGCCTTGTAGGCAATGTGCAGCAGCATCAGCCGCCCGATGTAGAGCTCGCTGGCGCATTCGGCGAGCATGAACTGCACCGCCTGCCGGTCGGCCAGCAGCACGCCGAAGGTCGAGCGCTTGGTCACATGCGCAGTCGCCATGTCGAGCGCGCGCTGGGCTTTGGCGATATTATGCATACCGTGGCGTAAGCGGCCGTAGGCCAGGCGATGCTGGCCCATGTTGAAGCCGTTGCCTTCGCCGCCGAGCAGATTGTCCGCGGGCACCTTGAGATCCCTGATCTCGATTTCGGAGTGGCCGCCGCGCAGCACATCCTCATGTGGGCCTTCGATCGCCATGTTCTTCACGTTGCGCTTGATGTTGTAACCCGGGTTCGGCAATTCCACGATGAAGGTTGAAAACTGTTTGTGGCGCGGCGCGTCCGGATCGGTCTTCGCCATGACCAGTGCGATGTCGGCGACGCTGGCGGAAGACGAGAACCACTTCTCGCCGTTGAGGATATAATTTTCGTTGCCGTCCTTGACCGCGCGGGTCTGCATGCCGGTGGCATCCGCGCCGGAGGCTTTTTCCGTCATCGAGAAGCAGACGCGTTTTTCGCCGTTGAGGATCGGCTTGAGGAATTTTTCCTTCTGATATTCGGTGCCGTGCGCCAGGATCGTCATCATCGAGGCGTCGTCGGGGCCTTGCGTATTCATCGACAGTGCGCCCAGCGAACTTTCGCCGAGCTCCATCTGCACCAGCGCGTTGGCCAGCGGACCAAGACCCATGCCGCCATATTCCTTGGGGATGAACGGGCACCACAGGCCTTGCGCGCGGGCTTTTGCCCTGAGCTTGCCGAGCACCTCGTCGAGCGGCTTTTCGTCCAGCTCCTTCTCCGCGGGGATGCATTCGTCGTGCACCCATTTGCGGACCCTCTCGCGGATCGCCTTGGCCTCGGCCGGAATCTCGAAATCGATCGACATGGCATTTCCTCGCTGTGGTTTGCTTTTTGCGTTGATGGCAAAGTCATAGCGTGAATTTGCCGGTCGCGTACATACCGGTGAAATTCCGTTGAGCGGTCGTACCCCGCGCAAGCGCGTATCCAGTATACCGCAGCGCCTGTTGTGGATGACGCTGGTGGTGTTTACTGGATCATCCGCTAGAGCCTGTCACCGGGTAGCCCCTCGCGCTGACCCGTTGGTGGATGATGATATGGGTGCCAGCGATGCCTGATCTTGCTGATTTGTTTCCCGGCTACGAATCCAAGTGGATCAACACCAAATCCGGGCGCATTTTCGCCCGTGTCGGTGGCAAGGGGCCACCGTTGCTGCTGCTGCACGGATTCTCGTCGACGCATGTGATGTGGCATCAGGTGGCGCCGCAGCTTGCGGACAAGTTCACGCTGATCATCGCCGACCTGCCGGGCTATGGCTGGTCGGACATGCCGGAAAGTGACGACAATCACACGCCCTACACCAAGCGCGCGATGGCGCAGGCGATGGTCGAAGCCATGGAGCAGTTGGGTTACGTGCATTTCGCGCTCGCCGGGCATGATCGCGGCGGCCGTGTGTCCTATCGCCTGGCGCTCGATCATCCCGGACGGCTGTCCAAATTGGCGGTGCTGGATATTCTACCGACCTATAATTATTGGGAGCGGATGAACCGCTTATATGCGCTCAAAATCTATCACTGGACTTTTCTGGCGCAGCCGGCCCCGTTTCCGGAAACACTGATCGGCGGCAATCCGGATTTCTTCCTCAAGAAGAAGATGGCGAGCCAGACCAAGTCGAAGACGCTCAATGAAATCGATCCGCGTGCGCTCGAGCACTACCTCGCACCGTTCCGCGATCCCAGCCGCGTGCATGCGATGTGCGAGGATTACCGCGCCGGCGCCTATGCCGACTATGACATCGACAAAGCCGATCACGACGCCGGCAACAAGATCACGATCCCGATGCTGGCACTGTGGGGCGACGTCGGCATCGCCAGTGCTGCGGCGACGCCGCTCGATACCTGGAAGACCTGGGCGACCAACGTCACGGGTTCGCCGGTCGATTCCGGGCATTTTCTCACCGAGGAAAATCCCGACGTGACCGCGAAGAAGCTGAAGGAGTTTTTTCTCGGCTGATTTGTCGCGCGCGCCGCGCGATCACCGAAGCGCGCTCCTTCTCTTGAGAGGAGAGGGGGCCGGCTCAGCTCACGAATTGACGTGCACGAAGTCCCGCAGCAGCGGATAGATCTCGTTGTTCCAGCGCTTGCCGCTGAACACGCCGTAATGGCCGACGCCGGCCTGCATGTGATGCACCTTGCGATAGGCGCGGACGCCGGTGCAGAGATCCTGCGCTGCCAGTGTCTGACCGATCGAGCAGATATCGTCCTTCTCGCCTTCGACCGTCATCAGCCCCATGCGCTTGATCGAAGCCGGGTTCACCGGCCGGCCGCGCCAGGTCAGCTTGCCCAGCGGCAGCAGATGTTCCTGAAACACGTCGCGAATGGTCTCGATGTAAAACTCCGCCGGCAGATCCATCACGGCGAAATATTCGTCGTAGAAGGTCTTGATGGTTTCGGCCTTCTCCTTCTCGCCCTTGGCGAGATGATCGGCGAGATCGACGTGCTGCTTGATGTGGCGCTCGAGGTTCATCGACACGAACGCGGTGAGCTGAATGAATCCGGGATAGACCTGCCGGAACGCGCCCTTGCACTGAAACGGCACGAAATTGATCAGATTGTCCTCGAACCATTGCAGCGGCTTGCTCTTGGCGAAATCATTGACCTTGGTCGGCTGAATTCTGGTGTCGATCGGCCCGGCCATCAGCGTCAGCGTCGCCGGCCGCGCCGGGTGATTGTCCTCCGACATGATCGCCGCGGCGGAGAGCGCCGACACCGACGGCTGGCAGATCGCGACCATGTGGGCGCGCGGGCCAAGCTGGTCCAGGAACGTGATGAGGTGCTCGGTATATTCGTCGAGACCGAACTTGCCCTGGTCGAGCGGAATGTCGCGGGGGTTGTGCCAGTCGGTGATGTAGACGTCGTGATCCTGCAGCAGTGTTTTCACGGTGCCGCGCAACAGCGTCGCGAAGTGGCCGGACATCGGCGCTACCAGCAGCATGCGCGGCTGTTCCGGCGCGTTTTGTTTCTTGAAATGCAACAGCGAACCGAACGGTGTGGCGTAGGCGACTTCCTCGGTCACCTCCAATTCGCGGTTGCCGACCAGCACCTTGTCGATGCCATAGGGAGGGCGCGTATAGGTCAGTGAAGAGCGCGAGATCAGCTCGAGCGCCGCCGAAAGCCGGCCGAACAGCTTGTCGGAGACGCCTTGCGGAACGAGATTGAGATATTTCAGCGCCGCCGCGGCCCCGGTCCGCCACGGTGCGGTCAAGTCCATGTGGTTCTGATAGGCTTGATACATCATCGACTTCATCCGGATCCGCCCCTGCGCTCTGTTGCCATGCAATATCGGAGCCAAAGCGGAGTCAAATCGCCTCGGAAACTGGCACGTCGCTTGCTGCTTAAAATGCGTGAAGCACAAACGATGGGCAGCTCACAGCGAACGCTTCGCGAGAAGCGATCACTCGGAGGCCCGGCAAGCGTTCAGGTGTAAGGGGAAGGCCATATGGCGAAAGCGACTCTGACCATCAGCAGCAAGAATTACTCGTCATGGTCGCTGCGCGGCTGGCTTCTGACCAAATTTTCGGGGCTCGAATTCGACGAAATCATCACTTCGCCCGACGATGCTTCGGCGCGGGCTGAAATCCTGCTGCTGTCGTCGTCGATTCTGGTTCCGTGCCTGCGGCACGACGGCGCCACCATCTGGGATACGCTGGCGATCGCCGAATATCTCAACGAGACCATGCCGCATGCCGGCCTGCTGCCGGCAGATCGCATCCTGCGGGCGCATTGCCGTTCGATTTGCGGGGAGATCCACTCGGGCTTTACGACGCTGCGCGCCTCGCTGCCGGTCAACCTGAAAGGCCATTTCCCGAACTTCAAGATCTGGTCGCGCGCGCAAGCCGACATCGACCGGGTCTGCACCATCTGGCGCGAGTGCCTGGCCAAATCCGGCGGCCCGTTCCTGTTCGGCGAACGCAGTATGGCGGACGCCATGTATGCGCCGGTGGTGACGCGCTTTACGACCTATGATGTGAAGCTGGAGCCGAAGCTTAAGGCCTACGCCAGCATGATCATGGCGATGCCCGAGATGCAGGAATGGATCGAAGCCGCCAAGGCCGAGCCCGCCGAGATCGAAGAGCTTGAGGTTGAATATTAGGCAGTGCAAGCGCGCCGATGCCTGTTTGAAGGGCTTAAGCATCGGGCAGGCTTTGCTTAACTTGATGCCATCCAAAGCTCGGTAGTAGCTGCGCGGCTGAGCCGGTGACGATGCACCAAAATCAGCTCGTCCTAAATTTCGAATGGCGCCCAGAGGCTTCGCCATGGTCGCGATGGCGATCGGCCAAATCGCAGCTCTGCAGCGCGGCTGGCGCGATTTTCGCATAGCACAATGAAGCTGCGAACACGTCGATCCGCGCTGCCAAAAAATTGGACGTCAGCGATTGTCGCGATTTGCATGAATGGGAACAGTGGAGGCCTCGATGAACCAGCACGCTGTCGTCAACACATTCTCCCACGTCAAACCCGGCGATACCGAATTCACGGGAGGGGGCCTGCGCGACTTCTTCCTGTATCGCGATCTCGGCATCGCGGCCGCGACCGGCGGCCAGGTGATCTGCCATCTGGTCAAGGCCAATCCTGACATGCCGCCGGAAGACGGTACCGGCTGGCATCGCCACGATTGCGACTTCCAGATCGTGATCATGACCAAGGGCTGGGCGCGCTTCATGTACGAAGACAAGCCGACCCTGGTGCAGGCCGGCGACGTCGTGCATCAGCGGCCAGGGATCGTGCACTATCTGTACGATTACTCCCCGGACATGGAATACCTCGAAATCGTCAGTCCGGCCGACTTCAAGACCGTCGATATGCCACCGGCAACCGACAAGGTGCCCCCCGTAACACCTTGGAAGTAGCCCACGATGTCATCGCCCGAGGAATTAACGTTTGTCCTCGGCCGCTGGCTGCTGCCGATTGTTCACGTGCTGGATGTCGTGCGTCGTGTGCGACCGGCGCCGACATCTAGCCGTGAACATCGGCGTACGGGGGTCGCCAGCCGATTCGGGCGCGGTTTGTTCCATTAGCGTTCCGAATCTTAAAAATGGCGAATAGGTGCGTCGCGTTTTGGCACAGCGCCGCCCACCAAGCTGCGCGATCGCTAGAAGCGGGGGAGGCGCCAACCCACGACGGTCGCCTCGACTGCGCCTCCGGACTCGCTATTACGCCATTGGCCCTCGACGAAACGGCAGGGGAACGGCAGTTGATAGGTGCCACTGTGATCCTCGCATAGCACCTCGACCGCCTGATCCGGCGGCGGCTCGCCATTGCCGTCGAATTCGGCCAGACGACGTTCACGCGTTACCATTTCCACCATTCTCCGTTGCGGCGCTGGCGCCAGCCGGCGTTTTGGTATCCGACTCAGCACTGCAGAACCTCACGGCGCGAATGAGGTCTCAGTGTGATATCCTCGATGTCCCGCACCCGGCTCGCAACAAATTGACCGTGGCGAGCACTACCCGATCGAGGATTTTCGATGATTGGCCGGATTGTTGTCGCGCTGGTGGTTCTGGCGCCTTGCCTGCTGACGTCAGGCCGTAGCCGTGCCCAGGACGTCCCCGGCATCGAAATCTGCACCGTTGAAAAGACCATGGAGCGGCGCACCAGCTGCCTGCAGAGCAACGTCGATTTCCTGCAAAAGACCATCAACAAGCTTGCCGCCGATCAGCAGCAGAAGCTCGACGCGGCGAACCGGCAGATCGACGCCCTCAAGGCAACCATCGTCAGCCTGCAGAAGGTCGTGGACGACCTTCAGGCGGTGCAGAAGAAAACTGCTGAGGATTTGAAGAAGAAAGCCGATGCGCCAGCGGCGAAGGAAAACACCCCGGCTGCGAAGGATGGCGCGAAATAAGCATACATCTGACGCCTCGATCTGATGTCAGGACACGCGGTACTGTTCCATGACCTCTTTGTCCGGCTCGTAGCCAAGCCCGGGCCCTTGCGGCACCTCGATGCTGCCATTCGCGTCGACATCGATGCGGCCGCGCCAAAGGCATGCGGCACGCTTCATGTAGAACACCTCGATGAAGCCGTCCGGCCGGAGCGACATCAGGTGCAACGTCGCCAGAAAGCCAGGCCCGAAATACGGGGAATGCGGAACCACCCCGACGCCCAGTTCGTCGGCCAACGCGGCGACTTTCAAAAATTCGGTAATGCCGCCGACCTTGATCACCGAGGGCTGCGCAAAGCTGACCGCGCCCGCGGTCATCATCTGGCGGAATTGGTGCACCGTGCAGGCGTTCTCTCCCGCAGCAATATCGAGCCCGCCCTTTGCGCGCACCTCAGCCAAAGTGACAAAGTCTTCCGGTGGCCAGACCGGCTCTTCGAGGAACATCGGCGCAGCCGCCTGACAGGCATGCGCGAATGCGATCGCGGTTGCGCCATCCAGCGGGCAGTTCATGTCGACCATCAGCGGGACGCCGCCGCCGATCGCCTCCCGCGCCGCGAATACCGCCGGCGTTGTGGTCTCGTGCAGCTTGATCGCGGAATAGCCTAGGCGCAGCGCCGCCTCGCATTCGCCGGCAATGAGCTTCGGCGTGCCGATCCGCAGCAGGCTCGCATAGGCGGGAATCCGCGCGCGCCTGGTTTCCCCCATCAATCGATGCAACGGCACGCCCTTCACTTTGGCTGCGAGGTCCCACAACGCGATATCAAGCCCGGAGATCGCGAACATCGTGATGCCGTAGCGGCCGAACAGATGCAGGTTGCGCTGGATCTGCTCCATGAACGCAGGGATGCCGGCGGCATCGGGAACTTCGAGGCCCCGCGCCTGCGGCGCAATCATCTCCTCGACCGCGGTGCAGGTGGTCCGCGGGCATACATAGGCAAAGGCATCGCCCCAGCCGGTGATACCGGCGTCGGTCGAAACCTCGACGACAACCGTATCGAGCGCCGAGATCGCCGAGGCGCCTTGCCGGAAGCTGGCCACGCCCGAATCATAGGGGATGCGGACGTGGTGCGCCCGGATGTTGGTGATCAGCATGATGTCCTCATTTTTTCGAATACCAGCGGCGCAATACCCTGTCGGCGGCTTTCGGGTCGCCGAATCGCCAATGCTGGTGGATCATAAAAGCTGGCGCACCCCGATCGGTCGGGGTGCGCCGAAGCGCGTAAGAGAATGCGTTACGAACTCTTCTCGCCGCTCATGACGGGTCCGAACAGGTCCCAGCTCTCGCCCTTGAAGCGCATCATCTGGAGCTGCTCGAGCGGAGCAAAATCGGTCGGGCTGGTTTTGATCTTGGTGCCCGGCAGATAGACGCCCAGTTCGAAATTCAGATTGGCGGCCTGCTTCATGATGTTTTCGCGGGTGAGGTCATCACCGCACTGCCTCAGCACCTGTTCCAGCCCCTTCGCCACGCCGTAGCCAAAGGTGGTCGCTGCGTCTTCCTGGTCGCCCTCGGGATACCATTTGGTCATGAAGGCGCGCCATTCGTTCATGGCGGGGTCGTCTTTCCATTTCGGGTCCTTGGGGTCCTTCAGATACGCCGCGCTGAGGACGTCCTGACTGGCCTCATAGCCAGCCGGCTTCATCACGCCACCGACCGAAGCCGATACGTTGGTGACGAACTGGACCGGATGCCAGGCCAATTCCGCGACCTTCTTGATCGCCTGCGCGGCGAATTTCGGCGTCGCGATGTTGACGAAGATATCGGGGTTCGCGCCCTTGATCTGCACGACCTGCGAGTCCACCGTCGGCGCGCTGGTTTCATAGGAACTTTCCACGACAATCAGTTTGCTGGCCTGATCGCCCAAGCCTTCGTGCATGCCGATGACGTAGTCTTTGCCGAAATCATCGTTCTGATAGAGAATGCCGATGGTTTTGCCGGGATAGTTCTGCAGAATATATTTGGCGTAAATGCGCGCCTCGACCTGGTAGCTTGGCTGCCATCCCATGGTCCACGGGAAATTCTTCGGATCGTTCCACTTGGCCGCGCCGGTCGAGACGAAAAGCTGCGGCACTTTTTTGGCGTTCATGTATTTCTGGATCGCGGTGTTGCCGGGCGTTCCCAGCGGATTGAAAATCAGCAGCACCTCGTCGTTCTCGACCAGCTTGCGGGCCTGCTCCACGGTCTTCGGCGGGCTGTAGCCGTCATCATAGGAAATGAAATTGATCTTGCGGCCGTTGATGCCGCCCTGGGCATTGAGCATGTTGAAATAGGCGGTCTCGGTCTTGCCGATCGTCGCATAGGCGGACGCCGGCCCCGAATAGGGCATGATATTGCCGATCTTGATTTCGGCGTCGGTCGCGCCGGGATCGTATTTCTTCTCCGCGCTCGCAGGTACTGCAAGTGCTACGGCGAGCAACCCCGCAAGGCTTAAGGATTTGACCAAAGATCTGGCAGAGCTCGAGACATGGTGGTGCATCATCGTCCTCCCTGACGTTCTGGCCGAGGCTCAGGCGGTCTTTTTGGCGGGCAGCTTCTTGAGCCGTCGGATTGAATGCGAGGCCAGTATGCACGATTGGTTTGATGTTGCCAGCGATGCCTTTGCCGTTAATTTCCGCAGAGCGGAAGAGGGATGACCGTGCGCCCCGGCGAGTATCTCGCGGGGCTAAGACAGCAAGGACTGTCAAGCGCGGCCCACGCAACGCGATCATAGTGCCTACGCTTCGAACGAAGGCCGTTCCTGATGAGTCCTGCTCAGAAAGCGCTCTGGTTTATCGAAAGCCACCTTGCCGACGAGCTGACGCTCGACGGTATTGCTGGCGTCGCTGGAATCTCGCGCTTCCACATGGTCAGGGCGTTCGCCGCCGCAACAGGGCTGCCGGTCATGCGCTATGTGCGTGCCCGGCGCCTCACTGAGGCAGCGCGCGCTCTGGCCAAGGGCGCGCCCAATATCCTCACGCTCGCGCTGGAGGCAGATTACGGCTCGCACGAAGCGTTCACCCGCGCGTTCCGCGACCATTTTGGGCTGACGCCCGAAGCGGTCCGCACCGCGCGTCTTGATACCCTCAAGCTTCAGGAGCCGATCATCATGGATTCAACCGCTATCGACAATCTTCGGGCGCCGCGCTTCGAGACCAGCCATCCGCTTCTGGTCGCGGGTTTCAGCGAACGTTACACATGCGAATCCGGCGCCGCCATTCCCGGTCAATGGCAGCGCTTTCACCAATCTGTCGGAAATATTCCTGGTCGGATCGGGCAGGTGGCCTACGGCGTTTGCTGCAACGGCGACGACGCCGGAAACTTCGACTACATCGCCGGCGTCGAGGTGTCTGACTTCTCCGACCTGCCGCGCGAATTCGCCCGCGTTCGGATTCCCGAACAAAAATATGCGGTCTTTACCCACCGTGACCACATTTCGACCATTCGCCGTACCATCAATACGATCTGGAATCACTGGCTGCCGGCGTCCGGCCTTAAAGCGGCAGATGCGCCCAGCTTCGAGCGTTATGACGAGAACTTCGATCCGCTCACCGGCAATGGCGGTTTGGAGATTTGGCTGCCGGTCCGCGACTAAATTACGCTGCAACGCTGCTCTGCGCAGCGTTGCAGCCCGCGATTGCTTGGCAAGCGGTATCGACTTTGCCATAACTTGGCGCAACGAAACGTTGTGCTTGCGGGATTGAACCAGAAGTCCCCCTGCCACCAATAAAAAGCCGGGAGGATTTCATGCCCAATGTTCGCGTTCTCGCTACCGGTCTCGAATTCCCCGAAGGTCCGGTAGTCATGCCGGACGGATCGGTGGTGCTGGTCGAAATCCGCGGCCGGCGGCTGACGCGGGTCTGGCCTGACGGCCGCAAGGAAGTTGTCGCTGAAATTCCCGGCGGCCCCAATGGTGCGGCGATCGGGCCCGACGGCAAATGTTATGTCTGCAACAATGGCGGCTTCGGCTGGGTGCCCTCGCGCGGCACCATGATGCCCGGCGCACCCGAGCCTCACGAATATATCGGCGGCTCGATCCAGCGCGTCGATCTTGCGACCGGCAAGGTCGAAACCGTGTTCGACAAATGCGGCGAGCACCCATTGAAAGGGCCGAACGACCTGGTGTTCGACAAACATGGCGGGCTTTGGTTCACCGATCTCGGCAAGCGCCGCGCGCGCGACATGGATGTCGGCGCGTTCTATTACATCAAGCCCAGTGCCAAGGAGATTGTCGAAGGCGGCTTCGGAATGCTGCCTGCCAATGGCATCGGGTTGTCACCGGATGAAAACACCGTCTACGTGGCGGAGACGCCGACCGCGCGGCTATGGGCGTTCGATCTGTCGGCGCCGGGCACGGTCAAGCCGCGCGACGTGATCTATCGCGGCGAGCGCGGCAAGCCGATCGCGGGTCTCGGCGGCTATCAGATGTTCGACTCGCTCGCGGTGGAAGCCTCCGGCAATGTCTGTGTGGCGACCTTGATCTCGGGCTGCATTTCCGTGATTGCGCCCGATGGCACCATCGTCGAGCAGGTCCCGACCGGCGACCGCGTCACCACCAACATCGCCTTCGGCGGCCCCGAACTGAAAACCGCCTACATCACGCTGTCCGGCAAGGGCGAACTGATCGCGATGGACTGGGCGCGTCCCGGCCTGCCGCTGAATTTCTTGAATAAGTGATGATCGGAAGCGCCTTCGTCATTGCGAGGAGCAAAGGCGACGAAGCAATCCAGTCTTCCAGTCCATGGTTTTTTCTGGATTGCTTCGCGTCGCTCGCAATGACAGGTATGTTGCGCTGTTCCGTGTGAAAAAAGGGATGTTTAATGGCTTGGCTTGGACCTGTTTCGTTGCGTGGCGCGCATGCGCGGCTTGAGCCGCTATCGCAGGACCATTGCGGCGGCCTCACCGAAGCGGTGAAGGACGGCGAGCTGTGGAAGCTCTGGTACACCGCGGTCCCAACCGCCGAGGGAATGTCCAAGGAGATCGACCGCCGGCTGGGGTTGCAGGCGGCTGGCTCCATGCTGCCATGGACGGTGTTCGACGCCGACGGCAAGATCGCGGGCATGACGACCTACATGAATGTCGACGCGCCGAACCGGCGCGTCGAGATCGGCTCGACCTGGTACGCCAAACATGTGCAGCGCAGCGGGGTTAATACGCAGTGCAAATTGCTGCTGCTGGCGCACGCCTTTGAAAAGCTCGATTGCATCGCGGTGGAATTCCGCACGCATTTTTTCAACCAACAGAGCCGGCGCGGCATCGAGCGGCTGGGCGCCAAGCAGGATGGCATCCTGCGCAGCCATCAGATCGCGCCCAACGGCACGCTGCGCGACACCGTCGTCTACAGCATCATCGCCAGCGAATGGCCGACTGTGAAGGCGCATCTCACCTATCAACTGAATGAAAAGCCGCGGTAGCGAACTGCCGATGCTGGAACTGATATGATGGATACATTCGATTACGTGATCGTGGGATCCGGTTCTGCCGGAAGCGTGCTGACCAACCGGCTCAGCGAAGACGCCGGCACCAGCATCTGCGTGCTCGAGGCGGGGCCGAGCGACTGGCATCCCTACATCCATCTGCCGGCCGGCTTCATCAAGACCTTTCACATGAAGAGCATCAACTGGGCCTACCAGCAGGAGCCGGGTCCGTGGACCGGAGGCCGCAGCATCTATGCGCCGCGCGGCAAGACGCTCGGTGGGTCGTCCTCGATCAATGGCCACATCTATAATCGTGGCCAGCGTCAGGATTTCGATACCTGGGCCCAGTACGGCAATCGCGGCTGGGGCTATCAGGATGTGCTGCCGTATTTCAAACGGCTGGAACGCCGCATCGGCGAGGGCGACGATGCCTATCGCGGCCGCGAGGGCAATCTCACCGTCACGACCATGGACTGGCGCGATCCGCTCTGCGAAGCGTTCATGGCGGGTGCGATGAGTCTCGGCATCCCGCGCAACCCCGATTACAACGGTGCGATCCAGGAAGGCGTATCCTACGCCCAGCGCACCATCCGAAACGGCCTGCGCGTCAGCGCGGCGACCGCCTTCCTGCATCCCGCAAGGAAGCGGCCGAACGTCCATGTGCGGACCCACGCGCATGCAACCAACATTATCTTCGAAGGCAAGCGCGCGGTCGGCGTGCGCTATATGAAAGGTGGCAGGGGCGGCACCCCGGTCGAGATCCGCGCCAACAAGGAAGTGATCCTCTCCGGTGGCACCTATAATTCGCCGCAACTGCTGCAATTGTCGGGCGTTGGGTCGCCGGATCTGTTGGGCTCGCTCGGCATCGAGGTGCGCCACGCGCTGCCGGGCGTCGGCGAGGGATTGCAGGACCATTACGCGCCGCGCTCGGTCGCGCGCGTCAAGAACATCAAGACCATCAACGAACGCCGTCGCGGCCTCAGCCTGGCGCTGGAGGCGATCAAATGGGCGACGACACGACGCGGCCTGCTATCGTTGTCGCCGACCATGGTCTACTGCTTCTGGCATTCCGGCGAGAGCACTGAAAGCTCGGATCTGCAACTCACATTCACGCCCGCGAGCTACAAAGAGGGCGTGCAGGGCCAGCTCGAAGACCAACCCGGCATGACGGTCGCGTCCTGGCAGCAGCGGCCGGAAAGCCGCGGCTATGTTCATGCCCGCTCCGCCGATCCGTTCGATCCGCCGATCATTCAAACCAATTATCTGGCCGAGGAGCTCGACCGCCGCACAGTCGTCGCCGGCATGAAGCTCGCGCGCAGGCTGCTCTCGTCGGCGCCGCTTGCGCAATATTACGCCTATGAGGATTTCCCGGGACCCAAAGTGCAGAGCGATGAGGAGTTTCTCGCCGCGGCGACGCAGCGAGGGACCACGACGTTCCATCCCGGCTGCACCTGCCGCATGGGACCGGCCGACAGCAAATGGGCTGTCGTCGACGACCAGCTTCGCGTGCACGGGCTGCAAGGCCTGCGGGTGATCGACGCGTCGATCATGCCGCGGATGATCTCGGCCAACCTCAACGCCTCGACCATGATGATCGCCGACAAGGCATCTGACCTGATTCGCGGCCGCAGCGCGGCGGAGCTGGCGGTTGTGAAAGCGGCGGGATAGGCTATCTGACGGGGCTTATTCGTAGACGAAGGCGCTATCCCTGAGATCGATTGCCGGAAATTCGTCCTTCTCGGCCCAGTAGTCCTGGTTGTGCTGCCACTCCGGCTTGTCGCCGCGCTTCGGCAACAAATGCATGCCGCGCATCATGTAGCCGGGATTGAAATTCTCGGCGTCGATCCACGGCAGCAGGGGCATGTTGTGGTCTTCCGGCCGCAGCGCCGGCGACACCTTGCGCGCGCCGATGTCCTTCATGTGGTTGAGCAGGCGGCACACGAAGTCGGCGACCAGATCAACCCGAAGCGTCCAGCTCGCGCGGAAATATCCGAACACCCAGACCAGATTGGGGACGCCGGTGAACATCATGCCGCGATAGGTCACGGTGTCGGCGAAATTGAGCGGCTTGCCGTCGATCTCGAAGTCGATGTCGCCATTGGCGCTCAGGTTGAATCCGGTCGCGGTAATGATGATGTCGGCTTCAAGTGTTTGGCCGGATTTCAGCAAGATGCCGGTTTCGGTGAAGCGGTCGATCTCGTCGGTGACGACCGAGGCCTTGCCGGACTTGATGCCCTGGAACAGGTCGCCATCCGGGATGAAGGCAATGCGCTGCCGCCACGGACGATATCTGGGCGTGAAATGCGTCGCGATGTCGTAATCGGGCCCGAGATAGGCTTCGACCGCGGACAGCAGATCCTTTTTTGCGGCCTCGGGTTCTTCAAAGGTCTTGCGGGTGAAGGCGTCCTGCTCGAACAGGATCTTGCGGCGCGTGATTTCGTGGATCCACTTCTCATCCACTTGCAACTGGCGCAGCGTTTCCGCGATCTCGATCGCGTTGCGCCCGGTCCGGAAATAGGTTGGCGAACGCTGCAGCATGGTGACGTGCGCGCAATCCTTCGCCATCGCCGGGATCAGCGTCGCGGCAGTGGCGCCGGAGCCGATCACGACGACCTTCTTGTTCTTGTAGTCGAGATCATCAGGCCATTTCTGCGGATGAACGATCCGGCCCTTGAAGCTCGCCATATCCTTCCACTCGGGCGTGTAGCCTTCCGAATGACGGTAATAACCCTGGCACATCCAGAAGAAGTTGGCGGTGAAGCGAAGTGCCTCGCCGGTATCGGTTCTGACGGCTTCGATGGTCCAGAGGTTTTCCTCGCTCGACCATTTGGCCGAGGAGATCATGTGCTCATAGCGAATGTGGCGGCCGAGATCGTTTTCCTCGATCACCTCGCCCATATATTTCAGGATCTCGGCGGCGGTCGCGATCGGCGCGCTGGTCCATGGCTTGAACCGGTAGCCGAAAGTATGCAGGTCGCTGTCGGAGCGGATGCCGGGATAGCGATGGGTACGCCACGTGCCGCCAAAACTCTTCTGCGTTTCGAGGACGATAAAGCTCGTCCCCGGGCATTGCTGGGTCAGATGATAGGCAGCACCAATCCCTGAAATGCCGGCGCCCGCGATCAGGACATCGAAATGCCCGGTCAGGCCGGGCGACTCGGCGCGGATTTGGCTCTGAACGTTCATCTTCCCTGATCTTTTTTCTGTTTATGTTCGTAGACTGACCAAAGCGCCGGCGAACTCCGGCGCTTTCAGATGACGATTATACTTCCCGGCGGCTGAGGAACGCCAGCCGCTCAAACAAATGCACGTCCTGCTCGTTTTTCAAGAGCGCGCCGTGCAGCGGCGGGATCAGCTTGCGCGGATCGCGCTCCCTGAGCATTTCCGGCGTGATATCCTCGTTGAGCAGCAGCTTCAGCCAATCCAGAAGCTCCGATGTCGAGGGCTTCTTCTTCAGGCCCGGCACTTCCCGCACCTCGAAGAAAATCCGCAAGGCTTCCTCCACCAGGCGTTTCTTGATGCCGGGGAAATGCACGTCGACAATCCGGTTCATGGTGTCGACGTCGGGAAACTTGATGTAGTGGAAAAAGCAGCGGCGCAGGAATGCGTCCGGCAATTCCTTTTCGTTGTTCGATGTGATCATCACGATCGGGCGCAGCTTCGCCTTGATGTTCTCGCCGGTCTCATAGACGAAGAACTCCATGCGATCGAGCTCGAGCAGAAGGTCGTTGGGAAATTCGATGTCGGCCTTGTCGATCTCGTCGATCAGCAGCACCGGCCGCTTCTCATGGGTGAAGGCTTCCCACAATTTGCCGCGCTTGATGTAGTTCGAGATGTCGGAGACCCTGCTGTCGCCGAGCTGGCTGTCGCGCAGCCGCGAGACCGCGTCGTATTCGTAGAGTCCCTGCTGCGCCTTGGTGGTGGATTTGATGTGCCAGGTCAGAAGCGGCGCGCCGATCGCCTTGGCGACTTCCTCGGCCAGCACGGTCTTGCCGGTACCGGGCTCGCCCTTTACCAGCAGCGGGCGTTCGAGCACGATCGAGGCATTGACCGCGATCTTGAGGTCATCGGTGGCAACGTAATCCTTGGTACCGGTAAATTTCATCGAGCCTGTGCCTTGTTGTTTATTCTGGCGTGAATTTAAGCGCGCTTTCACGTGCTTGGGACGACAACTATCGTTCCAACAGCAGATGGGCGGTTGTTACGGGGAAAAGCATCTCAGGCTCAATACTAATTAAAAAACCTGACAGGTCTAGGCCTCCCGGCCCCGCGGAGGCCCTTGACGTACGGGGTCCGGCGGGCAATCTGTAGTCCATGTTCCTGCAATTCTTCACATCGCTGCGCGATGCCCAGGTGCCTGTCAGCCTGCGCGAATATTTGACGCTGATGGAGGCGCTCGACGCCAACCTCGCCGAGCAGACGGTGGAGAATTTTTACTATCTGTCGCGCGCCGCGCTGGTGAAAGACGAGCGCAATCTCGACAAGTTCGACCGCGTGTTTGGCACCGTGTTCAAGGGATTGGAAACCCTGCTCGACGCCATGGAGAAGGCGGACATACCCGCCGAATGGCTGAAGAAGCTCGCCGAGAAATACCTTACCGAGGAAGAGAAAAAGCAGATCGAGGCCATGGGCTGGGACAAGCTCATGGAGACGCTGCGCCAGCGGCTGCAGGAGCAGAAGGGCCGGCACCAGGGCGGCAACAAGTGGATCGGCACCGCCGGCACGTCGCCGTTCGGCGCGCACGGCTATAACCCCGAAGGCATCCGCATCGGTCAGGAAAAGAACCGCAACAATCGCGCGGTGAAGGTGTGGGATCGCCGCGAGTTCAGGGATCTCGACGGCAATGTCGAGCTCGGCATCCGCAACATCAAGATCGCGCTACGCCGGTTGCGCAAATTCGCCCGCACCGGCGCGCCGGACGAACTCGACCTCGACACCACGATCAAGGAGACCGCCAACCACGGCTATCTCGACGTGCATATGCGTCCCGAGCGGCGCAACGCGGTCAAGGTGCTGGTGTTCTTCGATATCGGCGGCTCGATGGATTCGCACATCGAGCAGGTCGAGGAGCTGTTCTCCGCGGCCAAGACCGAATTCAAGCACATGGAATATTTCTACTTCCACAATTGCCTCTATGAAGGCGTGTGGAAGCAGAATCGCCGCCGCTTCACCGACCGGACCCCGACCTGGGACGTGCTGCATAAATATCCGCACGACTACAAGGTGGTGTTCGTCGGCGATGCCTCGATGTCGCCGTACGAGATCATGGTGCCCGGCGGCTCGGTCGAGCATGTCAATGAAGAGGCTGGATCGGTCTGGCTCGAGCGCATCACGCGCACCTATCCGCACGCGGTGTGGCTCAATCCGGTGGCGCAGAAGCATTGGGATTATTCGGAATCGACCACCATCGTTCGCCGGTTGTTTTCCGAGCGCATGTTCCCGATCACGATCGAAGGTCTGGAGAACGCCATGAAGGAGTTGGTGCGGTAACAAAAGTTGCTGTCATTCCGGACGGTCCGAAGGACCGATCCGGAATCTCGGAGTAATGAAATTCGATCGAGATTCCGGGTTCGCGCTGCGCGCCCCGGAATGACGTTCCAAAAAAAGCAAAGGGAACAGCAAATGCCCCAGACCATCCATCGCGGTATCAAATCCCTGATCGACGAAGCCAATGCCGAAATCGAGACCGTCAGCGCGGCGGATGCGATCAGGATCGCGCACGATGGTGAGGTGGTGATCGTCGATATCCGCGATCCCCGCGAGATCGAGCGCGATGGCCGCATTCCCGGCGCGTTCTCCTGCACCCGTGGCATGCTGGAATTCTGGATCGATCCGGCGAGCCCCTACGCCAAGCCGATCTTCCAGCAGGACAAGAAATTCATCTTTCATTGCGCCGGCGGCATGCGCTCGGCGCTTGCGGCCAAGACCGCGCAGGACATGGGCCTGAAGCCGGTCGCGCATATGGCCGGCGGTTTTGCCGCCTGGCGCGACGCCGGCGGACCGATCGAGAAATATGAGCCGAAGAAGCCGAAGGGATGAAAGCTCTCTCCTTCGTCATTCCGGGGCGCGCGTTAGCGCGAACCCGGAATCTCGTAATATAACTTCTGGATTCTGGGTCTGCGCCTGTCGGCGCATCCCGGAATGACAACGAGGTGCCATCCATGACATCATCCACCGACGATCCGCTTGTCTCGACCGACTGGCTTGCTGCGCATATTGACGATCCCAAGGTCAGGATCATCGACGCGTCGTACAAGATGCCCGGAGTAACTCCGCTGCCGGCGGACGATTACCTTGCCGCGCATATTCCAGGCGCGGTGTTCTTCAACGTCAACACCATTGCCGCTGCCAACGATCCGCGGCCGCATATGTATCCGAGCGCCGAGCAGTTCGCGCGCGACGTCTCCGCGCTCGGTATTTCCTCTGGCGATACCGTGGTTGCCTATGATTCCGGCGGCTGGGTCGCAGCGCCCCGGGCGTGGTGGATGTTCCTGTCGTTCGGCCATCCCAATGTGAAGGTCCTCGATGGCGGCCTGCAGAAATGGTGCGCCGAAGGCCGTCCCACGCATTCCGGCAAGGTCACGCCGAAGCCCGGCAAGTTCCAGGCCAGGCTCGACCCGAGCTATGTCAGGAGCAAGGAGCAATTGGTCGGCAATCTCGAAACGCGAAATGAGCAATTGGTCGATGCGCGCCCGCGTCCGCGTTTCGAAGGCACGGTCGCCGAGGCTTGGCCGGGTCGCCGCTCCGGCCACATTCCCGGCAGCCGCAACGTGCCTTACGCCGAACTGTTCGACCCCAAGACCGGCGCGATGAAACCGCTCGATGATCTCAGAAAGGCGTTCACGGGCACCGGCCTCGACTTGACCAAGCCGATCGTGACCACCTGCGGGTCGGGCGTCTCTGCGCTGGTCTTGACGCTCGCGCTCTATCGCCTGGGCGTGCGCGGCAGCGCGCTTTACGACGGCTCATGGGCCGAATGGGGCCTGCCCGACGGGCCGCCGATCGCCACCGGAGCCGCCTGATCAAGGGCCTGATTCGGCAAAAACGGTGCAGCCTTTAGCGCGCGACGACCGCTGGCCGAGCGGCCGTGAGCGTCGGCTGAGCCGCTGTCATCACCGGCTGAGGAGCGAACGGGTCAAACGGCCGTTGCTGTGCCGCCAGTCGCGCCAGGCGGGCGCGCTCGGCGATCCGGCGGCGCCGCGCCTCCCGACGCGCCTCCTGCCGCTTCTTGATCGCGCTATCGTCCGGTTTGGCGCTGGCAGCCTGGGTGTTCGATCCCTGCGCGATATCGACAGGCGGGCCGCCCAGCGTGGCGATCTTGGTCGAGATGCTGTCGGCATCCGACGATCCTGCCGTGCTCGCTTGTTCGGGAGCTGGCAGAGTTTCGGGAGCCGGCGCCATCGAATCGGGGGATACGGCCGAAGCCACCGCAACAGCTTCGTTTGCCGCCGGCAGGGCCGGCTCGGTCGCCGCGACCTTGGTCTCCTCGGCAGGAGAGGGCGCAACGGCAGGCGCCGGCGGTGCCTCAGCCTGCGGCGGATTCTGCGGGGCCACGGTTTCGGGCTTTGCCACTTCGGCTGGCGGCGAATCGGCCGGCTGCAGCGCGGCGATCTTGTCGGACGGAGGCTGCGATTGAGGTGAGGTGGTCGCTGCTGGCTCGACCGGCGCGGTTGCCGCTTGTGCGGCTGGTGCCGCCGCTACCTGTTCTGCTGGCGCAGCGGCCGGAACATTGTCCGCCGCGGGCTGGGCAGTCTTTGGCGCCGGTTGCCCGGCTTTCGGCGCATCGTCCACGCGCAACATCGCAAGCACGGGCCTCGTGGCCGGGTTGTCCTGTGCAAATCTCGTTTCGGGGGCCGGATACCAGGCTGGCGTGCTGGCGAATTCCTCATGGGCCGTGCGCAGCAGCGCTGCGGCACCGAATCCGAACACCAGGATCGACATCGACAGGACGATCGCGGCGATTAAAAAACGAAAGCCGGGGAGCATGGACGTCAAATTCCGCTTCGCGAAGATCTGCGAAGGATTGCGAGCTGTCGGGAACGCGGTGATGACAGAATTGGCCGCGTCCACGACGCGGCAGGCCACCCCAGCGCGCAGCGAATCAGGCTCAACCAAGGATAGCGCAAGGTTTTCGCGGCGTTTGATAAAAATTGGCGGAACAATGCTCGGCTCGCAGGCGGTAGCCGTTTCCTGATCCGGTGAGGCTTCGTTGCAACGTTCCCGTGCGGATCATCACAAATGCCGGAACCCAGCGCCAATTGGCCCGATTTGTCTTGAATGCGCCGCTATCTTCGGTCATCTCCGGTCGGCGACCCGGTGTCGGCTTGGGGGACTATACAAGAGCGATGATGATCAAACGCATTCTGACGATTTGTGCTGCCGTGACGGCTGGCGTGGCAGGTGCTTCGCTGGCACAGGCACAGCAGAGCTATCCGCCTGCCCCCGGCGCGGTCTATTCGCCCTATCCGCAAACCGGCTATCCGGCTGATTATCGCCGCGGCTCCAGCGCGCCGGATTTCGATTCGCAAGATGAAGACGCGTCGGACCCGGGTTCGACCGCGCTGTCGCCGCCCGGACCGGTGATGTCGCCGGATGATCCGCGTTACGGCCGTCCGATGAATGCTCCGCCGGTTTATTCCGACCGCGGCGCGCCGACCGGTCCGGTGATGTCGCCGGATGATCCGCGCTATGGCCGGCCGATGAATGCGCCGCCGGTTTATTCCGATCGCGGCACGCCCACCGGCCCGATCCTTTCGCCCGATGATCCGCGCTACGGCCGTCCCGATGGACCGCCGGCGGTGATCTATTCTGATCGTGGCGCTCCGACGAGCGGTTTGCGCCCGCCCGGATCGGTTGGGAATCCGGACGCGCCCGCCGGACCAGGGCAGCCTGGCGTGGCTGCCGACGGCAGGCCGATGACGGTTGCGGCGCTGCCACCGGAAGAGCAGCCGGAAACGGGTTCTGCGGAGCTGGCGCCGAATCTGCGCCGGCAGGAAGTTGCGTTCGCCACCAAGGAGCCGGCAGGAACCATCGTGGTCGATACCCCCAACACCTACCTCTATTACGTGTTGGGTGGCGGCCGGGCGATTCGTTACGGGGTCCGCGTCGGCCGCGACGGCTTCACCTGGACCGGCGTGCAGAAGATCACCCGCAAGGCCGAGTGGCCGGATTGGCATCCGCCGCCGGAAATGATCGATCGTCAGCCTTATCTGCCGCGCTTCATGGCCGGCGGCCCCGGCAACCCGCTGGGGGCGCGCGCGATGTATCTCGGTTCAACGGTCTATCGCATCCACGGCACCAACCAGCCCTCGACGATCGGCAAGTTCGTCTCGTCAGGTTGCATCGGCATGCTGAACGACGACGTTTCGGACCTGTTCGATCGCGCCAAGGTCGGCACTCGCGTGGTCGTACTGCCGGGCGGTGTGCCGCCAGCGGCTGTCGCCTCGGCGCAGCCGGTCCCCGGACCGAATGCCGGGCCGACCGCGATGTCAGCCGTTCCAGGCGGCACGCAGCCGACCGTGGTGCCGCCGCTGCCCGCGCCGGTGACAGTGCGATAAGCCAACATTTCGGATCATAAACGTCATCGGGGTGAGTGCGTCATGGCACTCACCCCGATGTGCGTTTCTGGCGCTATCTTTTTGTTTGAGCATGATCTTTTCGGAAAACTGGTTTCCACTTTTCCGGATCATGCTCTAAGCCAGTTTTCGCAACGGCGCGCCCTTGATCCAGGCGTCGATGCCTTCGACCATCTGGCCGTAATGGGCGCGAAATGCGTCCTCGGACACGTAGCCGAGGTGCGGTGTCAGGACCATATTGTCGAGCTTGCGGAACGGATGATCGACCGGCAGCGGCTCGACCGAGAACACGTCGATCCCGGCGCCCGCGATCTTGCGCTGCTGCAATGTCTCAAGCAGCGCCGCCTCATCGACAATCGGCCCGCGCGAGGTATTGACGAGGTAGGCCGTGGGCTTCATCCGCGCCAGATCTTCGCGGCCCACCAGTCCGCGCGAACGCTGGCTCAGCACCACGTGAACCGTGATGACGTCGGCGGTCGAGAACAATTGCTGCTTGGTGGCGTAACCGACCCCGACTTCCTTGCAACGTTCCGGCGTCAGGTTGGGGCTCCACGCGATCACGTTCATGCCGAACGCCTTGCCGAGGCCCGCCATCTTGGCTCCGAGCTTGCCGAGGCCGACCACGCCCAGCGTCTTGCCCTCGATTTCGATGCCGCAGAATTTCTGCCAGGGCTCGCCCGCATGCATGCGCGCGTTTTCGCGGCCGATGCCCCGCGTCAACTCCAGGATCAGACCCATCGTCAGCGGCGCGGTCGGGTCCTGGCCCCACTGCGTCCCGCACAGCACCACGCCGCGCTCTTTGGCGGCTTCCACGTCGATCGATGCGTTGCGCATGCCCGAGGTGATCAAAAGCTTCAGTTTGGGCAGCGCTTCGAACGAGGCGCGCGGAAAGGCCGTGCGCTCGCGCATCGCGCAGATGATCTCGAAATCCTTCAGCGCGCTGGCGGCAGCCTCCGGCGAGGCGAATGGCTCGTTAAAGACGGTGACGTCAACCCGGTCCGCGATCTTCGACCAGTCGGCAATCTTCAAGGTGGTGTTGAAATAGTCGTCGAGAATTGCACAGCGCAGCCGCGTCATGGGAAGGTCCGTTCATGGCGATGAAGACGGCGGGAAAACCGTCAAGAGAACGCCATGGTCGCGCGCAATCCCCATGGGTGCAAGCGCTTGCGGCCCAAAAAGTGGCCGCTGCTAGAGCGACGCGGACGACTTCATCGCCTTCGCGGACCGGATTTCGGCGAGCATCGATTGGACCGCGGGCGACAGCGCCCGTTCCTTGGCGCGGCAGGCGGGTCCCGGGCCGCGCATATAGTGCAGTTCCGGCCGATAGGGGTCGAATGCCCTGGTGACGAACTGGCGCCAGAAGGTGCGGAATCCAGCCAAAGGATTGCGCGCTTCGTCGCGGCGGAGCGCCGGGGCGGTGAGGGTAGCTGGGGTGACGGTTGCCATGGCACGGCCCTGCTGTTTTGGCCCGCGGCTCCTGCCGCGCGGCGCGCTTTTGGGCGCTGAAACCAAGTTTTGGCCTGATTTATTAAAAGAAGGTTTCAATTGTCGTGATCTACCGCATGCATGGTTTCGGCCCCGTAATCATCCGTGGTGAACGAATGGAAAACGAAGGGCCTGCGGTTGCCCTTTGGCAGCGGCGCCGCTACATCAGCGGCAGCAAATTTCCATAAATGCAACGGTTTCAGGGATCGCGGATGGCCCGTCAGTTCGTCTATTTCATGCAGGGTTTGACCAAGAGCTACCCGACCCGAAAGGTGCTCGATAACGTCCATCTCTCGTTCTACCCCGATGCCAAGATCGGCGTGCTCGGCGTCAACGGTTCCGGCAAATCGACGCTGCTGCGGATCATGGCCGGCCTCGACAAGGAATATAACGGCGAAGCCTGGGTCGCCGACGGCGCCCGGGTCGGTTACCTCGAACAGGAACCGCAGCTCGATGCCAAATTGACGGTCCGCGAAAACGTGATGCTCGGCGTTGCCAAGCAGAAGGCGATCCTCGACCGCTACAACGAACTAGCGATGAACTATTCGGAAGAGACCGCCGACGAGATGACCAAATTGCAGGACGAGATCGAGGCCGCGGGCCTGTGGGATCTCGACAGCAAGGTCGATCAGGCGATGGACGCGCTGCGCTGTCCGCCCGACGATGCCGATGTCACCAAACTCTCCGGCGGTGAACGCCGCCGCGTCGCGCTGTGCAAGCTATTGCTCGACCAGCCCGAACTGCTGCTGCTGGACGAGCCGACCAACCATCTCGACGCCGAGTCGGTGTCGTGGCTCGAAGGTCATCTGCGCAATTATCCGGGCGCGATCCTGATCGTGACCCATGACCGCTACTTCCTCGACAATGTCACGAGCTGGATCCTTGAACTCGATCGCGGCAAGGGCATTCCCTACGAGGGCAATTATTCGTCCTGGCTGCAGCAGAAACAGAAGCGGCTTGAGCAGGAAGGCCGCGAGGATGCCGCGCATCAGCGCACGCTGGCACGCGAGCAGGAATGGATCGCGGCGTCGCCCAAGGCGCGTCAGGCCAAATCCAAGGCGCGTTATCAGCGTTACGAAGATCTGCTGAAGCAGGCGAGCGAGAAGCAGACCCAGACCGCGCAGATCACGATTCCCGTCGCCGAGCGGCTCGGCCAGAACGTGGTCGACTTCGAAGGCCTCAGCAAAGGCTTTGGCGATCGTGAGTTGATCGACAATCTTACTTTCAAGCTGCCGCCGGGCGGCATCGTCGGCGTGATCGGCCCCAACGGCGCCGGCAAGACCACGCTGTTTCGGATGATCACCAAGCAGGAGACGCCGGACAAGGGCGCCATTACTGTCGGCGAGAGCGTGCATCTCGGTTATGTCGACCAGTCGCGTGACGATCTCGACGGCAAGAAGACGGTTTGGGAGGAAATTTCCGGCGGCAACGAGCTGATCCTGCTCGGCAAGCGTGAAGTCAACTCGCGCGGTTACTGCTCGTCGTTCAACTTCAAGGGCGCCGACCAGCAGAAGAAGGTTGGCGCGCTGTCGGGCGGTGAGCGCAACCGCGTGCATCTGGCCAAGATGCTCAAGTCCGGCGCCAATGTGCTGCTGCTCGACGAGCCCACCAACGACCTCGACGTCGATACGCTGCGCGCGCTGGAAGAGGCGCTGGAGGATTTCGCCGGCTGCGCCGTGATCATCAGCCATGACCGCTGGTTCCTCGACCGCATCGCCACGCATATTCTTGCCTTCGAAGGCGAAAGCCATGTTGAATGGTTCGAGGGTAATTTCCAGGATTACGAGAAAGACAAGATGCGGCGGCTCGGGCAGGACTCCATCATCCCGCACCGGGTGAAGTACAAGAAGCTGACGCGATAAAGCGGAAGCCGCCGCGAGAGATCACGAAACTTCGGAAACGGGCACTGGCATGGCGGACTGGAGCGCACAGCAGTATCTTAAATTCGAGGACGAGCGAACGCGTCCGTCGCGCGACCTCCTGGCCCAGATCCCGATCGCCGACGCGCGCAAGGTCGTCGATATCGGTTGCGGTCCTGGGAATTCGACCGAGCTTCTGGTCAAGCGCTGGCCGCAGGCCGCGGTCACCGGCATCGACACCTCCGCCGACATGCTGCGGCAGGCGCGCGAACGGCTGCCGGGACAGACGTTCATCGAGGTCAACGTCGCGCATTGGGTGCCGCCGGAAAAGACCGATGTGCTGTTTGCCAATGCGATCTTCCAATGGGTGCCTGGCCATCTGAAGCAGCTACAGCGGCTGCTTGGCACGCTGCCGCCGGGTGGCGTGCTCGCGGTGCAAATGCCTGACAATCTCGATGAGCCTTCCCATGTCCTGATGCGCGAGGTCGCGCAGGTCGGGCCATGGCGGGAAAAGCTTGCCGACAAGGCGCGGGTGCGCGACACGGTTCCGACGCCAGGCGTTTATTATGATGCTTTGGGTCCGCTCTGCAGGCGGCTGGAAATCTGGCACACGATCTATAATCACGTGCTGCAGGATGCCGCCGCCATCGTGGAATGGGTCAAAGGAACAGGGCTGCGGCCGTTCGTCGACCCGCTGGAGCCGCCCGAGCGCAAGCAATATTTCGCCGAATACACCGCGCGCATCGCCGCCAGCTATCCGCCGCAGGCGGATGGCAAGGTGCTGCTGCGGTTTCCGCGGATCTTCATTGTGGCGGTGAGGTAAAAGCCGCCGCTGGTTCACGAATGGTAGGCAGCGATGCGACGGATCAAGCTCGTGAACGCTTTTAATCGGATCCTGCTCGGGCTTTCCATTGTTGCGCTAATTTCGGGCTCGTCTGCCGCCCGCGCCGCTGACGCGGCCTTTACGCAATTCATCACGTCGTTGTTGTGGCCGGAGGCGCAAGCGGCCGGCGTTTCGCGCGCGACGTTCGATGCGCAAACGCGCGGCCTCGAGCCGGATTATAAATTGCCTGACCTGATATTGCCCGGACGTCCCGCGACCGGCGCGCCGTCGCAGGCGGAGTTCGTGCAAGTGCCGGCGGATTACCTCAAGGAAGCCAGCATTGCGCGGCTGGCGGAAGAGGGACAGCGGCTGATGGCGAAGTATCGCGACGCGCTGTCCGGCATTGAGGCGCGCTTCGGCGTGCCCGGCACCGTTGTACTCGCCATCTGGGGCCGCGAAACCGACTTTGGCCGCTACACGCTGCCCTATGACGGGTTACGCGTGCTGGCGACACAGGCCTATGTCGGCCGTCGCAAGGATCAATACCGCAACGAATTTATCCTGGCGCTGAAGATGATCGGTGACGGCGAAGTGACGCGCAAGGATTTGCTCTCGTCCTGGGCCGGCGCCACCGGTCTCACGCAATTCCTGCCGTCGGAATTTTACCAGCACGCGGTCGATTTCGATGGCGATGGCCGCAAGGACATCTGGCATTCGGTGCCGGACGCGCTTGCCTCTGCCGCCGAGCAACTCGTCAACAAGGGCTGGCAGCCGGGCGTGCGCTGGGCCTATGAAGTGCAGGCACCGGCGAGCGCGGATTGCACCTCAGGCGTGCCCGAAGTGACGAAGCCGATCGGCGAGTGGCTGCGCGAAGGTTTTGTGCCGGTGCGCGGGCAAAAACTCAGCGCCGCCGAACAGGCTCAGCCGGCATCGCTGCTGCAGCCCGAGGGGATCTATGGTCCGGCGTTTCTGACCACGAAGAATTATTTCGTCATCAAGGAATATAATTTTTCGGATCTCTATGTGCTGTTCGTCGGCCACCTCAGCGACCGCATGCTGAGCCCGCAGCCATTCGCGACGCCGTGGTCCGCCTCGACGCAATTACGCACGGCCGACGTCGAAGCGATGCAGCGACAGCTCACGCGTCTTGGTCTTTACAAGGACAAGCTCGACGGCAAAGCGGGGATGCTGACGCGCGCAGCGTTGGGTGCATATCAGAAATCGAAGGGGCTTAAGGTGGACTGCTGGCCAAGTGAAACCGTGCTGCGCTCGATGAATGCGGCGCGCTAGATATCCGGTTCTGATAGATCAGAACCGGATATCTAGCCGTTATTTTTGACGCGTTTTCTTCACGCGAACCGGTATCCACTTCGCTCGAAAACGCTATGGCTAAAAAGAAAAAACCCGGCTGAAACTTCAGCCGGGTTTTCGAAATCAAAGCGCGACGGATGCCGCGCTGACGCGATCAGATCAGTTGCAGACCTCGACGCGACGGAAGCGCCAGGCGTAGCCATCCCAGAAGCGCTCGCGAGCCCAGTGGCAGGGCGGCGGCGGGGCGTCTTCCACATACACCGGCCCACCATAGGCCGGACGGCTGGCGGCGACGGCTCCGCCGACAATCGCGCCACCGATGATGCCGCCAGCCACAGCCGCGCCGAGGCCGCGCTGTGCGCTTGCGGGAGTCGCAGCGAGCGAACCGGCAACGGTTGCGACCGCGACGAGGGCAGCAAATGTCTTATTCATGTCTTGTGCTCTCCTGGAGATGGCGCCTTCGCTCAGCGCCGGGTTTAAGGTGAACTCACACGCCGTATTCGAAGGTGGCCGTCTCGCTAAAAAGCGCACAACAGTCAATCGAAAGTAAACGTCGGCAGGCTGGTGGGCCGGAAAAAAGGTTTTTTCAGGCCAATTTCTCAATCACATCCCCGGGAACACCGGTTTCCGGGGATGCCGTTGCTGATTTAATGAAGGTGAACGGATTTAGTCGCAGACCCTTACATTGCGATATCGCCAGCCATAGCCGTCCCAGAAACGCTGCCGTTGCCAGTAGCAAGGTCCATAGCCCGGGCCGGCTGCATAGGCGGGTGCGCCGTAATAGCCGTAACCGGGTCCATAGTAGCCGTAGCCGGGTCCGTAATAGCCCGGACCGGCAAGTGCGCCGCCAACGATGGCGCCGCCGATAATTCCGCCGGCGATCGCGGCACCAACACCGCGCTGGGCATGAGCCGGCGCAGGCGCCACGGCCGAAATGGCGAGGGTGGAGACGGCAGCGAGTGCCATCAATGTCTTCCTCATGGCTTCACCTTTCTCATTGAGCAAGGACAGCGTTTAAGCAGTCTGTCGCATCGAAAGTTCCACATTCAGCTTGAATGATCAATGAACGGGGTTGCCATATTCAGCAACAAATGGTCGCTGGTGTGGGCGCTTTTGCGGCGCACAAGCGGCGCTCCCCGTTCATTTTAGAACGACACGACACCATGACACTGGCAACGACGGCTTTTGGAATTGCAGTCGGCATGACAGCGCTGATTTGCTGCGCGCTGATGACGCGATCGCGGAAGAGCCGTCGAAGCGGCGGCTCCGCTTCCGGTGCGTTTGGCTCGAGCGACGCCAGTTTCGGCGGCGATGACAGCGGTAGCCATCACGGCTGGGGCGGCCATCATTCCGCATCTGATCATTCGAGCATTTCAGGCGATTCAAGCGGCGGTGATGGCGGCGGGAGTAGCAGTGACGGAGGTGGCGGAAGCGATTAACGCGAGACGTCCCGGAAATGGGCACGAGAGGTTGTGCCTGTGCCGCAGCGCTTTTTAGAGCCGTTCTAGAGTTTGATGCCCCAGTTTGGAATAGCTTGAAAAGACGGTTTTTCCTTTTGCTTCCGGTCGCCGCCTTCAATATCTCATCATCGTACAGTCACCGATGAGCCCCCGTTTCATGATTGTTTGTTCCTGTAACGTGCTGACCGACCACGACGTCCGTAATGCGGTCAGTGGCTCAGAAGGCCTCCCCCGAAGCCCCAAGCAGCTCTATGGATGCCTCGGTTGCAGCGCCGAGTGCGGGCGGTGCGCGCGCACCATCAAGACCATCATTGACGAGGCCCTCGGCGCCTGCGCCAAGGCCTGCTGTGCCGGCTGCCCGCATAGCCAGGCGCACGCGCATGGCCATCCAGAGCACGTTCATCATCTTGGCGACCTGGCTCACGTGGCGGCCGCCTAATATTTTCGTAATTAATTGAATTCGTAGTCTCTTTTGTCGTCTCGGCAAAAGGGTTGCTCTCGCGGTTAAACTGATTTAGAAGCATTCTAAATCAAAGCGAGGGGCCGATTCAGGTCTCGCAACCGGAGCGCATCATGCAGGGCGACCCAAAAGTCATCGATTACCTCAACAAGGGTCTGCGCAGCGAACTGACGGCCATCAACCAGTATTGGCTGCATTACCGGCTCCTCAACAACTGGGGCTTGCTGGAGATGGCGAAGGTCTGGCGCAAGGAATCCATTGAGGAAATGAACCACGCCGACCGCTTTACCGATCGCATCCTGTTCCTCGACGGATTTCCCAACATGCAGGTGCTCGATCCCTTGCGGATCGGCCAGAACGTCAAGGAAATCATCGAATGCGACCTGGCCGCCGAAGTGGGTGCGCGCGCCCTCTACCAGGAAGCGGCGACCTATTGCCATGGCGTCAAGGATTACGTGTCGCGCGACCTGTTCGAATCTCTGATGAAGGACGAGGAACACCACATCGATTTCCTCGAAACCCAGCTTGATCTGATCCAGCGCATCGGGCTTGAACTTTATACGCAGAAGCATGTCGGCGGGCTCGAGAGCGAGCACTGAATGTTAGTTCGTCATGGCCGGGCTTGACCCGGCCATCCACGACTTCGTAGCCGCGTGGTCCGCTTCTCAAGATCTTACAACTGCGTCTTGTAGCGCGCCTCGACCACGGCCTGCGCCTCCGGCTCACCAAGGCTTGTCTGATCGTGGATCACCTGGCTGATGCTGGGAAATACTTCGCGTTCGACCCGGATCTCCGGCGACCACAGCTTTGAACGCATCAGCGCCTTGCCGCAGTGGAAATAGGCCTCGTGCACGGCGATGCTCAACACCACGCGCGGCGGCTTGCCGAACTCCACCATCGATGCCAGCAGGTCCGGATCGGCCGAGAGTGCGCCCTTGCCGCCGACGCGCAAGGTCTCGTCGATGCCGGGCACGAAGAAGATCAATTGCACGAAGCCTGAGCCTTCGACGATATTTTTGAAACTGTCGATCCGGTTGTTGCCGGAGCGATCCGGCATCAGCAACCGGTTCGGCCCGGCAACATGGACAAAGCCGGGATTACCGCCGCGCGGCGAAGCGTCGACGCTGCCGTCGGAGCCTGATGTTGCCAGCACGCAAAACGGCGACATCGCGATAAAGTCTGTCGCGTGGCTGTCGAGTTCCGGCCGCGCCTTCGCGATCACGCGCGGTGTCGGTTTCGGATAGATCGTGGCGAGGTCGCTGGCGGCAAGGTCGGTCAAGGGCTGTCTCCGGAAAGATGCTTCGTGACGTCCGGATTCTATCATCGCGAAGGCGCGTCGGCCACCCGCTATTCCGGTGCTGCTTGGGAAGGCATCCGACGACGCAACATCTGCGGCGAGCCGATGCCATCCTCGGCCGATCTTCTTGCGCGGATACGCCGACCTCACACCGCGTCGGCCGGCACGAAGCAACTGATCACGATGCCGCCGCCGTGATGCACGTACCACACCACCGCCTGGCCGACCGGATTGCCGCGGTCGCGGATGATGGCGCGTTCGGGCACCGGCATCCACTCGCCTTCGATCGGCACCCAATAGGCGCCGTTGCGAAAATCATATTCGGTGCGATGGCCGTCAGCCATGTCACAGCAGGGCACCCCGTTGGGAGCGACCACGCCCTTGAACCAGGCGCGGATCTCGGGAGGCACATTCTCGTATTGGCCGTTGTCGAAGGCGAACGCCGCACCCGTCAGCGCGGACAAGCACGCCAGCAAAGCGATCTGCGCGAACCGTCGCATACGATCCTCCACGTTGCGTAGGCTTCTCCATCGCTTGCCGCGTTTTCCGGCTCCAGCGAATCCTGCGATTGAGCGAATTAGGCCCGAGCCGCCGCGAGGATGCACGCTCAAAAAATGAGCGATGGGGCGTATCGCCGATTGATGCGGTGCGAAATCAGCGCCTCTTCTTTTCCGGCAGTTTGAGCGACTGCGGCGCGATATTGCGCCATGCAAGCGTGAGTGCGCTTTGCAGCGTCGCGGAATCGGCCTTGGCGAGCCGCACATTGGTGCTGCCGTGCTTGCCCCATCCGCCCGGGACGGGGCGGAAGATTTCGGGCTCGGCCTCGACCAGCATGGATTGCTGGTCCGGCGTCAGTTTCACCATGCCCCAATCTTCATCGGGATAACCGAGTGTGGCAAAGATGCGCTTGCCGACGCGAAAGTCAGCGTGTCCCTGGTGCGAACCCTCGACCGCTGCGGGCAGAGCCAGCGCAATTTGACGGAAGCGTTTGGATGACATCGAGGCTCATCCCATTGCGCGCAACTCACATCGCGTGCTGCGGCGCCGTTTGCAGCAATTTGCGCAACTGCTCCGTATAAAATTTGGCGTTGCCGGTGGTGAGATGGCCGCGCGTTTCGTTGCTCGCCGGGATCAGATAGAGCCGGCCGTTCTTGATGCGCTTGATCGCGGCCGCGGTGACGCCGGTTTCCGGCGGATTGCGCTCGTCGTCGGCGGCATTGATGGCGAGCAACGTGGCCTTGATCTGCTCCATTCCGGCGGACGGATCATAATCGTGCGAGGCTTCCCATTGATAGACAAAGTCGTTGGCATCGGCCGTCACCGGCGCCGCCAGCCGCTCGTCCACCATCTTGTCGGCCTTCGCGCTCGTCGGCGCGAGCGTCTGATAGCCGAGCGTGCCGCCGCTGGTCGCGACCTGGAACAGATTGATGGCGTATTTCATCATGCGCGGCTGCGCCGTGTAATGGCCGCCATTGTAATCCGGATCGTTCCGAATGGTCTCGAGCATCAACCGCCGCAGCATCCAGTTGCGCGCCGCCATCGCGGTCGGCTGCGACGCCATCGGCACTACCGCATCCATCATCTCGGGATATCTGACAGCCCAGATCCAGGCATGCATGCCGCCCATCGAGTTGCCGATCACAAGCCGCAGGTGCTTGATGCCGAGGCCTTCCGTGACCAGGCGATAATGGGCATCGACCATGTCGGCGTAATCGTATTTCGGGAAATTCGTTTTCAGGCCGTCGGAGGGTTTTGACGATTTGCCGTGGCCGAGAGCGTCGGGAATGATGACGTAATATTTCGAGGCATCGAGCGGCTGGCCGGGGCCGAACAACTCACCTGCAAAGGCAGGCGTCAGCAGGCTCGCCGCCGACCCGCCCGAGCCGTGCAGCACCAGCACCGGCTGGCCGGTCGGCTCGCCGATCGTGGTGTAGTGAAGCCGCAATTCCGGCATGGTCTCGCCGGTGTGGAATTTGAAATCCTCGGCGATCCAGTCGCCTTGTTTCGGTGCGGGGTAGTCCGCCGCGACAGCAGCAAATGACGTCATTGCAAAAACAACCGATAGTGCCGCACGCAAAAACCCCATGATGTTTCTCTCTCGGATGTGGCCGCTTGACCCGGGCCGCTCGGGCGCGAGTCTATCACGCCGCGCGAGACGATCCGAGATGGCAGCATCACGGCGATCCCTGAAAAATTTTTGATCAATGCCGACCGCGCGAAGGAATACTTACGCCTTGTCCTCGATGTCGGTTTCGGGACGATCGTTGCCAGCGGCGGTCTCGGTGTGCCATTTGCCATCGGCGGTCTCGTATTCGATCGCCTCGGTACGCCCCGGCACGCGCTGCTCGGTGGCGGCGCGCTTCGCCGCGGCCAGCGCTGCGGCATGGCTCGCAAACGTCTCGGAAAACACGCCGTTGACGGTATAGGCCCAGCCGCCGTCATGTTGAACGATCTTGTAGGTGACGTGGGTCATTCTGGAACTCGCTGGTTTGTCCGCGGGCGCGCGCAGTCTCTAACATATAGCACAAATCATGGAGAAAACAGCGATACGGATACTAACCCGGCCGCTTTACCTTGCTCACTGCGTTCTGTGTGAGCTGGTTGACACCGAACCATCCCCAGTAGATGCGGTGGTGCTGGATCAGGCCATGCTCGATTTCCATAACCTCGAGGAGCTCGATTTGATTGCCGTCGGGCGCTTGCCGCGGATACTCCCACATCAGAACCCGTTTTCCGTCGGTCAACCAGTTGCCAGTTCGATACCACCGCACGAGTTCGTTCGGCCGGCGCCGCGCGCCTTCCTCGAAGAACGGCCGGATTTCGTGGTGTCCGCTGAGGACGCCGCTGCGTCCTTCAAAGATCGCGGGCACCAGTGGCGTTTCGAGAATGGCATCTTGCGCATAAAGAGCGATCAGGCCGTCGGTGTCGAGCGAGCGGGCATAAGCATCCCATTCGCGGTGAATGCGTTCGCAATCCGCGAGGAAACCATCACGAAGCGAACGCTGCGGGGGCGTGTCCATGTGCAGTGTCCCTGGAGCCATAGGTTGTCGGACGAGATATATAAAACCAATCCATGCGGCCCCGCATGGTTCCAGCATGAAGTTGCCCGCGGCCGCAGCGAAGCGAATTGCGCTTTGCCGCCGGCTGGCTAGATTTGTCTCAGGAAAAATCCTTGAACTCATTGGCCGTACGCCCGCGGGCAGAGGAGAACACCATGTGCCGCAACATCAAGACGTTGTTCAATTTCGAACCGCCCGCGACCGACGACGAAATCCATGCTTCCGCGCTGCAATTCGTTCGCAAGCTCTCGGGCTTCAACAAGCCGTCGCAGGCCAATGAGGCCGCGTTCGATCGCGCCGTCGCTGACGTCTCGCAAGCCGCCCGCCGGCTGCTGACGTCGCTGCACACCCACGCGCCCTCGCGCGACCGCGAGATCGAAGCCGAGAAAGCGCGGGAACGCTCGAAGCTGCGGTTCGGGTAGTTCGCATCCGGCGTGACGCAGCTCACGGTACCGCGAGCTGGCTGCGCTCATGATGGCCACCAGTTTTACCGGCCATTCGGAGCGCAGCCATGTTTCCTTCGGCTCGATTGAAATGCAGCGCCGTATTTTTTTCGGTTTTCTGGACCATCGGAATGGTCTGCTGGGATCGATCGTATAGCGAGGCCAATATCATCATGACGGTGATGGCGGGCGCGCTCGCGGCCTATTTCTGGTGCCGCATCATGCGCCGGCAAATCCCGCGGGGCCGGGTCCCGGCACGTCCGCGCTAGCTGGCCGGCTCGGCAGCGAAGCGCCATCGCCGCAGCGATCTACTTCTTGTCCTTATCCTTGTGCTTCTTCTTTTTCTTCTCGCGGCGATCGTCATCATCGTCCGCATCGTCGGGGTCTGCCTCGTTCAGCGCCGCCAGCGCTTGCTGCTCCGCCGCTTCAAGTTCGGCAGCCTCGCGCGCTTCGCGTTCGCGCATGCGCCGGTGATCTTCCCACGCATCGAAGATCATATGCAGCCACGGCATCACCTGTTCGATCGAAGGTAATCGGCCCGGCGGTCCGGTCTCGCCGCGAGGACCCGCTTCGCCACGGGGACCAGCTTCGCCTCTTGCGCCGGGTTCACCGCGGTTGCCTTGTGGTCCGGGCTTGCCCTGGACCCCCGGTTTGCCTTGCAGACCCGGCTTGCCGCGCGCGCCGTCGACGCCCTGCCGTCCGGGATGGCCCTGCGGTCCCGGACGTCCCGGCTCGCCCTGACGTCCGCGCGGGCCTTGCGGTCCCTGTTTTCCCGGTCGGGTGGTTGAATCGTCCGCCACGCATGCGCCCCCTATTATTTCCTAGCTTTTTAGCAGAGGTTCAATGACCGCAGCAATTAAGCTGACGACGCCAGCGGATTCATCAACAGCAAGATCAGGCGGCAACGGATTATATCGCGTCCCACAGCACCGGCAGATTGAGCAGTCCGCGAAATGCCCAACCGCCGATCCGCACCGGGGCAGATTGATCCAGCCGCAGTCCCTTCAGTCGCGCGAAAATGCTGGGCAGCGCGACGTCGGCGACCATCGCGCGCGACGCGAAGGCGCCGGCGCAATAATGCGGGCCGGCGCCGAACGCGATGCTCTTGGCGGTATCGCGCGTGATGTCGAAACGGTCGGGTTCGCTGAAGCAGGCCTCGTCGCGATTGGCCGAGCCGAACATGAAAAACACGCGGTCCTCCGGTTCGAAATCGACGCCGCCATACGACCACGGTTTTGCGACCCGGCGCGGCGACATTCCGATCGGTGCGATCCAGCGCGCATATTCCTCGAACACGTCAATCCATTTCGCGCGTTCCCCGGTGACCCACGCGAGCTGTTCGGGATGCGTCAGCAGGGCCCAGATCGTACCGGCGATGGCGTCGCGCGGTTCGTTCTGTCCGCCCGAGATCGCAAGCTTGATGTTGGCGCGCACGCTGTCGATTGGCATGCCCGCGGCCAGCAGCACGCTGAGGATCGAGGTGTTGGGATGTTTTGTCACCACCGGGATCATGTCGTCGATCGCGGCATCAATGCCCGCGGTGGCGGCGTGGCAGCGTGCTTCGATTTCCTTGTTGCCGGTGTAGTTGGCGATGCCGTCGATCATCGCCTGCGACCACGCATCCATATCCTGAAAACGCATATTGGTCAGGCCGGTGATGTCTTTTAGACATTCCGCCGACAGCGGCAGCGCGAAGGCCTTGCAGAGGTCGGCGCGGCCGGCCGGCGCGAGTTCATCCAGAATGCGATCGGCGTGGGCCTGAAACTGCCGGCGCCAGGTGTCGCGCACGGTGCGCGGCGAGACCGCCGGAAACATCGCCGATCGTTCCGACATGTGCGCCTCGCCATCCTTGCGCATCATGTTGTGGCCCATCAGCGTGTTCATCAGCCCCGCCGGCTGGTGCGAGGAGAACACGTCGATGCGCTTTTCCTGCGTGAAGATATCGTCGCGGCGGGTGAAGACCGTTGAGCCCAGCTGCGGCACGAAGGCGATCGGCGCCTCTTTCCGCATCCGCGCGAGATCAGGATAGGGATCGGCCCAGAACGCCGGCACGTCGATGTCAAAACGCGGGGCGTTAGACATGGGTATTCCTCCATCCGGGATTGTTTCCCGGTTGGTACTACCCTATAGCGTTTTCGCGCGAAGTGGATACCGCTTCGCGTGAGCAAAACGCGTCAAACAAAATAGCGATGCGTCCGATTCAGCGGCGCCGAACCAGACGCATCTCTAGATCGTATGCGCAGGTACGTTGATTCCGCCGGCGGTATAAAGCCGGATCTTGTTGCGCAGGGTGCGTACGGACACCCCGAGCACGCGCGCGGCGCGAGTCCGGTTGCCGCCGCAGCGCGCCAATGTTTGCAGTACCAGCTCCCGCTCGATCTCGCCGACGGTGGATCCGATCAGCAACGGCACGATCTCGTTTGGGGCCAGCGAAGACGCCGGAAAATCCGGCGCGAAAACGGCTAACTCATGGGTCATCAACACCTCCCGATCAACGCCCGTTCGAATCGTGAACGGAAACATCGAGAAACACGCCCTCAGCCATTCGACCGTGCGCGGAGTCGGTTAACAAAACCTTAACGAAGTGCTAACGCGTTGAAATGCCCTGTATACGACACTAAATCGCCCGATCTTGGCCGCGCGTGACTACGAATTGCACACGTCATACTCCGCGAAAGCGGGGTATCCAGTATCCCGAGGCGCCCATGTGTTGTCGTTGCACGCCTCGGAATACTGGATCGCCCGCCTTCGCGGGCGACGACATCTGTAAAGTCGGGAGCATCGCGCATATCAGATCGTCCGATACCCGCCATCCGCCATCACGATCGAGCCGGTGACGTAGCTGGAGAGATCGGAGGCGAGGAAGAGGGCGGGACCGACGATGTCCTCGGGTTTGCCCGCGCGTCCCAGCGGGGTGTGATCGATGAAGATCTTCACCAGTTCCGGGTTGGTGGCGCGCACGCTGGCATTCAACGGCGTCTCGATCAGCCCGGGGCCGATCGCATTGACGCGGACGCCGTCCTTGCCGAGCTCGGCGGCAAGCGCCTTGGTGAAGCCGAGCACGCCATGCTTGGACGCCGTATAGGCCGGTGAGTTCGGCGTGCGCACATGCACAAAGGACTGGATCGAGCCGATATTGACGATGCGCCCCTTGCTGGCGCGCAGCGGCGCCAGAAACGCATGCGTCACGTTGAATGTGCCGTTCAGGTTGATCGCCATGATGTCCTGCCAGTCTTTCAGCACGGCTTCGGCATCGGCGGTGAAGGCGTTGCGGCGGTTGATGCCGGCATTGTTGACGAGGATCGAAACCCGCCCGACCTTGTCGGCGATTCTTTTCGCAACCGCGATGCAGTCCTCGCGTTTGGTGACGTCGAGCGCAAAACTTTCGGCCTTGCCGCCGGCATCGCGGATTTCCCGGGTGGCCTCGGCTGCTGCCTTCTCGTTGACGTCGAGCAGCACCACCTGCGCGCCCTCGCGGGCATAGCCAAGCGCGATCGCGCGGCCGATGCCCGAGCCGGAACCGGTGATGACGGCGATATGGTTTTGCAGCAGGGGCATGGCGGTTTCCTCAGGTCAGTTGTTTTTAAGGAATTAGCGATACGTTAATTCAAACGGGCGACACCGGAAACGCCAAGCCGTATTTGCGCGTTACAGCCATTCAATAAAGACATTTCGCACCGATATTTCGCTCATGGATACGAAGTTCAGGGAGTGGCAACTGGCCGTCGAGCGGTTCTGCTCGGACTCCGCGCCCGACTATGGCGAGGTGGCGCGGCTGGTCGCGGAGATCGCGCGAGACAGCGCCGACGTGACGCTGCGCCAGGCGGCGACGCAGGCGCTGCCGAGCCTGCGCTCGGCGTCGGCGATGCTGGCGGACCGGATCACGACGGAGGCCGCGCGCCGGCGGCTGGGTGTCGTTTGCGACGTGCTGCATGATCTCACCACGCCGCGGTTCGGCAAGCGCGGCCTCGCCCCAAAATCGCTGACGCCGGAAGAACGCCACCGGAAAATGCTCGGCCTGCCGCTCGGCTGCCCGCTGGCTCCGACCGAAATCCATCGGGCCTACAAGCGCGCCGCCAAGACCGCGCATCCCGACACCGGCGGTAACGCCCAGGCCTTTCTCGAACTCTCCGAGGCGCGGGACGCGCTGATGAAGCAGCGGTAAAGCGACTGTAGGGTGGGCTAAGCCAACGGGTCGCGCGAATGCGCGCCCGGTGATAAACTTCGCGAGCCCACCAACTTGCGGCGCAGATGAACGGTGGGCACGGCGCGAAACGCCTTTGCCCATCCTACGCTCGCACCGCCTCATGAATCGCTCGGCAGTGCCGCACGATATTGTCGTGCGCGACCACGAACTGTTTCAGCGGCGTATCGATGTCGTAGAAATAGATGTTGGCGATGAAGCCGTAGATCGCGGCATCGATGCTGGTCGGCTTCTCGCCATGCACATAGCCGTGCGGCGGGATGAGATTGGCAAGCGCCGTTAGATCGGCGAGCCCGCGCGCCATCGCGGCATCTGCATCGTAGCGGCCGATGCCCTGGTAGTAATAGCGCTGCGCGTTGAACTCCTTTGCCTTGGCAAGACCTTCTTCGGTCAGGCTCGGATGCTCGCGCATCAGCGCGTCGCGGAACGCATGCCAGTAACGCTCGTCCTTCCAGCGTGAATATGACATCACCCAATAGAGGTCGTCGAGCATGCGCGTGATCAGCAGGCTTGTGGTGCGCTGCGCCGGCGTCAGCGCGGCGTCGAGCGGCACGCGGTATTTCTTCGTGACAAAAGCCAGGATGGCCTCGCTGTCGCCGACGGTATCGTCACCGTCGACGATATAGGGCAACTGGCCGCGCGGCGCTTTCGAGGCATCGAAAATATGTTCGTGCCGGAACGGCACGCCGGCCAGCCGCAGGAACGCGAACACTTTCAGGCCATAGCCGTTGTTATCGGCGACGCCGAACAAGGGTGGGTAGGAATAAAGCGTGAGCATCGGCGATCTGCTTCAGTCGGAGGTAGGGAACATTAGCTTGCAAGGTCCATACAAGCTAGTCGTAGGTTGCAAGAGCGTTCCTCGCAAATATCGTCACCCCGCGCAGGCGGGGTATCCAGTACGCTGCGGCTTTTCGGTTCTATTACTGGCATCTCGGAATACTGGATCATCCGCTTTCGCGGATGATGACGACTTGTATTCGATTTCGGGCAGCCTCTTCGATCAGTGACGCTTACCGTTTCGCAACACCTGCGCACTTCCCGATTCACTTTTCAAAAAGCCAATTACAGACGTGCATCCGCGCTCCCACGGCGCAATGCGCCCAGGCTGTGAAAAACCCGTTCGCCTCGACAGGCGAGGGCGTGGGGAATGCCGGGTGCCCGTCGCACCCGCAGCCTCGCGTGCAAAGGGTGGAAAGCACACGAGTAGTCACCACGAGTCCACCGGGTTAACCCGGCATTCCCGCACGCAATGGTTTTAACGGCTTATTTCGCGCTCTCCCCGGCGACGAATTCCTCTTGTCACCGTCGTCGGCGGATTTAAGGTTTTGCCGGACCCGGTCGGGCCGACGTCACCTCCGCCAACTTGACACCAGCAACGGGTGCCAGGACCACACGACTTCGCCGTCCGCAGCGTCCGTCTTCGCCCAGAGGCTTCGCCGGACTTTGTGCCCGGTCCGAAGCTTCGGCGAAGGCGGAAATAACGCCGTTCGTCCGCGCGCCCGGCGATCGCTCACAGGCTCCTGAACCCGCCCTGCAACGCCATCGCGCGCCCGACGCCGCCGCGTCCACCGCATCCCATGCCCAACGTCCGTGACGATCGCGATACGCCCCTCTCCGAGGGCCGGGACGGTGCGGGATATGGAGGTGTTTCTACCGGGCGGGAAACAGGAAAATTTTTTGGAAGGGGACTGGACGGATGGAATCGCCGGCGTAGCCCGGATGAGCGAAGCGATATCCGGGTTTGTGATCGCTCCTCTTGGCACATGCCTTGTTTATTCAGTAAAACCCCTTTTGCCAAACGAATAGCCCTCTCATGCGCTTGGCAACATGTGAGATTGGTGACTCCGTGGTCAACTACCGGCGCAACTTCATTCCCGGCGGAACATACTTCTTCACCGTCACGATCGCGGATCGTCGTTCAAGAGTCCTTATAGATCATATCGGTATTTTACGAAGCGCGTTCCGTATAGCCCTACGCGAACGTCCCTTCATCATCGAAGCGGTTGTTATTCTTCCCGATCTCCCTTCAAACGATGCCGACTTTTCGGGGCGATGGAGACGGATCAAAGGCTATTTCAGTAACGCGTTGATCGCCGCAAAAATCGAATTGAAACGCGGTCCGAACGGCGATCTTGCGCTTTGGCAAAAGCGGTTCTGGGAGCACACGGTTCGCGACGAAGACGACTTCGTGCGGCACGTCGACTGCATCCATTTCAATCCAGTCAAGCACGGTCTTGTCTCTCGCGCGCAGGATTGGCCGCATTCCTCATTCCATCGGTACGTTCGGGAGGGTCAGCTGCCGGATGACTGGGCGGGAGACGTTAGCGAGGCCGGTGGAAATTTTGGAGAGCGGATCGAGTGATGTAGCCCGCATGAGCGCAGCGATATGCGGGGAAGCTCCGGAACAGAGTCCGGAAAACGGGAGCCGGTTTCGCAATGAACATGAAGGGTTCACGCGGAGATCATGCTCAGACCATGGACCGATGGTAATCGAATCGTGATCCAAGCCCCGGATGTCGCTGCGCTCATCCGGGCTACGCTACGCTGGAATCACCAGACCTCCAGTCCCCCTCTCACCAGGTGCAGCGGCCCTGCTGCCGTAACTGCTCCTTCGCCGCCAGCGCGTCGGTGACGGTCGGAACCGGCTTGCTGACCACCTTGTAGTCCGAGGGCCAGTGCATGGGCTTCATCGTCAGGCTCTCGTTCCAGATCTGGCAGACGCCGGTGTTGTCGTAACGGATCAGGTAGTAGCCGGCCTGCGCGGGGCTGACGACGGCAAAGGCTGAAACAGCGATGGCGGCGACGGCACAGAGAGCGGTGATGCGGCGCATGAAGAATCTCCTGTTGGAAAATTACTGGTCCAGCCTCCCACGGGCATGTTGCGCGCCGCGGCGGCGGTTATCTTTCGCGATGAGAGCCACACATGCAAGTGGTGCGGTAAAAATATTGAAGGGTTCAGATCGAAAAGCTGTGATCACCAGCGAGAACCGAAATTGCTCGGTCGATCGCTGGTCCCTGATGCAATCAGCGCCCTTCAAGCGACGCGACGCACTCGATCTCGATCAGCATCTTTGGATTCGGCAGCGCGTGAACCACGCAGGTAGTGCGGGCAGGATAGGGCGTCGGTCCGAACGCGGAAACGTATAACGCATTATGGTAGCCATGTCTGAGGCGCGCGTCAGCAGCACGTTCGCTTTGACGAGATCGCGAAAGGTCGCGTCATCTGGCTCATGCAGCCGCCCGACCGCCGGCTAGGACCTTGCGAAAGGTTCGCCTCCGCGAGGCGCCGCCACAAACGATCGCGACAGTTGCTGCAAATAAGATCGGATGGCCGCTTCGCTGTGAGTCTGCGGAATGATATCGGCAAGTTCTTCGTCGCGGCTTTGCAACGCTGTTTCGATCGCCCTTAAATAATCTGAGGGTGTCGCTTGCAGAGCATTCCGGCCAACGACCTGCTTCAAGACGCGGGAGATGCCGAGTTCAGGTCGCGCATCAAACTGCACCGGATACAGCAGCGCCAGCAGAAGGGCTCTCGTGCGATCGTCCAACATGGGCAAGCCCTCTCAACCCTTCACTTGCGGCTGGTCAAGTCCAACGTAACCCATTGGCAAGATATACGATTTTTCTTTAGCCGGTCGATGGCCTGTACAGTGAACCGGCGCGCCGGGGTGTAATGTCCGCTCTTGTCTGAAAGAGCTTTCAACACGCCTCCGATCACTTCAAGTTCGCCCGCAGCCGCAACGGGTCCGCCGGCGGCGAGACTTGAGGGATGGAATTCACCGATCTTTTGATCCTTTGACGCAAAGAAGTTGCCGTCTGCATCCATGACAAAGATGGCGCGATTATCGGAGAACAGGGACTCGGAGCCACGCGTGTCAAACGGTTTTCCGGCGGCGTCGCAGATGCGGCCGTCACGAAGCGTCAGCGCATATGAAGCCCGTTCGGCTGGCGTCAAATATCTAACAGCGTTCCCCGCCCAAATGCGGTTTCCGGGAATTTCTTCGCCTGCAAACCTCGCCAACATTGGCGTCACCTGGTAGCGGCCGCCCAACAGCCGCTGAACGGCGGAAATCAGCCGCGTGAGGATTCCCCCAGGGCTCCAACGGTCGGGCATTCCCGGACACTATCGTGGTAAGCGAATATTGTAAATATGACCGTTAAAGGCGAGTCGCGATCGAACCCATCTTTCGAAGACCGACGACGCCGTTCGTCATGCTTTTGGTTCTGTCGTTAATTGATGGTCGGCACAATGCTTGTTCGGCGTCGGCGACGCGAGCAATCACCGCCCCTCAAGCGACGCGATGCACTCGATCTCGATCAGCATCTTTGGATTGGGCAGCGCATGGACCACGCAGGTGGTGCGGGCGGGGTAAGGCGTAGGCCCGAACGCGGACGCATACAACGCATTCATGGTGGCGACGTCGGAGGCGCGCGTCAGCAGCACGTTGACCTTGACCAGATTGCGAAAGGTGGCGCCGGCTTCGTCGAGCACGCGTTTGATGTTGCGCACGACGAAACCGAATTGCGCCTCGAAACCGTCAGGGAGTGCGCCCTGTTCGTCGAAGCCGGGAATGCCCGAGACAAACAGGAGGTCGCCGACCCGCGCCGCGAAGGAGAGCGGAGGCGCCTGAATGCCGGCCGGTGGAGCGAAGTGTTTGATTGGCATGGATCACCCGTCTGCACGTGATGGGATGCTGCTGGAACTCTCTACCGCGCTACCCGACGTGCTACGCGTGCGCAGCAATTCGTACCCTAGCATGCCCGAGGCCATGGCGACGACAAATACGACGATTGGCAGGCTGAGCCCGGCAAGATTGACCAGCGCCGGTCCCGGGCAGATGCCGACCAGGCCCCAGCCGATGCCGAACAGGACCGCGCCCGCCACCAGCGGCGCGTCGATGTCGTTGCGATCGGGCCAACGATACTTCGCCGCGAGAACAGGCCTGCCGCGCCGCCGCGCCAACGCAAAACCGGCCGCCGCGACCGCGACCGCGCCGGCCATCACGAAAGCGAGCGTGGCATCCCACGCGCCGAAGATGTCGAGGAAACCGAGCACCTTCTCCGGCTGCGTCATGCCGGAGATCAGCAAACCGGCACCGAAGATCAGCCCGCAGGCGAAGCTCGCGATCATGACGGGCATCGCGCTAACCCCCAAACCCGTGACGAACGATCGCCACGGTGATGATGGCCGTGCCCATGAAAATGAGCGTCGCCGCCATCGAGCGTGACGAAAGCCGCGCGAATCCGCAGACACCATGGCCCGACGTGCAGCCATTACCCATGCGGCTGCCGAAGCCGACCAGCAATCCGCCGGCGACAATCAGCGCCATGTTCGATGTCATCGCGGGCCTCGGAAGCGGGACGCCGGCCAGCGCCGCGAGCAGCGGCGCCGCGATCAGCCCCGCGACGAACGCGATGCGCCACGCCTGATCGGCCGGCCGGAACACCAGCAGCCCGCCGAAGATGCCGCTGACGCCGGCGAGGCGGCCGGTCAACAGCATCAGGCTTGCTGCGGCAAGCCCGATCAGCGCGCCGCCGAACAGCCCGGAGAGAGGTGTCAGGTTGTGCATCGCTGCGGGTCCTCGTGGCGCGGTTCGATTCAGCGCGAACCGGCACCTGGCAGGTTCATCGTGTGCCATTATACATTACTCCGAGGGCGGGGGTTAGGCGAAGCCGTGACCGCCGCAAGTGGAGGGACGTTCGACAGGAGGTTCGTCATGCCGCTCAACACCGACAAGATCGACGACGCGGCTCTGGCGCTGCTCTATTTGACACTGCACGATGGCAACAGGGCCTGGAAAGGTTTTGACTGGGACGTGCTCGGCCGTCTGCACGACAAGGGCATGATCGGCAATCCGGCGGGCAAAGTGAAATCGGTGGTCTTCACGCAAGAGGGATTGGAACGGGCAAAGGCGTTATTTGGCGCGCTATTCGAAGGATAGCGCGTAGGGTGGGTTAGCCGCAGGCGTAACCCACCGTTCCTGGCGCGCGGAAAGACGGTGGGTTACGCTGCGCTAACCCACCCTACGGTTTCCTCGCCCGCAACGTACGCGTAAGCGAGTCGTATGGCCGCAGGATATAGGGAGTGGGTCGGGGGTCGGCTTCCCGCGCAGAGCGTGAACAGTTTTGCTGGTCCGCGTATCGGCTGTATCGGGGCCGTGAGATGGGCGCATCGTTCGTAGCCCGCATGAGCGCAGCGAGATGCGGGAAACCCATCAACCCCGGATGTCGCGGAGCCTGTCATCGGGCGCGCGTTCGCGCGACCCGTTGGCTCATCCGGGCTACTCGCTTGGCCCTCATCGTGGCAATGCCGTCTTCGCGTGGGCGGTTTCTTCTGACGGGAGCTATGAAACATTGATCAGGGCAGGCCTCACTGCGCCCTGATGTTTGCTGCCCGGATCACCCTGGCCCATTTCTCAAGCTCGATTTCGATCTGCTTGGCGAATTCCTCCGGTGTGCTGCCGACCGGCTCGAAGCCAAGCGCTACCAAGCGCTCTCTTACGTCCGCCACCGCCACGCTCCTGGCGATCTGGCGATTGAGATACGTGATGATTTCGCCAGGTGTTCCGGCCGGGACGAACACACTGAACCAATTGTCAAACGGCTCAGGCAGCGCCCGATGGATACACCCTCCCGTTTCCGGCATCACTCTATACTAAGAAAGGCCGGGCTTTCGCCCGGCCTTTTGAATTTCAGATAGATGCCCGGGTCATCCAGTGCAAAGACGCGCTTCGCGCCTTTGCCCGGGGATGACGATGGGAGAGCGGGCTCACAACACCCGATTGCTTTCCTTCACCTTGTCCGCGTCAAGATACACGTTGGATCCCATCTCCTTGAACTTGGCGCTCATCGTGGCCATGCCGTCCTCGATGGTGCCGGAGATCGACAAGCCGACGTTGGCGGGATCGTTCAGCGTGGCGGCGTAGTCGCGCACGTCCTGGGTGATTTTCATCGAGCAGAATTTTGGACCGCACATCGAGCAGAAATGCGCGACCTTGTGCGCTTCCTTGGGCAGCGTTTCATCGTGATAGCTGCGCGCGGTGTCGGGATCGAGGCCGAGGTTGAACTGGTCTTCCCAGCGGAAATCGAAGCGGGCGCGTGACAAGGCGTCGTCGCGCAGTTGCGCCGCCGGATGGCCCTTGCCGAGATCGGACGCATGCGCCGCGATCTTGTAGGTGATGACGCCGACCTTGACGTCGTCGCGGTTGGGCAGGCCGAGATGCTCCTTCGGCGTCACATAACACAGCATCGCGCAGCCGAACCAGCCGATCATCGCCGCACCGATGCCCGACGTGATGTGATCGTAGCCCGGCGCGATGTCGGTCGTCAGCGGTCCCAACGTATAGAACGGTGCTTCGCCGCACTCCTTGAGCTGCTTGTCCATGTTGATCTTGATCTTGTGCAGCGGCACATGGCCGGGGCCTTCGATCATCACCTGGCAGCCCTTGTCCCACGCCACCTTCGTCAGCTCGCCAAGCGTCTCCAGTTCGGCGAATTGCGCGCGGTCGTTGGCGTCGGCGATCGAGCCCGGACGCAGGCCGTCGCCCAATGAAAACGACACATCGTATTTGCGCATCAGGTCGCAGATTTCCTCGAAGTGGGTGTAGAGGAAGCTTTCCTTGTGATGCGCCAGGCACCACTTCGCCATGATCGAGCCGCCGCGCGAGACGATGCCGGTGACGCGGTTGGCGGTGAGGTGGATGTAGGGCAGCCGCACGCCGGCGTGGATGGTGAAATAATCGACGCCCTGCTCGCACTGCTCGATCAGCGTGTCCTTGTAGAGCTCCCAGGTCAGCTTGACCGGATCGCCTTCGCACTTCTCCAGCGCCTGATAGATCGGAACGGTGCCGATCGGGATCGGCGCGTTGCGCAAAATCCACTCACGCGTGGTGTGGATGTTGCGGCCCGTCGAGAGGTCCATCACGGTGTCGGCGCCCCAGCGGATCGCCCACACCATCTTGTCGACTTCTTCCTCGACCGATGAAGTGACCGCAGAGTTGCCGATATTGGCGTTGATCTTGGTCAGGAAGTTGCGGCCGATGATCATCGGCTCCAGTTCGCCATGGTTGATGTTGCAGGGGATGATGGCGCGACCGCGCGCGATTTCACTGCGCACGAACTCCGGCGTGACAAACGCCGGCACCGCGGCGCCAAAGCTTTCGCCGTCGGCAAGCGCTGCTTCGGCGCGTTCGAGCTGCACTTTACGCCCGAGATTTTCGCGGGTCGCGACGTAGATCATCTCCTTGGTGATGATGCCGGCGCGGGCGAATTCGAGCTGCGTGATCTTGTGGCCGTCGAGCCCGCGTAGTGGCTTATGGTGCGCCGTGAACGATTTTGCCGCGTGCGATGCGCCGACATTGCCGTTGTCTTCCGGCTTGATGTCGCGGCCCTGATATTCCTCGACGCCGCCGCGCTCCTTCACCCACGCGATGCGCGCGCGCGACAGACCCGCATTGACGTCGATGGTCACGGCGGGATCGGTGTAGGGACCGGAGGTGTCATACACCGGCAAATTCGGCTCGCCGGCGCCTTCGCTCAGGATGATCTCGCGCAGCGGCACCCGCACATCGGGCGCTTCATCCGGCGTGACGAAGATCTTGCGCGATGCGGCCAGCGGGCCGGTGGTGACAGCGGGAAGCGTGGTGTCGGGGTTGGAGCGGATGTTCATGGGATCCTCCTTCTTTTAATTGTTGTCATTCCGGATGGACCGCGAAGCGGGCCGATCCGGATTCTCGAAGTATAAAAACGAAACGAGATTCCGGGTTCGCATCTTCGATGCGCCCCGGAATGACGTTGAGGGTAGATTTTTCACGCGGCCTCCGCGTTTTGGCCGAGCCAGGCGCGAACGCGCGCGTCGGGGTCGGCATTCTGGGTGACGTCGCTGACGACGGCGATGGAATCGGCGCCGGCGGCGAAAATTGCCGCGGCCTGCTCCAGCTTGATGCCGCCGATCGCAACCAGCGGAATGTCGCCGACGCGCTTTTTCCATTCGGTGATCTTCGGGATGCCCTGCGGCGCGAAGCGCATCGATTTCAGTGTGGTCGGAAAGATCGGCCCCAGTGCGATGTAATCCGGATTGGCACGCAACGCGGTCGCGAGTTCCTCGTCGTCATGGGTGGAGATGCCGAGCGTCAATCCGGCGTCGCGGATCGCTTTCAGGTCCGCATCGACAAGATCAGCTAAATCTTCCTGGCCGAGATGCAGATGTTTGGCGCCGGCGACGATCGCCGCACGCCAGTAATCATTGACCACGAGTTTGGTGTTGGTGCCGGCGGTTGCTGCGAGCGCGTCGGTTACGATCTGCAGCGCCCCGGCGTCGTCGAGATTCTTGGCGCGCAACTGCACCGTGCCGACGCCGAGCGCGGCCAGCCGCGCGACCCAGGCGACGCTGTCGACGACAGGATAAAAGCGATCGGGATACGCGTGGCGATCGGGATACGCGTCGCGATCAGGATACGGCATGCCAGAACGGTGTCCCAATGACTGGAGTGGAAGGGGAGGCGAAGTCGCGGGCTTCCATCAGCCCAGCCTCGTAAGCGGTGCGTCCGGCCTCGACGCCCAAGCGGAATGCGTTGGCCATCGCGATGGGATCGGCGGCTTTCGCAATCGCGGTGTTGAGCAGTACCGCGTCGTAGCCGAGTTCGAGCGCATGCGCGGCATGCGACGGCGCGCCGAGACCAGCATCGACCACCAGCGTGATATCCGGCAGCCGGTCGCGCAACAGCTTCAGCGCATCGCGGTTGATGATGCCCTTGGCGCTGCCGATCGGCGCTGCCCACGGCATCACCACCTTGCAGCCGGCATCGACCAGCCGCATCGCGACGCCGAGATCCTCGGTGCAATAGGGGAACACCTCAAAACCGTCCTTGATCAGGTGTGATGCGGCTTCGACCAGCCCGATCACGTCGGGCTGCAGCGTGTCGTTGTCGGCGATCACCTCGAGCTTGATCCAGCTGGTGCCGAACAATTCGCGCGCGAGCTTGGCCGTGGTCACCGCCTCGCGCACGCTGCGGCAGCCCGCGGTGTTCGGCAGCACCGTGACATCGAGCTCGCGGATCAGCGACCAGAAGGCGTCGCCGGTCTTGCCGCCGGCGGATTCGCGCCGCAGCGACACCGTGACGATGCCGGCGCCGGAGGCGCGGATCGCCGCCTGCATGATCGCGGGCGACGGATACAGCGCGCTGCCGATCAGCAGGCGGGAGGAAAATTCGCGGCCGTAGAAGTTCAGCATCTAATGTCCCCGTCATTCCGGACGGTCCGCAGCGCGGACCGATCCGGAATCTCGAAGTGATTTGAGAATTTGTGTCCGCGAGATTCTCCGATGTGCAATTGCACATCGTAGTTTACGCCGACGCGCGCCCCGGAATGACGACCGAGGAGCCGCGGCGTACTGGATCGCCCGGTCAAGCCGGGCGATGACGGCTTAATTTGATGCGCCATCATGCCATCACCCTCCCTGCCGCGGCGTGATGATCTCGATCTCGTCGCCGCTTTTCAACGCCGTCTCGGCCCAGCGGCTGCGCGGCAGCACGTCGTAATTCAGCGCGATCGCAAAATGCGTGCCCTCATATTCGAGCTCGCTCAACAGCGCGTCTACGCGCTGCGCGTTGATCTCGCGCTGTTCGCCGTTGACGATCACGCGCATTGCATCACCTCGTTGTCGATCACGCCGCGCTCGACATAGCCGAGCGTCAGTTCCGCCAGTGCCGGCGCCAGCAGGAAACCGTGGCGGTAAAGTCCGTTGACCTCGATCGTGCGGCCGTCGATCGCGATCCGCGGCAGATTGTCGGCAAAGGCCGGGCGCAGGCCGGAGCCGAATTCCACGATGCGCGCTTCGGCGAAGGCCGGATGCACCGCGTAAGCCGCGCTCAGCAGTTCCAGCGCCGAGCGCACGCTGACGCCGCGATCCTCGGCCTCGATCGAGGTGGCGCCGATCATGAATTGATGGTCTTCGCGGGGAATGATGTAGAGCGGCCAGCGCGGATGGATCAGCCGAATGGGGCGTGAAAATTCGATCTCGCCGGTTTCGACGATGATGATCTCGCCCTTGACGCCGCGCAGCCCGGGCTGGGTATCGCGCGCGGAGAGCCCGCGGCAATCGATTACGATGCCGTCGCATTCCTCGGGGCTGGCTTCGCTGTCAAACCGGATGGTGCCGCCGGCCGCTGCGATGCGGGCATGCAATTGCGGCAGCAGGCGCCGCGGCTCAACATGGCCTTCATCAGGATAAAACAGCCCGTCGCGGAAGCGGCCTTCGAGCGCGGGCTCAAGCTCGCTCATGGCCGCGGCGTCGAGCCGGCGATGGCCGGAGGTCAGCTTCGCAAATCGTTCGAAATCGGCGCGGTCGCGCGGATGCGCCACCACCAGCGAGCCGTTGAACGGGGTCTGCGGAAAATTCTCGCGCCAGAGATCGAGCGAGCGCAGGCCGAGCCGGAAGATCACCGGCTCCGAGACCTCGGCCTCGCAATATGGTGCGAGCATGCCGCCGGCCCAGTGGCTGGTGGATTGCGTCATCGCCGCGTCGCTGCGCTCGTGCAGCGTAACGGCGTGGCCGGCTTGCGCGAACAGCAGAGCCTGCCAGGCGCCCGCAACGCCTGCGCCGATGATGGATACGGAGGATTGCCCCCGCTGGGCGACGGGCGATTGCCCGCGCTGTATCTTCGAACTCTGGTACATCCCTGTCCCTTCGCCGGCATGACCCGGATCAGGTTCAAAGGGTCACCGCGGTCTCGCAGCCTGCGAACAGGATTTGAGCGTGCGGTCTCTCAGCTCCTCATCGGAGCTCCCCTCGGAACGGTCTTAATGTAAGCCGATGGTTTGACGTGTCAACGCGCGTTCGCGTCGTTGGCACCCTCTTGCAATGCAGGAACCTGCTCGGCGTTGGCATCGGCGGGGTCAACCAGTTGCAGCGGTGCACCTGCAAGCAGCGGTTCGGGATGTTTCCTGTGGTCCAGCCGCTGGCGCTTGGCGGCATAGTAGTATCCAGCCGCATAGTAATGGACGGCCCGATTATGGTCACCGTTTGCAGCGCGGTAGGCACCGGCGAGGTACTTCACCGCGTAAGTGAGATTGGTGTTGGGATCGCGCAGTCCGGCGGCGTCGCCGGTGTAGCCAAGGCTGCGCGCGGTCGCGAGCTTGATCTGCATCAGCCCGATGGCCCCGCCGCGCCCGACCAGCCCGGGCTGATAGCGGCTTTCGCGCACGATCACGCGATGCACCAGCGCTTCAGGCACCCCGTTGGCGCGGGCATGGCTGGCGACCAGCTCGTCATATTCCCGGTGCTGCTGCGCCTGCGCGATGCCGGGAATGAGCAATGCCGCCAGGATGGCGAGGCAGGAGAGCGATAGCAGGCGTTGCATGGGCTGATAGCCTTTGTGTCGCAATGTGTCGTCGAACCTTTGAGGCGCCACAATTGTTGCAATCGCCGGGCGGCGATGTGGCCAAATCCCGGCTTTGCCATGCGTCTACCGCATATCCATCCCGGCCGATTTACCAAGAATTATGGCCTGGCATGCTTCTTTGGGGGGCTTGATCCCGGCAAATCCCTGAAAAATCCGGCCGCGCCCATGACCATGTCGGTTGCTGATATCACCCAAGACGCCAGCGCTGGGCGCGGGCTGACGCCGCTATGGGTCGGCATCGGCGTCTATGCGCTGTTCCTCTTGGCAGGAAACCGGCTGCTGATCGACCCCGATACGATGTGGCAGATCGCGGTCGGGCAGTGGATCATCGACCATCACGCGGTGCCGCAAACCGATGTCTATTCCTTCACCATGCGCGGCCAGCCCTGGATTTCGACGCAATGGCTGGCGCAGGTGCTCTACGCCAAAGCCTATGCGGTTGCGGGCTGGAGCGGGCCGGTGGTGCTCGCCTCGGGCGCGATCGCGGCGACGTTTGCGCTGCTCGCCAAATCTTTAAGCCGACGCCTGGCCGAAAGCACCACGCTGGTGTTTGTGGCCGCAGCATTGGCGCTGACCGTGCCGCACCTTCTGGCGCGGCCGCATGTGCTGGCGATGCCGGTCATGGTGATGTGGTTCGGCGGATTGATCGCGGCCGCCGATCGGCGCGGCGTGCCGTCATTTTGGCTGCTGCCGCTGATGGCGCTCTGGGCCAATCTGCATGGCGGCTTTGTGTTCGGGCTGGTGCTGATCGCGCCCGTCGCGCTCGATGCGATATTGGGCGCGCCGGAGGCGGCGCAGAAATCGCTTCTGCTGCGATGGGGGTTGTTTGCCGCCGCGGCGCTGGCGGCAAGCTGCTGCACGCCCTATGGCTGGGACTCGCTGCTGGCATCGCGAAAGATCCTTGCGCTTGGTAGCGCGCTGCCGCTGATCATGGAATGGAAGCCCGCGGATTTCGGCAGTATCGGCCCGCTCGAGATCTGCCTGCTGTTGGGGATCGGGCTGGCGCTGCTGCGCGGCATCAAACTGCCGCCGATGCGCATCGTGCTGCTGCTGGGATTGTTGCATATGGCGCTGGCCCAGGAACGCGCCGCTGAAATTCTGGCGCTGCTGGCGCCGTTGGTTCTGGCGGCCCCGCTGGCGAAGCAGATCGGCGGCGCCGAGGGTTCCGTTTCGCAGGTAGTGCCGGCGCGCAGCGTGCTGTTCGCCAGCGTCGCGATCGCATTGATGGCGGGAACGGTAGCTTACGCGTCCGTGCACCGCTTCGAGCCGCATCCCCACGGGGCGCCGGTCGCGGCCGTCACCGAGCTGAAGAAATTCAACTTTACGCGCGTGTTTAACGACTATGATTTCGGCGCCTATCTGATCGCCAACGGCGTCCCGACGTTCATCGACGGCCGAACCGAACTCTATGGCGAGAAATTCTTTGTCGATCACAACGCCGCCAGCGGATTGATGGAACCGGAAAACCTGTTCCGCCTGCTCGACGAGTACAAGATCGAGGCGACCCTGATGCGCACGCAGAGTGCGGCGACCAAATTGCTCGATCACATGGACGGCTGGCAGAAAGTCTATGCCGACGACATCGCCACGATTCATGTTCGCAAGCCGGGTGCGGTGCACACCGTCGAACCCGTGATCGATCCAAAGTTAAAATAAAATAAAATCTTGAAACAGAATTTACGCGGCGGCTGCGCTGCATCGTCGCGAGACAATGGATCGTATTTGGGATATGCTGTAATCGGCGCTTTAAAGACGTAATGCATGGTGAAGATCACGATGCATCGACGTTCCGGCAGCAAAGCTGTCCAATTTGTTTGCAAAAACAAACGCGCAAAAGGGAGGTTCGCATGGCTCGAGCAGACTTCAGTAATTTTCCTCGCGGAAACCCCTGCGCACAATGCGGCAAGCCGATCGCATCTCCGGACTGGATCGAAGCGGGTCCGCATCGCACCGCATATCTCTGGTATTGCCGCGCCTGCGACTACCGGTTCGAGGCGGTGGCTTTCTTCGATGAGAAGCAATCGGATCGCGAACCGATCGCAGCTTAAGCGCTCGCAGCCTAGGCGGCGGCTTGCCGGCTCTGCTGGCGGACCGGCAATTGAATGCGAACGATCAATCCCTGCGGTTGCCGGTCGTTAAGCGAGAATTCGCCGCCATGGGCGAGTACGATGGTGCGCGCGATCGAAAGGCCGAGACCGAAGCCTGAGGCTTCATCCATGTTCCGCGCCTCGTCGCCGCGCACGAACGGCTCGAGCATGACCTCCTTGCGCGCGTCGGAAATGCCGGGACCATCGTCTTCGACCTCGATCGTCACGGTCTCCGGCGACATCATGAGGCGGATCGTGGTCTGTGCGCCGAACTTGACCGCGTTCTCGACCAGATTGGTGATGGTGCGATGCAGGTCATCGGGCCGCACCGTGGCCATGGCGTGCTCCGGCCCGTCGTAAGTAACCTTGTGTCCCATATCGGTGAATTGATCGGTGACCAGCTCCAGCGTGGTCGCGATATCGACCAGCGTCATGGATTCGAGCTTGCGGTCGTTGCGCAGGAAGGAAAGCACCGACTCCAGCATCGAGCGCATCTGGTCGAGATCGTGCAGCATGCGGCTGCGATGGCCGTCATCCTCGATGAATTCGGAGCGCAGACGCATCCGGGTGATCGGGGTGCGCAGGTCGTGGCTGATGGCGGCCAGCATCTTGGTGCGGTCGTCGATCAAAGCCGTGATCCGCTGCCGCATCCGGTTGAGCGCCTTTGCCACCGAGCGGATTTCCTCCGGCCCGCGTTCGGGCAATGCCGCGGCGGCGCCGTTCAGGCTGAAGTCTTCGGCGGCTTTTGCGAATGAAGACAGCGGCGCCGTCAAGGCGCGCGCGGCCCACAGGCCGAGCAAGGTGAGGCTGATGACGGCGAACAGCAATGTCGTCAGCCACGGTCCGCCCCAGAATGGACGTTGCCTCGAATCCTGCAGAAGCCTGGCTGAAACCGCCGTGCCGTCCGGCAGCACGATACCGATCTTGTCGACGTCTCCATCGTGCGCGAGCGAAAAGATCTGGTAGCTGCGGCCGAGGCGGCGATGGAGAATGTGCAGATCGATGCTGGCGGGCTCGTCGGCGCCCTCAGCAGGGCCCGATGCAAGGCTCTGGATATCGAGTTGCGGAAACGCCCGCGCAATGTCGGCGAACAGCCGCGGCCGTTCGCTGACGGGCGCGGCGCCGAGCAGCTGGACCGATGCGGCGAGCTGGCTGTGGCCGCGATCGATCGACGGGTCGATCTGGTCCGGCCGGTGGACCAGAAAGATGATGGTGATGATAACGTGAATCGTGACGATCGAGGCGACCACCAATGCCGCGATCTGGCCGCTGATCCCTCTGAGGTTCAGGAAGCCAAGCGGCTTCATGACGGGGCGTTGGCGGGTACCGGAATCGGATCCACCGTGGGGGTGAACATATAGCCGCCGGAGCGCACCGTCTTGATCATGGTGGCTTCCTGCGGATCGGTTTCGATCTTGCGGCGGATGCGGCTGACCAGCACGTCGATGCTGCGTTCGAACGAACCGGCGTTGCGTCCCTGGGTGAGGTCGAGCAGGCTGTCGCGCGAGAGCACGCGGCCCGGACGCTCGCAGAAGGTTCGCAGCAGGTCGAACTCGGCGCTGGTCATCGCCACCCGCGCGCCCGCCGGATTGCGCAGCTCGCGCAGCCTGAAATCGATCCGCCATCCCAGAAAGGTGAGGGCGGTCGCGCCGTTGGTGGCGCTTGCCGTCTGGGCGACGGCCTGGCGGCGAAGCACGGCGTTGATCCGGGCCAGCAGCTCGCGCGGATTGAACGGCTTGGCGAGGTAGTCGTCCGCGCCCATTTCCAGACCGAGAATGCGATCGACGTCCTCACCGCGCGCCGTGAGCATGATGATCGGCACTTGCGACTCCGCGCGCACCTTGCGGCACAGGCTGAGGCCGTCTTCGCCCGGCAGCATCACGTCGAGGATGAGAAGGTCGACGCGATGGTCGGCCATCGCACGCGCCATCTCGCGTCCGTCGGTCGCGGCCGCGACGTTGCAGCCATTGCCGCGCAGGTATTTTGCGATCAGCGACCGCGTCTCGCGGTCGTCTTCAACGACAAGGATGTTCGGCGTTGCCGTAGCCATGCAGAGAACCTTTGCAGTTGAGCCTTGCAGGAATGAGCTTTGATTGTGATTCGGGGGAGGCGGCTGAGGATTTTTGTTTCCTGATATTTCTGACGCGATGTTCGTAACGCCGGGCAACATGCTCCTGGGACAACAAAAAGGTCTTGTTAAGATCATTAACCTTAACGTCAAGGCGTCTTCCAAGAACCTTCGGAGTGCTCATGACCTCAATCTCCGCGACCTCAGGCAGCAATTACCAGTCGCCTCTCCAACTCCTCCAGGCCCAGTTGCAGTCGGAAGTAAACTCGGGCGCCATCAGCTCATCCGATCAGAGTGCACTGTCTTCCGCGCTGAATGACATCAACTCTTCGTTGCAGAGCGGCAGTAGCAGCACAAGCGGCTCGACCGGCGGCGCCAATACCTCTCCCGGCGACATCCAGTCCAAGATCAACAGCCTGATTGCCGGCGAAGTGTCGAGCGGGAATTTGACCCAGCAACAGGGGACCGAACTGCAGGGCGTGTTCCAGTCGGCCTTCGCCAACGGTCCGGGCGGATCGGGCGGCGGTCCTGGTGGGCCAGGTGGTCCCGGCGGTCCGGGTGGTCCAGGCGGCGCCGGTGGCCCTCCGCCCAGCGACAGTTCGTCGTCGGCTGCCGGTTCGTCCTCCACCGACAGTTCCGACAGTTCGACCAGCACTGCCGAGCAGATCCTCCAGCAGTTTCTCCAGTCGCTGCAAAATTCGCTATCGAGTTCGCTATCCACATCTTACGGCGCGACAGGCAGCGCTACGTCATCCAGCGACAGCAGTTCGCAAGCCTCGTCGCTTCTGATCAACTACCAGACCTGACCCCCGCCGACGCACACACGGCGCACGCAGCGATCATCCTTCCCAGAAGGGGAGGGTGATCGTTTCGTTTTGGCTGGTGGCATTCGCTGATTTGGCTCATTGCGGCCGGAACCGGGGTGCGGCTGACACGTTGGTTCATCCTATCAACCCGCAAGGATGGTGATGATGAGTGATGTCATGACCAAACCACACCAGTTGATTGCGAGCGACCGCGTCGAGGGCACCGCGGTACGCCGGCCCAATGGCGACATGATCGGCCATATCGAACGGCTGATGATCGACAAGGTCAGCGGCAAGGTGTCTTACGCGATCCTGAGTTTTGGCGGGTTCCTCGGCATGGGAACCAACTTGCTTCCCCTGCCGTGGGCGCGCCTGACCTATAACCCGAAATTCGAAGCCTATCAGCTCGATATCGACGACGATGAACTCAAGCGCGCGCCGTCATTTCGTGCCGACAAGGATTTCGATTGGGGCGATCGCTCACAGGAAGTCGAGTTGCATCGCTATTATGGAATTCCGCCGTACTGGGGCGGTTTCTGATTGATTTTCAGCGCTGATAGCGCGCCGTGCCGGTGCTCGCCTGCACGCCCTCGGCGACGAGCTTTTTCTGGGCAGGCCGCAGCACCAAATTCTTGACTTAAGGGCGGCCGGAAACGCGGTCAGGATTTGCTGATGTGCGATGCGAAGAATTAGAGGCGCACTTCTGTCTAGCCGGGTCGAGCAAACGACGTTTGATTTGGATCAACACGCTCGTCGACGGTTGCAGGACGGCTTCCCGTCGTCGGGCTCTCGACTTAAAGACCCATTTTGACGTCCTTGAAACACGATGTCTGTTTTACCCCCGAACCCAGACGTCGGTCAGGGTTGCGCCATCACTGCTTCCCGGTCTCTTTTTTGGGGCTCGAGTTGATTTCCTTGGCCATCCGTATGCAGGTGAGGAGATCGAGATAGCTCGTTGTACCTAACGCGCGAGCATCACTTTCACATCTATTCCGTATGGGGACCGAGGTTGATGCCCAGAGGGTGTTGAGCTGCTGTTTTGCATCTTCCTCATCATGCAGACAGTCCGCGGTGCTCTGGTCAGGCGGTGACCCCGACCTTATAGCGTCGGCCGATCTGGCCTTGCATATCGCCTTGACGTTTAGCTCTGGCGCCCCACCGAATGCAGGGGGCGTGAACAGGGGTAGCAACGCTGCGAACAACACTGAGGCGCGCTTCATTTCGAATCCCTCATGCAATGAGGCTTAAGCAAGAGAACCTATTGGGGGTATCGCGGTTCCCTTGAAATGGGATGTCTGTTTTACCCCCGAACCCAGACGCCAGTCACTGCCGCCGGGATGACCGATCCTGATCCTGACCGCTTCGCTGACTGCGATATCATCGTATAGGTTATGGCGGTGCGAAGCCCGGCGACAGTACCTTCCATGTCTGCTCTCTTGAGCGCATGCCGGACTCAAGTTGGATATCGCCACTTGTCGCTGGAGCTACTAAAATCACGGTAACGCGGCGGTCCTCCGCCTTTGCGAATTTTCGTCCACGAAGTACAGTTCATCAGTACGACGCGAGTTTTTAAATGCGCGCCATTGATCGAGCGCCCGGGCGCCTTCCGTTAGACTAATTCCCTACCTGTCGTTCGCATCATGCGACTCCGTTTTTTGCCGCTAGAAAATCAGCAGCGTCGCTGTCTTTGAAAAGCAATAAGTCGTTCGATCGAAATTTATATCTCATCGATAGGACAGCAATACTGGCTTGAAGAGCATCGCCGTCGGTGACAGATCATACGCTATCGGGATCGTTGGCCCGACACACTGGCAACGCACCAGCGCCCTTTAAGGCCGTGCGTCCAATGGCAAGCAGGCAAGGCTCCGTTCGAGCACCGCTCGACGCAGCACACCTCCACGCAAACACAACGCAACGGCACGAGCCGTCGAGGGAAACCTCGGCGGCTTTTGCGTGTACAAACCCGGGTATTGAGGTTAGCCGCGAACTTTCTTCGCCTTCGGCGGGCGCTTCGGATCTGGCTGCGTGTTGCGGACGGCCTCGGTCAGCATCTCGCGCAGCTCAGCCTTGGTCTTCGGCGGCTCGCGCGGTGTTCTTTGCCATGTGGTCATGAACTGCATATGGGGATGCTGGAGGGTAAATTAAACCCCCCGCGTTGCCCTACAGCGTGCGATTCACCTCGAAGTTGAGGGTCCGGAGTGAAGGCGGTCTATCTCAGACGTGTTGTAAACTGTCCCTGATACGCGCGTACCAAACATCCGATCACCTGCCGGTCGCAGGAGCGCATGCATTTGTTATCATTGGTCCCACCACCGGGGTTGGCACATCTGCCCACGCAATTTGCGGCGTGATCCTCACACTGCGCCGCGTCTTTCACTGCTTCCGCCGGTGAGTTGAGAAGTACTCCGGCGCCTATGAGGGTGATCGCGAAGAAAAGGTGCCGTGTCATGGTCGAACCTCCTGAGAAGGCGTGCATCCTGGCTCTGTGGGGTCGGCGTAGATTTTGTCTTTATCGTCGATAATCTACTCCCAACAACCAATCATACCAATCTTTGCGGCCAGGCGGCAGCGTTTTTACCGCCTCAAACAATTTTCTGCGTGCATCGCCCATCGAGACCGCAGCCTTCAGTTTTCTCCAGATCGGTTTCGAGAAACTGGTTGGGCGGCATCGATTGTGGGTTGGGCGCTGACGACATTCTGGAACTCCCGCCTTTCATCGACGCTTGTGTCGCCGCAAGAATGGGAGGCGCGGGCCTTTGTTGGCGCCGGGAATTGGAGTAGAAAGCAAGGAGCGGTGTTGTGGCCTGAGGTTGCGCGGGATTTCTTGCAGCCACAGAGCGGTGTCGCCCGCATTCATGGCGCAGCCTGTGCGGCGTCGCACCGAGCCGGAGCTCCCGCCCGCCTGCGGTTTTGTACTCTGCTTGCAAGCTAAATCCGCATCTGGTTTTCAAAATTTGAATGATGCGCGGCCAGATGCGCGGCCAGATGAGCGGCACCGATTGCAGAAAGTAGCAAGGAGGAGAAGGCCATGACTAAACAGCGTCCAAAGACCGACACATCGGCGGTCAACGTCGCCGATTACATCGTCGCGCGCCTTGCCGCAGAAGGAATCGACCACTGCTTTGGCGTTGCCGGCGATTACGTGTTTCCAATTTGCGATGCAGTCGATAACAGCGCCAAGGTGAAGTGGATCGGCTGTGCCAATGAATTGAACGCGTCTTACGCCGCGGACGGCTATGCGCGCATCCGGGGCGCGGCGATGTTGGCAACGACCTATGGCGTCGGCGAGCTATCCGCCATGAACGGCGTGATGGGCGCCAAGGCGGAACGATCACTGGTTTTTCACGTCGTCGGAATGCCCTCCTATCAGCATCAGCGCTTGCACAAGATCGCCCATCACACCCTCGGCGACGGCGTCTTCGGCAATTTCGTCGAACTGTCCGCCGGTGCCGCGTGCTGTCATGCGGTCATCAATCCGGAGAACTGCGTCGTCGAAATGGAGCGCATCATCGCGGAGGCGCGCCGCAACAATCAGCCTGCCTATATTGCTGTGCCGTCGGACTACGCTCTATCTCCAGTCGTGTCGGCTGACGTGAAGCCGATCGTGCCTAAATCGAACGAAGCCGCGTTACAAAAGGCGATGGCGATCATCGCAGAACGCATCAACAAGGCGAAATCCATCGTCGCATTTCCCGCCTTCACAATTTCGCGGCTCGGCTTGCAGAAAGAGGCACAGAAGGCGATCGAAGCGCTGGGCTGCCCTTTCGTTACAACGCTCATGGAAAAATGCGTCATCGGTGAAAGTCATCCGCAGTTTGCCGGCATGTATGCCGGCGCGGTGTCGGAGCCGAAAACGCGCAAAATCATCGAAGGCGCCGATCTGGTCCTCGATCTGGGCGGCGTCAATTTGAACGACATCACCACGGCGGCCTATTCCGGCCAACTCGATCTGTCGCGGTTTGTTACCGTCGGCCTCGACGACGTCAGGATCGGAGACCAGGTCATCGCCAATGTCCGGCTCGAGGACATTCTATCCGGGCTGGCCAAGCTCAAACCGTCATCGGCGCCATACAAGGGAAAACCGCAGGGGCTCGCGCAGGTAAACGGCCGGCCGTCCGACAAGATCACGATGGCCGCGCTTTATCCGCGCTACGCGGCGTTTCTGCGCGCCGGAGATACGGTCATTCTCGAGACCGGGAGCTCAAGCCTCGGGGTGACGCCAACGATCCTTCCGGATGGCGTGCGGGTGGAAGCGCAAGTTCTATGGGGATCGATCGGCTGGGCGACCCCGGCCGCCTTCGGTGTCGCGCTTGCCGACCCGAGCCGGCGCACAATTCTGATCACGGGCGAAGGCTCGCATCAACTGACCGCAAACGATGTCGGCGCCATGGGACGATTTGGAGCAAACGTCATCGTCTTCGTACTCAACAATGGTGGCTACCTGATCGAGCGCGCGCTGGAAGAGAATCCAGACTGGACGTATAACGACGTCGCGCCCTGGAACTATGCCGAATTGCCGAAGGCGCTAGGATGCGCAAATTGGTATACTGCGCGTGTGACCACGGTTGGCGAGCTCGACGAGGCAATGAAGGCCGCACGCGCCAGCAAAACCGGGGCGTATATCGAGATCGTTGGCGGCAAAATGGATATGCCGCCGGCCCTCGCCTTCGCCCATGGCCAACTTCAGGCTATGTATGGTGACACGCCATAATATTTACAGTCCCGAAACAGCAGATGGCGAGAGCAGCTGTGCTTCCGCCATCTGCGAAGTCCGGAAGTCCGCTTATGGGCACTTTTCGGACCTCGTGCGATGTCCAACTTGAGTCCAGAATGCGAATGCAAGGCTTCGAGAAATCCCCGACCGTCTTGTCGTCGCTTCGTCGCGAGCGTGGGGCCTGAATGTTCCATAGTTCCCGTTGGACGAGATCGTCACACGGCCCGAGCCTCATGCAAGGTTCCCTTATGCCGCATCATCTTTGCTGTGTAGCAGCATTGAAAATGCACGCGCGGCCGGAACGGCAAACAGGGTGACGTGTTTTCTCCTCAGCAATTTCTGACCAGGGAGAAACGACATGTTAGCTAAATGTATCGCGGCCGGTCTGGCCGGGTCCGCCATGCTTGCGACTGTTGCGTTCGCACAAACTCCGACGACGACCGACCGCGCTAACAACATGGCGCCGGCAGCGGCATCGAACTCTTCGTTCCAGGGCGACTGGCGCACATCGAAGGTCGTCGGCCTCAATGTCTACAATGACAACAACGAGAACGTCGGCTCGGTCAACGATCTGCTGACCGACAAGAGCGGAAACATCAAGGCAGCCGTGATCAGCGTCGGCGGCGTGCTTGGCGTCGGCGCGCGGCTGGTGGCCGTTCCCTTCGACAAGATCAAATTCGCCAATGAGCCGATCGCCTATACCGGCGTAGCCGGCGCCGGAGGCAGCAAGCCGATGTCCTCGACAACGACCACGGGCGCGGCTACCGGAGCCGGCACGGCAACCCCGCCGAAGCCCAATCCTTGGTATCCGGATCATGCCGTGTACAACGCAAGCAAGGACGAGCTGAAGGCGATGCCTGAGTTCAAATATTCGACCCAGTAAGGGCACGCGCATCGATCGCTAAAGAGCAAAGCGCGCCCGGTTTGCCGGGCGCGCTTTTTTAAGTGTAGTTGCGCCGGGCCCACCAGAGTTTTTGGGAAGAGGGTGGGCTCGCGGAGTTTATCATCGCGCGCGCATTTGCGTGACCGTTGGCTTAGCCCACCCTATGAACTGCCTGGGGCAATCATGGTGCATCGCATCCTATCGGCGCGGATATCCCGATGTTAGGCTTGCCCGCAGCAGGGCCGCCTGCGTCCTGCTTCACACCGAACGGGAGGCCGACATGACTGAGAGCGTCTACAAGGTCATCGAACTGATCGGTACCAGCCAGGAATCCTGGGAGAAAGCGGCTGCGGCCGCAGTCGAAAGAGCCGGAAAAACGCTCCGCGACCTTCGCGTCGCGGAAGTCGTCAAACTCGATCTGCAACTGGACGCCAAGGGAAAGATCGAAGCCTATCGCGCCAAACTCAACGTCTCGTTCAAGTTCGAGGGCGATTGAGGTCATCTGTCACTCAACCCTCTCCCCGCGAGCGGGGAGAGGGAGAGATTCAGTTTAGTTCGTCTTGACCAGCGGGCAGCCACCCTTGTCGAGCGGACGGAACGCCTCGTCGCCCGGCACGGTGGCGATCAGCTTGTAGAGATCCCATTCGCCCTTGGATTCTTCCGGCTTCTTCACTTCGAACAGATACATGTCGTGGACCATGCGGCCGTCGATGCGGATCTTGCCGTTGTGGGCGAAGAAGTCGTTGACCGGCGTCGCCCGCATCTGGGCCATCACCTTCGGCGCTTCGTCGGTGCCGATGGCCTCGATCGCTTTCAGGTAGTGCATGGTCGCCGAATACAGGCCGGCCTGAATCATGGTGGGCATGTGGCCGACCTTGTCATAGAAGCGTTTGGAGAAGGCGCGCGTCTCGTCGTTCATGTCCCAATAGAACGCGTCGGTGACGATCAGGCCCTGGGTTGCCTTGATGCCGAGCGCGTGGGTGTCGGTGATTTCCTGCAGTAGCGCGATCATCTTCTGACCGCCCTGGGTGAGGCCGAATTCAGACGCCTGCTTCAGCGCATTGGTGGTGTCGCCGCCGGCATTGGCGAGCGCCACGACCTTGGCCTTGGAAGCCTGGGCCTGCAGCAGGAACGACGAGAAGTCCGACGAATTCAGCGGATGGCGGACCTCGCCCAGCACCTTGCCGCCGTTCTCTTTCACGACATTTGCGGCATCGCGCTCCAGCGCCATGCCGAAGGCGTAGTCGGCGGTGACGAAGAACCAGGTATCCTCGCCGCGCTTGACCATCGCCTTGCCGGCGACATTGGACAGCGCGTAGGTGTCGTAGGTCCAGTGCACGGTGTTGGGCGAGCAGGCGGGACCGGTGATGTCGGAACTGCCGCCGCCGGAATTGATGTTGATCTTGTTCTTCTCCCGCGTCAGCGCCGAGATCGGCAAGGCGACCGAGGAGGTCGGCACGTCGAAGATCGCATCGACCTTCTCATTGTCATACCAGTTGCGGGCGATGTTGACGCCGACGTCGGGTTTGTTCTGGTGATCGGCGGCGACCACCTCAACCGGCTTGCCCTTTACCTTGCCGCCGTAATCGGCGACCGCCATTTCGACGGCGGCGACCGAGCCCTTGCCAGTGGCGTCGGCATAGAGGCTCGACATGTCGGTGAGGACGCCGATCTTGACGACGTCGTCGGAAATCTGTGCATTCGCCGCAGTGCCTGACACGGCAAGAGCGAGACCGGTTGCCAGCGCGGCTGCAAGTGATTTCACGGCAAGTGATTTCATGGTGCTTATCTCCCTTGGTTTTTCATTAGGTGTCGCTTTAAGCGCCTGTTCTAGCGATGTTTGATGAAGCTCGCAAAGCAGACTTTCTGGGCATAAAGGGCCGCCCTGGCGCCCCTGGAATCGCAGGTTTTGGTGGAGATATCGCGTTAACGCCGGCGCGGCCGTTAACGTTAGCAGCCCGCGCGGTGAAACAGACGGAGCCGCGGATGGCTCAATTCCTTCGCTTCCGGGCCGCAACCGGTGCGGCGTCAACGCTGTCAAGGAATTCCCCGACCGTACTGACCGAGCCGGCGTTGACGGTCCGGTATCCGGGAAGGGCGGCGACGGCCTGGTGAAACGCGGGCCCCTTCATGACTTCAAGCAGACGCTGCATCGGCGCTGTCTCCAGGAATGCGCGGCGGCAGGCGAAGAAATAGTCTTCCGTCAACAGCCGGATGAAATCGAGCCCGAATTGCCGCGCGGCGGCCTCGACGCCAAAGCTGACATCCGCCATGTCGCTGGCGACGTAGGCTGCGACCGCGGCATGCGTAAATTCGATCTGCTCAAGGCCGTTGATTTTGGTTTCGTCGATTTTGTTGAGCGCCAGCAACTGGTCGAACAGCAGCCGCGTTCCGGAATCATGGTCGCGGTTGACGAAGCGGGCCTTTCGTTCGGCAATATCGCCGAGCGAGGTGATGCCAAGCGGATTGCCGCGCTTGACGATCAATCCCATCTCGCGGGTCACGAAGCTGATGACGCGATAGTCGCGCGGATCGAGCCACTTTTTGCAGGCGTCGATATTTTGCTGGCGCAATTCGCCGCGCGGCAAATGGACACCCGCCAGATCGCAGGCGCCCTGTGCGAGCGAGGCCAGCGAATTCTGATTGCTGACATAGCGAAGGTCGATCGCAATGCCCGCGGTCTGGTCGAGCAGTTCGCGCAGCTTCGGAACGGCAAAGCCGTGACTGGCGTGAACGCGGATCACGGCCGGCCCGTGGCGCAGGAAGGGCTTGATTTCGGTCGCGAGTTCCTGCGCGAGGTTTTCCAGTTGCGGGCCGAGACGCGCCTGTGTTCGCTCTCCGGCCCACACCAGCTTCTCGCCGAATTCCGTCAGCACCGTGCCCTTGCCGCGATGGGTCTCGACCAGCGGAACGCCGAAAAACTCGGACCATTGCTCGACCAGGTTCCAGACATGCCGATAGGAAAGCTGGGCGTGGGTTGCCGCGCTGGTGAGTTTTCCGGTCTTTCGGATCTCGTTGAGAATGCCGAGCATCACCACGGTGGTCTGGGGGCTGCCCTCCTTGTGGAAGCGCCAGATCGTCTCGATCTCGATATGCAGCATCGTACCCTCAAAGATATGAAGTCGGCTTCATTTAGCGCGGAACCATAGGCAGATCATATCATATTTATAATGGCAAAAACCCTCTTATCTTGAGTCACAAGAAACGGAGGAAATATGATGTCGATTGCATATGACTATAGCCATGAAACGGCGCCCGCGATGGCTGCCTCGAAGCCGAAGCTGCTGCTGATCGACGGCCAGCGCGTGCCGTCCCTCAGCGGACGCACGTTCAAAACCCTCAATCCTGCGACCGAACAGGTGATTGCGACGATCGCGGAAGGCAATGAGGCCGATGTCGACCGCGCCGTGGCTGCCGCGCGCCGGGCCTTTGAAGGCCCGTGGAGCACGATGCGTCCGGCCGAACGCGGCCATATCCTGTTCAGGCTGGTGGAGCTGATGAAACAGCACGCCGATGAAATCGCCGCCCTGGAAAGCCTGGACGCGGGAAAACCGATTTCGGGCGTGCTGCGCCAGGACCTGCCGGCGGCGATCGATACGCTGACCTATTACGCCGGCTGGGCGGACAAGATCAGCGGCGAAACCGTCTCCACCCGAAGCGACGCGCTGACCTATACGGTTCGCGAGCCCGTCGGCGTGGTTGCGGTGATCGTGCCGTGGAATTTCCCGCTGATGATCGGGATGTGGAAGCTCGCGCCAGCGCTCGCCTGCGGCTGCACGATCGTCATGAAGCCTGCGGAGCTGACCTCGCTGTCGGCGCTGCGCATCGGTGAACTGGCGCTTGAAGCCGGTCTGCCGCCGGGCGTGCTCAATATTGTCACCGGTCCGGGCCGGGTGGTCGGTGATGCGCTCGTCAATCATCCCGATGTCGACAAGGTCACCTTCACCGGATCGCCCGGCGTTGGCCGCGGAATCCTGCGCGGCGCGGCGGGCAATTTCAAACGCGTCTCGCTCGAGCTCGGCGGCAAATCCGCCAATGTCATCTTTGATGACGCTGACATCGAGGCGGCGAGCAAGGCGGCCGCATCCGGAATCTTCTTCAACGCCGGCCAGGTGTGCTCGGCGGGTTCGCGCGTGCTGGTGCATGAGAAGGTCTACGACGAGGTGGTCGAGCGGCTGACGCAGCGCGCCAAGTCGATCCGGATGGGCGATCCGGCCGATCGCGCCACCGCGCTTGGTCCAGTCATCTCCGAAAAGCAGATGAAGAGCATCCTCGATTATGTCGATATCGGCCAGAAGGAGGGCGCGTTGCTGACGACAGGCGGCAAGCGTGTCGGCGATCGCGGCTATTTCATCAGCCCCGCTGTGTTCGCCAATGTCGAACACGAGATGCGGATCTCGCAGGAAGAAATCTTCGGGCCTGTCGTGAGCGTCATCAAGTTTCGTGATGAGGCCGACGCGCTGCGCATTGCCAATGGCACGGCGTACAGCCTGGCGGCCGGGGTATGGAGCCGTGGCATCGGCCGCGTGCAGCGTTTTGCCAAGAAGGCAAAGGCCGGCACGGTCTGGATCAACACCTATGGCTATACCGATGTGCGGTTGCCGTGGGGCGGCGTGCGTGATTCCGGCTTCGGCCGCGAACATGGCACCGCCGCAATCGAGAACTTCACCGAACCGAAGGCGGTCTGGATGAACCTGAACGTCTGAGGGGTTCGCGGGCCGTGGACGACGGTTCCTGAACTCGGTTGAACTGCCATCTCGATCGCCGGCACGATCAGCTTATCCTGATCGTGCCGGCATTTTTTTGTCCCATCAAACCTTGGCAAAACGACAGAGATGCTGATCGGTTCGATCCGTCCGGATCACATTTTCTTTGCTGGATTGTGCCTTCGCACCGGACAACAATAGTTCGTAACGTTTCATCGAGACTGTCCGGAGGCTGATCGATGAGTTCTCATGTGTTCGGCGACGGCGCGTCGCGCCGGCAAGTTCTCCGCGGCGCGGCCGGTATCGCGGCTGGCTCTCTTGTGAGCGCGGTGCCCGCCTTCGGCCAATCCGATTCCCCGATCGCGGCGCGCGCGATCCCGCATTCGGGCGAGCAAATTCCTGTGATCGGTCTCGGGACGGCGAATGATTTCATGTCGCAACAAGAGGGCGAAGCTAAAGCCAATTTGAAAAAGGTCGTCGATGACCTTCTGGCGCAAGGCTGCAAGCTGATCGATACGGCTTCTTCCTACGGTGCGGCAGAAAGCGTGCTGGGCGACCTGCTCTCCGACCAGGACCGCTCGAAAGTGTTTCTCGCCACCAAGATCGAAGATGGCCGCAACGATGCCGGCTTGGTTGAATTCCGCCGCTCGCTCGTACGGCTGCGTTACAAGCAGGTCGATCTCCTGCAACTGCACAACGTCCAGGATCGGCATCAGGATTTGACGCCGTTTCGCGACTGGGAGGCGCAGGGACTCTGCCGCTACGTCGGAATCACCACCACCTACAAAAACGATTATGACGCCGCCGAAGCGGTGCTTCGCAAGGAGAAGCCCGATTTCTTCCAGGTCGATTATTCGCTGGCCGACCGGGAAGCGGAAAAGCGGTTGCTGCCTGCGGCACGCGATGCCGGTGCCGCGGTGCTGACCGCGTTGCCGTTCGGGCGAAGCTCGGTGTTCTCGGCGGTGCGCGGCAAGAGCGTTCCGGAATGGGCGCGTGATTTCGATGCGACGACCTGGCCGCAGTTCTTCCTGAAATTTCTGCTCGGCCATGAGGCGGTGACGGCGGTGATTCCGGGCACCACCAACCCGGCCCATCTGGCTGACAACATCAGCGCCGGCCGCGGCCGCTTTCCCGATGCCAGGCAGCGCAAGGCCATGATCGACTTCTTCGCGACGCTCTGACCCCAGAGTTACGATTACGTGATCGTTATTTGGTGGCTTGCGATGGCCATATTCAGTTGGCGCATTGAATAATTCGCGTTGCGTGTTGTTAGATACGTAGCCATCCGCGCTAAAAAACTGGGAGAGAAAGACATGTCCGATGCTGATCGCGCCAGCTTCAATCGCCGCTCGCTGCTGCGTGCCGGCACATTCACAGGGCTTGCTATCGCTGTCTCCGCGATCTCGCGCGGCGCTTCCGGCCAGGCGAGCGCGCCGCTGAAGATCGGCATCATCGGATCCGGTCATATCGGCAGCACGCTCGGATCGCTTTGGGTGAAGGCCGGCCATCCCGTGATGTTCTCGTCGCGCCATCCCGAAGAGCTCGCGTCGCTGGTCCAGGGCCTCGGCGACCTCGCCAAATCAGGCACGGTGGCGGAGGCGATCGCCTTCGGCGATGTTGTTTTCATCGCGGTGCCCTATGGCGCCTATCCGCAGATCGGAAAGGATTATGGCAGCCAGCTTTCGGGCAAGGTGGTGCTTGATGCCGGCAACGCGGTTGCGGCGCGGGACGGCGAGATCACCACCGAGGCGAAAGAGGAGGGGATCGGCCTGACCTCGGCGAAATATTTGCCGGGCGCGCGGATCGTGCGTGCGTTCAACAGCATGAGCTATCGGTTCTTTGTCTCGGAAGCCAATCGGGCCGGCGACCGCATGGCCATTCCGCTGGCAGGCGACGACAAGGACGCCTTGAACGTGGCGTCGACGCTGGTGCATGACGCCGGCTTTGATCCCGTCGTGATCGGGCCGCTGGCGCGCGCCAAGGATTTTGCGCAAGGCGCGCCGCTCTATAACCAGCAACTGACCGCCGCGGAAATGCGTCAGCGAGCTGAAACGATCAAGTAAAAGGTTTCAATTGATGGCACTCGCCGATGCGCCGCCTCATGCCGACTCTGCCTTCCATCGTTTCCTAAGCAAGATCATCGACGTCAGGCCGAGCGAAGGGCCGGCACTGGCGTGGTCCTGGCTTTATATTTTCTCGCTGCTGTCGTCCTACTACATCATGCGTCCGATCCGCGACCAGATGGGAGTCGCGGGCGGCGTCAATAATCTGCAATGGCTGTTCACCGGCACGCTGGTGGGAATGCTGCTGCTCAACCTGCCGTTCTCCTACCTCGTCAAAACCTTCCCGCGCGAGAAATTCATTACGATTTCCTATCGCTTCTTCAGCGCCAACATCCTGCTGTTCGCGCTGGCGCTGTATGCGGCGACGCCGGAACAGACGATCTGGGTCGGGCGGGTCTTCTTCATCTGGACCTCGGTTTTCAATCTGTTCGTGGTTTCCATCTTCTGGCAAATGATCGTCGATGTCTTCACCTCCGAACAGGGCAAGCGGCTGTTCGGATTCATCGCAGCCGGCGCCACGCTCGGCGCCATCGCAGGATCCGCTTTCACGGTGTCGACCGTCGAGCACATGGCTCCGGCCTATCTCATGATCGGCGCGGCGGTGATGATCGAGGTTGCCGTGTTCTGCGTTCGCCGGCTCTCGGTTCTATCGGCGGCGTTGTCGGAACGGCCTCAGGTGGAGCAGAACGAACAGCCGATCGGCGGAACCTGGCTTGGCGGCATTCGCGACGCGCTGTCGTCAAGCTATTTGTTGAACGTCAGCCTGTTCCTGCTGCTCTACGCGGTGACCTCGACATTCCTGTACTTTCAGCAGGCCGCGGTCGTCAGCCACGCCTTTGCCAATCGCGCGGCGCAGACCCAGTTTTTTGCGTCCGTCGATCTCGGCGTGAACATCCTGACGTTGGCGGTGCAGCTGTTTCTGACCGGCCGGATCCTCAAGCGGTTCGGCGTCGGAACGACGCTGTCGCTGTTGCCGGTGTTCAGCGTCATCGGCTTCGGCGCGGTGGCGCTGTTGCCGACGCTGTCGGCGGTGGTGGCGTTTCAATTGATCCGGCGCGCCGGCAATTTTGCGATTGCGCGGCCGACCCGCGAGGTCCTGTTCACCGTGCTGCCGCGCGAGGATCGCTACAAGGCCAAGAGCTTCATCGACACCGCGGTCTATCGGCTGGGCGATCAGATCGGCGCCTGGTCGTTTGCGTTTCTGACCTATCTGAAACTCGGATTGACCGAAATTTCTGTGGTCGCCGCGGTTGCCTCGGCTGTTTGGCTGGCCAATAGCTGGTGGCTTGGCCGCAGGCAGGATATTCTGGCGCGACAGCAGGAAACACGAGCAGAGATATCGAGCTGATGCGACGTTCCGCGATTGCGCTGCGCCATGTGGCGTTCGAGGATTTGGGTCTGCTTGCGCCGGTCATGGCGCGCGAGGGCTGGGATGTCACGTTCCGTGAAGCCGCGACTGACGATTTGCGTGAGGGTTCGATCCGGGACGCCGGATTGTTGATCGTGCTGGGAGGCCCGATTGGCGCCTACGAGACCGATGCCTATCCGTTTCTCAAATCCGAGCTGGAGCTGATCGAGCACAGGCTATCGCGCAATTTACCGGTGCTGGGAATTTGCCTTGGCGCGCAACTGATGGCGAAGGCGCTGGGCAGCCGGGTCTATGGGGGGCCGATCAAGGAGATCGGCTGGGGCAAGGTTGAATTGACCGGCGAGGGGGCTGCATCATGCCTGAGCCCGCTTCGGGAAGACGGCGAGGTTGTGCTGCACTGGCATGGCGACACCTTCGATTTGCCGCGCGGCGCGCAACGGCTGGCATCGAACCGGCATTATGAGAACCAGGCGTTCGCTTATGGACGCCACGCGCTCGCGCTTCAGTTTCATCTGGAAGCCGATCCGCGGCTGCTCGAGCAGTGGTATGTCGGCCATGCCGCCGAACTCGCCGCGGCCAAAATCCCGGTGGCTGAACTAAGAGCGGCGACGGCGAAAATCGCTGATGGACGCGCGTCGCTGGCGGATCGCGTTTTCACCCGCTGGCTTCGCGAGATCGGTTAGCGCTCGCGCTTCACGTCCGCCATGTGTGCTGCGGCGCGTAGCCGAGCACGCGGCGGGCCTTTTCGATCGAAAGCAGGGTATCGAACGGACCCATCTTGGCGTCGACCGGCACGCCGGGAAAATGAGCCGCCATCAATTCCGGGTTCGGAATCTTCATCAGCGTATCGGCCGCCGCAATCGTGAAATGATCGGCGCCGGAAACGTCCGCCTCGAGCCCTAGCCGGCAGGCCTGCGCGACATCCCGGCTATCGACCCAGCTCCACAGATTCCATTTCCGCAGCGCCGGATCGTTCCAGAACGATGCAATCGATTCATAGTCGCGCTCTTCGAAGATATTGGAGATGCGCAAGCCCACGAAATGCGTGCCGGGATTCCAGCGGTGCATCTCGCTCGCCATCTTCTCGCACAGGATTTTCGCCAGCGCATAGCCGGTTTCCGGCGCCAGCGGATGCTCTTCGGTGACCGGTGCGAAGGCCGGCGGCGTCCGGGTAAACGGCAGGCCATAGATGGTCTCGCTCGAGGCCCAGACGACGCGCCTGATGCCGGCACGCACGGCTGCGCTGAAGACGTTGTAGGTCGTCATCATGTTGTTCTGGAAAATGGTCGCATCCGGCGCCAGGCCCGGCGCCGGAATGCCGGCCATGTGGATCACGGCCGACGGCTCGCCAAGCAACGTACGACGCCGGTCGACCGTGCCGGCCAGTAGCCTCAGGGCGTCGATGGCCTGGCCGAGGTCGTTGAGATCGGCCTTCATGAAGTGGCACAGTTGTTCTGCCGGCGCCACCGTATCGACGTTCATCACCTGATAGCCGTGCTTGAGCAGTTCGCGGATCGCTGCCCGGCCCGCTTTGCCGCTTCCGCCCGTCACGATCACGCTTTTCATGTGCGGCCTCTTGTTTTCTGGAACGATCGCTGTTTCGATCAAAACCCCGATACGCCGCGCGGCACATAGGGCTTTTCGAGCGCCGTGATTTCCTCAGTGGTCAGTTTCAGTGAGAGGGCGGCAACCGCGTCCTTCAAATGCTCCGGTTTCGAGGCGCCGACGATCGGAGAGGTCACGCCCTTTTTCTGCAGAACCCAGGCGAGCGCGACCTGCGCGCGCGGCACGCCCCTTGCGGTCGCGACCGCGCTGACCTGATCGATGATCTGGCGATCGGATTCCGGAAATTGGGTATAGAGCGTCTTGCCGTATTCGTCGGTTTCCTGGCGCGAACTGGTTTCATTCCACGCCCGCGTCAGCCGGCCGCGCGCCATCGGACTCCACGGCATCACCGCAATGCCCTGATCGACGCAGAGCGGCAGCATTTCGCGCTCTTCCTCGCGGCTCAGCAGGTTGACGTGATCCTGCATGCTGACGAATTCGGTCCAACCGTTCAGACGGGAGGTATAGAGCGCCTGGGCGAACTGCCAGGCGTACATATTGGAAGCGCCGATATAGCGGGCCTTGCCGGCTTTGACGACGTCGTGAAGCGCCTCCATCGTCTCCTCGATCGGCACCGTCGGATCGGCGCGATGAATCTGATAGAGATCGACGAAATCAGTTCCAAGACGACGCAGGCTGTTGTCGATTTCGCCAAGGATCGCCTTGCGCGATAATCCCGCGCCGTTCGGCCCCGGCCGCATCCGGCCGTTGACCTTGGTCGCGATGACGACGTCCTCGCGGCGCACGAATTCCTTCAGTGCGCGGCCGACGATTTCCTCCGAGGTGCCGTCGGAATAGACATTGGCGGTGTCGAAGAAGTTGATCCCGAGATCAAGCGCCTGCCGGATCAGCGGCCGGCTCTTCTCCTCATCGAGCGTCCACGGGTGAGGGCCGCGATTTGGAATGCCGTAGGTCATGCAGCCGATACACAGCCGCGACACGCCAAGGCCGGTCTTGCCGAATTTCACATAGTCCATGGTTCCACTCCTTGAGGTCGATGTTTTTTGAATGTGTGCGGTATCTTGTTTGATGTAGGCGCTATCCCAGCGGCAGATAGAGGCATTGAAAGGCAAATGGCTTTTCTACGGTGGCAGGCTCGAGCGCGAGGGCGCATCCGTAGTTCTCCATCAAGGCAGTCAGGTCGACGGCCTTTTCAATCTCGAAGATCCGGTCCTTGTGAGGTTGCACCCAATCATTGACCTGTTGCAGTGCTTTGTGTTTCGCGGCCTTGATATCGGGCGCGACGACCAGGACGTTCTTGTGCAGTTCGCCGAATTCCTGCGGATTATATCCGCCGAGGTTCACGAAGAAGAGGCTGGAGGACGTGTCATTCCGTGGCGTTCTGGTCACCGCGACATCGAAGCCGTCGGCCTGTTCGACGATCCCCCAACTATCCAGATGAAGGCTTGTGGGGTCACCCCACCATTGCCGGCGCAGACCGTCGTAGCAATCTTCCGGCGCCGATCCGACCGAGAAACGGATATCGTGCAATTCGATATTTGAATTGCCGCAATTGCCGCCGATATAGAACATGAACAACTTCATCGTCACCCGTCAGCCGACGCTTGAAAATGCCGGCCTCATTGCGCCTGTTATTTATCAGAGATCAGCGCTTGCGACACGGCATTGGCGCGGCGTTCGGCGCGGAGCACTTATTCGCTGGCGTGCATTGACTGGCTGTCAGGTCGCATCACTGTGTTCCGTCGTATATAATGACCAGGCAACAAGCGCGCTATTTGCTTTGGGCGTATCGCTGACGGAGAGGATCGAGACCATGACTGTCACACCGGATCTGAACGGCCATGTCGCACTGGTAACCGGCGGGTCGCGCGGCATCGGCGCTGCGATCGCCATTGCGCTGTCCGAGGCGGGTGCGGCTGTCGCGGTCAATTATCGTGAGCGTGCGGCCGACGCCGATGCGGTGGTGACGAAAATTAAGGACAAAGGCGGCCGCGCGATCGCTGTCGCCGCTGATGTTTCACAGGGCACCGCGGTTGCGGCCATGGTCAAGCAGGCGGCAGCAGCGCTCGGTCCGATCGACATCCTCATCAATAATGCCGGGATGGCGATCGTGCGCGGTGTCGACGATCTGACCGAAGCGGAGTTCGACCTGACCATCGCGGTGAACCTGAAATCGGCATTCCTCTGTACCCAGGCGGTGCTGCCCGCGATGCGCGCGAAAAAGTGGGGACGCATCGTCAATATCTCTTCGGGCGCCGCGCGCGGCGCCGGCGCCATCGGCGTGCACTACAATGCCTCCAAAGCGGGCATGGAAGGATTGACCCGCGGCTACGCCGCACGGCTGGTCAAGGAAGGCATCACCGTCAATGCGGTGGCGCCGTCGCTGATCGAGACCGACATGATGCGCGGCCGGACCGATCTCGCCGCAAGGATTCCGCTCGGGCGCATGGGGCAGGCCGATGAAGTGGCCCAGTCGGTCCTGATGCTCCTCGGCAACGACTACATGACCGGCCAGACCGTTCACCTGAATGGCGGCATGTCGTTCAATTGAACGTCTGGAGTCGGGTGGCTTTTATCGAAGCGGGCTGTCTTTTTACCTCTCCCCGATGGGGAGAGGTCGATTTGCTCCTGGCGATGCGAAGCATCGTCCAGTGCAAATCGGATGAGGGTGTGCTGCTCTCATGAGAGACCGTAACCCCCCACCCGAACCCTCTCCCAATGGGAGAGGGGGGCAAACTTCCGTTGACGCTCAAGCTCGATCTAATCCCATGCCTCGGCCGTAGCGTCACAGGCCGCGTAACGCCGTGACGGAAACATTCATCGAGCCATTGGCTTCCACGATCACGCGCAGCGTCCTGGAATCGAAGGCGATGTAGGCGAGTTGCGCGCTGGTAATGGCCGCCGTTACCTTCAGGTCGTCGTCGTTCTTCTGGAAATCCGCGATCGCCGCGTTGATCTTTTGCTGGGCGTTCGCGGCGAACGGCTTGAGGTCGACGACAGCCTTGTCGGCCAGCACCTGCTGCAGCCGCGGCATCGCCTCGCGCGCCGCAGCGCCGAGCAGGCCGAACGCGGCCTCCGATTCGACCGCGAGCTGAACATCCGTCAGCCGCAGGGTTTGCTGTACTGGATCAAGTACCGGCCGGCCCCAGATCTGCACCGTGGCGTCGGCGCCGAGCCCAAACCAGCTCTTCTTTTCCTTGGCATGCACCAGCAGCGAGATCAGCAGCCGGTCTCCGGATGCTGCGACGGTGGCGTGCTTCACGGTGACATCCACCGCTCCCGAACCGTCTTCAGGAAAGGTGCGGCCGACCAGTTGCGCTTCAATGATCTTGTTGATCTCGGTGAACGGCATATCGATCGGCACCCCGATATTGACCCCTCCCGGGGTCGGCGGGATGATGGATATCTTGTCGGGGAACGGGCAATCCGGTTTGGTCTGCTCCGAGGTGATGCGGGTCTCCGCCTCGATGCCCATCGTCACCGTCAGCGCCGAGGCATCGACGGTCGGTTGTACGGCAATCGCGCGTGTCGGGCGCAGCTCCAGCCACAGCGGCGGCAGGGACGAACCCGCGCCAGCGCTCTGCAACGGAATCGAGCGGCAGATCTTGGCCCATTGCAGCCGTGCGTTCTGCTCGAACGCCTGGTCCTTGCGGATCCGGTCCGCGACCACTTCGAGTTGATCGGTGACGTTTTTGTCGATCAGCGGCTTGACCTGGGCGGGAATATTGATGCGCGCGCCGGCCACCGAAAGGCTGGTGTCACCCAGGTTCACCTGCGCGGCGAAATTCGGTTCGAAGTGCCAGGCCGCCGCAAGTTTCGGCCGCGAGGTGATGGTCACGCCACCCTTTATTTCGGCGCTGGCGTTCAGGGCCTTGATGTTGACGCTGCCGATTTCCTTGGCGGCCTTGTCGCCGAGCAGGCTGCCAAGCGCGTTGACCGCGCCGGTTGCCTTCGACGACAGCGAACCCGTGACATTGAGCGTTCCGGTCAGCGCCGTCGCCAGCGACAATACATCCTGCGCACCGGTGGCCGTGACAGGTCCGCGCGAAGCGGTCCAGCCGATATCGGCGTTCTGCAGGATCTGCGACACCGCATTGTCGGCCTTGCCCTGGAAGGTGCGCGGCACCCCGCGATCGGCGGCGTCGCGAATCGCGCTGAGCGATATCGAGACCGGTGCCAGCACCACGGAGCTGCGCGTCGCCGGCGGCAGCGGCGGCAACTCGGCAAGCACCGGCCCACTGACCGCGCCGCGCGCCGACAACCAATCCATGACCTTGAGGCTGGCATAAAACGAGACGGCGATCACTGCGATGGCAAGCAGGATTGTCTTGAGGCGAAACGGCAGACGCATCATCCCCCCGGGCTGATTGAACAGGCGAGTCTACAGGGTGGATTCCGTGGGCGCCAGAGTGGCGGGTGCGCGGTTTCGGCGGCTGCGCACGGTCTCGACACGCGCTGGCCATAATCTCGCAAGGTTTGTTGCCGGTCAGAAATGAAAATGGCGCGGAAAACCGCGCCATTTTCGTCATCGAATAGTCCGCCGATCGGCCTTGGTGTCAGCTTCGCTTGTCGCCCGCATTGGCCGCCTGCCGGTTCATCGGCAGCACGATCACCCTGGTTCCGACATTGACCCGCGAATAGAGATCGCTGACGTCCTGATTGGTGAGACGGATGCAGCCGGACGAAACATGCGTCCCGATCGTCTCCGGCGCGTTGGTGCCGTGAATGCGATACACCGTGCCGCCGAGATACATCGCGCGTGCGCCGAGCGGATTGCCCGGGCCGCCGGCCATGTGGCGCGGCAGATAGGGTTGGCGTGCGATCATTTCCGGGGGCGGGGTCCAGTCCGGCCACTCGGCCTTCTTGGTCACGGCCTGCACGCCCGACCAGGTGAAGCCGTCGCGGCCGACGCCGATGCCGTAGCGGATCGCGTGGCCACCGCCGAGCACGTAATAAAGATAGGTATTGGGCGTATCGATGATGACGGTGCCGGGCGCCTCGCGCGTCGGATAGCTCACCACCTGGCGCTTCAACCGCGCCGGCAACTCGATCGCACCACTCTCGTTTTCGTCGGGCGCAGCCTGCACCGGCGGCGGCGCCGACTGGACGGGGGGCGTCAGTATAAAGGGAAACAGCGGCAGCGGTGTCGCCGCGGCTGAGGCGGAAAATGCAACCGCACCAATCGCCAGCGCGCCGAGAGCGGCGGCATAGCGGGAATTCAGCATCGATCCAATGGGTCTGAGCATGTGTCGTTCCCTGTTTGATTTCACGCATCTCGTCGGCGTGTTGTTGCCGCAATCATTAACGGCCGCCGGTTTCAAAACGTTTGCGTGAAAGGGGCAAAAAGGTTTCGTCGGCGTTATCTATTGTTTCATGACGGTTTCATGAGGGGTGCGGGGCCGCAGGGTTAACGAAAAAACCGCCTAACATTTCGATGACGTCATACGCCTGAAATATCCTTGGCCGAACGTCGGGGGAGTGAGAATCAGGAAGCTCTCAGGCCCCGCGATGCGGATTTTAGTTGCGACCGATGCTTGGCATCCGCAGGTGAACGGCGTGGTTCGCACGTTAACTTCGCTTGCGCGCAGCGCATCGGCGCTGGACGCCGAGATCGAATTTCTGACGCCTGACGGATTTCCGTCCATGGGTGTCCCGACCTATCCGGGACTGCGTGTCGCCTGGCCGAACCGGCGCGAGATCGCCAAAAGGATCGAGAAGGCCGCGCCGGACGCGATCCATATCGCGACCGAAGGCCCGATCGGGTGGTCGGTCCGGGCCTATTGCCGCCGCCGGAAACTCGCCTTCACGACCTCCTACACGACGCGGTTTCCGGAATACATCCAGGTCCGCACCTGCATTCCGGCGAGTGTGGGCTATGCGGTGCTGCGGCACTTTCATGCCGCAGCCGCCATGACGATGGTCGCGACGGCTTCCTTGAAACAGGAACTCAGCGCACGAGGTTTCAGGAAGCTTGGCTTCTGGACCCGCGGCGTCGACACCGATCTGTTCAGGCCCGACGAGCCGGCGGAGCTTGATTTGCCGCGGCCGATCTTCATGACCATGGGCCGCGTCGCGGTCGAGAAGAATATCGACGCATTTCTTTCGCTGGACCTGCCGGGAACGAAGGTCGTGATCGGGGATGGACCGCAGCGCGCCGAGCTGGAGCGCCGCTATCCCCAGGTGAAATTCCTCGGCGAAAAAACCGGCAAGGATTTATCGTCGCATTTGGCGGCCGCGGATGTGTTCGTGTTTCCGAGCCTCACCGACACGTTCGGCGTGGTTCAGCTCGAAGCCCTCGCCTGCGGCACGCCGGTTGCCGCGTTCCCGGTGACGGGGCCGCTAGACGTGATCGCGGACCATCCCATCGGCGCGCTGGACACCAACCTGCAAAACGCCTGCATCCGTGCGCTCGGCATGTCGCGTGAAGCCTGCCGGAATTTCGCGCTCGAGCGTTCCTGGGAAAACAGTGCAAGACAGTTCATCAGCAATCTAACCGCGTTGCATCCAAGCCGTTCGCTGCAACCTGCCCGCCGTGTGGCGAGCAGAACAGCTGCGCGCGGCTGATCAACCATCAGGACAGTGAGTAGAGACACCATGGCGCAAATCATCAAACTTGACGACACCCGGCCGCTGGATATCAACCGCGAGATGGTCGAGAAGGCCTATGATCGCTGGGCTCCGGTCTATGACCTCGTGTTCGGAGGGGTGTTCGGCAAGGGCCGGAAGGCGGCCATTCTCGCCACCAACAGCATCGGCGGACGCGTCCTCGAAGTCGGCGTCGGAACCGGCATCTCACTGCCGCAATATGCTCCGAATCTCCGCATCTTCGGCACCGATATCTCGGAGGCCATGCTGCGCAAGGCCAAGCAACGCGTCGACGAGCTGCACTTGAAGAATGTCGAGGGCCTCGCGGTCATGGATGCCGAGAAACTCGAATTCCCCGACAATTCATTCGACGTCGTGATGGCGCAATATGTCGTCACCGCGGTGCCGAATCCGGAAGTCGCGCTGGATGAATTCGCACGCGTGTTGCGGCCCGGCGGCGAGATGATCCTGCTCAGCCGGGTCAGTGCCGACGCCGGCATGCGCCGTTTCATCGAGCAGCGGCTCCAGCCGGTGGTGCGTCCGCTCGGTTTCCGCACCGCCGAGTTCGCGTGGTCGCGCTTTGCGCAATGGTTATCGGGCGCGCATGGCATCGAATTGATCGAGCGCCGGCCGGTGCCGCCGCTAGGCCACTTCTCGCTGATTCGTTTCCGCAAGATCAAAGCGGCCGCGGCCGCCTGATCCGCATCCAGCTGCGTCAGTTGCACAGTTGTGTGACGTCACATGTCATTATGATGATGTCACATCCCGTACATCGAATCCCGGTAAAGAAAACACAGACCTGATTTGGGGGAGAGAATGATCAAGAACTTCCTGGAAGCATTGCGAACCCAACGCTGGGATGACCATCGCTACTATCATCACAGCCGCATCAATCAGAGCCTGCACTTCGTCAGTGCCGCCAGCTTTCTGATCGGCTACGTGATGCTGTATTTCGATCCGGTGGCGTCAGCCCTGATCGGCTGGCTGGTCTCCATGACCACGCGACAGGCCGGTCATTTCTTCTTCGAGCCGAAGGGGTACGATCACGTCAATCAGGCGACCCACGAGCACAAGGAAGAAATCAAGGTGGGCTATAATCTGCAGCGCAAGATCGTGCTGATGACGATCTGGGCACTTTCGCCGCTGGTGCTGTATCTAGACCCGACCTTGTTCGGAATGTTCAAGCCCTGGGCCTCGCCGGCCGACTTCATGCGTCAGGTCGCCAAGATCTGGCTGGTGGTCGGAGCAGGCGGACTGCTGTTCCGGACCATCCATCTCTTCTTCATCCGCGACGTCGAGACCGGGCTGGTCTGGATGACCAAGATCCTGACCGATCCGTTCAACGATCTGGTGCTCTACCGCAAGGCCCCGCTGTTCCTGCTAAAGGGCGAGCTGATCGATCCCGGTCTTGAGAAGCACGTCAGGGCGGCTTGAGACTTAGTTGAGCGAGAAGGCGGCCGCGGATTCACCGCGGCCGTCTTCGCATCACCATCTCCCGGAGAATCCGCCGGCGGATGTTCTTGTTGGTAAGTGAAGCATCGCGCCACCACCAGCCATCCTGCTTCATCTTGGTGGCCGCGGTGACGAAGCGGCTCGCGACTTCGGCAAAATCGGCATCTGTATAGTTCAGGCTGAAGATCAGGCGGCCGGTTCCGACCCAGCTCAGCGCCAGCAGCTCCGCCCGCAAGTAATATTGAAGCATCCAATTGTAGCGCGACGGCTCGGTGTAATGGACCATCCAGATCGACGAAAGATTGCTGAAGCGGACGGGCAGATCCTGCGCCGCCATCATCTCGTTCAACTGTCGCGCCCGTTGATCCCAGGTGTCGTCGAGTCCATCGTAGACCGTACGGAACGCGGGATCGTCGAGCCGGTTGAGGAATTCGTCCATCGCCATCATGACGTAGGGATGCGAATTGAATGTGCCGCGCGCAAAACAGACATCGGCGGGACGATCGTCGCGAAACCGCCGCATCAGATCCTTCCGTCCGCAGACCACGCCGACCGGCAGTCCCCCCGCGAGGCTTTTGCCGTAGGTCACCATGTCGGCATGCACGCCGAAATATTCCTGTGCGCCGCCGGGCGCGAGCCGGAAGCCGACAAATACCTCGTCGAAGATCAGGACAATATTTCGCTCGGTGCAGATCTGCCGCAGCGATTTGAGCCATTCGCCATAAGCGGCGCGGTCGTAACGGCTGGCGCGCGAGCTGTCGACGAGTGCGGAATCGCCGGGCGCATTGGCGTTGGGATGCAGCGCCTGCAGCGGATTGACCAGCACGCAGGCAATGTCGTTGCGCGTTTTCAGGACATGGAGTGTTCGCTCCGACATGTCGGCCAGGGTGTAGGTCTCGTGCGGCGAAACCGGATTGCCGACGCCGGGCTGCACGTCGCCCCACCAGCCGTGATAGGCGCCGGCGAAGCGGACGAGATGGGAGCGGCGGGTGTGATAGCGCGCCAGCCGCACCGCCTGCATCACCGCTTCGGTGCCGGACATGTGGAACGAGACTTCATCGAGTCCCGAAATCTCGCACAATCGCCGGACATTTTCGACGATGATGGGATGATAGGGGCCGAGCACCGGGCCAAGCGCATGCGCGCGCGTCTCGGCGTTGGCGATGCACTCCTTGTAGAAGTCGTTGCCGAAGATATTGACGCCATACGAACCGGTCAGGTCGTAGAAAGTGTTGCCGTCGAGATCGGTGACGGTGACGCCGGCCGACGATTCCATGAAGGCGCCGGTTCCCAGATGCTCGCGGACCAGCCGGCTGTACTGGAACGGCACCCGGTAGGCTTCGGTGAATTGCAGGTCGGAGATTCGACCCGCGGCTTCCGCGGTCAGCTGCCGGCCTTTGGCGAAGCGCTCCTGGTAGAGCCCGGCGAGCCGGAAGAAGGCGTCCTGGCGCTGGGTGCCAACCGTTGCGGGTGCGCCGTCGGAACGGAAGAAATCATTGATGTCGAATTCGTAGAACGGGAGCATGCGCGCGACCAGGCGCGATATCTTGGAATGTCCCGTCAACGATCGGTGCTTGGCCCGCGACAGCGCCAGCCGCGCCTGCAATTTGGGGAAGACGGCCGCGGCGCCAGCTACCGCAGCGGTGGACAGAGACAGAATCGGAAAGGGCGAATCCATGCCACCAGCGCTAGCGTCACCTGCTGACAGATTCATGACAATCAAGCGCCTGATTTCTTCGCTGACGCAGCAGGAAAACCTCAACTTTCTGCTGACCAACCGCATCCCGCGCGCGGCGCTGACGCGCTTCATCGGCTGGTTCAGCAAGATCGAGCAGCCGCTGATCCGTGACCTGTCGATCGCCTGCTGGCGGCTGTTTTCCGATCTCGATCTGTCCGAAGCGCGCAAGACGGATTTCAAGAGCCTGCATGATTGTTTCACGCGCGAACTGCGCCCCGGCCTGCGCCCGTACGACCCGGACGCCTCGATCGTGGCCAGCCCCTGCGATGCCATCATCGGCGCCTTCGGCAAGATCGCCGACACCGAATTGTTTCAGATCAAGGGCGCGCCTTACTCGCTGCTCGATCTGCTCGGCGATCCCGCTTTGGTCGAGGCGCACCGCAACGGGCGCTTCATCACCTTGCGGCTGACCTCGAGCATGTATCACCGCTTTCATGCGCCCTATGACTGCCGGATCGAGCGGGTGACGTTCATTCACGGCGATACCTGGAACGTCAATCCGGTCACGCTCAAACGGATCGAGCGATTGTTCTGCAAGAATGAGCGGGCGGTGCTTCAGACCAGGCTTGCGACCGGAGAGGCGCTGACGCTGGTGCCGGTAGCGGCCATCCTGGTGGCGAGCATCCAACTGCATTTTCTCGACAGGCTGCTCAATGCTCAGACCAGGGGGCCAACGGTGTTTTCTTGCGATGCCGATGTCCGCAAGGGCGACGAACTCGGCTGGTTCGAGCATGGATCGACCATCATCGTGCTCGCGCCGGATCATTTCGAGTTTTGTGACAACGTGTCGGACTCGGCACGCATTCGTGCCGGAGAGCCCCTGATGCGAAAATCGCCCGCATAACTGGCGTTGTCGCCACGCGTCCTTATATATTTATGTTCGAATCCGATTCGAAATCGCAAACATGGGACAAGGGATGGCGCGAACGCCTGTTCTGGCAGCAGGAGGCATTGTGCTGCGGCAGGAGCGAACTCCGCTGATCGCGGTGGTGCGCCTGCGCAAGCGTAATGAATGGGTGCTGCCCAAGGGCAAGCTCGATGACGGCGAGACGCCGCGCGCCGCCGCCAAGCGCGAAGTGCTGGAAGAAACCGGCCATGATGTCTGCGTGCACGAATTTCTGGGGACTCTCGCCTACGAGGCCGGCGGCAGGTCGAAGGTTGTTCACTACTGGCGCATGGAAGCTGGCAGCGAGCCGGTTCACGAACTGATGCATGACGTGCGGGCCGTCGACTGGCTGCCGCTTGAGGCTGCGGTCGAGCGGCTCTCGCGCGGATATGAGCGAGCCTTCCTCGCCAATGTGGGGCCGATCGCGCTTGAAGCTGCCGCACTTGCCAAGGCGGCGTCGCGGCCGAAGGCAAAGCCGCCTATGCCCGAGAAGCGCCGCGCTCGCCGCACAGCACCGCCGCCGCCTTTGATTTCCGAACCGGTACCGGCCGCGCCGCTACCCGATTCCCCGGTGCCCGCGCCAGAGGAAGTCGCATTGGTTACGGACGAGGCGGTGGAAGCCGAAACGCCGGTTGATGCGATCGAAGCAGAGCTCCTACCGGAACAGGCCGAGCCAAAAGCCACATTGCCCGTTACGACATCGGGATCGACGGAGAGCGATGGGCCAAGTCCGACTGAACCTGCGCGCAAGAGCCTGGTGCAGAAGATGCGGGATTGGCTGGGGCGCGCGGCCTGATCCGCGAGGACACCTAACGGGCGCTGATACGAAATCCTTTTTCGACCGTGGCGATCAAGCTCGTCATGCCCGGCCTTAGTGGTCTGCCTTGTCTGCGCTGTCAGGCATCGACGTCTTTGGCGCAATGCAAGGCGTGGATGGCCGGGACGAGCCCGGCCATGACGAAAAGGGAGTCGCGCTACCGCCTTTCCTTCTTTTCCTTGGGCGGCGGCCGCCGCTGCAATGCGGGCCTGTTTTGCAATCCGGGCCGCTGTACGCCGGGCGCATTCGGCTGCCGCTGCTGCACACCGGGAGCGTTCGGCGGCCGTTGCACGCCCGCCGGTGGTGGCACTTGTCCCGGACGGTTCTGTACGCCCGGTTCGCGCGGCAGACCTTGCCGTTGCGGCTGACCGTTCTGCCGCTGCAAGCCGGGCTGACGCGCGGGATTGTTGCGCAGATTATTCCGGTTGGGATTGGCTTGCCGCAATGCGCGCTGCTGGCTGACGATCTGACGACCGACGTTCTGCGCCGCATGGACCTGGCGCACGATGCCCTGGTCGCGCAGCGCCTGCTGCGGCGAAATCGCCAGCGGCACCGCGCTGAAACGTCCACCGGCGCCGGGCCGGATCGTAAAGCCGCTGGCGCCTTGCGTCAGCGAGCCGAGCCGCGCACCGGAGCGGTCGCTGATCTCGATCTGTCCGACCCTGCCGTCGGCGTCGGGATAAAGCTTGATCGCGACATTGTTCGCATTGTTGGCGGCCGCGCCTTCCGGCACCTCGACCAGCCCGGTGGTGCCGCGAATGCCGAGCGTTGCGGTCGGCGTCGCTATTCTCATGTCGCCGGTTTTGGCGACGGAAGCCGCGGCAAAGGCCACGGTGCCCTTGACGATGTCGAACAATGCGGCGTTCTGCTTGCCGCCGTCCTCATACACATAATGATCGACGGTAATGCGCGCGCTGGCGGTGAGGTTGAACGTGGTCGCATCATTGAAGGTGACGCCGAGCGTGGAATTCGCCGATGTCTGCAGCACATCGTTCTGGAAAATGTCGTCCTGCACCTTGAGCGGCGTTGCCGCATTGTTGCGGGTGACGGTCGCATTGCCTGTCAACGTCGCCACGTTTCCGATCGGCTCATCTGCCGCCGCTGTCGCAGCCGGTGAGGGCGCGGCTGCGGCGGGAGCCGCAGGGGTTTGCGGCGCTGGCGCCGGTTGCGCCTGCGCGAGTTGTACGAGATCGCTCTGTGCGCTCGATACGCCGCCTCCGCTGTCGATCTGCGGCGCTGCGAAACCATTCGCCGCTCCGTCTAACGTCAAACAGGTAATGAGCCAGATTGCGGAGATGAATCGGCGCTGCGTCACGATAAAGCCCCTGGCCCAATGGAATAGCGAACAAGAAATTTGCGGGAGTTCAGCCTTGTGCGGCTGAACGTCAGATGAATGCGCCGGAGTCTAACCGGTTCTGATTGAACCAGAACCAGACAGACTCTGTTTTTGCCTTGATGCGTTTTCCTCGCGCGAACCGGTACACTTTGCTTGAAAACGCCATATTGGTGTCACGTCAGGACAAAGCGATCAAGCGCTGCGTTCCGGATTAACGGAACGCAGCGCTTTGCTTTCGGACAGGCGATCGCTTTGGTTTTAGCTGATGCGCTTCCAGGTCTGGCCGCCGCAGAACACGCCGCCGAAGGCGCAACCCTGAACCTTCAGGGCGTTGGCGCCCTTCATCGCGATCGTGGAGTCATAGTCGCTGCCGCTGTCGGGATCGTGAATCTGACCGGTCCATTTGGCGCCTGACGGCTTCATGCTGATCAGGATCTTCTCACCGGTGTTCTCGGCATATCCGCACAGATTTGGTCCGCACGGCTCGATGCGAACGTTGCCCTTGTTTTCTTCCGTGGCCCAGAGGCCGATCGGCGTGGTCGGCGCCGGAGCGGGTGCAGCGGCGACAGAGGCCGGTGCCGGCGCGGCGGTCGCGGTTGCGACAACAGCGGGAGCCGCCGGTGCAACATTGGTAACAACGGGAGCTGAAGCAGCCGGAGCATTCGTTGCCACCGTCGCCGGAGCGGGCGGGGCGTTGTTTGCGACGGGTGCTGCCGGCTGAGGCGCCGGCGCCTGAGCGACCGGCGCGGGGACTGGGTTCTGCGCGGGCGGCGGATTTGAGTTGTCGGCGACATCGTTATCGTCGTCGTTGTTGAAGCCCTTTAGTCCTTTTAGATTGAAGCCGGAGCCGGAGAGGCCGGGGGACGAGATCTGGATGCACGACAGCGAGTCGCAATTCCGCGGCGCCTCGATATGGATCTTGTGTCCCTGGATCTCGAAGGAAACCGAATTGCCGGCATGGGCGGCGGTGCTGGCCATCAGCAGCGCGGCGACAACGTAGAATTTTTTCATGTGAGCCTCCGGGTGGCTTGTGAACTCGCGCGGAACCTACGCGCGGCCGACGTCAGCTTCTGTGATGCGCATCACAAGATAATGGACATGCGCGCTGTTGGATTCGGGGTGACCCAAATCACATCCAGAAGCTGCCTCTCACGCCTAGTTTCTCGGGCATGCTGGGAGGCTCCGATGAAACGATCCTGTTTTTTCGCCGTGCTGATGATGCTCGGTTCACCGGTCTACGCCGCCGATTCGATTTCGTTCGTGGTCGGTGGACACAGGATCCACATCGAAGCACAGCACCATTGCAATTCGCTGTCGTGCGTCTCGGTATCGATTCCAGGAATCTACCAAACCCGCAGAGCGCGTGAGCGCTATGATGATGGCGGCACCGTTGCTGCGAGGACACCGCCTGCGCCAACGCCGGTTTCAACCGTTTCGCCCGCCAGCAAGCCGCCGGTTCAACCCGTCATCTGCGCCGCACCGCCCCCACCGGCTCGACCGGCCGCTCCCGCGATACAGCCGGTCGTCGCGCCGCCGCAGCCGGAGCCGCAGATTCAGCCACCGCCAATTCAGCCGTTGCAGGTTGAACCACCACCGCCGATCGAGCCGGTGAAGATCGTGCCCGCATCGCCGCCGCAGCCGACTCAGCCAGTTCAACAGGTCGTGGAGCGTCCAGCCGAAGTGACGCCGCCGATACCGGCGGCTATGCCACACATCATCAAGGCTTCCCAGCAAGTGGAAGATGAGCCAGCCGATACCCCGCTCGGTGATTGGCAGACCGAAGGAAAAAAAGGCACGGTGCGTATCGAGCGCTGCGGTCAGTCGCTGTGCGGATATGTGCTCGATCTATCGTCGAGCAACAAGGGCGATACCGTGCTGATCGACATGAAGCCGAAATCGGCGTCCGAATGGTCCGGCAATGTCTATAGCCGCGACAGCGGCAATACCTATTATGGAACGATCGCCATGAAGGGACCGAATTTGCTTCGGGTCGAGGCCTGCGCGATCGGCAAGTTCTGGTGTTCCGGCAACGACTGGGGCCGGATCGACGTCAAGACAGCGAAACTGATTTCGTCGCGGCAGACATTGCCGGAGCCGCGGTCGTAACGGCGAAGATAAAAAAACCGGCGGCTGGGATGAACCAGACCGCCGGGGGAAGAAATTCTGGGCGTGCTGACGCGCTAGATGATGCCGAGCACGATCGCGCCCACGAACGCGAAGGCAATATAGGCGGTCACAACGCTCAGTTTGCCGACGAAAGTCACAGGAAACCTCCCTGGTTCACGTCGCTGCCCGCTTAACGCTGGAGGTGGCGATCCGTTCCCACCGAAAAAAGTCAGCAGCGCTGTTCCATCGGAACCGGCGGCCGCATCGCGCCATCGGCAACGTGGTTAAAGAGTCGTGAAATCAAGTCGTTGAAGAGTCCTTAAATAAATTGGTTGAAGTTGCGCGGATGACGCGCGGAGTTCGTTTGTATCTCGTCGGCTCCCTGGTCCTTGTCTCTCTTGCGGGTTGCGGTCGCGGCTTTTTTCAGGTCGAGGAACGCGAACCGTGGCGGGCCGAGGCCGAAATCGCGTGCCTGAAGTCCGGCGCGGTGAAAGAGAGCGCCGATCTCGTCCGGATCGACCCGATTTCAGGACCCGGTGTTTGCGGCGCCGAGTTCCCGCTCAAGGTTGCGGCGCTCGGCGAGAGCAGCGGCAGTTTCGGTTTTGCCGATGATGATTTGCGGCCGCCCGCACCCATCGGCAATCAGCCGCGCTGGCCGATCACGCAGCCACCGCGGCCGCAACCATCGACGCGGCAGCCTTCGTATGGTGCACCGTCCAGTGGCCCGATTTCATTGTCGGCGCCCGGCGTCGCTCCCGAAGAAGATGAAATCGAGCTGCCCGCCGAGGGGACACCAGATGCATCCGGCGCTCGGCAGCCTTATCCGAGCACGCAGACCTATCCGCCGCGCGATCGCTATTCCCAGCCTTATTCCGAACGCCCCAACGTTGCTCCGGCGCTGCCGCAAGCGCAAAGCCTGCCGCGGCTCGGGCCTTCGCAGCCGAACTCCGTTGCGGCATTCGGGCCGGTCGCGGTCAAGCCGGCCGCGACGCTCGCCTGTCCGATCGTCTCAGCGCTCGATCGTTGGCTGGCCGATTCCGTGCAGCCTGCAGCACAGCGCTGGTTCGGCGCGCGCGTCGTCGAGATCAAGCAGATTTCCGCTTATTCCTGCCGCGGCATGAATGGCAATTCCCACGCGCATATTTCCGAACACGCGTTCGGCAATGCGCTTGATATCGCCGCGTTCACGCTCGCCGACGGACGGCGCATCGCGGTGGAAACCGGCTGGAAGGGGATGCCGGAAGAGCAGGGCTTTCTGCGCGACATCCAGGCCGCGGCCTGTCAGCAATTCACCACCGTGCTGGCGCCCGGATCCAACGTCTATCACTACAACCACATCCACGTTGATTTGATGCGCCGTGCGCACCGGCCCATCATCTGCGAGCCGGCTGCGATGTCGGGCGAGGAAGTTGCTGCGCGGGCCGCGCAACGCAACCCCTATGCTTCGCGCGAACCGATGGTCACGGGATCGCTGGGCGGCAGCAAAGTATCGTCGCGTCGGCAGAAGGCCAATGAGGAAGACGAACTCGAAGACGAATAGCGCGCGGCAAAACCGGCGCGATCATTCGTCCCTGGGGCGATAGCCGGCGAGAAACATCTGCGTTGCGCTTTCGATCACCTGCGTGATGCGCTCGGGTGACGGCGGCGGTGCGGCCTGAAAAATAAACGGCAGGAACAACGACGCCTGACACATCAGCATGAATTGCGACGCCGCGAACTGGCAGTCGCCGATCGCGAGCTCCTTCATGCTCACCCGCGCCTCGAGATAGGAGGCGAGGCGACCGATCATCTTCTCCAGCACATTCTCGTAATAGCGGCGGCCGACATCCGGCATCCGCTCTGCAATGGCCATCACCGTGCGGATCGCCGACCCGCCGCCGGGCCGGCACAGCAACTGGATATAGGCCTGGCCGAATTCGCGCAGCGTCGTCGGCACGTCGCGTCCGGGGTCGAAGTTGAATGCAAGTCTGCCTTGTTCGAGGGTCTCTTCCTCGACGATGGCCTCGAACAGCCGGTTCTTGTCGGCGAAATAGACGTAGAGGGTTCCCTTGGAGACCCCGGCGGCGCGGGCGATTTCGCCCATGCTGGCGCCGTCAAAGCCGAAATCCATGAAGACCTTTTTGGCGCCGTCGAGAATCTGGCGGCGCTTCGAACTATCTTCCTCGCCGGCGAGGCGTAGGGTGTTAGGGTGACCTGCAACCATTGGTTTATCTTCTCTGAAGAAATTCCGTCCCCGGCAATGCCCTGGAAGGAACTGGCGTCTTAGGGTCCGTCGCACATAAATATATCTTGACCGAACGGTTCGGTCAATGATAATTCTGGATTTGGCGAGGAGGCAGGGCCAGTTTGGCTGCGCTTGCCTCGCACCGTGACATTGGGGAGGCCGATATGGCCGCAGCGAGAGACCAGGCCGCACGTATCCTTCGTGTCGAGCCGGATACAGCAGAGGCTGAGCCGTCGCACGACGTTGCCGCGGCGCTCGCTGAAAAGCTGCGGGCGCAACTCGCCGAAGACACCGTTGCGCGCCATCCTGTGGAAGTGCCGGAGAAGCCGGTAACCGAAAAGCCGGCCGCCGCGCCGGTCGCGACCGCGACACCGGCGGCGCCAAAATCCGGCAAACGCAAACTGGTCCTGATGGGGATCGGTGCAGCGCTCGCGCTCGCCGCCGCAGGCTACGGCGTGCATTATTTCCTGGTTGGCCGCTTCTTCATCAGTACGGATGACGCCTATGTGCGCGCCAACAACACCACGCTTGGCGCGCGGGTATCGGGTCACGTCGCCGCTATACTTCCTGGCGATAACGCGCTGGTCCGGGCCGGCGATGTCGTCTTCAAGATCGACGATGGCGACTATCGGATCGCGGTGGACGCGGCGCGCACCAAGATCGCGACACAGCAAGCCACCATCGACCGTATCGGCCGGCAAGTCACTGCGCTGGAAAGCGCGGTCGAGCAGGCCAAGGCGCAGCTCGCTTCGGCGGAAGCCGGCCTGAAGCGGGCCGGCCTCGACTTCGATCGCCAGCAGGATCTCAGCAACAAAGGATTTGCCTCGCGTGCCACCTTCGAGGTGTCCGAGGCCGGGCGCGATCAGGGCATTGCGGCGGTAAAGTCGTCGCAGGCTGCCTATGATGCGGCGCGCGATAATGTCGAGGTTACCAAGGCGCAGCAGGTCGAGGCCCGCGCCCAACTCGCTGAACTGCAGACGTCACTCGCCAAAGCCGAGCGCGACCTCGACTTCACGTCGGTGCGCGCGCCGGTCGACGGTACCTTCTCCAACCGTCTGGTCTCTACCGGCGACTTCATCGTGGTGGGACAGCGGCTTGGCAACGTCGTGCCGCTCGATGACGTCTTCATCGACGCCAACTACAAGGAAACCCAACTCAACCGCATCCGTCCCGGCCAGCCCGTGACGATTTCGGTGGATGCTTACGGCCATCGCAAGTTCGCCGGCTTCGTCGACAGCGTTGCGCCGGCGGCAGGCTCGGTGTTCACGCTGTTGCCGCCGGATAACGCCACCGGCAATTTCACCAAGATCGTGCAGCGGCTTCCGGTTCGCATTCGGGTTCCGAAGGATGTCGCCAGGCAAAACCTGCTGCGCGCGGGCATGTCTGTTTACACCACGGTCGATACCACGGCCGGCGCCAAGGATGCCGACAATGACGCCGACCTCGACTCGCCGACGATGATCCATCCACAATGAGTTGCGCATCGGGCGCGCCCGATCGCGCGCCCGCTTTGACCCGGGCAGATCATGGCTGACGCCACCACCGCTACGCCTCTTGTGCTGAACGCAGCGGCGCCGTCCGAGCGCATCGCGCCGCGACGGCTGTTTGCGTTTCTCATCATGGTGTTCGGGATGTTCATGTCGATCCTGGACATCCAGATCGTCTCGGCGTCGCTGACCGATATCCAGGCGGGCCTGTCGGCAAGTTCGACCGAGGTGTCGTGGGTCCAGACCGCCTATCTGATCGCGGAAGTGATCGCGATTCCATTGTCGGGCTTCCTGTCGCGCGCGCTCGGCACAAGGCTGCTGTTTGCGATCTCCGCCTGCGGCTTCACCATTTCGAGCTTCCTCTGCGGATTTGCCACCTCGATCGAGCAGATGATCCTGTGGCGCGCGCTTCAGGGATTTCTGGGTGCGGGCATGATCCCGACGGTGTTTGCTTCCGCCTACACCGTGTTCCCGCGTTCGAAACTTTACATCGTGAGCCCGATCATCGGCCTCGTCGCCACGCTGGCGCCGACCATCGGTCCGACGGTGGGTGGATACATCACCGACGTGATGTCGTGGCACTGGCTGTTCTTCATCAACGTCGTTCCCGGCATCGGCATCACGATCGGCGTGCTGGCGCTGGTCGATTTCGATCAGCCGAATTTCGAGCTGCTCGATCATTTCGACTGGTTCGGCCTGATCTTCATGGGCGGATTTCTCGGCTCGCTCGAATACGTGCTCGAGGAGGGGCCGCAATATGAATGGCTGCAGGACACGTCGGTGGCGATCTGCGCCACGATCTGCGTCCTTTCGGCGATCGCCTTCTTCTACCGCGTGCTGACGGCGAAAGAACCGATCGTCGACCTCAGGACCTTTACCAACCGCAATTTCGCGGTCGGCTGCCTGATCTCATTCTGCGTTGGCATCGGTCTTTACGGCCTGACCTACATCTATCCGCGCTATCTCGCGGAGGTGCGCGGCTATAGCGCGCTGATGATCGGCGAGACCATGTTCGTCTCCGGCGCCACCATGTTCCTGATGGCGCCGATCGTCGGACGGCTGATGCTCAAGGTCGACATGCGCTACATCATCGCGGCGGGCCTCGTCATCTTCGCGCTCGGCTCCTACCAGATGACCTGGATCACCCGCGACTATGATTTTTACGAACTGATGGTGCCGCAGATCCTGCGCGGGATCGGCATGATGTGTGCGATGGTGCCGACCAACAACATCGCGCTCGGCACGCTGCCGCCGGATCGGGTCAAGAATGCCTCCGGACTGTTCAACCTGACGCGCAACCTCGGCGGCGCTGTCGGCCTCGCGATCATCAACGAGGCGCTGAACGACCGCACCGACCTGCATATCTCACGGTTGCAGGATCGCGTGAACTGGGGCAACGCCACCGCGACCGAGCTGCTCAACATGCTGACCCAGCGCCTGCAAGGCATGGGTGACGCCTCGCTGATGGCGCTGAAGGAACTGTCCCTGATCGTTCACCGCCAGGCGGTGGTGATGGGATATGGCGACACCTTCTTCATGCTGACGGTGTTCTATTTCGGCCTGAGCTTTCTGGTCATGCTGCTGAAAAAGCCCGCGGCGCTTTCCTCGGCGCCGGCGCATTAAGCGCGTCTCTCCGCAACCCTGAACCAAAAGCCTTGGAACCAATGAGATACGGCGCGCCTGGTTGGGCGCGCCGCGTCTTGACTTCGGATGTAGCTCCGTCGGAGCGGACTTAATCGCTTAGTTGGTCGGCCGGGAGAAGCTCGGATATTTCAGCTTCCCTTCGGCAATTTTCTTCGGCCACACCGTGACCTGCTTGCCGTCCTGCCATTGGAACACCATTCCGCTCACGAAGTCCGGCCCGTATTTGAGGCCGTGCGTGAATTGATCTTCGCGTCCATAGAATTGCACGCGGCCGATGGTTCCGACGTAATCGGTCTTCTCGAGCTCCGCGACCATCTTGTCCGGATCGGTCGAGCCGGCGCGCTTGATCGCGTCGGCAATGATGTAGACTTCATCATATGCAGTGTAGCCGGTGTAAGCCGGATCCGAACCGAACCGGGCCTTGAAGGCCGCGGCGAACGGCTTGGTCTTCGGCGTCACAGCCGTGGTGGAGGTCGCCACCGCCAGCGATGGAATGCCTTCCGCCGCGCCGTTGGTGTCTCCCCAGAAGGTCGGGCTGAGCGCCTGCGCGCTGATGCCGAACAACGGGATCGGCACCTGCTGGTTCTTCCACTGCACCGTCGGCTGCACGCCGACATGGGAGATGCCGGTCACGATCACGTCGGGCTTCTTGGCTTCGAGCTGGTTGAAGATCGGTGTGAAATCCGTGGTATCCGGCGAGAAGCGGATGTGATCGAGAACTTTCAATCCCACTTTCGGCAGGCACGCTTCGTAGCCTTCGTCGAGGGGCTTGGTCCATGCCGCATCTTCGCTCATGATCACGGCGGTCTTCATCTTCATGCCGTCGACCAGCAGGTCCTTGGCGGCATCGCACACCGCCAGCGCCTGCGCCGCCGATGTCAGATAGCCGTGGAAGGTGTATTTGTTCTTGTCATAGTCGGTATGAACCGGCTTGGTGATTTCGTTGGAGGCGGCGCCCGGCGTGATCAGCGGCATGTGAAGCCGCGCTGCCCATGGCTCGAGCGCGAGCACGACCTCGCTGATATAGCTGGCGATCACAGCGCTGACCTTGTCGTCGGAAACGGCACGCTGAAATGCGCGAACGGAATCGGCCGAGGAGCTCTTGTTGTCGTAGGAGACGATCTCGATCTTGCGGCCGTTGACGCCGCCCTTGGCGTTGATTTCGTCGGCAGCGATTTGGGCGCCGCCCGGCGTGGCCGCACCGGCGATCGACTGGACTTCGGCGATCACGCCGATCTTGATCGGATCGTTCGATTGCGCAAACGCTGATGATGCCGAGCCGGCGGCAATCGCAGCCACCGCAGTCGTTGCCATCAGAAAATGTGTAAATTTCAAGCCAGTAATGGCCATAGATGTTTCTCCCTTTTTATCCGCCTTGCTGGCGGCTTAGGGAGGAGTCCAACACAGGCACTCGCTCAAATCAAACGAATCCGAGGTCGACTTACGGCGTAAAGGCTTGCATTGCGTTGCAAAATCGCGCGGAGCGAAGCACTCACTTGAGTTCACAGCCTTGCGTATATTGCAAAACGCTTATGATGCATTTATAAGCATGGCATTGTCGCTCGAACCGGGGAGATTTGCATGATTTCGATGTATTTGCAGATCGTGCCCTCGCGTCCGAAGCCCATGCTGGACGCCTGCACAGGCCTTTAAGGGCCATTTCCGTCAGCATCGATCGGGCCTGATGTCCCGATCTCCCAAGCTTCCCAGTTAGTTAGCTGCATTTCTTCAACGACGCCTGCGCGCGGTTTTTTTGCCGTCGCCCGCGTCCAGCAACGGAGCCGGTATTGCGCGAGCGCAGCCGGATGACGCCATGACCGCTTTGATCAACAAGCGCCCCGCCGCGATCCGTGTGGTGCTGCCATTTGTGTTTCGCCACTGGCTGCAACAGCCGGTCGGTGCTGCGATCGTTGCCGGCGGCCTGCTCGGCGCGACGGTCGCCGACCTGTTCATGCCGATTTTCTCAGGCCGTCTGGTCGATGCGATGACGCAGGGATCGGCGGACGTTGGCGCGCGCCATGCCGCGATCATGGCGTTCAGCTCGATCGTGTTGCTGGGCCTGTTGTCGATGATCCTGCGTCTGATCGGATTGCAGGCGATTGTGCCGTTCACGCTGCGGATCATGTCCGACGTGTCGCGCGACGCCTTCATGCGCGTGCAGCGGTTCTCGACCGACTGGCACGCCAACAGCTTCGCCGGTTCGACCGTGCGCAAGATCACCCGCGGCATGTGGGCGCTCGACCTGTTGAACGACACCATCCTGATGGCGCTATTGCCTTCATTGCTGGTGTTGCTGGGGTCGATGGTGCTGCTCGGGCTGCACTGGCCGTCGCTTGGCCTGGTAATCGCGGCGGGTGCGGCGATCTACATTCCGATGGTCGTGATATTTTCGACGCGCTACATCGCGCCCGCCGCCCGCGTCTCCAATGCCTGGGACACCAAGGTCGGCGGCACGCTGGCCGATGCCATGACCTGCAACGCGGTGGTAAAATCGTTCGGCGCCGAAGCGCGCGAGGACGCGCGGCTGGCCCGCGTCATCAGCCGCTGGCGCACGCGGGTGCGGCGGACCTGGCTGCGCTACAATTACACCGCGGCGGCGCAGCTCGCGGTGCTGCTGTGCCTGCGTGCCTCGGTGATCGGCGGCGCGCTATTGTTGTGGATCGCCGGCCGCGCCTCGCCGGGCGACGTCACCTATGTACTGACGAGCTACTACATCATCCACGCCTATCTGCGTGACGTCGGCATGCACATCAACAATTTGCAGCGCTCGGTCAACGACATGGAGGAACTTGTTGCAATCCATGACGAGGCGATCGGCATTGCCGACGCCCCCGATGCGAAGCCGATCGACATTCAGGGCGGCCGCATCGTGTTCGAGGACGTGACGTTCCACTACGGCGCCCATCGTGCACCGCTATATGACGGCATGTCGGTGGACATCCGCGCCGGCGAACGGGTCGGGCTGGTCGGCCGTTCCGGCTCCGGCAAGACCACGTTCGTCAAGCTGGTGCAGCGGCTGTACGATGTCGGCGGCGGCAGGATCCTGATCGACGGTCAGGATATCGCAAAGGCAACGCAGCAATCGTTGCGCAGCCAGATCGCGATCGTGCAGCAGGATCCGATCCTGTTTCACCGCTCGCTGGCCGAGAACATCGCTTATGGCCGGCCCGGCGCCAGCATCGCGGCGATCGAGCAAGCGGCGCGTTTGGCCAATGCGCATGAGTTCATCCTGCGGCTGCCGAAAGGTTACGGCACGCTGGTCGGTGAACGCGGCGTCAAGCTGTCCGGCGGCGAGCGGCAGCGCGTGGCGCTGGCGCGCGCGTTCCTGGCCGACGCACCGGTGCTGATCCTGGACGAGGCGACGTCGAGCCTCGATTCGGAATCGGAGGCGCTGATTCAGCAGGCGATGGAACGGCTGATGAAGGGGCGCACCTCGATCGTGATCGCGCATCGTTTATCGACGGTGCGCAGCCTCGACCGTATCCTGGTGTTCGATCGCGGCCAGATCGTCGAACAGGGCACCCATGCCTCGCTCGCCAACCGGGCGGGCGGGATCTATCGCGGGCTGTTCGAGCGGCAGGTGCTCGAATTCGGCCGGGTCTCGGCGGCCGAATAGAGATCAACCGGTTGCGGCTTGTCCGGCGCTTGGGGTAGACCCTCTTCAAGCGCGCAGGGGATCAGGATGACCGAAGCTGTGGGACAGGGAACCGGCACCAGCACCAGCACCAGCACCAGCACTAACACTTCCTGGCTTTCGGTCATCTGGTCGGCGCGTCGCGATCCGGCGGCGCGGATCCTCAATGTCGATCTGCTCGCGGTCCTCATTGCAATCCTGCTGCCGTGGTCGACGACCGGTGTCACCATTGCGGTGGTGCTCTGGGTGATCGCCTTCGGGTGCACGGTCGATCTGCGTGCATTCATGCAATCGCTGGCGCGGCCGATCTGTCTGCTGCCGATCGCGCTGTTCGCTCTCGCTCTGCTCGGCACCCTGTGGTCGGATGCACCATGGGCGATGCGGCTGCACGCGGTCAGTCCGGCCGCGAAGCTGCTGGCGCTGCCGCTATTGTTCTGTCATTTCGAGCGCTCTCCGCGCGGTCTGTGGGTGTTCATCGCCTTTCTGGCGTCCTGCGTCGCGTTGATGGTTGTGTCCTGGATCGTGGCGTTCGAGCCCAACCTTTCGCTCAAGCTTTATCTCTCGCGCGGCCCCTACAAGGTGGAAAGCGGGATCGCGGTCCGAAACTATATCGACCAGGGTCAGGAATTCACGCTATGCGCGGTGGCGCTCGCCTATCCGGTCGTGACGTTGCTGCGAACCCATAAAATATGGTTGGCGGCGCTGTTGGCGGCGATCGCGCTCGGCCTGGTCTTCAACATGATGTTCGTCGTGGTTTCGCGCACCGCGCTGGTGACGATGCCGGTCATGCTGGCGGTGTTCGCGCTGCTTCATCTGCGACGGCGAACGGCGGCCGCTGCTCTTTGCGTCACCGCGTTGCTTGCTGCCGTGATCTGGAATGTCTCACCCAGCCTGCGGGCCACCGCAGACAAATTCGTCACCGACTATCAGCGCACCGAGAGCGGAAACACCATGACTGGCGTGGGCTCCCGGCTGGTATATTGGGAGAAGTCGCTGCGGTTCATCGCCGACGCGCCCCTGATCGGACATGGTACGGGATCGATACGCGGCCTGTTCCAGCGGGTTGCGGTGGTCGGCCAGGACGGTGTCACCGCCGAAGTGGTCGGCGACCCGCATAATCAGACGTTGAACGTGGCGGTGCAGTGGGGCGTGGTCGGTGTCGTCGTGCTCTATGCGATGTGGCTGTCGCATCTGCTGCTGTTTCGCGGTGAAGGCCTGGCGAACTGGATCGGATTGCTGGTGGTCGTGCAGAATGTCTTCACCTCGCTGTTCAATTCGCATCTGTTCGATTTCTTCGAAGGCTGGCTGTACGTGCTGGGCGTGGGCGTAGCCGGTGGCATGGCGCTGCTGCAGCGCGTCAGCCACACAAATCTCGGCGCGGTGCGCGTCAGCCCTGGACAGCCGGACTCTCGCGGCGGCGGGTCCACGTAGAGATCGCCACCGTCGCGACCACGGCGGCGGCGAACAGCACGATCTGCGGCGTAATGGTCTCGCCATTGAAAGAGGCCGCCAGCGCAAAGGTGATGAAGGGTTGCAGCAACTGCACCTGCGACACCCGCGCGATGCCGCCCATCGCCATGCCGGCATTCCACGCGAAGAATCCGATCCACTGCGAAAACACCGCGACGTAGAATAGCGCCAGCCACGGTTTCAGCGGGATATGGCTCAGATCCGCCGGCAGGGTCAGCGCAGCCGCGGGCAGCGAGATCGGCAGCGCGATCACCAGCACCCAGCTGATGACCTCCCATCCCGGCATTACCGCCGTGAGTCGCCCGGAGAAAGCATAGCCGATCGCGGACACCGCGACGGCGGCGAACAACAAGAGATCGCCGGCCGAAAAACTGCCGCCGCCCTGGCGCAGCGCGAACGCGACCACCAGCGCGGCGCCGGCAAAGGATGCGACCCAGAACAGCGGTTTCGGCCGCTCATGGGTAATGAGGACGGCGACCAGCGCGGTGGCGATCGGCAGCGCTCCCATGACCACACCGCCATGCGAGGCGTCGACAGTCTGCACCGCCAGCGCCATCAGGAACGGAAACATGATGCTGACGCAGAGCATCGCGACCACGAGCTGAAACCACAGCTTGCGCGGCGGCAACGGCCGGCGCAACACGATCAGCAGCGCCAGCGAACATAGCCCGGCGATCGCGGTGCGCAGCGCCGTGAGTGCGATCGGATCGATTGCCGACACCGCGATCCGTGTCGCCGGCAGCGTGCCGCCGAAGATCGCCATGCCGACGAAACCCAGCAATAACCCAAGACGTTCGTGCGATGAGTGGGGGGACATGTCGGGAGCACTAACCGGTTCGCGTACGTGCGTACAGCGCTCACGCCATCCGCATGGCGGCCATGCAGGCACTACCGCAGGCCAAGCGTGCTCCAGACCAGGCCGACGCCGGATAGGAAGAGCAGGCCCAGCACGACATCACCGAAATTTCTGTCGCTCAACGCGTGATAGAGCCGCGTGCCCAGGGAGGCGCCGATGATCGTGCCGGGGAAGGCGATCAGCGCCAGCCATATCACTTTGAGTTCGATCAGGCCGGTAGCCGCCTGATAGCACAGCGCAGCTAAAAGTACCGTCCAGTTGAAGATCTGGAAAATGCCGCGCCGCTCGTCCTTGCCCCAGCCGCGCAAACTTGCCCACAGGATCGGAAGCGGACCCGACAGGCCCGCGAGGCTGCCAAGGACTCCACCGGCAAAGCCAACGCCCGCGTCGGCCACTTTACCGCCGAAGCGAAACGCCATCGGCGTGCGATTGAAAAACAGCACGGTTGGAAACACCAGCAGGAACAGGCCGACGCCCAGCTTGAATATTTGCGGATCGGCATGCGCGATCAGCAGCGTGCCGACCGGTACGCCGGCAAGGCCACCGACGATGAACGGCCAGATCAGCGTGAAGTCGAAGGACCGCCACATCGACGGCAGCGTCGCCGTTTGCGCAACGACCGAACAGATCAGGACCAGCGGCACCGCCAGCGACGGCGGCAGCACGTAGAGCCAGATTCCCAAGGCCATCAGCGCGGTGCCAAAACCGGCTAACCCCGATACGAAACCGCCGGCGAGCGCGCCGAAGACGAGAAGGGCGTACGCTGCGGTGTCCACTCAGGCTCCAGCTTTTGTCTTGGGGCCCGACGTTTACACCAGGCAATGGGCAGGTACTATCGCCATCGATCTCCATCCGCCGCATGCTCCACACAATTGGAAAACCCCCGATGAACTCGAAAACCTTCCTTGTCTGTCATGGCGCATGGTCGGCCGGTTGGGCCTGGAAGAAGATGCACCCGCTGATGAACGCGGCCGGACATCGTCTGGTGACGCCGACCTACACCGGCCTTGGCGAGCGGGCGCATCTGGCCAATCCGTCGATCGATCTCGAAACCCACATTCAGGACGTGCTGAACGTCATCACATACGAAGACCTGTCCGACATCGTGCTGCTCGGTCACTCCTATGGCGGCATGGTCGCAACCGGCGTCGCCGACCGCGCGCGCGACCGCGTCGCACAACTGATCTATCTCGATGCCTTCGTGCCGCGGGATGGCCAGTCGCTATTGGACCTTAACGAACCCGCACGGCAATCGATGCAGGAGCGCGTCAAATCAGGCGATGGCTGGCGCGTGCCGCCCAATCCGACACCGCCGGATACACCAGCGGCCGATCTCGAATGGCTCACCGAACGCCGCGTCGACATGCCGATCAAATGTTTTGAGATGGGAATCAAGCTCGCGAGCGAGCCGACACTGCCGCGCAGCTATATCTACGCCACCCGCATCACGCCCGCCGACACGTTTTGCCAATTCGCCAGGCGCGCGAAAAGCGAACCCGGTTGGCGCTATTACGAGATCGATGCCAGCCATTCGCCCGCCGTTACTGCGCCGGAAGCGCTGATGGCGTTATTGGAGAGGATCGTGGCCTGAGGTTCGCAATGACCATCAAAATGGCGAGGGGTCCGGCGCGTTTACGCCGAACCCCTCATTCTTAGATACGTTTTCTTCACGAACCGGAATTCCACGTCGCTCGAAAACGCTTTCGCGTAAAGATATCAGCCGGCCTGTAAGCCGGGTTCTGTAGGGCACCGTTCGCTTGCGCGGACGATACGTGACGGCCATTCCTCTGGGGCGATGTTTGCACATTGCCTCGAGCAACCTACCCGGACGGCGAGCCTGACATTGCCCTGCGGTGTTTTCGTTTGCACGAACGAGCCCGCGTTGCCGTCCCTATTCGGTTTTGCTCCCGGTGTGGTTTGCCATGCCGTTTCCGTTGCCGGACCCGCGGTGCGCTCTTACCGCACCTTTTCACCCTTGCCTCATCCGAAGAAGAGGCGGTTCGTTCTCTGTGGCACTGTCCCTGGGGTCGCCCCCGCCGGATGTTATCCGGCACCGTATGTCGATGGAGCCCGGACTTTCCTCCCCCGCAGCCTTTCGACCATAGCGGGAGCGGCCGTCCGGCCGACTGACCCCCAAGGCATGGGGGCTTAAGCCTGTCGCGTCAAGCAGATAACGCCAGCTATAGCCGCCAAAATAAATTATCCTGAAGATGTCGTTTTGCGATTGGCCGGTTCGACTGGATGTCGGCGATCAAGCCGATCAGAAGGAGCTAACCATGCAGTATTTGCTGATGATCTATCGGAACGAAGCTGAACTCGGCAAAATGGACGCGGCGGCGCGCCAGAAGCTGACGGCGGAATACGGCGTGTTCACCCAGTCCATCATTCAGAGCGGCCATTTCAAGGCCGGCGATGGACTGCAACCGACGTCGACCGCAACCACCGTGCGGGTTCGCGAGGGCAAGACTTTGACGACGGACGGCCCGTTCGCGGAGACCCGCGAGCAGCTCGGCGGCTACTATTTGGTCGAGGCCAAGGATCTCGACACGGCGCTCGGCATCGCCGCCCGCATTCCAGGCGCCAAGACCGGTTCGATCGAGGTCAGGCCGGTCATGGTTTATGATTGACGGGCACGGCGTCATTCCGGGGCTTGCGAAGCAAGAACCCGGAATCTCGCTACTCATCTCCAGATTCCGGGACTGCGGGCTGCGCCCGCATCCCGGAATGACCGCCACACGGCTCACGCGATGACCCCCGTCGAGATCGAAAAAACATTTCGTGACGAGGCGGGCCGGGCGCTGGCCACGCTGATCCGGCTTGTCGGCGATTTCGATCTCGCCGAGGACGTCTTGCAGGAAGCGTTCGCGGTGGCGCTCGAACGCTGGCCTCTTTCCGAGCCTCCCTCCAATCCGCGCGCCTGGCTGGTCAATGTTGGGCGTAACAAGGCGATCGACCGGATCCGCCGGCAAACCGCGTTTCGCGGCAAGCAAGAACAACTGACGCATGAACTTGAACTCAATGCGTCGTCTTCGGACGAAGCCGCCGATGCGACGGCGCTGGACGATGACATGCTGCGGCTGATCTTCACGTGTTGCCATCCGGCATTCGTGATTGAGGTGCAGGTCGCGCTGACCTTGCGCACCGTGTGCGGGCTGACCACGGCGCAGGTCGCGCGCGCGTTTCTCGCGTCCGAAGATGCGATGGCGCAGCGGCTCGTTCGCGCCAAGCAGAAGATAAGGCTGGCCGGCATTCCCTATGAGGTGCCGGAGCGCGACGCGCTGGCGCCGCGGCTGCGCGGCGTGCTCGCGGTGATCTATCTCGTTTTCACCGAAGGTTATGCCGCGACCTCGGGCGAGGATCTGATGCGTCCGGACCTTGCACAGGAAGCGATCCGGCTCGGCCGCCTGCTCGACGCGCTGATGCCGCAGCGGGGCGAGATCAAGGGATTGCTGGCGCTGATGCTGCTGCACGATGCGCGCCGTGCCGGCCGTGCGACCGCAGGCGGCGACATCGTGCTGCTGGAAGAACAGGATCGCAGCCTGTGGGATCACGGCCAGATCGTTGAAGGCGTGAGACTGGTGGAGGATGCACTGCGGATGCCGGGGCGGCCGGAATCCTATGCGGTGCAGGCCGCGATTGCGGCGCTGCATGCGCAGGCGCCGAATTATCAGGACACCGATTGGAAGCAGATCGCCGGCCTTTATCAGGTGCTGCTGCGGATCAACCCGTCGCCTGTGATCGAACTCAATCATGCCGCCGTGGTGTCGATGGTCGACGGACCGGCGCGGGCGCTCGATCTGGTCGACGCGCTCGCCGCACGCGGCGGACTCAATGGCTATGAATTGCTGCCCGCGGTTCGCGCCGACCTGTTGCGCCGGCTCGGCCGAAGCGATGCCGCGCGCGAGGCCTATCTGGCGGCAACCGCCGCGACGCAACTGGAGCCGTTGCGGCGGCTCTACGCGCGACGACTGGCGGAGTTGGATTGCAAGTAAGTGATACGAGGCGTGTCTGCCTTCGTCATTGCGAGCCAACGGGTCGCGCGAATGCGCGCCCGATGACAGGCTCCGCGAAGCAATCCAGAGCAACACGAAGATGGATTGCTTCGTCGCTTGCGCTCCTCGCAATGACGTTGGATAGCTGCGATTAGCTCGACTACGCGGAAGCTGCGGCCTTGCCGTTACTGCTCGGCAAGCTCGCCAGCAGCCCTTGCAGCGTGATGAGCGTCGAATGATCGGCGACGCCGTCGACGCGCTCGGGCCGGAAGTGGCGCTGGAAGGCGGTGACCACTTCCATGGTCGCGCCATCATATTTTCCGTTGGTCGGGATGCCATAGCCGTATTTGGCAAGCCCTTGCTGCATTTGGAGGACATCGTCGCCGATGGCGCCGAGCTTGAGCGTTTCGCCGCGCACGATCGGCGCCGGCTGTACCCAATGACCGACGCCCGAATTCGCCAGCGAATGCCACGGAAATTTTTCGCCGGGATCTTTCTTGCGCGACGGCGCGACGTCGGAATGGGCGAGCACGCGATGCGATGGAACCTGGCGGCGCAGCATGATGCCGCGGCACAGCGCGATCACGGCGGCGATCTGGCGCAGCGGAAAGTCCGGATAGCCCCAGTCATGGCCGCGGTTGATGATCTCGACGCCGATCGAGCAGGAATTGATGTCCTCTTCGCCGGCCCAGTACGACGCGCCGGCATGCCAGGCGCGTTTGGCTTCGGGCACGGATTGCACGATGCGGCCGTCTTCCAGAACGATGTAGTGCGCAGAAACGTCGGTGCCGGCCGTGCACAACTTGGCGATCGCGCCCTCCACATCGGGCATGCCGGTGTAGTGCAGCACGATCATGTCGGGCAGACGGCCCTTGTTGCGGTCACCGAAATTTGCCGACGGGATGACGTCCGAAGCGATCGAGGAATCCGGAGTAAAAGTCTTCATGATCGTGCTGGCCCTGAGAATCGGGAGGGCACGTTGACGCTTCGAATCAACACCAGCAGACGAAAACGAACCGAGCGGCATATGACAGCTCAAAGCGGGCAAGAGAACGGCAATTGGTACGATTTCAACACAAACCTCGTTTACTATTCATTTACGATCTCTTCAGCGCAACGCCAGAGATACGCTCCGGTTCGCATTTTGGCCTAGCTGTGTGCACGACGCATCACCGGTGTCCTCCGCCTGTTGAAAACAATGATTTCGCGAAAATACCGCTTGAATCCTCAAGGCCAGCGTCAACGCTTTCTTAATGCTAACTGCCGTTACTAAGTGGTGAAGAGCCGAACCGGTTTGGGACGGCCGAGGCCCTCTTTCACGCTCGAAATCCCATGGTAGCCCAGCAAATCCCATGCGGAACCTACAATTCGCGATGTGGGGCGTGCGGAGCAGGAAAATATGCCTCGCCAAGGTTCACACGGAGGCTCACACGGAGCTGGCGTTTCGACCGGAACAGCCGCGCGAAACGCAGAGATTTGAGGCGCAATGGGCCCGTTCGCGTCCAGTTTCCTTACCTTTCACCGGATCGCGCCTGGAGCCGGTGCATGAGTTCGTCCGGCAACCGCCATATCCCCGTTCTCGGTGTTGAGGCTGTCGAGCTGCTTTCGCCGCGCGACGGCGGCATCTATGTCGACGCCACCTTTGGCGCCGGGGGCTATAGCCGGATGATTCTCGATGTCGCGGGAACCCGCGTCATCGGCATCGACCGCGACCGAACCGCGATCTCCGGCGGCTTTAATCTCGTCGATCAATCGGAGGGCCGGCTCACGCTGGTGGAGGACCGGTTTTCCCGGCTCGCGGACGTCTGCGCGGGCGAGGGCGTTTCGTTGGTCGACGGTGTCGTGATGGATGTCGGGGTATCCTCGATGCAGCTCGACCAGGCTGATCGCGGCTTCTCGTTTCGTCTGGATGGCCCGCTCGACATGAGGATGGGCCATGATGGCCCGACCGCAGCGGATGTGGTTGCGCGAGCCTCCGAGGCTGACCTTGCCAACATCATCTACATCTTCGGCGAAGAGCGGTATTCCCGAAGCGTCGCTCGCGCCATCGTCGCCGCGCGCAAGGAAGCGCCGATCCTCACCACGCGGGCGCTGGCCGATATTGTCGCGAAGGTCGTGCGGTCGAAGCCGGGAGAAATTCATCCGGCGACGCGGACGTTTCAGGGTTTGAGGATTTTCGTCAACGAAGAGCTCGATGAGTTGCATCTGGCGCTCGCGGCGGCCGAACGCGTGCTGAAACCCGGCGGCCGGCTTGCGGTGGTCTCGTTTCATTCGCTCGAAGACCGCATCGTCAAGAACTTCCTGGTCGAGCGCAGCAAGGCCAGCGGCGGGTCGCGGCATCTGCCGGAGATCGCGCTGGATCCGCCGAGTTTTGCGCTTCTGACCAAGCGTCCGATCACCGCCGGCGACGCTGAGGTGGCTGCCAATCCGCGCGCGCGGTCGGCGAAGCTGCGCGCGGCCGAACGCAGCGCGGCGCCGGCGCACGCTGCCGCCGCGTTACCGGCGTGGCCGTCGCTCGCCGATGTGATGAGGGGAGGCTGACCATGCGGATCCTCCACCTTCTCGTGATCGGCGTTCTCGTATTCGCGGCTGCCTATGTGTACCGGATCAAGATGGCGTCCACGGTGCGCACCGAGCACGTGCTGCAATTGCACGCGGATATTCGCGCGCAGCGCGACGCCATCGCCGCGCTGCGCGCGGAATGGACCAAGCTCGACGCGCCGCTGCGGCTGCAAGGCCTTGCCGAGCGGCATTTGCCGCTGAAGCCGATCAACGCCACGCAATATGATTCCTTGAAGAACCTGCCGGAGCGGCCGCCGAACTTCAACCGGGATCCCGATCCGATCGGCGCGATGATCGGCACCATCGCGGCTGCCGCCGACGGCGCGGCCGCCGATGGCCCGGCCGTCACCGGTTCGGTGCCGGCGCCGGAGGGCAAGCAATGACCGACCAGGCATTGACTGTCGTCAAGCCGAAGCCGGCGGAACCGTGGCGACGGCGGCTGATCCGCAGCCTGCTGTACGGGCGCAACGTCGATCGCGCCGCGAAAGCGCGCGCCCGCGTCGGGCTTGCGATCGTGGCGTTTGCGGCGATCTACGCTGTGATCGGCGGCCGGCTGATCATGTACGCCACCATCGGCGACAGTCACGGCACGCGCCGCACCGCGTCACAGGACGCGATCGCGACCGCGCGGCCGGATATCCTCGATCGCAACGGCGAAGTGCTTGCCACCGACGTCAAGGCGCCGAGCCTGTTCGGCGAGCCGCGCCGGATCATCGATAAGGACGAAGCGATCGAGCTTCTGACCGCGACGCTGCCGGATCTCGACACCGGCGAAGTCCGCGACCGGCTGTCGTCGAAAAAAGGTTTCGTCTGGCTGAAGCGTGAAATCACCCCGCAGCAGCAGCAGGACATCCATCGCCTCGGCATACCCGGCATCGGCTTCCTGCGCGAGAACAAGCGCGTCTATCCCACCGGCTCCGAAGTCGCGCATGTGATTGGCCTGGTCAATATCGACAACCAGGGCATCGCCGGGATGGAGAAATGGCTCGACAATAACGGTCTTGCCGATCTGCACCGCGCCGGCTTTGCCACCGACCGCCTGCAGCAGCCGGTGGAATTGTCGGTCGATCTGCGGGTCGAGCATGCGCTGCGCGACGAACTGCTCAAGGCCAAGGACAAATTCCACGCCAAGGCCGCGTCCGGCATCGTCTCCAACGTCAAGACCGGCGAGATCGTGGCGATGGTGTCGCTGCCGGATTTCGATCCCAACAATCCCAAAGAGGCGCACGATCCCGACCGCATCAACCGCCTGACGACCGGCGTCTATGAAATGGGCTCGACCTTCAAGGCGTTCACGCTGGCGATGGCGCTGGATACCGGCAAGTACGATCTCAATTCGCTGTGGGATGCGCGCGGCCCGCTGCACTACGGCAAATTCACCATCCATGACGACGAGCCGAAGGGCCGCTTTCTCAGCATGAAGGAGGTGTTTACCTTCTCGTCGAACGTCGGCGCGGCGCGCATTGCATTGTCGCAAGGCGTCGAAGCGCACAAGGCGTTCCTGCGCAAGATGGGGCAGCTCGATCGGCTGCGCACCGAATTGCCCGAAAGCGCTTCGCCGATCGTGCCGCGCCACTGGGGTGATCTGAACACGATCACGATCGCGTTCGGTCACGGCATCGCCGTGGCGCCGCTACAGGCGGTGATGGGCATCGACGCGCTGGTGAACGGCGGTTATCTGATTCCGCCAACCTTCCTGAAGCGCAGCGAGCAGGACGCGATGGCGCTGGCCAAGCGCGTCATCAAGCCCGAGACGTCGGAAAAAATGCGATTCCTGATGCGGCTGAATGCCGAGATCGGCACCGCGCGCAAGGCCGATGTGAAGGGCTATTATATCGGCGGCAAAACCGGCACCGCCGAAAAGGTCGTCAACGGCCGCTACGCCAAGAAGCGCGTGCTCACCGCCTTCACCGCGATCCTGCCGGCCGACAAACCCCAATACCAGCTTCTGATCATGCTGGATGAGCCGCAGTCCACCAAGGAAACCTATGGCTTCATCACCTCGGGCTGGAACGCGGTGCCGACCGGCGGCGCCGTAATTGCCCGCATAGCTCCGCTGCTGGGAATTGAGCCGCGCTTCGATCTGCCGCCGCCCGACCGCCTTATTCTTGCGGCATCCAGAACGAACTAATGTCCCGAAACCGAAGTTCGCCAACCCTCGCGGCCACCACTTTTCGCGAACTTCGGATTCGAAAAGGACACTGGAAAACTTGTAGTTCTGGTGCGGTTTCTGGTTCAGAAGTTCTCTTGACGGAGTCACAGCGATAATGAAGAGAACTTCTGAACCACCGCACCAGTAAGGCGAAGGCGTAATATTATTTCGATTTGAAGTTGCCGGCGCCCGGGCCGGACTGGAAGATCATGAAACTTCGCGACCTGTTCAGCGATGACGCCACCATTGGCCCGCAGGCGGAAGCGGTTGCGGTCACCGGCCTTGCCGTGGACAGCCGCGCGGTGAAGCCGGGTGACGTGTTCTTCGCGCTCGCGGGCAGCAAAACCGATGGCTCCCGTTTCATCGAGGCCGCCATTGCGTCGGGCGCCGTCGCGGTAGCTGGCAACCACCTGCTGCAGGGCGATCATCGCGTCCCGTTTGTCGCCACCGCCAATCCACGCCGCGCGCTGGCGCTTGCCGCCGCAAAATTTTACCCGCGCCAGCCCCAAACGATCGCGGCCGTCACCGGCACCAGCGGCAAGACGTCGGTCGCCGCGTTCGTACGGCAGATCTGGCAACGGCTCGGTCACGCCTCGGCCAGCATCGGCACCATTGGGCTGGTGTCGCCGAAGCGCACCATCTACGGATCGCTGACGACGCCGGATCCGATTGCGTTGCATCGCCAGCTCGATGAAATCGCGCGCGAAGGCGTCACGCATCTGGCGCTCGAGGCATCATCGCATGGCCTCGACCAGTTTCGTCTCGATGGCGTGCGCATCGCCGCCGGCGGGTTCACCAACCTGTCGCGCGATCACATGGATTATCATCCAGATGTCGCGCACTATCTCAATGCCAAGCTGCGGCTGTTCCGCGATCTGGTCGCAGCCGATGGCGCCGCGGTGATCTCGGCCGATCACGATTGCTCGCAGGCGGTGATCGAGGCGGGGCGCGGGCGACAATTGCGGATGATCACGGTTGGGAGCAAAGGCGATGGGGCAGGCGAGGGCATTCGTCTGCTCGGAGCCGATATCGATGGCCTTGCCCAGAAGATCACGCTGCAACATCGCGGGCGCAAATATGCCATCCGGCTGCCGCTGGTGGGCGAATTCCAGATCGAGAATGCACTGGTCGCCGCAGGTCTGGCGATCGGCACCGGCAGCGAATCTCAGGCCGTGTTCGCCGCACTCGAACATCTCGAAGGCGCCAAAGGCCGTCTGGAGCGGGTCGGCGAGCGCAACGGCGCACCGATCTTTGTCGACTATGCGCACAAGCCTGACGCGCTGGCGAAGGCGTTGCAGGCATTGCGGCCCTACGCCAAACGAAAGCTCGTCGTGGTGTTCGGCGCCGGCGGCGACCGCGACGCGGGCAAGCGCCCGTTGATGGGCGCGATTGCAGCCGAGAATGCCGACAGCGTCATCGTCACCGACGACAATCCGCGCAGCGAAAATCCGGATATGATCCGCTCGGCGATCTTGGCCGCCGCCAAGGGCGCCAGAGAAATCGGCGACCGCGCCGAGGCGATCCGGACCGCGATCGCAGGTCTCGAGCCCGGTGATGCGCTGTTGATTGCCGGCAAGGGCCACGAGACCGGACAGATCGTCGGTAACAGCACGTTGCCGTTCAGCGATCACGAGGCGGTAACTTCAGCACTTGCGCCGAGGGTTGCATGAGCGCGATGCCATTATGGACTTCCAGCGCGATGGCCGCGGCGATGCGCGCCTCAATCCAGGGCGTGCCGCCGGAAGGCGTCAGCGGCCTTTCCATCGACAGCCGCACCGTCGCGCCGGGCGAGGCCTATTTCGCGATCAAGGGCGATGTCCATGACGGGCATGATTTCGTCGCCGCGGCGTTGAAAGCCGGCGCGGCGCTGGCGGTGGTTGAAGCGGCGCAGCGCGGCAAGTTCGCCGCCGATGCGCCGCTCCTGGTGGTGGATGATGTGCTGGCCGGTCTCGTCGATCTCGCGCATGCGGCGCGTGCTCGCCTGAACGCGCAGGTGATCGCGGTCACCGGCTCGGTCGGCAAGACCTCGACCAAGGAGGCGTTGCGGTGCGTGCTCGGCGCCCAGGGCGAGACCCATGCTTCGGCAGCCTCGTTCAACAATCATTGGGGCGTACCATTATCGCTGGCGCGATGCCCGGCGACCGCGCGGTTTGCGATCTTCGAAATCGGCATGAATCATGCGGGCGAAATCCAACCGCTGGTCAGGATGGTGCGGCCGCATGTTGCCATCATCACCACGGTCGAGCCCGTGCATCTGGAATTCTTCGCCGGCATCGAAGCGATTGCCGACGCCAAGGCCGAGATTTTTGAGGGCATCGAGCCCGGCGGCGCGGTCGTGCTCAACCGCGACAATGCGCAGTTCGCGCGCTTGCAGCGGCGCGCCAAAGAGCTCGGCATCGCGCGCATCGTCTCGTTCGGCGCGGACCAGAAATCCGAGGCGCGGCTGATCGACGTGTCGCTGCATGCGACATGTTCCGCGGTACATGCCGATATCCTCGGCCAGGATGTGACCTACAAGCTCGGCGTGCCCGGCCGTCACATGGCGATGAACTCGCTGGCGGTGCTGGCCGCGGCCGCGCTCGCGGGCGCCGATCTCGCGCTGGCGGCGCTGTCGCTGTCGCAGCTTGAGCCGACCACCGGCCGCGGCGCCCGTCGGGTGCTCGAGGTTGCAAGCGGTGAGGCGACCCTGATCGATGAGAGCTACAACGCCAATCCGGCATCGATGGCCGCGGCGCTGAATGTGCTCGGCCAGGCCCAGGTCGGTCCGCATGGCCGGCGCATAGCAATCCTCGGCGATATGCTCGAATTGGGCCCGACCGGCCCCGCGCTGCATCGCGGCCTCGTTGACGCCATCAAGGCCAATCACATCGATCTGGTGTATTGTTGCGGTCCGTTGATGCGCAATCTCTGGGATGCTCTTTCCACGGGCAAGCGAGGCGGCTATGCCGAGAGCGCGGCGAGCCTCGAGGCACAGGCGGTGTCGGCGATTCGCGCTGGCGACGCCTTCATGATCAAGGGATCGCTCGGCTCGAAGATGAAAACGATTGTGAATGCGCTCGAAAAGCGCTTTCCCGGCAGGACCGCGCTCGATGAAGCCGCGGTATAGGACAAACTGAATGTTTTACTGGCTGATCGATCTGTCCAATACCGTTCCCGGCTTGAGCATGTTCCGAACGTTTCTCAACGTCTTTCGCTACATCACTTTCCGCACCGGCGGCGCGATGGTGACGGGCGCCTTGTTTGTTTTCCTGTTCGGCCCCTGGATCATCGATCATCTGCGGCTTCGCCAGGGCAAGGGCCAGCCGATCCGCACCGACGGTCCGCAATCGCATCTCGCCAAGAAGGGCACGCCGACGATGGGCGGCCTGATGATCCTGTCCGGGCTGCTGGTCTCCACGGTGCTGTGGGCCAATCCGCTCAATCCCTATGTCTGGATCGTGCTCGCGGTAACGCTCGGTTTCGGCTTCGTCGGCTTCTACGACGACTATCTGAAAGTGACAAAGCAGACCCATAGCGGTTTCGCCGGCCGCATCCGTCTTGCGATCGAGGGCGTGATTGCGCTCGCGGCCTGCTACGCGCTGGTGCGCCTTGGACGCGACCCGTTCTCGACCTCGCTGGTGATTCCGTTCTTCAAGGATGTGGTGCTGAATTTCGGCTGGTTCTTCTTGCTGTTCGGCGCGTTCATCATGGTCGGCGCCGGCAACGCGGTGAACCTCACCGATGGCCTTGACGGCCTTGCCATCGTGCCGGTCATGATCGCAGCCGCGAGCTTCGGCATGATCGCCTATCTGGCCGGCAACGCGGTGTTCTCGGATTATCTGCAGATCAATTACGTCGCCGGCACCGGCGAGCTGGCGGTGCTGTGCGGCGCGGTGCTGGGCGCCGGGCTCGGATTTCTGTGGTTCAACGCCCCGCCGGCGTCGATCTTCATGGGCGACACCGGCTCGCTTGCGCTCGGCGGCATGCTCGGCTCGATCGCGGTTGCGGTGAAGCACGAGATCGTGCTTGCGGTGATTGGCGGGCTATTCGTGCTGGAAGCCGTCTCGGTGATCGTGCAGGTGGCCTCGTTCAAGCTGACCGGCAAACGCGTGTTCCGGATGGCGCCGCTGCATCACCATTTCGAGCAGAAGGGCTGGACCGAGCCGCAGATCGTGATCCGGTTCTGGATCATCTCGGTGATGCTGGCGCTGGCCGGGCTCTCCACGCTGAAGCTGCGGTGATGATGGTGGACCCGTACTCCCATGATCGTCATTCCGGGGCGTGCACAGCACGAACCCGGAATCTCGAGATTCCGGATAACCGCTGCGCGGTTTCCGGAATGACCGATGTAAAACCATGATCCCCGTCACCTCGTTCGCCGGCAAGACAGTTGCGGTATTCGGCCTCGGCGGATCCGGGCTTGCGAGTTGCCATGCCCTGAAGGCCGGCGGCGCCGAAGTGATCGCCGGCGATGATGGCGCCGACCGGCTCGCCGAAGCCGCGAAGGCCGGTTTCATCACGGCTGACTTGCGCACGGTGTCATGGGCGAATTTCGCGGCGCTGGTGCTGACGCCGGGCGCGCCGCTGACTCATCCGGCCCCCCACTGGACCGTATTGGCGGCGCAGCAGGCCGGCGTCCAGGTGATCGGCGATATCGAGTTGTTCTGCCGCGAACGGCGCCGTCACGCGCCGGATGCACCGTTCGTCGCGATCACCGGCACCAACGGCAAGTCGACCACGACCGCATTGATCGCGCATCTGATGAAGGTCGCGGGCTACGACACCCAGATGGGCGGCAATATCGGCACCGCGATCCTGTCGCTGGAGCCGCCGCGCATGGGACGGGTGCACGTCATCGAGATGTCGTCCTATCAGATCGATCTGGCGCCCTCGCTCGATCCCTCGGTCGGCATCCTGCTCAACATCAGCGAAGACCACATCGATCGTCACGGCACGCTGGAACATTATGCGGCGGTGAAAGAGCGTCTGGTCGCCGGTGTGCAGCCGCAGGGCACATCGATCGTCGGCGTCGATGACGGATGGAGCCGCAACATCGCCGATCGCATCGAGCGCGCCGGCAAGCGCGTGGTTCGTATTTCGGTAAAAAATCCGCTTCCCGACGGCGTCTATGTCGAGCGCGAAACCATCCTGCGCGCATCCGGCGGCGCGCGCAGCGAAATCGCGCGGATCGGCGGCATCGGTTCGCTGCGCGGCCTGCACAACGCGCAGAATGCGGCCTGCGCGGCGGCGTGCGCGCTGGCGCTGGGCGTTGGAACGGACGTCCTGCAGAAGGCCTTGCGCAGCTTTCCGGGATTGGCGCACCGCATGGAGCAGGTCGGACGCCTCGGCAACGTGCTGTTCGTCAACGATTCCAAGGGCACCAACGCGGATGCGGCGGCGCATGCGCTGTCGTCGTTCTCAGATATTTTCTGGATTGCCGGCGGCAAGCCGAAGCTCGGCGGTATCACCAGCCTGACCGACTATTTTCCGCGCATTCGCAAGGCCTATCTGATCGGAGAAGCCGCCGCGGAATTCGCCGGCACACTCGGCGATCGCGCGCGGCATGAAATCAGCGAGACGCTCGATGTCGCCGTAGCTCACGCCGCGCGTGACGCGGCGGCCTCCGGGATCGCCGACCCGGTGGTGCTGCTGTCACCGGCCTGCGCGTCGTTCGACCAGTACCGCAATTTTGAAATTCGTGGCGCCAAATTCCGCGAACTCGTCACCGCGCTGCCCGGCGTCAAGCCGGTGGTGTGAGATAGCGCGCCGACACGCTAAATTGAGTTGCCACGAATGATGGTGCCACCCGACGGATTAAAAGTGCGGATATCGATATCCGATCCTTGGGACTTTTATACAGAGAATGGTTCTGTGGCGACGGGCAGAATTGTCGGCGTGAGCGAAGGTACATCCTGCCTTCGCCCCGAATTCAAGATCGAGCTTGATGCTCCTTTAAAGCAGAAGGAGTTAGCCGCAAAAGAGGTGTTTGCTCGCCTACGCCATCGCAACGATACGATTGACCTTCTTTCTTCCGGTGAACGAGTGTCCTGCAATTTTTCCAATTGTCCGGATGAAGAGTGGGGACGACGTCAGCCGGAGGCGCGAATGGGCTTCATCGGCTCGTTGCAGTTGGAGTTCCTGTGACGGCGAAAACGGGCGATGCATGCGCGGGCCAATTTGGGTCCGGACAAACATAGCTTGCGACGAGAATCAACGGTGCCTGAAAGGTTCAATTTCGCAGCGCTGCTGGAAACAGCAGATGAAGTAATTATTTAAGGGAAGGTGCAGCCCACCACCAATCCTAAAAGATAGCCATTCTGTTAACCCCTTAGAAACCATCATGGGCGACCAATGAGCGGACCTCCGCCGTGTGGGAACGCCCATGATCTCCCGTGAACAACGCACGCCCTTAAGCGAATGGTGGTGGACCGTCGACCGCCTGCAGCTCGCCGCGATCATCGTGCTGATGCTGGCCGGCATTATTCTGTCGCTGGCGGCGAGCCCGCCGGTTGCGGTGCGGATCGGGCTCGATCCGTTCCACTTCTTCAATCACCACGTGATGTTCCTGGTTCCTGCCTTCACGGTGATGATCGCCGTTTCGTTCCTGTCGCCGAAGCAGATCCGCCGCAGCGCGCTGATCGTGTTCGCGGTCTCAATCGCGCTGATCGTGGCGACGCTGCTGATCGGCCCCGAAGTGAAGGGCTCGCGGCGCTGGATCACCCTGATCGGCGTCAACATCCAGGCCTCCGAATCCGCCAAGCCCGCCTTCGTGGTGCTGTCGGCGTGGCTGTTTGCAGAATCGACCAAGCGGCCGGAGATGCCGGCAACCTCGATGGCGCTGATGCTGTTGCTGACGCTGGTGTCGCTGCTGGTGATGGAACCCGATTTCGGCCAGACCATGCTGATCTCGATGGTGTGGGGCTCGCTGTTCTTCATCGCGGGCATGCGGATGGTCTGGGTGATGGGGCTTGCGGGCGTTGCGAGCGCCGGGCTGTTCGGCGCCTATCTGCTGGTGCCGCACGTCGCCGGGCGCATCCAGCGCTTCATGAATCCCTCATCGGGCGACACCTTTCAGGTCGATACCGCGCTGGAGGCCTTCTACAATGGCGGCTGGTTCGGGCTTGGGCCCGGCGAAGGCATCGCCAAGCGAAGCCTGCCGGACAGCCACACCGATTTCGTGTTCGCGGTGGCGGCGGAAGAATTTGGAATCGTGCTCTGTCTGGTGCTGCTGTCCCTGTTCGCCTTTATCGTGATCCGCGCATTGTCGCGCGCCTACGCCAGCGAGGACATGTTCGCGCGCTTTGCGGCGTCCGGCCTTGCGGTGTTGTTCGGCGTGCAGGCCGCGATCAACATGTCGGTCAATCTGCAACTGATACCGGCCAAGGGCATGACGCTGCCGTTCATCTCCTATGGCGGCTCGTCGATTGTTTCGCTGGCCTACGGCGTCGGCATGATGCTGGCCCTGACCCGACATCGGCCGCGCACCGAGATGGAATCGATCGGTGACGCCAACGCATTGCGCGGCTACGCTTGACGAACGCCGCGCCGTCGACGATTGGAAGCCATGGACAATGCGCCTCTCATTCTGCTGGCGGCGGGCGGCACCGGCGGCCATCTGTTTCCCGCCGAAGCGCTCGGCGTCGAACTGATCAGGCGCGGCTATCGCGTGCGCCTTGCCACCGATGCCCGCGCGCTGCGCTATAGCGGATTGTTCTCCAAAGACACGATCGACGTGGTGCCGAGCGCGACTGTGCGCAGCCGCACGCCGTGGTCACTGGCCGCGACCGGCCTGATGCTCGGCTATGGGACGGCCGTGGCGCTCAATCTGGTGCGCAGGTTGAAGCCGGTGGCGGTGGTCGGCTTCGGCGGTTATCCGACCGTGCCGCCGCTGATTGCGGCACGGCTGCTCAGCGTACCCGGCATCGTCCACGACGCCAACGCCGTGCTCGGCCGCGCCAATCGCTTTCTCTCAAGCCGCGTCAGCGCGATTGCGACTTCGCTGCCCGGCGTGCTCGATCGCGATCCGGCGCTGGCGAGTAAAACGACCACGGTTGGCACGCCGATGCGTCCGGCCATTCTGGCGGCCGCCGCGGTGAAATATGTTTCGCCGGAACCGGACGGACCGCTTCGTGTGCTGGTAGTCGGCGGCAGCCAGGGCGCGCGGGTCATGAGCGATATCGTGCCCGGCGCGATCGAGCATCTCGAGCCTGTGCTGTGGAGCAGGCTGGTCCTCACCCAGCAGGTTCGCGAAGAGGATATGGCACGGGTTCGCGCGGTCTATGACCGGCTCAAGATCAATGCGGAACTGGCGCCCTTTTTCAATGATCTGCCGGCGCGGCTGGCGTCGAACCATCTGGTGATCTCGCGGTCCGGCGCCGGCACGGTGGCTGAGCTTGGCGCCATCGGCCGGCCCTCTATTTTAGTGCCGCTGCCCGGCGCGATCGATCAGGATCAATTCGCCAATGCCGGCGTGCTGGCAGAGGCGGGCGGTGCGATTCGCATCGTGCAGGCGGAATTCAAACCCGACCGGCTGGCTGCGGAAATCTCCGCGCTCGCTGCCGAGCCGGCGCGCCTCACAGCGATGGCCACCAAGGCTCGCACCGTGGGGCGGCTCGATGCCGCCGAGCGGCTGGCCGATCTGGTCGCGAAAGTCGCCGGAATCTGACGTCCAGTCATTCCGGACGGGTCGCGAAGCGGTCCGATCCGGAATCTCGAGATTCCGGGTTCGCCGCGGAGCCTGTCATCGGGCCGCGCTTTGCGCGGACCCGTGGGCGTCGCCCCGGAATGACGTAAAAATGCCCTTGTATTGCTGCGCGAAAGCGGGGCATCCAGTACGCTATGCGGGCTGATTTGCTTCGCGACATATTGGACCGTTCAATTGCGGACGAGGCCGTTAAGGAAACAACCATGAGACTGCCGCGCGAGATCGGACCCATCCACTTCGTCGGGATCGGCGGCATCGGCATGAGCGGCATCGCGGAAGTGCTCTGCAATCTCGGCTACACCGTGCAGGGCTCGGACGCGTCGGAGAGCGGCAATGTCGCGCGGCTGCGCGACAAGGGCGTCAAGATCTCCGTCGGCCACAAGGCCGAGAACGTCGACGGTGCCGACGTGGTCGTGGTGTCGACCGCGATCAAGCGCGACAATCCCGAATTGATGGCGGCCCGCGCGCAGCGCATTCCCGTGGTGCGGCGCGCCGAAATGCTGGCTGAATTGATGCGGCTGAAAAGCTGCGTCGCGATCGCCGGAACCCACGGCAAGACCACGACGACCTCGATGGTGGCGGCGCTGCTCGACGCCGGCGACCTCGATCCGACCGTCATCAATGGCGGCATCATCAATGCCTATGGCACCAATGCCCGGCTAGGCGCCGGCGACTGGATGGTGGTGGAGGCCGACGAAAGCGACGGCACCTTTCTGAAACTGCCGACCGATGTCGCCATCGTCACCAATGTCGATCCCGAGCATCTCGATCACTTCAAGACGTTCGAGGCGGTGCAGGACGCGTTCCGCAGTTTTGTCGAGAACGTGCCGTTCTACGGTTTCGCCGTGATGTGCATCGATCATCCCGTCGTGCAGACCATCGTCGGCAAGATCGAGGATCGCCGCATCATCACCTATGGTGAAAATCCGCAGTCCGATGCGCGGCTGGTCGATCTTACTCCGAACGGTGGCGGATCCAGCTTCAAGGTCGTGTTCCGCAACCGCAAGACCGATGCGACGCATGAGATCGCCGATATCAGGCTGCCGATGCCGGGCCGGCACAACGCCCTCAACGCCACGGCCGCGATTGCAGTCGCCCACGAACTCGGACTTTCGGACGACGTCATCAGAAAGGCGATCGCGGGGTTTGGCGGCGTCAAGCGGCGCTTCACCAAGACAGGCGAATGGAACGGCGTTACCGTCATCGACGATTACGGCCATCACCCGGTCGAGATCGCCGCCGTCCTGAGGGCGGCGCGCGAATCCACCAACGGCAAGATCATCGCCGTGGTGCAGCCGCATCGCTTCACCCGGCTGCAATCGCTGTTCGAGGAATTTTGCACCTGCTTCAACGATGCCGATGCGGTCGTCGTCGCCGAAGTCTATCCGGCCGGCGAAGCGCCGATCCCGGGCATCGACCGCGACCATTTTGTGCTGGGCTTGCGCGCCCATGGCCACCGCGAAGTGATCCCGCTGCAGAATTCCACGGAGCTTGCAAAAGTGATTCACGGCCTTGCTGGCCGTGGCGATCTCGTTGTTTGCCTCGGTGCCGGCAACATCACGCAATGGGCCTACGCGCTGCCGGGCGAACTGAAGGCGCTGGGATGATGGCTGCTCGGTTTTCAAGCTTGTCGTGGCCGGGCTTACTTTCGCCATTCCCTCCCCCCCGCAACCGAGGTCTACCTCGGTTGCGCATTTTAATCTTAAGCAAGTCGGGCAGGCCCGACTTGCGTTGGGGGAGGGTTAGGGCGGGGGGTAAGCCGCAGACGCCGGAGTTCGTGGTACCCCCCTCTCCAACTCTCCCCCGCAAGGGGGGAGAGGGCCGACTGTGCCTCGTGGCGGCGACATGACCTTTCCCGACATCACGCCCGACCTCAAAGCCGCGATGCCGGAGTTGCGCGGGCGGCTGCTCGCAAATCAGTCGCTCGCCGAGCTGACATGGTTTCGGGTCGGCGGCCCGGCGCAGATATTGTTCACGCCGTCGGATGAAGACGATCTTGCTTATTTCCTCAAGCACTTGCCGGACGAACTTCCAGTGTATGTCGTTGGTGTCGGTTCCAATTTGATTGTGCGCGACGGCGGCATGCCGGGCGTGGTGATCCGGTTGTCACCGCGTGCGTTCGGCGAGACCAGCGCCGACGGCGATATCGTCAGCGCCGGGACTGCCGCGCTCGACAAGCGCGTGGCCGAGACGGCGGCGGCGGCCAATATCGGCGGGCTGGAGTTTTTCTTTGGCATTCCCGGCACCATCGGCGGCGCGCTGCGCATGAACGCCGGCGCCAATGGCAGCGAGACCAGGGATGTCCTGATCGAGGCGTCGGGCGTCGGCCGCGACGGCAGCAAGCGCCGGTTCACAAATGCGCAGATGAAATTCGTTTATCGCAACAACGGTGTCGATCCCTCGATCATTTTTACGGCCGCACGCTTTCGTGGCCCGATCACCGCGCCGGAAGTGATTCGTGAGCGGATGGCCGAGGTGCAAAGCCATCGCGAAACCGCGCAGCCGATCCGGGAAAAAACCGGCGGCTCGACCTTCAAGAATCCGCCCGACAACAGCGCGTGGAAACTGATCGACGCGGCGGGCTGTCGCGGCTTGCGTGTCGGCGGCGCACAAGTGTCGGAAATGCACTGCAATTTCCTGATCAACACTGGCAGCGCGACCGGGCATGATATTGAAATGCTTGGAGAGACCGTCCGCGCGCGGGTGAAGGAAAATTCCGGAATTGAGCTACACTGGGAAATCAAGCGGATCGGGATTCCGGCATAGTTGTCATCCCGGGGCGCGCCCGAACGCGCGAACCTCAGATGTGCAATTGCACATCGGGGAATCCCGAGATTGTCTGCAAAGAAGATTCCGGGTCTGTGCCTCCGGCACATCCCGGAATGACGAAAGAGATGGACCAGCGGAACGAAATGATGCGGATCACCATTCTTTTCGGCGGCACGAATAAAGAGCGCCTGGTGTCGGTGGCGAGCGCCCAGGCGCTTCATTCTGCTTTGCCAGAAGCCGATCTGTGGTTCTGGGATGCCGATGACAGCGTGCATGAAACCGCGTCCAAAACGCTTCTCAATCATGCGCGGCCGTTCGAGGAGCCGCTCAAGCCGGATACGCCGAGCCTAGGCCTCATCGAACGCGCGCTTGACAGGGCGCAGATCGAGAACCGGCTGCTGGTGCTGGGCTTGCACGGCGGCACCGCGGAAAACGGCGAACTCCAGGCCATGTGCGAAATGCGCGGAATTCCGTTCACCGGTTCCGGCTCCGCTTCGTCGCATCTTGCCTTCGACAAGGTGGCCGCCAAGCGCTTCGCTGTGATTGCGGGGGTGAAGACGACGCCCGGCGTGGCGCTGCCCGATGCCGAGCGGGCGCTGGCCGAATATGGCAGGCTGATTGCCAAGCCGGTCAAGGATGGATCGAGCTACGGCCTGATCTTCGTCAATGCCAAGCAGGATCTCGTCGCGGTCCGCAATGCGGCCAAGACCGAAGACTATCTGATCGAACCGTTCGTCGCCGGCGTGGAAGCGACCTGCGGCGTGCTGGAAAAGCTCGACGGTTCGGTGGTGGCGCTGCCGCCGATCGAGATCGTTCCGGCCGATGGCGGCTTCGACTACACGGCGAAATATCTGGCGAAAGCGACGCAGGAAATTTGTCCCGGACGCTTCACGCCCGAGATATCGGCTGAAATCATGCAGCAGGCGCTCAAGGCCCACCACGCGCTGTCGTGCCGCGGCTATTCCCGTTCCGACTTCATCGTCTCGGGAAAAGGGCCGATCTATCTCGAAACCAATACGCTTCCCGGTTTGACCAAGGCTTCGCTTTATCCGAAGGCGCTGAAGGCGGAAGGGATCGAATTCGCCGATTTCCTGCGCGACCAGATCACGCTGGCGACGAGACACACGCAAAAATAGTTTCTGGAAGATATTCACCGCATTGGTTGTCGGTTTGGAACCGATCGGGGGGCCGAGCGGGTTCCATTGGTAAAAACTTCACGAATATTAAACAAACTACTCACAGGGCTGATCAAATCGCGCCCTGCCTGAACCGCATTTACCTTTTGTTTACCAGGAAGGCCGAAGGTTAACGCTGGCGGCGCGTGTGGCGCTTGGCTGCCGGGGCGTGAGCTGTCGCGGATTTCCGCTTCGACGACCGCATCGAGGGACTGGGGCTTCTGGTGCCTCGAGGTCAACACCCAGCCCGGCACGACCGAGACGTCACCTGTGCCAGGCCCGCAAGTTTTTTTGCGGGCACAACATTTGACGAGCTTGTGCAATGGATGGTGCAGGACGCCTCGCTCGATCGCAGAGATCGCCGAGGCCCCAAGCTGATCTGAGAGCGGCCGCCATTGGCGCGGCCGTGCTGTTGCGCGAGTGGTTCGGCCGCCGTCGTGCGCCCGCCGAGCCGCGTACCCGCGAGCGAGATCCGCATCGCCTGATCATGTTCGTCGAGCGCTATCTGCCGAATCGCGTCGGCGTTGCCGCGACCGTTCTGATCCTGTTTGGCAGCGCCGGCCTCGGCATCGTCAAAGGCGGCCATGTCGACGAATTGACCGCGGCTTTGAGCGACACCCGCAACGCGCTGGCCAATTCCGCCGGCTTCCGCATCAAGACGGTCGTCATCAATGGCCGCAAGCAATTGACCCAGGACGAAGTGCTCGCGAGCGGCGGCGTTAATGGCCGCTCGTCGCTGTTGTTCCTCGACGCCGACGCGGTCCGCAGCAAGCTGAAAGGCAATCCCTGGATCGCGGACGCGACGGTGCTGAAGTTTTATCCCGGCCAGCTCCAGATCAACATCGTCGAGCGCTCGGCGTTTGCGCTGTGGCAGCTCGATGGCCGCCTCGCCGTGATTGCCGATGACGGTGCGGTGCTGGAGCCTTACGTGGCGCGGCGCTTCCTGGCGCTGCCGCTGGTGGTCGGCGAGGGCGCCGAAACCCGCGCCAAGGATTTCCTGGCGCTGCTCGATCGTTATCCGCAGGTACTGTCGGTGACCAAGGCCGCGATTTTCGTCGGCGAGCGGCGCTGGAATCTGCGGCTCAAGGATGGCCTCGACATCCGGCTGCCGGAAAACGACGTCGGCAACGCACTGGCGGAATTGAGCAAACTCGACCAGGAGGACAGACTGTTCTCGCGCGACATTGTCGCCGTCGATATGCGCCTGCCGGACCGGCTGACGGTGCAATTGTCCGATGACGCCGCCAAGGCCCGCGAAGAACTGTTCAAGGACAAAAAGCCGAAGAAGAAAGCCGGTGATGCATGACCGGCCTTAACCGCAACCAGACGCCGAAGACGCGGCCGATGTCGCAGAAGCGCACCGCGCTGGTGGCGTCGCTCGACATCGGCACCAGCAAGATCGCCTGCATGATCGCGCGGCTGAAGCCATGCCCGCCGAACGAGGCGCTGCGCGGCCGCAGCCATGCCGTCGAGTTGATCGGCTACAGCCAGATCCAGTCGCGCGGCGTCAAGGCGGGTGCCGTGGTCGATCTCGCCGAATGCGAACAGGCCGTGCGTCACACCGTGGCGCTGGCCGAGCGCATGGCCAAGGTCCGGGTTGAATCGGTTCTGTTGTCGGTGTCGGCGGGAAGGCTGCAGGGCCAGCTGATCGAGGCCGCGGCCGACGTCAAGGGCGGCGCGGTTACGCCGGCCGATGTCAGCCGGATCACCTCGGCCGGCATGCGCCACGCGACCGGCGAGGGCCGCACGGTGCTGCACGCGCTGCCGGTCAGCTACGCGCTCGACGGCGTCAAGGGCGTTCGCGATCCCCGTGGCATGGTGGCGCGGCAGTTCGGCGTCGACATGAACGTCGTCACGTCGGACGCGACGGTCGCCAAGAATCTGATGCTGGTGGTCGAACGCTGCCATCTCAATGTCGAGGCCATGGCGGCGGCTCCCTACGTGGCCGGCCTGTCGGTCCTGACCGACGACGAGGCCGATATCGGCGCCGCCGTGGTGGAGATGGGGGCGGGAACCACCACGATCGCGATCTATTGCGGCGGGCGCTTTGTGCATGCCAGCGGTTTCGCGCTGGGCGGCCAGCACATCACCATGGATCTTGCGCGCGGCATCAGCGCATGCATTGCGGATGCCGAGCGAATCAAGACGTTATATGGCACCGTGCTGACCGGCGGGTCTGATGCGCGCGAATTGATGTCCGTGCCAACGGCCGGCGACAATGAGCGCGATCTTCCACAGATCATATCCCGCGCCACGATTGCGAATATTGTTCGGCACCGCGCCGAGGAGATTTTTGAAATGGTTCGGGACCGCCTGGCGGATTCTCCCTTTGCGGCGGAGCCAAAGGCGCGGGTTGTATTGAGCGGCGGCGCCTCGCAGCTCACCGGAACCCTCGAACTTGCAACCCGGGTCCTCGGCCGCCCGGTGCGCATCGGCCGTCCGCTCGGCTTTGGCCGGCTGCCCAACGAGGCGAAGAGCGCGTCATTCGCGGTGCCCTCGGGCCTGCTGGTCTATCCGCAATACGCTCATCTTGAACACGTCGAACCGCGGCATACGCGGCAGCTCAAGACAGGGACTGACGGCTATTTCGGAAAGGTCGGACGATGGCTTCGCGAGGGCTTCTGATGAATCTTTTCCGCACCCACCGGACTTCCACCAACTCCCGCGGCCGCCGGCCGGGGCGACCAACGCGCGCGTAATCGAGAGGCAATCATGACCATCAATCTCAACGTCCCTGATATTCGCGAGCTGAAGCCGCGGATTACCGTGTTCGGCGTAGGCGGAGCCGGCGGCAATGCCGTCAACAACATGATCACCGCGGGACTGCAGGGTGTCGATTTCGTCGTCGCCAATACCGACGCGCAGGCGCTCACGATGTCCAAGGCGCAGCGCATCGTGCAGATGGGCACCCAGGTCACCCAGGGCCTCGGCGCCGGTTCGCAGCCTGACGTCGGCGCGGCGGCCGCCCAGGAAGTCATTGACGAACTCCGCGACCATCTCTCCGGCGCCAATATGGTGTTCGTCACCGCCGGCATGGGCGGCGGCACCGGCACCGGCGCTGCCCCCGTCATCGCCAAGACCGCGCGCGACATGGGCATCCTCACCGTCGGCGTCGTCACCAAGCCGTTTCACTTCGAAGGCGCGCGCCGCATGCGCACCGCCGAGGCGGGTATCCTCGAGCTGCACAAGGTGGTCGATACGCTCTTGATCATCCCGAACCAGAACCTGTTCCGGGTCGCCAACGAAAAAACCACCTTCGCCGACGCCTTCGCGATGGCCGACCAGGTGCTCTATTCGGGCGTCGCCTGCATCACCGATCTGATGGTCAAGGAAGGCCTGATCAATCTCGACTTCGCCGACGTCCGCGCCGTGATGCGCGAAATGGGCAAGGCGATGATGGGCACCGGCGAAGCCTCCGGCGAGAAGCGCGCGCTGACCGCGGCCGAGGCTGCGATCGCCAACCCGCTGATTGACGATTCCTCGATGAAGGGCGCCCGCGGCCTGTTGATTTCGATCACCGGCGGCAAGGACCTGACGCTGTTCGAGGTTGACGAAGCTGCGACCCGCATTCGCGAGGAAGTCGATCAGGACGCCAACATCATCGTCGGCGCCACCTTCGACGAAGCCCTCGATGGCATTATCCGCGTCTCCGTCGTCGCCACCGGCATCGAGCAGGCGCTGATCTCGCGCAATACGAATGCGCCAGCCGCGCCTGCAGGCAACGCTGCGGCTCCGGCCGCTCCGGCGCCGGACTCCCGCCTTGCCGACCTGACCGCCCGCCTGCGCGCCGACAATGCGCGGATGGCCGAGCGCGCCCAGAAGCTGGAAGCCTCGATGCCGGCGCAAGCCGCGCCCGCGCATGCGCAGGCGACCCCTGCCGCTGCGCTGCAACGCCCCGCGGGCAATGTCGAACGGGCGGCGCTCGCCGCCATCGCTGCTGCGGTCGCGCCGGAACCGGCACATCCGGTCGCGCAAGCACCGCTGCAGCCTGCGTCCTATGGCGATGTCACGGTGCGCCCGATCGCGCAAAAGCCGACATTGTTCCCGGATCGTGATGTCGCGAAAGTCGAGGTGCGTGAGGTCGCTACTCCCGAAACGTTCATCCCGCAGGCGGCCGAGCGCGCGCCGGCCCGGGCGCCGCGAATGCCGAAGTTCGAAGATCTGCCGATGCCGGCGCAAAACGAAATCCGGCAGGCCAGGGGCGACGTCGAGGAGGAACATCCGCAAAAGACCCGGATGTCGTTGCTGCAACGCCTCGCCAATGTCGGCCTCGGCCGTCGCGACGAGGAGACCGAGCCGCCGATTGCGGCCCGTGCCTCCGGCCCGGCAATGGCGCCGATGCCGCAACTACCGGACCGCAAGCCCCAGCGTTCGGTCGCCCAGCAAATCGCGGCTCATGAGCCGGTATCGGAGTATGCTCGCCGGCCACCGCCGCAAGGATTGGACGTCCACGGCCGCCCCGCGCCTGTTGCACCGGCGCCACAGGGCGACGACCATCTGGATATCCCCGCCTTTCTGCGGCGGCAGACCAACTGAAAATTGTTACAATCCAGACTGTGGATAAGGCCCCGGCTAGATCAGCCGGGGCCTTTGTCTTTGGGATGGTCGAGACCTTTGGCTCGATTCCCAAGCAACTGATATTAAATGATTAATTATGTATTTTGGGGTCAGATGAAGCGCTTGAAGCGGCCTCCAGCCGCGGCGGAATTTGGTCAACCTTTGTCTCGAATGCGGCATAGGTTGGGTAACAATCCGTAAAAAAGCGTGAGTGGCGCTCTTAAAGGCAATGGCTATGGTCTGCCGTGACTTGGGGATACTGAGGCGAGTCGGCATGGGAACTCGGGCCGATCCAGTCTTTGGTTAAGTCGGGTAGTGGGCGATCTTGGAATGAAATTTAGCCGCCAAACAACGCTTCGGTCGCAAGCCACCGTAACGGGCGTCGGTGTTCATTCTGGTTTACCGGTAAGTCTGACCATTGGACCTGCATCTGTCGATGCGGGTTTTATTTTTGTCCGCACTGGACTCGACGGCTCCGACCGCGAAGTCCAGGCGATTGCAGAATCGGTCATTGCAACTGAATTCGCCACGGTGCTGGGCGATCGCAACGGTCCGCTGGTCTCGACCGCGGAACATGTGCTCGCAGCGCTGCGCGGCATGGGCGTCGACAACGCCACGATCGAAGTCGACGGTCCGGAAGTTCCGATCATGGACGGCAGCGCCGCGGCGTTCGTTGCCGCGATCGATCAGGCTGGCGTTGTTACGCAATCGGCGGCACGCCGCTTCATCCAGGTCTTGAAGCCGGTGCAGGTCGCGATGGGCGACTCCTTCGGTGAGTTGCGCCCCTACGCGGCCGGGTTCCGCGCCGAAGTCGAGATCGACTTCGCCAACCCGGTGATTGGACGTCAGAGCTGCATGCTCGATCTCAGCCCGGAGCGGTTCCGTCGCGAGATTTCCCGCGCCCGGACGTTCGGCTGCATGAACGACGTCGCGCGGCTGTGGAGCGCGGGCTTCGCGCTCGGTGCGTCATTCGAGAATTCGGTGGTGTTCGACGAGACCCGCCTGCTCAACAGCGAAGGGCTGCGCTATCCCGACGAATGCGCGCGCCACAAGGTGCTCGACGTTGTCGGCGATCTCGCGCTTGCCGGCCTGCCTCTGCTCGGCGCCTACCGCTCGGTGCGTGGCGGACACAAGCTCAACCATGCGGTGCTGACGGCCCTGATGGCCGACCGCAGCGCCTGGCGCGTGATCGAGTCCGAGGCGGCGCGCCGCTCGCGCGGTTACGCCGAAGTCGGCAGTGGGATGGTGGGCGGCATGATCGCTCCGGCCTACGGCCCTGACGTGTCCTGACATCGTCTTCGATGTGTCCTGAGCGCCTCTTGGCGTCTCCTGACCGTCGTGTTCGACCTGTCCTGACCATCGTCTTCGATGTGTCCTGACGGGCACGCTCGGCAACCCTCGTTTCCGTAAGTAACCACAATTGCTAACGATGCCTTGCGACCGCCTTAATCCGGGCGAAATGCCTGCGTACCCGGTTGGTTACCGGACCGTTTTCGGTTACACAGGCCGGCGGTTGCAGGCAGAGCGCCGCGAGCATGATGATCACTGCGTTCATGAGCTGGGTTCATGAGGGCGCGGCGGCCGCCGCAGCAAAGGCGTCAGGTCTTAAATCCATGATGGCACGGCGTATGGCGCGCGAGTTACGTAAATTCTCCGCTTCTTCGGACCTCCGTTGGCTTGGGCGGCAACTGCGCGTGGCCGCAAGCCTGGCTGTTCTCGCGATACCGCTGAGCGGCTGCGGCACCGGTGCGTTGTGGGACAAGTTTTTCGCCAAGGACGACACCTTCAAGGATGAGCCGGCGGACAAGCTCTATAATGAGGGCCTGTTCCTGCTGAATCAGAAAAAGGACGTGAAGGCCGCGTCGAAGAAATTCGAGGAGGTCGATCGCGAGCATCCTTATTCCGAATGGGCGCGCAAATCGCTGCTGATGTCGGCCTATGCGTATTACGATGCCGGTGACTACGATAGCTGCATCGGCGCGGCGACCCGCTACGTCACCCTGCATCCGGGCAGCCCCGACGCGGCTTACGCGCAATATCTGATCGCGGCGTCGAACTACGACCAGATTCCGGACACTTCCCGCGATCAGGGCCGCACCGAAAAGGCCATCGCCGCGCTCGAAGAGGTGGTGCGCAAATATCCGACCTCGGAATATGCCGTCAGCGCCAAGGCCAAGCTCGAAGGCGCGCGCGACCAGCTCGCCGGCAAGGAAATGGCTATCGGCCGCTACTACATGGAAAAGCGCGACTACACCGCCGCCATCAACCGCTTCAAGACCGTGGTCACCCAGTATCAGACCACGCGCCACGTCGAAGAGGCGCTGGAGCGGCTCACCGAGGCCTATATGGCGATCGGAATCGTCGGCGAGGCGCAAACCGCGGCCGCCGTGCTTGGACACAATTTTCCGGACAGCCGCTGGTACAAGGACGCTTATAATCTTGTAAAGTCCGGCGGTCTCGAGCCGAGCGAGAATCAGGGGTCCTGGATCAGCAGGGCCTTCAAGAAGGTGGGCCTCGGCTAGGAATTTATCTCGCATGCTGGCCCGTCTTTCGATCCGTGACATCGTCCTGATCGAACGGCTCGATATCGAGTTTTCCCGTGGGCTTGCGGTGCTGACCGGCGAGACCGGCGCGGGCAAATCCATTCTCCTCGATGCTTTCGCGCTGGCGCTCGGCGGCCGCGGCGATGCCGGCCTGGTCCGCCATGGCGTGGAACAGGGACAGGTCACGGCGGTGTTCGATGTGCCGAAGGGACATCCGGCATCGGTGATTCTCAGCGACAACGGACTCGATGACACGAGTTCTGAAGATTCTTCCGAGATGATCCTGCGCCGCGTGCAGCTCGCCGATGGCCGCACCCGCGCCTTCATCAACGATCAGGCGATCAGCGTGCAGACCTTGAAGGCGGTTGGTTCCGCGCTGGTCGAGATTCATGGCCAGCACGACGAGCGCGCGCTGGTCGACGCCTCCACCCACCGCCGTCTGCTCGATGCGTTCGCAGGCCTTGAGAAGGACGTCGCCGCGCTGGAGAAACTGTGGGATGCACGGCGCGCGGCGAACACGGTGCTCGACGAACATCGCGCGGCGATGGAACGCGCGGCCCGCGAGGCCGATTACCTGCGCCATGCCGCCGATGAATTGAAGACGCTTAACCCCAAAGACGGCGAGGAGACCGCGCTCGCCGGCCGCCGCACCACGATGATGCAGGGCGAGAAGATCGCAGCCGACTTGCGCGAGGCGCAGGACGCCGTCAGCGGCAATCATTCGCCGGTCTCGACGCTCTCGGCGGCCGTGCGACGGCTGGAGCGCCGCGCCGCCAATTCGCCCAATCTGGTCGAGCCCGCGGTAAAGGCGATCGATGCCGCCATCAACGCGCTGGAGGAGGCCGATCAGCACCTCACCGCAGCGCTGATCGCCGCTGACTTCGACCCTTCCGAACTTGAACGCATTGAGGAGCGGCTGTTCGCGCTGCGCGCGGCGTCGCGCAAATATTCGACGCCGGTCGATGGCCTCGCCGCGCTTGCTGCGAAATACGCCGCCGATGTCGCGCTGATCGACGCCGGCGCCGGTCAGTTGAAGAAGCTCGAGGCCGCGGCGACCGAGGCGGACAAGCACTATAGCGCCGCCGCCACCAAACTCTCCGCGGCACGCGGCAAATCCGCCGAAAAGCTCAATAAAGCGGTCAACGCCGAACTCGCGCCGCTGAAGCTCGAGCGCGCCAAGTTCATGACGCAGGTCGACTCCGATCAGACATCGCCAGGCCCGCAGGGTTTCGATCGCGTCGAATTCTGGGTCCAGACCAATCCCGGCACCAAGCCGGGGCCGCTGATGAAAGTCGCATCCGGCGGCGAGCTGTCGCGGTTTCTATTGGCGCTCAAGGTCGTGCTGTCCGATCGCGGTTCGGCGCCGACGCTGGTGTTTGACGAAATCGATACCGGCGTCGGCGGCGCCGTGGCTGACGCGATCGGCGCCCGGCTGGCGCGGCTCGCCGGCAAGGTGCAGGTGATGGCGGTGACGCATGCGCCGCAGGTCGCCGCGCGCGCCGATCAGCATCTGCTGATTTCCAAGGACGCGCTCGATAAGGGCAAGCGCGTCGCCACCCGCGTCAACGCGCTCGCCGCCGATCACCGCCGCGAGGAAATCGCCCGCATGCTGGCCGGCGCCGAGATCACCGCGGAGGCAAGGGCCGCCGCGGAACGGTTGCTGAAATCGGCGACGGCGTAAATTCCGCAAGCACGGGCGTCCGTTTTGCTGTCATTCCGGGGCGTCGCGGCAGCGACGAACCCGGAATCTCGAGATTCCGGGTTCGATGCTTCGCATCGCCCCGGAATGACGAACTCAGTTGCAGATCGATTCGTACAAATCATCCCAACCTGGATTTTGTGCCTCGATCAATTGCACCTTCCAGCCCCGTTTCCATTTCTTGAGTTCTTTCTCGCGGGAAATCGCGGAGACCGGATCGTCGTAAATTTCAAACCAAACCAGCCGCGTGATATTGTATTTGGAAGCAAAGCCGGCAACGGCCTTGGTACGGTGTTCGTAGATCCGGCGCACAAGGTCGTTGGTTACGCCGATATACATTGCTCCATCTTTTCTGCTCGCCAAAATGTAAACGTAGTAGCCCATGAGCGCCGATCCCCACTACATTGTCATCCCGGGACGGGTGAAGTGCGAGCCCGGAATCTCGAGATTCCGGGTCTGGTCCTTCGGACCATCCCGGAATGACGAACTCAATAATTTTCACCGTCATTCCGGGGCGATGCGAAGCGTCGAACCCGGAATCTTGTGCCTCCTCATAGCGGTATTCCGTATATGGTCCTGCGGACCATTCCGGAATGACGTACTATAATTTTCATCATGGCGACCAAGGCAAAATCGAAAACCCTCCCCGACGTGGCAAAACTCGCCAAGGCGCAGGCCAAGGTCGAGTGGAAGCGGCTGGCGCTTGAGCTCGAGGGGCACGACAGGCGCTATTACCAGGAAGACGCGCCAAGCGTGTCCGATGCCGCATACGACGCGTTGCGCCAGCGCTTCAACGCCATCGAGGCCAGGTTCCCGGAATTCGTCAGCTCGGACTCGCCGTCGCAGAAAGTCGGCGCAGCGCCGTCCGGGCGCTTCAAAAAAGTCCGCCACGCGGTGCCGATGCTGTCGCTCGACAACGCATTCGCCGAACAGGACGTGCTCGATTTCGTTGGCCGCATCGAACGCTTTCTCAAACTCAGCGATGACAAAATCGCCTTCAGCGCCGAGCCGAAGATCGACGGGCTGTCGATGTCGCTGCGTTACGAAGGCGGCGCACTTGTCACCGCCGCGACCCGTGGCGATGGCGCCGAAGGTGAAGACGTCACCACCAATATCCGCACCCTTGAGGACGTGCCGCAGAAGCTCAGGGGTCGCAACGTGCCTGACATCTGCGAGGTGCGCGGCGAAGTCTACATGACCAAGAAGGCCTTCCTCGCGCTCAATGAGCGGCAGAAGGCGGCCGGCGACACCATCTTTGCCAATCCGCGCAATTCAGCGGCCGGCTCGCTGCGCCAGAAGGATCCGACTATCACCGCGTCACGGCCGCTCGGCTTCTTCGCCTATGCCTGGGGCGAGATGAGCGCGATGCCCGAAGGTACGCAGTCCGGCATGATCGGCTGGTTCGAACGCTGCGGCTTCAAGACCAATCCGCTGACCAGGCTTTGTCACTCGGTCGAAGAACTGATCGCGTTTCACCGCAAGATCGAGGAGCAGCGCGCCGAGCTCGACTACGACATCGACGGCGTCGTCTATAAGGTCGACCGGATCGACTGGCAGGAACGTCTCGGCTTCGTGTCGCGCACCCCGCGCTGGGCGATCGCGCATAAATTCCCGGCCGAGCGGGCCATGACCGTGCTGAACGACATCGAAATTCAGGTCGGGCGCACCGGCTCGTTCACGCCGGTCGGCAAGCTCGATCCGGTCGGCGTCGGCGGCGTCATCGTGCAAAACGTGACCCTGCATAACGAGGACTACATCAGGGGCATCGGCGGCGACGGCGAGCAGTTGCGCGAGGGCCGCGATATCAGGATCGGCGACACCGTCATCATCCAGCGCGCGGGTGACGTGATTCCGCAAGTAGTCGATGTCGTCATCGACAAACGTCCCAAGAACGCAAAGATATTTCACTTTCCGAAAAAATGTCCGTGCCCGCTGCATACCGACGTGGTGCGCGAGGAAACCGCAACTGGCGAGGAGGGTGCGCGCGCCCGCTGCACCGGCGAATTCGCTTGTCCGTTCCAGAAGATCGAGCACCTGAAATTGTTCGCCTCGCGCCGCGCCTTCGACATCGACGGATTAGGCGAAAAGCAGATCCAATTCTTCTTCGAGCAGGAATGGGTGAAGGAGCCCGCCGATATCTTCACGCTGCCCGCGCGCAACAACAAGCTCAAGCTCGAGCAGATCGAAGGCTATGGCGAAACCTCGGTGCGCAACCTGTTCGCCGCGATCGAGGATCGCCGCAGGATTTCGCTGGAGCGCTTCATTTTCGCGCTCGGCATGCGTCACGTCGGCGAGACCACGGCGCTGGCGCTGGCGCGCGGCTACGGCTCCTGGCAGGCATTTCACGACGCCTGCCTCAAAGTTGCCAAGGGCGATGAGGAAACCATCGCCGAGATGGATGCGCTGGACCAGATCGGTGACACCGTAATCGCCAGCATCGCCGCTTATTTCGGCGAGAGCCACAACCGCGGCATCGTCGAGCGGTTGACCAAGGAGGTCACGATCCTTGACGCTGAACGGCCGAAAAGCAATTCGGCCGTCGCCGGCAAGACCGTGGTGTTCACGGGCTCGCTGGAGAAGATGACGCGCGATGAAGCCAAGGCCACGGCCGAGCGGCTGGGAGCCAAGGCCGCGGGTTCGGTGTCGAAGAAGACGGATTACGTTGTTGCCGGGCCGGGCGCGGGCTCGAAGCTCAACGAGGCAAAGAAGCATGGCGTTGCGGTGCTGACCGAAGACGAATGGCTGAAGCTGATCGGGGAGTGAGAGGCTGGCCGTCGCCGCTCATCGCAACGGTTGTCTGCAGTCACGTCATTCCGGGGCGATGCAAAGCATCGAACCCGGAATCTCGAGATTCCGGGTCTGGTCCTTCGGACCATCCCGGAATGACGACAGGAAATCTCTTTGGCTGTTGATGACGGTTACGCTTTCAGCACCGCCGTCGCTGCGTCGAGCCAGACCTTGGTCGCCTCATCCACATGCGGCCGGACTTCGCGGCGCACCCGCGCGTGATAGTCGTTGAGCCAGGCGAGTTCCTGCTCGCTCAGCATCGTCAGATCGATCAGGCGACGGTCGATCGGCGCCAGCGTCAGTGTCTCGAACGCATTCATCGGCTTCTCAGCGCCGGCGATATCAGCGCCGACCACCAGTTCGAGATTCTCGATCCGGATCCCGAACGCGTCGGTCTTGTAATAGCCGGGCTCGTTGGACAGGATCATGCCGCGCCGGAGCGGCGTGGTGCCGAGCTTGGAAATCCGCGCCGGCCCTTCATGCACCGAGAGATAGCTGCCGACGCCGTGGCCGGTGCCGTGCTCGAAATCGATGCCGGCCTGCCAGAGGAATTGCCGCGCCAGCGTATCGATCTGCGCGCCGGTGGTGCCGTCGGGGAATACCGCGCGCGCGATTCCGATATGGCCGCGCAGCACGCGGGTAAAGCGGTCGCGCATTTCCGCCGTCGGCTCGCCGATCGCGATGGTGCGGGTGACGTCGGTGGTGCCGTCTTGATATTGCGCGCCGGAATCAATCAGCAGGAGATCGCCGGGCGCGATCCGCCGGTTGGTCTTGCGGGTGACACGGTAATGCACGATGGCGCCGTTCGGCCCGGTGCCGGCGATGGTCGGAAACGACACGTCCTTGAGCGCGCCGGTGTCGCGGCGGAATGTTTCCAGCGCCTCGACGGTGTCGATCTCGGTCAGCGTGCCCGATGGCGCTTCGCGATCGATCCAGGCGAGGAAGCGCGCCAGTGCCACCGCATCGCGCCGGTGCGCTTGCCGCGTGCCTTCGATCTCGGTTGCGTTCTTGCAGGCCTTCAGCAAGGCGACGGGATCGCTGCCGCGCAGCGCCCTGCCGCCGGCAGCATTGATCAGGCGGCTCAGGGCGTCGGCCGCGGTTGCGCTGTCGAGTGCGATGGCCGCGCCGCGTTGTGCGAGCGCGGTAAGGTCAGGCGCAAGCGCCTCGGGCTCGGCGACATCGGCGGATTGCTCGAGATGATCGCGGGCGCTGTTGGAGAGCTTGCGGTGATCAATGAAAACCGTGGGCCGGCCGCTCTTCGGCACCAGCGCATAGGACAACGGCAACGGCGTATGGGAGACATCGGCGCCGCGGATATTGAAGGTCCACGCCACCGCATGCGAATCCGACAGCACCAGCGCATCGGCGCCGAGCTTGCCGATCTCCTCCTGGATGCGCTTGAGCTTGTGGCCCTCCGCTTCGCCGGAAAATTGCGTGCCGTGAATGGCGACGGGGCCGAGCGGCGGCGCCGGGCGCTCGGTCCAGACGGAATCAAGCGGGTTGGTCTCGACCGCCACCAGTTCGGCGCCAGCCCTAGCGCAGGCCACGGCCAGCCGCTCGGCTGCCGCTGAAGTGTGCAGCCATGGGTCAAACCCGAGGCGATCACCGGCGGCCAGATGCTCGGCCAGCCAGCTTTCCGGCGGCGGGTCGATCAGCGACTCCACGCTCCAGGCCTTGGCATCGACCTGTTTTGCGGCCTGCAAGGTGTAGCGGCCGTCGACGAACAGTGCGGCCTGATGCGTCAGCACGATTGCCATTCCGGCCGATCCGGTAAATCCGGTCAGCCAGGCCAGCCGTTCTTCCGAAGGCGCGACATATTCATTCTGCTGCTGGTCCGCGCGGGGAATCACGAATCCCGTGAGTTTCCGCCGCGCCAATTCCTCGCGAAACGCGGCCAGCCGCGCCGTCAGCGCAACGCCGCTTTCGGGTTCTTCGAATGTCTGGAAGTGGGCTTCGAACATGATCTGACCAGTTTAAGTTTACGACGATAAGTCCGCAGCGCGGGTAACGGTTGCGCCACTTTGGCATGCTGAAAAATTAGCCACAACAGAACGTTTACACCGCGAGCCGTTCGTCTAAGCTTAAGCGGGCTACCAGCAGTGTTTCAACTCAATGACGAGGGGATGCACGATGCCAGCTTTCTCGTTTGAGAAGATTCCGCCGCCGGTGCGGCTTGATCCGACTCCTCCCATCACTGAGAACAAGCAACGCGGTGTCATCGTCCAGATCCTGGATCGTTTTGTCGAGACGCGCATCAAGCTGACGCTGCGCAAGGACAATGGCTTGATGGCCCGCCGCCGGCAAAAACCTTCCGATTAGTCCTGGCTAATCTTGGCGCGTATTGCGCAACAACAGACTGCTCCAGCCTTCGATCCTGAGATGCCGTACCGGCACCAGCCCGCGCGCGCGATACGCCGCGATGACGCCGCCGGCCTGGTGCGTCAGCAGCCCCGACAGGATCACCAGGGCCGAGGGCGCGAGATGGCGCGCCATCGGCGTCGCCAATTGCCGCAGCGGATTGGCGAGGATATTCGCCAGCACCAGATCGAACGGACCGTGCTCTGCGAATTGCGGCGCGGAGAAGCCGGTCGCGCAGATGGTCTGCACCCAATTTCCGGTTTCGTTGAGCCGCGCATTCTCGCGCGCGACGCGCACCGAGGCTGGATCGATGTCGCTCGCCAGCACCGGGCGGTGCAGCGCCTTTGCCGCGGCGATGGCGAGCACGCCGGTGCCGGTGCCGAGATCGAGCACGCGCCTGGGATAATAGGCCTTCAGCACATGATCGAGCAGCAACAGGCAGCCGCGCGTGGTGCCGTGATGGCCGGTGCCGAACGCCAGCGCCGCCTCGATCTCGATGCCGATCTTGTTGAGCGGCACGCGCAAACGGTCATGTTGGCCATGCACGATGAAGCGCCCGGCGGGAACCGGCACCAGGTCTTCGAGGCTGGCCTTGACCCAATCTTTCGCCTCGACGGTATCGAAGGCAATGGTTTGCGCGATCTCGGCGCCGGCCGCGTCGGCCACGAGTTCGCGCACCAGCGCCTGGTCGGGGGTCTCGGCGAAATGCGCGGTGACATCCCAGCGCCCGTCCGGCCGCTCGAACGCGGCGATCGCCGCCTGTCCCTCAAAAAAGGTTTCGGTCAGCACGTCGACGACGCGTTTGGCGCTGTGTTCGTTGCCAACGGCAAAATTCACGCGATGGGTAGCGGGGGTGAGAACGGAGGTCATCATGTGCCGGGTTGCTTAGCATAGCTCCTAGCAGGAGCGCGACGACTGTCAAAACGCGGTCTATGCCGGGTGACGCCAGCCGGTCTGCCTCAGCGTGACGACGGGCGGATAGGCGTTCAGCGACCGGATGCCGGAAAGCCGACGGTGCAGGACGACGCCGAGCAGGGCGGCCGCGAACCCCAGGACGGCGCCGATGCCGGTGGCGAGGTTGCCGATGCCTTCGTGGCTGACGATCAGCCAGCCCGGCGCGGTGAGCTGTGGCCAGAACAGCGACTGCAGGATCGGCAAAATAATCGCACCCGACACTGTGCCGCCGAGAACGATCGCTGCCGACAGCCGGTTTCGCGAACGGCAACCGGCACAGCGCGGCACGGGAACGCTCAATTCGTCCTGCTGCGTGCCGCGGCTGACGGGATAACCTGATGCGTCGAGCTTGCGTTGCGGATTGGCGACCAACCGGAATGCATAGGCATATTCGGCGCCGGCGGGGGCGCCACACTGCCAGCAGGTGGTGTCGGATCGGTCCAGCGATGGGGTCGGGATGGCGCGCTCCTGTCAACAGCACTTCGAACTGCAATTGCCGTCTTGCTGAATCGGCGGACAGGGAACCGACCCGTAGGAGCAATAGACGCAACAATCGCCCGGCCTGGGCTTTAGCCGAGTGCCGCAACCTTTGCAGTCGTAGAAGAACTGGCAGGCGTCGGTCGGCATGGTCTCGGTGGCCGCGTGGCCGCAAGACGGGCAGGTGATGGTGGATTGCAGGATCAAGCTATCGCGGCCGCTTCTCGTCGTTAAGGCCTGAAGCGCTGTTGCGGTCGTCAAAGAGGGCGCCAAGAAGCTGCAAAAGCTCGGACTGCCCTTGCCCGTGCTCCCCGAGGAACGCAGCCAGATCCATCTCGTCCGTGTGGGTGCTGTAACCGGCCCCGCGCATATCGCCGCGCGTCTCTTCATGCTCGACAAACAGCCGGTTGATGTCGGTGTCGAACACCAGCCGCCATCGGTCCTCATCGGCACCTTCGGTGCGCTGGTAAAGATGCCTTCTCAACACGGCCATGGCGGTCTCCGCGCTTGCTTCGCCCGGTAGGCATACCACAGATTGCGACCGCATTGGAGCGCGATGGCACGCAAGCAGGCAGCACCTCAGTTCGAATTTTGACGGCGCAGACGGGTCGGCCAACCCACCCGCACCAGAGTTTCGTCAGGGCCGTTGAGCGCGAATTCGTACGTGCCCCACGGCGTATCACCGGGCGTCCCGATGGCCTCGCCTGCGAACGCGGCCGCCACGGCGTCGACGTCCTCGCGATAAAGATAAAGCCCAAAAGGATTGCGCCCGGCCTGGAGCCATCCCTCGACGGCTTTGTTGAGGTGAATGAAGCCGCCCCGTCCGCCCGAGAGCATGCGATATTCGTCGGGACTGCCTTCGTCGCGCTTGAATCCCAGCCGCTCAAAGAACGACTGCGCGGCGTCCAGATTGTTGCAGGGCAGGATCGCTGTCAGCCGCTGATCCATGGAGCAGGCTCCGTGGCATTCCGGGCAATATCGGCGGGGTGGTTCTCGCCGTTAGGGTCTTGCGGCATTGATCATTTTCCTGAAGGCGGAAATCGCGGCAACCAGGTAGAGCATTGGAATGGCAAACGGCCCGATCGCCGCCGCAATCCATATCCAGCGCGATCGCTTACGCCCCAGCTCATCCGCAAGATCAGCAACAATAAACATCGACCCCACGAACATCACAAAAACCAGAATAGATGAAGCGTCCATTCCAGCCTCCTGTTTTCGCTAAGTATATCACGGGAGCTAGGACAGTGCGGCTGCCCGTCAAGGGCTAATAATAGCCGAAATTTCAAACTGAGACATGACCGCGGCTAGTGCTTCAGTTGAAGTGATTGGCCCTTGAGGCGCGGTCGCGCCGGTCGAGCTGCTGTGCTATGCTTGGCGCAACGTGGGAGACCATGATGTTTGTCGTAAAGCCACTGATGCAGGACGCTGATCTGCGGGCGTTTTTAAGCCCGGCGGCCGCTAACGAATATGCCGAAACCGGCGTGTTCCAGGATTGCGGCTGCGAGCAAAGTGAAATCCATTTTGTCGATGGCGACGTCACCGCTGCTGAGGCCGTCGCGGCCGTCAAGGATGGACGTTCCGAGAAGCGGACTGTCGTGCATCGCAAAATGAGCGCTGATGAGATCGAGGTTTCCCGGCTTGATGCCTTGGCTGAACGCGAGTTGGGGCTGTAGCTACGCCCAAAGGCCCGAGAGGCGAGGACTCCGCCGCGGTGGTTGCTGTTGCGGCCGCTCAGCCTTCGTTGTGATGCAAGAAGAGCGCTGACTACAAAGTACAGCTCAATGCACGTCAAACCGATATCGGCGACGCATTCCATCGCGCTGATCCGAACTGGATTTCAAACTGAGACACGACCGCCTGCTCGGTAGTGTCTCAGTTTGAATTTCCGCTTACGCCCCCTTGCGGAGGTTCCCTCGGTCGTCGCCAATCGAACGAATGACCCGCGCCGGATTTCCTCCGACAAGCGTATTCGGAGGAACGTCCCTGGTGACTACCGAACCCGCAGCTACAACCGAGTTTTCGCCTACAGTCACCCCGCCGATAATCGTTACGCCCGCTGCGATCCAGACGTTTCTCTCAATCACGATGGGCTTTCCGATTGTGGCGGCGCGGCGCTGCGAAGGTTCAAGGGGATGGGCCGCCGTGATGATGCTCACGTTCGGCCCGATCATCACATCGTCCGCGATGTCGAGCCCGCCAAGGTCATAGAAAGTGCAGTTCTGATTTACGAAGACATTCCGCCCGACGCGGATTTCGTCCCCGCCGGCAGTATAGAATGGCGGGATCAATAAAAAGCTCTCATCTACCTTTTTACCGATGAGTTCACTGAACAAGGCCCGAATTTCGTCCGCATCGTTGAACGTCAAACGGTTAAGTGTGGCGGTGATCGCCATCGCTCGTTTGACGTTTGCCAACATGGCCGTTGATTCCGGCGTTCTCCGGTAAATTATCCTGGTGCCGTCCTCATTCGACATTCGTTATTTTCCTCGGGCTGCAGTTTAGAGTGCGTTTCGGCGCACGGGGCGGCACCGCGATTCGCTGAGTGTAGCCACAAGGCGGAAGGGCCGGAATCCACCCAATCCCGAAATTCAAACTGAGACACGACCGCCTGCTCACAGCTTTTCGGCGTCTGATACAGGGCTTGTCCACCGGCTGCGCACAAACTTGCGCACCGGAACATGCTGCGACCTTCAACAGGCTGTGCACCGCCTTGTGCACCGAGGATACCTTGCTTTTCCACAGAGGCTGCCGTGCGGTTTTGCACTCCGGGTGCACAGGCTTATCCACTGAGTTATCAACCAGTTTTGCATAGCCTTTCCACCCGCTTGTCAGCCGGTCGCGAGATCCGGTGGGATGCTCAAATGTTTGGGCGTGGCGTCATCGACCGGGCATTTGCGTCAGCCGAACAGTGCCCGGTGGTCGCGCAGGATCACCTGCGCGGCGTTGTGGCCGGGGGCACCGGTGACGCCGCCGCCGGGATGGGCGCCGGAGCCGCAATGGTAGAGGCCCTTCAGGGGCCCGCGATAATCCGCGTGGCCGAGCATCGGACGCGCCGAGAACAACTGGTTCAGCGTCAGCGCGCCGTGGAAGATATCGCCGCCGAGCAAACCGAACTGGCGCTCGAGATCGAGCGGCGACAGGATCTGCCGGCCGATGACGCTTGCGGCGAAACCCGGCGCGTAGCTGTCCACCGTCGCGACCATGAGATCGGCGACCTCCTCGCGATGATCGTCCCATGATTTGCCGTCCGGCAATTCCGGAGCGACGTGCTGGCAGAACAGGCTGGCGACATGCTGGCCGGACGGGCTTAGCGTATCGTCCAGGGTCGAGGGGATCAGCACCTCGATCACGGGTTTGCGGCTCCAGCCATAGTCGCGCGCGTCCTGCCAGGCGCGGTCCATATAGCGGAGGCTTGGCGCGATGATGATGCCGGCGGTGAGATGATCGCCGGTGCCCGGCAGCGCCGTGAACGAGGGCAGGGCGTTCAACGCGACATTCATCCGGAACGTGCCGGAGCCGTTGCGCCAGTGCCTGATGCGGTCGAGAAATTCCGCCGGCAGCGCGCCTGATGGCACCAGGCGGGTGTACAGCAGTTTCGGGTTGACGCCGGAGACGACATATCTGGCGCGGATGGTTTCGCCATTGTCGAGGATCACGCCGGCCGCGCGGTCGCGCTCGACGATGACTTCGCGCACGCCGGCGTCGAGGTTGATGTCGGCGCCGTGTTCGCGCGCCGCCTTCGCCATCGCCTGCGTGATCGCGCCCATGCCGCCGATGGCATGACCCCAGACGCCCTTCTTGCCGTTCACCTCGCCGAACGCATGATGCAGCATCACGTAGGCTGAACCCGCGGCGTAAGGGCTGGCGTAGTTGCCGACGATGGCGTCGAAACCGTACAGCGCTTTCAGCAGTTCGCTTTCGAACCGCTCGTCCAGCATCTCGCCGGCGGAGCGCGTGAACAAATCGAGCAGGCTGCGCTGCTGTTCCAGCGTCAGCCGCCGCAGGATGTTGGCCGTGCCGAGCGCGTTGAAAGCTTCGCGGACGGAGCCAGCGCCAAAACCCTCAACGAGGTTCGGCGGCGCGCGCAGCACGAACTGCCGCAGCACGTCCGCGATTGCCTCGAGCTCGCGCGAAAACGCATCGATGCGGCCGGCATCGCGTTCGCTGAGTTTGGCGACCGATTGATAGGTGCGGCCTTCGCCGGTCAGGAGATAGCTGCCATCGGGGGCGGGCAGGAAATTCTGCGCGCGCCGTTCGACGATGCGCAGGCCGTGATCGGCCAGTTTTAGATCGGCGATGATCTGCGGATTGAGCAGGCTGACGGTGTAGGCCGCGACCGAATTCCGGAATCCGGGGTGGAATTCCTCCGTCACCGCGGCGCCGCCCGCCACCTTGCGGCGCTCGACCACCTTGACGCGCAGGCCGGCCATCGCGAGGTAGGCCGCGCAAGTGAGGCCGTTATGCCCCGCGCCGATAATGATTACGTCGGTTTCCGTCATGTGTGGTTCATGGTCCTGTCATTCCGGGATGGTCCGAAGGACCAGACCCGGAATCTCGAGATTCCGGGTTCGCATCTTCGATGCGCCCCGGAATAACGTTTAATGCTGCACCAGTTTCTACCGAAGACGTCGAAGCGAGCACAGCGATAAGTGATAATCGTTGCATTGCACCCGCATTGCCCGTGCGGTCTCGATATGGTCCATTGCCGTACCGCCCCCGGTGCCAGCCGGGTTCAAGCCGGAGTTTTCATGACCTCACCTGATATGCCCGCCGTCACGGGGAAGCCTTCTGCGTCGCGAAACCGGCTTATACTGATCGTCTATACGGCGGCTATCTTTGTCAGCGCGCTTTTATTGTTCTCGGTGCAGCCGCTGTTCACCAAGATGGTGTTGCCGCGGCTCGGCGGTTCGCCGGCGGTGTGGTCGGTGGCGATGGTGTTCTTCCAGTCGCTGCTGCTCGCGGGCTATGCCTATGCGCATTACCTGATGCAGATGCGCAATCGCGCCATTCCGGTCGCGGTGCATCTGGTGTTGCTGGTGGTCGCCTTGCTGACGCTGCCGCTGTCGATTGCCAGCGGCTGGGGCGAGCCGCCGTCAAGCGGCTATGCGTTCTGGCTGCTCGGGCTGTTCGTGGTCTCGATCGGGCTGCCGTTCTTTGCGCTCGCCGCCAACAACCCGCTGTTGCAGGCCTGGTTCGTCCGCACCGGGCATCCCAACGGTCCGGATCCCTATTTCCTGTATGCCTCGTCGAATATCGGCAGTTTCCTGGCGCTGCTGTCCTATCCGGTGCTGCTGGAGCCGATGTTCACGCTGCGCACGCAAAACCTGATCTGGACCGGCGGCTATGGGGTGCTGATCGTTCTGATCGCGAGCTGCGGGGTGTTGCTGCTGCGCTCGCCGGCGATGGCGGCGGTCGATACGCTCGCCGGGGATTCCGATGCGCCGGCGCCGGCCTGGATACTGCGCGCGCGCTGGATCTTCCTGGCCGCGGTGCCGTCGGGCCTTTTGATCGCCGTCACCGCGCATATCTCCACCGATGTCGCCGCAGCGCCGCTGCTATGGGTGCTGCCGCTGTCGCTTTATCTCTTGACCTGGGTGCTGGTGTTCCAGTCGCGGCCGCTGTTGCCGCACCGCTGGATGCTGATGGCGCAACCGCTGGCGATAACAGGCGTCATCGTGCTGCTTGCGATCGGCGGCGAACAGAATCTGCTGCTGACGCTCGGCGGGCATCTGCTTTGTTTTTTCATCATCGCGATGGCCTGCCATGGCGAGCTGGCGCGGACACGGCCGGCCGCGAAATATCTCACCGGCTTCTATGTCGCGCTGTCGTTCGGCGGCATGGTCGGCGGATTGTTCGCGGGGCTGATCGCGCCGTTTACGTTCTCATGGGTCGCGGAATATCCGATCCTGCTGGCATTGGCGGCGTTGTGCCGTCCGCCCGGCGGTGCCGAGCGTCTGCCGCGCTGGAGCGGCTGGTACTGGCCGTTTCTCGCGGTGCTCGCGCTGGCCCTGATCGCGCCGTCCTGGTCGGACGGCACGCTCGCGAGCAAAATCATGGCCTGGCTCGATGACAACAGGGTCTGGGTGATCGGCGCGGTCGGCCTACTGTCAGCGGTGCTGGCGCTTGGATTGAACGCGAACCGCTGGAAGATCTTCGCAACCGTCGCGGTGGCGCTGGTGCTGATTCGCGCCTACCCGTCCGACGACGGGCGGGTGGAAACCGTGCGCAGCTTTTTCGGCGTCCACAAGATCGTGGTCACGCCGCACGGCCAGTATCATGTGCTGATGCATGGCACCACGATCCATGGCGCCCAGAAATTCCAGAACGACGACGGCACGCCGGTTACCGGACGGCCCGAGCCGATCTCCTATTACCACAAGGACGGCGGCATCGGGCAGGCGATCACGGCGATACGCGAGCGCAAGGGTGGCCCCATTCGCGTGGCGGTGATCGGTCTCGGCGCCGGCACGCTGACCTGTGCGTCGGAGCCCGGCGAGAACTGGAAGTTCTTTGAGATCGATCAGTCGATGGTCGATACCGCGCGCGACCCCAGATATTTCACCTTTATCAGAAATTGCGAGCCGGACCTGAAGCCGGTCATGGGCGATGCGCGGTTGACCTTCGCGAAGGAGCCCGATGGCATCTATGATTTGATCATCGTGGATGCCTATTCGTCGGACGCAATCCCGATTCATCTCGCCACAAGAGAGGCGATGGCAATCTACAAGGCCAAGCTCGTGCCACAGGGCGCGGTGCTGATGCACGTCTCCAACCGGCATCTGGAGCTCGCGAGCGTCGTTGTCGGCATCGCCGAGGCCAACGATCTCAAGAGCTGGGTCTACAGCGAGGACTCTAACCGCGACAGCGAATACATCTTCCCGACCTCGGTCGTGGTCTCGGCGCGAGAGGAAGCCGATGTCGGCAAGCTGGCGTCATCGGATGTGTGGGAGCAGACCGCTGCCGACAAGCAGCAGCGGATCTGGACCGACGACTATTCTAACGTGCTTGGCGCGGTCTACCGGCGGCTGCGCGACGGCGAACAGTGACGCTTGGTCAGGCGTTCATCCGTCAGAGCGTCCGAAAACGCTGTGAGCGTTATGCTCAGGCGCTTTTCGCGCGCGGCGCGGGCGCTGCTTCCGGTGCGTCGTCGACGACCATCTCGCGGTGGGTGAGATGGCGAAAATTGTTGATCGCGGCTGGGCGTCCAAGCAGATAGCCCTGGACTTCGTCGCAGGCCTCGTCGCGCAGGAACTGCAGCTCGGCATCGGTCTCGACGCCTTCGGCCAATACCGGCAAGCCCAATCCGCGTCCGAGCCCCAGCACGGCCCGGACGATCGTCGCGGCCTGGCTGTTGGAATTGACCGACCTGATGAACGAGCCGTCGATCTTGATCTTGTCGAACGGAAATGCCCGCAAGTTCGAGAGCGATGAATAGCCGGTGCCGAAATCATCCATGGCGATGCGGACGCCGAGCGCCTTGACCAGCCGCAGCGTGGTGAGCGCCCGGTTGAAGTCGCGCACCAGTGCCGTTTCGGTGATCTCGATCTCGAGGCGCTTCGGCGACAGCCCGGTGTCCAGCAGGGTTTGATGAAGCTGCTGCACAAAGTCAGGATTGTAAAGCTGTACGGCGGAGACGTTGACGGCAACCGTGAGCGGCTGCTCCCAGCTTGCAGCTTCCCGGCAGGCAGCCTGGATCACCCAATCGCCGATTTCGAGGATCGAGCCGCTTTCTTCCGCGATCGGGATAAACACCGCTGGCGAAATGTCGCCGCGCGCGGGGTGCTTCCAGCGCAGCAACGCCTCGAAACCGGTCATGGCCTGGCTGCGCACGCCTTTCTGCGGCTGATACACCAGCCGCAATTCGTTGCGCGCAATCGCCAGCCGCAGATCGTGCTCCAGCATCCGTCGTTCCCGGATCGCGGTGCCCATGCTCGCTTCAAAGAAGCGATAGGTGTTGCGGCCATCGGTCTTGGCGCGATAGAGCGCGGTATCGGCGTGGCTGAGCAGGGCTTCGCGATCTATGCCGTCATCGGGGCAAATCGCAATGCCGATGCTGGTCGAGATGCTGTTGGTTTCCAGCGTATCGTTGGCCGCGTGCAGCGCTTCCAGAATGGTCTCGGCAAGGCGGCCGGCCTGTTCCGGATCCGTGACGCGGGGCATCAGGATCGCGAACTCATCGCCGCCCAGCCGCGCCATCATCTGGCCTTCGGCGAGCACCGCGGTGACCCGCGAAGCAACGGTCTGAAGCACCGTATCTCCGGCTGCGTGGCCGAACAGGTCGTTGACTTCCTTGAACCGGTCGAGATCGAGATAGAGCACGGCCAGGCTTTCGCTGCCGGCCAGATCCGCGATTTCCTGTTCGATCCGCGCGTTGAAATTGCTGCGATTGGGAAGCGACGTCAGCGCGTCGTGGTGCGCGAGATAGTGAATATGCTGCTCGGCCTCCTTGCGCGCCTGCAGATCGCGGACTGCGACGACCTGGTGAGGCCGGCCGGAGAAGATGATCGGCCGCAACAGCAACTCAACGGCGGTTATCGAGCCGTCGGAATGGCGCAAGGCGGTTTCAACCACTTGATTGGACCCGGCCAGCAGCCTGGCCCGCGCAGCCTTGTCCGGAAAGCAGTTTTCCAGTCTGACGCCGACGAGGGTGGAAGCGGGAACGCCCGCAAGATGAGCAAAGCTGGTGTTGACCGAGACGATGGTCTCGCCGTCGCAAACCAGAAGTCCCTCCACCGACGCGTTGGCGAGCTCGCGCATGCGATCGACTTCAAGCTCGGAGCGGCGCTCGTCGCGGACGTCGAGCACGATCGCTGCCAGCCCGAGAGCGATAATCACCACGCTGGCGCAGGCCACCGCCACCGCAAGCCATCCGGCAGGCAGCGTCGACAGCGGAACTTCGATGGCCGCATAGGGAATGATCGAGACCGCGGCCATCGCCGTGAAGTGATGGGAGCAGATCGCAAGCGTCAGCAGAAGCGCGCCTCCGATCTTCCATTTCTGGTCCGTGCCATGAAGGCCGACAGGAAGCGCGGTCGCGCCCAGAACAGCGCCAATCACGATCGATGCAACGACAAGGGTGGGATCCCACAACACGATGCCGGCGATTTCGAATGCCGCCATGCCGAGATAATGCATCGCTGCGATCCCGCCTGCGACGATCGCGCCGCCGATCCATGGCCCATGGCGCCAGTTCGGAATCAAGGACACCGACAATCCGGCGCCGGTCAGCAGGATGGCTGCGAGCAGGGACAGAATGGTCAAAGCGATATTGTAGCCGCTCGGAATTCCCGGCGTGAATGCCAGCATCGCGATGAAATGCGTCGCCCAGATGCCGAAGCCTGTCGAGATGGCCGACACGGCAATCCACACCAGGCGCATGCGACCGGTGGATTTGCGGGCGTGGCGCAACAGGTTGATCGCGGCGAGCGACGCCAGAACGCAGATAAAGGCAGCGAGACCGACGAGGCTGAAATCGTGGGCGTCCGCGATGCAATTATAAACTTTCAACATCATCAAACCGCATGGGCGGAGATACCGCGATGACCTCCATGGCTAGAGGCTAATCGTGTAAGAAGCGGTAAAGCCACGCGTTTGGAGGCGCTTGCGCAGGGCAGAAATGCCGGCGTGTCATGGAACGTGCCGGTCTTGGTTACCCGCACGTCAACGCAATGCGTACAGCACGGACTAATTTATCGGCTGGTAATCATGCGTGCTTCGCATTGGCCGCTCCAAGGAGGCCAGGGCGGCCGTTCATCTTAGCAAAACCAAACCGGCCCTTGATCGAGGGCGGAACTTGCTGTCAAATCGCAGTGCTCAAATCCCGATAACGGGGCGGTCAAGGAGAGAGACATGTTTAAAAGTGTATTTCTAGCGGCAATGATTGCGACCTTCGCCGTCGGTACGGCGATGGCGCAGGAAACCTGCGAGAGCAAAGCGGTTGGCAAGGACGGCAAGGCGCTTGCCGGCGCGGCGAAGACCTCATTCATGAAGAAATGCATGGCCGATACCTGCGCCACCAAAGCGGTGAGCGCGGAAGGCAAGCCGCTCGCCGGCGCGGCCAAGACCAGCTTCATGACGAAGTGTGAAAAGGGCGGCTAAGGCCCCGTTGGGCGATCACGCGCGATCGCCCAATAAATAAGCTCCAATGAATCGCCCGCGGCGCTGTTCGCGTTAGTCGAACAGCCCGCGCGGCTGATACGGCCGCGGTGCATAAGCCGGCGGCGCATATTGAAGCGAATTGCCTCGGTTATCGTAATATTGCGGCTGCTGTTGCGGATAGGCCTGTGCATCGTAGAGGCGCCGGCTGCTGCGCGGCGCCGGATAGCGCGCCACATCCGAGCTGCCATCGGCCGGATAGATGTAACCGTCATCGGGGCGCTGTGCATATTGGCCGGGCGCCTGCTGCTGTGGGGTCAGCATGACGGGATCGCCGACGGCGTTGTTGTACTGCGAGTCGGGATCGCGGCGCGTGACGGCGGTATTGGCCCGGCCGCGCGGATTGCGCGTCAGCGCGATCTGGGATGACCCGGTCAACGTCACGGTGGTGTTGAGCACGCCTTCTTTTTCGACCAGCGCATAAAGCGTCGTGGCGTTGGCGCGGGAAAGACGGACGCAGCCATGGGAAACCGGCGTGCCGAGGTGGCCTTCGGACTCGGTGCCATGGATGGCATGACCGATTCTGGTGAAGAAGATCGAATGCGGCATCGGCGCGTCGTCGAATTCCTTGGAGTAGTGATCTTCCTCCATGCGGAATGTACGGAAGGTGCCGTTCGGCGTCTCATGTGAGGGATTGCCGGTCGAGACCGGCCACTGGTAGCGTTCGACGCCGTCGACTGCGACGGTCATCAGCTGGTTATTTTTATCGACGGTGATTTCGACTTTGGCCTGCGCGGCGGTGGCAACCAGCATCAGACCAGCACAAGCAACAAGGAAGGAACGCATTTACTTTCGGCCTCCAGGCCCTGATTACAGCGTATTAACCGCAGCGCCGCTCTCACCGTCTCCCGCATCATTATGCGCTGAATCAGGTTTCGGTTCCAGTGGCCTGTTTATCCATCGTTAATACTTAGCCGGGCGCAATCAAGGCGTAGACGGGGTTTAATCCGGCGCGCCGAGTTACTTTTTCGCGAGGTCTGCGCCCGCGCGGTCGTGAATCCGTCATGCTCACGCAACCTTTTGGCCGTACCGGCGTTGATCAAGTGCGCCCCAGTGGCCACCACATTGAGCACAAGGAATTCAGATGACGACGAAGATCAGGGCATTGACGCTGCCAACTCGCTCCGCCCAGAGGACTTACCTCGCGACCGCGGCCTTTGCCCTCGCATTGCTGGCGCTTCCCCATCTCGGGCACGCTCAAGGAATTGTCGGTGGGGCCGAGCAAGGTTCACGAGAGGGCGGCCGCGCGGCCGGTCCGGTCGGCGCTGTCGTTGGTGGCGCCGTTGGAGCGGGTGTCGGCGGCGCGGTCGGAGCCGTGGATGGGGTTCTCGGAATTCCGAACCGCGGCTATTATCACCGCGGCTATGGCTGCCGCGGCTACTATAACCGCTACCACCACTTCCACTGTTATCGGTAATCCCTCTATAGCCTTCGTCGTCATTCCGGGGCGATGCAAAAGCATCGAACTACGATGTGCAATTGCACATCTGAGAATCTCAAGATTCCGGGTCTGGTCCTTTGGACCATCCCGGAATGACGTGTCGATGGCGAATGACGCCCGGCGTCAGTTCTTTAGCCGGTAGCCGGTCTTGAAGATCCACCACACCGCGATCATGCAGACGACGAGGAAGGCCGTCGTCATGGCGATACTCACGCCGACGTTGACGTCGGCGATGTCATAGAAACTCCAGCGGAAGCCAGAGATGAGATAAACCACGGGATTGAGCAGCGTGATGGTGCGCCACACCGGTGGCAGCATGTTCACCGAGTAAAAGCTGCCGCCCAGGAAGGTCAGCGGCGTCACCACCAGCATCGGGATCATCTGCAGCTTCTCGAAGCCATCGGCCCAGATGCCGATGATGAAACCGAACAGGCTGAAGGTCACCGCCGTCAGCACCAGGAAAACCAGCATGAACAGCGGATGATGGATCTTCAGCGGCACGAACAGGCCGGCGGTTGCGAGAATGATCAGGCCGAGGATGATCGATTTGGTGGCGGCGGCGCCGACATAGCCGAGCACGATTTCGAAATACGAGATCGGTGCCGACAATATCTCGTAGATCGTGCCGACGAATTTCGGAAAGTAGATGCCGAACGAGGCGTTGGCGATGCTCTGGGTCAGTACCGACAGCATCACCAATCCCGGCACGATGAAGGTGCCGTAGCTGACGCCTTCGACCGAGGTGATGCGCGAGCCGATCGCCGAACCGAACACCACGAAATACAGCGACGTCGAGACCACCGGCGAGACGATGCTTTGCAGCAGCGTGCGCCAGGTTCGCGCCATTTCAAACAGATAGATCGCGCGGATTGCCCGGAAGTTCATGGCGCCCTCACTAGTGCTCGGATTTCGAAGTTCGCACACATTCGCGGAGCCTCCGATGCGAACTTCGAAATCGAAGGAGCACTAGCAAATCTATAATTCTGGTGCGGCATTTGAATTTGAAGTTCCTATGACGAGGACGCGGCAACCTGATAGGAACTTCAAATTCACCGCACCAGGCTGACGAAAATGTCTTCCAGCGAACTCTGGTTGGTATCGAGATCGTAGAAGCGGATGCCGGCGCCGCGGAGGTCGCTGAGCAGGCTGGTAATGCCGGTGCGGTCACCCTTGGTATCGTAATTGTAGGTCAGTTCAGTGCCGTCGCCGGATAGTTCGAGGTTGTAGGCCGCAAGCGGCGCTGGAACGCAATCGATCTTGCCCTGCAAATGCAACTTGAGCTGTTTCTTGCCGAGCTTGTGCATCAGGTTGGCTTTTTCCTCGACCAGGACGATCTCGCCCTTGTTGATGACGCCGATCCGGTCGGCCATCTGCTCGGCTTCTTCGATGTAATGCGTGGTCAGGATGATGGTGACGCCGGAGGCCTGCAGCGCCCGCACTACCTCCCACATGCCCTTGCGCAATTCGACATCGACGCCCGCGGTCGGCTCGTCGAGAAACAGGATTTGCGGCTCATGCGACAGCGCCTTTGCGATCATCACCCGGCGCTTCATGCCGCCGGACAGCGTGACGATCTTGTTGTCCTTCTTGTCCCACAGCGACAGGTCCTTCAGGACCTTTTCGATATGCGCAGGATTTTTCGGTTTGCCGAACAGGCCGCGGCTGAAGCTCACCGTCGCCCACACCGTCTCGAAGGCGTCGGTGTGCAATTCCTGCGGCACCAGCCCGATCAGTGAGCGCGCCGCGCGATAGGAGCCGATGATGTCATGCCCCTCGATCGATACGGTGCCTTCGCTCGGGTTGGCGATGCCGCAGATGATGCTGATCAGCGTGGTCTTGCCGGCGCCGTTCGGCCCCAGCAGCGCGAAAATCTCGCCGCGCTGGATCTCGAGATTGATGCCCTTCAGCGCCTTGAAGCCGGAGGCATAGGTCTTCGACAGATTTGCAACAGATATGATTGGTGACATGCGGGGCTGAATAATCTGAATTGGAAAGGCGGGAAAGCGTAAAGCGGCAGGTCGGCCGGCTCGGGGGGCGAGCACCGACAGATAGGAACGCGCGCGCCATCCTGCAAGCGCCGCCAGACCCGAGCTGTGTACTTACAAAGGGACGTTAGCCGGCTTGAACCGGGCTCGGATTCAATGAAGTCGCTGTGAATCCGAGGGCGGTGTCGTATTTACCTGAAATATTCGGTGACGATGTGCAGGTCGGACGAGGCGGCCGCTGTCCCGTTCAGGCTGGCGTCAATGACCCGCCGGCAGACCTCGACGGTGGCCTGGTCGCCGAGATCGTTGGCGGCTTCAAGAACGATCCAGGCCGCATCCAGCGGTTTGTCCGTCCTCGGTTCGGCGGAAAGGACACCGAAGCGCTCCGAGGCGTCTGCGCCGAATGCAATTACGTTCATTGCCGATATCTCCCCCACCAATTCCAGATCCGCCATCTCATTGCATCATGAGCGCGGGCTTGCGTTCGGTATCGGAATCCGCGTCCCCGCCATTCTTGCGAGACTGATAGAATTCCAGGACGGTCCGCGATGTCTCGACGTTGAGACGGCCAAACTCGGTTTCGGTGTCCTTGAGATCTTTTGCGGTGATGCGGTGATCTTTCGCGCCGAGAAAAAGCAACGCCATTGTGGTGGCCCACGAAAAGTCGAGGGACTTGGCCAGAATCAGCAGCGTTTCCCTGTTCTTGTCGAACAGAGCCCGCTCGATCACGTCGCTCGGTAATGAGCACAGCAGCGACAGCCCGATCGTGACTTCCTCCAGCCGATGGGCCTGGGCATATCCGGATATGCTGTTCTCGTTCAGATTGCCTTCCCGATGCTGCGTCGCCACCAGCCGTTTTGCGACGAAATAGCCGCGCGACACCGGTCCAAACTTGGACTGCAGCGCGCCCGTGACATCGGACACCGAGGACTGAATGTGGTCGACCATCGCGGGGCGTTCCTGCTGCAGCCGCTTCTTCACGTCGTCCGACGCCTTGGCGATCAATTGCTGGAAAATATGCCGCGGGATGTCCTCGCGCAGGCCGAGCTTCTCGGCGAGAATGGAATCGCCTTCGGCCCGCTGGATCATGTGCAGAAAGCCGGATTCCGAGAAACGCGCACCGCTGTTGTTCGCGACGGAATTCACGACCTCCTTGTTGCCGCGCGTCACCAGTACGTCCGTGACCCTCTCCTCGATTGATTTGCGTTTCGAGATCGCGAGCATATGCGTCTGGCCCTTGGTGCAGGCATTGGCGACCAGGGCGTAAGCCTCGAGCCGCTCCGATTCCTGGAGCACGGGACCGGCGACTTCGATCGAATCGTCAAAAGCGAGTTTATGGATGATATTGACCGGGGCGCGGTCGAAGCGGGCCAGCCGTTTTGCAAGCTCGGTGCGGGCTACGACTTCGATCTCATCCGCAAGCCGACCGATGACCTCGCCAAAGGTCCATATCTCGTCGTCGCTGTACCGGCCGGCAATCATTAGATTAGTTGTATGCCACAACGCCCGCGAGCGGCTCTCCGGCGTTCCTCGCGAGACGGCCTCGTCGAGCTCCTGGAGAAACGAACTTGCCTCACTCATTTTCAAACCTTAAATCGCGCTTGATAAACTCGCACCAACGATATTGGCGCTTACCATATCGAGCACACGCGATTTTTCCGTAAAGGTAGCGGGTAAGTATTTTTCTAAAAGTTCATTAAAACGCGCCGGCGTTTGTTAATTCTCTATTAGTCTTTCCCGCGTGGCGCCCGCGCAAGCCGTGACATTTCCCGGCGCTTTTTCGCGGCCTAGGTCCGCTCGACGAAACTGTCGACGACTTTCTTCTCGCCGGCTTTTTCGAAGGCGATGGTGAGCTTGTTGCCGTCGATTTTCACCACATGGCCATAGCCGAATTTCTGGTGGAACACGCGGTCGTCCAGCGAGAATTCCGATGTCGTGCCGGTGGATTTCGCGACCAGTTCGCCTTCGATCACCATCGGGCCGCGCTTGTTGCGCGAGAACCCGCCTGCGTCGCCCCGCGAGCTGGCATCGCTGCGCGAGCCTGAGAAGGGCGACGGGTCCTCGTTGAAGCCGCCGCCGGCCTGGCCTTGCCGATTTTCCTGGCGGCCGCCTTGGCCGCGTGCGCGATTGGCCTGTGCCCGTTGCCAGCCCGGCGTCGTATAGCTTGAGCCGAACGATTCCACATTGTCGAAACGCGAGGGGCCGTAGCCGCTGCTGCCGCCCCAGCCCGAACCGCCCTTGGATTCCGTGATCTCGACATTGTGTGCCGGCAATTCGTCGAGGAAGCGCGACGGGATGGTGGTCGACCACGTGCCGTGGATCCGCCGGTTGGTGGCGAAGTAGAGTTTCGCGCGACGGCGGGCGCGGGTCAGCCCGACATGGGCCAGACGTCTCTCTTCCTCCAGCCCGGCGCGGCCCTGTTCGTCGAGTGTGCGCTGGCTCGGGAACAGGCCTTCCTCCCAGCCGGGCAGGAAGACGTTGTCGAATTCGAGCCCCTTGGCCGAATGCAGCGTCATCAGCGACACCGCCTCGTCCTCGGCGCCACCGTCGCGGTCCATCACCAGCGAGATATGCTCGAGGAAACCTTGCAGGTTCTCGAATTCCTCCATCGAGCGCACCAGCTCCTTGAGGTTTTCGAGGCGGCCGGCGGCGTCGGCGGAACGATCCTTCTGCCACATTTCGGTGTAGCCGCTTTCGTCGAGCACGATTTCGGCGAGTTCGGTGTGCGTGGTCACCTCGCGCCGCGCGCGCCAGCGATCGAAATTGATGATGAGATCGCGCAGCGAGCCGCGCGCCTTCGGCTTCAATTCGTCGGTCTCGACCACGGCGCGGGCGGCCTCGAACAGTGGAATGCGGCGCTTGCGGGCGTGGTCGTGCAGCATCTGCACGGTGGCATCGCCAAGGCCGCGCTTGGGCACATTGATGATGCGCTCGAAGGCGAGATCGTCCGCCGGCGAGTTGATGGTGCGCAAATAAGCCAGCGCGTCGCGTATTTCGGCGCGCTCATAGAATCGCGGGCCGCCGATCACGCGATAGGGCAGGCCGAGCGTGACGAAGCGATCTTCGAATTCGCGCATCTGGAACGACGCGCGCACCAGGATCGCGACGTCGTTGAGATTGTTGCCGGCGCGCTGCAACTCCTCGATCTCCTCGCCGATGGCGCGGGCTTCCTCTTCGGAATCCCAGGAACCGGTGACGGTGACCTTTTCGCCGTCGACATCCTCGGTGCGCAGCGTCTTGCCGAGCCGGCTTTCGTTGTGCGCGATCAGATGCGAGGCGGCGGCGAGGATGTGGCCGGTGGAGCGGTAGTTGCGCTCGAGCCTGATAACCTTGGCGCCGGGAAAATCGTGATCGAAGCGCAGGATGTTGTCGACCTCCGCGCCGCGCCAGCCATAGATCGACTGATCGTCGTCGCCGACGCAGCAGATGTTTTTCGGAGGAGCGGCGAGGGCAGGCTGGGAAGGAGGCGTCATTCCGGGATGCGCTGGAAGCTCCGCTTGAGCGGCGACACCACGCTCGTCATTCCGGGGCGCACCGTTAGGTGCGAACCCGGAATCTCGAAGTGAGTCCTCCTCATCTCCAGATTCCGGGTTCGTGCCTTCGGCACGCCCCGGAATGACGGGAGAGTCAACGCGCTCCGGTATGACGGGTGAGCCGGTGTGGCCGGGAATGATCGATGAAAGAGGCGCGCCGGGCTTGGACGGCGCCTGTGCCAAAAGCCGCAGCCACAGATATTGCGCGACGTTGGTGTCCTGATATTCGTCCACCAGAATGAATTTGAAGCGGCCCTGGTATTGCCGCAACACGTCGGGGTGCTCGCGAAACAGCCGGATATTCTCCAGCAGCAGATCGCCGAAATCGGCGGCGTTGAGGATCTTCAGCCGTTCCTGATAGCTGGCGTAGAGCTTGCCGCCCTTGCCGTTGCCGAACACGGCGGCTTCGCCCGGCGGCACCTGCGACGGCGTCAGTCCGCGATTCTTCCAGCCGTCGATCAGGCCGGCGAGCATGCGGGCCGGCCATCGCTTGTCGTCGATGTTCTCGGCCTGCAACAATTGCTTCAGCAGGCGGATCTGGTCATCGACATCGAGCACGGTGAAATTGGATTTCAACTGCACCAGCTCGGCATGGGTGCGCAGGATGCGTCCGCCGATCGAGTGGAAGGTGCCGAGCCACGGCATGCCTTCGACGGCCTGGCCGAGCATCTGGCCGAGCCGCAGCTTCATCTCCCGCGCCGCCTTGTTGGTGAAGGTGACGGAGAGGATTTCGCCCGGCCGGGCGCGGCCCTGGCTCAGGATGTGGGCGATCCGGCAGGTCAGCACCCGGGTCTTGCCGGTGCCGGCGCCCGCCAGCACCAGGACCGGCCCATCCAGCGTTTCCACCGCCTCGCGCTGCTCGGGGTTAAGCCCGGCGAGATATTGCGGCGTGGCAGCCGCCCGCGCACGCGCGGCGATGCCGCCAGCAGCGGGCTGGTGGTCGGGGACGCTGGGGTGGCTCAGTCTGTTCGGCTCGGTCATGCGAATCGTCTTAACCCCCACGATGGCACCGTGGAGCCGTGAAGGGGAGCCTTCATAGCAGGAATGAACGGCATATAGGGCTTCAATGGCCGATTTGACAGGAGTTATCCCGGCGCCGTTTCCGTTCTCCGGACCTGATTTCGTTCCGCCAAAACGGGGTCTTTTTTGCGGTTTTGGGGCCTGGAACTGGCTGGAACTTTCGTTCCCGGGCCGGATTAGTTTGGCAGCCGATGTGCAATGCTCTTGAAGGCCGTGCATCGAAACAGAATTTGGAAACAGAGGTACTGATCATGTTGAGCTGGGTCGTTACTTTCCTGATCATCGCGTTGATTGCCGGTATTTTGGGCTTTGGCGGCCTCGCCGGCGCATCGATCGAAATCGCCAAGATCATCTTCTTCGTCGCCATCGTGCTGTTTCTGGTCTCGGCCGTGGTCGGTTTGGCGCGCGGGCGCACCCGGGTTTAGCCGCTAAAATACCTATTTCGAGGGCATCGCGATCTTTCGGCCGATGCCCTCGGGGCGCGGAATAGCTGCATGGGCGCTTGCGACGGCCTCGATACGGGCGCGAATATCGGCCGGAAACGGTGCGGTCTTTCGTGCGCTCATGTCGATGTGAATGGTCATGTTTTCCGACGTGGCGGACAGCCAGCCCTCGGTGGCGTGGCGCAATTCCTCAAACGTATGCAGCCGTTTTTCATCGGCGGCCACCAGCAGGATCGAGACCTGCACGGGATCGCCGAGGTGGATTTCGCGCAAATACCGCACATGGCATTCGGCGGTGAAGGTCGAGCCGTGGCGCCCCTTCATATAGGCCGGCCCGATCCCGAGTTTGAGCCATAATTCGTCGATGGCACGGTCGAACATCACATTGTAGTAGGCCATGTTGAGATGGCCGTTGTAGTCGATCCATTGCGGCTCGATCTGCATCACCGACGACAGGAACGGCGTGGGCCGCAACAACGCATCCTCAGGGGTATCAGTGCTCGTCATTCCTCATTCCCGCCGGTTCGCATGATCTCTTGACCCCTTATATATCCTTTGCCACGGTCTTCCGAAGTTTGGAGGAATTTACGTGGCAACGACCAATACCAATCATCCCAAGCGGCCGGAGCCGCAGGCGCTGGCAAGCGCGATCGAAGCGCTCGCGGCGCGGTTCGGCAACCGGCTGATCACCTCGCAGGCGGTGCGCGACCAGCATGCGCATACCACGACCTGGCTGGCGCCGCAGCCGCCGGACGCGGTGGTGATGGCGCAGGAGACATCAGACATTCAGGACGTGGTGCGAATCTGCGCGAAGAATAGCGTACCGGTGATCGCATTCGGCACCGGCACCTCGCTCGAGGGCCAGGTCAACGCGCCGGCCGGCGGCATCTGCATCGATCTGCGCGACATGAACCAGGTGCTTGCGGTGCATCCTGAAGATCTCGACTGCGTGATCCAGCCCGGCATCACCCGCAAGACGCTGAACGAGCATTTGCGCGACCAGGGCGTGTTCTTCCCGATCGATCCCGGCGCCGATGCCTCGCTCGGCGGCATGGCGTCCACCCGGGCGTCGGGCACCAATGCGGTGCGCTACGGCACCATGCGCGACAACGTGCTGGCGCTCAAAGTGGTGCGCGGCGACGGCGAGATCATCACGACCGGCACGCGGTCGAAAAAATCCTCGGCCGGCTATGACCTGACGCATCTGTTCGTCGGCGCGGAAGGCACACTCGGGATCATCTCCGAACTCACCATCAAGCTGCGCGGCATCCCCGAAACCATCGCGGCCGCGGCCTGTTCGTTCGACAGCGTTCGTGGCGCCTGCCAGGCGACGATCCTGGCGATCCAGACCGGGATTCCCGTCGCGCGCATCGAACTGCTCAACGCCGAACAGGTGCGCGCCTGCAATTCCTACTCGAAATTGTCGCTGCCGGAGACGCCGCTATTGCTGCTGGAATTCCACGGCAGCGAGAACGAGGTCGCTGAGCAGTCGAAGAATTTCAGCGAGATCGCCAAGGAGTGCGGCGGCGGCGATTTCACCTGGACCACGCGGCCGGAGGATCGCACCAAGCTGTGGCAGGCGCGGCACGATGCCTACTGGTCGGTGAAGGCGCTGCGTCCCGGCGCGGGCGTGGTGGCCACCGACGTCTGCGTGCCGATCTCGCGGCTGGCCGATTGCGTGACCGAAACCGAAGAGGATCTGAAGCGCCTGCGGCTGCAATCGCCGATCGTCGGCCATGTCGGCGACGGCAATTTCCACTGCTCGCTGCTATGCGACGTCGACGACCGCGACGAGATGGCGCGCGGCGAGGATTTCATGCACCGGCTGGTCGAACGCGCGCAGGCGATGGGCGGGACCTGCACCGGCGAGCACGGCATCGGGCAGGGCAAGCAGAAATACCTCAAGGCCGAACTCGGCCCCGAGGCGCTCGACGCCATGCGGGCGCTGAAGCAGGCGCTCGATCCGCAGAATATCTTCAATCCCGGAAAGATCGTGCCGGCGGCGTAGCGGCTGCCTTCACAAGCCGCGATGGGCGCGCCCGCTGTTATGGCGGCAGCGGCAAGAGCGCGCTTCGCAGGGTTGTGCTTGAAATCTGCATGAGGCCCGTGAAGGGGTTATCCAGCTCCAGAATCAGAAAAATCGCGCAGGCAAACGACAGCGCGCATATGAACAAAGAGGCCATGACGATCAAATTGGCGCGAACGAACAGAGTGAAGCTCACGAAAATCGCGCCAAGCCAGAACACCAGAATGATCAAAAACGGCGTCGGGATCGCGCCGCCGGTTTGTGCAAACAACTGCAGCCGGGTCTGCGCGCCATCGGTGAAGGCCTGAATGGCGCGGGATTGGATCGAGCGTTGCAGATCATTGCTCGGCGTGAGCCGTTCCAGTTTGTCTTCGAACGCCAACGCCTCGGCCGTCGCCTCGAACTGAACGGACTTGCCGGTCGGGACCTCTTCCTCGTGCCAGATCCGGTTGGCCAATGGCTGGATGCTCTGCCGCAGCAGATTTCGGACTGGAATGGCTTCAGGACCATATTGCGCCAGCAGATCGTCGAGCAGGATCACGCTGGCGGTCACTTGCCTGACCTGGCTGGTTTTCTGATCGAACGAGCTTTTTGCCGATGCGATCAAGAGGCCGAGCACCAGCGCGGTCAAGGTGCCAATCAGGCCCGTTGCCATCTTTACAACGTCCTTGGAGTCCGGATGCAAATGATGTTCCGACAACAAGGGTCGAACAGCCATGCCAGCCAGGGCGCCGCCACATATCAACGCGAACACAAGGAGCGAGATCAGCAGATCGTTCATGGCCTGTGGTCGCTTCCGCAGTTCGGTCCTGACGAATCGCTACGGCATCGTGCGATCCGCGGGTGAGGCTGCATGTTCTAAGCTGATGCGTCGCAGACCGGTCAGTACACCCTGCGGCGAACAACGGCCCGCCGTGGCGCAACAACCACGGGACGGACAACTGGACGTGCGACGGCGACCGCAGCCCCGCCCGCGCCGACGCAGCCTGCGCGATACACACCGCGAGCGCAGACGACCGCGCTTGCTTCCATGGCGCTCAGGGCGATGAAGCTTCCGGCGAGCAATACAGAGATGATAACAAGTTTCATGACGGTTCTCCTTGAGGTGGAAGCCAAGTTTGGAAGCTAAGTAAAGACGTCGCTCAAGCTAAGAGGCCGCTCAAGCGGCGGAGGCGACCGTGGGCTTCTTCGCAAGCATCGTTCGTCGATCGTGAATCAGGCTCTCCAGCCGATGGGCTGCTACATTCAATGTCGCGTCATCCACCGCGCGCTCGTCTCCGCCGGCGGATTTGGCGCGCTGTGTTTTGAGGATGTCGTCAATTTCGTCTTCGATATCCAATAGCTCAGCCTCGGTGCCGGCCTTGCGGATCCGGCGCCCCAGCGCATAGAGAGAATCCAGCGGGCCGTCCCGGGTCAGGGGCTCGCCCAGTCCCAGAAATTTCCAGGCCGCGGCAAACACCGTGGCAGCGCCGCCCAGCGCCATTGGCGTCAGATAAATCCAGTTGCTGTATTCATCCATGAAGCTCTGCTGGGTGCCGTTGTAGAACGCCGCGGCGCCCGGATGCAGGGCGAGGTAAGCATCCGCGTCCGTACTGGGCGCGGCGATCTGTGCAAAAATCGGCTGCTCCGCCATGAGATCCCTGCGGACGTTCATGATCGTCTGCGTGAGGGTCCCGATCAGATCGGAGCTAAGCTTCTTTTGCGCGACGAGATATAGAGAGGTTCTCAACGTGGTCAGGTCATCCTCCGGGATCGGCGGCGCTCCCCGCAACGTGCCCTTCGGGACGTCGAAACTTTCATAAGCGCGTTCTTCTTGCGCGATGGCCCCTGCGGAATCGATCGGGATCAGTACCGGCGACGCTTTCGGGCCCTGCTGAAAGAAACCTCGCACCAGCGTCAAATATTTTTCAGCTAGCGGGATCACGACAAGCAGCGCACTGACCTCCTTGGATTGAATGGCTTGCCGCGCGTCCGACAGGGCGATATCCTTGAACATCTTCTCACGATCGAATCCATATTCCTTGCTCAGCACGTCGACGATTTTGGCATTGGAGTCGCCGCCGATCACGCCCACGCGGCGACCCTTCAATTTGTCCATGCTGTCGATGGTCGACCCCGGCGGCGCGATGATGAGCGCGACCATATGGCTCACAACGACGACGGCTCGCGCCTGTGACAGGTCGCCGACATCGCCGCGCACCACGGCGAGGTCTGCCTTCCCCGCCGAAAAAGCCTTGGCGGCTTCAAGCGCGGTGCCGCTGTCGATCACCTTGAGCCGAACGGACGCGTTGATCGTAACCAGCCGGCTTGCAATGGCCGACATTGCCTTGGCGGCCTCACCGTCGATCGAGCCCACCGCCACGGTCAGCGTTACCGGTCGTGTATAGTATCGATAGGCGATGAAGCTTGCGCCTGACACAAGACCGACAACACCGAGAAGCAGGATAAAACGAAGCCAGAGCGGCAAATTTCGCGAAACCATGCTCGTCACTCCTCACACGCCGTCGGACTGCCGTGCATCCGCGGGGCAGGCCGGATGCGAAACGCTATGTTGGCTCCAAGATTACGCGTTCGTGTCCTATCAACCGCAATGACGGAAGTTTGTGGTGGATCAATTCGAGAATTGAGATTTTCGATAAATAAACAAGCGATCTGATGCTGCGTCGATCGAGACCGACGCCAACCGTTATCCGAAAACACGTCAGGCATGCTGACGTTCGTAGCTCATTGAAAATTCTGCACCCTATACCAAGCGGGAGCAAGCACGATCATCGCAGCGTTGCGAAAGGTGCGTCAAGAATCTCGGCGAGATTGTCAAACGAGATTGTCAAAAAGTGCTGCGGCGATTTCGCAGACGCTGGAAAGCGGAAGCAAAGCGCGAATTGATCGCGCTTTCTGATCCGATGGCGGTCGCTACCGCCGGATTCAGCTACTCTGCAGCGTGGCGTGATCTGTCTCCATCGACTGATTGCCGGTCGTGGGATCGGTAATAACGGTGCTGACCGTCATCTTGCCGGCGCTGGTGAGTTGCATCTGAGAATTGCCGATGCGGAAGACGTTATTAGTGTTGATGTAGATGCGCCCGGTCTGCAGGCCGCCATCGGCACTCTGAAAGCGAACGTTGGCCCGGTAGCCGCTGACGTTTGAAATGGCGATCGTGATCGGCTTGCCGTTGGAGTCCGTTGAGGTCCATGTGCCCTGCCATTGCGTCGGATCGACATTGGCAAACTTTGAGCCGGGCGGGATCGAGGCCTGCGTCGGGGCCGAATAGGCCGATTGCAGAATGCTGAAGATGTTGGTCGTTGACACTGTTGCCATCGGTGTTCTCCGCGGGCTCGGATGAAGGGCGGTGAGGACACTACTGGCAGAATAAAATTAATCGTTGATTAACCCTGACCGGACACTTCGCCGCATTTCTGGTTTATGGCGCTGGCGTGCGCCACAGCGGACTTGCGGCGGCCGATTGAATGATGACGGCCGCATCTTCCGGCAACAGGAAGCCATCGTGTTCGAGGTCGCGGGCGGCGCCTCGGATGAGGTTCACGTAGTCATTGCGGGTCTTGTAGCGTTCCAGCACCGGACGATGGGTGTCATGTTTGGCGTCGGCATCGGCCTGGGTTCGCGGAAACGCGACGTAAGCACCGGCCAGCATGCAGGTGAACGAGAGCGGCGGGTTCTGCTGGGCGTTGGCGCCGAGCGGGGCCTGCATGTCAGGCAGCCGCACACCGCCGAGCGCGTTGCCGTCGGCATCGCGCTTCGGAATCTGGATCACGGCCTTGGGCAAATTGGACGGCGCGCGCAGCACCATCGGATTGTTGCCGGCCGGCTCCAGCGGCATCAACCGGCTCGGCGGCGGCTCGGTACCCTTGGCGACCCAGTCGTCGAGATGCAACAGCGTCGCGCGCGAAACCGGACTCCAGTCGAGCGTCGCCGGCGGCAGGTCACACTTGGCCTTGGGCAGAACCGCGTGCGAAGCGCCGGCGATGTCGTACATCCGGACATTGGGTGGGATCGGCAGATCGCTGGTGCCGCCGTCGCCGCCGGTTCGTCCCAGCGAGGCACGCAGCGAATAGAAGTCGGTGGTCGAACTGAGCATGAGCATCAGTGGCGGCTTCTCGCCGCGATCCTTCACATGCTTGATGATCTCTCCGATGGTCAGGACCCCGTTGTGGACGCCGGGAAATTCCGGATTGGCAAAGTCTGGCGCGCCGGTGGCACTGGATTGCGGGCCGGTGCTCGACTGCATGATCGGCAACATGCCGGCGCCGGAGACGAACACATGCATGCCGTCGAACACGCGGCGGCCTTCGGCCATGTTGAAGCCGTTATAGAGGAAGGTCTTGAGGTAGCGGCCGGACTGCGACTTGCCGGAGGCCAGCGCGTGCTTGATCGCACCATGCAGTGGGTTGGCCGTGCCGGCGGTATCCGCCGTCGCGTTCTTGAGGAAATCGGCGGCGTCGCGGACGATGGCGAAGCCGACGCCCTCGATGAAATGCTTCTGCTCCGAACTGTCGATGAAGGTCGGCAAATCCGCGCCCTGGCCCATCTCCCATTGCACCTCGGCGGTGGCAAAGCCGTGATCCTGCAGGAAGCCGGTGCCGACGTCATTGGTGCCGGATTCAAACGGTTCGTCGCGCGGGCTGTTGTACAGAGCTTGCGCATAGACGCGGCCGCGGTTGGGAATATCGACCAGTAACGTGCCGTTGCCGTCCTTCGGGTTCTTTGGAAAAATCAGCGAGATCTTGGCTGAGTATTCGACCATGCCACGGGCGTTCTTCGCCGCCTTGTCGAGATCGGGGATTTTCTCGGTCGGCTGCAATTCGCCGGTGATGCGGCCCTGCCACCAGACGAATTCGCCCGGCTTGAATGTGCCGTAGCTTTGCTGTGAGGTAATTTCCAGCCTGGTGAGTTTTGCGGCGGCAGGAGTCGGGAAACCAATTCCGTAGCCGAGGGCCGCGATCAAAGCCACTGCGGGGTTGAAGCCAAAGCGCGCCATCACACAACTCCGGGATGAAAGATGCGGCGCACCTTACAGCACGGGCGGTCGTTGCGATCAAACCCCGGCGCGATCAGACATGCTATGCGTTGCGTTTATTGCGCCGCATCAATTTTCAATCGGCGGGCCGCCGCGCGATGAGGTCGATCTCGATCAGAGCGTCATACGCCAGTCCGGTAACGCCGACGCAGGTCCGCGCGGGAAGACGGTCTGGCGCGAAATAGCTGCGATAGGTTTCGTTCATCGCCGCGTAATCTTGCTTGAAACGGGTGAGATAGATCCGCGCCATCGCGACATGCTCGAAGCCGAGCCCGAGCCCGTTCAGCACCTTCTTCAGATTGGCCATCACGGCATGGGTCTGGGCCACGATACCCTCAGGCAAAACACCGGGCGCTTCTGGCGTATCGGGCATCTGGCCGGTGACGAGAACAAAGCCATCGGTTTCGACCGCATGGCTGAACGGCGCGACCGGCTTCGGGCCGCCGGCAATCATGTGAAATTTCATCGGCTGTTTCTTTCAGTTCGCAAACAGGCGCTTGCTCAAGATGGCATGGACGCCCCAATTGCCGTCGACGACTTGCGTGACGCCGAAATCCACCGCGGCCGAGATCAGCGCGATCGCCTCGTCTTCGCTCAATCCCCTGGTGTTCATCAGAAACCGCCGGACCTTGCGAAACGCGTCCTTCATCGCGAGGTCGAGCGAGGATTTTGCGTAGACTTCGCTTTGCCCCTTGGCGCCGAACTCGGCGAGGTAATTCGGATGACTGAACCCGGTCAGTACCCAGTCGGTTTCGGTTTCGATCAGCGGATAGGTGAGGTCGGCGAACGGTCGTCCGGCGAGATCGGCTTTCTTGTGCAGCACGACGTGAAACGTGCCGGTCATCGAACATTCGATCGCGGTGCCGCTCAGTTCACCGTCGCCCTGCGCGGCGTGCGGATCGCCGATCGAGAGCAGCGCTTCGGGAACGGAAACCGGCAGATAGACAGCGGCTCCCTTGCCCAGCCGCCAATTGTCGAGATTTCCGCCGAAATAGGCCGGCGGCACGGAATCGACCAGTCCCGGCTCGCGCGGCGCGACGCCGATGACGCCGAAATGCGGCCGCAGCGGAATCCGAATGCCGTCGAGCACATTGTGCCGCCGCCGGACTGTCTCGGCGGCGACGGGCACGCCGGGATAGTCGTAGGTCTGGTGCAGCACGCCTGACGGATCTCGCTGCGGTTGCCAGCGATAGGAATAGAGCGCCTGCGCATAAGGTTCTTCGCCGGGGAAGATCTCGTAGATCGTCACGGCCTCGCGCGGCTTCGGCTCCGAGAGAAACTCGTCATAGTGATATCCCCACCAGGCGGCGACGCTGCTGCCGAAAATCCGTCCCTCAAGATCCGGGTTGCGGCTCGGGCGCGGCGCCATGTCGAGAATGCGGACTTCCAGCACGTCGCCGGGTTCGGCGCCTTTTACCGCGATCGGTCCGGTGCAGATGTGAACGCCAAAGCCTTCACCGGCGCCGCGACCGTAAATCGACGCGTCCATAGGACCGGCGCCCCGGCGATCGACCCCCTTGCCCTCCCGCGTCCATCGAAACACGCTTTCGGCGCCAGGGTCGTCCTTGATCATGCGTTCGGGATCATCGGAAGCGTGCTGCGTCAGGGTCTCGACCGTAATGGTGTCGCCCGAAACGATCTCGATCAGCGGTTTCAGCGAACGGCTGAAAAATCCCCAATGCACATGCGCGGCATCGGCCGGAAGGTGATGATGGTGCGCCGGCTGGCTACCTTGCGGCAGCGGCACTTCAACCGCTTCCAGTTCAACCGGCGCTATCTTCGGTGCGTGCCGGCTGGGGCGCAATTGCGCAATGGCATCCTGCGGCCAGCCGCGCTGGCCGGCGCGCACGCCGAGACCCGACAGGCGCTTGATCTCCTGCTGCCGGAACGCCCGCGGCGACAAGCCGAACCGGTCGCGGAACGAGCGGCTGAAATGCGCGGCGTCGCTGAAGCCGCAACTGAATGCGATCTCGGAGACCGATCGATGCGCCTCGGCGGCGTTGGCGAGATCCGCCCAGCAACGCTGCAATCGGCGTTCACGCAAATAATGCGTGAAATTATCGCCGGTGCCTTCAAACAGTTTCTGAAGATAGCGCTCGGAAATGCCTTCCATCTGCGCGATGCGTGCCGGCGTGATGTCGGGATCGCCGAGCTTGCGTTCGATCGCGTCATAGATGCGATGGAGCAGGGCCGCCTGCGTGCCGATCCCGACCGTGTCCGGGGCGGTCGACAATTTCTGACGCGACAGCGTGAGCAGCATTTCGGCGAGGCTGAGCCTGATCGCGTTCCAGGCGTCCGACGACAGATTTTCCAGGGATTCGGAGGCGGCCTCGAGCGTGCTGCGGAGAACGTCGGCCAATCCGCCTGATGCGACGATGATGGCATCGCGGCATTCCGGCAGACTGATCTTGCGGCCACCGAAACTCTCCGCCGTCACCGACAGCACGATGGCGCGCATGTCGCGGTGAAAGGTCACGTGCCAGTCGCTCTGGCGCGGAAGCAGGATGATGCGGCCGGCCGGAACCGTCTGTGGCGACCCGCCGGTCTTGAGCACGGCGCCATCTTCAGCCGGCATCAGCGCGATCGGGAGGTCGGCTCGCCGCGGCAGCGGCGAGAAAACCTGCGGGCCCGCGGCAAAACGCATCAGCGCGACCCCGTCCAGCGAGGCGCGGGACAACGCCGTGGCATGTTCGCCATGCTTGGCCGACATTGGCGCGGATCGAAGGCCGAATCCGCCCAACACGTCCTGCCAGGCTTCGATCCTGTCGTTTTCGGAGTAGGATTCGCTGGTAAACGCGTGAATACTCATGCTTCGGCCAACGCAATTAGGCTGATTTCGAAGCAACCGCCGTGCCAGAAACAGGCGCAGCGGGACGATCGGCTCCTGGCGCGCCGCTGTTCCAGTCAGGGCCGTGACCGCCTCCGCCCCTTTAACGTATTCAGGAACCCCGCTTCAGGTGCACCTGAACACGTTCTTCCGGATCGATCCGTGTACGCCCCAATTGGCATCGACGACCTGGGTCACGCCGAAATCGGCCGCCACCGACATCAGCGCGATCGCTTCGTCCTCGCTCATCTTGTGAACCGTCATCAGAAAGCGGCGGAGCTTGCGGAAGGCGTCGCGCATCGCCTTGTCGAGGCTCGAATGGTTCACGATGTCGGTCTGGGCGTCCTTGCCCAGTTCGGCGAGATAATTCGGAAACGTGAAGCCGTACATCGACCATTGCTGATCGGTCTCCAGCATCGGATGGGTCAGTCCCTCCAGCACGGTGCCGCCGAGATCGCGGTTCTTGTGCAGGATGAATTCGAAATCGCCGGTCAGCGACGTCTCGATCGCGGTGCCGCCGAGTTCGCTGTCGCCCTGCGCCGCGTGGGGATCGCCGACGGAAAAGAATGCGCCTGACACCGCCACCGGATAATACATCCGCGCGCCTTTGCCGACACGCCAGTCGTCGATATTGCCGCCGGTATAGCCCGGTGGAATCGAGCTGACGAAATCGGATTCCGAAGGCGCCAGTCCCATGGTTCCGAAGTGGAGACGCGCGGGCACCCTGACATTGGGCAGGATGTTCTCGCGCTTGCGGACCAGCGTGTGATCGACGCGCACGCCCGGATAGTCGATGGTCGGATGAACGATGCCGTCGGGATCGGTCTGCGGCGTCCAGATATAATTGTAGACCGCCTTGGCGTAGGGCTCGCCGGATGTGTCGAGTTCGAAGATCGTGATGACTTCGCGCGGCTTCGGCTCCTCGATCAGGTCATGATAATGAAACCCCCATGACGCCGCGGCGTTCGAGCCGAAGCATTTCCCGGCATGACAGGCGTTGCAGCTCGGGCGCGGCCGCACGTCGAGAATGCGGACTTCGAGGATGTCGCCGGGCTCGGCATTCTCGATCGCGACCGGGCCGGTCAGAAGATGCACGCCGAGACCTTCGCCCGAACCGCGCACGAACGGACCTTCGGTCGGGCCGGCGCCACGGCGGACGACGGACTTGTGCTCTTTGGTCCAGTGAAACACGCTCTCGGCGCCGGGATCGTTGGCGATCATGCGCTCATAGTCGTCATTGGCGTGATGCGTCAGCGTTTCGATGGTGGCGCGGTCGCCGGACTTCAGCGTCAGGGCCGGCGCGACTTTCTTGCTGAAGTAACCCCAATGGATATTGGTGGGCGAAACGGGGAGGAGATGATGCTTCATGCAATGGCCTCGGTAGCTGACGCAAGTTGCGGTGAATGGAGGATGGAGATCCCGGAAGCGGCGTGACGCCGCTTCATGCCGGCGGTTTTTCGGCCTCCATCACGCTGAGAAAGCGCGCCGTGATCGGGTTGCGTGGATTGGTCAGGACCTCGTGCGCCGGACCTTCCTCGATAATGTTGCCGTCGCTGAGGAACATGACGCGGTCGGCAACCTCGTCGGCAAAGCGCAATTGATGCGTCGAGATGATCATGGTCAGGCCGTCCTCGACGGCGAGCCGCCGGATTACTTCGAGCACTTCGTTGACCAACTCCGGGTCAAGCGCGGAGGTGGGTTCATCGAGCAGAAGAACACTCGGGTTGGGAGCAATCGCGCGCGCGATCGCGACGCGCTGTTGTTGTCCGCCGGACAGATGCCGCGGCAACGCATGCGCGCGGTGGCTGAGGCCGACGCGTTCGAGCAGCTCGCGCGCGCGGCGGTCGGCGTCCACTCGCGAAACGCCGTGAACCCAGCGCAGCGGACCGGCGACATTCTCCAGCGCCGTCAGATGGCCGAACAGATTGAATTGCTGGAACACCATGCCGACGCCGACGCTGGCGCGCTCTTCGGCGATGGCGCGCGGCGACAGCGGCTTGCCGTCGCCGCTAAAACCCATGCGGCGGCCGCCGACCATGACGATGCCGGCGTCCCAGCCTTCGAGGTGATTGATGCAGCGGAGCAGCGTGCTTTTGCCGGAGCCGCTCGGGCCGAGCAGCGCGATGACTTCGCCGACCCGTACCGTCAAATTGACGCGCGCGAGCACGGCCTGCTTGCCATAGGCCTTGTAGAGATCGTTGACGTCGACGGCTACATTGTTGCGAGCCAGCGTTTCGGCGCGCTTGGTCCGCTCCGCCCGCGCGGCTTTGGCATCCTTCGAGGCCGTGTAGGGAATGACATTGTCGGGTCGCGTGGGGGCGGTGGCCGGCGTGACTTGATTGGGCTCTTCGTCGATCAACTCGGGGAGCAACGGCGCGCGATACCAGGGCAGCAGGCGGCTCAGGCGGTTCTCGGTCGCCGGCCGGTCGAGATCGAGCATCCATTCGACGGCGAGCTGGATCAGGCTGACCCCGCCGGTGAGCAGGAGATAGATCAGCCCCGAGGCGAAGAAGATCGAGAAGAAGTCGAAGGTCGAGGACGCGAGCTGCGTGCTTCGCAGCGTCAGTTCCTGCACCGAGATCACGCTCGCCAGCGACGAATTTTTCAGGGCGCTGACGGTCTCGTTGCCGAGCGCGGGAATCATCATGCGGAAGGCCTGCGGCGCGATGATGCGCCGCATCAGCAGCGCCGGCGTCATCCCGAGCGCCTGGCCGGCCAATACCTGACCGCGGTCAATGCCGAGCACGCCCGCGCGCAGCATCTCGGCGATGAAGGGCGCTTCATTGGCGGCCAACGCAAGACCGGCAGCGCCGACCGCGCTCAGCTTGAGGCCGATCTGCGGCAGCGCGTCGTAGGCGAACACCATCTGCAGAATCAGCGGCGTGCCGCGGAAGATCACGGTGTAGCCCCGGGCGAATGCAGCCAGCATCCAGAAACGGCTGAGCTGCATCGCCGCAAGGGCCAGACCGAGCAACAGCCCGCCGGTCAGACCGAGGGCCGTCACCGCCAGGGTGAACCAGACGCCCTCGATCAGATACGGCAGGCTGAGATAGTGGGCGAATAACGACATCAGTTGACCGAGAGGATGTCGGGTTCCTTGAAGTTGTTCACATCGAGATCCCACTTCTTCAGTAGCGCCATGTGCGTGCCGTCCTTCTGAAGCAGGATCAGTGCCGCAAGCACCGCGTCGCGGAATTCAGGCTTGTCCTTTGGCACGCCGATGCCGACCGAGTAGGGGATCGTCACCGCGATCGCCTTCTCCAACTTGTCCGGATTGGCCTTCACCGCCTGGTCCACGGTGTTGACATCGTTGACATAGGTGTCGGCGCGGCCGGCCAGGATCGCCTGAATGCAGTTGGCGTTGTTGTCATAGAGCTGAAGCGTCGGCTCGGGCTTGCCTTCGGCCTTGCATTTCGGGACCAGGTCCTGAACCAGCGGGACTTCGACAAAGCCGGTATTTTCGGCCGCCGCGGCGCCGCACATCGACATGTTGATGCCGTCGATCTTCTTCGGGTTGCCCTTGGCGACCAGCACGCCATCGAACACCTTCGAATAGGTGATGAAGTCGGCCGCCTTGGCGCGTTCCTTGGTGGCGTAGATATCCGAGATCACGATGTCGGCCTGACCGCTCGACAATGTCGTCAGCAGGGCAGCGAACGTCACCGCCTTGTAGGTCAGCTTGAAGCCGAGGCATTCGCCGATCTGCTCGCCGAGATCGATGTCGAAGCCGACATATTTGTCCGGGTCTTTCGGATCGATCGCTTCATAGCCGGGCGTGTGAGGGTTGATGGCGTTGACGAGCGTCTTGCCTTTCCAGGCCGGATATTTCGCCTGCAACGCTGCACATCCCGCAGGTGCGGCCTGCGCCTGCCCGGCAACGCAAAATGCAATCAGGCACGCAAGGCCCATCGCGACGTAGCGGGAGCGGCCGGCCGATCCGATTTTATCCCGGAAGTTGCGCGCATTCCCGAACAGATATCTTGGCATCATGGAACGGACTCCTCTGTTGCTGACGAGCAGACGCGCTCGGCAGGGCTGACTGGCGGCCAACGGTAGGAGGAGTGCGGCGGGAATGCTTGTCTGCAGCCGCACAAACACTTGCAGCCGACGCGCCAGTTTTTGTGCATCGGACGCACCGTTTGTAGGCTTCGTGCTCAAACGGCATTCATTGTTCGCGTGGCGTTCCCCGTCGCATGCGTTCGTCGTGATTTTGGTCCAGGCGGTCGGCGGTGACGCCTGTGGGATGAACCGAACGGAGCAGCGAAGGGATCACGCGGCTCCGGTTTCGGATCTGCGTAGCCGGGCGATGCGTTGGATCCCGGTGGCCAGTGATATCGCGGTGCAGCAGAGTGATGCCTTGAGAGTAATGCCTTGGGTGCGTTTTGACTTTGGACTCGCTCGCAAACGAAAGCGTTGGGGTGTCTACGCCAAATGGACCAGCTCGATCCGTCGTGGCGGATGCGATTGCGCGTTGCCGATCGAGGGGCCGCAAGGTTATGCTGGGTTCAAAGCATCCCGGTCCGAAGTTGTTCGAGATCGTCGGCTGTATAATAAACACTCTGGGAGGGTTTCGATGGCGCAGCGCTTTTCACGCCGCAGTTTTGTCCTTGCCTCGATTGCCGCCACCGCCGCGCCGGCCTTTATCCGGTCCGCGCGAGCTGATGAGCCGATCCGGCTGCGTTGCTCGTTGGACACCGCGCCGTCGCATCTCCGTAACGTGTCGATCAAGGATTATCTCGGCAAGGTCGAGGCCGCCTCCGGCGGCAAGATCAAGGCCGAATTGTTCGAGAGCGGCCAGCTCTATCCCGATCTCGAGGTCGGCAAGGCGCTGATCCAGGGCCAGGTCGAAATGGCCGCGCCCGGCAGTTGGACCATCACCGGCATCGTTTCCGACGCAGATTGTTTTCAGCTCCCGGTGCTCTATGGCCAGCCGATCGAGCTGATCCATCGCGTCATCGACGGCAAACCCGGGCAATATCTCAACGGGCAGATCCAGCAAAAACTGCGCTCGCACGTGATCGGGCCGTATCTCGATCTCGGTTTTCAGAACTGGTACAGCGCCAACAAGCCGGTCGCGAGCCTTGATGATCTCAAGGGCATGAAGATCCGCAATTCCGGCGGCGCCGGCCAGGCATGGCGCGCGCGTTTCCTCGGCGCCATCCCCAACACCACGGCGTGGCCCAACGTGCCGCTGGCGTTGTCGCAAGGCACTTTCGACGGGCTGGTCAGTTCGAACGAAAGCCTGGTCAGCGCGAAACTCTGGGATTCCGGCGTCAAATTCGCGCTGGAGGATCACCAGTTCACCGCCGAATATATTCCACTGCTGAGCCAGGCGTTCTGGGACAAGCTCCCGCCCGATCTGCAGAAGATGATGACGGACATCTGGGCGCAGAACATCCCGGCCTATCGCGCCAACATGGCCGCGGCCCAGACCAAGGCGCGCGCGACGCTTGAAGAGCATGGCGTCAAGTTCACCGATCCGACGCCGGAGCAGAGCGCCGCGGCGCGCAAGCGGATGATGGTGGAGCAGGATCAACTGGCGAAAGACATCAAGATCGCGCCCGAGATGGTCAAGCTCATCATGGCTGAAGCCGGCAGCGGCAGCTAAGCGTGGTCCAGTTCAAGGCATCGGTGGTGCTCGGCTGGTGGGATCGGATCGAGGAGACCCTGGTGGGTCTCCTCGGTTTGATTGCACTGGTGATCGGACTGCTTCAGGTGATCGGGCGTTATATCGATCCGGCGCGCGCCATCAGCTACGCCGAAGAGGTCATCGTCTATCTCATCATCTGGGCGATCATGATCGTCTCCAGCCAGCTGGTGCGCCGCGACGGCCATGTGCGGCCCGATCTGGTGCTGCGCCTGCTGCCGTCGCGGGCTTTACGCATTGTCGAAATATTCAATTGCCTGGTCGCCATCGTGTTCTGCGGCGCGCTGGTCTGGTACGGCTGGGAGATCGTCGACACCTCGCTTCTGATCAGCGAAACCAGCTCGACCGATCTGCAATTCCCGATGTGGATTTATTATCTGGCGTTGCCGGTGGGCAGCGCACTCATGCTGGTGCGCTACATCATGCGTCTGGTTCGTTTCGCGTTTTTCTTCGACCCGGCGACCATGACCGTCGGACAGGTGCTTCACGACGAGATGCCGGGCGGACTTTCCCCACCGCTGACCGATCGCTAGGGCAGGGTTCGCCGGTCCATCATGCTGACGCTCCTGTTCCTGGTGTTGTTCTTCGGGCTGCTCGCGGCCGGGATGCCGATTTTCCTGGTGCTCGGCATGTGCGCCGGCATTCTCTACATCGCCACCGGCGAGCCGCTGATCGGCGCGGCGCAGATGGTGATCAACAAGCTCAACTCGACGACGCTGATGGCGCTGCCGTTATTCGTCATGGCGGCCGCCTTCATGCGCTCGGGCGGCGTCGCCAAGGCGCTGGTCGATGTCGCGACCGCCTGGCTCGGCGGCATCAGGGGATCGCTCGGCCTCGTGACCGTGGTGGCGTGCACATTGTTTGCGGCGATCTGCGGCTCCAGCGTGGCGACGGCGCTGGCGATGGGCACCATCCTGGTGCCGGCGATGATCGAGCGCGGTTATCCGCGCTCCTTTGCGCTCGGCGTGGTCGGCGCTTCCGGCACCATCGGCATCGTTGTGCCGCCCTCGCTCGCGCTCATCCTCTACGGCATCGTCGCGGAGCAATCGGTGCCACGGCTGTTCCTGGCCGGCGTGCTTCCGGGCCTGCTGCAGGCCGCGGCGTTCGCGTTGTGGGTTTTGTATTATGCGCGGCGAAACAATTTCCCGGTCGAGCCGGTGTTGCCGCTGGCGGAGCGATTGCGCGTCACCGGGCGCGCGATTCCGGCGCTGGCGGTGCCGCTGGTCGTCACGGTCGGAATCTATGGCGGCGTCGTCACGGTCACGGAAGCCGCGGCGCTATCGGCCGCGGTGGCGCTTTTGGTCTCGCTGATCTTTTATCGCGGCTTTCACTGGACGCAGACCCTGAAGGTCATCACCGAGGGCATTCGCAGCGCCGCCACCATCATGCTGATCGTGGCGACCGCGCTGGCGTTCGGCCATTGGATGACCGAGTCCGGCATCCCCAATCAGCTTGTCAACTTCGTCATCGGCCATCACTTCGCGACCTGGCAGTTCCTGCTGATCATCAACGGCTTGTTGCTGGTGCTCGGCTGTTTCCTGGAAGTCACCGCGACGCTGTTGCTGGTGCTGCCGATCCTGGCGCCGGCGCTGACGCCGCTTGGGGTCGATCCCGTGCATTTCTCGATCATCTTCACCCACAACATGGAAATCGGGCTGGTTCATCCGCCGGTCGGGCTCAACCTCTTTGTGCTCTCGACTATTTCGTCCGCGCCGATCGGCGAGGTGATTCGCGGCATCCTGCCGTTTCTGATCCTGCTGTTGATCGTGCTCGCCATCATCACCTACGTGCCGGTGCTGACACTGTGGTTACCGAACGCCGTGTTTGGCTGACAAAACTGAACCGGACGGCCCGCTGTGCGATGCAGGCCGCCCGGCGCGGCGGTTTGGACGCCGCTTCTCACCACCGGTCATTCGCGATCAGTAATCCGGGCCGTTATAGTAAGCGTAAGGCCCAGGGCCCTCGTAGGTATAAGGGCCGGCGGCCTCGGCCGGTGCGACGATTATGACGCGCGAAGGAACTTCGACTGCGACGCCCGGTGCATAGCCGTGGCGATAATAAAACCCGGGGCCCGGCGTGCCGCGGACGCCATAGCCGCCGGTGAGATAATTCGAGTCAGGATAGTTCTGCCCCATGGCGCCGGGTTCCTGAATCGCTTCCTGGGCCATCGCCGGCGTGGCCAGCATCGCCACTGCGATAACGCCCGCGCGCATCAAGCTGATTTTAGTCATTTTGATCTCCATCGGATTTGTAGGCCAACGATACCCGGCAGAGGACGTTCCCAACTCACGTTCAAGGAAGCGTGAGGTCGCGCGTAGGCGGCAGGCGCCGCGGCGTCGGCGGCTTTTCCAGCCAGCCGCTTGCCGGCCGGGCCGATGAATGGGATGATCGGGGGTATTGCAGAACCTAACGATTCCAGCCCTGACACGGAGAAAGCCATGAGAATCCCAAGCGCCGGCGCCTTTGCGATTGCAGCCCTCCTTTGCGCGACCCCACTGTCGCTTCAGGGGACGCAAGGTAGCGGCCTGTCATTATCGGTGACGTCGGCCAAGGCGGCAGATCTGGACCTTCAGACCCGGCACCGCCATACCGCCTACAGGCACCATTACCGCTACTCCCGGCTTTATAATCCCTGGTGCAACGGCCCATACACCGGCGGCGGTATCGGCGATATCAACGGCAGCACCTATTACGGCGGCCCCTTTATCGACCTTCGTTGCTACGGCGGCGTCTACTGAGCGGGAACGTCCGCGCCGGATTTGCAGCGCGTGCCTGAACGTCATTCAGACACGCGCAAGCGTTTTCCAGACGTCCTGTTGCTTGGACCAGGAGATGTAGTAGGCGACGAAGGTCATGATCGCGATGCCGCTGACGCCCACCAGGATCTGCGCCAGCACCGAACCTGAACTCAGCGTCAGCGCGAAATGTCCGATGAAGGACAGGAACACGCCGACGCAAAACACCGGCAGCGATTGTTCGCCGCATTTGACGAGCGGATTGAAGATCGGCCATTTCAACGCAGTTGCGTCCTTGCAGACAAATCGCGTGACGACAAACACGACGACGACGAAATGCAACACGCGATACGGCGCGAGATTGACCTTGTCGTTCGGGTTGAAGGCGTCGAGCAGCCATGTCGGGAACATCTGTCCGAAAGCCGGGAAGCGGCCAGCCATGGTCATGGCGAGCGCAAACAGCAGATAGGCAATTCCGGCATAGAACAGGGCCGGTGAATCGATCAGCCGGCCAAAGCGCTGTGTGCCGCTGAGTGCGAGCCACGCGCCGAGCACGAACAGCAGCTGCCAGCAGAACGGGTTGAAATACCAGTCGCCATCCGGAAACGAGGCAAAATTCCACTCGAAATAACGGGCGGCGAAATAAAGCGCGAGCGAACCGACCATCATCAGGTCAGGCTTGCGCATCATCAGCCACAATACCGGCGCAAGAAAAGCCATCAGCAATGTATAGAGCTGCAGCACATCGAGGTTGAGCGGCCTCGATTGCAGCAGCAGCCCGTGCGCGAGGATCCGGATCGGATGATCGATCAGGCCGGCCACGTTGAACTCATTGATGATGTCGGGAGCGGCATATTGGGCCGCGACATACCCGATGGTGACGATGTAGATCGTAAACAAGACGATGTAGGCGGCGTAGAGTTGCCACACGCGCTTGAATATCCGGGTGGCGCCGACAAGGAAGCCGCGTTCCAGGATGATCTTTGCGTAGACCATCGCAGCCGTATAGCCCGAAATGAAGATGAACAGATCCGCCGCGCCGCTGAACCCGTAGTTTCTGGCCGTGATCAGGTTCAGCACGTCGTTGGGGATGTGATCGAGAAAGAGCGACCAGTTCGCGATTCCCAGAAACAAATTGAGGCGGATGTCGTGGTCGTTGGCCGCAAGATTTGCGTTGATGTTCATGGACGTTTTTATGTTGTTGCGGCTTTATGTGGTTGCGGCGGTCTGCGGATGCCAGAAGCCCGGCCGCGATGACGCGGCAGATGCAAGGCGGGCGTTGCGCGGATCGTCTAGCCGGTTGCAGCTTGATGCGCTGCTCTCTCGACCGAATCAAATGCCGGCGTCGAGCAGGTAGATCTTTCGTGGATGAGAATCGAGAGCCTTTCCAGTCCTTAAGACGCAAAAAAAGAAGTTAACCCGGCCGCAAATCAGCGGCGCCTGGAGCTATTGACGCTGAAATATGGCAGCATGCCATACCGAACAGATAGAAAAATCGTGAAGAAAGATTGTTGCCCTTGTTTGGAATAAACACAGTGTGCCGCATCGGCCCATTCGACGCACATCCGCGGGCGCGCCGATTGGCGCGCCGGGAACTCCCGAGATATCCAAGCTGATGCGGCTGCCTTTCTTTTACGGTTGGATCATCATCGCCGTGACCTTCGTCTCGATGGCGATCGGCGTGAACGCACGCACGTCGTTTTCACTGTTCTTTCCGCCCATCATCGATGAATTCGGCTGGGAGCGCGGCGTCACCGCCGGCGCCTTTTCATTCGGCTTTCTGGTTTCCGCGGCGGTGAGCCCGCTGATCGGCCGTACCATGGATCGGTTCGGGCCGCGCATTGTGATGGAACTGGGCGTCGCGCTGATGGCGAGCGGACTGTTGCTGGCTCCGCTGACGACGCAACCCTGGCATTTGTATTTGACGATCGGCGTGCTGGTCGGCGCCGGCAGCGTCTGTCTCGGCTATTCCGGTCAATCGCTGTTTTTGCCGAACTGGTTCAACCGGAGGCGGGGCCTGGCGATGGGGCTCGCCTTCGCAGGCGTCGGCATCGGCTCGATCACGCTGCTGCCGTGGGTGCAGCACATGATCGAACAGACCGGCTGGCGAACCGCCTGCACGGCGATGGGCGTGTTGATTCTGGTGGTGCTGGCGCCGATCAATCTGCTGCTGCGAAAGCGTCCCGAGGACCTCGGATTGCGGGCGGACGGCGACGCGGCGCCTTCGGCATCGGTCGCGCCGGTATCCAATGTCGTCGATCCCGTGTGGGCGGGCACCGACTGGACCTTGAAGCGCGCCGTTCGCACCGCGCGCTTCTGGTGGATCGCGCTCGGCTATTTCTGCGGATTGTACATCTGGTACGCGGTGCAGGTGCACCAGACCAAATTCCTGCTCGATATCGGCTTCAGTCCGAGCGTGGCGGTATGGGCGCTGGGCGCGGTGAGCCTACTCGGCATTCCCGGCCAGATCCTGCTTGGGCATCTTTCCGACCAGGTGGGGCGCGAATGGATATGGACCGCGAGTTGCCTCGGCTTTGCGATCTGTTTCGCGGCGTTGATCGCCTTGAAATCTCTTCCTGTCCTGCCGCTGGTCTACCTCATGGTGTTGACACAGGGCGTGCTCGGCTACGGCCTGACCTCGATCATGGGGGCGGTGGTCGTGGAGATATTTCAGGGCAGGCATTACGGCAGTATTTTCGGCACCATCATGCTGGCGGCACTCGCCGGAGGCGCCGCGGGTCCCTGGGTCACCGGTGTTCTGCACGATCTTTCAGGCAGTTATACCATTGCCTTCGCAGCAGGGATCGCGGTCAGCGTGCTGTCAGCGGTCGCGATCTGGCGGGCGTCGCCTCGCAAGATTCGCGCCGTGGCCGGGCAATTGCACAAGGCACAAGCCAGCGCCACTTGAGCAAGTCGCCGAACACCATTTGCTGACGGCGAAGAATTTTCGTCAGGCCGATGAAGCGCCTGATGAAACTCCGATCGCTCTCTGCAGATCACCGATGGCACGCAGGAAACTGTCGGCCGGCGTGGTCTCCGGATCGATCAGACGGTGCAGGCGGAAGCCGTCCTCGAGCGCCAGCAGTATCGCGCCGGTCCATGTCGGGTTCAGCGATCTGTTCCTGCCGCTGTTCTTCGACGTCGTCTCGACGATATCGGTGATCAGTTTGCGCCTGGCCCGCAGCCGCTTGGCGAGGTCGGGTCTGCGCTTTTCGGCGCGCGCCACATACAGGATCATCTCCATGTGCAAAAGCGGGGAACGGCCGAGCGGATCCTGCCGGCTGCGGTCCATGGTCTTCAGCGCCTCGATAAAATCCTCGATGTTCTTGTGTCTGGCAAGCAGATCGAGATTGCGCCGAATGGATTGCTCGACATGATCCTCGAGCATCGCGATGATCAACTCGTCCTTGCTCTTGAAATTCGAATAGAACGCCCCGCGCGTGAAGCCGGCCGCGGCCGCGATGGCCTCGATGCTGGCGCCCCCGATGCCCTGTTCCTCGAACACGCGCGCCGCCGCCTCGAACAGCTTTTCGCAGGTGTCGTCCCGGGTCGGTCTGGTTCGAACTCTTGACATCCTGCCAGTTTAGGTCAGAATGCAACTCGATACAATAGTGTATCGAATTTCAGATTGCCCGGATCGCCACGCTTTGTCCGGGATTTGAAGATTTCACTGCGCTCGAATGTGCAGATGTTTCAGCACGGCAACCAATTGAGGTCACCATGAACGGACAGGTTCAGACCGCAGCGACCGAGCCGCTTTTCAATCCGCTGTCGCCGGATTTCATTCGCGATCCCTATCCCCATTACGAACGGCTGCGCACCACCGATCCCATTCACCGTAGCGCGCAGGGCTCGTTTGTCGCGAGCCGGCACGCGGATGCCAGTCTTGTTCTGCGCGACAAGCGCTTCGGCAAGGATTACGTCGATCGAACCATCCGCCGCTACGGCCCGAAGATCATGGAAGAGCCGGTGTTTCGCAGCATGAGCCACTGGATGCTGCAACAGGATCCACCCGATCATACGCGGCTGCGCGGCCTGGTCGTAAAGGCGTTCACGGCGCGGCGGGTCGAGGACATGCGTCCGCGCATTCAGCAGGTTGTCGATCAAACGCTGGATGCCGTCGTCGGCCAGGGCCACATGGACCTGATCGAGGATTTTGCATTCCGCCTGCCGGTGACGATCATCTGCGACATGCTCGGAATTCCCGAGGACCATCGCGAGGTCTTCTACAAGAGTTCGCGCGACGGCGGCCGTCTGCTTGATCCGGTGACGCTGACGCCGGCCGAAATCCAGCATGGCAATGCCGGCAATGCGATGGCCCAGATGTATTTCCAGCAATTGTTCGAATTGCGCCGTCGCAGCCCGGGCGACGATCTGACCACTCAGCTGGTTCAGGCCGAGGAAGACGGCAGCAAGCTCTCCAACGAGGAATTGACCGCCAATATCATCCTGCTGTTTGGTGCCGGGCACGAAACCACCGTCAATCTGATCGGAAACGGCCTGTTGGCGCTGCATCGCAATCCCGACCAGCTCGCGCTGCTCAAGTCCAATCCCGCCCTGATCACCAACGCGATCGAGGAATTCCTGCGCTACGACTCCTCGGTCCAGATGACCGGCCGGGTGGCGCTGGAGGATGTCGAGATCGGCGGCAAGACCATCCCGAAGGGCGAAAGCATGCTGTGCCTGCTGGGTTCGGCCAATCGCGATCCAGCGGTTTATCCCGACCGGCCGGATCGCCTCGATGTCACCCGCCCCAATGTGCGGCCGCTATCCTTTGGCGGCGGCATCCATTTCTGTCTCGGTGCCCAGCTTGCGCGCATCGAGGCCGAAATCGCCATTTCGACGCTGCTGCGCCGCCTGCCGGAGTTGCGGCTGGACAATGCCGAGAATCCGGAATGGCGGCCGACCTTCGTGCTGCGCGGCCTGAAAGTGCTGCCCGCGAGCTGGTGATGGCGTCCATTGGTCACGCGGCAGTGCTGTGACTTCGCCACACTTGGCTCTATATATGGCATATAGGGCGGTGTACCGGCGTTGATTCAGCGCGGCCGGCGGGGGATGGTCCGGGGCTGCCGGTGCGATGGCGCACGCGGCTTGGCGGATGAACCGTGCCACGCTTGAATGGGCCATGCCGGAGCGTGCTCAAAGGGAGACGCCGTGCAGACGACGCTGCTCGGATTGGCGATTGCTTTAATCATCGCGCTGATAGCCGCGCTGGTCGGGCCGTACTTCATCGACTGGAATCAGTTCCGGCCGCAGTTCGAGGCTGAGGCCTCGCGGGTAATCGGCGCGCCGGTGCATGTCGGCGGCGCGCTGGATGCGCGTCTGCTGCCGGCGCCATCGCTGCGGTTGCGCTCGGTGGTGGTCGGCGGCGCCAATGATCTCGGCAAGGTTCGCGCCGACAAGCTCGACGTGGAGTTCAGCCTGGGTGAGCTGATGCGTGGCGAATGGCGCGCCACCGAACTGACGATCAACGGCATGGCGCTCGATCTCGGGCTCGATCCGCAAGGGCGGATCGATTGGCCGGCCTCGAGCGGAACGTTCAATCTGGGATCGCTGGCGATCGACCGGTTGAACCTGACCGGCCGCGTCGCGCTGCACGATGCCGCCAGCCGCAGCACACTCGAGTTGAACGATATTGCGTTTAGCGGCGACGTGCGCTCGCTGGCCGGTTCGGTGCGCGGCGACGGCAATTTCACGCTTGGCGGCGAGCGCTATCCCTTTCGCGTGTCGTCCGGTCCGACGCCTGACGGCAACGGCACCCGCGTTCACCTCAATGTCGATCCCGGCGCGCGTGCTGTGGCTGCCGATCTCGAGGGCGTGCTGGGTTTCGACGCACGCGCCCCACGCTTCGACGGGGCGGTGACGCTGGCCACGCCGACCGGCTCGAAGTCCGATGCGAAAACCGGCGTTGAGCCGTCGCAGATCCCCTGGCGGATATCGGCCAAGCTCAAGGCCGACCCGACCGGGGCGACGCTCGAGCAGATTGAGGCCAGCTACGGCGCCGAAGAACGCGCGCTGAAACTCCTGGGTATCGGGGACATTCGCTTCGGCGCACAGCCATTGCTTCATGCCGTGCTCTCGGCGCGGCAGCTCGACGCCGACAGGTTCGTCACAAAGGACAATGACAAAACCGCCGAGCCGATTCGGTTGCTGGCGGGGCTGCGTGCGCTGGTTGCCGAGATTCCGCAAGTGCCGATTCCGACGCAGATCGAGTTCAGCGCCGAGCAGATCATGCTGGGCGGGCGTCCATTGCAGAATATCGCCGGCGAACTGCATGCCGAGGCCAGGAACGCTTCGGGGACTGATTCGAAGGCTGACCTGAAATCCTGGACCGTCGACCGGCTGAATTTCCGCGCACCGGGCGCCACCCTGGTTTCGCTAAGTTCTTCTCCGGGCAGCGCCAACGCGCTAAATGGTTCGTCCGGCACCTTCAGGGAAGCGCTTGACGTACAGTCATCCGATCCGGATGCGCTGGTCGCCTGGCTGCAGGGGCGAAGCGATAACAGCTTTCGCACCCAGAAGCCGCTGCATCTGCGCGGCGATATCAGCGTGGCGGCCGACCACATCGCCATCGATGCCATGAAAGCCGAGATCGACGGCGGCACCGTCGAAGGACGGGCTGCATTCTCCAGCCAATCGGCAGGCGGCGGCTCCCGGTTCAATGCAGAGCTGAAGGCGGATCGCCTCGACCTCGACGCCGCAACCGCGTTTGCGCGTTCGCTGGCTGGCCCGCAAGGCGAGTGGCCCGACGAGGCGACGATATCGCTGGACATCGGCCGCGCCATATCGGCCGGACAGGAATTGCATCCGCTGATGGCGAAGTTCGGCTACGGCCCGAAGTCGATCTCGCTCGACCAATTGCAGATCGGCGACCCCAGCAATGTGATGCTGGAAGGCACGGGAAGTTTCGACCGCGCCAATGTCACGGGCAAGCTCACCCTGAGTTCAACCGCCGCATCGATGAGCCAGATCACGGCCGCGATCAAGCCGCTCGCGCCCGCGCTGGCGTCGCGGCTCGATGCGATGGGAAATGCCGGGCCGGCGCATCTGAAGCTGGCGCTTGATCTCGACAAGGACACAGGCCACGCCGATCGCGCCAGCGCGCGCGCCGTTCTCGATCTCTCGGCGCCACAGCTTGCGGGCACCGTCACCATCACCGCAAAGCCCGCTGTCGCGGCCTTGCGCGCGATGGAGCTCGACAAGATCGAACAGAGCGAGTTCGGCATCGAATCGAAATTGTCGTCACCGCAGGGCGCCTCGCTGCTGGCGTTGCTGGGGCTCGATCACGTGATCGCCGCGGGCGATGGCGCCGTGCAATTTCAGGGCTCGGTGACAGGCGCCTGGCATGCGCCATTGCGGCTGAAGGCCAAGTTGAACGGAAACGCATTGGCGGCCGAAGCCCAGGGGACGGCTGAATCCTGGACGCAGGACGCCAAGGCCAGCGTCAATCTGTCGGTCTACCGCGTCAATCTCACGCCACTGTTCGACCTCAAGCCGTCGGATACGCTGGTGCAAAATGTCAGCCTGTCTTCGCGGGTTTCGCTCGCGGGCAGCAAATTGACCTTCGATGATCTCGACGGTGCACTCGCCGGCTCGCGGCTGCGCGGCCACGTGGCCGTGACCCTCGGCGACGAAAAGAACGTGGAAGGCGAGGTTGGCCTCGACACGCTCGATCTGGCGCCGGCCTTCGGGCTCGCGATCGGCAGCGAGGGGCGCGATGCGGCCGATCCGCTCGGCGCCGGATTGCTGAAGGGGTGGCACGGTCATATCGCATTTCAGGCGCTGCGCGGCGCGCTGCCCGGTGGTGGCGAACTGCGTCCGGTCAGCGGCACGATCAAGAGCGACGGCCAGTCGCTGACATTCGATGCCATCAAAGGCAAGATAGGTGGCGGGGACGCGACCGCCAATATCGACGCAAGGCCCGGCGCGAATGGAATTGCACTGAGCGCGCGCATTCAGCTCAACGGTGTCGACGGCGCAGCGTTGCATTACCGGGGATTGGCGATGCCCGCGGGCCGCGCCTCGCTGCAGGCGGCCCTGGCCACCCAGGGACGCAGCGCCTCGGCGCTGATGAGCGCCATGTCCGGCAACGGCACCGTGACGCTGGACTCCGCCACGATCGCCGGGCTCGATCCGCGCGTGTTCGATGTGGCCGTCCGCGCCAGCGACGGCGGCCAGGTGACCGACGACAGCAGGCTGCGGCAGATTGTCGATCCTGTGTTATCGAGCGGCATGTTGTCGGTCAGGTCGGCGCAGTTTCCGTTCACGATCCGGGACGGCCGGCTTCGCGTCGAAGCGACCACGCTCGATACCCAGGGCGCGCGCGCCGTCATTTCCGGTGGCTACGACATTCCGGCCGATCAAGCCGACATTCGCGCCACCCTGGCGCCGACGGCGGCGAGCTTCGCCACCGGCCGTCCGGAAATTCAGCTATTCGCCGCCGGCACGCCCGACAAACTCGATCGCACCGTCGACGTGTCGGCGCTGTCGTCATGGCTGGCGGTACGCACCATCGATCGCGAAACCCGGCGGCTGGATGCGATCGAACGCGGCGAAGCGCCGCCGGCATTGCCGGCCTCGGTTCCGCCGGCATTGGCGCTGCCTCCGGCCGCAAATCCGCAAGACCAATCGCCTTCCGAGGTGCAGACGCCCGGTCGCGATCAGCATCGCATTCCGTTGAAGCCGAGGGTCAGCGCGCCGCATCCGCCACTGGCGGCGCCCAATCCCACGCCACCTGTCGTCAGTCAGCAGGTGGCGCCGCTGCCGCCGCCGATCGAGATCAGGCCGGCTCCCGGCGCCGCGCGGCCACCGAAGCCACGGCCGCCGCTTACGCTGACGCCACCGGTTGCCGTTCCGCAGTGATTTTTCCTGCGTCGTGCGGGATGCGCGCGATCACCGGCCCGCAGAGCTCCTGCGATAGAAGTCGGGCGTTTCGCCAATGAGCTGCTTGAACATCGCGGTAAAGGCGGCCGGGCTGGAATAGCCGAGATCGAACGCAATGGTCGTCACCCGTTCTCCGGCCAGCAGGCGCGGCAACGCCCACAACAAACAGGCGCGGCGCTGCCAAGCCGAGAACGTCAAGCCGGTTTCGTGCTTGAACAGCCGCGTGAATGTGCGGCGGCTCAGCGCCAGCTCACCGCACCAGAGATCGACTGTATCCGGTGCGGTTGGCCGATCGAGAAATCGCTGGCAACGCGCAGCAAGCCTCGCATCGTTCGGAAGCGGAAGACTGAGCGGCAGAACGGGTGCTGCGTGAATCTCGTCGATCAACAGCGACATGATTTTTCCGTCGCGATCGGCGGGATCATATTCCGACGGCAGGTCGACCGCCTCGATCAGCAACTGGCGCAGCAGCGGCGATACGCCGACGACCTGGCAAATCCCAGCCATGCCCTCGGCGGCGTCGTCTTCAGCAGGCGTAATCCGCTTTGGGCGCTGGCTGCCGGAACCTGCGTCAGCATCATCGCGCTTCATTTCGGGCTGCTTAAAATGAGCTGAGAAACGGGGCGAATCGGCCACAAGGCGCGAACCAAAGCTTGGTGCTGAGCGTTAGCCGATCGGTCGCCAATTGTGGCGATGGAGCGCAACGTGAACCCACCTCAGAACGAGTTGGCCTCGAAGGCCATCTGGCCGCTGCTTGCGCTCAATTTCTTCATGGCCGACATGCAGTCCGGGATCGGCCCATTCCTCGGCGTGTTTCTGCTCGCGCATGGATGGGAGAGCGGCCTGATCGGCACCGTGATGACGATTGGCGGCGTCTGCGGAATGCTGATGACGACGCCGGCGGGTGCGCTGATCGACGCCACCAGGCGCAAAAAGCTCTACGTCATCATCCCCGGCATTTGCACGGTGATCGCTTCCGGCACCGTCCTGCTCTCGCAAAGCTTCTGGCTGGTGACGCTGTCGCAGGTCGCAACAGCGATCGCCGGCGCCGCGATCGGACCTGCGGTCTCCGGCATCACGCTCGGCATTGTTCGTCAGGCTGGCTTCAATCGGCAGAACGGAAAGAATCAGGCGCTCAACCATGCCGGCAATATGGTCGGCGCGGGATTGTCCGGCCTGCTCGGATGGATGTTTGGTTTTCCGGCCGTGTTGATGCTGGCTGCGCTATTCGGAGTTTTGTCGATCATTTCGGTGCTGATGATTCCGAGCTCCGCGATCGACGACGATGAGGCGCGCGGTCTCAACAAGAGCGGTGATGACGCCGGCCAGGTCGGTGGCATCACGGTGCTGCTCGAATGCAAGCCGCTGCTGATTCTGGCCGCAGCGCTGGCCTGCTTTCATCTCGGCAATGGCGCGATGCTTCCGCTCTATGGACTTGCCGTGGTATCGGCCAAACAGGCAGACCCAGCCGGATTTGTCGCGATCACCATCGTTGTGGCGCAAGGCGTAATGATTCTGGTATCCCTGATCTTGTTGCGCGCATCCTCAATGGTACCGGGCGGGTCAATGCCGGGCAGGGCGCGGTGATGACCGTCCAGGGTCTTGGCGCTTCGCTCAGCCCCGCGATCGGCGGCTGGATCGCCCAGGAGATCGGTTATAGCGCGATGTTTCTTATTCTCGGCAGCTTTGCGCTCGGCTCGACGGCATTGTGGCTGGGCTTCGCTTCGATCCTGAAACCGGCTTGTGCTGGACGCGGCGACTCGAGGGTTCGCCCAGTGGCAACCGCCCTGGCGGTCGCTGAATGATATCAGAGACCGACGCCGCGACCTGGGGGATTGCAGCGCTCGCGACCTTTGGCGTGATCGCGCGGCCCTGGCATTTGCCGGAATTCATCTGGGCGGTCACCGGCGCGGTATTGCTGGTGTTGCTCAACCTGCTGCCGTGGCCGGACGCGCTTGCGGCCGCGGGCAAGGGCACGGATGTTTATTTCTTTCTGATCGGCATGATGCTGCTGGCCGAAGTGGCGCGCCAGGAAGGACTGTTCGACTGGCTTGCCGCGCAGGCGGTGCGGCATTCGCGGGGTTCGGCGAAGCGGCTGTTTTTGATTGTCTATGTCGTCGGCACCATCGTCACCGTTCTGCTGTCGAACGACGCCACCGCGGTGGTTCTGACGCCGGCGGTCTATGCCGCGACGCGCGCCGCCAAGGTCGAGCCATTGCCGTATCTGTTCGTTTGCGCGTTCATCGCCAATGCCGCAAGTTTCGTGCTGCCGATCTCCAATCCCGCCAATCTTGTCGTGTTCGGCAAACAGATGCCGCCGTTGCTGATATGGCTGCGCATCTTTGCACTGCCGTCCCTGGCTGCGATCGTCGCGACCTATCTGGCGCTGCGGCTGGCGCTACGCCGCTCGCTCAATGCACCGGTCGCGGAGGTCGCCGATATTGTCCCGCTCACGCTTGCCGGCAAGCTCGCAGCGTTTGGCATCCTGCTGACGGCCTGCGTGCTGCTCGTGGCCTCGGCGATGGATCGGGATCTCGGATTGCCGACCTTCATCGCCGGTGCGGCCGTGACGGTGATCATTCTGGCGATCGGACGACAGTCGCCGCTCCCGGTGTTGAAGGACATTTCGTGGTCGGTGCTGCCGCTGGTGGCGGGCTTGTTCATCCTGGTCGAAGGCTTGAACCGGACCGGCGTGCTGCCGGCGCTGGCGCGCGTTCTCAAGCAAGCCTCAGCCGTCGCGCCACAAGCTACGTCATGGGTCGCCGGGGTCGTGGTCGCCTTTGGGTCCAATCTCCTCAACAACCTGCCGATGGGCCTGATCGCTGCGACCACCAGTCAGGCCGCACAGGTTCCGGCGCATGTCACAGGCGCCATCCTGATCGGCGTCGATCTCGGCCCGAACCTGTCCGTGACGGGATCGCTGGCCACCATTCTCTGGCTGATCGTGCTGCGGCGCGAGGGCGAGCATGTCGGCGCCGCGCAATTTCTCAGGCTGGGCCTGATCGTGATGCCACCGGCGTTATTGCTTTCGCTGCTGGCGCTTTCCGTGGTGTCGCGCTGAGCGCGGGCGCCGCGAATGACGATCTCAGCCAGCGCCGAGCGCGTAGGCGATATTGTAGGTTGCAAGGCTCGCGATATAGGCGAGCGCAAGCATGTAGGCGAAGGTGATCGCCATCCATTTCCAGCTTCCGGTCTCGCGACGGATGACGGCCAGCGTGGAGGCGCATTGCGGGGCAAAGATGTACCAGGCCAGCAACGACAGTGCCGTGGCCAGGCTCCATTTGGTGGCAAGCACCTGTCCGATCTGATCCGCCGCTTCCTTGCCGCCCTCGATGGCATAGACCGTGCCGAGTGCTGCGACCGCGACTTCCCGCGCCGCCATGCCCGGGATCAGCGCTACCGCGATCTGCCAGTTGAATCCGATCGGCATCAGCAGCGGCTCGAGCGCCTTGCCGATCATGGCGGCGAAGCTGTAATTGATGGCCGGATCCTGCGCGCCGGCCGGCGGCAGCGGGAACGAAGCCAGGAACCAGATCAGCACCATCATCGAGAAGATCGTCGTGCCGGCCCGGTGTAGAAACATCTTCGCGCGCGTATAGATGCCGATCAGGACGCTGCCGGCGCGCGGCATCTTGTAGTCAGGCAATTCCAGCATGAACGGCGCCGGGGCATAATCGCGCAACATGAAGAACTTGATCAGGAACGAGACGCCCAACGCGCTGGTGATGCCCACCGTGTAGAGGCCGAACATCACCAGCCCCTGCAGATTGATCCAGCCCCAGATTTGCTTGGCGGGGATGAAGGCCGAGATGATCAGTGTATAGACCGGGATGCGCGCCGAACAGGTCATCAGCGGCGCGATCAGGATGGTGGTCAGCCGGTCGCGGCGATTGTCGATCACCCGCGTCGCCATGATGCCGGGTATTGCGCAGGCAAAACTCGAGAGCAGGGGGATGAAGGCGCGGCCGTGCAGGCCAGCGCCGCCCATGATGCGGTCCATCAGGAACGCCGCACGCGCCATGTAGCCGAAATCCTCCAGCAGCAAAATGAACAGGAAGATGATGATGATCTGCGGCAGGAACACGATGACGCTGCCGACGCCGGAAATGACGCCGTTCTGCAGGAAGCTTTGCAACAGGCCGGCTGGCAAGGTGTCGTGTACCCCCTGACCCAGAGCGGTGAAGGCATCCGACAAAAGATCCATCAGCGGCTGCGCCCAGGCGAACACCGCCTGGAACATCACAAACAGGATCAGCGCCAGGATCGCGAGCCCCGCCACCGGGTGCAGCACCCAGGCATCGATCCGCGCGGTCCAGGTATCCGGCCTGGTCGGCAGGCTGATGGTCGCCGCGATGATACGATCGGCCTCGCGCTGGGTGGCGCGCAATTGCGCGACCGTCAGCGGCTGCCAGAGATTCGGCTGCACGGAAACCGGCGCCTGCGTTGCGATGATCTGGTCGGTGCGGCGCAACAGCTCGGCGGTGCCGCCCTTGCGCACCGCGATGGAGGTGACAACCGGCACGCCGAGCGCCTCGGACAGCCGCGCCACGTCAACCGTTACGCCGCGGCGGGTGGCGATGTCGAACATGTTGAGCACCAGCATCAGCGGCCGGCCGGTGCGCTTGAGTTCGAGCACGAGGCGGATCGTCAGCCGCAGATTGGTGGAGTCGGCCACGCAAAGCACGAGATCCGGCAGGGCCTCGCCGGGCGTGCGGCCGAGCACGACATCGCGCGTGATCTCTTCATCCGGGCTGCGGCCGCGCAGCGAATAGGTGCCGGGCAAATCGACCAGCGAAATCTGGCGCCCGAGCGGGGTGACAAACGAGCCTTCCTTGCGTTCCACGGTAACGCCGGGATAGTTCGCGACCTTCTGGCGGCTGCCGGTCAGCGCATTGAAAAGCGAGGTCTTGCCGCTGTTCGGCGTGCCCACCAGGGCGAGATGCATCAACGGGGCTTCCATCGCGCTCTACCGTTTTCGTCAGGCCACAATAACGGCCATCGCCTCGCGCCGGCGCACCGCGATCGTGACATTCTCGACGCGGACCGCGATAGGATCGCGCCCGATGACGCCTTCGTGAAGCACCTCGACCCGGGCGCCTTCGACGAAGCCGAGTTCGATCAACCGGCTTTCGAGTTCAACGGCCGACAGAGCGGAGCCGGCATCATCAGCGGCGATGTGGTGGATCACGCCTGAATAGCCGCGTTTGGCCAGCCCCAGCGGCAACTGCGGGCGTGTGTCGTTTACTTCATCGATCGTCATGACCTGTCTTTCCAATGGTGGAGGGATAGGTCAAGCGCAGCGACCGGAATGAAGCTTTACCTTAGAGCGATTATAAACTGGCTGGTGCGTCCGCGGGGAAGGCAGCGTTAGCCAGACAGTGCCGTCCGGTCTTCGATGAATGCCGATGTCGGGTGAGGTGGGGCTAGCTCTGCGGCTTCGGCTCCGACGCGGCGGCCAGAGCGCGCGTGCGAAAATAGTCGAGCACGAAAAGCCGAATCGCTGACGATAAATTGCCTTGCTGGCGATTGCTGTCGATCTCGCCCACCAGCTCGGACAGCGTCATGTCGCGAAGGCCGGAGATTTCCTTCATGCCGTTCCAGAATGCTTCTTCGAGGCTGACGCTGGTCTTGTGACCTGCGACCACGATCGATCGTTTGACGACGGGCGATTTCATGATGCGTCCTCGCCGTCGGTGCGATGCTGATCGAGAAAATGATTGGCGCGGCTGGCGCGCGATTCATCGAGAACACGTTCAGATTTGGTTCGGCCGAATTTTGTCCGGTTGGCGTCGGCTTGTTTCGCCGCCTGCGCCCGCTCGCCCCGCTTCTTGAAACGTTTCAGGTTGACCAGATCCCCCATGCTCGCCTCCATCAGCCAGCCAAAGAGAGGCATGCAACATTTTCACGAAGGCGTGAGCTGTCGCGTCGGGCGTGTTCGGTCGTCATTTAAGGAAATCCCCGTGATCGCTTTGTGATAACATCAAAGAATAAGTTTCGCTCTGAAAAAACAAATAATTCGTGCTGTAGCATGCGGAAGCGCGGTGCAGGTAGCTAATGTGTGTCAGTCTTTAGGCGTTATGAATTATAATTATTTCCGGCGTCCGTAGTTTCACGGGGATCGCTGCGCTGTGATCAACCCGGATGCGTCATTTTGCTTGGCTGAACCAATCGATCGAACTCGGCCGCGGAAACCAATCCCAGCCGCAAAGCCTCTTCTTTCAAGGTCGTTCCACGCGCGTGAGCCGATTTTGCGACCTTTGCCGCATTATCATAGCCGATTTTGGGCGCAAGCGCGGTCACCAGCATCAACGAGCGTTCCATTAGTTCCCGGATGCGTTTCTCGTCGGCGCGTATGCCATCGACGCAGTTCTCCGTAAATGAACGTGAGACGTCGGCGAGCAATTGAATGGAATGCATCATACAATATGCCAGCACCGGCTTATAAACATTTAGTTCGAAATGACCCTGGCTTCCCGCCACGGTGATGGCGGTGTGGTTGCCGAACACCTGACAGCAAACCATGGTCATCGCTTCGCATTGTGTCGGATTGACCTTGCCCGGCATGATCGAAGAGCCCGGCTCGTTTTCCGGCAAAATTAGTTCGCCGAGGCCGGAGCGCGGACCTGACCCCAAGAGGCGGATATCGTTGGCGATCTTGAACAGGCCGGTCGCCACCGAATTGATGGCGCCGTGGGCGAAGACATAGGCGTCGTTGGAGGCCAGCGCTTCGAACTTGTTGGCGGCGCTGGTGAACGGCAATTTGGTGATCTTGCCGACATGTTTTGCAAACAATTTGGCGAATTTCGGTTTCGAATTAAGACCGGTGCCGACCGCCGTGCCGCCCTGCGCCAGAGGGTATAGATCCTTCACCGCCGTACGCAGCCGCGCGATGCCGCTTTCGACCTGCGCGGCGTAGCCGGAGAATTCCTGACCGAGCGTCAGCGGCGTCGCGTCCTGGGTATGGGTTCGGCCGATTTTCACGATTTTGGCGAATGCTTTTTCCTTTTGGCGCAATGCGCGATGAAGCATCTCCAGCGCGGGAATGAGATCGGCGAGAATGCCCATCGCCGCGGCGATATGCATCGCAGTCGGAAATGAGTCGTTGGAGGACTGGCTCATGTTGACGTGATCGTTGGGATGAACCGGTTGCTTGGCGCCGAGCTCGCCGCCGAGCAGCTCATTGGCGCGATTGGCGATCACCTCATTGAGGTTCATGTTGGTCTGCGTGCCGGATCCGGTCTGCCAGACCACCAGCGGAAAATGATCGTCGAGCTTGCCGTCGATCACCTCGCGCGCGGCGCGGATGATAGTGCGGGCGCGGCGCTGGTCCAGCAGCCCAAGCTCGCGATTGGTTTCGGCGGATGCCAGCTTGACGATGCCGAGCGCGTGAACGATCGGCATCGGCATCCGGTCGTGGCCGATGCGGAAATTTCGCCTGGAACGTTCGGTCTGCGCGCCCCAGTAGCGATCGGCGGGAACGTCGATCGGGCCGAAGCTGTCGGTCTCGGAGCGTGTGGATTGCGGTGGAGTTGCTGATCGAGCCATGAATCATGTCCGTTGCGCCAGGAAGTGGCGGAACGTTCATCCTACAGCCTCGGAAATTTCGCGCGCGCAGATTATTTCGCGCCGATTATTTCTTGCGGAAACGGTCCAGCCGAACGACCTCGGCGCCCTCGCTGGGCTTTGCCGGCTCGCCCCCTTCTTCCGCGGCCGGTTCGGGAACCGGCGATGTCGCGGGAACCGGGGAGGGCACCGCGACGGCGGGCAGTTTTCCGGCCGGGCTCTCGGCCGCGGCATCGGGGGCCTCGAACTGCAGGCCAAACTGCACCGACGGATCGAAGAAGCTCTTGATGGAATTGAACGGAACCACCAGGCGCTCGGGGATGCGGCCAAACGACAGGCCGACTTCGAATCGATCCTCCAACACCGTCAGATCCCAGAACTGGTGCTGCAGGATAATGGTCATTTCTTCAGGATATTGCGCCAGCAGCCGCGGCGAGAGCTTCACGCCATCGGCGGTGGACAGAAAGGTGATAAAGAAATGGTGTTCTCCGGGCAGGCCATGCTCGGCGGCGTCGGTGAGTACGCGGCGCAACACACCGCGCAGCGCATCGCGTGCCAGGACGTCATATCGGATGTGATCGGTCGCCATTGTGATCCTGTAATTCTGATCCTGTATTGCGATCCAGTCGCATTGTTCTGTCGCGGGCAGTGCAGCCGCGCTGCCGGAAGCCCGACTCGCTAAGCTGCATGTTACTCCTGCGGCGGGCCGAGGTCAGTAGCCATCCTCAGTGCAAATCGCACCACAAGCGACCGGTTATAAGGCAGATAAAGTGGAGGCTTCTGTTGCCAGGTGCCTCCGAACCCCGCCTAACGGAGCTTAACCCGTTAGGACTTCAAGATGGTCTTTCAAACTGCGTTACGCAGCCTGAGCAACCGGAGCATAGTTGTCGTTTGCAACTATTGCATAGCCCGATAACGGCGGAACCATACCGAGAAAAAACACGCCCTTTACGCCCTCGTCGATCCTGTTTCGCCCCCGCCGAAGCCCGTGTCCTTTGCGGCGGGCTTTGGTGGAGGCGCCGGGTGCTGCCCCCGGGTCCGAATGGTTTATTGCGACGGCAATTTATTTCCATAGCCGGCAAGCCGGCACCCCCAATATAGGGCGGAATTATTGAGAAAAACAGAGCCTGCTCGGGCGTCCTAGCTGGGTCCTGGCATGGAACGTCTCTGCAATAACGCGCTGGTGGAATACGCTGAAAGTGGGTTGGCCTCGCTGGGCCGCCGTTCTAAGTGTTGCAAATGCCCCCGGATTCGCCGCCGGCTGCCGTTCTGGCGCCGGATAACCTCACATTAACGCCACCTAGCCTGATCGCGCTGTTTGTCGCGTTCGCCAAAATGTCCCTTGCGGGGTTCGGCGGCGTGCTGGTGTTTGCCCGGCGCGCCATCGTCGAGCAGCACCGCTGGATGACGGCGGACGAATTCAACGAGACGTTCGCGTTGTGCCATTTTCTGCCGGGTCCCAACATCGTCAATCTATCGATGGTGTTCGGGTCGCGGTTTCGCGGGATTGCGGGCGGCATCGCTGCCTTTACCGGGCTGCTCGGTCCGCCCACCGTCATCATGACGATTCTCGCGACATTATATGCCCGGTTTGGTGACGTGGATGCGCTCAGGCGCATTCTGGCCGGCGTGTCCTGCGCGGCCGTGGGCCTTTTGATCTCGGTGGTGTTCCGGATGATGATGCCGTTGATCAAGCGGCGCGATGCCGTCGCACTTATTGTCCTGCTTGCGGTGTTCGCCGCGATCGGGCTGGCGCGGTTGCCGTTGGCGGCGGTGCTGCTGGTGGCGATCCCGATCAGCATCGCCATTACCCTTGTCATGCGCCGGCGGGTTGCCGCATGAACCCGGAGGGCAATCCCGTTCTGACGCTGGCATGGACGTTCGGGCTGATGTCGCTGTTTGCGGTCGGCGGCGCCAATTCCGCGATTCCGGAAATGCACCGGATCGCCGTCGACGTTCATCATTGGCTGAGCGACAAGCAATTCGCCGACGTGTTCGCGATCTCGCAATTGTCGCCGGGGCCGAACGTGCTGATCGTGACCCTGATCGGCTATACCGTTGCCGGTATTGGCGGCGCGCTGGTCGCGACCCTTGCGATGTGCGCTCCGACGGCCATCCTCGCCTATTGCGTGAGCCGCTTTCTCAACCGGTCGAGCCATTCGCGCTGGCCTTCGATCATCCAGGCATCGCTGGTTCCGCTGTCGATCGGGCTGATGGCCGCCAGCGCACTTGTGCTGGCGCTGACCTCGGACCGGACCTGGGCGACTGCGCTGGTGACCGCCGGCGCTGCGGTGCTGGCCACCGCCACAAGGCTCAATCCGCTCTGGCTGCTGCTGGCCGGGGGATGCGTGGGTTTTACCGGCCTTCTCGGGTGAGGGAAGGCCGGTTCCCGCCCTTGCCGGATGCGGGGCGGATGTGCATTTTTCGGGGTATAATGACCGCTCTCAGCCGAATCGTTGCTGTCGGTTGCCCGGTCCGGCCGCTAAGACTTCCCAGCTCTGGGGACCGCATGCCATGAATCAGTATCACGATCTGCTCGAACGGATTCTCGCGGATGGTGCGGAAAAGCATGACCGCACCGGCACCGGCACGCTGTCGATCTTTGGCCACCAGATGCGCTTCAACCTGTCGGCCGGATTCCCGATGCTGACGACCAAGCGCTTGCCGCTGAAGGCAATCGTGCACGAACTGCTGTGGTTTCTCGCCGGCGATACCAACATCAAATATCTCAAGGACAATGGCGTTTCGATCTGGGACGAATGGGCCGATGCCAATGGCGATCTTGGCCCGGTCTATGGATCGCAATGGCGATCCTGGCCGGCGCCGGACGGGCGCAGCATCGACCAGATTTCCAATGTCGTCGACATGATCAAGCGCAATCCGGATTCACGGCGTCTGATCGTCAGCGCATGGAATCCGGCCGATGTCGACAAGATGGCGCTGCCGCCATGTCATTGCCTGTTTCAGTTCTACGTCGCGAACGGCAAATTGTCGTGCCAGCTCTATCAGCGCTCGGCCGATGTTTTTCTCGGCGTGCCCTTCAACATCGCGTCCTATGCGCTGCTGACCATGATGGTCGCGCGGGTGACGGGCCTGAAACCCGGCGACTTCGTGCACTCACTTGGCGACGCGCATCTCTATTCAAATCATCTCGAGCAGGCGCGGCTGCAACTGACGCGCCCGACGCGCCCGCTGCCGGTGATGAAGATCAATCCGGATGTGAAGGATATCTTCGCCTTCCGCTACGAAGACTTTGCGCTCGAGGGCTACGACCCGCACCCGCACATCAAGGCCCAGGTGGCTGTATGAGTCGCGGTGTGAGCGATTGAATGTCCCTGACCATTCGCCGCGCCCGTCCCGGTGAAGCCGGGCTTGTCCTGTCTCTGGTGCGCGAGCTCGCCGCGTACGAGAAGCTGTCCCACGAAGTCGAAGCCACCGAAGCCGACATTGCCGATGCGCTGTTCGGGGACAATCCGCGGCTGTTCTGCGATATCGCCGAGTGGGAGGGCGAGCCGGTCGGCTTCGCGGTCTGGTTCATCAATTTTTCGACCTTCAGCGGCCGCTCCGGGATTTATCTCGAGGACCTTTTCGTCCGCCCGGTGCAGCGCGGCAAGGGCATCGGCAAGGCCTTGCTCGCACATCTCGCCGGGGAATGCGTGGCCAAGGGCTGGTCGCGGCTGCAATGGGCGGTGCTGGACTGGAACACGCCGTCGATTGAATTCTACAAATCGATCGGCGCCGTGCTGATGGACGAGTGGACAATATGCCGGGTAACCGGTCCGGCGCTGGCCGCGCTTGCGGAAGGAACGCGCTGATGGAGATCGTCCTGATCGTCGCAGCCGCTGACAATGGCGTGATCGGCGCCGGTGGCGCGATTCCGTGGCGCCTGAAATCCGATATGCAGCGCTTTAAGGCGATGACGGTGGGCAAGCCGGTTGTAATGGGGCGCAAGACCTTTGTTTCGTTGCGCAAGCCATTGCCTGGACGGACCAACATCGTGGTGACGCGGGATGCGAATTTTTCCGCCGCCGGCGCGGTGGTGACGAGTTCATTGGCGGACGCCCGGGCGGTCGCAACCGGCGACGCGCTGCGGCGTTTCGCCACTGAAATCGCGGTCATCGGCGGCGCGGAAATTTATAACCAATGGTTCGCGACCGCCGATCGCCTGGAAGTGACCGAAGTCCACGCCCGTCCCGAGGGCGACACATACTTCCCCGCCATCGATGCGGCTATTTGGCAGGAGGTCGCGCGCACGCGGAATCCGGCCGGTCCGGACGATAGCGCGGACTTTTCCTATGTGACTTATATACGGCGAAGGTCGCATTAACTGCATTATCCGATGTTTACATTGACAATTATGGTCTCAGGCTTAGCTGCTTCGAGCCAGAAGCTGCGTTGTAAGGGCCGGAACCGTCCCCTATAAAGCCATGCGGATTGCGGGGCCGGCCGTCTTGGCCTCTGAGCCCGCCGAGGAGATTTTCGATGCCGTGGAAGAATCAAGGCGGAGGCCCATGGGGCTCCGGTCCGAAAGGACCATGGGGCTCTGGCCCGCAACCGGTGGGACCGAGGCCGCCCGATCTTGAGGATCTTCTGCGCCGTGCGCAGGACCGGCTGCAGCAATTGCTGCCGGGCGGACATTTTAGCGGCGCCGGCATCGTGCTGGTTCTGGTCGCGGTCGTGCTGATCTGGCTGATGTCGGGCTTTTATCGCGTTCAATCCGAAGAGGTCGGCGTCGTGCTGCGCTTCGGCAAGTATGTTCGCGATGCCGAGCCCGGGCTGAACTATCACTGGCCGTATCCGGTCGAGACCGTGCTGTTGCCGAAAGCGCTGCGCGTTTCGACCTTGAGCATCGGCATGACGCTGATCGACGATCCGGCGCGGCGCGGCCGCACCATGCGCGATGTACCCGAAGAAAGCCTGATGCTGACAGGCGACGAGAATATCGTGGACGTCGATTTCACGGTGTTATGGCGCATCAAGCCGAAAGGCGTCGCGCCGCAAGGCGTCGCCGACTATCTGTTCAACATCCAGAACCCCGAAGGCACCGTGAAGGCTGTCGCCGAAAGCGCGATGCGCGAAGTCATCGGCCGCTCCAACATCCAGCCGATCCTCACCGGCGCGCGCACGTCGACCGAACTGGCGGTGCAGGAATTGATGCAGAAGACGCTCGACAGCTATGGCTCGGGCATCCTGGTGCAGCAGGTGCAGATGCAGAAGGTCGATCCGCCGGCGCAGGTGATCGACTCGTTCCGCGACGTACAGGCGGCGCGCGCCGATCTCGAACGGCTGCAAAACGAAGCGCAGACCTATGCCAATCGCGTCGTTCCCGAGGCGCGCGGACGGGCCGCGCAAATCCTGCAGGCCGCCGAAGGCTACAAGCAGCAGGCGGTCGCCGAAGCCAAGGGCCAGAGCTCGCGCTTCCTCCAGGTCTACGACGAATACAAGAAAGCGCCTGACGTCACCCGGCAGCGCATCTATCTGGAGACGATGGAGCGCATCCTGGGCGGCTCGGAAAAGCTGATCTACGACGGCGGCCAATCCGGTCAGGGCATCGTGCCTTATCTGCCGTTGAGCGAACTGACGCCGCGACGTCCGCCGGCGTCGACAACCAGCCAGTCGCAACCGCAGAACGGGAGCACACGATGAGGTCCCCCGTTACAGGTATTGTCGCGCTGTTCCTGCTGTTGGTCGTCGCTATCGTCGCCTACAGCTCGGTGTTCACCGTGAGCCAGACCGAACAGGCGCTGGTGGTGCGACTCGGCGATCCCGTCGATGTCGTCACCGACGCCGGCCTGCATTTCAAGGCGCCGTTCGTCGACACCGTCATCCCAATCGACAAACGCATCCTCGATCTGGAAAATCCGTCGCAGGAAGTCATTGCGTCGGACCAGAAGCGGCTCGTGGTCGACGCCTTCGCACGCTATCGCATCAAGAACGCGCTGCGGTTCTATCAGAGCATCGGCTCGATCCAGGCCGCCAATATCCAGCTGACGACGCTCCTGAATGCATCGTTGCGTCGCGTGCTCGGCGAAGTCACCTTTATCCAGGTGGTGCGCGACGAGCGCGAGGCCTTGATGGCGCGGATTCGCGACCAGCTCGACAAGGAAGCCGACGCCTATGGCATCCAGGTGGTCGATGTAAGGATCCGCCGCGCCGATCTACCGGAGCAGAACAGCCAGGCGGTCTATCAGCGCATGCAGACCGAGCGGCAGCGTGAAGCCGCCGAATTCCGTGCCCAGGGCGCGCAGAAGGCGCAGGAGATCAAGTCCAACGCCGACCGCGAATCCACCGTTATCGTCGCCGAAGCCAACTCGACCTCCGAGAAGGTGCGCGGCGAGGGCGACGGCGAGCGCAACCGGCTGTTCGCCGAAGCCTATGGCAAGGACCCGGACTTCTTCGCGTTCTACCGCTCGATGACGGCCTATGAGAACGGCCTGAAGAGCAGCGATACCAGGTTCCTGCTGCAGCCGGATTCCGATTTCTTCAGGTATTTCGGCAATCCGTCCGGCAAGCCGCAGGCTTCGCCGGCCGCGGCTACCGCCGCATCCACGCCACCGGCGGCGGCAGCGCCGAAGCCCTAAGCCTTGATCCAGACGATATGAAAGCCTTGGCGATACGTCGCCTTGGCCGCGATGCTGACAGCAAAAAGAACATCAAGCGGGAGGTTCCAATCCGATGAGGTCCATAGCGTTCGCCGACTTCCTCATCGGTGTGGGTGTTCTGTTTGTACTGGAAGGCTTGATGTTCGCGGCAAGTCCGGCCTGGATGCGCCGGGCGATGAAGAGCGCGCTGGCGACGCCGGACAACATTCTGCGCATCGTCGGCATCGGATCGGCGGTGGTCGGCCTGATCCTGATCTGGATTGTCCGGCACTAACTCTGCCCGATTCGCGTGCAGCCGAAGCCAAGCGCAATCAACGCCGAATTGAGCCGTCACGCCGGTTTTTCGCCGTATTTAACGTGCGCACATGGCGGCGAAATGGTTCGCTAATGCTTGCGCCGTTACCCGGTTCGGGCGCACTGTGGACGCAAAATTCCGACCCGTTCTTACGAAGAGAGATTTGACATGACCAGTGCGATCCCAGCCTTGAGTCGTCGCCTGCGCCCGTTGGTGGCCGCGATCTGTCTCGGCGCCGTCAGTGTCGTCATGGCGGAGCCCGCTTTCGCGCGAGGCCCCGAGGGCATCGCCGATGTCGCCGAGAAGGTGATCGACGCGGTGGTCAACATCTCGACATCGCAGACCGTCGAAGCCAAGGGCGGTCCGTTGGGTGGTGACAACAAGAGCACGATGCCGAAATTGCCGCCGGGCTCGCCGTTCGAGGAGTTCTTCGACGATTTCAAGAACCGCCATGGCGGTGGCGATAAGGGCCCGGATATGGCGCCGCACAAAACCGTTTCGCTCGGTTCCGGCTTCATCATCGACACCGCGGGCATCGTCGTGACCAATAATCACGTCATCGACGGCGCGGACGAGATCAACGTGATCATGAACGACGGCAGCAAGTTCAAGGCTGATCTGGTCGGCGTCGACAAGAAGACCGACCTTGCGGTGCTGAAGTTCGCGCCGAGCAAGCCGCTGACCGCGGTGAAGTTCGGCGATTCCGACAAGCTGCGGCTTGGCGAATGGGTGGTCGCGATCGGCAATCCGTTCAGCCTCGGCGGCACGGTCACCGCGGGCATCGTCTCGGCGAAAAACCGCGACTTCGCCTCCGGCCCTTACGACAACTACATCCAGACCGACGCCGCCATCAACCGCGGCAATTCCGGCGGTCCGCTGTTCAACCTCGATGGTGAAGTGATCGGCGTCAACACGTTGATCATCTCGCCGACCGGCGGCTCGATCGGCATCGGCTTTGCGGTGCCCTCGAAGACCGTGGCGGGCGTGGTCGATCAGCTTCGGCAGTTCGGCGAGCTTCGCCGCGGCTGGCTCGGCGTCCGCATCCAGCAGGTTACCGACGAGATTGCCGAAAGCCTCAACATCAAGCCCGCGCGCGGGGCCCTGATCGCCGGCGTCGATGACAAGGGCCCGGCCAAGCCCGCAGGCATCGAGCCCGGCGATGTCGTCGTCAAGTTCGACGGCAAGGACATCAAGGAACCAAAGGATCTGTCGCGCATCGTGGCCGATACCGCGGTCGGCAAGCAGGTCGACGTCGTCGTCATCCGCAAGGGTGAGGAGCAAACCAAGCAGGTGACGCTCGGCCGTCTCGACGATGGCGACAAGCCGGTGCAGGTTGCAAACAAGACGCCGGAGCCTGCCGAAAAGCCGGTGACGCAAAAGACGCTCGGTCTCGATCTCGCCGGCCTCAGCAAGGATCTGCGCAGCCGCTACAAGGTCAAGGACAGCGTCAAGGGCGTCATCATCACCAATGTCGACGAGAATACGGACGCGGCAGACAAGCGCTTGAGCCCCGGCGAGGTCATCGTCGAGGTGGCGCAGGAAGCGGTGAGCAACGCCGCCGACGTCAAGAAGCGTGTCGATCAGTTTAAGAAGGACGGCAAGAAATCCATCCTGCTGCTGGTCGCCAACTCCGATGGTGAATTACGGTTCGTGGCGCTGAGCTTGCAGTAGCTTGCTGTCATACCCCGCGAAAGCGGGGTATCCGCGCCGTGGCCGGTTAGTTGATGCTTTGGGATATTGACGGATGCCCGGGTCAAGTCCGGGCATGGCGGCTGTTACGCCGCTGGCCGGCCCCGCAGCATCCCGGCAATGCCGAGATCTTCGTCAAGCTCGGGCCAGTGAATGCCCATCGGCATCAGTTCAAAGTGCGCTCGCGCGGCAACGCTTGCGTCCCGCAGTCGCGGATACCACCCAAGCGGCGTCGCAATCTTGCGACCGTCCGCCAATGTCACGACCAACTCATCGGCGGTGAAGGCAACCGAAACCGGCCTGATATCGCCGACATCAATTTCCAAAGTGCTTATGCCATTTGCCTTCGAGGAGATCGCGGTGCGATCTCAGGTAACGGAATAGCGCCGATTTCGTGGGCAGGAAATCCCGCGTTGACCGCGACAGACAGATCGTGAAGCCAGAATTTGGCTTCGAAATCTCCGGAGCGAACGTGAATATGCGGCGGCTCGCCCCGCTCGTTCGAATAAAAGAAAGCGCGGTATGGTCCCCAGCGCAGGACAGTTGGCATCCCGCCTATCCCGCCACAAACTCGTCCCGCCGATAGCCCTGCATATAGAGCAGCGCGGTGAGGTCGCCGTGGTCGATCCGCACATGGGCGACGGCGGCGACCGCCGGCTTGGCGTGGTAGGCGACGCCTAAGCCCGCCGCCTCGATCATGCCGAGGTCATTGGCGCCGTCGCCGACCGCGAGCGTGTCGAGGTTGTCGAGATCGAAGGATTCGCGCAGTTCGATCAGCGTGGCGAGCTTGGTGGCGCGGCCCAGGATCGGCTCGGCGACTTCGCCGGTCAGTTTGCCGTCTTCGACCTTAAGCTCATTGGCGCGGTTTTCCTGAAACCCGATCTGGCTCGCGACGGCGTTGGTGAACAACGTAAAGCCGCCCGAGATCAGGCAGGTGTAGGCGCCATGCGCGCGCATGGTTGCAACCAGTTCGCGGCCGCCCGGCGTCAGCGTGATGCGCGTTTTCAGCACTTCGTCGACGACGCCGACCGGCAAGCCCTTCAGTAAAGCAACGCGCTCGCGCAATGCCGGCTCGAACGCGATCTCGCCGCGCATCGCGCGTTCGGTGATGGCAGCGACACGCGCCTTCAGCCCGGCGAAGTCAGCCAGCTCGTCGACGCATTCCTGGCCGATCATGGTGGAATCCATGTCGGCCAGGAAAAGCTTCTTGCGCCGGTCCATTTGGGATTGCACCACGATATCGATCGGCAGGTCGCCTTTCGCCTCGCGCAGCCGGGCGGTGATGGCGCCGATGTCCTCGCTGCCGGTGAAGGGGATGTCGACGGCCACTTCGTCGAACAGCCATCGCGCGGGGCCTGCCGAGGGAAGAATAGCGCGCGCACCGTCAATCACCGTGCTATCGAGCGCGGGATCGGCGGGGTTGCAGATGAGCGTGGCGACGAGAGACATCGGGATGAATTCGCCTCGAGCGGAAAGCCAAGCCGTGCTTATCGCAGGGCCGACCGCCAGCGGCAAGTCGGCGCTGGCGCTCGAACTGGCTGAAAAAGCCGGCGGCGTCGTCATCAACGCCGATTCCATGCAGGTGTACCGCGACCTCCGCATCATCACCGCGCGGCCGACCCGGGAAGAAGAAGCGCGGGTACCGCATCGGCTCTATGGCCATGTCGATGCCGCGGTCAATTTCTCGGCGGGGAGCTGGGTGAATGACGCAGCCACGGCACTCGCCGAAGCGCGTGCGCAAAAGCACTTGCCGATTTTTGTCGGCGGCTCCGGCCTCTATTTCAAGGCGCTGACGCGCGGGCTATCGGCGGTGCCGCCTATACCTGCCGAGATCCGCGACGACGTGCGCGCGCGGCTGGAGCGGAACGGCGTCGAGGCGTTGCATGCCGAACTAAGAGAGCGCGATCCGGTATCCGCCGAACGCTTGAAGCCGCGTGACCGCACCCGGATTGCGCGCGCACTTGAAGTGGTCGAGGCGACCGGGCGCTCGCTGACCGATTGGCATCGCGAAGGCCTGCCGCCGCTGTTGCCGCCGGGCGAGTTCAGTGCGGTGTTTCTGGCGCCGGAGCGCGATGCGCTTTATGCGCGGATCGATGCGCGTTTCGACGCGATGCTGGCCGCCGGCGCGCTGGAAGAAGTTGCCGCGTTGGGCGCGCGGCATCTCGATCCGCTGCTGCCGGCGATGAAAGCCCATGGCGTGCCGGCGTTGATCCGGCACTTGGACGGAGAGATCACGCGGCAGGAGGCCGCCGAGGTCGGCCGCAGCGACACCCGCCACTACGCCAAGCGGCAATTCACCTGGTTCCGGCATCAACTGCCGGAGTTCGAATGGGTGAAGCCGGAGGAGGCGAGGGGGTGGCTGGATATTTCGTAGCCCGGATGAGCGAAGCGATATCCGGGAATTTCGGCGAGAGCCCCGGATATCGCTTCGCTCATCCGGGCTACAGGACGACGAGACGGCCACTCGCGCATGGCAGGAAACAGCAATTTCATACTCGCCGAACGGCCGGAACCCCGCTAGGCTACGGATATCGCGTCGAGCGGCCGCCTTGCCTTGACTTTTCAAGGCCGGGCGCTATGTTCCGCGCAACCTTTGGGAAGTCTGAGCGCTCACATGCGTAATATTATTACCAAACTCCTTATCGTAGTCGTACCCAGGCGCACCGCCGGGGGTGGCTGAGGCCATCCAAATTCGGGCGGTGTGCATGGGGCCTCTTGGGCCCCTTTTTATTTTCCGAACAACCCAAACCAAAGAAAGCCGCTGACGACAGCGAATCCGGAGCCAGCCATGAGTGACAAAAGCCACGATCCGAACCAGATGACCGGCGCAGCCATGATCGTGCGCGCGCTGATCGATCATGGCGTCAAGCACCTCTTCGGCTATCCCGGCGGCGCGGTGCTTCCGATCTATGACGAGATTTTCCAGCAGAGCGAGGTCGAGCACATTCTCGTCCGGCACGAGCAGGGCGCCGGCCATGCCGCCGAAGGCTATGCGCGCTCCACCGGCAGGCCGGGGGTGGTGCTGGTGACATCGGGTCCCGGCGCCACCAACATGGTGACGCCGCTGACCGACGCGCTGATGGATTCGATCCCGCTGGTGTGCATCACCGGCCAGGTGCCGACGCATCTGATCGGCAATGACGCGTTCCAGGAATGCGACACCATCGGCATCACGCGTCCCTGCACCAAGCACAATTGGCTGGTGCGCAACGTCAATGATCTGGCGCGGGTGCTGCACGAGGCATTCTATGTCGCGAGCACCGGCCGTCCGGGTCCGGTCGTGGTCGATGTCCCGAAGGACGTGCAGTTCGCGGTCGGCACCTATCATCCGCCGCGCAAGTCGGACGTGCATGTCTCCTACACGCCGCGCGTGAAGGGCGATGCGGCGCAGATCCGCAAGGCCGTGGCGTTGCTCGCTTCCGCCAAGCGTCCGGTGATCTACAGCGGTGGCGGCGTCATCAATTCCGGAGCCGAAGCTTCCAAGCTGTTGCGCGAGCTGGTCGAAGCGACCGGCTTCCCGATCACGTCGACCTTGATGGGGCTCGGCGCCTATCCGGCGTCGGGCAAGAACTGGCTCGGCATGCTCGGCATGCACGGCACCTACGAAGCCAATATGGCGATGCATGATTGCGACGCCATGCTGTGCGTCGGCGCGCGGTTCGACGACCGCATCACCGGGCGCACCGACGCGTTTTCGCCGGGCTCAAAGAAAATCCACATCGATATCGACCCGTCCTCGATCAACAAGAATATCCGCGTCGATATTCCGATCATCGGCGATGCCGGCAACGTGCTCGGCGATCTCCTGCAGGTGTTCAAGGCGGAGGCGAAGAAGCCCGACATCAAGCCATGGTGGCAGGAGATTGCGAAATGGCGCGCGCGCAATTCGCTGTCATACAAGAAGAACAGCGATATCATCCTGCCGCAATATGCGATCCAGCGGCTGTTCGAGTTGACCCGTGGGAAAGACACCTACATCACGACCGAAGTCGGTCAGCATCAGATGTGGGCGGCGCAGTTCTTCGGCTTCGAGGAGCCGCATCGCTGGATGACCTCGGGCGGCCTCGGCACCATGGGCTACGGCCTGCCGGCGGCGATCGGCGTCCAGGTCGCCCATCCCGACAGCCTCGTGATCGACATCGCCGGCGACGCATCGGTGCAGATGACCATGCAGGAGATGTCGACGGCCGTTCAGCACGAACTGCCGGTCAAGATCTTCATCCTCAACAACCAGTACATGGGCATGGTGCGGCAGTGGCAGCAGCTTCTGCACGGCAACCGGCTGTCGCACAGCTATTCCGAAGCGCTGCCGGATTTCGTCAAACTCGCCGAAGCCTATGGCTGCGTCGGTATCCAGGCGATCAAGCCCGGCGATCTCGACGGCGCGATCAAGGAGATGATCTCGGTCAAGCGCCCGGTGCTGTTCGATTGCCGGGTGGCGGCGCTGGAGAATTGCTTCCCGATGATCCCCTCCGGCAAAGCGCACAATGAAATGCTGTTGCCGGTCGAAGCCAATGACGAAGCTACCGCAGCCGCCTTCGCCGGCGGCAAGGCGCTGGTGTGAGGTGAGACCGTCAGATGTTTGACCTCGGGCAATTGGAGCGAGCGCAGGAGATTGTCGGCCACGCGATGCCGCCGACCCCTGCGCATGCGTGGCCGTTGCTGTCGCAACGGCTCGGCGCTTCCCTGGTCGTCAAGCATGAAAACCACACGCCGACCGGCGCCTTCAAGGTGCGCGGCGGGCTGACCTATGTCGATCGCCTGAAACGCGAACGGCCCGCTACCGTCGGGCTGATCTCGGCGACACGCGGCAATCACGGCCAGAGTCTGGCGTTTGCGGCGGGCCGCTACGGTTTGCCGGTGACGATCCTGGTGCCGCGCGGAAATTCGGTCGAGAAAAATCGCGCCATGCAGGCGTTCGGCGCCGTTCTCGTCGAACATGGCGATGACTTTCAGGCGGCGCGCGAGGAAGCCTATCGCCGCGCCGAGGCGAGCGGGCTCGAGGTCGTGCCGGCGTTTCATCCCGATCTGGTTCTGGGCGTTGCGACCTATGCGCTTGAACTGTTGCGAGCCGCGCCGGACCTGGGTGTGGTCTATGTGCCGATCGGGCAGGGCTCCGGTATCTGCGGCTGCATTCTTGCCCGCGATCTGCTCGGATTGAAAACGGAGATCGTCGGCGTGCAGTCGACCCTGGCGCCGTCCTATGCGCTGTCGTTCGCGGCAGGCAGAGTGGTCACGACCGAAACCAGCAACACGCTGGCCGACGGCATGGCGACCCGCATTCCAGATCCCGATGCGCTCTCGATCATCCGCAAGGGCGCATCGCGCATCGTGCAGGTCACCGATGACGAAATCGGGGCCGCGATCCGCGCTTATTGGACCGATACGCATAACCTCGCGGAAGGCGCCGGCGCCGCGGCGCTTGCGGCCGCGCTGCAGGAAAAGAAAAAAATTCGGGGCCAGCGCGTCGGCCTGATCCTGAGCGGCGGCAATATCGATTTTGATCTGTTCCGCCGCTGGGTGGGGCCGGAAGTTGCGGCACCCGCCGAACAACGGGTGCCGGCGTGAGTACGTTGAGAAAGAAACCGTCATGGCCGGGCTTGTCCCGGCCATCCACGTCTTCCTTCTCGTCGAAAATTAAGACGTGGATGCCCGGCACAGGGCCGGGCATGACCAATGAGAGACTGACGGGGACTTAAAATGAACCAGCCCGCATCCGCCTATTTCATGGAAGACCGCCATGATCCGACCGAGTCGCACACGCTCTCGGTGCTCGTGCAGAACGAGCCGGGTGTGCTCGCGCGCGTGATCGGGCTGTTCTCTGGCCGCGGCTACAACATCGAAAGTCTCACCGTCTCCGAGACCGAGAGCCAGAAACACCTTTCCCGCATCACCATCGTGACGACGGGAACGCCGATGGTGATCGAGCAGATCAAGCATCAGCTCGACCGCATGATCCCGGTCTACCGTGTCGTCGACATGACGCTGACCGGCCGTTCGATCGAGCGCGAGCTGGCGATGGTCAAGGTGCGCGGCGGCGGCGACAATCGCGTCGAGGCGCTGCGGCTTGCGGACGCGTTCCGTGCCCGGGTGATCGACGCCACCACCGAAAGCTTCGTGTTCGAGATCACCGGCAATTCCGCCAAGATCAATCAATTCATCGACCTGATGCGTCCGCTCGGCCTTGTCGAAGTGTCACGCACCGGGGTTGCCGCAATCGGGCGCGGGCCCGAGGGGATGTGAACCATGCTGGCGCGCGACTGGTACTATAACGAGCGGGGACAGATCGGCCTCGATTCCGCTGTCGCTTCGATCTACGACTGCGATGACGACCGCGACGTCCGCGCCCGCGCGGCGCTGACCATGCTGGGGGTGCAGCGCGGCTGGCGGGTGGCCGATATCGGATGTGGCAACGGCGTGCTGGCGTGCGAAGCCGCGCAGCTCGGCGCCGAGGTCGACGCGATCGATATTTCGCCGGCCATGCTGGCGCTCGCGGACATCCAGGCCCGTGACCGCAAGCTCGCGATCCGCACCCAGTCGGCGGGGCTGTTGAGTTTTGCCTACGAGCCCAATTCGTATGATCTCGTCGCCAGCGAGTTCACGCTGCATCACCTGCCGGATTTCTGGAAGGCGGTGGCGATGTCGCGGATCTATAATGCGCTGAAGCCGGGCGCCTGCTTCTTCCTGCGCGATATCGTCTTCGTCAGCACGCCCGACGGTTCCGATCGCGACATCGGGCAGTGGGCGGATTTCAATATCAAGAACCACGGCTTCGCGCGCGACAGCGTCGTCACCCATATGCGCGACGAGCATTCGACCTTCGGCTGGGTGATCGAGCGTATGTTGACCGATGTCGGCTTCTCGCTGGTCTCCGCCGATTATCACGCGCCGCTGCACGGCACCTATCTGCTGCGCAAGCCGAAATCCGGCGAGCAGAGTTAGGCAATTCGATGAAGCCAGCCGACGTCGGTCTTGCCGTCCTGGTGGCGGTGATCTGGGGCCTCGCCTTTGTCGCGAGCCGGATCGCGCTCGACGAGTTTTCGCCGGCGCTGATGACGACGCTGCGGTTTGCCATCGCGGCGTTGCCGTGCCTGTTCGTGCGCAAGCCTGATATCTCCTGGCCGCTTCTGATCGCGATCAGCTTGACCTTGTTTCTCGGCCAGTTCCTGGCGCAAGCCTATGGCATCGCGCATGGCGTTCCCGTCGGCCTTTCCAGCGTGATCGTGCAGAGCCAGGCGCTGTTCACGATCGCGTTCGCGGCGGTGGCGTTCGGCGAGTTGCCGACGCGATTACAGGCCGCGGGCGTCGGGGTCGCGACCGTGGGCTTGCTGATGATTTGCGGCACCGTCGGGTATGATTTCAGCGTCGGCGCGTTCGCCGTGCTGATGATCTGCCCAGTCAGTTTCGCGATCGGCAATCTGCTGCTGCGGCGGGCCAAGGGCGCGCCGATGTTCGATCTGTTCGCATGGCTGTGCCTTGCCGCCGCGGTGCCGCTATTCCCATTGACGCTGATTGTCGATGGTCCGCAACCCACCTGGCAGGCTCTGGCGCATATGTCGCTGACCGGCCTTATCTGCATGCTGGCGCTGGGTGGAATTTCCACCAGCATCGCCTACTGGCTGTGGGGCCGGCTGCTGCGCGATTACACCGCGGCGCAGGTGGTGCCGTTCGCGCTGCTGGTGCCGTTCGTCGGTTCCGCGGCATCGAGCGTCGTGTTCGGGGAAAAATTCGGGCCGTTGCGGCTGGCCGGGATGGTCACCGTGGTCGGCGGGATCGCGGTCATGCTGCTGTCGAAACGGCCGCAAGCCTCTTCCGAACAAGCTTTGCCGAAGATCGCATGAGGGCCGCCAATGTCGCATTCGCTCCTGATTGCCTTTGTCATGTTCGCCGTCGTGATGTTCTTCACGCCGGGGCCGAACAACATCATGCTGCTGTCGTCCGGGCTAACCTACGGCTTTCGTCCGACGCTGCCGCATATCGCGGGCATCACGATCGGGTTTGCCTTCATGGTCGGGGCCGTCGGCCTCGGCCTCGGAACCATCTTCATCGCCTATCCGGTGCTGCAGACCGTCCTGAAATACGCCGGCGTCGCCTATCTGATCTATCTCGCCATTGCGATCGCGATGTCGGATCCGGTCAAGCCCGATCAGGACGAGCGGCGCGGGCCGATGACGTTCTGGGGCGCGGTGCTGTTCCAGTGGATCAACGCCAAGGGGTGGGTCATGGTGATCGGCACCATCACGGCGTATGCCGCCATCGCGTCCTTCCCCTGGAACATCGCAATGCAGGTCGCGCTCAGCCTGTTTCTGGGCGCCTTGTCCTCGCTGACCTGGGCGATGTTCGGTACTTCGCTGCGGCCTGTGCTGACGTCCCCTCGCGCGGTACGGGCGTTCAACATCGTCATGGCGCTGCTGCTGCTTGCCTCGCTCTACCCCGTTTTCATGGACGCATGATGCCGCAGCGCGCCATGCAGAAACGGGTTTCCCCTTGCGGCCAAAATGGACTAGACAACCCCGGAAATTAGCAGGCCGCGACCTTCCGGAAGCCTGACCCACCGGCCGACGCCGGCCACTAAAAAGGAAACGACTATGCGTGTTTATTACGATCGCGACGCCGACCTGAACCTGATCAAGGGCAAGAAGGTCGTCATCGTCGGCTATGGCAGCCAAGGCCACGCCCATGCGCTGAACCTGAAGGATTCCGGCGTCAAGGAAGTCGCCATCGCGCTGCGCAAGGGTTCGGCCTCCGCCAAGAAGGCGGAAGCCGCCGGCTTCAAGGTGATGGAAGTCGCCGAGGCCGCCAAATGGGCCGACCTCGTGATGATGCTCACCCCCGACGAATTGCAGGGCGATATCTACCGCGAGCATCTGCACGACAACATGAAGAAGGGCTCCGCGCTGGTGTTCGCCCACGGCCTCAACGTGCATTTCAACCTGCTCGATCCGCGTCCCGATCTTGACGTGCTGATGATCGCTCCGAAGGGCCCCGGCCACACCGTGCGTTCGGAATATCAGCGTGGCGGCGGCGTGCCCTGCCTGATCGCCATTGCCAAGGACGTTTCGGGCAACGCCCACGACCTCGGCCTCAGCTATGCGTCGGCGATCGGTGGCGGTCGTGCCGGCATCATCGAGACCTCGTTCAAGGAGGAATGCGAGACCGACCTGTTCGGCGAGCAGGTCGTGCTCTGCGGCGGCCTGGTCGAATTGATCAAGGGCGGCTTCGAGACCCTGGTGGAAGCCGGCTACGCCCCGGAGATGGCCTATTTCGAGTGCCTGCACGAGGTGAAGCTGATCGTCGACCTGATCTATGAAGGCGGCATCGCCAACATGAACTATTCGATCTCCAACACCGCCGAATATGGCGAATACGTCACCGGGCCGCGCATCGTCACCGACGAGACCAAGAAGGAGATGAAGCGCGTTCTCAACGACATCCAGTCCGGCAAGTTCGCGCGCGACTGGATGCTGGAGAACAAGGTCAACCAGACCTCGTTCAAGGCGACCCGCGCCAAGCTCGCCGCGCATCCGATCGAGGACGTCGGTGCCAAGCTCCGCGACATGATGCCGTGGATCAAGAAGGGCGCTTTGGTCGACAAGACCAAGAACTAGGGCTTGATCCACGATCTAAGTATCGAGATCGCGCAAGCGCGATCTCGATGATCAAGAAGGGCGCGCTGGTCGATAAGTCGAAGAACTAAGGTTCGATCGACGGTCTGAGTAGAGAGATCGCGCAAACGCGGTCTCGCTCAGACCGGCCTCTACCCGGCGGCACACGAAAAATTAAACCTTGGTCGTCATATTCCGAAAGCGAGATCGCCGATTGCGATCTCGCTTTTTTGTCGGTGTAAGTCTTACGACTTAATCCAGATTCTTAAGTCGACGACATCGGGCGAAATTGGGTGAAGTGCACCGCCGGGCACGAAGAACTGACAGTTCATTCACATTCTTGGTCTGAACTAATTCAAGCGGCCTTTTTGACTGGAAAAGGCAAGCAAGTTCAGCCGCAAAGAGTCCACATTTAATCCACATTCTCGTCCCGGATGTGACGCGGAAAATCACCGCAAGTAACCCCTGCGCCAAAGACTGAGACTTAATCCAGATCCTTGAAAAGGATGACTTGTGCAGGCGTCGGAACCCGCCGCTTCGGACGCACGGACGTGATTTCAGGACCGCCGGCCGCAATTTACCGGATTTAGTGGACGGCACCATTTCGATACGCCTGGCGCGCGCGAAGACCGGCGCATTAATGTCTGCGATTTCTACCTTTTTCAGGGTCAGGCCGGGACGACCGTGATGGCCATGACGGTGAATCCGGACGCGGGGGGATCTCCGTGCCGGAGACGTTTCGCCATGAGGCCATCTGTGCCTTTCGTTTCGACGTCGACAAACCGGTTCCATCCGGATGCGTTTCTCAGCCCTCCGGCACACCGGCGAGCCGCATGCCTTCGGCGCTCCGCGCGCGTCCGGCGAGATAGGCCGGATTGTCGCTCAAGGCATTCATGCGGTAACGGCGCAGGGTAAAGTCCGGCTGCAGCGCCAGCCCCGCCTTTGCCGCGGCCCGCGCCTCGTCCAGTTGGCCCAGCAATGCCAGCGCCTCCGCCAGATGAAAATGCGCGAGCGGAAAATTGCGGTTGGCTTCGATGCTCCGGCGCAGCCACGAAACTGCTTCGATGTCTGCCCCAAGCTGTGCCTTGGCGATTCCGACGAACTGCATCCAGCGGTAGGCATGGACGTCGCGTGGCGAGAGCCGCAGTGCTTCGAGGATATGGGCTTCGGTCTCCTCCGCACGGCCGGCAAAATACTTGCCCATGCCGATGCAGGCATGCGCGTCCGCCAGATTATGATCCAGCGTCAATGCCCGTTCGCATTCGCCGATGCCTTGGGCAGCCCGATTGGTGAACATCTGCACCGCGCCCAGCGTCAGATGCGCCCAGGCATGCCGGGGCGCCATCGACAACACCTTGGTCAGGGTCGTCTCCGCCGCCGCGAGCTGGGCGGCCCGGTCGTCGCTGGCAAACGAGCCGGCTATGCTGGCAACCACGGTGGCCCAGCCGACCATCGCATCGACGTGCCCGGCGTCGAGCGCCAGCGCGCGTTCGAAGAAATCCATCGCCTGCGTCAGATATTCCGGCGTCATTCCCTTGTTCCAGTACGCCCGGCCCTGGAAATACAGGTCCATGGCATCGGGATGCGGCGAGCGTCCCGCCCGCCGCGCCTCGGCCTCGATGAGCTGTGCATCGAGCGCGTTGGCGAGCCGCGACACGATTTCATCCTGCATGTCGAAGAAATCGGCGAGCGGCTTGTCGAACCGCTCGGCCCAGAGATGATTGCCGGTTTCGGCGTCGATCAGCTGGACATTGATCCGCAGCCGGTTGCCGTTTCGCTGCACCGAGCCCTCAAGCACATAACGAACATTGAGTTCGCGGCCGATCTGCCGCACGTCGGGCGACTTGCCCTTGAACGCAAACGCGGTGTTGCGGGCGATCACGAACGAGCCGTAGATACGCGACAGATCCGTGGTCAGGCTCTCGATCACGCCATCGACAAAATATTCCTGCTCGGGGTCATCGCCGATGTTGACGAACGGCAGCACCACGATCGAGAAGCGCGGCGCCGATAGCGGCGCCGGCATGACGCCGCCGTTCGGCGTCGTCGCGCTTGAGCCGTCGGGAACGACGGCATAGGCCCGGATCGGGCGGGCAATATTCTTGAGGTCGCGCGCACCCAGATCGGCGAATTCAATTCCGATCTTGCCGTGGACCTGGTCGAACACCGAGGACGAAAGACAGATCCCGCCGGGTTCGGCGATGCCCTCGAGCCGCGCCGCGATGTTGACGCCGTCTCCGAAGATATCCTGCGTGCCGACGATGATGTCGCCGATATGGATGCCGACGCGGAACAGAATCCGCTCGTCGGGCGCGTCAGGGATCGCGAGCTTGTAGACGCCGCCCTGGAACTGCATTGCGGCCCGCACCGCATCCACGGCGCTGGGAAACTCGGCGAGAAATCCGTCACCGGTGCTCTTGATGACGCGGCCGCCATGTCCTGAGATCGCCGGCAGCACGGTGTTGGTCAAAAGCGCGGTCACGCGTGCATGCGTCGCTTCTTCGCTCGTGTGCATGAGGCGCGAGTAACCGGCGACATCCGCCACCAGTATCGCAGCCAGCCGCCGTTCGACGCGGTCGCCGGTAACGAAAGTCTTGGTATCAGAAAAAATCATCCGTCTGTCTCCAGCTCATATTCATTATTTTCGTCGGAGCCAAAGTGCCAAGGTTCACTTCAAAAAAATAAGGTTCACCTTCCAAAAAAGTTTCGCCGCCGATTCCTGAGAATTTCAGGAGTCGCGCGGCACGAGTCATGGATCAGCGGGCGACGAACAGTGTTCGCCGCATTGTCGCTATCGTGAAATCATTCCCTAGTCGGTGATGACTTCGCCTGAACCACCGAACTCGGACGGGAAGTCTTTCAGTTTCGGCAAGCCGTCCCGCATCGGCAATACCGTTTCGGCGTAATTGACATGAACCCCGGGCGTGAACGCCAGCGTCGGAATCGTGGCCGCGAACACGTCGACGAGGTTGATCGGCGGATGATTGGCCATCAGGTGGCCGCCGCATTTCGTGCAATATTTGCGCTGGCTCATTTCGGTCTTGGCGAAGGTCGCGACATGGTTTGCGCCGGCCGTGATCCTGACAGCTTCGGGCTTCCAGAGGCTGAATGCGTTGACGGGACCGCCCGACCACGAGCGGCATGAGCGGCAATGGCAATAGCCCATAGCTTCGGGCGAACCGGTGACCGTCACTTCGACGGTGCCGCAAAAACAATTTCCAATGTGATCCATTTCATATGTTCCTTGCTGAAATTGAGTCTTGATCAGGCCGATTTGCGCCAGGGCAGCAACATCGATACGCGTTGCTTATACTGGCGATATTCATCGCCAAACATCTCGACCAGATCGTGTTCTTCAAGAAAAATTCCGACGAAAATATAGGCCGTGGTCACCGCCGCGAACAGCAGATGCCCGACTGTCATGGTGGGCGCGGCCCAGAACGCGATGATGAAGCCGAGATAGATCGGGTGCCGCACGAAATTGTAGTACAGCGGCGTCCGGAAACGCGGCGGCGGCATCTCATGGCCGGTGAGGTTGTTGGTGACCTGGTGCAAGCCGAACAGCTCGAAATGATTGATCAGGAAGGTGCTGGTGAACACGATCACCCAACCCCCCAACGACAGCGTTGCGACCGTCACTGCGACATCTGGCTCGCTGATCTGCCAAACAATTGCCGGCATCGGGCGCCACTGCCAGAACAGCAGCATGAGACACAGGCTCGCGAACAGCACATAGGTGCTGCGCTCGACCGGCTTCGGTACGTATTGAGTCCACCACTCCTTGAACTGCTTGCGCGCCATCACGCTGTGCTGCACGGCAAATAACGACATCAGGAGCAGGTTGACGGCGAGCGCCTCCGTTACGGACGATTCCTGGCCGCTGTCGATGGTCTTCGGTACGGCGTAACCGCCGACGAAGCCGATCGCGTAAAGAATTGTGCCAAAAAACGCGAAATAGGCGACGAGCCCGTAGAGAAATCCGATGAATCTCGGCATTCGATTTGCCGGAACTTCCGGACTGATGGACTGAATCTGGGTCATAATCGACTCCGGTCAAAGCAATGAATAAATGAGGCCGCAACAAACCGTGATCCGTGATTGAGATCACAACTGCGGTCTGTGCAGGATGCCAAAAGCGCGTAGGGAAGGCTTTGTCCCGCGCTTGATTTGTCCGTGAGACGGGCTTGATTATTTCTTGAGGATGGACGCCGTCCGGGATGCGCCGTGCAATTTATCTTTGACGATCATACGCTTGACACCGAACGTCGCGAATTGCTTCGCGGCGGTCATCACGTTGCCCTGCAGCCGCAGGTGTTCGACCTGCTGGTCCATCTGGTGCAGAATCGCGACCGTGTCGTTAGCAAGGAGGATCTGATCGCCCTGGTGTGGGGTGGCCGGATCGTTTCGGATTCGACCCTGACCAGCCGCATCAACGCTGTGCGAACGGCGGTCGGCGACAATGGCAGGGATCAGAAACTGATCCGGACCATTTCACGCAAGGGGCTTCGCTTTGTCGGCGAGGTGAAGGCGCAACCGGGCGGCCTTCAGCCGCCCGGCGCACCGCCTGAGATCAATGCGCAGCCGCGGCGGGCATTGGTGGTGCCCGACCGGCCGGCGATCGCCGTACTCGCCTTCGACAATATGAGCGGCGACAGCGCGCAGGACTATTTCTCCGACGGGATCAGCGAAGACATCATCACTGCTTTGTCCAAGGTGCGCTGGTTTTTCGTGATCGCACGCAACTCGTCTTTCATCTACAAGGGCAGGCCGGTTCATCTGAACCAGGTCGCCGAGGAACTCGGCGTGCGTTACGTGGTTGAAGGCAGCGTGCGCAGGGGCGGCGACCGCGTCCGCATCACCGCGCAGCTCAATGATGTCGCGACCGGCAGTCACGTCTGGGCGGAACATTACGACCGCGACCTGACCGACGTGTTCGCGGTGCAGGACGAAATCACCGATGCGATTGTCGCGGCGATCGAGCCGCAGATTTATGCGGCCGAGAATTTTCGCGCCCGCCGCAAGCCGCCGAACAGCCTCGATGCCTGGGACCTGGTGATGCGGGCGCTGTCGCATTACTGGCGCGTGACGCGGCAGGACCACGTCGCCGCGCAGGAGCTTTTGCAAAGGGCGATTGCGATCGATCCGAACTATGGCCAGGCGCACTCGGTGCTCGCCACCAGCCACATGTTCGGCGTTCATTTGGGCTGGGCGGATATCGTGAAGGCCGCGCCGCTGGCCGAACGCGCGGCGCTCGCGGCGATCCAGGCCGACAACGAAGACCCCTGGGCGCATACCGCGCTCGGCAGCGTCTGTTTTTCCACCCGGCGTCTAGACGACTCGCTGGCCGAATTCGAATGCGCGTTGCAGCTCAACCCGAACTTCTCGCTGGCGCAAGGCTACTACGCGCTGGCGCTGTCCTATAGCGGCCGCTGGCGGGATTCATATGAAGCGGCGCAAGGCGCCATCAGGCTCAGTCCGCGCGATCCGTCGCTGGCGATTTATTATGGTATCGCCGCTTACGCGCAGTTTGTCGGAAGAAATTACCCGGAGGCGATTGCGCTTGCGCGCGAAGCGATCCGCCAGCGCGGCGATCTCACCGGCGCCTACCGGGTGCTGACGGTGGCCGCCGGCATGGCCGGCCAAACCGAGGTTTCGGCTGCCGCACTGAAGGAGCTGCGGCGCACGCAGCCCAATATCTCGCTCGCCTGGATCGCACACCAATTGCCGTGGAAGCTCGATTCCGACCGCGAGCATTATCTGGAAGGTTTTCGCCGCGCGGGATTGGAGTAAAGGCAAGTTGGCGATTCAAGCCTGATCGCTTCCAGACGGCCAGTGTGGCTGGCTTGGCTAGGCCGCCTGACGGTCCACGCTTTCATCCTCGGATGGCGTATCCGACCGACCCCAGGCCTTCATGAAGGGCATCTTCAGCAAGCCGCGAACGGATTGCTTTTCCCGATCGTCGAAGTCGTCCAGGCCGTAATGCAACTCCGCGAAATGCGGTCCATGGCTATAGGTGCTGCCGAGGCGATCCCAGATCGACAGGAGATTTGAGTAATTCATGTCGGTCTCGGGCAGGTGGCGCGAATGATGGACCTTGTGCATGTTGGGCGTGACGAATAACAGCCGGAGCCAACGGTCCAATCTCTCCGGCACACGAATGTTGGCGTGTTCGAGCTGGGCGTTCAAAGCGGACAGCGACAAATAGGTGATGAGCACCCACATCGGCGTGCCGAAGACGATGACGCCCGCGATGTGCCAACCGACTCTCCACAACGTTTCACCGGGATGCTCCCGGAAGGCTGTCGTGACATCTACTGCATTGTCGGAGTGATGCACCCGGTGGAAGCGCCACAACCACGCGATTTTATGCATCGTTACATGCGCGAAGTAGGCGAACAGGTCGAGGCCCACGATACCAACAAAAAGCTGTCCGGCAGGTGGAAGTCCCAGCCAGTAGGACACGCCGAATCCCGCTTGCGTGACAATACCCGTGGCCAAGGGTGAAAGCGGGCTGAGGAGAAAGTTCATCCCGAGAAAAATCGCGGTGAGAATGAGGTTGCGGGTGGCGTGCCGCACCAGGTGTCCCTGGGCGTAGCTGAAGAGCGGGAAGGCGATCTCGAACAGAAAAATCACGGCGAACGCGACCAACGGGAAGGCGACGCGCGCTCCGTTGGACGGCACCGCCAGGGACGGCCAAACGAGGCTGGCGGCTTCGCTACCTGCGAAAGGCAGGGAAAAAATCGTTCCGATATCCATCATGGCGCGGCCCTTTCGAGCTTATAAAAAGAACGAACGTCCGTTTTATATGACAACGAGGGTACCGGGTCAACTCCTGGGGGCGGCCTTTCGGGCTAGGGTATGAACTCGTTGACGCAGCGGCGGACTGGGTGCGGAAACCGGACATGCCGCGGACATACTAAATCGGCGCGAACGACCCTAAGGCGACATTGCATCCTTTCAACCAGCCGGGCGCACTGGCGATGAGGTTTCCAGCGTGGTGCTCGGGTGGCCGCTCTCTGTGTGTCGCTCTATGCGACCCGCTTTATGCCGGGCGGTTGCCATGTCCCTTCGCCCGGGGGCAAGATCGAAGGTGGCTCGGTCTTCGGCCAGTAGAGCCGCATCACCAGATAGATCGTGTCGTTCGGGGCGGGCAGCCAGTTGGATTCCTTGTCCGGCCCCGGCGATTTGTTCTGGATGTAGAGCGTCAGCGACCCATCGGGGTTCGTCTTCATGTTGGGCAGCATTGGCGAATTGATCAGATAGCGATTGATCGGATTTTCGATCAGGAGCTGCGTTCTTCCGTCATACATGGTCAACGACCAAAAGGCATTTACTGGCGGAAGCTGACCAGATGGGAACGTCAAAGTGTAGTTATTTTTGCTGCCGTCCAGCGTCTGGCCATCGCTGTCGATGCGTGTGATTGGATAGGTCGCTTCCGCGGGATCGTTGCCGTAGATCCCGGCCTTCGCGGCGGCCGCGCGCATCAACCAGTCGCCGTTGTAATGGGCGCTGTCGCCCGGTAGTCCACTTACCCGCCAGCCATTGACCGCCTTGCCGGCATTGGTGATAGCCTCATCGACCTTTCGATCGCCTTCTTTCATGCCCAAGCCGACCTCGAGCTTGTCCTCCAGCGAGAGGTCCTTGAAGTTGAATGTCTTGCCCGGCCCGACGCCAATGCGCGCAAGCTGGGCGCGTATCTCCTTCTCGTTCTCTTGCGCGGGTGCAAATTGTAGCGCGAAGTCGAGGTACTCGAAGAAATCCGTCTTCACGAGTTCCTTGTCGATTTTCGGAAAGTCGATGGCCATCGCGGCGGCAGCCGTAGCCGGCTGTTTCAGATAGGCGGAAAGCGTCTGCACCTTGTAGCCGGCCTGGACCTTCTTGACGTTGTCGAGGTCGTCCGGGTTGAAAAGCTGGGTGCGATATCCCGCTACCGAAAACTGTGTGCTCGACTGGAACACCTTCTTGATACCGGGCGGGGTCGTGCCCTTCCAATCCGGCCCGACCACCATGTAATCGCCAGCCTCGCTGCCTGTGGCACGGCTGCCGATATAGCCGTAATTATAGGTATTGCCGTCGCAGAGCATGACCGAATAATAGCGCTTCGGGTCCACGGCCGGGACCGACAAAACGATCGGCTCCGCCCGCAAGTCCATCCATACGAACGAATAGGGCGTGTCGCTGTTCGGCGTGGGAATGGCTGTGTCCTTGTAGGTGAAGACATTGGGTTCGTTCTTGATCTGGTTGAACGGCGCCTTGAACTGTCCCGAGTTGCGATCGACGGCGTATTCGTACATGACGCCGTAATTCATTACGATCGGCAGGCCATAGATGAAACCTGCCTCCGCAATGTCCTTTGCCTTGAAGAAGCCCGGGCGGACGGCGCTCGTCTGTGCCTGCGTCGGGACTGACTTCGCCATCGAGGCGGTGATTGCAGCCAAGGCGGCGGAATGAAGGAGATCGCGTTTCGTCAACATTTGAACATTCCTTCCGGTTTGCGGCTTGTGTTCAAGCGTGGCTTGGCACGACAAAGTTACGCGCGCACAGCGGGCGCGTCTATCAACATCAACCGACCCAAACCCGTAAGGATGGATGTCCTTTGTTGGCTGCAAAACCGGACAATCGGCATTTCCCGGATCGTCCCCTAACCGGACATGTCGCGGACATACTAAGATCGACGCGAATGACCCGAAGCAGGCATGTGCCGCCAAAAGCGCAATTGTATTGAGACGAGCCCAAACCTATTTTATCGATATGGCTGATTGCTGCTGCACACCGCCGCCCTTGAGATTGGACACCCACAAAGGTAACGCCGCCAAATATCGGCGGGTGCTATGGGCCGTTCTTGCGATCAACGCTGTAATGTTTGTGATCGAGGTCGGCGCTGGCCTTGCGGCCGGATCGGCATCGCTCCAGGCTGACGCCCTCGATTTCCTGGGCGACGCGATAAACTACGGCATCAGCCTTTTCGTGGTTGGAATGGCCTTGCGCTACCGAGCATCGGCTGCGCTGGCTAAGGCTGCGACCATGGGAATTTTTGGCCTGTGGGTCGTCGGTACCGCTGTCTGGCACGCTGTATACGGCACATTGCCCAGCGCCTTCACGATGGGGGCCGTCGGATTTGTGGCCTTGGTCGCGAATGCGGCGTCGTTCGGATTGCTATGGGTCCATCGCCACGGCGATGCAAATATGCGATCCGCTTGGGTTTGCACGCGGAATGATGTGCTCGGCAACGTGGCCGTTCTATTAGCGGCTTTCGGTGTCTTCGGCACAGGTACCGGGTGGCCCGACGTCATCGTTGCCGCGATCATGGCCACGCTTGCACTTCAAGGTGCCGCCACGGTTGCAAAACAGGCACTCAGTGAATTACGCCCGCCGTTGGGTATGCCCGCTGAGTAATCGCTCGGGTCGAGCTTTTATTGCTTCCCGTTGTCTCCGTATTTGCTCTCATGCCGCTAGTCGGCGTTCAGTCGTCAGCGAAAGGCGGCACCTTGTCCGTGTTTGATCCGCGATGCCCTAGTCTGAAGGTCAGGAGCGCCCCAATTCAGGGAATCGCCATGGTGAGCCCCGTGGTCACGCCGATCGCTCGCTCATGGCCCCTGCTGAACGAGTAGCTATAGGTGGGCTCGACGAACCAACCAAACTTGCGGTCTGCCGAAGGCCAAATCATCCACTCAAGGGCGAGCTCGCTCGCAATCTGCGTACCGCCGGCCGCAGTTGCATAACTCAACTGCGGACCCGCGCCGATCATAAACTCGACATGCTCGTTGATTGTGAACGGCTTCTTGAAGAGAAGATCGGCTTGCCATTCGGTTTGACCCGGCCGGAATAAGGGCGAGATACCCGTCTCGATTTCAAGCCAGTCCTTGATGACCGGAAACTCAACCGAAGCCGAAGGCCCGACGCTATAGGTACCCTCTTGGATACTTCGTTCCGTTGCGGCTCCTAGTTCAACCACTGCGAACGGCTCTTTGTCCTCTGCCCACAGTTGTGCAATTGGGCAGAAAACGAAGACAGGGATGATGACAAATATCGCCCGATGGGTCATGGGCAAATTTATCGCCGCAAGCTTACCGTAGCGCAATTGGAAAGATTTACATTGGGGCGAGCCGTCCCAGTTGGCATTCAAGCCCGCGCGGATGTCGCCCATGGGCACTTTCGGACATGGCGCGATGTCCGACTTGAGTCCGTTATGCGCACCAAAGCGGGCGTCCGCCGATCATTCTGAACTTATGGGCTTACGCCCTGATTGACGCTGGCTGGATCAAGGCGAAGTCATTGGCGGCGAGCTTGTCGCTCGCGTTGCAACGGCGAAGGACCTCAGGAGCGCATGTCCGCTTGCGCTCAGCCCGTCGCTTTCAATCGCCTGTAGCGAAAGTCGCAGTGGCTGGCGCCCTGCATGATGGTTTGCGTGCGCGTGAGCTTGATGTCGGGACCGAATCCTTCTGACGTAGCGAAGTCCGCAGTGCAGACCAGCAAGAATCCGAGCTCCGGCTCACCAAGCTCCTTGTAGAACTCAGCGTACCGGCATCCCGTCACATCGATCTCGAAGGCATCCTGTGACTGCTCGATCACGTTATAATCAAGAGCGTTCTCGCGGGCGTAGGTTGCGAACGCGGATGACATGAACTTCCCGAGGTTCTTCTCATTCTTCGTCCGCCAGAACGCTTCGCCGTAGCGACGATAGGTGTCACCCAGGGCGCCTCGAACAAGGGCGTTCGCTCGCTCCTCGCCCAATTCCGCCTGCAAGGCCTTCAGCAGCGGAACGAGGACCTGAGCCTGGATTTTGGCTTGTTGAATGACAGGAATGTCCATGTTCAACCTCCCGTTCGTGCTGCATTTTATGATTATAGCTCGGCCGCTGACGACATCGAAGAATGAATTGCCGCAGCCTGGTCGGCTGCGAGTTCAGTCTCAAGTTGGCCTGCGTTGCCGGCTCAACGCCGGGCGTCGGGTGCGAGACCTCGGAGCAGGGTATCAAATCCCTGAAGCGCGGCGGCTGCCTCAAACGGTTCTCCCCACACCCGCTGCAGCACGAAACCCTGCGCCATGGAGACGATGGTTCGCGCGATGATGGCGGGATCGATTTTTTTACTGACGGTTCCCAGACGCTGACCGCGTTGCAGCAGCTTGATGATCGTCGAAATGGGCACGTGAACACCGGCTATCACCTGGCTGTGCACTTCCTTGCTGCGGAGCGCTTCAGCCCAGAGCTGCAGGCCTACCTTGCGGATTCGAAGCCCGTCTTCCTTCTGCAGATCCATCAGGAATTCGCGCGCGACCGCACGAAGGGTGGCTATCGGGTCCATCGACTCATCGCGTGGCGAAAGCAGCATGGCGTCGCGGGCGTGACGCCTCTCTCCCATGGCGTGGATGATATCTTCCTTGGTTGCGAAATGACCGTAGATGCAGCCGGCGCTCAGGCCGGATTCACGGATGACGTCCCGGATCGTGGTCTGGTGAAATCCCTGACGGGCGAAGCAGATTTCCGCCGCTTCGAGAATTTCATCGCGTCTGGCTAACGAAGTTTCCGGCTTGACCTTGGGCATGGGTATTCCGCTTGATTTGTTGGGAAGCGCTACCAGGCATGGCGACAGTCGTTCGAAATCGGCCGCACGGATAGCCCGATCAATGCTCCTGTCTTGCAAGATTCGCCTTGAAGCTCGGCAGCTCAAACAAAACGAACATCCTTTTTATATGAAATGCTGAAACCGTCAACCGACGCTTGCCGGGAGCACTTCCGGCAAGCGGGCTCGGTGGCTTGATGACGGCGTTGCGCGTGAACGGCCGCAACATTGAGAGGGGCGAACTTGCCGGCCTTGCTATAATCTCTGGCCTGCTTAGCTCATCCTCCGGAAGCGCGAAGCAGAATGATCTGCACGTCTTTGGGGACAACCATGCGATCTGTCGTCATCACCGGTGCGTCCACCGGCATCGGCTGGGCCACGGCGAAGCTGCTGTTGGATTGCGGGTTTCGCGTGTTCGGCAGCGTGCGCAAGCAGGCCGACGCCGATCGCCTCAAGAGCGAGCTCGGCGCGAATTTTGTGCCGCTGCTGTTCGACGTCACCGACGAGGCGGCGGTATTGGCCGCCGCACGCGAGGTCCGCGCAGCGCTTGGTGGCGAGACGCTGGCCGGGCTGATCAACAATGCCGGCATCGCGATGGCGGGACCGGTGCTCGGATTGTCGGCCGACGAATTCCGCCGCCAGATGGAGGTGAATGTGATGGGGCCGGTCATCGCCGTCCAGGCTTTCGCACCGCTGCTCGGCGTTGATCCGTCGCTGAGGGGGCAGCGCGGACGCATCGTGATGATCAGTTCAGTGGCAGGCAAAAACGGCAATCCGCTGACACCGGCCTATGCGGCCTCCAAACATGCGATCGAGGGACTGTCGGAAAGCCTGCGCCGCGAAATGATGCTGTTCAGGATCGATGTCATCATCGTAGCTCCTGGCGCCGTAAAAACGCCGATCTGGAGCAAGGCTGATGACGTCGACATGTCCAGATACCAGAACTCGCCCTATTTGCCGGCGCTGGAAAAAGTCCGCCAATTCACCAAGCACCTGAATGAAATCGGTTTGCCGCCGGAGAAGATCGCGGAGCGGATTGCCGAAGCCCTGACCGCAAGCAATCCAAAAGTGCGCTACCAGATTACGCCGGACCCGATGCGGCATCTGATCACGGCGATCCTGCCGAAGCGGATGGTCGACAAGATCATTGCCAAACGTCTTGGCCTGATGCCACCGGCATGAACCGGAAACGCGCCATGCTCGGCCGGTCAATCGCGGTCGCCGCGACCTGCCTTCTGGCGTCGATCGCTCATGCTGGCGATCAGGGCGATCCCGCCCAATCCTGCGACGGCAGCACCTATGAGATGGTCGACTGCCTCAAGGCCAAGACCGCGGAGTGGGACAAGCGCATGAACATCGCCTATCAGCAGGCGCTGAAAGATGCCGTGCCGCAGCAGCGCGAGCAACTGCGCGCAGCCCAGCGGCTATGGATCCAGTACCGCGACGCCAGTTGCCTGTATTACGGCTTGGGCGAAGGAACCATCGCCCGGATCGGCGCCGGCGAATGCGTGCGCAGCCTGACCGAAGCGCGCGCCCGCGAACTGGAAAATGTCGGCCCGAAGTGAAGACGCAGCAGCGTCGGGAACGTACTTACTGCTTCGAGATTCTCTCCCACAGCCAGCGCGCCACCTGGGCGGGTGACGATGCGCCGTCGCCGCCGGCGGCGCGCAGGTTTGCCGCGCGCATCGTGGCGATATCGATCCGGCCGAGCAGCGGTTGCAATGCCGCCCGCAACGCCTGATCCCCGGCGCGTTTCGGCGCCAGCAGGACAATCGCGTCATAGGGCGGAATCGCGTGCCTGTCGTCGTCGAGCGCCACCAGATCGTATTTCGCGATCAGCCCGTCGCTGGTATAGCCCGCGATCACGTCGACTTCACCGGAAGCGACCGCGGCATACATGAAGTCCGGCTGCATCTGCCGCTGCGCGCGGAAGTGAAGCCCATAGGCTTTCTGGATGCCGGCCCATTCCGGCCGCGAGAAGAATTCGTAATCCGCCGCCATCGACATCGTGGCCGCATGCGCGGCGAGATCGGTGACGGAGTGGATGCCGAGCTGTTCGGCGCGCTGGCGCGGCATCACCAGCGTATAGGCGTTTTCAAAGCCAAGTTCGCCGAGCAGCGTGACCTTCTGCTGCGCCAGGATGGTCTTCAATTCGCCGAGCAATACCTCGCGCGGCTTGATGTCGGTGTGATGAAACTGATTGGCCCATAGCGTGCCGGAATAATCGACATAGACGTCGATATCGCCTGACACCAGCGCATCGAAGATCACGTTCGAGCCGAGGCCTTCGCGCGAGGTGGCCGACAGGTTCGCCGCCTGCAGCCGCTCCGCGATCAGCGCCGCCAAGACATATTGTTCGGCGAACGTCTTGGCGCCGACGATATAGCTGGATTGCGAGCGCGCCATCGACGGCACCAGGGTTGCCGCGAGCAGCGCCGCGATGCCGATGCCACCGAGCGCCACCCGCAGGCGGCTGCGGACGCGGATGCCGGTCTCGATCAGCGCCAGCAACTGGTCGACGGCGAGCGCGAGCAGGGCGGCGGCCGCGCAGCCGAACAGCACGAACACCCAGTTCTGGGTCTGCAGCCCCGCAAAGATGTAATTGCCAAGGCTGGTCTGGCCGATCGGCGTCGACAGTGTCGCGGTGCCGATCACCCAGACTGCAGCGGTGCGAATGCCCGCCATCATCACCGGCAGCGCCAGCGGCAGCTCGACAGTAAAGAGAGACTGACGCGGCGTCATGCCGACGCCTTGCGCGGCTTCCAGGATCGCGGGATCGACGCCCCGCAGGCCAGTGATGGTGTTGCGCAGCACCGGCAGCATGGAATAGAGCGCCAGCGCCAGCACGGCGGGCAGAAAACCGAAGGCGGAAAAACCGAACCCGAACCAGGATAGCGACAGCGCTGCCACCGCCAGCAGCAGCGGATAGAACAACGCCAGCAGCGCAAGGCCCGGTACCGTCTGCACGATGCTGGCAAGCCCCAGCAGCGCGCCACGCATGATGGGGTTGCCGCGCGCCGCGATCGCCAGCGGCAGGCTGACCAATAATCCGAGCGCCAGCGCCGTGACGCTGACCCGGACATGGTTGCCGAGATAGTCAGGCAGATGCGAAAGCGCCTCGCTCCAGCGCGGATCGGAAAACAGGCTCATGCCGCGCCATCCCGTGGCAGCAACACCTTGAGCCGCTCGGCCTGACGCCGCGGCGTATGCAGGAGTTCGCCGACATAAGCATCATCGCTGCCGGAAAGTTCGGCCGGCGTGCCCTGCGCCAGCAGCTTTCCGGCGCGCATCACCGCGATCCGGTCGGCGAGCAGGACGGCCTCGGCCATGTCGTGGGTGATCATGATCGTGGTCAGCCCAAGCTTGTGGTGCAGGGCGCGATAGTCGTCGCCGAGCGCATCGCGGGTGAGGGGATCGAGCGCGCCGAACGGCTCGTCCATCAGGACGATGCGCGGCCTGGCCGCCAGGGCGCGAGCGACCCCGACGCGCTGGCGCTGGCCGCCTGATAGCGCCCCAGGCAGGCGGTCGCGGTGTTCGCTGCGATCGAGCCGGACCAGATCGAGCAGTTCATCGACACGCGCCGAAATATCGCCCGCCGGCGTGCCGAGTAATTTAGGTGTGACTCCGATATTGTCGGCGACGCTCATATGCGGAAACAGCCCGCCGCTCTGGAACACATAGCCGATGCGGCGGCGCAATCGCACCGGATCGACGGCCCGCACATCCTCGCCTTCGACCGTGATGTGGCCACTATCGGCGTCGATCAGCCGGTTGGTCAGGCGAAGCAGGGTGGTCTTGCCGGAGCCGGAGCCGCCGACGATGGCGAGGAATTCGCCCTCGGCGACATCGAGCGAGACGTCATCGACGGCCAAAACCGGCTTCGCGCCGCGGCCGCCGTCGAAGCTCTTGCCGACATGCGCAAATGCAATCAGTGGCGGGGCGGCGGTCATATCAGGGGAGTATCATACGGCAGCGCAGCCACCAAGCCGATGCGGGCACTTGCCTGTTTCCGCGATCCGTTGAATTGTCGCGGCGGGGGCGTTAATGCACACGCCGTAGCTCAGGTCATTCGGGGGAAATGCGCGTGCAGGCTGGTGGTGCCGCTGGATCGACGGCGGTCGCGCTTGAAGATGCGACAGTGGCATTTCGTCTCGCCGATACGCGTGTCTACACCGCGGTCGAAAAGGCCCGGCTATCGGTGGAGCATGGCGAATTCGTCGCCATCGTCGGCCCCACCGGATGCGGGAAATCGACGTTATTAAATGTCGCGGCCGGCCTGCTCAGGCCGGCATCGGGAACAGTGCGGATTTTCGATTCCCCTCTGACCGGCCTCAACCGGCAGGCCGGTTATCTGTTCCAGGCCGATGCGCTGTTTCCCTGGAAGACCGCGATCGACAATGTCGCCATTGGGCTGGAGATCACCGGCGTCGATCGCCGTGAGGCGCTGGCGCGGGCGCAGACATGGTTGAACTCGGTCGGCCTTGGCGGCTTCGCGGGTCGCTATCCGCACATGCTCTCGGGTGGGCAGCGCAAGCGCGTAGGCCTCGCGCAGGTGTTGATTCGCGATCCGAAGATCCTGCTGATGGACGAGCCGTTCGGCCCGCTCGATGCCCAGACGCGACAGATCATGGGCAACCTGCTGCTGGAGTTGTGGACCGCCGACCGCAAGGCGGTGCTGTTCGTGACCCACGATCTCGAAGAGGCGATCGCGCTGGCCGATCGTGTCGTGATCATGTCGGCTGGACCAGGCGCGCGCATCATCGGTGACTGGCGGGTGCCGCTGGCGCGGCCGCGGGATATTTTCGAGGTGCGGCTGGAGAAGGACTTTCACTCACTTCATCGTGAGATATGGAGTGTTCTCAAGGATGAAGTGTTGAAGGGCTACGCGCAATCGGCAGCCGGGTGACCGGCTGAGGGCAGCCCGCCTTGATCTGAATGCAGCGGAAGTTACACTCGGTCAGCCAACAGAATAATAAAGGGAGATGTCATGCTGTTACGTGGTTCATTTCTGGCTCTGACTGTCGCACTGATCGCGTGCGGCGGTTCCCATGATGCTAAAGCGGAAGGCGCGTTCACACTATCCTCGCCCGATTTCAAAGACGGCGCGCGGTTGGCGGTGAAGAACGCCGGCAACAACAAGGCCAATCCGAATTGCGTCGGCGAAAACATCTCGCCGGCTCTGTCCTGGTCGAAGCCGCCCGAGGGCACCAAGAGCTTCGCGCTGATGATGTTCGATCCGGAAGGGCGTCCGCCCGGCGGCGTCAGCCACTGGGTGGCGTATGGGATTCCGCCGTCCGTCACCGGCTTTGCCGAGGGCGAAGTCTCGAAGACCAGCGACAAATATGTCGGCGGCGAGAGCACGCAGAAAATACCGAGCTATTCAGGTCCGTGCACGCCGGCCGGCGCGCCGCATCACTACACGTTTACGCTGATCGCGACCGATCTCGATCCGTCGGCGCTCAAGCCGGGCTTGACGCGCGACGAATTGATCAAGGCGCTGGAGGGGCACGCCAAGGTCGCTACCGGTTTGATCGGCACGTTCTCGAAGCCGTAAAGCGAAGCTTACCCCGTGCTCTCTTCGCCCTTGACCGGAAGCGAAATATTTCCACACGTCGTCCCGGCGTTCGCCGGGACGACCCGGAGATAGGGTTGTCACGATGTCGCGCTTGATGCTTCTAGTCTGTCAGCTTCTCGTAGCTGTCGTGCTCGTCGGGCTTTGGCAGTTGCTGGCCACAGTGCCGATCTTCGGCCACATGGTGCTGCCGCCATTCTTCTTTTCCAATCCGGTCGATGTCGGCAGTCAGATCGTCGCCTGGTTCGCAAGCGGCGTCATCTGGAAGCATCTGGCGATCACGCTGTGGGAGTCGATTCTCGCTTTCGCGATCGGCTCGCTGGGCGGCGTGACGGTCGGTTTCTGGTTCGCGCGCCAGCCCCGCGTCGCCGCGGTGTTCGATCCCTATGTGAAAATGACCAACGCTTTGCCGCGCGTCGTGCTGGCGCCGATCTTCACGCTCTGGCTTGGCCTCGGCATCTGGTCGAAGGTCGCGCTCGGTGTCACGCTGGTGTTCTTCGTTGTCTTCTTCAACGTCTATCAGGGCGTGAAGGAAGTCAGCGCCACCGTGCGCGATAATGGCCGCATGCTCGGCATGAGCGAACGGCAGTTGATGCGGCATGTCTATTGGCCGTCGGCTTTGTCGTGGATGTTCTCCTCGCTGCATACCTCAGTAGGCTTCGCGGTTGTCGGCGCCGTGGTCGGTGAATATCTCGGCTCCGCGGCAGGGCTCGGCTATCTGATCCAGCAGGCCGAAGGCGTGTTCGACGTCGCCGGCGTTTTCGCCGGCATGTTCGTATTGTCGGCCTTCGTCATCGTGATCGATATCGGGGTGACGATGGTCGAGCGGCGGCTTCTGGTGTGGCGACCGGCGGCTGAGGGCCGCGGCTGAGCGCCGCAATCAACAGTCGTCATTCCGGGGCGCGAGCGTAGCGAGCGAACCCGGAATCTCGAGATTCCGGGTCTGGTGCTAACGCACCATCCCGGAATGACTACGGGTAACAGTGCTTCTCAATCCAGCATCTTGGTATCGTCGGGCGCCTGCGGCGGGGTCTTGATCGCGATCGCCTTCAACGGGCGGCCGTCCGGCTTGGTGCCGCCATGCGCGGTGCCCTTGGGAATAATGACGAGGTCGCCGGGTTGCACGTGCACTTGCTTGTCGCCGAGCCAGATCGTTCCGGTGCCTTCGAGGATGTACTGGATCTCGTTGGTGTTCGGATGCATGTGCTTGCCGACATTGCCGTCCTGGATCGAAATCGTGGCGCCATCGGCGGACATGAACATCTTGGAGTGCATGCCGCCGGCATTGGCCGGTCCGAGCGCATCGCCGGAGAAGTCCTGGGTGTGAATGACCTGCGCCGTGACGTTTTCGGCGGCGAATGCCGGCCGCAGCAGATGCGTGACGCAGCAGCCGGCGGCAAACGCGGCAGCGATCGACAGCGTGGTGGTGATGCGGTTCATGGATGGTCCTCCCGTTTTATAGATTGTTATGGGCGCGTGGTTTGGTCGCGCGGGGGCTGATTAGCACACCAAAGTCGCCTTCTCAAAGCATCCCGGCTGCTCTATCGTCGCCACCAGAACCTGGTTCTGATTGAACCAGAACCAGACTCTCATTCTTGTTTTGACGCGTTTTCTTAACGCGAACCGGCACCCACTTCGCTCGAAAACGCTATAAACGGAGGAAACCATGAAAACGATCTTTGGCCGGCTCGCCGCGGCGCTCTTGGCGCTGGTGCTGATGTCTGACTTCGCGGCGGCGCAAACCAAGATCACGGTCGCCGTCGGTGGCGGGGCCTGTCTGTGTTACCTGCCGACCGTGCTGGCCAAGCAGCTCGGCGAATTTGACAAGGCCGGACTTGCCGTTGAACTCGTCGATCTGAAGGGCGGCTCGGATGCGCTCAGGGCCGTGCTCGGCGGCAGCGCCGACGTGGTGTCCGGCTATTTCGACCACTGCGTCAATCTCGCCGCCAAGAAGCAGGAGCTGCAGGCCTTCGTGGTCTATGACCGCTATCCCGGGCTGGTGCTGGTGGTGTCGCCCTCGCATACTGGCGAGATCAAATCGATCCAGGATCTGGCCGGCAAGAAAGTCGGCGTCAGCGCACCGGGTTCATCGACCGATTTCTTTCTTAAATATCTCTTGAAGAAAAACGGCCTCGATCCGGCGGGCACCTCCGTCATCGGCGTCGGCTTGGGTGCAACCGCGGTCGCGGCGATGGAGCAGGGCCAGATCGATGCGGCCGTGATGCTCGATCCGTCCGTCACGGTGCTGCAAGGCAGCCATCCTGACCTGCGCATCCTCAGCGATACCCGCACGCAAAAGGATACGCTGGCGGAGTTCGGCGGCGAATATCCGGGTGGCGCACTCTATAGCACCACGGCCTGGGTTGCCTCGCATGAGAAGGAAGTGCAGGCGTTGACCAACGCGATCCTGAATACGCTCGCCTGGATTCACTCGCATTCGCCGGAAGATGTCATGGCGAAGATGCCGGCGGAAATGGTCGGCAAGAACAAGGAGCTCTATCTTGCCGCGCTGAAGAATACGATCCCGATGTTTTCGGAAACCGGCAAGATGGATCCCAAGGGCGCCGATGCGGTGCTCGCGGTGTTCAGCGAGGGCTCGCCTGAGGTCGCCAAGGCAAATATCGACGTCACCAAGACCTACACCAACAAATTCGTCGATCAGGCCAAGAAGACCACGGGGATGAATGCGAAGTAGGGCGTGTTGGTGATGTCGCCTGTCATTCATCGCGTCACCACGCTCGATCTCCGCGTGAGGCCGTGGTCGTGGCCGTTCGCAACCGAGCGGCGCGCCGAGATTGATGTCCATTTTGCCGCCGAGCAGCGCAAGAGGCCGGGCATCTGGAACGGCCGCGTCCTGCTCGGGCGCAACCCGGACTTTGCCGGTGGCCGTTTCAGCGCCGACTGCTTCGAGACCGATTTCGCCAGTTTCCTGGCGTGGCGGGACTGGGGCTTTCCGGACAACAACGTGTTCAATGGCTTTGGCATGGGCGCGCTGCTCAGCAGCGACGGCGCATTCGCGCTCGGCGAAATGGGCCAGCACACCTCAAATGCCGGGCGCATCTACTTTCCATCGGGCACCCCTGATCTCGATGACGTCAGGGGTGAAACACTCGATATCGCGGGCAGCGTCGCTCGCGAGCTTGAGGAAGAAACCGGGCTCACGCCATCGGATTATCGCGCCGAGCCGTATTGGGATTGCGTTTTCACCGGTGCCGCCGTCGCGGCGATGCAGATATTGCATGTCGATATGACCGGTGAAGCGCTGCGCGCGCGCATCGAGGCCAATCTCGCCCGGCAGCAGCAGCCGGAACTCACTAAAATCCATCTGGTGCGCCACGCAGGTGAACTTAACGCGGCGATGCCGCGTTTTGTTACCGCCTATATCGAACAGCAATTCAGTGTGTAGGGAAGGGTTGCAGTCATGAGCAAGAAGTCTCCGCAATCTCTCGCGGCTGAATTGAAACCCTTTGTGGCGCCGTTTCGTGTCGACGGTTCCAGTGAATTCCACCTGAAATCGCACAAGACCGCCGACAAGGGCGGCATCGACAAGGACAAGGGCGAGAAAGTCATCGATGCCAATCGCAAACGGCTGAATGATTTTCAGGAAAAGCTCTATGCCCAGGACCGCTGGTCGTTGTTGCTGATCTTCCAGGGCATGGATGCTGCGGGCAAGGACAGCGCCATCAAGAGCGTGTTCGACGGCGTCAATCCGCAGGGCTGTGAAGTCACCTCCTTCAAGCAACCATCGACCAAAGAGCTCGACCACGACTTCATGTGGCGCAGTGCGATCGCGCTGCCGGGGCGCGGCCGCATTGGTATCTTCAACCGGTCATATTATGAGGAATGCCTGGTGGTGCGGGTGCATCCGGAAACCCTCGCCAAGCAGAAGATCCCGCCGCGGCTCGTCACCAGGAATATCTGGCGCGAGCGGTTCGAAGACATTTCCGCCTTCGAGCATTACCTCACGCGCAACGGCACGGTGATCCTGAAATTCTTCCTCAACGTCTCAAGGCAGGAGCAGCGCGAGCGCTTTCTCGACCGGCTCGACGAGCCGGCGAAGAACTGGAAATTCTCCATGGCTGACATCAGCGAGCGTGCGCTGTGGGGAAAATACCAGGCCGCCTATCAGGAGGTGGTCAGGCATACCGCGACGGCCGCCGCGCCATGGTACGTGGTGCCGGCGGACCACAAATGGTTCGCGCGGGTGGTGATCGGCTCGGTGATCGTCAACGCGCTGGAAAAACTCGACCTGAAATTCCCCGAAGTCGACGACGCCTCGCTGGAGGAATTCAAGCAGGTGCGCAAGGCGCTGGAGAATGAGGGGAAGGGGGTGGCCGTGAGGAAGGCCGAGGTGAAGAAGGCCAGTTCCGGAAAAGCGGCGAAAAAATAGCGGCGGTGCTGACCCTCCTCGTTTGAGACTGGTAATTACGGCGTGGATTAGCGCGCCGCTATTCCTGATGACTCGCCGATGGCTCTGATCCGGGGTTGACGTCATAGCCACGATGGGCCGGCAAGGCCCGTAACGTTCGTCAAGCATCGGCCTTGCGCCAGCGGGGTGACCCGAAGGCGGAGCTGCGCTATCTTCCCAAGACAAAAACAAGGGGAAACGCCAAAGTGTACGACACCATCATCGTTGGTGGCGGCTCGGCGGGCTCGGTCATGGCCCACAGGCTGTCCGCCAAGAGCGCCAACAAGGTCCTGCTCTGCGAAGCGGGCCAGGACACGCCGCCGGGTAATGAGCCGGCCGAGATCCGCGACAGTTATTCGGGCGTGGCTTATTTCGATCCGCGCTTCCACTGGACCGAGCTTAGGGTCACCACTCAGGTCGTCAGCCACAACAACCCCGAGGCAGAGCGCCCGCCGTTGCGCAAATACGAGCAGGCGCGCGTGCTGGGCGGCGGATCCTCGATCAACGGCCAGTTGGCCAACCGCGGCGCGCCGGCCGACTACGACGAGTGGGAGGCCCGGGGGGCTGCGGGCTGGAGCTGGAAGGACGTGCTGCCCTACTTCAAGAAGGTCGAGCGCGACCTCGATTTCGACGGGCCGTTCCATGGCAAGGACGGCCGCATTCCCGTCCGCCGCATCCCGCAAGAACACTGGACGCGGCACGCGCAAGCCGTTGCCGAGGCCTGCAAACTCGCCGGCTACACATTCCTGCCGGACCAGAACGGCGAGTTCGTCGACGGCTACTTTCCGATAACGCATTCCAATCAGGACGAGCAACGCGTGTCGGCGGCGATGGGTTATCTCGATCGCGAGACGCGAAAGCGTGCCAATCTGACGATCTCGACCGACACCCAGGTCAGGGAGCTTCTGTTCGAGGGCACGCGCTGCGTCGGCGTCAAGGCGCTCGTCGGCGGTCGGGAACAGGAATTTCGCGGCCGCGAAATCATCCTGTCGTGCGGCGCGATTCATTCGCCGGCCCATCTGATGCGTGCCGGCATCGGCCCTGTCGGACACCTGAAGCAGATGGGCATTCCGGTCGTGATGGGCCTCGAAGGGGTCGGCCAGCGCCTGATGGATCATCCCTCGATCTCGCTGTCGTCCTTTATCCGCCGTGGCGCGCGCATGAATGGGCACTCCAGACGCCACATCCAGCTTGGCCTGCGTTACTCCTCGGGGCTGCCCGGCGTGCCAAGAGGCGACATGTTCGTCGGTGTGCTGAGCAAGTCGGCCTGGCATGCAGTGGGCGCGCAGATCGGCTCGCTGCTGACCTTCATCAACAAGACCTATTCCGAGACCGGGCAGGTAAAGCTCGCCTCGCGCGACCCGCTGGCCGAGCCGGTCGTCGAGTTCAACCTGCTGTCCGACCGGCGCGACGTCGACCGCCTGATGAGTGGCTTTCGCAAGATGGCGGCGCTGCAGATGAGCGCGCCACTTAAGGCCGTGACCGACAAGCCATTCCCGGCCTCCTACTCCGACCGCGTGCGCAAGATCGGCGTGGTCAACACCAAGAACAAGATGCTGACCGCCATTGCCGCCGTGCTGATGGATGGGCCGGCGGCGCTACGCCGTTACATGATCGATGCGTTTGTTGTCGAAGGATTCACGTTCGACGGCGTCATGAACGACGACGAAGCGCTTGAGGCCTTCGTGCGCAAGGCGGCAATCGGCGTGTGGCACGCCTCGTGCTCATGCCGCATGGGCCGGCCGGATGATCCGATGGCCGTCGTCGATACCCAAGGCCGCGTCAAGGGGGTGCAGGGTTTGCGCGTGGTCGACGCCTCGATCTTCCCGGTGGTGCCGTGCGCCAACACCAACTTCCCGACCCTGATGGCGGCGGAAAAGATCGCGGAAGCCATGCAGCGAAGCTGAACGCGCGCCAGGCGGAAAACATCGCGCGGAAAACATCACGTGGAAAACATCACGTGGAAAACATCGCGTTTATGGGCGATGCCGATCGGTGCATGGATGCAGCCGATCGCCATCGCGGCCGATCGCTTCGATCATCCGCTCAAGCGCTATAGCCGGGAGCCAGATTGAACGCACCGTCCTTGAGCGAATTGGCCTCCACCATCACGACCTCGTCGTCCGGATAGCCATTGTGCTCATCTGATGTAAACGAGATATCGCCGTAGACACCCGCGAATCCCTTGAGCTTGTTGAGATAGCCGACGACTTGCTCCGGCTCGGCGCCGGCGTTCTTGATTGCTTCCGCGACCATCCGTGGCGAGTCGTAGCCGAGCGCGATCCACCACAGGAGCGTGTCGCTCATGTCGATCTTGGCGCTTTTCAGACGGTCGACGAAGACCTTGGCGCGATCTGAGAGCTTGCCGCCGGGGGCATAGCAAACCGGTCGGAAATTGTTCGGATAAACCTTTGCCCAGTACTCGGGCTTTTCCAACAGATCCTTGGTCTGGCCAGAGCCGAGCGTGGTCTGGCCAACGATGGGCACGTCCCATCCCATCTGCCCGCGCGTGTTGATGATGCGCGAGAGGAAGCCGGCATTGACGCTCCATGGCATGATCGCCTCCGCGCCTGCCGATTGCATGCGCAAAAGCTCGGGCTTGAGCTCTGGATTGGCTGCATCGACATTACCCTGATAGACGACTTCGGCGCCTTGCGCCTTGAGCATCGGCACATAGGCGTTGACCGACGCAACGCCATAGCCGGTGGTATCGCTGACTACCGCTACCTTCTTGCGCTTGAGCACTTCGACGACATAGCGGTTTGCAGCACCACCGATCTGCTGGTTGGTGGGCGCGTTGCGGAAGCACATTGGATATTTTTTCGGGTCGGTCAGGCTGTCGACCCAGCAGGGATGGATCTGCGGCATGTTCATGCGCGCGAGCAGCGGCACCACCGCGAGCGACTCGCCGGAATTGCCAGGGCCCAGCACGACGCTTACCTTCTGCGCGCGCGCGAGTTCTGCTGCTCCGTTGACCGCCTTCATCGGATCGCTTTGCGTATCGCGGGTGATCAGCTCGATCTGCCGCCCATCGATGCCGCCGGCCGTGTTGATCTCCTGCACGGCCAACTGGATCCCGCGCGTGATGCCGACCCCGGTTGACGAAGAAGGACCAGTGAGCGCCGGCAGATAGCCGATCAGGATCGGCTCTTTTGCTGCGATCGCGGGCTTGGCCAAGCCGCCTGCGAGGGCCACGGCGCCGGCGGACGCAAGTGCTTGACGACGAGTCATTGCCATCTTGATTTCCTCCCTGATGTTTTCTGATTCACTCCCGAAGCCGTTGACGTTTCTTGGATTTATCGACGCAGACTAAGCCTCCGCTCGATGGTCCGCAAGGCGTGCCGTCCCGGTGAAGCCTGAGATTGAGTGTTGGTGCAGCGGACCAGCAAGCCGATCCGCGCGGGCCAGATCGGCGATTTGCGCTGAGCGATGCCGTCGACACCTTCGGCCGGCGATGGTAACGAAATCTCGATCTTCGTTTCAGCGGCAACAAAAAAATGCCGGGCCACGACGCGCGGCATTTAAAGAAACAAGGGAGAGACGCATGGCCAAGGCACCGCCTTCCGCCAAACGCGACCGCATCAAGGCGTTTACGCCCGCGCTGGTCGATTACACCAACGACGTCGTCTATGGCGACCTGTGGGAGCGCAAGGCTCTCTCGAAGCGCGACCGCAGCCTCATTACGGTGGCGGCGCTGGTCGCGACCTACCGGCCGGAGCAGCTCGCGTCTCATCTGACGCGCGCGATCAGCAATGGAGTGACGCAGGAAGAAATCACCGAAGTCATCACCCACATGGCGTTCTATGCGGGCTGGCCCGCCGCGATGTCTGCCGCGCAGGTCGCCTACACGGTGCTGGTCGAAGGCAACAAGGGGGAATGACGATGGCCAATGATGTTGTTGTCGGGTTCGTCGGGCTCGGCACGATGGGTGGCAAAATGGCCACCAACCTTCTCAAGGCCGGATACCAGGTCGTGGTGCACGATCTGCACCGGCAATCGGCCGGCCATCATTTGCAGGCGGGCGCCGAATGGGCGGATACGCCGCGCGCGCTGGCCGAGAGGTCTGACGTGATCTTCACCTCGCTGCCCGAGCCGAGCGATGTCGAGCGCGTCTCGCTGGGGGCCGATGGCTTGATCGAAGGTGTAAGAAAGGGTGCCGCCTATTTCGATCTGTCGACCAACTCTCAAAGCGTCGTGAAGAAAATTCATGAGGCTTTTGCCGCCAGGGGCGCGCACATGCTCGATGCGCCGGTGAGCGGGGGCCCGTCCGGCGCGGCGTCGCGCAAGATGGCGATCTGGGTGGGCGGCGACAAAGCCGCCTATGACCGGCACAAGGCCGTCCTCGACGCGATGGGTGATCGGCCGTCCTATATCGGGCCGATCGGCACCGCGACCGTCGCCAAGCTGGTGCACAACATGTCGGGCTATGCGATCACCTGTGCGCTCGCCGAGACGTTCACCATGGGCGTGAAAGCCGGCATGGACCCCGTGGCGCTGTGGGAAGCGGTGCGCCAGGGCGTGGTCGGCCGCCGCTTGACGTTCGACGGCCTGCTCGACCAGTTCCTGCCCGGCAAATACGATCCGCCGAATTTCGCGCTCAAGCTCGCCACCAAGGACGTCGCGCTCGCGACCGCATTGGGACGCGAGCTCGGCGTGCCGATGCGCATCTGCAACCTCGCCCACGCCGAGATGACCGAAGCATGCAACCGCGGCTGGGAGGGACGTGACTCACGCTCTGTGATGCTGCTCCAGCAGGAGCGCGCAGGCGTAAAGATCGCGGCCGATCCGGAGCATGTGAAGCAAGCGGCGGAACGCGCGAAGTCCGGCTGATGCTTGCACAGGCGGGCCAAATGGGCCCGCAGCATACCGGTCGCATTCCACCGGCTTGCCAATTGCTGCGGCGATACCTGCACTGCAACAACGACCAATTGCTGGTTCCCATCGATACCGGCGCAGAAAGAAGCTTGAGGTCGCGAAAGCCGTAAACATGGCTTGCCGCAACGCATCGATCCGTTCCCGGCACGTAAATAAAAAAATGCCTTGGCGCGCTGAGCCGGAGGGCGTCATAGTTACGCAAAACCAGCTCGGCTCAAGGGCGGCGAACTCTGCAAACAGGAGGCAACGCCATGGACGACGTAGAAAAGCGCGTCATCGGCAAAGTGATGCGGCGGCTGATCCCGTTTCTGATCCTGTGCTATTTCGTTGCCTATCTCGACCGCGTCAATGTCAGCTTCGCCAAACTGCACATGAACCAGGCGCTGGGTTTCAGCGAGGCGGCCTTCGGACTGGGCGCTGGACTGTTCTTCATTGCGTATTTCCTGTTTGAGGTCCCTTCCAACATCTTTCTGGAGCGCGTCGGCGCGCGGATCTGGATCGCCCGCATCATGATCTCCTGGGGGATCGTGTCGGCCGCGTTCGCCTTTATCCCCTGGATCGCCAAAACGACCGGGGCCTCAAATGAAACGGTTTTCTATACGCTTCGTCTGCTGCTCGGTGGATGCGAGGCAGGCTTCTTCCCCGGCATCATCTTTTATCTGACCTTGTGGTTTCCGGCGGTATACCGCGCCCGCGTCATCAGCTTCTTCATGCTGGCGATTCCGATTTCATCCATTGTGGGGGCGCCGATCTCCGGGATGCTGCTGAACCTGACCGGCTGGGGGCTGGACGGTTGGCAATGGCTGTTCATTCTTGAAGCGTTGCCGTCCATCCTGGTGGGGCTCGCCGTGCTGTTCTATCTGACGGACTTTCCGCGCCAGGCTCGCTGGCTGCAACCAGATGAGATTGCCTGGCTGGAAAACGTGCAAGCCACGGAGAAAAGCAACAAGGAGAAGGTCGAACATCTTTCCCTGCTTCAGGCCCTCACCGATATCCGTATCCTGCTATGCGCTTTGGTATATTTCTGCCTGAATGCGGCCAGCTACGGCGTGGCGTTCTTCCTGCCGACCATTATCAAGGGCTTTGGGGTGAGCGATACCCAGACCGGGTTGCTGGCCGCTTTGCCCTTCATCTTCGGTGCCATCGGTATGGTGTTGCTCGGTCGGCACTCGGACCGCACGATGGAGCGGAAAGGCCACGTCGCCGCGGCGCTGCTCATGGCCGCGGTCGGAATCGGACTGTCCGGGCTTGTTTCCAATCCCGTCATCATCATGGCGTTGCTCTGCTTCGCGCAGATCGGCGTCTCGGCGGTGCCGCCCATGTTCTGGCCGCTACCGGCGAGCTTCCTGACCGGCGCGTCGGCCGCCGCCGGAATCGCGGCGATCAACTCGCTCGGCAATCTGTCCGGCTTCGCCGGCCCATACGCGATGGGTTACCTGAAGGACCTCACCGGAAACTTCACCGTGGGCCTGCTTCTGCTCGCCGGATGCTCGATCGTCGGCGCAGTTGTCGCCGTGAGCTTGCGCATTGACGCGAGGCGCGAGCAGATTGCGGGCGAGATCGCCATGGCGCATTGATCCGAATGCAAGATTCCGTCGTCGCCCGTGTCCAAGCTGGGCCATCTTGGCGCAGGCGAATATTGGATGGTCGTTCGCGGGCGTAGCGAGGCTACGCCGCCCGGACTGTCGCGAGAAAGCTCTCCACCTCTTGCTTCAGGCGTTCGGACTGCTTTGCGAGTTCGCCGGATGAGCCGAGAACCAGTTCGGCGGCAGTTCCCACCTGGCCCGATGCCTGTGTCACGCCGGCAATGTTTTGCATGACCCCCTGCGTGCCCTGCGCGGCCTGCTGCACGCTGCGGGCAATTTCCTTGGTCGATCCACCTTGCTCTTCCACCGCGGCGGCGATCGTTGTGGCGATCTCGTCGATCTGCGCGATGGTGGCGCCGATCTCGCGAATTGCCCCGGCCGTTGTGCCGGTAGCATCGCGGATCGCCTGGATCTGATCGGTGATCTCCTCCGTCGCTTTCGCGGTCTGGGTCGACAGCGCCTTCACTTCGCTCGCCACCACGGCAAAGCCCTTGCCTGCCTCGCCGGCTCGCGCGGCTTCGATCGTCGCATTCAAGGCCAGGAGGTTGGTCTGTCCGGCGATGTTTTGAATGAGTCCCATCACCTCGCCGATCTTCTGTGTCGCCTCCAGCAACCCTCCCACCATGGCGTTGGTGCGCTCGGCCTGGGCAACGGCGTTTTGCGCTATCGATGCCGAGTGAGCGATCTGACGGGAGATTTCCTGCCCCGATGTCGAAAGTTCCTCCGCTGCGGCAGCCACGGTCTGCACATTCGCCGAGGTCTGTTCCGCGGCTGCGGCGACGGTGGTGCTCTGCCGCGTCGTCTCCTTGGCGATGGCCGACAGCGATTGCGCCGAGCGCTGCATTTCAGTGGCTGCTGAAGCGGCCCCGGCGACAATTCCGCCGACACTTTTCTCGAACTCCTGCGCGATCCGGCTCAGGGCCGATTTCCGTTCCGCCACCGCGCGCGCCGTCGCCTCTTCCCGCTCGGCGCGGAGACGTTCGGCGTCAATCAACCGATCCTTGAAGACGGCCAGGCTGCGGGAGATATGGCCGATCTCGTTGCGATACTCAACGAACGGAACCTCAACGTTCAAATCGCCTTTCGCCAGACCGTCCATCACGCCGCATATCGCACCGAGCGGACGAACCAGGCCGCGACCGAGCGCGAGCGCGGCCAATCCCGCGATCAGCAACCCCGCCAGACCGCCCGCGACGATCCAGACCGCGCGGCCGTACACCACCGCGTCGATATCGTCGGTATAGACGCCTGCCTGGATGGCGAGCAGCTTGTCGCCCTCACCATATCCGCCGGCGTAAGTGAGCTTCGGCAACTCGGGACCACCCGTCGCTTTCGGCACCTGGTATTCGAGGAAACCGCCGCCGGTGCGGGCCTTGCCAACGATATTTTGAATCAGCAGCTGGCCCTGATTGTCTTTGTAATCCCAGCGATTGACATTGATGTATTTCGGGTTGGCGTGGACGTAGGTGACGCCGGCATTGGTGCTGCCTGCGCCGTAGATTCCGAGATAGTCAGCGGATGTGCCCCAGCGCATGGCGCCGATCGCATCGAAAGCGAGCTGCCGTGCTTCCTCGGCCGAGATCTTGCCGGCTTTGGCTTTTTCATCGTAATTGGCCAGGATCTTCTTCGCGGCCTCGACCAGATCGAACACCTTGGTCCGACGTTCCTCGATGACGGTATCGCGAAGGACCATCACTTGAGCGGCTAGCGCGGCGACGAAGACAACGGTCAAAACCGCGATGATCATCGCAAAACGATTGTAGACAGTAAGATGTCGCATGATGGGAGCCTTCGTGGCGGGAGCGATCAGCGACAGTATTCCTTTACCCGTTAAGCTTTTATTGACACCGCCGCGGAATCAAGCCGGGCGGCTGCGGGCGGGCGTGCCTGCAACCACTGATACTGACCTGACCTGGCTAGGCGGACCGTGACGTCGTGCGCTCGTTCGTTGACCGGACCAAAGGACAGGGCGGCCCTCCGGATCATGGCTTGCCGGTCTGCTCCCGCACGATGTAGTCGGCGTACCAATCCGGCCAGTTTGCATCCTGCCGGCCGATCTGCTTCTCGTGCTCGCCGTGCGCGGCCGCCGCACGTCGGAGCGCGGCCGCGAGCTCGGTCGACGAGGTGAATGTCGTGTCGTCCGCGTCGACGCGTCCGGGCAATCGCGTGGTGATTTCCTGGAGCAGCCAGCCGTTGCCGTCCGGATCTCTAAACGAGGCGAACGAACGGTAGCTGCGATGCTCGGGATCGAGACCGCTCACCCGGAGCCGCCCAAACAAATAGGGCTCGTCCTTGCCAAGGTACACGCCGCCGGCGTCGTGGAAGACCTCGCCGATCTCGACACCGCGACCGAGCAGTTCGTCGCGGGCGGCCTTGATATCGGAGACAATCAGGTAGAGTCCCTGGGCCGAGCCGGGTGCCGCCGCGGTGACATTCTTGCCGAAGATGACCGAGCAGGCGGAGCCAGGCGGTGTGAACTGGATCACGCGATAGTCGTCACCGGCGGCGAAGTCGGCGTCGAGGCGCCAACCCAGACCGCCGTAAAAGCGCTTGGCGCGATCGACGTCCGAAACAGGGATGACGACGATCTCGAGCTTCATGTCCATCGTCCGCGCTCTCGGAGTCTCCATTGCAGTTTCGCTGCGCACTTGAGCACTACTCATGTCTAGCTCCTCAGGTTTGGGGCTTTGAAATTGGCGACACGCGTCCAAACGTGGAAATACCCGTCCCTTGACTCCCTCATGCAAAAATACTGCGCACTCATTCAAGTTTTGGACAGAAGAGATCAAGTCGACGGCACTGGCGTAGTTCGGGATGTTGATGTCGAGAGCAGCGTGCCCGGCTGTAGACCTGTTCCTCGAAGGTGTCCTATCTGCCGCCCAGCAGACGTATTCGGCCGTGGGGCGGTGAAAAAGGTTAGTCCGGGAAAAGCGGCGAATAAATAGCGGCGTTTGATCTGAATGAAACATAGGCAACCGTTGGTGGTTGCCGCAAAATGCTCCAGGCACTGCACTCAAATCCGGTTTGTACCCCCGAGCACCGCCGCCTGAAATGTGCTGTGATGTCGGACCGAAGCCAGACTCAGAGAGAACGATGAATTGGATCGAAGCTGCGGGCTATCTCGCGTCGGCGTTGGTCTTGCTCACTTTGGTCACTTGGTCTTGCTCACTTGGTCTTGGGTTGCATGAAGACGATGATCGCTTAGCGTTTCGCGGCTATTTGCAGCCTGCGTGAGCCACCAGGCGCCCACGACGAATTTGCCACCGTCGCGCCACGGACGATGCAGACATGATCCCCAAGGGAAAGAAGACCGGGGAGTTGCCGGTCTATCCGGCGGACAAATTTTCTGCTGTTGTCAATCTCAAGACTGCCAAGGCATTGGGCCTTACGATTCCGCGGACGCTGCTCGCCCGCGCCGACGAGGTGATTGAATGAAGCCTGCTTCGAGTGACCGACGACCGATCCATCATTCGCCGATCTTCTGGATCGGCGTAGCTCTGTGCCTGGCGGCCATTGCAATCTATCTTTGGTCCGACGATCTTTCGTGGCGACCGGCACCGGTCCCGCGCTGAAGAACCAGACCAGCTATAGGCTTGCTCAGTTCTTCTATTGACACTTTTCTGACTTGGGCGGGCTGAAAAGGTCCGCTCGTTGGCGGTAGGCGGACAATTCACCTGCGAGCGTCAAACCTTCAGAAACGATCCAACGAGAAAAGTCAGGCGTATGGCGATATCAGGCTAGAAATTTTATGCCGTACGTGTTGCCGCGACGCCAAACGACCTCGCATCGCTGGCGCTTCGAATGAGCCGGCACCAGCACCAGATCGAACTCGTCACTGACATCAATCGTATCTATCACGATTCTGGCGCCGCCCGGCGCGACGTCCAATACGAAGCATTCGTGCTTCGTCACGCCGTCATCTATCGTAATCCAGGCCGGCTGTTTGTGAAGTTGCCGCCGCGGTTCACGCTGTACCTTGGCCCTCGGCTTATCAATAATCATAATGACCATCCGTCGTTGGACTAACACTGGGTCGGCCGCACGATCGTCAAAAGGTTTGTCGTCAGATTGAAGGGCGTTCGTAAAGTTCCCCTTAGGGCATTGCCTAGAAGTTTATTGGTTTAGCCTCGAGTGCCATGAACAGAAGCAAAGATTCAGCCGATAACCCGATCGGCGGCGATCAGCAGAGTCGGCGGGACCGTGAGGCCAAGTGCATTGGCTGTCTTGTTGTTGATAACAAGATCAATCTTGGTCGGTAACTCCACCGGGAGTTCAGCCGGCGCTGTCCCGTTCAAAATTTTATCCACATAGGTGGCCGCATGCCGGATCATCAGCACGCCGTTCGGTCCAAAGGTCATCAGGAAACCGTCATCGGCCAATTCCTCGACGTGGCCAAGCGTTGCCATTCGCCGCTCAATGGCCAGCCTCGCGATATGTTTTCGCTCGTTGAAAAACAATGCGTCAGGCTGGGTAATCACTCCGCCGAGGTTTTGCCGGGCAAATTCGTCAAACGCACGATCGATTTCATCTGCTCCACGGACCTGGATGACCTGCAATTCGATTTCTAGCGAGGCGGCCGCGGACTTAAGCGCCTGAGCGGAACGACTGGCGACGTTGGCATCATTGCCGTTGGCGAGAAAGCCCAAATGGGAGCTCGCGGTAACCTCCTTCATCATCTGCAATTTTTTTCCGCTGAGATCGACGGCAACGTTCGAAAAGCCGGTGATATTGCCGCCCGGCCGATTGAGGCTTGCCACGAGACCGGCCTGCACGGGGTCGGGAACCCAGGTGAAGACGATTGGAATTTTATCTGTCGCGCGGTGCGCCGCCATCGCGGCGGGCTGCGTATGCGCGAACAAAAGATCTACCGGGAGCGAGACAAGAGCCGCCGCGTTGGTATCGAACCTCTCATACTGCTCGGCTGCAAATGTATCGATGATTTTGATATTCTTGCCTTCAATCCGGCCGAAATCCTCCAGTCCGCGGCGCAGAGCTTCAAGACGCCCGATTTCTCCCTCGGCATTTTCTGCATGCCAGAGGACGCCCATCACAGGAATTTTCTTTGCTTGCTGAGCCCGCGCCCTGATTGGCCACGTTGCGGCGGAAGCCGCACAGCTTACGAGAAATTCGCGCCTTCTCATTGCTGCCACCGGTTCGCTTCACCAACATTATCGCGCGAAATCGAAAATCAACGGCAAAAAAAACTCTAAGAAAAAACACTCCAAGTTAGCAACTCTACTCAAAAGCTTATGCTGTACATAGCAGAAAATCAGCCTCGCACCGCGAAGCGGACGAATGCCGCCTTTGGGTCATTCACGGCGATTTTGGCATGTCCGCGGCATGTCTGGTTAGGGGCGAATTTCGGAAACGCCGGTTGTCCGGGTACGTAAGCTGATCCGAGATATGGCCGCGGCGATATCGGCTATTGATCGGCAGGCGACCGATTGGCGCAGCGCAATATGCAATTTCCTCGATACGCTATCTTGAATGCTGGTAGGTTCACAAGCATCCGGAGGCCACCGACGGAGAGTTGCGTGAGCGAGGCACTTCATCCCAGCGCCCCCCATGACCTGCCGGGCTTTATCACCGCTCCGGGCGATACCGACATCCTGATGGTGGTGATGGGCATCGTTCTGATCGTTGCCATTTTGGCAGTCGGCAATCTTTATCTGCGGTTGCATTCCTTGCCGGAGCAGATGGCGCACAGGTCGCAAAAGCTGCAGTTCGAAATCGTGGCGGTGCTGGGCTTGCTGGCGCTCTTTACGCACAACCACCTGTTTTGGGTGATCGGGCTGTTGCTTGCCATGATTGACTTGCCCGATTTCGGCACGCCGCTGCGCCGGATCGCGGGATCGGTCGAGAAAATCGCCGACGTTCCACCTGGCGACGAACCGGCCGAGATAGCCGGCGAAAGCACCTCTCATGTGGGTGCAGCGGAAGCGCCGGGTGCGACGAAAGCCGACGCTGCCAAGAGCGAGGTGCCAAGCCATGCTTGAGCTGCTTCTCTGCTCTCTCCTGACGATATTTCCCGACTACCTCTATCGCCGATATCGGCAGGGAAAGCGCATCGGGCACGAAATCACGCTCTATTCGGTCTGGTTCGAACTGCGATTTGGCATCGTCGCCTGCCTGATGCTGACGGTCTCGCTGATCACGATGATCTTCTATTATCATCCGTCGACCTCGTCGGCGACGTTGTTCTATCGGACCGTCCCGATCATGACCGAAGTAAACGGCCGGGTCGCGGAGGTTCACGTCGATGTCAGCGCGTCCGTCAAGCAAGGTGACGTGCTTTTCAGACTCGATAGCGCCAAGCAGGAAGCGGCACTACTGACGGCCAAACGCAAGATCGCCGAAGTCGATGCCGCCATGCTGGCGGCGCAGGCCGATATTATGAAGGCGGAAGGCCAGTTTCAGGAGGCAAAAGGCTCGCTGCAGCAGGCGCAGGACGAGTTCGACACCAAAAGCGAACTGCAGAAGCGCAACCCTGGAATCGTGCCGCAGCGCGACATCGAAAAGCTCGGTGTGGCCGTAGCGAGCCGCCAGGGCTCCCTCGACGCCGCGACCGCTTCCAAACAATCGGCGGTGACGCGACTGAGCGCTCTGCTGCCGGCGGAGAAGGCAAGTGCAGAGGCGGCATTGGCCGAAGCGCAGGTCGATTTGGACAAGACCTTTATTCGTGCCGGCGTCGACGGGCGGGTCGAGCAGTTCGGACTGAAGCCGGGCGACATCGTCACTCAAAATATGCGGACGGCCGGCGTCCTGATTCCGGAGGGCGCGGGACGGCGTGCTCTCATGGCAGGGTTTGGGCAGATCGAGGCTCAGGTCGTGAAGGTCGGAATGGTGGCCGAGGCCACCTGCATTTCCAAGCCGTGGACGATCATTCCGATGGTGGTTACCAATGTGCAGGACTACATCGCGGCCGGCCAGTTCAGGGGCGGCGAACAACTGATCGAGGCGCAGCAGGTCGCGCAGCCGGGCACCATTCTCGTTTTCATGGAGCCGATCTACAAGGGCGGGCTGGAGGGCGTGACGCCCGGCAGCAGCTGTATCGCCAACGCCTACACCAGTAATCACGAATTGATCTCGTCAGGGAAGCTCGGCTCGTTCAAGAGCTTCGGGTTGCATGTCGTCGATGCGACCGGGCTTGTGCACGCGATGCTGTTGCGGATCCAGGCCCTGCTGCTTCCGATCAAGACGCTGGTGCTGAGCGGACACTAAAGTTCTGTTCGAACGCCGCTCGTAGTTGAGCGGCGATGAGACTTACCGGCTGCATCCTTTACGATTGAGGGAGGCACGGGGGGATGTTCACATTTCGAACCTCAATCACCCTCGCGGTGATGGCGTTTATCGTCGCGCTGGCCGGACTGCTGATCGCAATTCAGGTCCAGGCTCTCCGCCGGGCCACGCAGGAGGCCGCGTCCGCCTATATGGACGCGACCAGTACGAAGGCCTTCGGACGCCTTCAGGCGGAGATAACCGCGATAGCTTCGCTGGTGAATGTGCTGGCGACCAGTTCGAGTGTCGCCGATTCAAATGAGAGAACCGAGACCGGCCGCGCGATCCCGCTATTCAAAGCCGTGCTGCAGGAACTGCCCCAAATGGACGGTATCTATGCCGGTTTCGAAAATGGCGCCTGGTTGCAGGTGCGGCGCATTGGCGAACTCAACGATGAGCAGCGCGGGAGGTTGCGTGCGACGCCTGGCGCCACGATTGCCATCAATCTGGTCCGCCCCGGTCCCAGTGGCGAACTGCCGATGCGACGAATTTTCGAAGATCAGCAGGGCAACGAAGTCGGGCAACTCGATCTGTGGAAATACGGATACGACGCGCGCAAGCGGGGCTGGTATCGCGAGACGATGAAAGCCGACCGACCGCTGGTCTCATCGCCTTATCTTGCGTTCAGCATCGGCGCACCGGTGATCACGGTTAGCGCGCCGTTGCGAGGCAAAGTGCCCGGCGTCATTGCCGCCGACCTCAAGCTCGACACCTTCAGCGATTTCGTCCAGGCGCAACGGCCTGGAGAGCACGGCATCGTCTTGATTTTCGACTCGACCGGCTCGCTGATAGCCCACCCCGATTTTGCACAATTCGTTGTCGATGCGATGACGCATCCATCCCAGCCGCAACTGCCAAACATCAGGGAGATCAACTCCGGCGTCGTGGCGGCGGTCTTGCGAAGGTCGAATGGGCGCGACCATTACGACGGCAATATCCGCGACGACCACGGGCGGGACTATCTGTTCAGGGTGGCGAAATTCACGCTGGGCGAACAGTACAACGCCAATATATTGTTGCTGGCGGCCCAGCAAGACTTTGCCCAAGATGTTCGGAGGCTCCAGTTCAGCGGGCTGATCCTCGCAATTATCGCTGGCGCTGCTTTTATTCCCGTCATTTGGATATTTGGCAGCGGAATGTCCCAATCCTTGAAAAGGATAACGGCTCAGGCGGTCAAACTCCAGAAGCTGGCTGCGCCCGACCTCTTGCCAGTCACATCACGCATCAAGGAAATTCACGAACTCGGTAGTGCGATGGAGCTCGCGCAACGCGCCATATGGTCGTTCGCGCACTTTGTCCCCAAAGAGATCGTCCAGCGGATTATTGATAATTCCATCTCCACCGAGCTTGGCGGAGTCCGAGAGGAGATTACCGTCGTTTTCACCGACGTCCGGGATTTTACGACGATCGCCGAGGCCGCTGAGCCCGACATTCTCATGCACCAAACGTCGCGCTATTTCTCCGTGCTAACAGAGGCTTTCCTCGCCGAGGGCGGAACGGTCGACAAGTTCATCGGTGACGCCGTGATGGTGTTCTGGAACGCGCCCAATCCACAGCCAGACCACGTCGAGCGCGCCTGCCGGGCAGCTCTTGCGGGCAGGCTGGCGAGCGAAAAACTCAACTCCCAGTTTGAAGCCGAGGGTCTGAAGCCATTCTTCACACGGTTTGGCATTCATGTCGGGGAGGCCGTCATCGGCAACCTTGGCTCGACTGAGCGCATGAACTATACGGCCCTTGGCAATACGGTGAACCTGGCGGCGCGCCTCGAAGGCCTGAACAAGCAGTTTGGGACCGCTATCCTTGTGAGCGAAGGCGTCTATTTGCGGGTTCAGCACCACTTCCAGTTCAAAGCCTTCGAGTCGGTCATTGCGAAAGGCATGACAAAGGAAACCCGCATTTTCGAGCTCGTCGGGGCATTGACATGAAATCAGCTTCGGCCCTGCGAGGCATCGTACTCGGATTTTTCGTTTTGCAGCTCGTGCTCGTCGTCCCAGCGGCTCGCGCAGGCGAAGATACCATCAAAATCGGTATTCTGCATTCTCTGTCCGGCACCATGGCGATCAGCGAGTCGGTGCTTAAGGACACGGTTCTGATGCTGATAGCAGACCAGAACAAGAAGGGTGGGCTGCTCGGACGGAAACTGGAGCCGATCATCGTTGATCCGGCCTCCGATTGGGACGTCTTTGCCGAAAAAGCCCGGGAACTACTCACAAAGGAAAAGGTCGCGGTCGTGTTCGGCTGCTGGACTTCCGTGTCCCGCAAATCCGTTCTGCCGATCTTCGAGCAGCTCAACGGCCTGCTGTTCTACTCGGTGCAATACGAAGGTGAAGAAAGTTCGCGCAACATTTTTTACACCGGAGCCGCGCCGAATCAGCAGGCAATTCCCGCCGTTCGATATCTGATGAGCAAGGACGGAGGCGAAGTTCGCAGATGGGTTCTGCTCGGCACCGACTACGTCTATCCGCGCACGACCAACCGAATCCTGAGCGCATATCTTGCCGCAGAGGGGGTGTCGTCAGAGGATATCATGACGATCTATACGCCGTTCGGCCATTCCGACTGGCGAGAGATCATCGAGCGGATCAAGGCCTTCGGTTCGCAGGGAAAAAAGACAGCGGTGATATCAACCATCAACGGAGATGCAAACACACATTTCTACAGGGAACTCGCAGAACAACAGATAGACGCCAACGCAATTCCAGTCATGGCTTTCTCCGTCGGCGAGCGCGAATTACTTGGCGCAGGCATTGTCCCCGTCGGGCACCTGGCGGCCTGGAATTACTTCCAGTCGATCAAGTCACCGGAAAACGAAGCGTTCGTGAAAATGTGGGCGGACTTCAACGGGCAACGAGACAAAATCACAAATGACCCGATGGAAGCCACCTTCATTGGCTTCAGGATGTGGGCGCAAGCCGTTGTCCAAGCGGGCACCACCGACGTTGATGCGGTCCGCCAGGCCATGTACGGTCAAAGGATCAAGGCGCCGAGCGGCTTTGAGGTTGTGATGAACACCAATCATCATCTTTCCAAGCCAGTCATGATCGGGAAAATAAATTCTTCTGGGACCTTTGACATCATTTGGCAGTCAATCAATCCGGTCCGCGCCGATGCCTGGAGCAAGTACATCCCCGACAGCGCCAAGCGCACGGCTGATTGGACCTTTCCTTGGGTCTGCGGGGGATGCATCGAGCCGACATTCAAAGAATGGTGAGGTCTTGGCGGTTTCGAGCGATTGCGGCGCGGTTGTTTTGCACGAGCCTCGAAGTAGAACGACTGGGTCAGGCGTTTGAGACCCGTAAGCAGTAGGCCGATCGCCGTGCGAAGTGCCGACGCGCGCCAGGAATGTCTGCTTGTATCGGAAGATCGGAAGTGAGCGGTTGACGGTCAAACCGACGCGAATGACCCACAGCAGACATTTCTTACTGACGTCCGCCAACCTTTGCCTGAAGAAATTCACGCAGCGCGTCGCTCGACTGATCAGTGGCCAACTTGTTGAACTCAAGGTGATGTCCGAAATATTTGATCGGCGTCTGAAGCGTCGGGAGGTCAAACGAGTGATAGGCGTCAGGATAAACGATGAGTTGGATCGGGACGCCTTCACCCTTCTGTCGAGAAATACCCCAGTCATTCTGCCCGTTCACCAACTTTCGACAAGCCTCTGCTGGGGTCCAGTCATCACTTTCACCCGTCATAATGAGCGTAGGGACCGTCATGGGCCCCTTGACAGCGCTACAAACGGGATAGAACGCGGCAGCGGCACGAAACTTGTTTTCGGACGCCTCTTCAATCGCGCCACGTTCAACAGACAAAAGACTGAGCCAGCCGCCTTGCGAAAATCCCACGGCGACAACGCGTTTGGGGTCGACGAATTGTTGCTGAACGAGAAAATTCAAAGCCCGGTACGCGTCATAAGCGATGTCGGCGGGCGGACCGCCCCCACAGGTGTTCTTGATGCCTCGAGGACCGAAACTGTCAATCGTCAGGGCGACGTAACCCCATGAGGTAACCTTTACTCCCCAATCTTGATCGACCGGCTCGGGGAAGCCACCGCATCCGTGCCACAGCACGACGGCAGGGAAAGGACCTGCTCCTGAAGGACGTCTCAGATAACCTTGCAGGACGAGGGGGGGCGGGCCCGGCGGAACGCTATCAAATTTCACCAACTCGGCGGGTGCGACGGGTCGTTGATCGGGGGAGCACAAGAGCGGACTGTTAAAACAAAGAGACCGGTACATAGCGCCGTCGGCGGCTCTCTTGGCGTCGGCGTCTGACACGCCTTTGGCGTCGTAGGTGGCCGTCATCTTCAAGGCCGAACCCTTCGCATCCTCAATCACACTGACTGTCGCGTGAGAGTTCGCGATCGGCAGCAATCCCGCCGATACGTTCCTATACGTGAAGCTCCTGTTGGGATTATCCCAATTCTCCAGCGTCGCGACGGCGGTACCAATGCCTCCAAAGAGGAAAATTGTGCGTTGCTTGCCGTCGGCGCTGAGGACACATTTCTCAACCGCCGGATTCCATGCGGTCATTCCGCAAAAATCGCCGACCTTTTTCCAAAGGGCGTCCGGCGACAGCGGTGATGGCACTGTCATGCTTGACTCCAACGCGAGTGCGGAAACAGGCGAGACAATGAGAACTGCCATCGCGGCGATAGCCGAGTTCATGCGCATCGCGAGGTTTCCTTCTCTGCGCTGATGAGGAATTTATACCATAAAGTCGATCAATCCCGCACCGACGAGTTGCGGATGAAGGCGAATTTTTCGCTGCGTTGCACGAGTCCGAAAGTGGCACGAAACGGACCACCAGCCATGTCCGCTGTCTGGTCGCTAGTGGAGAAAGCGGCCGTCGCGCGGAAACCCCATTTCGGCAGCGATTGACCCGTTGCGGGCATTCCGTACGTGGAGGTTCGATCCCCACCCTCCGCCGCAACTTCCCTCGCAGAAGTCGCGGAACTCGAGAGGTCGGAACTCGTTCAGATTAGACCTGGCTCACCAGCGGAGGTTCGCCATGCCGGTCACCGAAATGAGGGATCACGTTTATAAGATCCTAGAACTCGTAGGATCTTCCGAAAAAAGTATCGAGGATGCCGTTCAAAATGCGATCACTCGCGCATCAAAGACCATTCGCGAGATGAAATGGTTCGAAGTCGTGCAAACGAGAGGCCATATCGAAGAAGGGTCTGTCCGACATTATCAGGTCACTTTGCGAGTTGGATTCACGCTAGAGGAGTAGTTCGGGAAGTCGGAAGTGAATCTTGGATCGTTAAACCGGCGCCGGCGCGATTGTCCCTTCTTTCTCGCATTCGGTTCCGGCGCGGAGGAGGAGCGTGCCGGCTTTGCCCCTGCAAGTATAGCGGACGTCAGGATTGTGCTGTTTCGGGCCTGCCATTATCCTCCGGATCCTCCGGCCCGGCACATGCGGGCCCGCATCCAACAGGATCACCCCATGCTGACCGCGAGCTTGGCCCCCCTGGACGAGATCATCACGATCGCGGAGCTCACGCGCGATCCCTATCCGATCTACCAGCGCCTTAGACGTGAAGCGCCAGTATTGCGGGTCAAATCCGTGGGCCGCACCTTCCTCACCAAGGCGGCCGACACCAAATATGTGAAGGACAATCCGGTGTTGTTCAGCTCCGACGACCCGAACACGCCCATGAAGCGCGCCTTTCTCGCTCATACGCTGATGCGCAAGGACCACGACGAGCACCGGACCGAACGCATGGCGATGATGCCGGCCCTGATGCCGAAGACGATCGAATCCGTTTGGGCGCCGCTGTATGCGAAAATGGCCGCGGCGTATCTTGACCGGCTGCCGCGCGGTGAGGTGGTCGATCTCTTTCCCGCTCTCGCAGGACCGCTTGCCGCGCGGATTCTGGCGCATGCGATGGGCCTTCCGGACGCGAGCGATGAGGAAATGCAGCGATGGTCGCAGACGCTGATCGACGGCGCCGGCAATTTTGGCTGGACGCCGGGGCCTTTCGATGCGACCGACATCGCCAATGCGGAGATGGACATATGTATCCGCGCCAACGCCGAACGCGTGCGGGTCGAACCGGATTCCTCAGCTCTCTCCTTCATGGTGAACGCGAAGAATCCGATTCCGGAAAGCCAGATGATCGCCAATGTAAAGATCGCGATCGGCGGCGGCATTAACGAGCCGCGCGACGCCCTGCTGACGATCCTCTATGGCCTGTTGACCAATCGAGATCAGCTTGACGCTGTGCGCGCGGGCGGCAAATGGCGCTCCGCCTTCGAGGAAGGGGTACGGTGGGTGGCGCCGATCCAGGCGAGTTCACGGCTCGTTACGGAGGACACGGAGATTCGCGGCTACTTGATCCCGAAGGGCGACACCGTGATGACGATCCAGGCGTCGGCCAACCGAGACGAGGACGCCTTCGAAGATGGCGAGAACTACAACGGGCTGCGCGATCCCAATCCTCACCAGGCCTTTGGCAATGGCCCTCATCATTGCGCGGGCGCGCATTTGTCGCGGCGAACCGTTGGCGCCATCCTGCTGCCAATGCTGTTCGAGCGCTTCCCTAACATGACCTTGCTTGATCCCGCGAGCGTGCGCTGGCACGGATTCGGTTTCCGTGGCCCGCTCAATCTGCCGCTTCTCCTGCAATAGGACCGGCGCGGGGATAGGCGTTGTTTAGTTGCCTCATCCGCTGCCCTTTGGTATTCGTCCCTTGCCACCGCACGCCTTGCACCGCGGCGGATAAATTCTGCGGCCCGGCTGCACCGGCTGCCTCACTGTCGCGAATCCAGCGCCGTCGCAAGCTGGGCATCTCTGCCCAGTCGGGTTCGCGGGTAACTTTTTCATGGGACTCTTTTGCCCCCTCGCGCAGTGTCCGAATTCATTAAATTTTCGGAGAGTGAGCAGTATTGACCATTTTTCGGTGCTGCGTTGCGGCATCTTGGGTCCATCACCGCACTGCATTCGGCATCCATCGGTGACTGAGAGTATCGCGCTCCCGCCTGATCCAAAGGAGGGGGGCATGCCGTCACCTCAGGTCAAGATGACAAATGACAATACGCGCTACACCCTAGGACAGCTTGCTCAATTGCGCCGCCAGATGCTGCGATATGCTCGGTCGCTGCCGCCCGGACCTGAGCGCAATGATCGCAGACAAATCGCCGCTTCGTTGCGCCGCCTCTTTAGAAACAAGGCTTGGCTAGCGGCTCATACCGTCGGCGGTGTGGGGATTGAATATCGTGTCAACACTGTTGATCTCGGCGGCAATCTTCTCAAGGAAATCGAATTGAATTGCCCGGATGACGCATCCGCAGTCGAATCCGCAAAACAGTTCATCGACGGCCGCGATATCGAACTTTGGCAGCTTGGTCGCAAAGTTGCGACATTCCCGCACAAGCCGGAGTAAGGCCGCCTTGGCCTGTTTCGACGCTCAGTGACCTGTTCTGCTCTGCGGAACCAACTGGCGGTGCTACAGCCAAGGGGCAACGTCAGTCATCCCTGTTCCGGTCTTGGCAATCGGTGACAGTGGATTCGGTAGTGCTCCCGCCCGCGTGAGCACCATGGCCAAAAATACTCCGCCCCCGCGTTGCCCCAAGTGCAGAAATCCCACGCAATTTGCGCTGGTAAAGTCCGGCGGGCGTAAATTCCGATGCCTGGATTGCGATGGCGATGACCCATTGAAATCCCCGGACGTGACGAAACTGCTTACCGGCAGTTCAAGACCGCTAGACTAATTCGGATAACGGAACTGAACATTTCCCGCGCGTCGTAGTCTTATAGATACGACGACAATTTCGGTGAGCGGAATGGTTCATAACAACGAGCGCGTAGAGCTCGAAATGAAAATACTACGCTATCGCCAGTTGCAGCGGCAGATTGCCACCGATCCGGAAACGATCGAGCGGATAAGGTCTCTCATCGTCGAATTAGAGCAGAAGCTCCGCGCGATTGACGAGTAAGGCCGCCCTAGTTGGCGGCCTCTTTCGCATTAGCATCGACAACGCCCGACGCGGCCCAAGCGGCCCCGTAGTGCCCGTGACCGTGCCGCGCACGAGGACGCGGCTTGGCGTTACGTCGGCGGTGGCCTTCAAGGTGAAGTATCCTTCAAGGTGAGTAACGGGTGAAGACAAAGTCGCGAGCTTTGACTGGCACGTGGCAGGAAAAGCAGTCTTGCACCACCATGTCGGTGGGTTTGCCGTCGTTAAATTGAGCGAACCCCCAGCCGCCGGTCGAGGCGTATTTTCTTGAGTCCTTGACCATGAACTGAACGTTCGTGGGGGCCCCCGCAACGAAAGATTGGGGACGGCCAAAGGCTTTGTTGTTTTCCTCCGAGGCGACATAACTCCAGGCGAGCCGGGCAATGATCGTGCCGTCCGGGAAAGGAAGTTTCCCTTCCCGATAGGCCTTGATCGCTACGTCGTTGCCCAGAATAGCGCGTATGTCGTTGAGGGAACCCTCTTCGTGGGCCACGGAGATCAACCTCCAGTCGCGGTATCCTTCGGGGATTTTGCCTCCGAAAATCAGGGAACTTTCGTAATCGGCGCCTCCGGCTGAGAGTGTCATTGCACCGCCAATACTTACCGCCATGGCGGCCGCGATCACGAAGATTGGGATCCGTTTCATGGACCGTCCCTTCAGCTTTTCATGGCTTCTTTTTACTCCCTCGCGCAGCGTCCAGATTCATTAAATTTCTGGGAATGACCAATATTGAGCAGTCGGCCGCGGCGCCTCGCGGCATATTGATGCCATCACCGCCCCGCCATGGGCAGTCATCGGTGACCGAGAGTCCGGTAATGCTCCCGCCCAGTGCAGGGTAGCGTTATGTCAAAATCTCAATTCTCGTCTGGTCGGCCGCTCGCTCCCATCGAACGGCCACGCTGTCAGCGCTGCACGTCCCGCATGATGCTGGCGCGTATCGATCCAGGTCCAATCGGATTTGAGCATCGCCTGTTCGAATGTCCCAACTGCGACTCTGTACAGAATGAGGTTATCGCGAGCGATCCCATGAAATCAGCGTCCGCTGGATGGCTTTCCGGCGAACTCAGAGCGCCGAACTGAGGGGAGAAACACATGCTCGATAGACAAAATCAGGGACCGCAATGCACCACTTGCGGTTCTCCGACGAAATTGATGGCGATTGAACCAGGCGGCACCGGCCAAGACCTGCGAACTTTTGCTTGTCCGCGGTGCAAAAGAGTTCAGCGGCATTTGATCGAGAGTGCCGTAACTGAAGCATGGTTAGAGCCGAAACTCGCGATCAGAGCTCGCAACGGAAGCGCGGTCACTTACGAGGTTCGCGGCGGCCGCATGATTCCGAAGCAAGCATAAGCAATCGTCATCGCGCCGGCGGTATCAGTGCCTTGAGGCTTATGAGGTGCAGCCCGACGGTAAATTTTTGTCTGCCGGCGCGACTGAATTTGTCGAAGTCGTCAACGAAACGATTGAACGCGGCGGCGTGACTTCGGGCGTTGAAGCGTTACAGTTTCTTGATGAGTTGTTCGGCAGCAAGCATGGCGGCTGACTCGGACTCGGAATCATCGCCTGTCACAATGCTGGATGTCGTCTTGCCCCGGATAAACGACCGGGAATGCAAAAATGGCGTTATGGCTGCACGCCAATGCCCCGGACGCCGCTCGTAAGTAACAATTGAAAATTGCGATTTGTTGGCCATGTCGCCTCCGACAATAGACCCCGCGCCAACTAACCTGAGATGTCAACGCCGGCGGGCTGCGCCAGGACAAATGTCCTCTACGCTCAAGGCGATCATGTACCAAAGCAATGGTTATTGCGGCCCATTTCCATTGCTGCCGCCTCTTGGCGGCGTGTGACGGACGGATTTGCCAATACTGCCGAGACGGCATCGCACTTTGTCGGTGCTTTGAGCCGGTCGCCAGCGCATCCGGTCAACGTTAAAGCCAATAACAGGGCGGTCATCCTCATTCGGACATTCTATCCCTATTAGCGGCTCCTGTCGGGTTTATCGCGGGCAGGCGGCGACCGCCGGCGCAGGCTCGATCATGGCGGTGGACGCATCCCGAGGATGATGATCGGCAATAGCGAAGTGAGGTTCAACTTTCGTCACGCAACGCGGAAGCACAGAAAGAAATGGCCCCATAACCGGGGCCATTTGTATCAGTGATGCCAGTGATGATGATGGTGGTGGTGATGGTGAAATATTCCACCGGCCTCTGCGGTCGCAATCGGCAGAGCAAAAGCGGTGGCGGCCAGAACTGCTAGAACGAAACCAATCTTCTTCATTTCTTCCTCGTTGGTGTGCTTCGTGACGCGGTGAAAGATGGTCTAATACGTTCTGCCTCGTCAAGCACAGTCTTATGAACGGTTGTTCAGGTTGGCTGGATTCTCTTTGATCGGAGTCTATAGACGCAGCATCGATCGCCTGGAGTGGTTGATTTTGGCTGAAGCCGTGGACGAACTTCGATTCCTCCCGTTGACTACGCGCCCGGATGCGCGCCGATCGACGTGGCCGTCATCCTCCACCGCCCTGCAGCGGGCGCGTCGGCGGGCCGCGCGGTGGCTTGCAACGTTCTCGACGATAACGACGCCGCGCAATCGCCCAATGAAAAAAACCGCCCGATGGGATCATCGAGCGGCTTCATCGTATGGATGGTGGCCCCTTCGAATAGAGGCCGCTGATCCGTTTCTTAATTGCGGTCGTGGTCGACGATCACCTTGCGATCGGGCTCCCTGCCGTGCTCCTTGATCACCGTTTTGTCGCGGGGCTCGTGCTCCTTGATTACGGTAGTTTGGCCGCGATCTCGGTCGCGGTCGCGGTGATCCGACCCTACCGTCACTCCGGCTCCAACAGGGCCGACTCCGACGCCAACGCCGACGTCCTCGGCGCTCGCGGGTACTGCGGCGCAGAGGCTCGCCGCTGCGACTATTGCCAACACGTACTTCATAAAACCATTCCTAGCGTTTTGAACCATGCCCATGCGCTTAGAACGGGACAGATCGGCGGAAGTTCCTGAGGATGTGGCGCGCGATTGAAGTGTGCGGCCCCGCGGTGTTCAAAATTGAACATCTTAAAGCGGGCGGTTGAGGATGCCGGTGTTCCAAGAGGAGGGCGCCAGTCCTTATTCCTCGTTGCGCCATGCGCCCAAGAGGAAAAGCCTGCGCCTGCCGCGCTTGGGTCCGGCTTGCTCATGAAGGTCGGATAGGTCGGCGCCGGTGTGGCTGATCCACCTTCCGGCCAGCATCTTCACGATCAAGCCGATAACCAAGAATGATCCGAAATAAACTGCCGCTGGCAGGAGTGCGCTTATGGCGCCCCTCGCAATATCAAGGCCGTCAGCAAAACATGCGCCGATTTGCGGCCGAGACAAGGACCGGCAGTCAAAGAAATCCCTGCATCGGGGGAGGCGATGGGGGTCGCCCCCGATGCAGGGTCTCCACCAACACGCACCAAATCTAGCGAGGCGCCAGCGCGTCGTCTGTCCAAAATTGCTCACGCGCATCGCTTGACGGCGATGGGTGACCCGGTGGTTGAGACTCCGGTGATCTGAGCAGGACGGAATAAAAACGATGCCCTGCATCGGGACGGGCAGGGGGTGTCCCAACGCAGGGCTGCCGATCAACGCGCAGCAAATGTAGCGGTGCGGTGGCGCGTCGTCTGGTCAATATTGCTCACCCGCATCCATGCTGGCTACGGCCCATGACTGCCCGACGGGCTGTTTGGCGAAATTTGGTTCCAGCCCTTCAGCGAAAAATATTCTGCTTCTCGACTTGGTAGATGCAGTTTTATTGGCCCGCTGTCCCGCCTCGCCAGAGGGGCGTCGGCGATGGAAAGAGGCCGGTACCATTTATCTGCCGGGAGTCTTGCGATTGAGCTGGATAACCAGACGGTCGCCGCTCCAAAGCTCAATGTCATGCCCATCAACCAGGCGTTCAGCCTTGGCAATGGCTTCCCTGTCGTCGAGACAAACCAGTGGCTCGTAACCTACAAAATGCCCGTCGATCCCGACCGTGTAGACTCGATACTCAGCCATCCCACCCCCCGACGCTAACAACGTCATGTCCGCCGAACTTTCAATTCAGCTCATGAAATCATTTCGGCGTCTGTCCGGAAGTGAACTCAAATCGGATTAGGACACAGCAAAATTCAAACCAGGCCGTGTACCGATAAATCCGTTGTCGTGGCGACGAAGGCTTCGTCCGCTTCGCCCCCTCAACCTGCACGCACGAGAAACGGCGCAAGGCCGAAATATGTATCCGGCATGATTTCTTTCATGCGCTGCTTCGTCTCGGCGTCGACGAATTCTGGGTCGAGCCCGTCGACGAACGCATGCAGATCGGAGAGCGTAATCTTGGCGCCGCGCGAGACCGATTTGAGCGCATCGTAGGCGTTCGGGTAGCCCTTGCTGCGCAGGATCGTCTGGTACGCCTCGGCGAGCACTTCGGGATGTTCGACGAGCGCGAGGCGGATCTTCTCGGCATTCGGCGAGACCTTCTTCATGCCCGCGCGCAGATTCTCATATCCGACGATGCAGTGCCCGAAGATTGTGCCGAAGACGCGCTCGACGGTCGAATCCGAGAGATCGCGCTGCATGCGGGAAACCGGAAGCTTCCGGCAGCAGCCCTCCATGAGCCAGTTGGCGATCTGGAGATTGCCCTCCGCGTTCTCGAAGTTGATCGGATTGACCTTGTGCGGCATCGCGGACGAGCCGACTTCGCCCGCGACCGGCTTCTGCACGATCCAGTCGTCGCTGATGTAGCGCCACATGTCCTGCGTGAAATCCATGAGGATGGTGTTGATGCGCATGATTACCGCGAAGAGCTCGGCGTAGGTATCGTGCGGCTCGATCTGTGTGGTGAGCGGATTGAACGAGAACGAGACGTGCGCGCCCTTGCGCAGGTACGTGCCGTTTTCGATGAACGCCTGCGCGAACTGCGGCCACTCGATATTCGGAAACGCCGCGTGCATCGCCGCGTAATTGCCAGAGGCGCCATTGAGTTTGAGCGACACCTTCAATGCGTTGATCTGCCGCATCTGCCGGCGCAGGCGCTCCTCGAATACCGCGAACTCCTTGCCGAGCGTGGTCGGCGTCGCGGGCTGGCCGTGCGTGCGCGAGAGCATCGGCATGTGGGCGCAGTGCTTCGCGGAACCCTGGATCCACTCCACGGCGAGCTCGAGCGGCTCCATCAGCGCATCGACGGCGTCTCGGAGCATCAGCCCGTAGGCGATGTTGTTGACGTCTTCCGACGTGCATCCGAAATGGATCCATTCCACGAGTCCGCCGAGGCCGATCTGCCCGAATTTCCATCGCAGCCACAGCTCGCACGACTTCACATCATGGTTGGTGGCGAGGATGCCGTTCCAGCCCTTGGTCTCGAGCTGTTTGATCGAGAAGGCGTCTTCCTGCACGAATGCATGGATGATGCCTTCGAGCGCCTTGGCCTCGGCCTGGTCGAGTTGCAGCGGAATGTCCGCGTGCGCGCCGAGCGCCAGGACGTAGCGCACCATGACTTCGACACGGTATTTGATGAGGCCGAATTCGCTCATGATCTGGCGCAGCGGCTTCGTGTAGCGTTCGTACCGGCCGTCGACCGGCGAGATATTCATCAGGGCATCCGACATCGTTTTTTGATCCCGTTGGTTGAATCCTGTTCACCCAAAGCGTTTTGTACGTTGCCGGTTATCATGCCGCGTATCGGGAGACCAGCATGGGCATGCGCTCCGGGAAGTCTCGCCTTCGGGTCATTTTCGGCGGATTCAGCGGGGTTGTCGGCTGGTTGTGGTCCCAGGCTGTGGAAAACTCTAGTCTGGTCTTGGTCGCGGGACAGGCTGCAATAGATCGTTTGTCGAGATTTCACGGCAACCCCACTCGATACCGCCTTCGCCAGATGCCGCTCTCGCGGCCGCCCGTATGCGAAAAGGCCCCGTTGTGTACACTTGTTACCCGACGGCACCGTCAACTTAGGTGTACGTTCAGCTATCACCGCACAGTCCTGTGGTATCTATCGGTGATGAGAACGCTGGTTGCGCTCCCGCCTCACTCGAATATTGGAGCAGCGCCATGCCGCGACGCCGTTTCAAGCAGACCTCCCCATTAGATCAGCGCTTGACTGAACAAGCGCAGCGTCTTCGAAAAGAAGCCCAAGGCACCCCGCCAGGTATTGAACGCGAGAGACTCATTCGCCGAGCGAGGCAGGCCGAAACCGCTTCGCACATGCAGGAATGGCTTACGTCTCCCGGGCTCAAGCCTCCCGGTTGAGTTCTGTCGGATAGCTGCCGTCCAGAATGGGCAAGATCGGTGTTGGGTCTCGTGATCTGTTCCACGTCCCTAATGTTCTAGGCTCTCACCGCGATGCATAGTTGGAATTGTGCAGTGCCTGAATTCATTCAATTTTCGGAGAGTGAGCAATATTGACCATTTTTCGGTATCGCGTTGCGACACCCTCGTCGCATCACCGCACCGCCTTCGGCATCCATCGGTGACTGAGAGACGTAGCGCTCTCGCCGCCTTCGTATAGTGGGAGGCGAGGATGGACGAGTCCGATTTCAGACAGCAAGCCGACCGGTGCCGCCGCCGCGCTCGCGACAGCAGCGACCCAGATTTACGGGTAGCTCTGTTTCGGATGGGCGACGAGCTTCAAATGATGGCCGACGAGATTGAAAATGACGAGATCATCTTCGCCGAGCGCAAAAATGTCGAAGGAGCACGGCGGCTTCGATCACCGAACGATCCGAACGGCCTTTGACCCTCCGGCGCGGCGCCGGTGCCGCCTTTCGCCCATGCCGGTTCAACGCTCGCATTCCTCAAAGCGATATCCGAAAGCCAATTGCGCGCTTTGGTCTCGCATCTCGCTGCGCTGACGCGGGCTACGGCCCATGACTGATTCGCCCGACGGGCTGTTTGGCGAATTCGGTGTCCAGTCCTACGGCATCTTTCCACATACGAAATAGATTTCATTGTTCAGGACGCTGCGCATCAACGGAAACGGCAAGTGATAGGTCTTCCGAACTTCGAATTGATTTTGCTGTAAAGTTTTTCTGAAATTGATGTGGCTGAAACCCGTATGAGATCCGAACCATTCCACGTCAGTCACCTCGCGCGCAATCCTGACATTGACGAGTGAGCGCACAGCCTTTTCGAAGCTGGCACTTTGCCGCCCTCCCTTGGACATTCGATACAGAGCTTTCAAAAAGCCGCTTGGCCCGGTTTCAATGGGAACACCGATAATGACGCGAGCCCGAGGAGCCGCCAGTGTCCTGATGTTCTGGAAAAGCTGCAGCAAAGCCTTCTCGGTTAGATGTTCGCAAACTTCCATGCAGTAAATCAAAGAGAACGCACCAGGTCGCTCAGCCAACAGTGCATCTATGTCTGTTGTAAGCTGAGCGCCCGCTGAAACTGCGCTGGAAGCCTGAGATAGAATTTTTGGGTTGGGGTCGTAACCGACGAGCTTCGTTCGGCCTAATTGACCAATGAAATACGAAAACAGGTGGGCGTCGCCGCAGCCGTAATCAAGGACAGTATCTACCTCAATAGGTCGAGCAATCAGGTCGACCACCTGTTGGTATCGCCTGGTGTGCGCGATGCGCTTTAACGGTTCTGTTGTGTTTCGGGTATAGTCCGCATATTTCATTTCGTGCCCCGTTTTACCAACCAGCTGGCACTTACCCTTGACGTAATCCGACTTTCACAACCGCGGGGCACCGCGATCCTCGCAGTCACCAACTACTCGCAGTCACCAACTAACAGTCTACAGACATGAGTTTGCGAATTGCCTGATAAAGGCCAATCGAGCCTACGGGCAGTAGTCTCATGAGCATCCAAGCCAATGGTAACCGAGCGACGATTGACCATCCGCTTTTCGCGGTCGCGCTTGCAATTTCCGCTGGCATCCTAGGCCTGGAGAACGGGGCTCGCTATTGCAAACTCAGGAGAACTTAGTTTGCCGGAAAAAGGTTGAGCGCTGCGACTAAAAAGTTACAAGCACTACGGCAGGGATGCTGTCGGATTTAGGAGGTGTCGATTCAGTTTCCCTTAGGTCTTTAATGGCGGCGAGCCAATGCGTCCGTTCGCCGCGATGGACAGGCCGGGGTTTTCGGATATGGTCCGCGCTACGCTAGATAGTGCTTTTTGTTTTTAAAAAATCCTTTTCGACACGCTTGTTTGAATCGTCCGACGGTGAGGGCGTTCCATGAAGGCTCGTCAACATCTCCAAAGCATTGCTTTTCTGATCCTTGTTCTTCTGGCCCCTGTCGCTGGCTTGTTGTCTTTCGTTTCCATTCTGATTGTTGACGAGGCCTTCGGTGGCCTGATCGGATCTCCTGCGCAGGCGGCAGGGGTAACGCCGCGAAACATGCTTGCGGCGCAGATACGCATGCAGGGCGTCGCATGTGACAGAGCACTCAGCGCGGTGAGGGACGCGAAGCGCTCAAAGCCGGATCACGAAGTCTGGACTCTCAAGTGTAGCAACGCGACCTATAGAATAAGCCGCTTTCCCGACATGGCGGCGAAAGTAGAACGACTTCGATAGCGCTTTCAGAACTGTTACTGCGCGGCGCGACAGGTGTCGTCCCGCAGAATACTTATCTGGGCCAGGATCGGTCGCATGCGCGAGTGTGACGTAGCCGAGACACGATCCGAGGACCCGATGCCTCGCGCACCGGCCAATCCGAACATGATCTGGATTCCCGGCAGTACATTCCGCACGCGACGTACGACTCTTGTCAGCCGAATATCGGGATTCCACGCAAGGTGCTCAAAGGCGGCTCGCACCTGTGCGCCCCAAACTATTGCTGCCGCTATCGCTCGGCCGCGCGTCAGGACGAGCCGGTCGGCACCTCGACTAGCCATGTTGGCTTCAGGTGCATCAACAGGAAGAGGAGCGCGTTGTGAGTAAGCACCAAATCCGTGGAAAGCTGGAGGATGGCGTCAGGCAAAATAGTCTGGGATTGAAACGGCGCGATCTGCTGTTGAGCGGCAGCTCGTTGCTGGCGGTGTCGGTGCTGTCGAATGTTGGGTTGACGACATCTGCGCAAGCGCAGCAGCCCTCGCCGACCGGCCGACCGCCGAACATTGTCGTCGTCATGGGCGACGACATTGGCTGGTTCAATATCGGAGCCTATCACCAGGGCATCATGGCGGGCAGGACGCCGAACCTCGACAAACTCGCCGCCGAGGGGATGCGTTTCACCGACTACTACGCCGAGGCGTCCTGTACGGCCGGCCGCGCCAACTTCATCACCGGCGAACTGCCGATCCGCACGGGCCTGACCACCGTTGGCCAGGCCGGTTCACCGATCGGGATGCCGGCGGAGGCGCCGACCATTGCCACGGTGCTCAAGTCCATGGGCTATGCCACGGGCCAGTTCGGCAAGAACCATCTGGGTGACCTGAACCAGTTTCTACCCACCGTCCACGGCTTCGACGAGTTCTTCGGCTATCTATACCACCTTGACGCGATGGAGGATCCTGCGCACCGCAACTATCCGCAGAACCTCCTCGCCACGGTCGGGCCGCGCAACATGGTTCATAGTTGGGCCACCGACACCGATGACACGACGGAGATGCCGCGCTGGGGCAAGATCGGCAAGCAGAAGATTGAGGACGCCGGTCCGCTCTATCCCAAGCGGATGGAAACCGTGGACGACGAAATCCGCGACAACGCCTTCAAGTTCCTCGATAAGGCGAAGGCTGACGGCAAGCCGTTTTTCCTCTGGCTCAACCCGACGCGCATGCACGTCGTCACGCATCTCTCCGAAAAGTATGAATCCATGCGCAACTCGGAGAACGGTTGGTCGATCCAGGAAGCCGGCATGGCGCAACTCGACGACGACGTCGGTTTGCTGATGAAGAAGCTCAAGGACATGGGCGTCGACGACAACACCATGGTCGTCTTCACCACCGACAACGGCGCGGAGAACTTCACCTGGCCTGACGGCGGCAATACCCCGTTCGCCGGGGGCAAGGGCACCGCGTTGGAAGGTGGCTTCCGCGTGCCCGCGCTGTTGCGCTGGCCGGGCAAGGTGCCGGCCGGTAAGGTCGAAAACGGCATCTTCTCGGGTCTGGACTGGTTCCCGACCTTTGTCGCGGCAGCGGGCAATCCGAACATCACTGCCGAGCTACTCAAGGGCAAGCAGATTGGCGGCCAGAACTACAAGGTCCATCTGGACGGTTACGACCAGACGGCGCTGATCACTGGCAAAGGCCCGTCGGCTCGTCACGAGGTTCTTTACTTCACCGAAGGAACGCTCTCCGCAGTACGCATCGACGACTACAAGTACCGCTTCACCGATCAGCCGGGCGGCTGGCTTGGCGGCACGATCAAGGTCGATTGGCCGATCCTGACCAATATTCGTCTCGATCCGTTCGAACGCATGAACCTTCCGAACGGCGCCAACGGTTCGCTGGCGTTCTACAACTGGTTTGCCTACGAGTTCTGGCGCTTCCAGTTTGTACAGAAAGAGATTGGCGAGCTGGCTCAGACCGCGATCGAATACCCGCCGATGCAAAAAGGCGCGAGTTTCAACCTCGAGGCCGTCAAGGCGCAAATCGAGAAGGCAATCGCAGCACACGCCAAGTAGGCTAAAGCGGGCGTAACTTTTCTGTTGCCATGACAAGTCAAAAATGATCGGGGCGCTTCCACACAAAACGGTTGCGCCCCGAATTGGTCGCCATAATGCCAACTGGCATTGCCTCAAAGTCATTCGCCTTGCTCAAAGAAAGGAACCGTCGATGAAACCGACCGATGCTTTTTTGAGGTGAGCCGTCGTGCGATGCTGTCGGCTTTCGCAGCCCTTCCGGCACTACCAATGCTCCTTCCCACGTTCGCGCTGGCGCAGCTTTCCGCTTCGCCGGCGGGGCAAACCCCGGCAACCAACCCGCTGCCATCTTGGAACGATACAGCTCCCAAAAAGGCCATCTTTGATTTCGTCGAACGCGTGACGAAGCAAGGCTCGCCTGATTTTGTGCGGGAGGCTGAGCGGATCGCCACGTTCGATAACGATGGGACTTTGTGGGCCGAGCAGCCGCTTTATTCTCAACTCCTGTTCGCTCTTGATCGGGTGAAGGTGTTAGCTCCGCAGCATCCGGAATGGGCGACCGAAGAACCTTTCGCCTTACTGTTGAAAGGCGATGTCAGGGCTGCTCTCGCGGGTGGCGAACCGGCCATCGCGAAAATCGTGATGGCAACGCATGCTGGCATGATCTCGATGGAGTTTACCGAAATTGTCCGCGACTGGATCGCGACCGCCAAGCATCCGGTCACAGGGCGACTTTACACGGAAATGGTCTATCAACCGATGCTGGAATTGGTTGCCTATCTGCGATCGAACAACTTCAACAACTTCATCGTATCGGGTGGCGGTATCGATTTCATGCGTCAGTGGACTGACAGGGTTTATGGCATCGTGCCCGAGAAGGTTGTGGGCAGCAGCGGCAAGACTAAATTCGAGATGCAGAACGGCAAGTGGGTGCTCATGCGTCTGCCGGAGATATCGTTCATCGATGACGGTCCGGGTAAACCGGTCGGTATTCATGAACATATTGGCCTCCGACCGATTGCGGCTTTCGACAACTCCGATGGCGACCAAGCCATGCTCGAATGGACGACTGGCGACAAAAGTCGCTCCCGCTTCGGCCTGCTTGTTCACCACACCGACGCCGTGCGGGAGTGGGCTTACGACCGCGACTCCAAAGTCGGTAAACTCGACAAGGCACTCGACGCTGCCCCGGCCGAAGGCTGGACGGTCATGAGCATGAAGGACGACTGGAACAAGATTTTCCCGTTTGGGAGCAAGTAAACATCCGGAGCTGCTACGACTTCGTGAATCGCGTGGCCGCTATGGACGATCCCAAGACAATTGCAATCACTGAACCCCATCTTGGGGGGCGGCTGGAAGCAACGACTGGTTCGGGATGTTCCGCTAGGACAGGAATCAAACGAACATTCCGCGAAGTACCAGGGCGCGTACTCATCATAAATCGTCGGTGATGTCCGCTTCGCCCCGACACCGACCGCCTCTGTGCAATCGCAGCAAATGTCGCGATGGGCCAATAGGGTGCATCGCGTGTCGCTCGAACGGACAGGAAAAGTCGTCTGACGATGTTGAGCTGACATTCTCGTGCTGCCATTTCTTGGCAGCATGATGTAGTATGCCTCGCCCGAGGCTCGCCCATGTCCCGCTCGCAACGACTGCTCGATCTGATTCAGGTGCTGCGCCGGCATCGACGGCCGGTCGCGGGAGCCGCGCTCGCCGACGAGGTCGGCGTGTCGCTCCGCACGCTCTACCGCGACATCGAGACCTTGAAGGCGCAAGGCGCACACGTCGACGGCGAGGCCGGTGTCGGCTACGTGCTGCGGCCCGGCTTCATGCTGCCGCCGCTGATGTTCAGCGAGGAGGAGATCGAGGCGTTGGTGCTCGGCTCACGATGGGTGTCGGAACGCGCGGATCAGCCACTCGGCACCGCCGCCCGCAACGCACTTGCTAAGATCGGAGCGGTGCTTCCGGACGACTTGCGCGACAGCCTTGATGCGTCGAGCTTGCTGATCGGCCCAGGCGAATCGATCGCGGCCGGTGATACCGAACTCGCATCGATCCGCGACGCGATCCGTGCCGAGCGCAAGCTGCAGATCGCTTACGCCGACGGCAAGGGAAGTCCATCGAGGCGCACGATCTGGCCGTTCGCTCTCGCCTTTTTCGATCGCGTGCGCGTCGTCGCCGCTTGGTGCGAACTTCGTGACGGCTATCGGCACTTCCGAACGGACCGCATCACGGCGCTGAAATCGACAGCCAAACGCTATCCGCGACGGCGCGCCGCGCTGTTGAAGGAATGGCGCGCTTTGGAGGGAGTGCCGGAACAGTGATCGACGTCGACACTACTGACATAAACTGACAGCATGCCGAGCTATAGGTTTCTCCATCGTGCTCACTTTAGCGAGCGCTGAACAAGGAGACCTCACATGCCAGACTTCAGCTTCCTGTTGCTCCATGTCGGAAGCCCGGCCGCAAGCGCCAAGTTCTATAATGAGTTGTTGGGCATCCCCATCATCGAGCAGTCGCCGACGTTCGCCATGCTGCCGTTGCGTGACGGCGTGATGCTCGGATTGTGGTCGCGCGCCGCCGTCGAACCGAAGACCGCAGGGCAGCCTGGCAGCAGCGAAGTGGCGTTCACGGTCACCGACGCGGCCGCCGTGAAGGAAACACACACTGCCTGGAAAACGCGCGGACTTGCCATCGCCCAGGCGCCGACCCGAATGGACTTCGGCACTACCTTCGTCGCGCTCGATCCTGATGGTCATCGCTTGCGCGTGTTCGCGCCGGAGGCCGCATGAGCCCGAGGAGTTGGCTCGCCGTCGCCTCGGCCGAGCACGTGCGCATCGGCCGGGCTCAAGGCTTCATGCAGGTCTGCCACGGCAAGGCGGCGCCACTGCGCCGCCTCCCACCCGGCGACCGCGTGGCGTATTACTCACCGACCGAAAACTTCCGCGGCAAGGACAAGCTGCAGGCGTTCACCGCGATCGGAATCGTAACGGCAGGCGTGCCTTATCAAGCCGATATGGGCGGGGGGGTTCGCCCGTTTCGCCGGGACGTGCAGTGGGCCGAGGCGCGGGAGGCGCCGATCGGGCCGCTGCTCGGTCAGCTTGGCTTCGCACGCGAGGGCAAGTCCTGGGGGTATCAGCTCCGCTTCGGCCTGTTCGAGGTCACCAACGCAGACATGCAGATCATCGCAGATGCGATGGGTGCAGTCCTTTGATGGTGCTTGCACGCCACCTGGAGCGCCGGCATCGAGTGCGTTAGGACAGTCGTTATCGAGGGCGCAGCGGACGATTGCGAAAGCGGTGATCGGAAGGCAGCTTGGGGTCATTTTCGACGGTGTCACCGGGGATTGTCGGCAGGTTGATGTCCGCTTCTGCCCGTAAGCGCCGAACCGGGGCCGAGCCAGAAGCGTTGCGATTGGCCAGACCTCTGTGATTCAAACTCCCAAACTGGGGGCTCGAATCATGCGCTACGAACTCGCGGATTATGAATGGGTTGCCATCAAGCCCATGCTGCCGAACAAGCCGCGTGGTGTTCCTCGGGTAAACGACCGACGTGTCCTCAACGGCATTTTCTGGGTTCTGCGATCTGGGGCACCTTGGCGCGATTTGCCGGATCATTTTGGCCCTTACACGACCTGCTATAACCGTTTCGTCCGCTGGCGGCGGCCTGGTGTCTGGGGCCGCATCATAGACGCACTTGCCGCTGCCCATGATGCCGCTGTCCAGATGATCGACACCTCCATTGTGCGCGTGCATCAGCATGGAGCCTGTATCGCACGAAACCGGCGCCAATCGATGGGAAGGTCCCGCGGCGGCTTGACGAGCAAAATTCATGCGGTGGTCGATAGCAATGGTCTGCCGGTGCGGCTGGCGCTGAGCCCCGGTGAGGCTCATGACGTTCGACTTGCCGGAAAACTGCTGTCTCGTCTGAAATCCGGGTCAATGCTGCTTGCCGACCGCGGCTATGACGCCGACTGGATCAGGGAGCTTGCCATGAAGAAGGGCGCGTGGGCCAACATCCCGCCGAAAAGCAACCGCAACGATCCAATCTGCTTCAGCCCTTATCTCTACCGCGCTCGCAACCGGGTCGAGCGGTTCTTCAACAGGATCAAACAATTTCGTCGCGTGGCAACGCGCTACGACAGGCTTGCCGCCAACTACCTTGCCTTCGTTCAACTCGCGTCAATCAGGCTATGGCTGCGTCTTAATGAGTCCACGTCCTAAAACAGGCTGGAGGCTTTGAGTATGTTCTCTCCACCCGTATTGACAAAGCAACGGCTGACCGGCCGCATTTTTTTATCGCCTACGGTACGAGAAAATCTGCAGGCTTAAAGGTCTTCCGGGATGTCGAATTTACTGCCCTGCGAGGCCACGAAAAATTACGTGAGGGAGCGAAACGCTTGAAGCGTGAACAGGCCAAAACGAGCTTTTTGGGTTCGATTTTGACTCCGACGCGACACTTCAATCAGTCGTGGATCAAACATTCCTAGCGGCCAAGAATTGGACGTTAGTATTCTTGATGGCTCGGCAATCGTCGATTCAGTCTGGTGTGTTCGTGATAAAAATTATGGAGCAATTTATGTTCCGAGAGACAAATGTTAAAGATTTGTGCGTTGAACTCGCGAGCGAGGGCAAGATTCTGAATACCTGGACCTCTTCGGGAAAGAAGAAGCCGATCGATAGTAGCCGAATCGAATTATGTGCAATGCGCTAGTCGGTTGATTCAGCCGTCAGCGCTCTCACACCAAATTACGGTGCCCGCTGAATCCGCCCCATATCATTGTGCTCGATCGATGCTGTTAGGCCGTTCTGCCACTCGATCGTGACTCCGCTCCAAGAGATTGCGATCACTTTACCCCGATCGCTCAGACTATCGTCCCAGCAAACGCGGTCGCCGACCTTGAGTTTTCTGGATTGTTCGCCGGTCATTGGCGCGCGTCACTAATACGGGCAGTAGCCATAATCCGGGTAATAGCGATATGACCGCTTTATCGAAGATCGCACAAATAGCTTGCGCGGGTAATACGGCACAATAGTTCCACACTGAAGCGGAATCTGAGTAAACGCAGTGTCGTCGTACACACGACACGGCAGTCTCGGGTAAATGGTGCCCGCGCGAACGGGCATAAGAGAAAGCAGGAGTAGTGCGGCCGCCAGTGAAAAAGAGTTTTTCATCGGAAATCCTTTCATGCGCACACTCGATAACCGTAGCAGAATTTTGAGACTGAGTCCGAGTTAGTCAGCGGTCATCGCCATCTACTCCCGCAACCGACGCCGGCCTCCTTGCCATTCTTGGCCGGGATAAATGCCACGCCAGCGTCTTCGAGGGCGCGTCGGATGGCAATCAAATTCGCTGGTGTGGTGTCTCTCAGCGAGTTTTCAAAATTCTTTACGGTCGACAAGCCCAGCGACGAAGCACGGACAAATCGGCAAGCGTCCAATTCAACAGCAAGCGTGGCCCGGATGAGCGAAGCGTTCGGGAGCCAATTGCGCGCTTTGGTCCCGCGTCTCGCTGCGCTCATGCGGGCTACGGCCCAGGACTGATTTGGATGGCTGATTTGGATGACTGATTTGCCCGACAGGCTGCCTGGCGAATTTGGTGTCCAGTCCTTCAGCGAAAAATATTCCGCTTCTCCACTTGGTAGACGCAGTTTTATTGACTCGCTGTCCCGCCTCGCCAGAGGGGCGTATCGCGATCGTCACGGACGTTGGGTGCGGGATGCAATGGACGTAAAAGCGTCGAGCGCAATCCTTGCGCGGACGGGCGGCACTTTTGCGGACGGCGAAGTCGTGTGGTCCTGACGCCCCGACGCTGGCGTCAAGTCGGTCGATGATGCCTGCGCATCACGCAAGTGATGTCGCTTCGCATCACACCGATGACGGTGGCAAGAAAGCCCGATCACCGGGGAGAGCACGAAGGAAACCGTTAAAACCATTACGTGCGGGAATGCCGGGTGTTCCGGCGGCCTGCGGTGACGACACTCGTGTGCTTCCAACACACTGCACACGAGGCTGCGGGTGCAACGGGCACCCGGCATTCCCCACGCCCTCACGGGGCGAAGGCTTCCGGCAAAACCTCGGGTGCTATCCACGCCGCGAGATCGCATCGCCGTGGGCGAGGGGACGGACGAGCGCGAAGTCGAAAAGGTCAGCCAACCTGACTATCTTTTGGCATTGCCGCCGCCCATCTTTCTCGTTTAGAACGAGGTCGGACCGCTTTCCCGGCAACAAACCGTCAATGGTTTTGGCCGAGGATGCGGGTTCCAAAGGGTCTGGCAATGCTGATTCGCAGCGAAAAGTGTGGAGTTTCCGGGAGCGCGGCTATTGCCGCCGGTCCTGACGCGATTCCGGCTGCGTCGCTGCCCACCCTGCTTCTTGGCGGGCTTCTGCTTCTTATCGGCCCCTGAGGGCCGTCTGGGCGGTTGGCGCCTGGGCACTCAGGGGTTGCGCGAGATCACCAGAACCCTTCAGCGCCCGAAAAAGCGCATCAGCTAAAGGAATTTTCCAATGACCAATGTGAACAAGTCCGACAAGGACCGCGTCATCATATTCGACACCACCTTGCGCGACGGCGAACAATGCCCGGGCGCGACCATGAGCTTCGAGGAGAAGCTCGAGGTCGCCGAGATGCTCGACGACATGGGCGTCGACGTCATCGAGGCCGGTTTCCCCATCACCTCCGAGGGCGACTTCCAGGCGGTCAGCGAAATCGCCCGGCGTTCCAAGAATGCCGTGATCGCCGGCCTGTCGCGCGCGCATCCGAAGGACATCGACCGCTGTGCGGAAGCCGTAAAATTCGCCAAGCGCGGCCGCGTCCATACCGTGATCGCGACCTCGCCGCTGCACATGCGGGTCAAGCTCAACATGACGCCGGAGCAGGTGATCGAAACCTCGATCGCCAATGTCAGCCGCGCGCGCAACCATATCGACGATGTCGAATGGTCGGCCGAGGACGGCACCCGCAGCGAGATGGATTTTCTGTGCCGGATCGTCGAGGCCGTGATCAAGGCCGGCGCCACCACGGTCAATATTCCCGATACCGTCGGCTACACCGTGCCGGAGGAATATACCCACTTCATGCGTACGCTGATCGAGCGGGTGCCGAACTCCGACAAGGCGGTATTTTCGGTGCACTGCCATAACGATCTCGGCATGGCGGTGGCGAATTCGCTGGCGGGCATCGCCGGCGGCGCCCGGCAGATCGAATGCACCGTCAACGGCATCGGCGAGCGGGCGGGTAATGCCGCGCTCGAGGAAGTCGTGATGGCGATCAACGTGCGCAACGACAAATTCCCGTGGTGGAACAAGATCGATACCACCCAGCTGACACGCGCCTCAAAACTGGTCTCGGCGGCGACGTCGTTCCCGGTGCAGTACAACAAGGCGATCGTGGGGCGCAATGCGTTCGCGCATGAGAGCGGCATCCATCAGGACGGCGTGCTGAAGGATGCCTCGACCTACGAGATCATGCGGCCGGAAATGGTCGGCCTGAAACAGTCGTCGCTGGTGCTCGGCAAGCACTCCGGACGCCATGCCTTCATCCATAAGCTGGAGGAGATGGGCTACAAGCTCGGCGCCAACCAGCTGGAAGACGCGTTCACGCGGATGAAGGCGCTCGCCGACCGCAAGAAGGATATCTACGACGAGGATATCGAGGCGCTGGTCGATCAGGAAATCGCGGCCTCCCATGACCGCATCAAGCTGGCTTCGCTCACGGTGATCGCCGGCACCCACGGTCCGCAGCGCGCCACCATGAAGCTCGATGTCGACGGCCAGCTGAAGATCGAAGAGGCCGAAGGCAATGGTCCGGTCGATGCGGTCTTCAACTGCATCAAATTGCTGGTGCCGCACGAAGCCAAGCTGGAGCTCTACCAGGTCCATGCGGTGACGGAAGGAACCGACGCGCAAGCCGAAGTGTCGGTGCGGCTCGCCCATGAGGGCCGATCGATGACGTCGAAGGCTTCCGATCCGGATACGCTGGTGGCCTCGGCCAAGGCCTATCTCGGAGCGCTCAACAAGATCGTCATGAAGCGTCAGCGCGACATTCCGGCGGCGGCGGCAAGCTGATCGGCTCAACAGAACGGAAATCCGAAAACGCGGCGCTCCCGGCGCCGCGTTTTTTTGGGTGTACCCCCGTCCATAATAAACGGTTCCCGTGAGAGCGGCGAGGCCAGCCATCGGACCAGCGGCGCGTTGGCACCTACTGCCATCGAATGAGGGCAGGGCTCGTAAAGAAGGCTTGCCAAGGAGGGTATCCGTTTCATTTTGCACTGCAGCAAATACTAAAAACAGCCCCTGCTAAAGGGGCAATGGCATTTCATCCGGCTTCTCTGTATTGGTGCCGCTGGCATGCAAGGCTGGAAGCCGCGTCATTCGCGCGCTTCATGGAAATCACGCGGGAGGAAACATGCGTAAGTTGATTTTGGCTGCGGCTTCGGTCGCGGCATTGGCCCTGATTGGACCGGCGTCGGCGCAGTCGCCGATCGTCATCAAGTTCAGCCACGTGGTGGCGGCGGACACGCCAAAGGGCAAGGCGGCCGACAAATTCAAGGAACTCGCCGAGAAATACACCAACGGCAAGGTGAAGGTCGAAGTCTATCCGAACTCGACGCTCTACAAGGACAAGGAAGAGCTCGAAGCCCTGCAGCTCGGCGCGGTGCAGATGCTGGCGCCGTCGAATTCCAAGTTCGGCCCGATCGGCATCAAGGAATTCGAGGTGTTCGATCTGCCCTACATCCTGCCCGACCTGAAGACGCTGCGTAAGGTGACCGACGGGCCGCTCGGCGCCAAGCTGCTCAAGCTGCTGGATACCAAGGGCATGACCGGCCTCGCTTACTGGGACAACGGCTTCAAGCAGATGAGCGCCAACAAGAAGCTGATCGCGCCGGATGACTATAAGGGTCTCAAGTTCCGCATCCAGTCCTCGAAGGTTCTGGAAGCCCAGTTCCGTGCGCTCGGCGCGATTCCGCAGGTGATGGCGTTCAGCGACGTCTATCAGGCCTTGCAGACCGGCGTCGTGGACGGACAGGAAAACACCTGGTCCAACATCTACACGCAGAAAATGCACGAAGTGCAGAAGTATATGACCGTCACCAACCACGGTTATATCGGCTACGTCGTGGTCGTGAACAAGAAGTTCTGGGACGGCTTGCCGCCGGACATTCGCGATGAATTGTCGAAGGCGATGAAGGAAGCCACCGAGTACGGCAACAACCAGTCGGCCAAGGAAAACGACGACGCGCTGGAGCTGATCAAGAAGTCCGGCAAGAGCGAGATCCTCACGTTGACATCCGAACAGGACGAGGCGATGCGCAAGGCGATGATGCCGGTCTACAAGGACGTGGCGTCGCGGGTCGGTCAGCCCCTGATTGGCGAATTCCTCAAGGAAACGGGCCGCGGCCCGATGAACTGAGCGGCCGATCGCGCTGGATCATGATCCGATTGGGTTGAATCGGATCATGATCTAATTCCTTGTTCGAGCATGATCTCCGCGCAAACGCCTGGTGTTTTGTCGTGGGGGAAAACCGGTTCCCGCTTTTTCCGGATCATGCTCTCGTCGCAACGCATGGGGGTCCGCGGCCGGCATGGCCGCGGGATGACGCGCATGATCGGGCGGTTGCATGACCCGCCCGATTGTCACGGGGGATATTCATGTTTTTACGCATTCTCGACAGGCTTGAGGAAATCATCATCGCGTCCCTGATGGGGGCTGCGACGCTGCTCACCTTCATCACCGTCGTGCACCGCTTTCTGGTCGATGTTCCCCTGCTGTATCCGATCCTGTTTCCGATCCGGCTCGCATGGTCGCAAGAGCTGTGCATCTACATGTTCATCTGGATGGCCAAGTTCGGCGCGGCCTATGGCGTGCGCACCGGCATCCATGTCGGCGTCGACGTCCTGATCAATCAGTTGAATCCACCCTGGCGCAAGGGCGTCATTCTTTTCGGACTGTTCGGCGGCGCGCTGTTCACCGCCATCGTCGGCACCATGGGGGCGAAGTTCGTGATCGAGTTGATGGGCACCGACCAGGTGTCGCCCGATCTCGAACTGCCGAGCTGGATTGTCTACGCCTGCATTCCGCTCGGCTCCTATCTGATGTGCTTCCGTTTCCTGCAGGTCTCCTGGACCTACTGGAAGACCGGCGATCTGCCGCATCATGACGCTACCAGCGTCGACGGTATCGAGGTCGTCAGCGCAAAAGCGCCCATCGCGATCGGAGAAGCGTGATGAGCGCAGCCCTTATTTTCGGACTGCTGTTTGCCCTGATGCTGACGGGCATGCCGATCTCGATCTCGCTCGGCCTGTCGGTGTTGACCTTCCTGTTCACCATGACCGACGTGCCGATCGAAAGCGTCGGCCTGAAGCTGTTTTCCGGCCTCGACAATTTCGGCATCATGGCGATTCCGTTTTTCATTCTTGCGGGCCAGTTTTTGACCCGCGGCGGCGTCGCGCGACGCATGATCACGTTCACGACGTCGCTGGTCGGCCATTTCCACGGCGGGCTTGGCCTTGCCGGCGTCGCAGCCTGCGCGATGTTCGCCGCGATCTCCGGATCGAGCGTCGCGACCGTGGTGGCGATCGGCTCGATCATGATGCCTGCGATGGTGGAACACGGCTATCCGCGCCGTTTCGGCGTCGGCGTGATCTCGACCTCGGGCGCGCTCGGCATCCTGGTGCCGCCCTCGATCATTCTGGTGCTGTATGGCGTATCGACCAACACCTCGATCGGCGCACTGTTCATGGCCGGCATCGTCCCGGGAATCCTGTTGGCGCTGATGCTGGCGACGGTCACCTGGTTCATCGCCAGGCGCAACGACTATCCCCGCATGCCGAAGGCGACGCTCCGCGAGCAGGTCTATGCGTTCCGTGAGAGCGTCTGGGGGCTGCTGCTGATCGTCCTCGTGCTCGGCGGCATCTATGGCGGAATTTTCACGCCGACCGAGGCGGCCGCGGTCGCCGCGGTCTACGCCTTCTTCATCACCGTGTTCGTTTACAAGGAGTTGAAGCTCAGCGAAGTGCCGAAGGTGCTGTTGCAGGCTGCGAGCATGAGTTCGATGCTGCTCTACATCATCACCAACGCGGTGCTGTTCTCGTTCCTGATGACCCATGAGCAGATACCGCAGGAAATGGCGGCCTGGATCATCGACAAGAACTTCGGCGTCTGGACCTTCCTGCTGGTGGTGAATGTGATCCTGCTCGCGGCCGGCAACGTCATGGATCCGTCATCGATTCTTCTGATCATGGCGCCGATCCTGTATCCGCTCGCCACCAAGCTCGGCGTCAACCCGGTGCATCTGGGCGTGTTGATGATCGTGAATACCGAAGTCGGATTGTGTCATCCGCCGGTGGGTTTGAATCTTTATATCACCAGCAGTATCGCCAAGATGGGCATCAGCGAAATCACCGTCGCGGTGTTGCCATGGTTGCTCGCGATGCTGGTGTTCCTGGGTCTGATTACCTATGTCCCGGAGATTTCGTTGTGGCTGCCGCACGTGCTCGGCATGATCTGATTGTGTTTCAATTAATGTCTACGGATTACATCTTGGTAAGAGAAGGTACTCTTTCTAATCTGTAAGTTGATTGCACGGGCAAGCGCGCCCATCCTCACGTGACCTTTCAAAGGAGGTTCGCATGAAGAAAGTTTTGCTCGCCGGCGTAGCGGCGCTCGCCCTTGCCGGTTCAACCGTGGTTTACGCCCAGCACCGTCCGTGGTTTCACGAACACATGCGGCTGAGCCCCGAGGACAGGGCGGCCTTTACCGACGCCCGGATCGCGGCTGTGCATGCTGGCCTCAAGCTCACGCCCGACCAGGAAAAACTGTGGCCGCCGGTCGAGTCCGCGGTGCGCGATTTCGCCAAGTTGCGGATCGACCGCGCCAATGCGCGCATGAAGGCGCAGGACGATTCAAAGGATGCGCAGAAGACTGACGATCCGGTGGCGCGCCTGCGTGAACGTGCCGATAACATGGCGACCTCGGCGGCGGCGCTGAAGAAGATCGCGGATGCGGCCGACCCGCTCTACAAGACGCTGGATGACGGCCAGAAGCGCCGCCTCAAGCTCCTGACCCATATGGAACGCCGCTTCGGCGGCGAAGGCTGGCGGCACCGCGCCTTTGAGCGGGGAATGGGCCGCGACGGCGACGGGGATCACGGCTACGACCGGGATGGCGGCAGGGACCACGACGGCCACGGCCCCGAGCGGCTCTGACGCCAGAGCGTTTTCCAGCGAAGTGATCCCGGTTCGCATCAAGAAAACGCGTCAATCGAAGATCTGGGTCTCGGTTCTGATTCAATCAGAACCGAGGCTCTGGGCCCCTTTTCCCGGTTGAAATGCAAGAAAAGCCGCCGGAATCCGGCGGCTTTTCGGTTTTCCCGAACCGGTAAAGCGGCCGTGGAATATCCCGCCAGCTTGCTGGACATCGGGGGGGCGCTTTGCTAAACGACGCCCTCTTGCGAAGGCTTTCCCGGGGCAAGTTCCGGGCGCATAGCTCAGTTGGTAGAGCAGATGACTCTTAATCATCGGGTCCCAGGTTCGAGCCCTGGTGCGCCCACCAAGCTTTTCAAGAGCTTAGCGGGTTTCACCGTTTGAGAAGCATCAACTAAAACGGTTTTTCAAACGGCGTTTTGTGAGCCGGTCTAACTCTCTGCTCCCCACAATGTGATCGGCGAAGGAGCGCTCGGGCGGCCGCGAGGTCGAAGTGAGGCTTCTTCCCTAGTCGAACTCGCCTTGCGTCGATCATTAAACAGATCAGGCTTGGCCCTCTCAAGGCTGAAACAGGGGTTCGATTCCTGTGTGTACCGAAAACTTAAACGCGGGCGTAGTGGTGGTGAAGTCCGCCAAGGATGGCGTGTGATTTGATGCTTCCGATTCGCTGAATTTGGCGAGAGACTGGTGCATCTTTGTCCAGTGACCGGTGCGTCCTGACGTCATTATAATAGCGTGCGTACGATTGCAGAATCTGGCGCAGATGCGCCTCGCCCAAGACGATGAAATGGTCAACACACTCGCGCCGGATCGATCCGATCAGCCGTTCAGCAAAACCGTTCTGCCAGGGCGAGGCCGGTGCAATCGGTTTGTCCCGAATGCCCATGGTTCGCAGTCGCCGTGTGACGACGGCGCCATAGATCCGATCGCAGTCCCGGATCATGTAGCGCGCAGCCTGATCCCAGGGAAATGCTTCCGTGATTTGACGCGCGACCCATTCTGCGTTCGGATTTGCTGTGAGGTTGATCAAGACCTGGTTCCTGCGGTCTAGCCGGACGATGAGCAAGGCATAGAGCAGGTCGAAGCGAATGGTCGGGACAACGAACAGGTCCATGGCGGCAATGTCTGGCGCGTGGTTATGCAAGAAGGTTGGCCATCCCTGGCTGGGTGGCGCCCGCCACTTGACCATGTACTTGGCGACGCTCGACTGCGCGACCTCAAACCCGAGCTTGAGCAGTTCGCCGTGAATGCGCGGCGCGCCCCAAAGCGGGTTTTCGACGCTCATCCATCGGATCAATACCCGCAACTCCGTGTCGATCTGCGGTCGCCCTCCCTGTGGGCGCGACTTCCACCGCCAGTAGCAGCGAAAGCCGGCCCTGTGCCAACGCACGAGCGTGTCGGGCCGAATGATGGAGAGAACCCGCAGGATTGATGGAAACCAGCGATACAGCTGGATCAAGAACCAGCGATCATGGTTCGTGAGCCGGACCCGACCGTGCAGCCTGCGCCTCAAGACATTCAACTGGTGTCGAAGCACCGCGTTCTCAGCTTCAAGCCGCAACTTCGACTTGAACGGTGAGGCCAGGACGGCCAGAGCGAAACAGAGCAGCCCGATCATTCCGCCAGCTTAGGCGATTCCATCACGTCATCAATTCGGATGAGGTTTTCGGTACACACACGGCAAGTATTTTTCCGACCCGCCAAAGCCCATTGCCCGACGCCATGATAGCAATGCTACTTGCGGAGGGCGCCGCCCTTACTGCGCCCGTTGTGGTTACGCGGATTCGTCGGGCGGTAGGTGTCGGTTGGGCGCCCGGAACAACAAGGCGAGGGTGCTGATTGCCCACTCCAACCAGGCAAACATCGGCCCAGCCAGCTTGCGTGCGCCGTCGGTGGAAAGCAAAAACCATTGTGCGTTGCGCCGACGGACAATGAAGATCTTCCGTCGTTTCGCGCCAATATGAAAGCACTCTCCTGCTTGGTTGGCTTAGCATGACATCCGAAACACGACGGCGTCGTTTCGCCTGACGCGGTCGGCGCGGGAGCCGAAATCAATTCTTTCAAGGCGACGGAGGTAAAAAATGGCTTCGATCAGCAACCTGAATCTCAAGATCCGCATCTCGCCCAATCCGCCGGTGTTCGACCTGCCGATCCTGGTCGCCCTGGAGCATGATTTGTTCAAGAAGGCCGGATTGGAGGTCGACTATTCGGTCAAGTACGCCGACCACGATAAGCTGGAACGAGATGTGCTGAAGCGGCAGAAGGAGGCGCTGTTCGAGGGTGGCGCGGCAGAAGCTTTCAATGTGTGCGAATGGGGCGGGATCGATCGCCTGGAGCGTGGCGCGGGCCGGGGAAAAATTGCGGCGCTACGGCCGGCGATTGCCGCGCAAGCGATCGTTTCGTTCGATTCTCAGTTGCAGTCGCCGCGAGATCTCGCCGGCGTTGCGATCGGGATCAACGACTTCACCGGATCGCACTATACAACGATCGGACTGCTTGAGGGCGCGATTCCGAAGGACGAGATCGTAACGACCCACATCGGAGCGCCGGAGGTACGGCTCTCGGCGCTGAAAGAGGGGCGGGTTCGTGCGGTGACCGTCATGGAGCCCTTTATCAGCCTGGCGCTGAAGCAGGGCGCTCATATCATTGCTTTGACGTTCTACCGCGGGGCCGAGGTGGTGTCGCCGGATCTGGAGCCGCTCGATCTCGACAAATACTTCAAGGTGCTCGACCAGGCCGTCGATCTGATAAACGCCGATTTCGCCCGATACGCTCACTACATCGTGGCGATCGCGAAGGACGAGATCAGCCCCGACGAACTCGACGGCCGTTTCGTCCGTTACACTCACGCACAGCGATATTCGACTGACTTGTTCGACCCGGCGTATCATTGGATGAAGGAACGCGGCTTTACAGACGGCAGAAACAGTCACGAATCGCTCGTCGTTTCTTGACCGCGCTGTTGGATTCGACGGTGAGCAGTGATCACTCGCCGCGCCGAAACGGCGCGGCGAACCTTTCTAAGGACCGATCCATGTCCAAGGCGGCAACGGGACACCAGGTGTCGCGATGCTATTTCTCGTTGTCGCGGCGCGACGTCCTGGCAGGCATCGCCGGTGCGGTGGCTTATCCGGCCGTCGTCTCGTCCGAGGCGATGGCGCAGGCGAAGCCGGTCGTGAACGTCACGCTCTCGACGCCGGGAAGCGCGGGCTCGATCTGGCGCGCCGCCATCTCCAGTCTCGATCCGTCCTTGAGTTCGAGCTTCGACATCAACTGGGTGGCTGGCGATCCCGGGCAGATGCAGGTGCAGCTTGCGGCCGGATCTCTGGACGTAGGAGTATTCGGTGCGATCGGCCTTGCGACGCTGGCGCGTAGGGGAAGCGACATCACGTTGTTCGGGCCGGCACTTAACAATCACGGCCGCATCATCGTGAAGGCCGACAGCCCGTTTCATCAACCCTCGGATCTCGTCGGCAAGAAAATCGCCACCCAGCCGAAAACCACCGAGACCTATCAGCAAGCTCGCGTGGCGCTCTCGCTGCTCGGGATCGATATCGATCGCGACTTTGAAACCATATTCGGCCCGCCAACGGCCAATCTGGCGCTGTTCGACCGCGGCGACGTGGATGCCGTCATCGTCATCGAACCGACGGCGACCCGTGCCGTCGGCTCAGGGGCGCGCGAACTGGCTAAAATTGGCGACATTTGGCGGCACGCCTCCGGTGTTGACGCTGCGCCATTCCTGGTCGGATTGGCTGCGAAGCGCACCTGGCTGGACTCCAACCGGGCGCTTGCTACGTCCGTCGCTCGGCTTTTTGCGGCAGCCAACGGCGCCTTGCGCGACAATCCGAACCTCTTCATCGAGCATGCGGCGGAGATGGGCCTTCGACCAAAGGAGACCGCCGCGATCAATCTGCTTCCAGGTAGGCTGGCCGATGTCTATCCCACGGAGTGGGACCGGAGCGTATGGAACGCCATCGACCGGCAGATCGAGGTCGCGGTGAAGCTTAGGTTGCTCGATGCGGCTCCGCAGCGCCCGCTCTACGACGGCCTGGCGCTCGGAAAGGCATGATGGCCGATATCGTACAGGTGGAGAGCGCCAAAAGGCGGCAAGATAGGGGGGCTCCGAGGCTGTCGGCGCTGCGGCGCCTAGCAGCGGTTTGGCTTCCATCCATCGTCTTCTGCGTCTGCCTCCTGGGGCTGTGGGAAGCGCTGGCACGCGCCACGGCGAGCCCGCTCGTTCCGAATGTGAGCGAGGTGCTCGGCGAGGTGCGGCGTCTCGTCATCGGTGGCTTCGCGCTTCGTCAGATCGGAATCACGCTGGGACGCATCCTCGCGGGGTTCAGCGTCGCCTTCGTGATTTCGCTCGTCGTCGGTATCGCGGCAGCAAGAAGCGTGACGTTCCGCAGGTTTTGCGATCCCGCCATCATTCTTGGCCTCACGGTGCCCGGCCTCGTCTGGGCTCTTCTCTGCGTCATCTGGTTCGGAGTCGGTCTGACCACGCCCATCGTGGCGATCGCGCTGGGTATCGGTCCGGTCATGGTCCTGCATGTCCTCCAGGGAATGAAAGCCGTCGATTCCGAGATCGTGGAAATGGCGCATGTCTTCAGGCTTTCGACGCGCGACAAGCTTATCCATATCTGGATCCCCAGTCTGACGCCGCATCTGATCGGAGGCGCGCGCGTCGGCCTCTCATTGGGATGGAAAGTGATCGTTCTCGTCGAACTCTTCGGTCTTTCGAACGGTGTCGGCTACCAGCTAAATTCCGAATTCAGCTCGCAGAACGTCGCCGGAGTTCTTGCCTGGACGATCGTGTTCTGGGCGGTGATGGTCGTGATCGAATACGGCGTCCTGCAGTCGCTCGAACGCGCCTCTTCGAAATGGCGACGGGTGTCCGACCTGTGAGTGCGTCGATTAAGTTCTCGGGGATCGAAAAGGGCTTCGTTCGACAAAACTCCGGCCGGGTCGAGCAGGTTCTGCATGGCTTCGAACTGGAGATCGAGGATGGCGAACTGGTCGCCCTCGTTGGTCCATCGGGCGTCGGCAAGACAACGCTGCTCCATATCGCGGCCGGACTGCAGCGGCCGGATAGCGGTCGTATCGATACGGGGCCGGGCGGTGCGTCCGCCCGCGTCGGCATGGTCTTCCAGCAGCCGCGGCTGCTGGACTGGCGAACAGTGAGAGCCAATGTGGATCTGGTGTCGAAGGCAGCCGGTCGGGGAACGGCGCGGACTGTGGGCTTGCTGACGCAAGTAGGGCTAAGGGACTATCTCGACGCATACCCTCTCGCGCTATCGGGCGGCCAACGCCAGCGGGTTGCCATCGCCAGAGCGTTCTCGATCGAACCGGAGATACTGCTTCTCGACGAGCCGTTCAGTGCGTTGGATGAATTGACGGCGCGTCGGCTGCGAATCCTGATGCAGGACATGTGGCTGGAAGCACCGCCGACGGGTCTGCTGGTGACGCATAACATGCTCGAAGCCGCTTTCCTGGCCGACAAGATCGTCGTGCTCGGTGGCAAGCCCGCTCACACGATCGCGACGATCGCGATCGACCTTCCGCGACCCCGCGATCCAGAAAATCTCGAGTTGTTCGCTGTCCATCGTCGCATCATGGGCCTGCTCTCCCATTAGCTTCCTTCAGGGGTCGCGATGTCATCGCGGCGCTCGCGCTGGGAGGTCTAGGGACGTGCGACCGCTCGCGCCGGGCCGGCTATTCCGGCTTAAATTGGTTTGCCGGCCGCGGTAGGCCCAAATGCGAACGGAGCGTGTTCCCGCTATACAAGCTCCGGAACGGGCCGCGGCATTGAGTTCCGGTATTACTTGCTGCAGAAAGTCATCGAAGCCGTCTGGAAAGTACAGCGGCAGGATATTGAAGCCGTCCGCGGCTTCTTCGACGAATCACTGATCGAGGGTATCGGCGATATCCATCGCCGTCCGGCACAGCCCCAGTGACCGCGCGCGGCAGCCGTCACGTTATACGGGTCGCGCTGCGTCATCTTCCCGCGCCGCGCCTTCGGCTTGTTTACGTTTTCCAACAACCGGCTTTGCTACAGCGCTTACTCCTTGCATTTAATTTGCCTTGATCGAAGCAGCGCGGCGTCGTTGTCCTTCGGAATCGCCTTTAAATGAAACGACTATTTTCAATCAATGGCGGATGCGACAGATGGGAATCGGAGGCGCTCCGCTTTCGCAGCCAGACCCCGCTTAGACGGGATTTTGGCATTACGCGGCCGGCTTCGGAATTGACTCCTCGGCCAATCACAAGAATCGGATGTTACATGTCGCTGATTTGAGCCTACGATGTGCTCGTTTCGCATGATCGGGCGTCCCACTGCGCGCGACGGAATGGCTTTTCCGATTGTTCAGCCTCCAGAGCACAGGCGTGGTGTTGTATCTCGAAATTTGAATTTTGATGCCATCGTGCCGTGCATGAAATTCTGCAAGGATGTCGAGGTCATTCTCGATCAGGAACAACACTCGACATCATGACCGATGCATCGTTGTCTCAGTTCTCGTGCATCCTTGCGACGCCCGAGCGCATAATTGTTGATGAGGCTACGCGGCCCAGGGATGAATTGCGCGTTGTGACGGTGGTAGCGGACATCCCCCTGCCGGGTCGCGTTCGTGAGCCCGTGTCTTTAGATATTGCGGTCTGGCGACGCACGTTTCTGCCATGGCTGTTGCCGTTCGGGCTGATCGGGCTCTGGCAATTGTTTTCCGTGAATGGAATCATCTCGACAGCGATTGTCCCGGCGCCTTCCGAGATATGGAGCGCTGCAGGGCAACTCGCGGGGCGGGGAGAACTGCAACACGACATCCTGGTCAGCCTGAGGCGGGTCCTGATTGGCTTTGGGGCAGGTGCCACGATCGGCCTTTTGCTCGGCGTCATCGTCGGCCTGTCTGAACTGGCTCACGACATTGTCGATCGCTCGCTTCAGATGATACGGACCATTCCGCATCTCGCGCTCGTACCGCTCATGATCTTGTGGTTTGGGATCGGCGAGGAGCCACGCGTGCTGCTGGTGGCGATGGGATCCTTGTTTCCCGTCTACATCAACACTATAGGCGGTATTCGCAATGTCGATCCCAAGCTGATTGAGCTTGGACGGTCCTACGGGCTCGGGGGCCCGGCGCTGGTTTGGTCGATTATCCTGCCAGCCGCGCTGCAACCGATTCTGATCGGCATTCGTTACGCGCTTGGGGTGGCGTGGCTCACGCTGGTTGTCGGCGAGACGATCGCATCGCGCGACGGCATCGGCTACCTCGTTCAGAATGCGCGTGAATTGCTGCGCATCGACGTCATCGTCCTTGCGATTGCTCTCTATGCGATCGCCGGCTGGCTGGCTGATTTACTGACCCGTATGGTCGAGCGCCGCCTGCTGCGCTGGCATCCGAATTACGCGCGGCGGATCGCATCGTGAGCGGCGCCGATGTGACCTTTCGCGGAGTGAGCAAGTCGTTCGGTGAACGACGGGTGCTGGGCCGTGTCGATCTCGAGCTTGCCGCCGGCGAATTCATTTCCATCATCGGCCCCAGCGGGGTCGGCAAGTCGACGATGCTGCGCCTTGCCGCCGGGCTTGAGCTGCCAAGCAGCGGGCGCATCGAGTTGCGATCGAAGTTGCCGCGGCCGGACGTGCGCATGATGTTCCAGGAGGACCGTTTGCTGCCGTGGCGGACGGTGCTGCGCAATGTTACGCTCGGGCTGAAGGGACGCGAGCGGGACGCCCGCGACATCCTTGGTGCCGTCGGCCTTGAGGGACGGGAGAATGAATTTCCGGTGGTGCTCTCCGGCGGCCAGCGCCAGCGCGTAGCGTTGGCGAGGGCCCTGATTCACGAGCCGGATGTCCTGCTGCTTGATGAGCCGTTTGGCGCGCTCGACGCCATCACGCGAGCAGCCATGCAATTGCTGCTCGAGTCCCTGCTCGCAATGCGGCCCCGCACCGTGATCCTTGTTACGCACGACGTGGAAGAGGCGCTTTTGTTGTCCGACCGCATCCTGGTGATGCGCGACGGCGGCATCGCCCGTGACCTCAAGCTCGATCAATCGCGGCCACGACATCGCGGAGATTCAATCCTTTCCGCGCTGAAGGAAGAGCTGTTCGACGACCTGCTTGCGGCTGAAAACGCCATCGACCTGTCGAAGGTGGCATGAGTGAAATCACACCAGGGACGGCCTGCATGACCTCGAAGTTTCCACGAACCAACCTGCCGCGTCCATCCCGGCGGGAGCTTCTTGCCGCATCCGGCCTAGCCTTGCTCGGCGGCGGCCTGCCGCGCATCGGCACGGCCGCGCGGGCCGCGGACGCTGCGCCGTCACAGTTGACGGTCGCCGTGATCGGCGACGGTCGCACCGGCATTTGGGCTTCGCTGCGGGCCGGTGTCGGCGGCCGCAATCTCGAAGCTAAGCTCGGCACCAGGATCGTCTGGCAACCTGGTTTCACCGCATCGCTTCCGGTGATGGAAGCGGTCAAGGCCGGCGCAGTCGATTTTACTTTTGCGACTGCGACCGCCGTCGCGAATGCGGTGCCGGCGCGCGTGCCGATCGTACCGCTCGCTGCCTATCCGCTGCCCATGAGCGAAGTCGATTTCCTTGTCCAGGCCGGTTCTTCGATCAGGTCTGCCGCCGATTTGAAGGGCAGGACGATCGCCCACCAGAACGGAACGACGGGCACTTACAGCCTGATCAAATATTTGGAGACGGCAGGCCTGCGGTTGACGGATGTGACAGCGGTGAGCCTGAGCGGTGCCGACGCCTATACCGCCTTTGCCCAGGGCAGTATCGACGGCTGGATCCATTGGCAGCCGGCGACTGGACTGGCGCTCGCCAAGCTCGGGACCAAAGCGAGGCTGTTGCCGGCCGTCAAAACCTACGACTACGCGTTTTATGTGGCGCGGGCCGAGGTGGCGGAGAGATATCCGCAGACGTTCGCGAAGTTCGTGAAGATCATCCGTGAGACGCAAGCCTATGTCTTCGCCCATCCGGCGGAGAGTGTGAAGCTGTGGGCGTCACAGGGCGGGTTTCCGCCCGACGGCGCCGAGCAGGCCGTCTATGAGCAACTTATCAAGGACGCGCGTCTGTCGGAGTCGGGAGCTGTCGATCTGAAGCCGGTCGACGAGGCCGCCGCCGTTTCCACGCAAAATCTTGCCGACAGTTTCCAGGCGCTCGGGGTCCTGCCAAACAAGATCGATGTTCGCGGTTTCCTGCTGTCATCGAAATTCGATGCGGCCAAGCAAGCCGTTGCTGCTGAACTCGGAGTGTAATTGCATGACTGCCTATCATGATGGATCGATCCGGCTCGCCGCCTTTGTAACCGCCGGCCCCGGCCGTCCGGGAGGCTGGCGCTATGCCGCGTCCGAATCCGGATGGCTGGATGCCGAATACTACAAGCACATCGCGCGCACGCTCGAGCACGGCCTGTTCGATATGGCGTTCTTCGCCGATATCCTCGCGGTACCGGATCGCTACCAGGCCAGTAATGACAGCCAACTGCGTTACGGTGCGCTGGGATCGTTGCGGCTCGACCCGGTGGTCGTGCTGGCGATCATGGCTTCCGCGACGCGCCATCTTGGTCTCGCCTCGACGCGTTCGACCAGCCATTACGAGCCGTTCGAGGTAGCGCGTTCGTTTGCGACCCTCGACCATCTCAGCGCCGGCCGCGCCGCCTGGAATGTCGTGACTTCCTTCCAGGATGCGGAAGCCCGCAACTTCTCGAAGGGAGAACAGATTCCACGCCATAAACGCTACGATCGCGCGGACGAGTTCCTCGAAGTTGTCTTCAAGCTCTGGGACAGCTGGGATGACGATGCGCTGGTGCTGGATCGCGAAACGCCGCTGTTCGCCGACCCTGACAAGGTGCACTACATTGACCACAAGGGGGAGTGGTTCAATGTGCGCGGTCCCTTGAATGTGGCGCGGCCGCCGCAGGGCTACCCGGTGATCATCCAGGCCGGCGCGTCCGACCGTGGTCGCGACTTTGCCGCGCAATGGGCCGACGTCATATTTGTCAGCCATGACTCGCTTGACAGCGCGAAGGCGTTCTATCGCGAGTTGAAGGAGCGTGCGAAGGCGCATGGACGGGATCCCCGCTCGCTCAAGATCCTGCCTGCCGCAACCCCGCTGGTCGGCGAGACCAAAGCGATCATCGACAGCAAGAGGCAGACACTGAGCGATCTCGTCAATCCACATGCCGGGCTGTCGACCTTGTCCTATCACCTTGACGTCGATCTGGGACTGTTCCCGCTCGACGCTCCGCTGCCGGACGTCGAAGTTCCGGGTGTGCAGGGCCACTATCAGGAGGTGCGCGAAGCCACCGCGCGCGACGGGCTTACCTTGCGCGAACTCGGCAAGCGTTATGGCAGCCGCTACGAGGGCGACTTCGTGGGAACGCCCGATCGTGTCGCGGATGGGCTGGAACGTTGGTTCAGGGAGGGCGCGGCGGACGGCTTTACCATCAGCGCGCCCCATCAGCCCGGCGGATTTGAGGAATTCGTGCGATTGGTGGTTCCGGAATTGCAGAAGCGGGGCCTCTATCGCACTCAGTATGAGGGAAAGACCTTGCGCGACAATCTTGGGCTTGTGCGGCCGCAGTCGGGAGCATGGCGCGCGCAGGCGGCAAAGAAACACAAGGTGAAAGAGCCGACATGACGATCATCGAAGACGGAATAGGCGGAGCCGAGCCGATCACAGGAAACGACATCACCACGGTTAGCGCGGTCACCACGAGCACCGATGGCCGCTTCATTGTCGACGCCAACGGCAAGCATTTCGTTTCTGATACCCGTGCCTCGATCGGTGGACCCGGTGAGGCAGTCCAGGCGGGCGAGTTGCTGCTGTCGGCACTCGCGTCCTGCGGCCTGGGGCTGATCCAGACCCACGCCCGAAGCCAGGCGATCGAACTGGGCGAAGTCGGCGTCACGGCAACCTTTAAGCGTCACGCCGACGATCCGACGCGTTACGAATATATCCGGCTGGTCGTGGCGCTGGAAGACAGGATCAGCCGCGAGACCGGGGATGCGTGCCTCAAGCACTTCTCCGATAATTGTCCGATCTACAATACGTTGCGGCGCGGCGGTCCCATTTCGATCGAGCGGAAGTAGGGGCCGGGCCGAAGATGGGGCATGACTCGGAGGAACATGGCAGCCAGGCGGCGTTGGGGACGACTGCGGCAGGTCCTTCGAATGAGCTCCAGCGGTCCACATCAATTCAAAACGATTTTCGACAATCTTCGCGACCCAAAGGGCCCGCGAAGCTCGCGTCGATCACCCGCTCTAGACCGACTGAGGTGCAAGCTGATCAAAACCGAAATATCTTGGTTTGGAGAAGAGGTACTGAACGCGCGTGCGGAAAATCGGCGACGATGGCGAAAAAATAGGACAGGTCGAACACAAGGCTTGCGAAGATTTGCGCGGTGAAATGGTCAGACGATCAGTCGGCAGGAGCGTTCCGCGACGGCGATCTCCACCGCGGTTTAACCAGTCGCTTAAACCAGGCTCGGGACATCGACTCATGACTGAAGGTCATAGGTTCAAATCCTGTCCCCGCAACCACCGATACCGACACTCCCGTAGCGCAAGCTGCGGGAGTTTCGCGTTTCCAAGTCTTTCCAATGGCCTGTGCCTCGATCCAGTCGAGCGTCGAGCCTTATTCGCCGCTCAGGGTGGCATCGATTTCGCCGCGGGCGCAGCGCAATCTTCTCGGGCCCGCGCCCGGTCTCTTCCGCCGCATCGCTGGCGATCATTGCTCAATGGGCGTCCAATGGTCCAGCTTGATCAGCGCGATCAAGTCTGCGGCTAATTCCGAGGGCCAGCAGGGTGCAAGCGGCGCCGGAGAGCAGATAGCCGCCGACCGACAGCAAGCCGAATCTGCTTGCTAGGACGAGGGCGACAAGCGGCGCAAAACCGGCGCCGAACAGCCATGCGAAATCCGAGGTCAGCGCGGACGCCGTATAGCGGTTCGCGCGCGAAAAGTTGGAAGCGACCGAACCGGAGGACTGGCCGAACGAGACGCCTAGCAGCACGAATCCGAGCAGCATGAACAGCGTTTCACCGAAACCTCCGCCGTTGAGCAATTGCGGTGCAAATCCGCTGAATGCGGCAATCGCCACTGCTGATGCTCCGAGCAGCGTCCGCCGGCCGACGCGATCTGCGATCGGTCCGGATGCAATGATGGCGGCTACGCCGAACGCCGCAGCGACCATCTCAATGATCAGGAACCGATCAGGTCCCTCCTGTGTAAACAGGAATACCCATGAGAGTGGGAAGACAGTCACCATATGGAACAGCGCGAAACTCGCGAGCGGCGCGAAGGTGCCGATGACAACGTTGCGTCCTTCCGCTTGCAACGTTCTCGCGACAGGTTCTGGTTCAAGATCGCGGCTGCCGAACAGTTCGGAATATTCCGGCGTGACGACGATGCGCAACCGCGCAAACAGGGCGACGACGTTAATCGCGAAGGCGACGAAGAACGGGTAGCGCCAGCCCCAATCAAGAAAATCGGCCGCGGACAACGTGGTGATGAAGAAGGCGAACAGCGCGCTTGCGACCATCAGGCCGAGTGGTGCGCCTAGTTGCGGGATCATCGCATACCAGCCTCGCCGTCTGGCCGGTGCATTAAGAGCAAGCAGGGAGGGCAACCCATCCCAGGTGCCGCCGAGCGCGAAGCCCTGACCAATTCGCAGCACCGACAGCAGTACGGCGGACGCGGCGCCGATGCTCTCATATCCGGGTAGGAACGCCACCGCGACCGTGGACGTCCCCAGCATGAACAACGCGATCGTCAGTTTCACGCCACGTCCATAGACGCGATCGACCATCATGAAGATCGTGGTGCCGACCGGCCGAGCGATGAAAGCGAGCGCAAAGATCGCGAACGAATACAGCGTTCCCGTCAGTGCATCGACATAGGGAAAGACAAGCTTCGGAAAGACCACGACCGATGCGATGGCATAGACAAAGAAATCGAAGAATTCCGAGGTCCGGCCGATGATGACGCCGATGGCGATCTCACCAGAACTCACGCTGTCGTGAGCATCTGATCCTCGCGAAGTCTGTCCAGCAAGCGATGGCGCGGCAGTATTTGCGATCATGGCGCGCGAGATGTCCTCGAATTCTGACGGTCCATTGACGGAATGCCGTTGGGAGACGGCGGATTATCCGTTTGTGTCATCGATCGGCGATTTCAGGCATTGGGCAAATTGTCCAATGTGCCCGGCGGAGCGATGAGGTTACTGCAAGCCGCTGGAATTTGGAATTGTCGGCAGGCCCGCCTTGAAGCTTCTTCGAACTGTTGCTCTTGTCTCCATCTGCGGTCTCCTTGGCGGCTGCAACGCCGTGGTGCTTTCGCCATCCGGCGATATCGCGCTCCAGCAGCGCGATCTGCTTATCGAAGCCACCATATTGATGCTGCTGATCATCGTTCCCGTCATGATTACAACGGTCGTCTTCGCCTGGCGCTATCGCCAGTCGAACAAGACGGCGGTCTACCAGCCGGACTGGGACCATTCGACCTATCTCGAATTGATGATCTGGTCGTTGCCGCTGCTGATCATCATCTGCCTCGGCGCCATCACCTGGGCGAGCACGCATTTGCTCGATCCCTACCGGCCGCTGAGCCGGATTACCAGCGATCAGCCGGTGCCTGAGGATACCCGGCCGTTGCGGGTCGAAGTGGTCGCGCTCGATTGGAAATGGCTGTTCATTTATCCCGATTTTGGTGTTGCAACGGTCAATGATCTTGCCGCCCCGGTCGACCAGCCGATCGAGTTTCGTATCACGTCTTCCTCGGTGATGAATTCCTTCTATGTTCCCGCACTCGCCGGCCAGATTTATGCGATGCCTGCGATGCAGACCCAGCTCAAGGCCGTGATCAATAGCCCCGGCGTGTATGAAGGATTTTCGGCCAATTATAGCGGCGCCGGATTTTCAGGGATGCATTTTACTTTCCGTGGCCTTGATGACGCTGATTTCAAGTCGTGGATTGCCGAAGCGAAGACGCAGGGGACGCCGCTGGACCGGGCCGCTTATTTGCAGCTGGAGCGTCCAAGCGAGAACGAGCCGGTGCATCGCTATTCGGGCGCGGACGCGACGCTGTTCAAGGCGATCGTCGAACTCTGCGTTGAGCCGAGCAAGATGTGCACGAGTGAAATGGGCGCCATTGATGCGAAAGGTGGTCTCGGCATCACCGGTCTCGCCAACCTGATGCCGCTCGAATATGATAAGTATGCGCGTCGCGGCGCAGTGTTCGGCTCGGCGCCATCCTATGTCGCGAGCTTGTGCACGCCTGAAGACCCGGTCGGATCGAAACCAGACGCGCCGTTTTCGCCTGTGCCTGATACCGCACGGCTGGTCGGCGCCGGCTTGCCACGTCCCTCATTCACACCTTTGCCGTCCATGCCAGCTGCGCTGCCGATCGCGCACCATCGGTCGTCAAGCTCCTGAATCGGATCGTCTCATGTTTGCCGAATCGCCCTTTCTCAAGCTCGTCTTTGGCCGGCTCACGCTCGACGCCTTTCCGATCCATGAGCCGATTCTGGTCATAACCTTCCTTGTTGTTGCCGCCGGCGGCGTCGTCGTGCTCGGCGCCATCACCTATTTCAAGCTGTGGGGTTATCTCTGGCGCGAGTGGTTCACCAGCGTCGACCACAAGCGGATCGGCGTGATGTATATGGTGCTCGGCATCGTCATGCTGCTGCGGGGATTCGCGGATGCATTGATGATGCGCATGCAGCAGGCAATTGCGTTCGGCGATTCGCAGGGCTATCTGCCAGCCCATCACTACGATCAGATATTCACGGCTCACGGCGTGATCATGATCTTTTTCGTTGCGATGCCGCTGGTGACCGGCTTGATGAATTATGTGGTGCCACTGCAGATCGGCGCGCGCGACGTGTCGTTTCCCTTTCTGAACAATTTCAGCTTCTGGATGACGGTAGGCGGCGCGGTGCTGGTCATGATGTCGCTGTTCGTCGGCGAATTTGCACGTACCGGATGGCTGGCCTATCCGCCGCTGTCGGGGATTGCCTACAGTCCCGATGTCGGCATGGACTATTACATCTGGGGCCTTCAAATCGCGGGCGTCGGAACGACCCTGTCCGGGATCAATCTGATCGCGACCATCGTCAAGCTTCGTGCACCCGGCTTGACGATGATGAAGATGCCGGTCTTCACCTGGACCGCGCTTTGCACCAACATCCTGATCGTCGCCTCGTTTCCGGTGCTGACGGCCGTGCTGGTGCTGCTGTCACTCGACCGCTATGTCGGCACCGACTTCTTCACCAACGATTTCGGCGGCAATCCGATGATGTACGTGAACCTCATCTGGATCTGGGGCCACCCTGAAGTCTACATCCTCGTGCTGCCGGTGTTCGGTGTCTATTCCGAGGTGGCAGCGACCTTCTCTGGAAAGAGTCTGTTTGGCTACACATCGATGGTTTATGCGACCCTCTGCATCACCATCCTGTCCTATCTTGTCTGGCTGCATCACTTCTTCACGATGGGTTCGGGTGCCAGCGTGAACTCGTTCTTCGGCATCACCACAATGATTATCTCGATCCCGACAGGGGCCAAGATCTTCAATTGGCTGTTCACGATGTATCGCGGCCGAATCCGCTTTGAGCTTCCGATGATGTGGACCATCGCGTTCATGTTGACCTTTGTGATCGGCGGCATGACGGGGGTGATGCTGGCGGTGCCGCCGGCCGATTTCGTTCTGCATAACAGCCTGTTTTTGGTCGCCCATTTCCACAACGTCATTATTGGCGGCGTCGTGTTCGGTGCGTTCGCGGGCATCAGCTACTGGTTTCCCAAAGCGTTCGGCTTCAAGCTCGATCGGTTCTGGGGATTGATGTCGTTCTGGTTCTGGGTATCGGGCTTCTACTTTGCCTTCATGCCGCTCTACGTGCTCGGCTTCATGGGAGTCACGCGGCGGCTACGGCATTTCGACGATCCGTCGCTACAGATCTGGACTCTCATCGCAGCATTCGGGGCGATCCTGATCTTCCTCGGCATCCTCAGCTTTCTGGTTCAGCTCTATGTCAGCATCCGCAACCGCGAAGCCTTGCGCGACCTGACTGGAGACCTCTGGAACGGCCGGACGCTTGAGTGGTCGACGTCGTCGCCGCCGCCCCCTTACAACTTTGCCTTCACCCCGGTGGTGCACGAGCTCGACGCGTGGTGGGATATGAAGACGCACGGCTATCGTCGCCCGCTGGAAGGGTTCAAGCCGATTCACATGCCGAGCAACACCGGCGCCGGCGTGGTCCTGGCCGCGATCAGCATGGTCTTTGGCTTCGCAATGGTCTGGTACATGTGGTGGCTCGCGGCGCTGAGCTTCGCTGCTCTCGTGGCCACGGCCATCGCGCACACCTTCAACTACGATCGCGATTTCTATTTCCCGAAAGAGGACGTGGTGCAGACCGAGGGTGAGCGGACACGTCGTCTCACAGCGCAGGCCTGACGATGAGTGCAACCGACACGATGACGACGATCGCCGCATCGGGCGGCGGGCAATCGCGGATATTCCACGTAGAAGACGAGCATCACGCCGAAGGCGGCAGCACGATGCTCGGGTTCTGGCTCTACCTAATGAGCGATTGCCTCATCTTCGCGATGTTGTTCGCGGCCTATGGGGTGCTGGGCGGAAACTACGCGGCCGGACCGTCGCCGAAAGATTTGTTCGATCTTCCTACGGTCGCAGTCAATACAGCGATGCTGTTGTTGTCATCGATCACCTATGGCTTTGCCATGTTGACGATGGAGAGGGGCCGCGTCGGAGCTACGCAAGCATGGTTGGCCATCACCGCAATATCCGGCATCGCCTTCGTGTCGATCGAGCTCAACGAATTTTCCCATCTGATCCATGAGGGGGCCGGCCCGCAGCGCAGCGCCTTTCTCTCCTCATTCTTCACGCTGGTCGGAACGCACGGCCTGCATGTGACCTTCGGGCTGATCTGGATGACGACGCTGATGGTGCAGGTCGGGCGGCACGGCCTGATCGCGGCGAATCGCCGGCGGCTGATGTGCCTCAGCCTGTTCTGGCACTTCCTCGACGTGATCTGGATCGGCGTCTTTACGTTCGTCTATCTGATGGGATTTCTACGATGAACGCCGATGCACATGCCGCCGACAGCCACCATGGCGACGAGCCTGCGCACGGATCTCTGCGGGGCTACCTGACCGGCTTTTTCCTGTCTGTCCTGCTGACGGCCGTTCCGTTCTGGCTGGTGATGGGCGGCGCGCTGCCCTCGAAGCAGGCGACTGCCCTGATCATCATGGCCCTGGCGGCGGTGCAGATTGTCGTGCACATGATCGCTTTCCTGCACATGAATGCGCGTTCTGAGAACGGCTGGATCTTGATGGCGCTGCTGTTCACTCTGGTTTTGGTGGGAATCACGCTGTCCGGCTCGCTTTGGGTGATGTATCACCTCAATGCGAACATGATGCTTGATCCCGGCATGAGTCAGATGCCGTGACAGTTGCGGTTGACGGCTTTCGCGGCGGCGCTGGCACCAAATCAACGTCCGTTCCGTTCAAGGATGCCGACGACAGCTTAGGATCGCGTTCGCTTCGCTCCCGCGCCGTCTTTGCCGTCTTTGCCTGCCTCGGCGTCGTAATCCTTGTCGGGCTCGGAATCTGGCAGCTTGAACGGCGGATCTGGAAGCTGGACCTGATCGCGCGCGTCGAGCGGCGGGTGCATGCCGCGCCGGTTCCGGCTCCCGGACTGGAGTCTTGGCCGCGCATCAACGCCGCCGCGGATGCCTATCGGCATGTGACGGCGAGAGGGCATTTCCTCGACGTCCCGCCGGCCCTGGCACTTGCCGTGACCGATCGAGGCGGTGGTTATTGGGTGCTTTCGCCGTTCAGGACCGACGAGGGTTTCACCATTCTGGTCAATCGCGGTTTCGTTCCCTCAGACCATGCATCATCGCCGGACCTTGGCAAAGCGATCGGCGAAGCGACTGTTACAGGGCTGCTCCGCGTCAGCGAGCCAGCGGGCGCGTTCCTCAGGCGCAACGACCCGGCCGCCGACCGCTGGTATTCGCGAGACGTCGCAGCGATCGCAGCGAGCCGAGGCCTTGGCGACATCGCGCCATATTTTATCGATGCAGATGCTTCCGGCGACCGGTCGAAGCTTCCGATTGGCGGATTGACCGTGATTGCGTTCCCGAACAATCACCTTATCTACGCGGTGACGTGGTTTGGCCTCGCAGCGATGCTGGCGGCATGGTGCGTTCACGCGGAATGGCGCGAACGCCGGCTGCGGAATGCGTGACCTGTTGCTGTTGCCGATCCGCGCGATCTGACGCAACATCGGATCAGACGTCCATCGTCCGTCGCATTCGTTCATCCAGGGATTTCGCGCATTTCGATCGACCGCATCACCGATAAAAGGAATCTGCTGCTGCTCGTCCAGTTGCGGTGGCTGGCCGTCGTCGGTCAGGTGGTGACGATCGCGGTCGCCACGTTCTGGTTCGGAATCAGGCTGCCGCTGACCCAGATGGCCGCCGTCGTTGCGTGCCTGATCTGGTTGAACATCGTCAGCGTCGACCGTTACCGGCGACAAAAGAATGTCAGCAATACCCAGCTCTTCCTGGCGCTCTTGCTGGATGTCACGGCGCTGACGGTACAGCTTTATCTCAGCGGAGGTGCGGCCAATCCGTTCGTTTCACTGTACCTGCTTCAGGTCACGTTGGGTGCGGTGTTGCTGAGTGCGTGGTCGACCTGGATTCTCGTCCTTGCGGCCAGCGGCTGCTTTATTCTGCTGACACTGGTTTACAACCCGGTCTTCTCCCAACATCCGCATGGCCAGGAGTTTCTCGGCCTGCATATCGAAGGCATGTTCGTTTGCTTTCTGTTATCGGCAGTCCTTCTCGTGCTGTTTATTGGTCGCATCAATCGTAACCTGCGGGCGCGCGATGCCCATGTGGCGCGGCTCCGGCAGCAGGCAGCGGAGGAGGACCATATCGTAAGAATGGGTCTCCTGGCGTCGGGCGCGGCGCATGAACTCGGAACGCCGCTGGCAACTCTCTCCGTCATTCTGAATGACTGGCAGCACATCCCTGAACTCAAGAACACGACGGAGCTGCAACTTGAAATTGGCGAAATGCAGGCTCAGGTCGAACGCTGCAAATCGATCGTGTCCGGCATCCTGTTGTCGTCAGGCGAGGTGCGCGGGGAGGGGGCGCTGCAAACCACCGTCAAAACCTTCATGGATGACTTAGTTAGCGAATGGCGTGCCGCGTGTTCGCCACGACGCTTCGAATATGTCAATGCCTTCGGCGATGACGAGGCGGTGGTTTCCGATATCGTTCTGAAGCAGGCCATTTTCAATCTGTTTGACAATGCGCTCGAAGCTTCGCCGGACCGTGTCATGGTTGAGGTTGGCCGTGCCAACAATGATCTCGTCATCACGGTGCGGGATGAAGGCCCGGGATTTACCGCGGAAATGCTGGCGGCGCTGGGAAAACCTTATCAGTCGAGCAAGGGTCGCCCCGGCGGCGGATTGGGATTGTTTCTCGTCGTCAATGTTGTTCGCAAGCTGGGTGGTGTTATTTCGGCGAGGAACGCAGCAGTCAAAGGGGCAATCGTCACGCTGACGCTGCCGCTTGCGTCACTTTTGCCTGGAGGCATTGATGGAGACTGAGCGCTCGCTGTTGATCGTCGAAGACGATGCTTCGTTCGCTCGGGCCCTTGGCCGCTCGTTCGAGCGGCGCGGCTATCAGGTCCGTCTGTGCCAGCGGACGGAGGATGTTGCCCAGCTCCTCGATAATTTTGAACCTGGTTACGCCGTTGTCGATCTCAAATTGCCCAGCGGCAACGGACTGGAGTGCGTGAAGTTGCTCCATGGGCATGATCCCGACATGAGAATTGTCGTGTTGACCGGGTTCGCGAGCATCGTGACGGCCGTCGAAGCCGTCAAGCTCGGGGCTTGCCACTATCTCGCAAAACCATCTAACACTGACGATATCGAGGCAGCTTTCCGAAAAGCGGAGGGCGATACGTCGGTTGAACTGACAAAGCGGCCGACCACGATCAAGAATCTTGAGTGGGAGCATATCCACGAGGTTTTGGCGGAAACAGACTTTAACATATCAGAGGCGGCGCGCCGGCTCGGAATGCATCGGCGAACTTTGGCTCGCAAACTCGCCAAGAGCAGGGTGAAGTGATGGATACCAGGTCGTTCGGCATTATCATCCTCTCGCGGGGCAGCACCGCCGTCAGGCGTTTTGGACGTAGCGATCGGCGCCGCCGTTTCCAGGACGGCCCCAAGACCGCATCGACCTTCGGACCTCCAGCCGAGTGCCCTAGCCGATTTTGGCGGGCGGTTCGTTGACCGGCAGTTGTCCCTCCGCGGTGGAGGAGAGACAAAAGTGGCTTGGGGAGGCCAAGATGTTCGGCCAGGCAGTAAGGTAATCCCAACCCTTGCAGTGCTGGCAGCTGAGCCGAGATCGTTCAAGGCTGCCGCGCTGGTGGTCATCTTTAGCGCTACGGCTTTAGCGTTGATCGACGGCGGATGACGCTGTTGAAGTCAACAGCCTTTCAAAATCATTCAACCCTGGCTGACCTCTTCCAGTAGCTATCGGCAGGTCTTTAGCCCCGTTCCGACCGGATTGCGTCCGTGCACAAAGATATTAGATTATCAAATTGCAATGTATTATAGCTATGTTACATACATACACCAAAAGGTGAGGTCCGTTGAGAACATTAGTCGGAAAACGCTGGAGGGATGCATGAACGATAAGAGATCCGTAAATGATGCAAGTGTTATAAATCCAGGCGAGTCTCCTGCCGAGTATTTCGGAAATGTTCGGGCTCTTGGGGATATCATGAGAAGTGATCCTTCACGCCCCTGGTTGACGAGTCTGCCTCAAGAGATCGTTTCACACCGTCTGGTGGTTTGGTTAGGGTGTAATATTCTGCGTACCGCGCATATGGCGGAAACGCTGGATGATATCTTTAAACGTATGGGTCTGGATTTCGTTTTGCTCGGCGGTCCGTCCCACTGCTGCGGCAGCGTACACACTGCCACGGGTCTGGTCGACGTTGCCGACAACATGCTTCAGAGAACAATGGACAAGTTCGATCAGTTTGGCCCAGAGCAATTGCTGTATTGGTGCCCTTCTTGCGACGACCACTTGAGCGGACACGATCAAAACTTGATCACGGATACGGCGAAACGGCGCCTTAACGTAACGACCTTCCTGGGAAGGTTTGTTCCGCAGAATCTCCTCGTCAATCCCGTTCCGCTTTCCGTCGCGATCCACAGGCATAGCGACTTTCCAGAGCAGGAAGAGGAAAGCCGGGCAGTGCACGAGTTGCTGTCCCGTATTCCCGGATTGCGAGTGGTCGACACTCCGTCGGCTGAAAAGCTCGGTCGACACTGCACCGTCCCGCGGATCAAGGATTTCGGCGAGGCTGAATATGTGAGGACGATGGAAGTCTGGGTGAACGAGGCAAGGCAGCTTGGTGCATCTCACATGGTTTCCATATACCACTCTTGTCATAGAAGGCTGACCCTCCTTCAACGCGAACATGACGGGGTGCGGGGGCTTGAGCTGGTAAACTATCTCACCTTGGTCGCCCGCTCGATGGGACTAGCCGAGCGCGAAGATAAATTCGGTCGTATCTCGAAGATGGATAAAGTTGACGATATGATGGTCGAGCTCAAGGTCGAGATAGACGAACGCGGCGTCAACGCCAACCTGATGCGGCGGGCGCTCGAAGATCAGTTCGAGAAACTCCGTTAGCATCTTTAGAAAGATCGATTGCATCACGTTGAACCGGCGAACGACAGGCGTCCCCGCGCTGTTCGGTGCAGGTGACGCTGATCGCGGCTTGATCAAATCTGCAGCTTCGCTGCTCGATCCGAGGAAGGTGACGCTTGTGCTCGATCGAGGCTTTCATCGGGTTCAGAGGCGTTCATTCGGTTCTACGTCGCCTGGACGCACGGCTTCTCTGAAGGTTTAAGAGACGCTCATGTGGACGGATCCGATTCCGTTCAGATCAAAAAGATAGGTTGCCCGATCCATTGGAAAGATTGTCTTGATCAGGCTCCCCGTCATGACGATCTGGCGTGCCTTCAGGCACTGATTTCGCGATGCCAGATGGTTGGCGAGCCAGGCTATCGACTCGAATGGATTTCCCAGGACGTCGCGTCCATGTCCTGTCCCGATAATCGTTGAATCCTTCCGCACCATTCCGGGAACGCTCGGCAGATCGGACCAGGTGTCGGTGAAATCCGAGAGGACAACACCTCCATTCCAGGAATTGTCCGCAAGCAGCGAGAGCACATCCAGCGTCGTATATTCCGCTGCTCGATCATCAACCAGCTCGATGCCGGCGCAGATACTCTCAATGTACGGCCGGATCGTCGTGGCGCTATGGGGGACTCCCGTGTCGGGGATATTCGCTCCGATCCGCATGGCAATTTCGAACTCCAGGCCCAGGCGGCCATAGTCCAAAAGCCTTACGCTAACGCCGGATCGATGAACGCGCCGGGAAAGGAACACTCCGGTGATCGGATGATCGATGCCGCAGAATTCCTGCATCGGCGCCGACGTCAGCCCGACTTTGTATCCCGCCACATCGCCATGGTCACGGCGAAGCCTCGCCACCAACTGGTCCCGGACGTTGTAGGCGTCGGAGATCGTCTGTATGCCCCATTGCGGAGCGAACGTCGTAAACTGGCGTTTCGCTAGATGCGCAGCGATCAGCATGTCCGCTGCGCGCCCGGCTGCTTTCTCATTCATCGCGGTTCTCCACTTTTTCAATTTTCTGCGCCGGATATCGGTTCGGTGCCGGCATTTGCCGCGTTCCTCGGCGGCTTGCTGCCAAAATAGGCCATAAATGGCTATCAAATCAACTTGCTATCTTATATTGCTATTTAATATAGCTAGATAGACAGAGTGGCTCACCTATCCGGCACAGCAATCCGATGCAGATGATGATGTTAGAGAAAAAGAGGCCATCTGCAATCGCAGCGAACAATACCTGCGTTGTTCCCAGCACCTGCTGGGAATGCGGCGCCATCTGCGGATCGCTGCTGACCGTCAAGGACGGAAAGGTCCTCAAGATCGCGCCCAACCCGGCGCATCCGGCCTCGAAAGGCGCCTTCTGCGTCAAGGGAATACGGGCCGCCCATGAATGGACATATCAGTCCTCCCGCTTGCGAAATCCGTTGCGGCGGGTGGGACCTCGCGGTAGCGGCAAATTCGAGACGGTGAGTTGGGACAGCGCGCTCGACCAGATGGCAGAAGGATTCGCAGGGGTCAGGACCGAATATGGACCGCTCGCGCTCGTCGGCGCCGTCAGCGGCGCATTCTTCAGCCGCGGACTGGTGATGGCGCTGCTGATGCGTGCGCTCGGCTCGCCCAACTGGATGATTAACCAGGATCTGTGCGGAGGCTGCAGGGCAGTCGGCGAGAAGATGACCGGCCTCGACATCACCGGCGGCGAAGATATCGAGCATACGGCGTGCGCCATGATTGTGGGGCGCAACCCTGCCGTGGCCGACCCGATCCAATGGATGGCGCTGAAGCGGGCAAAGACGCGCGGCGCGCGCATTCTGGTGATCGATCCGTTCCGCACCTCCGCGGTCGACATCGCCGATCTATGGCTACGGCCTCGCCCGGGCACGGACACAGCGGTCGCCATGGCCATGATCAAGGTCTGTATCGATGAGGGCCTGTACGATAGATCCTTCGTACGAAAATGGTGTCACGGCTTCGAAGAACTGGCGCAGCGCGTTTGCTCCTGCAAGCCGGCGTGGGCGGAGGAACATTCTGGCGTGGCGGCCGCCGATATCATCGCGGCGGCGCGTATGTACGGCGAGGGACCGTCGTGCTTTGTCAGCGGCCACGGCATCGATGCTTCCTCCAACGGCGTGCAGACGTTTCGCGCCTACAACTGCCTGGTCGGCATCAGCGGTAACGTCGACCGGATCGGCGGTAACCGTCGCGGCAAGAAGCCGCCCGGCTTCAAGACCTATTTCGATGTCTTGTTCGATCCGGCATTTCGGCTGTCGCCGGATGTTGAGGCCGAGCGAATCGGCGCCAAGGAGTTTCCGCTGTGGTCGGGTCCGCTCGGCTATCAGATGGCGTGCCACAACCCATCCGTGATCGATGCGATGCTGACGGGGCGCCCTTATCCCGTGCGTGCGCTGTTTGCGAGCGGCGTCAATATCGCGGTGACCTATCCCGATACGCCACGGACGATCGAGGCGCTCAAAAACCTCGACGTTTTCGTGGTTGCGGCACAGACCATGACGCCGACCGCCGCCTGGGCCGACCTCGTTCTTCCAAAGACGACAACGATCGAGGAAGAGCAGGTCCATATCCATCAGGGCGCTCCCTGCGTGACCTATACGCGCCCCGGCGCAGAGCGGGACGGTGACGTCAAATCCGATCTTGAGATCGCACTTGGGCTGATCGAGCGATTGGCGCCCCGCGGCGCCGCGGAGGCTCGTTTCATCCCTTGGGCCGAACAAACCGAATTCAACACCTATCTGCTGGAGGGCAGCGGCATCTCGCTCGACGATCTCAGGCGCGACGGGTTCGCCACCTTTCCCTATCGACTCGGCAATTTCGAGGAAAAGCCATTCGTCGGCCCAACAGGAAAGGTCGAGCTCTACTCCGAGAGCATGGCGAGCGTCGGTCTCGACCCGCTTCCTGCTCATGTGCCACCGAGCTATGTGCTCGACCGCGTCGCGGTGAACGACGCATTTCCGCTCGTGCTGCAGACCGGCCTGCGCGAGAAGACCTATCATCATTCGCGTTTCCGCGAACAGGCGTGGGCGCGGAAGGTATCGCCGGATCCGGTCGTCTACATTCACCCGGACACGGCTGAACGATACGGCGTCGCCGAGGGAAGCTGGATCACGGTGTTAACACCGGGCGCATCCGGTTCCTGCCGTCTCAAGGCCAAGCTTACCACCGACACCATGACCGGCGTCTTGACGACGGGCGTCGGCTGGTGGCTGCCGGAGGCACCGGCACCGCATTTCGGGGCACGCGATGTCAATATCAATGCCGCCTTGAGCTATTCGGGACGCTGGGATCCCGCGAGTGGGTCGGCCGACACGCGCGGGATCGCGTGCCGCATCGAGACAGCGCCTCACGTGGAGGTTGGGTGAGCCATGGACACGATTCCGCTCCTCATCTTCCAGTGCATGAACGGCGTCGTCTGGGGCCTGATCTTCGCGATGATCGTGCTGGGCCTCAGTCTGACCTTCGGGCTGATGAACCTGATGAACGTCGCGCACGGCTCGTTCTACATGCTGGGAGCGATGCTGACCGCGACCTTTGTCAGCGTGCATGGCTTGAATTTCATCCTGAGCGTGGTGCTGTCGGTCGCGATCGTGACGGTCGTCGGGATCGTCGTTGACAGGCTGGTGCTGGACCGCGTGGTGGGTGCCGAACCGTTGATCGGCCTGCTGTCGACCGCGGGGTTGCTGCTGCTGATCGACAGCTTCGCCCTTGCATTCTTCGGATCGGCGTCGATTTCCGTGGACGACCCGGTCTCGGCCTCGATCGAGATCTTCGGCACGTTTTATCCCGTCTACCGTCTGGTGGTCGCCGGCATTGCGATTGCCGCGATCGCGGGCGTGTTCTGTTTCCTGCGCTTCACACGTCAGGGCCTTTGGATGCGCGCGGTTCCGGAATCTCGCGACTTGTCATTGATCGCGGGTGTCTCGCCCCGGCGCGTAAACTGCATCACGGTCATCCTCGGCACGTTCCTCGCCGCTTTGGCCGGCGCGCTGGTGACGCCCATCGCAAGCGCGCAGTTCCAGATGGGGCTTACCATCCTGGGGACCGGCTTCATCGTGGTCGTCGTCGGTGGGGCCAAGAATCTGCTCGGCACCGTGACCGTGGCGATTGCGCTCGGCGTGGTGAGGGGCATCGCGGCTACCTTTGTGGAGCCGACCGCAGCCGAGGTGATCTCGCTGGTCGTGCTGCTGCCGTTGCTGGTGATCTGGCCAAATGGAATCTTCGGAGGGCGGCATGCGTAAGCACCCTCTGCTCGGCCATCTCGGCACCGGAGTTGGCATCCTTCTTCTCGGCGTGCTGGCGCTGCTGCCGGCGGTTTCAAGTCGCTACGCCATCTTCGTCACCGCGCAGATGCTGGCGTTTCTCTACATCGCGCTGGCGCTGGAGATGAGCCACAGCTTCGGACGCGTCTTGTCGTTCTGCACCGGTAGTTTCTTCGCCCTTGGTGCCTACTGCGCGTTTTATCTTTGCCAGTACGTGACATCGGAACTGATTTTGGTTCTGCTTGGCAGTGCGCTGGTGTGCTCGGCGGCGGGGATGCCGACGGCGGTCCTCGTCGTGCGCATGAAGGGCATTCATTCCGCGGTCGTCGGCACGCTGGCGATCGGCGCGATCAGCCTGTTGCTGGCCAATTCGCTCACGAACTATACCGGTGGCGAGGACGGCCTGACACTCAGGCACAAGGTTTCGCTGTTCGGCGCGCCGGCGTCGATCGGCGTCAGCATCGAGACCTATTATCTGGTGCTGGTTCCGGCGGCGCTCTATCTGCTGGCGTATCTGTTGCTGCGGGCGACACCTTTCGGGATCGTGATGCGCGCGGTCGGCGAGAACGGGATCCGCAGCTCGCAGCTTGGCTTCAACGTCGAATTGAGACGCATCGTGGTCTTTGCCGTGTCCGCTGCGATCAGCGGCTTCGGGGGTGCGGCATATTGCATGCTAATCGGCCATGTCTCGACGGCGTTGTTCGATCCGTTGCTTTCGCTTAATGCCGTGCTGTGGGCGACGGTCGGCGGCCTCGGCTCTCCGTTCGGGGCGCTGATCGGCATCATCGTCATCTACCCGACCGTCGAGCTCGCATCCGGCGTCATCCGGTATGTCGATGCGCTCGTCGGCGCATTGCTGATCGGAACAGCGCTGCTGTTTCCGCGCGGCGTCATTGGCCTGTTCGATCGTTTCGCCGATGTGGGCACTAATCCGGCCGAATCCGGCGATGCGCATGCATCCTTCCAAGCAAACGATGACGTCGTCGCCTTATCCCCAGGAGAGTAGCAGATGAAAAGAAGTGAATTTCGGACGTCACGCCGCTCCTTCATCAAAGCCACCGCGGGCATGGGCCTTGCGGCAAGCCTGTCTTCCCGTGCCTTTGGAGGCACCGATTCCGGCAATCCGATCGTGCTCGGCATTCAGGGCGATCTCACTGGCGCCCTGGCGCATGATGGCCTTTGGGAGCAGCGCGCCGTCGTAGCCGCGGCCAACTGGCACAACAAGCGAGGCGGAATAGCTGGTCGACCGATCAAGGTGGTCAGCGTCGATACCGAAACCAAAACCGATGTTGGCATCCGGCGGCTGCAGCAACTGATCCAGGAAGACGCTTGTGATTTCGTCGTCGGTTCGGGCTCTGGCGGCATTGGCGTCGCAAGCGTCCCGATCGCCAAGGACGCGAGCGTGGTCTACCTGCCGCTGTCGCGCACCGATTCGATCACGACCGAGACGGCCAATCCTTATCTGTACCGTTTCGTCGCCAACAGCTCGATTGCCGCACGGGCTTCGCAGAAATGGATGATCGACAAGATCGGGAAGAAGTGGAGCATCGTGCTCTCCGACATCGCGTTCGGCCATTCCCAGCGCGACGCGTTCACCGCAGCGCTGCAGTCGGTGGGAGGAGAGGTCGTTCAATCGATCGCGCTGCCGCCGAATGTGTCCGATCCGTTGCCATTTCTGCTGAAGCTGGATCGCTCGGTCGATGGCATCCTGACCGCGCTGTGGGGACCGGACTCGGTACGCGTCTATCCCGCGCTGGTGACGGTCGGGGTCGGCGCCAAGCCGAAATTCGCCGTCTCCAGCACGACCAACCTGTTCGACGTTCTTAAGATGGGAAAATCGGTCGACGGGCTCTACGCGTTCGACGAGGTGCCGTGGGAGCTGTCCGATTATCCGAACGCGGATGCGACGCGGACGGCATTCACCGAAATCGGCATCGGCCCGACCGGCCGCTCGGTCGAGGGCGACGACTACGTGATGTTGCCCAGCGCCGTGAGTTGCTGGGAATGCGTCTCCTTCATGAAGCGCGCGATCGAAGGATCGGGTTGGGCCTCGCGTGCCGACGGCATCAAGCTCTCCAATTGGACCGTGGCGAATCCGGCGATGCCGACCGGTGAAATGTTCCTTCGTCCCAATCTGACGGTTCGCTCTGCGGATCAACAGGCCTTCGCGGACGTCTATATCCTGCAGGTGCAGTCCGGGCACATGCGCGTGGTCAACAAGATCGCCGCCGGCGACACCATGTACAGCCCGACGGCTGCGATGACGCGATGAGCGACACCTCGGCATCGGTATTGCTCACGGTGCGTGACGTCAGGAAGAGCTTCGGCAACCATGAAGTTCTGAGAGGCGTCACGACGTCGATCGGAGCCAACGAGGTGCGAGCCGTGATCGGGCCGAATGGTGCGGGTAAAACGACCTTCATCAATGTCGTTACCGGCATCTATGCGCCGACGTCGGGCCGTGTGTCGCTTGCCGGAAGGGATATTTCCCGCGCGGCGCCGCATAGCATCGTCCGGGAAGGGATGGCCAGGACGTACCAGATCGCGAGCCTTTATCCGTCGCTCACCGTCGCCGAGAACATCGTGGTGGCCTGTCGGGCGGCGTCGAAATTCTCGAAGGCGAGAATGACAGATGCCATTTCGCCAAGAGAATATCGTGACAGGATGCTTGAGCTGTTCAATCTCACGCGTCTTGCAGGCAGGCAGGTCGCCGAAATCTCCCACGGCGATCAGCGGCTGGTCGAGCTGGCGGTGACGGCCTCGCTGAGGCCGCGGCTGATGCTGCTGGACGAGCCGACCGCGGGAATGAGTCCCGCGGAGACGCAACAATTCATCGAGCTCATCAATACCAGGTTAAGATCGAGCTGCGCCATCATGCTTGTCGAGCACGACATGAAGGTCGTCATGGGAACCGCTGACACGATCACGGTCCTGGCCAACGGCGCCGTGCTGGCGGAAGGCGGGCCGGACAGCATCAGGAACAACGCGAAGGTGCAGGAGGCCTATCTTGGCAGCGCTTTCGCTCACTGACCTGCACGCCTATTACGGAAAGGCGCATGTCCTTCAGGGCGTGTCGATCACGGTTGAATCCGGTTGCGTCGTTGGTCTGTTCGGACGAAACGGCGTTGGCAAGACCACGCTATTGCAGTCGGCCATGGGCCTTGGGCCCAGGGTCATCGGCGGAATCTTTCTCGACGGCGAGGATTTTAGCGGGATCCCCGCCGACCATCGTGCGCGCAGCGGTCTCGGTTATATGCCTCAGGGCGTGCGGGTGTTTCGCGACCTGACGGTCGAGGAGAATTACAGGGTTGCGGCTTATTCGGTGCCAAAGGCGCGCGATCTCGACGAGATCGTCGGCATGGTGCCCGAACTGAAGGACCTGCTGTCACGACCGGCGGGTCGGTTGAGCGGCGGCCAGCAGCAGCTGGTTTCGCTGATGCGGAGTCTGGCGACGAATTGCCGGTTCCTGATGATGGACGAGCCGACCGAAGGACTGATGCCTGCGATGGTCGAGCGCATCGCGGAAGTCACGAAGCGGCTGGCATCGGCGGGTTATGGCGTGCTGCTGGTCGAACAAAGTCTACTGCTTGGCGAGGCTGTCTGCGATCGGATCCATCTCATGGAAAAGGGACGGATCGTTCATTCCGGCAGATTTGACGAATTGTCATCGTCCGGCGCCATCGCTGAAACGCTCGGTTTGATTCACTAGAGAGAAAGAAAAATGGAAAAGCAGATCGTTGACGTCCCGGAATTCTCGGGATGGAGCAAATCATCGACCACGCCGGTGTCGTTCGTGGTCAAGGCCAATGGGCTGGTATTCGTCTCGGGTATCCCGCCACTGGACCCCGACACGGGAACCTTCTCCGTTCAGGACGTCGCGGCTCAAACGCGGCGCGTGATGGAGAACATCGGGCTTTGCCTCAAGGCCGCAGGCTCGTCATTCGATAAAGTCGTGCGCTGCACGGTCTATGTGACCAATGCCGCCTATTTCACAACGATCAACGAAATCTACGGAAAATTCTTTCCGGGCGCGCCGCCGGCGCGAACCTTCGTTGTCGTTGGCTCCTGGCCCGCACCGTTCGATGTCGAGATCGAATGCACGGCATTGAGCTGAGGCGCGCATGACCTACGTCGTCACCGAACAATGCATCCGCTGCAAATACACCGATTGCGTTACAGTCTGCCCGGTCGATTGCTTCCGCGAAGGTGCCGAGATGCTGGTGATCGATCCGGAGATCTGCATCGACTGTGCGGTCTGCGAGCCGGCATGTCCGGTAGAGGCTATCAAGCCCGATACGCATCCCGACGGCGCCAGGTGGAAGGACCTCAACGCACGGCTATCCGGCGAATGGCCCGCGGTGACGGTCAAGTCCGAGCCGATGCCGCAGGCCGAATTGTTCGCCAGGCAGCCGGACAAGTTCGAGAAATATCTAAAGCCTCAGATCGGTTGAGAAGTTGACGGAACGAGCATGTCAAACATCAGAGAATGCAAGATACTCAGTGTCTATCACTGGACCGAACGGCTGTTTTCCTTCACCGCGACGCGCGATCCCGGCTTCCGGTTTGTCAGCGGACAGTTTGCGATGATCGGACTACGCACCGGCGACGCGCAAATCATGCGCGCTTACAGTATGGTGAGCCCCAGTTACGCCGAAACGCTGGAATTCCTCAGCATCAAGGTGCCCGATGGACCGCTGACCTCGCGGCTGAAGCTGATCCAGCCGGGGGATGGGTTGCTGCTCGGTGCCAAATCGTCAGGTACGTTGCTGACGTCGAACCTGATCCCCGGGCGAAGGCTCTATTTGGTGTCCACCGGGACGGGTCTTGCGCCCTTCATGAGCATCATTCGCGATCCTGAGGTGTATGATCAGCACGAGCACATTGTATTAATTCACAATTGCCGCACGGTCGACGAACTGGCTTATCGCGATCTTCTGACCTCAGATTTGCGGGCTGACGAGTGGATCGGAGATGTTATCGCGCAGAAACTGATCTATCTGCCGATGGTATCGCGCGAGCCCTTCGACCATATGGGGCGGGTCACGGACCGGATGCGCGATGGCAGCTTGTTTCAGACCATCGCGATGCCGCCGCCACGTCTTGAGGACGACCGATTTATGGTGTGTGGCAGCCCGCTAATGCTTGCCGATTTCTGTCAAATCATGGATGAATGGGGTTTTCGGGAAGGCAATTCCAGTCGCCCGGGTCAATTCGTAATCGAGCGCGCCTTCGTGGACAAGTGATCTCGATTGGTGAGACAGATCGAGAAATGTCGAAAACAAAGAAGGTTGCACGCAAACTGAGCGTCGACGCCCGCTCGGTCGGAATCAGGGCGTTAGCCACGGAAGGCGACGAGCGCGCGTTCCGCGATTTCATGTCCGACATCTTCGCCGCCGCAGCGACGATGCAGACATTGCGCCGCTCGACGGCAAAGCCATTCGGACTTTCATCCACCGAGCTAGCCGTGATGATGGCCGTCGCGAAACTCAATTCCAGCCCCAGCATCCGGCGCCTCGCCGATCACCTCCACGTGTCGGCGTCCAATGTTACGGCTGATGTGGGCAAGCTGGTAAAGGCGCGGCTTCTCACAAAACTTCCCGATCCCGACGACGCTCGCGCCATAAAAATCGCGCTAACGGAAAGGGGCGCGAAGCTAATCCAGGATATGGCGCCCTCGCTCCGTGCGGTGAACGACCGGCTATTTGCCAACATGTCACGGAGCGATATGCTGATCCTGACGCGACTGCTCAGGCAGATCATCGTTGAGGGCGGCAGGCTGGTGGAGACGTAGGCCGACCTCCTGCCTTTCGTCTGTCCCGTCGGACAGCGAGAACCGACCGTTTGAAAGCAGAACTCAGAGCTTCGAGCCGCCATCGACGCGCAACGTGTTGCCGGTGATCCACCGAGCCTCGTCTCAGGCGAGAAATGCGATGGCGGCGGCTATATCATCAGGCTCGGCGATGCGTTGAGCGCCTGCATGCCCAACGTGAACTCACGACCGGCATCGCTCCGAGTTGGACGTGTCGGTGTCAACCACGCCTGGCGCGACGCCGTTGACACGAATGCCACGGCCGCCCAAGGCCGAAGCCAAGTGCTCGACGAGCGTATCGGTCGCGCCTCGGTGGCTGCATAGGCGGACAGCCTGCCACCCGTCGCATGCGCTAGAGCGTTTCACGTTTTGATGGAAGCGTAACCTGCGTTTACGAAGTAGTTGCTGCATTCGGCAGGGGATATGGTTGTGACGAGGCTGGCGATGTGCTGGCAGACGTCGTCGATGGTGCGTTTCTGGGCGGATCGCATCCAGTGCTTGATCTTTGCAAAGGTCTGCTCGATCGGATTGAGGTCGGGCGAATAAGGCGGCAAATACCAGAGCCGTGCGCCGGCGGCCTTGATGAGACGGCGCAGCGCGGCCGCTTTGTGACTGCCGAGATTGTCCATAACGACGATGTCGCCAGGCTTGAGCGAAGGCAGAAGGATCTGCTCGACATAAGCGCGGAAGCATTCGCCGTTGATCGGTCCATCGAACAGGCAAGGCGCGGTGAAGCTGTCGCAGCGCAGCGCGCCGAGGAAGGTCAGCGTGCGCCAGCGGCCATGCGGCGCAAAGCCTCGTATCCGTTCGCCTCTTGTGCCCCATCCCCGCAGCGGAGCCATATTGGTCTTGATCCAGGTCTCATCGATGAAGACGAGGCGGGAAGGATCAAGGCGGGCCTGCCACGATCGCCAGCGTTGCCGACGGCGTGCGACGTCGGAACGGCCTTGCTCAAGTGCGAACAGCGTTTTTTTTGAATCGCAGCCCCTCGCGGCGCATGAACAGCCACACCGCGTTATGCGAGACATGGACCCCGCGCGCAGCCAGTTCGTCCTTCAGCCGGTGCAGGGTCAGATGCGGCGTTTGCCTGATGCGCTCTCTGATGAAGTCGCCGTGCGGCTCCAAGCCCCGCTTGCGGTGACCACCCATCTGGCCGGGCTTCACCGAGCCGGTCGCCCGGTAACGCTGCGACCACTTGACCACTGAAGACACGGCCACGCCGAAACGCGAGGCCACCGCGCGGCTGCTCTCGCCCTTCGCCACCGCCGCTACGACGCGCTTGCGCAGATCATTGGAGAGCGGTTTGACCATCCGATGCTGGCCTCCAATCCAGCCCGCATCTTGAATCACAATCCGCTCGACAACGGAATCCCTCCCGATTCAATTAATCTGTGAACCGCTCTAGGGTCTGTTCTCCATCGAGGAGGTGGGCGATGCGCAAGAGCAGGTTCACTGAGGGGCAGATCATCAAGATTTTGAAGGAACACGCTGCTGGTTTGTCGGCGGGTACCCGCGGAAACCGGCCGCCAACCGGATCGTGGTAACAGGCACAGATACCGGGTCGGAAAAACGGTTTTACCGCGGGGCTCACCGATCTCCTCGGCGCGAACTATTGGAAATCGATTCAAGCCGGCTTGGAAGGAGAGATCGATACCCAGTTCGTCGCACGGCTGGGCAGTCTCTCAGCCGATCGCATCGTGCCGGAGCTTTACCGTCTTCGAACGCCCGCTTCGCCCTACCGTTCCGCCGAAATTGACGGAGTTCGCATCGACGCGGATTCGCTCGATGTGCCGGACACCGGGGAGCGACCGTTAGTGATCGAGGGCGCCGGCGGGCTGATGGTGCTGCTGATCCTCGCTGCGCTTGCCGAGGAACCGGTGCGCGCCGTTCTGGCAGAACACCCCGATGAGAAAACCATCTCGCTGCTGGCGATCTCGGTTTCGCATCTTGGGAGCACTGGGATCCGGAGCTGGAACTCCCGCTTGGACTTCAAGATGAACCCCGCCGCCCGGGCAGCAGAATAGACAGGGCAAGATGGGCGGCCGACCGTGCCGTCGACAAGATCCGCGATCGCTTCGGATGGGATGCTATCGGATACGGCTTGGTGGCGCTGGGCACCTCTCGTTGCGTTCCCGACGAGTTTCGCGAGCTCGCCGAAAAGGACCTGTGACCGTCACCACTACATCGTCGTCCAAAGGTACGCGCTTCTGAGACAAACCGGGCCGCAGCGACCGTCGTCTCCGTGAGAACGCCGCAACGGAATCGCAACGAATTGGGTGAAACGACCATAAACAAAACGTGGCGGAAACACCTGCCGCAGCAATAAAAATCAACAACTTAGAAGATGTTCACTGCGTTCGGGACGTAGGGGACTGTCCGCTTCAGACCGCCACGATCAGTGAGTGTCGGTATCGGTGGTTGCGTGTCCCCGCAACCACTTTTGTTATAACTCACTCACCGTCCCGGTCTAACCGCCGGGACCGATTTAGCTTTTCTGGGAAACTACGGATTGAGATAGAAGAGAAAATCGGGGCTTAATAAAGAATTTGGGGCAGGAGTTCGAATCTCTTCGGGAGCGCCAAACTCGGTCATTGTTGGGCACCACGGTGCCCGTTTTTCGTGACGCTCGATCAGATTGGAAATCACGTAGTTCGGTACCGTAATGCGGATTTGCTTGGACCTGATGCAGAAACAAAACGACACGGCCACTGACGCCGGAAGGCCAGCGACGGCTTTCTCCAACTGTAACGGGGGAGGCGCAGCCGCTGTTAGATTGGCTCTGGATGGGCGTGAGGTTTGTCCAGACTAGCAGTCTCAGGGCGGGACGACGCGAGCAATCCCGTGGCCGCGATGGCGCCGCACGCTGCGGTGGCGGCCATCGATAATGCCCATGTGGCGTATAACCGGCGATCGATCAGTGCGCCGCTCACGAGTGGCGCGAAGATGTTGGCGCCGGACATCAGCGACTGATTGAGGCCCATGATCATGCCTTGACGATGCGGTGGGACGCTGCGCGATAATTCCGCCGTGAGCGTTGTTCGAATAAACGTCGTGCCGAGGATGATCAGCGTCAGGAGGACGGCAAGAAGGCCAGTCCGGCCCACGATGGCTAGTCCGGAAAATCCCGCGCTCATGATCACGAAGGCAACCACGACGAGGGTTCTGTCGGACGTGAAACGACTGGCCTGGGTGATCAACAGGCCCTGGACGATGATATTGATAAAGCCGGCGTAAGCGAACACGGCGCCGAGTTCCCTGGCCCCGAAAGGATGCCCCTGCCAGCTGAAGCGGGCCGAAAGGAACAGCGCAACCTGGGATATGAACATCGAGTTGGCGAAGAAAAACAAAATCAGCAGGCCGAGCAGGCCCCAGGCATACGGCATCAGCAGCAATACGCGTGCAGCCTTCGGCTCTAGGGTGAGCTCGATGTCGCGTCGAGTGTCAAGTACTCCGGACGCCGGGCAGTCCGATGGAAGCAGCTTGATCGTGGCAGCGATGCTGATCAGCGACAGCGCCGCGGCGGCCCAGATCGGCGCCGTGACCCCGAACTGGACCAGAAATCCGGACAGGGCCGGACCGACCAGCAAGCCTGTTCCGATTGCACCACTGGTTGTGCCAAGTGCCTGCTTGCGCGCCCTCGGTTCGCTGTGCTCGGCCGCATAGGCATGCGCGACCGAGATGTTGCCCGAGGTCAGCCCGTCGATGATCCGTGCCAGGAAGACCAGTGTCAGGCTGTTGGCCGACGCAAGCAGCACGAAGCCGGCCAGGGTCCCGATCTGGCTGACGATCAGCACACGCCTGCGTCCGTATCTGTCTGACAGCGTCCCGACCACGGGTCCGGCAACCAGCTGGCACAGGGCATAGACGGAGATCAGAGACCCGACGATGAACGGGGTGGCGCCGAGCCGCTGCGAATAGAACGGCAGCAGCGGCAGGATGATTCCCATTCCTGTGGCGTCGACCGCGACGACGATGAATGTCGGAAGCAGCGCAAGGATCTGGGTGCGGCTGGCAATGGGGAAATGGTCTGGCGTCGTCATGACGTGGGTCCGGCGTGACGCGCGGGACATGTTTGGATCAGGCAGTGTTTCATGACGCGACCTCCCGACGTCGCTTTTTCGTGATTATCGACCTATTTCATCCTACATAGTTGTAACCTAATGATTAGGATGCTATCTAATTTCGCATGGCTCCCTCCCAGGCAAGCATCCATGCTGAAATCGGCCTTCTGATCTCGCGGATCGGACGGCTGTGGCGGCGCGAGGCGGATCAAGCGCTTGCCGCGCATAATTTGTCGGAGGCGACGGCAATTCCCCTGATGATTCTGTCGCGCCGCGGAAAATGCGTCCGGCAAGGCGTGCTGGCTGATGAGATGGGGATCGAAGGGCCTTCTCTGGTGCGGCTGATCGATCTGCTGCAGGCTGAAGGATTGGTGGAACGCCGCGAAGACCCAACCGACCGGCGGGCCAAAATGCTGCATCTCACGGCGCTGGGCGAGAGAAGGGCCGACGAGATCAACCGCGTGTTGCGTCGCGTCCGGGCCTATCTGTTGAAGGACATCTCGGGCGAAGACCTTGCCGTGACCTTCGAAGTCCTGCAGCGGATCGAGCAGCGGGCCAGTCGCTTGCTTGAGGCTGCTCAGTTATGAGTACGGATCAGCCGTTCCTGGTCCGTTACGCCGATATCGTCTTTTCTCTCAAGACGTTCGCGGCGGCTGTTCTGGCGCTGGTCATCGCGCTTGGGATGGATTTGCCGCGTCCTTACTGGGCGATGGCGACGGTTTACATCACCTCGCAGCCGCTTGCCGGCGCGACCAGTTCAAAGGCGTTCTATCGCGTGATAGGAACGCTGCTTGGCGCATCGGCCACGGTGGCGATGGTGCCCAATCTGGTCAATGCGCCGGAACTGTTGTGTCTGCTCATGGCGCTGTGGCTGGGCGTTTGCCTCTATCTGTCGCTGATCGACGGCACGCCGCGCAGCTATATCTTCATGCTGGCCGGATACACGGTGGCCTTGATCGGCTTCCCGGTGGTCTCTGATCCAGCGAGCATTTTCGACACGGCGTTGGCAAGGGTCGAGGAGATCACGCTCGGCATCATCTGCGCCAGTCTGGTGTCGACGCTGGTGTTCCCCCGCAGCGTCGCGCCCGCCGTTGCCGCGCGGGTCGACAACTGGCTGTTCGACGCCCGGCGTCTCAGCCAAGACGTGCTCAGCGGATGCGGCGCCGAACAGGCGTCACGGGATCGGCGGCTGCGCCTGGCCGCCGACGCCGTCGAAATCGACGCGCTGGCAAGCCACCTGGCCTACGACAGACTCGTCGACGCCAATGCCGCACGCGGGCTGCGGCTGCTGCGATTGCATATGCTCATGCTGCTGCCGCTGCTGGCCTCGATCAGCGACCGCATCGCGGCGCTTGGGGATAGTTTGCAAACGACGCAGCCGGAGCTCGCGCGCCTGCTCGACGATCTGACGCGCTGGATCGCAACCGACACCCATGAGCGGCAACCGGTCGACAGGCTTCGTGCCGCGATTGCCGCGCAACAGCCGACACTCGATGCTGGAGCGTCGTGGCGGCAGATCATGACCGCCAGTTTGCTGATCCGGCTGCGCGAACTGGTCGATCTGTCTCACGACTGCCGGGCTCTCCGGCGCGCCATCGCGACCGGTGACGACGCATCAGGCGTTGAATTGGCATTTCGTCCCGAGGCCGGTGCCGCGCTGGTCAGACATCGCGATCACGGCATGGCGCTGTGGTCCGCGGCGGGCGCCATGCTCGCGATCTTGATCTGTTGCGGCTTCTGGATCGCAACCGGCTGGGCCGACGGCGCATCGGCGCCAATGATGGCTGCGGTGGCCTGTTCTTTCTTTGCGGCCCAGGACGATCCTGCGCCCGGCATTCGCGGCTTCACATGGTGGTCGATAGTCTCCATGGCGGTTGTCGCGGTCTATTTGTTTGCCGTGTTGCCGCGGCTCCCGAACGTCGAGATGCTAATCGCGATGCTGGCGCCATCCTTCCTCGTGTTTGGCATCCTCATCGCGCGCCCGGCGACAGCCTTCATCGGCATGGCGCTCGCCGCCAACACCGCAAGTCTGCTGGCGCTACAGTCGACCTATAGCGCCGATTTTGCTCCGTTTGCCAATTCCGGATTGTCGTTTGTGATCGGGACGGCGGCGGCCGTGATCGTGACGAGACTGACGCGGTCGGTCGGCGCCGAATGGAGCGCGCGGCGCCTGATGTCGACGAACTGGACCACGCTGGCCGTCGCGGCTGAGCGGCGTGGCCAACGCGACAGGGCGGCATTTGCCGGCGTGATGCTGAACCGTCTCGGCCTGCTGGCGCCGCGCCTCGCCGCGATTGGCGACGGTGATCTTCGCGACGCGGACAGTCTCAGCGAACTGCGCGTGGGCCTCAACATCGTCGATCTGCGCCGTGCGCGTCACATGCTGGCGCCGCGGACGCTGCGCGCGATCGACGCCATGCTGGACCGGCTTGCTGCCGCGTTCCGCGGGCATGACGGCGGCCCGATGCCGCCTGAGCTGCTCCCGAGCATCGATTTGGCGCTGGCCGAAGCGATGATCGAGTCCGGCGATAACGTACGAGAGGATGCGCTGATCGGTCTGGTGGGCATCCGGCGCGGGTTGTTTCCGGACGCGCCGGCCTATCAGCCCGAGGCTCCCGATCCTGCACGCGTCAGGAGCGTCGCCGCATGAGATTCGAAATCGACGTCTTCGGGGTCCTGGTCCCCGCACTGCTGCTATGGCTTCTCGTCACCTCCGCGCTGTGCGCCATGCTGCGTCCGGTTTTGCAGCGAACCGGCCTCTATCGGATTGTCTGGCATCGCGCGCTGTTCGATCTCGCTGTGTTCGTCTGCCTGCTGGGGGGCGTCGTTTACCTGTCCTTGGAGTTTCTGTTGTGAAAAACGCTTTCGCATTGGCTCGTCGTTTCGCCGTCACGGCTCTCGCCGTAATGGCCGCAATCGTCGTCGGACATTATCTGTGGGTCTACTATATGGATGCGCCGTGGACGCGCGACGGCCGGGTCCGCGCTGATGTCGTTGCTATTGCGCCTGATGTGTCGGGCTTCGTCACCGAAGTCCTGGTGCACGACAATCAACAGGTGCACCGCGGCGATGTGATCTTCCGCATCGACCGGGCGCGCTTTGCACTGGCGTTGCAGCAGGCCGACGCGGTCGTCGCCGGCCGCCGTGCTTCGCTCGATCAGGCGAACAGCGACCTGAAGCGCTATCGCGGGCTCACCACCGATGCCATCTCGCAGCAAAAGCAGGAGCAGGTGCTGGCCACCCAGCTTCAGGCCAAGGCCGCCTATGATCAGGCGGTTGCCGACCGGGCGGTGGCCCAGCTCAATCTCGACCGCAGCGAGGTTCATGCCGCGGTGAACGGGACCATAACCAACATGGATCTTCGCCCCGGGACTTATGTAACGGCCGGCAAGGGCGTGATGGCTCTGGTCGATACCGACACACTGCATGTGGACGGCTATTTCGAGGAAACCAAACTGCCGCGCATCCACGTCGGCGACCGGGTCGCGGTCCACCTGATGGGCGATGCCGCACAGCTCACCGGTCACGTGGAAAGTATCGCAGCGGGCATTGAGGACCGTGATCGCGGCGAGGGGACTAACCTGCTTGCCAATGTCAATCCCACATTCAGCTGGGTGCGCCTGGCGCAGCGTGTTCCAGTGCGCATCTCGCTCGACGGTATCCCGGCCGATACCACCCTCGTGGCCGGCCGCTCCGCGACCGTTGAGATCATGCAGTCACGCCAGGCAACCGGTCTGGCGTTGCTGTTTTGACGGTGCGAAAAGAGCCACCGGGCGCTCGTTCGCTACCACCTCAGATCCAATGACAACTTCGGAAGGATCACTACTGGAAGACCAAATGAGCCTTTCACAAAACCCGCGGCCAAGGCACCGAACCTTGGATTATATAAGCAATTTCAATAGTATAAGAGTTCATAGTTTTATTCCGAATGGCGCGCCATTCAGAATAAAACTGCGAACTCTTATGTATTTGAAATATTGCTATAATTTAGAAAAGTGGCATGAAGCAACGCGCGCGAATGCATGGGACGAAGAGACGAGGCTGAACGAGCTGACGGAGATCACCAGGGCTGCCGGCATCCCCGCCACACAAGGACACGGCTCCATCGGTCGCGCCGATTTTGGCCGCTGCAGTCACCAGTCAAGGGCGAGATCGTCCACGCCTTTGGACCAGCAAGGGCAGCCGTCGTGGGCGCTTGCCAGCGCTGCCGAGGCCGAGATGTCGACCGCCGCGCGGCTGGAAAGGACGTCGGCCTTTGCGAGAATAGCGTCAGGACAGAACTGGATTGCTACCGTTTGGCGATCCTCGAACCCCGCGCCTTTGGCCTAAATCGCATGACCAGCATCTCGCGCGCCCAAAACCGGTTGGGGGCGGTTTTTTCGTCCTTGAGGCGAGTTGCCTCATGTTCTAAGCGTAGGTTTCGCATACAAAATCGCATGAAAATCCTGATGCATTCCAAAGACTTTGCGAGCCGTGAGGCTTTCGCAGCGAAACCGGGTCGCTTATCGCAGTCCATAGTGGCGGCGATCGACTGGCTGAAGAGAACCCAGGACCCGGCGGGGTTCTGGGTGGGAATGGTCGAGTCAAATTCGGCAATTGAGGCCGAGTGGCTCCTCGCAAGTCATTTCCTCAAATTCCCGCTGCCGTCTGAAGACGCGATCGTCAAAGCGCTGCTACAGCGACAGCGACCGGATGGTTCGTGGGGAATTTATCCCGGCGCCCCCGACGGTGACGTCAATTCCACGATCGAGGTGTATGCGGCCTTGAGGGCGAAAGGCTTTGAACCGCAATGCGATGAGCTCGTGCGCGCCCGTGCCTGGATATTGGCGCACGATGGCATTCGAAAAATCAGAGTGTTTACGAAATATTGGCTGGCGATGTTGGGGGTCTGGCCCTGGGAGCACACGCCCAACCTGCCGCCTGAGATTATCCGATTGCCGGTCTGGTTTCCGTTCAGCATCTATAATTTCGCACAATGGGCGCGCGCCACCCTGATGCCTTTGACCATCGTTTCGGCGCGCAGACCGTTTTGGCCATTGCCGGACGGGAGCAAGCTTGAAGAGCTTTTCCCTTGTCCTTACCACGAGTTTGACTTTTCAACCCCCGCAAAACCCGCCGGGGTTTTCTCGTTGGAGTGGCTTTTTCGGAAGATCGATCGCGCCCTTCACAAGGCGCAGGACTGGAAATTGATCCCGTTTCGAGAGACCACGATCAAGATCTGTCTAGAGTGGATTATCCGGCATCAGGATGCAGACGGCGGCTGGGGCGGGATTCAACCACCCTGGATCTATGGATTGATCGCTTTGGTCAACGAAGGCTACACCCTAGATCATCCAGTCGTTGCGAAAGGCATATCGGCTCTCGCGGCCCATTGGAGCTACGAACGGAACGGCGCCACGCACATTCAGGCGAGCGAATCCCCGGTGTGGGATACTATCCTTGCGCTCCTCGCACTTCACGAGGCCGGCGTCGGATCAAGCACGCCCGAAGTCCGTAAAGCGCTGGAATGGGTGCTCAACCAACAGGTCCTTGTCCCTGGAGACTGGTCCATCAAGATCAAGAATGTCCGCCCCGGCGGTTGGGCTTTCGAACGAGCAAATATTCACTATCCCGACGTTGACGATACCGCTGTGGCCCTTCTCGTGCTCGGAAAGTTGAGGACGACCGCGGGTGGATTGCGGGACCGGATCGAACGCGCAATTGAACTCGGCGTTGAATGGACGCTGGCTATGCAATGCCAAAATGGCGGGTGGGCGGCCTTCGATAGAGACAATAACAAGGAAATCATCTGCAAGATTCCCTTTTGCAACTTTGGCGAGGCAATCGATCCGCCGAGCGTCGACGTCACTGGGCACGTAATAGAGGCGTTTGCCGCGCTCGGCTATGACAAGACGCACCCGGCGATCGCCAGAGCATTGGCTTACGTCAAGCGGGAGCAGGAGGAAGAAGGAAGCTGGTTCGGGCGCTGGGGCGTCAACCATATCTATGGCACAGCCGCTGTCCTGCCCGCCCTGAAAGCCGTCGGTGAGGACATGACTCAGCCATTTGCGCGCCGAGCCGTGGACTGGATCATGTCACGGCAGAATAACGATGGTGGCTGGGGTGAAACTTGCGCTTCCTACATGGACCCCGAGCTGCGCGGCCGGGGCGCCAGCACGCCATCACAGACGGCCTGGGGAATCATGTGCCTGCAGTCGGTCCCTCCAAATGCCGAGATCAATGACGCCATTGAAAGAGGCATTGGTTATCTCTGCTCCAATCAGAAGGAGGATGGCACCTGGGACGAAGATTACTATACCGCGACCGGATTCCCGGGATACGGCATCGGGGTGCGCACCAAGTCGACCGCAACTGAACTCGCCGAGCGTCTCCAACAGGGAACAGAGCTGTCTCGCGGATTCATGCTGAGCTTCAACATGTATCGACATTATTTCCCTCTTCTTGCCCTGGCCAGAGCCGCCACTGCTCCCGGTCGTTGATTGGGGACACCTAGTCCGTACAAAGCGGCCACGCATTCGCCTTGTTGAATTCTGTCGAGTTTGCAGCCGCATTTTTGGCCGTCGTTTGTGAAGACGACAGCTCGCTCGTATTCACGCAGAATCCTCACGCTCGCTCCGATCAAGATGAAGGCGGCGAGCAGCAGAGCCGGTGTGAGATACAGAAGGTACGAATCCGAAAACAACATGACGCTGCGCCTTTTCAGAATAATCGATAGAGAGCCGGATCAAAGTCTCCGCGAAGCGTTTGCGCCTGGTGCCGATGGTCAGCCGGAGTGGCTCGACAAACGACGCGCTGCGATTCAGGCTACACATTGATGAGGCGGCCTCGATAGGTTCGGAAATTACCTAGGGACTCCATTATGGTGCTGCCGAAACAGTTTTCGGGAAAAAGAACGATTCGGTGCCGGTGCTGTCGCAATAGGCAGCGACAGGCGAGGACTGCGTTTAGGTATTTTCCGATGCTGGCGAGCCCGACGGTCGTCCTATATTGCCTAGATTGAGATGCTCAGTGTTGTTCGGTCGGAACGGGAGACAATCCAGGTGATCATGCGAACGTCGGTCTCACCAAGGGCGGTTTCGGGTCCAGTTGTGATAATGGAAGCGGGCGGCGGACGCCGATGGCGCCGCGCATGTCGGTATGCTGCGTGAGCCATAGCCCGATGCCGCTCCTCATCGGCATGACCGGCGCGTCCGGCGCAGTATTGGGCAAGCGGCTCCTGGAGATTCTCGGTGCACTCGGCATCACGACCCACCTCGTGATGTCGAGGTCGGCCGAGATCACCATCGCGAACGAGACCGACTTCAAGATCGCAGACATTAAAGCGCTGGCCACGCATGTGCATGCGGCCCGTGACATTGCTGCCAGTATCGCGTCCGGTTCTTTCCGCACACGCGGTATGATCGTCGCTCCATGTTCGGTCCGCAGCATGTCCGAGATCGCCAGCGGCGTCACCTCAAGCTTGCTGACACGAGCCGCGGACGTAACTCTAAAGGAGCGCCGCCGCCTGGTTCTCATGGTGCGGGAAACGCCGCTTCATCTCGGTCATCTGCGAACCCTGACCCAGCTCGCGGAAATGGGCGCGATCATCGCGCCACCGGTGCCCGCCTTCTACGCCCGCCCCGCCGATCTGGCGGAGATGGTCGATCATACGGTTGGCCGAGTGCTCGACTTGTTCGATATCGACGCGGGCACAGTCAGGCGCTGGTCGCGGTGATCACCGTGACCAATGTTGCAACTGAAACTAGTCAGCCGTCCGCCGTTATGATCTTGTACGGCCAGCATCCAGCGACCTCACCAGCAATGAACATTCCGCGTCGCGCAGTTTAAATCCGATCAGGGCGCTGTAGGCCAACAATCCTGCGCCAGCGGCGCAGGCAGCGGAAGGCTCAGGCTTGCCCTGAGCGTCAACCGAGTGGGCCTCCATGGCTGTATGAAGCAGGTACTCGGCTTCCAGTTCCACGCCCTTTACACGCTCGCGCAACGCCGCGGCCCCTGGGAAGTCCTCGTTCATTGCCTTTATCGCGCGCTGCACCGTTCGTAGCGGCCACACTACCTGATCGCGCCACGCATGGATAAGCTCGATGAGACGTATTAGCTCAGCCCTGTCCAATCGAAAGCCGCACGTAACACGCCAAAGGATGTACAGTATCGTTGCGATATCGGCACCCTCTTCATCTTGTAGCCGCAACAGGACCTGTTGCACCCCGAAAACCTTATAGAGCCGGAGGGAGGACGCCCAGAAGGCACCCTCCCGTTCACCTTCGGAGATCATGGAGCCGCGCCAAGCTTCGCGGGCGTTTCGACCGTACGAACGGGTGTCTCCGGCTTGAGGCCGCCGCGCCGCCGTGTCCAGGTATCATCCCCGTTTTTTGCCCAGGCGCCTTCAACAGCATTACGCGCAAATTTCTCCCAGGCGTCGGTCCAATCGCCAAGCGAATAGCCGTGCCAAGGCGACTTAACATTTAGAGCCGGCAAGCCGAGCTCCTTCCAAAGTGCCTGTGCCCGCTCCATGAACGCTCGGCCTGGCAATGCTAGCGGCGCCATCGGATATTTGAGCGTCGCATCAATAAGCAAGGTCGAGTCCAGCTCCCCTGGTCCAGACTTCGGGGCGTGGCCGGTCGAGCGGTAAGGCTCGACATGCACGTCTTCGATCGGGTTCGACCGGTAGGCGAGCGACCACATCACCGCGTCGGTATTGTCAGGATCGATATCCTCGCTAACTGCGATGACGAGCTTGCCGCAATCGGCCTGGCGGGCAGAGGCCCCCTGCAAGCCCCGCCAGACTTCGGTCCGTGGTGCGCCGTTGGCGAATTGGATGAAGATGATCGGCCGGAGATTGCTCAACGGCTCGTGCATGACCACCCGGAGGACGCTTTTGAGCGATAGATGGTCGCGCAGATGGTTCAGGAATAGTGGTTCCAGAGCCACCTTCTTGATGACGCTGGACTCGCTCGGGGTCACCTGGCTGATGATGGAGACGAAGACGGGAGAACGCTTGTGCGTAATCGCCGTTACCTCCATGGACATATTGAAGTCTTCAAGCGCGACATAGCCATTGCTCTCGCCAAAAGGACCCTCGGGCTCGAGCAAGTCAGTGTCGATAAGACCTTCGACCACGATTTCCGCATCTGCTGGTATTTCGAGATCGACCGTGACGGCTTTTGCTGTGCGGATTGCGACGCCGGCAAGGGCACCCGCCACCGACATTTCGTCCTGGTCGATGGCGAGTTTCTCTGCACCGGTGTAGGCGATCACCGGCGCAGCACCGATGACAATGGCGCAAGGCATCCTCTCACCTCGATCCCGGTATTTGCACCAGTGCAGGTACCCGCCGGCGCCGCCGATCCGTGACGACATGCGTACGCCGAGACGGTCCGTCTTTTTCAAAGCCGCACGATAGGTGCCAATGTTGCGGATACCATTATCCGGATCGGTTGTGATGCACAGCGTGGCGGTAAGATAGGGCGCCGCGTCAAAGCCGGGCGTGGAGATCGGCACCGGTAGGCTTGCCAGCCCACCGCCGGGCAACCGGAGATCACCACCTTTGATGACGACTTCCTGACAGGATGGAGAACTCACGATGATGGGAGCGATCGGGTTGGCAATGGCGTTCAACCAGTCTTTGCCGATTTCAGCGATGGAGCGCCCCATTCCTATTGCATAAATCCTTGGCGACGCGGCGTACGCTCCAACCACAACTGGGATGTCGTAACGACGCCCGTCGGAATCAACGACGTTGGTGAAGAGGAAGGCCCGGCGCTCGTCCTCAGGAATGCCCCCCAAAAACTGGCAGCGAACCAGCGGATGCAGCTCGGTGTCTTTGTTGACCGGGTGATCGATATGCACAAGCAGACCCTGTGCTTCCAATTCGGCGATATGGGCTTGTAGATCAAGGCTCGGAGGCTTGATCGCCTGAGTCCGTGAATCATCCATCTCGGAAGCGCTCCTGTTCTGGTAAACCGGTTATATTGTCGAGGCTAAGCGCGTTGCAATGCAGGCTACCTATGGATCGCGATCTCGACAGGTTCGGAAAATACCTAGGCGACAGCAGGTTCTGCCGAAGGCTCTCCTGAAATGATGGAACGAGAGCGGAAAAATCGGCGCTCGGTGTGGCGCCCGTGCCGTCACGAATGCGGAGGCGTTTGAGTAGTTTCCGATCCTGACGTGCCTGCCGGTCTTTCGGTAGGATGCGACTTCGGCCGGCTGGGAAACATCGATCGGTGCTTTCGGAACGGAGAATTCTCGTGGCCATGATGACGTGCGCTATACCAGGTTCCATGCTTGCACCCGAGTTTGAAAACTTTCTCTTTGCCTCGATCGGCGAGGACGTCAACGGCATGCAGGTGAGCGTGCTTTCGGGATTGGCTCAGTCCGACCTGGATCCGTGGCAAGAAGCTGCCAAACTGGCTCGATTACCAGGAAAGACCGCGATCGAGCGATTGGCCTCGCTCATTGAAGCGCTTCCGGCTAGGGCCTGGACGCATCCCGATGCGCGGGCGATTGCGACGCGCTTGATCGCTCTGCTTCCGCATCCGCTTGCCGACAATGCCGCGTCAAGCCAGGCGCCGCACAATCTAGGTGCGATGATGAGTTCTCGGCCCTGGTGGATCTACGTCATACTCATGTCCTTTGTGTTGGGCTCCCAATTCATCGTCGCAAATCACGAACTTCCGCCGACGGCGGATCGTTCGATCGCGAGCTCCGTAGGCGGCGCTATACCCCCGCACCCGCCAGTGAATTCCGTTCAGTGACCATCACTGCTCTGTTACGCCGTGTGCCATTTGCGAGTGCTTAGGAAATTCACGTAATCGTGACAGAAACGACGTGCCGCGTAAGAGCGAGTGCAGCGGTACAGCCTGATGAAGGCGAAGAGTGCGCTTATCGATCGAAGTCTCACTCAACCTCACGCCCCCCTGAGTAGTTTCCGAACCTGCCAAATCCCACCGAGATCGCTAGTCATGAACGCTTGAGCCAATCGTTAAGCTGAAGGTTTATAGGCCATGACCGAAACGACGATCGTAAAGACGAAAGATCGCACCCCAGTAGCTGTCACGGAAACGATGAAGGCTCTCGTCTATCGAGGTCCAGGCAAGAAAGCTCTGGAAGATCACCCCAAGCCGGATATCACCGCGCCGACGGACGCGATCGTCAAGATCACGAAAACGACAATTTGCGGCACCGACCTTCACATCCTCAAGGGTGATCTCCCAACGTGCCAGCCGGGACGTATTCTCGGCCATGAGGGCGTCGGAGTCGTTGAGAAGGTCGGGCCGGCCGTGACAGCATTCAAACCGGGAGACCGAGTGCTGATCTCATGCGTCAGCGCCTGTGGCAAATGCGACTATTGCCGCAAGCAGATGTACTCCCATTGCACAACTGGCGGCTGGATTCTTGGAAACACCATCGACGGCACGCAGGCTGAGTTTGTTCGAACGCCTTTTGCAGACACAAGCCTTTACCCCATTCCCGACGGGGCCGACGAAGAGGCGTTGGTGATGCTCAGCGATATTCTGCCGACCGGTTTCGAGTGCGGCGTATTGAACGGAAAAGTCGAACCAGGAAGCATCGTGGCTATTGTTGGCGCAGGGCCGGTTGGGATGGCCGCGCTACTCACAGCCCAGTTTTTCTCGCCGGCCGAGATCATCATGATCGATCTCGACGACAATCGCCTTGAAGTAGCCAAGCGCTTCGGGGCTACGACCGTCATCAACAGCGCCGACGGCAATGCTGTGGAGACGATCATGAAGATGACTGGCAAACGCGGTGTCGACACCGCGATCGAGGCGGTCGGTATTCCAGCTACTTTTGAGCTCTGCGAGAAGATTATCGCGCCGGGCGGTACCATCGCCAACATCGGAGTGCATGGCGTGAAGGTTGATCTCCATCTGGAAAGTCTGTGGGACCGCAATATTTCCATCACTACGCGGCTGGTCGACACAGTCACCATACCGATGCTGTTCAAGACGGTCCGATCTCGCAAGATCGACCCCAAGCTCCTGATCACGCATCGCTTCAAGCTCGACCACATCATGGATGCCTATGAAACCTTCGCAAGCGCCGCCAAGACCAAAGCGCTCAAGGTGATCATCGAGGCATAGCGAATATTCGTCCGGCCACCACGCAACAGCATTGAAAGAAAACCAGATCATGGCCTATCAAAGCCTCAACCCCGCCACCGGAAAACTCCTCAAGAAGTTCGACGAACTGACCGACAAGCAGCTCGAAGAGAAGCTGGCTGCGGCCGAGAAATGCTTCAAAACCTGGAAGCTCAAGACCTATGCCGAGCGGGCGGTCGTCGTCGCCAAGGCCGCCGTCTTAATGCATGAGAGGGTCGACGAGCTGGCGCACACCATGACGCTGGAGATGGGCAAGCGCATTGGGGAAGCCAAGGGAGAAGTGGAGTTCAGTTCGAATATCCTCGCGTACTATGCCAAGAATGCCGAGCGCTTCCTTGCCAATGTCGAGCTCCATCCGACGCTCGGCGATGGCCATATGGAGAGCAGCCCGATCGGCGTGATCTTCGGCGTGGAGCCCTGGAATTTTCCCTATTACCAACTCGCGCGGGTCGCCGGTCCGCATCTGATGGCCGGCAACGTCTTGCTGGTGAAGCACGCAGGCTGCGTGCCGCAGTGCGCGATCGCTTTCGAAAAGCTTTGGATAGACGCGGGTGCGCCAATCGGGTTGTATACCAATCTGCTGATTTCGCACGATCAGTCGGACGACCTCATCGATGATCCGCGTGTCAAGGGCGTTGCGTTGACGGGCAGTGTTGCGGCCGGCAGGAGTATCGCGGCGCGCGCTGGACAGAATCTCAAGCCATCCTCGATGGAGCTTGGCGGCAGTGACGCGTTCATCGTCCTCGAAGACGCCGATCTCGAACACACCATCAAATGGGCTGTCTGGGGACGGATGTACAACACCGGACAGACGTGCTGCGCAGCAAAGCGCTTCATCGTCGTCGAAAAGCTCGCCGACAAATTCCTGGAAAAGTTTCAGGCGGCGCTCGGAGCCCTCAAGGCCGGTGATCCCTTGGACGAAAAGACGACACTGGGTCCCTTGTCCACCGAATCTGCCTTGGTCGATCTTCTGAAGCAAATCGATGTAGCGGTTGCGCACGGGGCGAAAGTGCTCATGGGCGGAAAACGCGTCGATCGTCCGGGATCATTCATGCAGCCCACTATACTCACCGACGTCAAACCCGAAAATCCTGCCTTCAGAGATGAGTTCTTCGGTCCGGTTGCGATGTTTTTCCGGGTCAAGGACGAAGACGCGGCCATCGCGCTCGCAAACGACTCGGACTTCGGCCTGGGCGGCTCCGTCTTCACCAAGGACCTGGCACGGGGCAAACGGGTGGCGAGCCGTATTGATACCGGCATGATGTTCATCAACAACATCAGCTGGTCCGACGCCGAACTGCCATTTGGTGGCATCAAGAATTCGGGTTACGGGCGCGAGCTCGGCGATATGGGCATCCAGGAGTTCGTGAACAAAAAGCTGGTTCGCTACGTGTCGGCCGAAGCGCCGATGTAAGGCGCGATGAGGCGTTCGTTTCGGCTGGAATCCTTATCGATTGTCGTGACGCATTCGGCGGACCATCAAAGAACCCAAGGCAAGAAGCTGGAGCCCGCATGTACGTCAACGTCGCCGTTTTGAAGGAAACACAGCCGCACGAACGGCGTGTGGCTCTGGTGCCGTCCGTCGTCCCCAAGCTGGTCAAGCTCGGCGCGAAGCTTCACATGCAGGCGGGCGCGGGAAACGCCATCAAGTTGGCGGACGCCGCATTCAAGGATGTCACGTTCATGGCCGACCGCAAGGAGTTGGTCGCTGACGCCGATGTGGTGCTCGCGGTTCAGCCGCCTGCGCTGGAGGTTATCAACCAGATGAAGGAAGGCGCGATCCTGATTTCCTTCATCTATGCGAACAGGGAACCAGCGCTCGTTCAACTTCTTCTGGACAAGAAGATCACTTGCTTCGCCATGGAACGTGTGCCGCGTATTACACGTGCACAGGCGATGGACGCGCTCTCTAGCCAATCCGCGCTCGCAGGTTACTATGCCGTTCAACTCGGTGCCACGACCCTTGGGCGAGTTTTGCCGAAAATCACGACGGCTGCCGGCGCGATCGGGCCAGCCAAAGTCCTGGTCATGGGCCTTGGCGTCGCCGGCCTTGAGGCCCTCGCGACGGCGCACCGTTTGGGAGCGGTCACGGAAGGATACGATGTTCGCCCGGAAACTCAGGAGCAGGCGCTGTCGCTGGGCGCAACCTTTGTAGAAACTGGCATCGATGCTCGCGGCAAGGGCGGCTATGCCCGCGAACTGACCGTGGATGAGAAAGCCAAGGTCGCCGTCGTGCTGACCAGGCATATCCAGGCCGCCGACCTCGTCATCACAACGGCGGCCATTCCAGGCCGTGTAGCTCCAAAACTCATCAGCAAGGAGCAGGTGGCTGGCATGAAAGCCGGCGCCGTGATCGTCGACCTCTCGGCCGACGGCGGGGGTAATTGCGAGGACACGCGTCCCGGAGAGACCGCACATATCGGCCAGGTAACGATCTTAGCGCCGCTGAACGTTCCATCATTGTTAGGCGAAGACGCAAGCGAGCTTTATTCCAAGAACCAATACAATCTTCTCGCGCTGATGATGAAGGACAACGTCGTCAAGATCGACTGGGACGATGAGATTTTGGCCAAGACGGTCCTTACCCATGCCGGCGAGATGAAGAGCGAAGCGGTCACGCCACATGCCACTTCCGCCAGCGGCGACCATGCGGCGAAAGCCAAGCCTGCCACGAAAGTGGCTTGAATCGAGGGGTGATATCGCCATGCAATTTACGATAGCGATTAGCGGTTTCGTTGCACTTTATATCTTTATGCTGGCTGCCTTCGCAGGCTGGGTCATCATCGGGCACGTTCCGGCGATCCTGCATACCCCGCTGATGTCCGGCTCCAACTTCGTGCACGGCATTGTCGTAGTCGGTGGAATCTTTGCGCTGCTGAACGCCAGCACGGTGCTGGAGCAGGCGATCGGATTTTTCGCGGTTCTGCTCGGGGCGGGCAATGCCGCGGGCGGATTCGCCGTTACCCACCGTATGCTCGCAATGTTTCAGCCCAGTGGCAAGCCCAGCCATGCCGGGCATGGCCACGCCAGGGCCCGTCACCCGAAAAAGGGTTGAGAAACCGACATGATGACGATTATCCCGCAACTCATTATTGGCGTCACAGATCTGGCGGCAGCCTTTCTCTTCATGTACGGCCTCAAGCGCATGTCCTCCCCTGTGACCGCCCCCTCGGGGATCTTGGTTGCCGGCGTTGGCATGCTGGTCGCCGTCCTGGCGAGTTTCCTCTATGCCTTCAATATCGGCGCAGCTGCGAGACCGTTTCTGCTGGTCAATATCGGCCTGGCCGTCACAGCTCTTCTTGTCGGTGGCGGTGTTGCATGGTGGAGCGGCAAGAAGGTGGCGATGACGGCGATGCCGCAGATGGTCGCCCTCTATAACGGCATGGGTGGCGGCGCTGCCGCCGCGATTGCCGCGGTCGAGCTGTTCGGAAACAAGGCCGGTGGTGTTACCCAGCTTGTCGTGACCTTGATCGGCGCGTTAATCGGCGCGGTCTCGCTTTCCGGCTCACTGATTGCATGGGCCAAGCTTGATGGAGTGATCTCGAAGCCGTTTCGGATTCGGGGGCAGCAGGTCTTCAATGCACTGGTCGCGTCGGCCACGGTAGGAATCGGCGGATACATCGTTTGTGTCATGCAAGGCGTCATTACATCGCCGGTCGCGACGCCCGATCTGATCTACCTGTTCTTTGGCTTTGCGCTGCTATTCGGTGTTCTGATGACGCTGCCGATCGGTGGCGCCGATATGCCGGTGGTGATCTCGATCTACAATGCGTTCACCGGCCTTGCGGTCGGCCTCGAGGGGTTTGTGTTGCAAAACCCGGCGCTGATGATTGCGGGCATGGTGGTCGGCGCCGCTGGTATGCTTCTGACTCTGTTGATGGCGAAGGCCATGAACCGCTCGATCAGCAACATCCTGTTCACAAACTTCGGTGCTGCCGTCAAGCACAAGCAAGGTGACATCAAGGGTAGCCTTAAGCCGGTCGAGGCCGGCGACGCAGGTATCTTCATGCGTTATGCGAGCTCGGTCATCATCGTGCCGGGTTACGGGCTCGCGGTCGCCCAGGGACAGCAGAAGCTCTACGAGTTCGTAAAGTTGCTGCAGGCGGCGGGTGTTTCGGTGAAGTTCGCCGTCCATCCGGTGGCGGGACGTATGCCTGGTCAGATGGATGTTCTGTTGGCTGAGGCGGGGGTCCCCTACGACCTCATTTTTCAGCTTGAAGACATCAACGATGAATTCGCCAATAGCGACGTCGCACTCGTGATCGGCGCCAATGACGTCGTGAATCCGGCCGCGCGCACCGACAAATCCTCGCCGATCTACGGCATGCCGATTCTTAACGCCGACAAAGCCAAGAAAGTCTATGTCGTGAAGCGTGGCCAGGGCAAAGGCTATGCGGACATCGTCAATGCGCTGTTCTACGGCGACAATTGCGACATGGTCTACGGTGATGCCGCTGCTGTGCTGACCAAGATGATCGAGGCAGTCCGCGCCTTGGGCACGAAAGCCGCCGCCTAAGCGTTCGCCGAACCTATCGACCGATTCAACCACCAAAAGAGGAGTCATCCTATGGCCGGTAAAATGCAGGTCGCCGTCGTCGAGCACTTCGGTAAACCGCTGCTGCAGCAGGAGTGGGAGATTCCGTCGCCCGGCCCGGGCCAGATTTTGGTCAAGACCGAGGCCTGCGGCGTGTGTCACACCGACCTCCATGCCGCGACGGGCGACTGGCCGCTGAAGCCGAAGCTGCCGTTCATTCCCGGTCACGAAGCCATCGGCCGCGTCGCTGCGGTCGGAGCCGGGGTCAAGATCGTCAGGGAAGGTGACCGGGTTGGAGTGCCGTGGCTCTACTCGGCCTGCGGTCATTGCGAACATTGCTTGGCGGCCTGGGAGACGGTCTGCGCCGAAGCGGAATTCGGAGGTTATACGAGGAACGGTGGCTTCGCCGAGTACGTCATCGCCGATCCGAACTACGTCGCCCATATCCCTGATGGACTCGATCCCAAGCTGGCGGCGCCGTTGATCTGCGCCGGCATCACCACCTATAAGGGAATCAAGGAGACAAAGGCGAGGGCGGGCGAGTGGATCGTCATCTCCGGTGCCGGCGGCCTTGGGCATCTTGCGATTCAATATGCCAAGGTGATGGGCCTTCGGGTCTGCGCTGTCGATATCGACGACGGCAAGCTTGCACTTGCCAAGAAGATGGGCGCTGACTTCGTTGTCAATGCCAAGCATGGCGAGCCGGAAGAGGCAGTCAAGAAAGGCACCAGCGGTGGCGCCCACGGCGTCCTGATTACCGCGCCCTCGCTCGGCGCGTTCAAGCAGGGTGTCGGCATGACGCGTAAGCGCGGCACCTGTGTGCTGGTAGGACTGCCGCCGGGTGATTTTCCCGTTCCTTTATTTGACGTTGTCGCGAACTGCATCACCATTCGTGGCTCCTTCGTGGGCAATCGTGAGGATATGGCCGAGACGCTGGCCTTCGCCGCCGAAGGCAAGATCGAGGCTGATATCGAGCTGCAACCGCTGTCGGCGATCAATGAAATCTTCGACAGGCTTGAGCACGGAAAGGTGGCGGGCCGTATCGTGCTCGACTTCGTCGGTACCAAGCCAGACGATCGCCAGGCCAAAAATCCCGCCATCAGAAAGTCTGAACCCATCACCGCGAATTGATGGCGGCGGCCGACGCAACACGCTGCTCCTTGAAACGAACTGATACATGTGTTCGTCTGAAAATGTGGTGGTCTGCGTTCCGCAGGTCGCCCTTGCTTATATATTGACGGCGGATCTTCCGCGTAAGCGGGGAACGTCATGCAGGCAATGGTGCTCAAGGAACTCAGAACGGCGCTGCAATGGACCGATTTCGACGATCGACACCCGGGGGTCGGGCGAGATCCCGGTGAAGGTTTTAGCCTGCGGGCGTCTGCCGCACCGACCTTCACGTCGTCGACGGCGAACTGCCTGATCCCAAGGTGCCGATTATCCCGGGGCACGATTGCGGGCCGGATCGATGCGATCGGCGCCGGTGTCGAAGGTCTGCGGATCGGTGAACGCGTCGGGATCGATTTCCTGCGCTTGGCACCCAAGATCGGGATTGTCACCAGCACTACGAGCTATCTGCTGGATCAGGCCAACCAGGCTCTTGCTGATCTTCGCGCAGGCCGCTTCGAAGGAGCGGCAGTCCTCATTCCCTGAGGCTCTCTCAGCCTCCGGACTTCGTTGTGCCAAATCGTTTATCGCGGGCGTCGCAAGGGGGAGGCCATTGCCGGCTGTTTTCGCTGTCGGCAGCGCGCCTTATTTGTCCGTGGGATTGACCTTGTGCCAGGCCACGGCAAGTTTGTCCGAGGCCGTCTTGAAGGAGGCTTTGGCGCTGCCCCAGTCCGCTTCGCCAGCCGTCTCCAGCCGAGCGGACGCCATCTTGGTTTGAGTCCAGGCGTCGTCTAGATCTTTCGAGGCGCTCGTCTGCGCCTCTGTTGCCTTGACCTGCACCTTGGCGTCGAAGCCGTCCAGCTTTTGTTGCCAAATTCGGATATCGTCCTGAGCCTTGTGCTTGTAACTGCTTCTTTCGGCCGTCGAATCGCGGCTGGAGGCTGCCCCAACCGATACATTTTGGTCGGATACGGGTTTCGATTGAGCCACGGCGGGTGACGTGCCGGCGAGCGCAAGCGTTCCGATCACGAGCGGGGCGATAAAAATTCTCATGACGTCTAATTCCTTGTGTTTCTCATAAGCTGACGTCTGCGTGAACGGATCAGCCGATAGCAGCGACGGCGGGCTCTGCTGCCTTGGTATGCACATCGACGCGCGAAGGGTTGACTGTGCCGAGGATCGTCTTGGCGTGGGCAATTTCCGCCGCCGGGCCGTGAGCCAGCACTAGAAAGCGGTCGGTTTTCAGCTCGGTTTCATATTGGATCACGCTGTCCTTCGGCACGCCAATGCTGTAGAGCGCCGCGGCGAGGGCACTTATCCCGCCGACAATGACGGCATTCTCGATACCGGCAATCACAATCGTAGCGATGTAGCCGAGCACGACAACTGGTCCGACAACCGGAACGGTTATGAACAGCCCACCCAGGAACAAGCCCCAGAAGCCGCCCCAGAATGCACCGCGCGTGCCCCAGAACTTGACCCGATCGCCAGTGTTGTAGAATCCGACAACCTTTTCGTCAGTGTGATAGCCCTTGCCGACCACACTGAGGTTCTTCATTTCGAAGCCAGCGGCAGTCAGCTTCTTGATCGCCGTTTCGGCTGCGGGATGGTCGGCGAAGACGGCGATGACTGTCTCGTTATTTTCCATCGGTATTCTCCTTGAGGGGTAAGGTGGATCGTGGCGCCGGTTGCCCATATCGCCATTGGGCGCACGCCAAAGGCGCAACTCGGCCGTTGCGGGTTTCTCAGTGTTGATCTTTGAACCAAGGTTAGGTTGGGCGACCCCCGCCAAGATAGGCTCGGAAACTACTCAGCCTTGACATTGAGCGTCCCATCGGGATCGTCGTGTCGAAAGCATATCGCGTGCAAGACGGCGACAGTGATGCAAATCGATCGATCACTTCAAACGAATGCCGACAACTATAAGATTCTCACCAATTTGGTAGCTCCACGTCCCATCGCCTGGGTGACGTGCGTGAGCAGCACCGGTCTCTGTTTATCGGCGAAGTGATGATGTTTCACGTCGCCGATCACTTGCCTGGTCCGCGATTGGACATCAACAATTTTATGCCGATCGGACGACTCGGTTCTCCCTCGATTTACTGCCGCACCACCGACCGCTTTGAGGTTCGATGCTGACGGCGGCCGAGGCAGGTATTGCGGCAGGAGGGGATCGTCCGGAAACCTTGACGTAATTGCGGGCGTTGCCGGATTAAAACTGTCCAAACCGTGCACTTTCGGTGCAGCTTGGTGGTGCGGACCACCGACAGGGCGCACTGAAGTGTGCGACGACACACCTCTGCCAGGGAGGTTTGTCGTGTCCGATACCGACGACGAGATAAAGCGTGATCTGGAGTGCCTGCGTCTAGCATCAGATTTCATGCTGATGTCTCGCGATACGCTCAGTTCGGATCTGCGGGCGCATTGCGTTCGGATGGCGAAATATTGGTCTGATCAGGCAAATGGCGATCCGGAGGAAGACGTCGGCAGCCCAACTGATGGATCAGTATCGTGACGAACGAAGCAGCAGTCAGAGCGCCGGCTGTCATCTTAATTGTAGAAGATGATTCGTTGCTGCGGGAACTTGCCGTCGAAATCGTCGAGGAGGCCGGCTTCATTACGCTGGAGGCTGGCGATGCCGCAGAAGCCGTTGGCTTGCTTGAGACTCGGACGGATATCGCCGTCGTGTTCACCGACATCAACATGCCCGGACGCGTGGACGGGACAAGGTTGGCTTATATGGTGAGTGAGCGCTGGCCGTCGATAAAGATCCTTGTCTCCTCAGGCCAGGCTCGGCTGCAGCAATGCAATCTGCCGTCGAACAGCGCATTTCTCGGAAAGCCGTATCGGGGGCAGGCAGTGATCGCCCAACTTCATTCGCTGGTCGGTGCTGCCGAAATATCAGTTCAGATCTGATCTTCAGGGGCAGCCCTGAGCTATTTTGCTCAGACTTGTCGCGGAGAACGCGTTCTAACAAGCAAGTTGGAATAGGAATGGTATCACTTCCTGTCCACCGGCGCCCGACCGCCTCTGGGCTGCAACCGATTCACATAGACAATGATACCGCGCCATGTCGAAAGCGCAAACGGATCAAGATTTGCGGAGCAATCAACTGCTCGACGCTCTGGCGCCGGACAGCCGCAAACGAATCGACCCTTATTTGGAGCCGATGGAATTCAAGCTCGGCGCGATGGTTTGCGATGCGGGCGGTCTGCTCAAGCACGCCTATTTTCCCCGAGGGTCCGTTCTGTCTCTGCTGACCGTGCTGGAGAATGGTGCGGCCATCGAGACGGCCAATATCGGGCGCGAAGGCGCTTTCGGGCTCTTCGCCGCCATGTACAGCCGGGTTTCCTTCAATCGATGCATCGCGCAACTAGAGGGTCACACAGTCCGCTGTCCGATCGAACTGCTGCAGCATGAATTCCAGATCAGCGAGCATGTACGCAACCTCTTCGTGAGCTATTCGGAGACGCTGTTGTCACAGGTTCAGCAGACGGTCGCCTGCAATTCGATGCATACAACGGAAGAGCGGATGTGCCGCTGGCTCCTTATGATGCATGACCGCGCCGAGGGAGTAGCGCTTCCGTACACGCATGAGTTCCTGTCGCAGATATTGGGCGCCAACCGGAAATCCGTGACGCTGGCGGCTCAGTCGATGCAGGCGGCTGGCCTCATCAGCTACCATCGGGGCGCGATCCAGGTCCTTGATCGCAGGGGCCTCGAGAAGGCGTCATGTGAATGCTATGCCATCGTCAAGGAGCGATTTGATGCGTTCCTGACACCGCCCTCGACCGCAGTGCGAAGTCATAGCAAGGCGTGAAACGAGAACAGCACTGACTCAGACGGGTGATGTCGACTGGCATTTTCAGAAGGGCGCCGCGGAAGCGGATATACGCAATCGGCTTGGCGTGATGGGTGTCAGATACCGCCTGGTCGGCGGCCGGCGTCACTCAAGTCCACGATTTGATGACTGTCGACCGAAGTGACCAAACCGCACGGCGTTTTAACTTCGTGGCCGATGATCATCGATTTGCCGTCGGGCAGCCGTGAAAGCGTCTTTGACAGCGATTTCGGCGTGCTGGAGACGCTCATCGTCCGACGGGGAGTGGCTGACCACGATATTTTCATTCGGTGGCATTGTCAGCAGGATATGGATCTGAAAGCCTGCCCCGTGCCGATGGTGGTCGCCCGGTCCGATCACAGTCACCCTGCCGGAGGTGATGCGATGATCGTGCGCTTCGAGACGCTCGAATTCATGCTGAATGCTCGCGCGCACTGGATCCGATGGCTCGCATCCCTGGAACACCACTTGAAGAGGAGTTTGCATCTGAGCCTTTCAACAGTACCGACAAGCAGACATCGGGAATGACCAATCCACAAGTCCTGAGATAGTTGCAACTCTGATGTCGTCCGGGGCTCGAAAAATGCCCGGTGAGGGCGATATGACAGAGACGCCTGCTGTCGGACCAGCTTTCAGCGCATGACGGTAGCCTCCCCGGACGCAAGGCCAGACTGAGTAGTTTCCGACTCTGACTTGGCGCGTCCGGCACCTGCTATTGTGGTTATTGGATACAGCAGCAGCGGCATCGCGAGTGCACAGGCGACTCGATCTCCATCAATTGAGGAAGCGTCAGTTCGGCCTCAATTCGATCTGTTGCGCGCTGCAAATCAACCTGCTGCCGAAGTAGCAAAGCGCGAACCAGGCGCGACTGTTTCAGAGGCAGGAGACCAGATGAACGAAGAGGTAAAGTCGGCCGCGAAAGCGCCTGAGGGAGCCCAACCTCCGCCGACAGAGAAGCGTGAGCTCGTTCTGGTTCCGCAACAACACGTGATGAAGGTCGCGCCTTCGGCTGAGAAGGCGACGCCGGCTCGCAGGCGCTGGCTTCGGCTTGCGCTGGTTTTGGCTGTCGTGATCGGCGGTGCCGGCGGTGGGCTTTACTGGTGGCTGCATTTGCAGCCTCAATTGCCCCCGGGCATCGCTTTCGGTAACGGTCGAATCGAGGCTCAGGAGATCGACATCGACACTAAATTCCCCGGGCGCATCGCCGAAATCCTCGCTGATGCCGGTGATATGGTCAAGGCTGGTCAGGTCGTGGCGCGGATGGACACCAGGGATCTATCGGCCTCGCTCAAGAAATCCCAGGCGTCAGTTTCCCAAGCGCAGCAAGCCATCAAGGAGGCCAACGCGAACGTCGTTCAGCAGAAAAGCCTGCTGTTATTGGCCCAGCAAGAGTTTGATCGGGCGAGCGTCCTTTTGCAGAGGGGTGCCCAGACCAAGGAAGTTGTAGATCAGCGTCAGCAGGCGCTGGACGCAGCCAACGCAGCCTTGAAGGCTGCGCAGGACAGGGTGGCGGAATCCCAGCACGCAATGGAAGCCAGCACCCATGACGTCGAACTCAACGAGGTCAACATCGCCGACAATACGCTCGTCGCACCTACGGAAGGACGCATTCAGTATCGCATCGCCAATATCGGTGAGGTGCTTCCCTCAGGCGGCAAGGTATTCACTATGCTCGACATCAGCTATGTCTACATGGATGTCTATCTGCCGACGAACGCCGCTGGTAAGGTCAAGATCGGGTCTGACGCGCGCATCGTGCTTGATGCCATTCCGAAGCTCGCCATACCCGCAAAAGTGTCGTTCGTCGCGACCCAGGCGCAGTTCACGCCGAAGACGGTAGAGACGCAAAGCGAGCGCGATACCCTGATGTTCCGCATCAGGGCGAAAATCGATCCCGATCGTCTACGCGTTCACGCCGAGAAGGTGAGAAGCGGTCTTCCCGGCGTTACTTATTTGCTGCTTGATGCCACGACCGCCTGGCCAGCGCGATTGCAAGGAAGCGCCACTCCATGATCGCTCGCGAAAGCTCGGTCGCTCATGTCGAGGACATCACGCAGCGATATGGCAAGGTGGTCGCCCTCGATCATGTCACGATTGATCTGCCCGCGGGCTGCATGGTTGGGTTGATCGGGCCGGACGGCGTCGGCAAATCGTCTTTGCTGAGTATGATCGCAGGGGCGCGCCAAATCCAGTCAGGGCGCGTTATCGTCCTTGACAGCGACATGGCGGATCCCAGATCTCGGGCTGATATCTGCCCGCGTATTGCCTACATGCCGCAGGGATTGGGCAAGAATCTTTATGCGGACCTCAGCGTCCGCGAGAACATCGAGTTCTTCGGGCGCTTGTTTGGACAATCGCGCGCCAAACGTGACGCGATGATCTCCGAGCTTTTGTGGAGCACCGGCCTTGCGCCATTTTCCGAAAGGATGGCGAAGAAATTGTCCGGAGGCATGCGCCAGAAGCTTGGGCTTTGTTGCTGTCTGATCCATGATCCCGATCTGCTGATTCTTGACGAGCCAACCACCGGTGTCGATCCGCTCTCTCGCCGCAGGTTCTGGGAGCTGATCGACCAGATGCGCTCTCGCCGCGAGGGGATGAGCGTGCTGGTCGCGACGGCCTATATGGAAGAGGCGCGGTTCGACTGGCTGGTGGCCATGAATGCCGGCAAGGTGCTGGGAACCGGCACTTCCGCCGATCTGAAAGCCAAAACCAATACCCCCTCTCTGGAGGATGCGTTCATCGCGTTACTCCCGGAACAGGCGCGGCGTGGACACAAGGCATTGCAAATATCGCCGCGTCGCATCATCGATGCCGATCCCGTCATCGTTGCACGCGATCTCACCTGCCGTTTTGGCGATTTTACCGCGGTCGACAAAGTAAATTTTACGATCGAGCAAGGCGAGATCTTCGGTTTTGTCGGATCGAATGGCTGCGGCAAATCCACGACCATGAAAATGTTGACCGGGCTGCTGCCTCCCAGCGAAGGCGCGGCGTTGCTGTTCGGAAAGCCTCTCGATCCATCCGACATGAATTCACGCTACCGCGTCGGCTACATGTCACAATCGTTCTCCCTCTACACCGAACTTACCGTGCAACAAAATCTTGAGCTCCATGCGCACCTGTTCCACATACCGGCGGAGAAGGCGCGAGTCAGGATCGCGGGCTTGGTGGATAGTTTTGGCCTCAAGGATTATTTCGATCAGCGGACGCTTGATCTGCCGCTGGGGATTCGGCAGCGAGTGTCCCTGGCGGTCGCAATCGTTCACGAACCGGAGATCCTTATCCTCGACGAGCCGACATCGGGAGTTGATCCGCTGGCTCGCGACCGGTTTTGGGAAATTCTGATCGATCTGTCGCGCAATCAAGGCGTGACGATCTTCATCTCTACGCATTTCATGAATGAGGCGGAGCGCTGCGATCGAATTTCCTTGATGGATTCCGGGCATGTATTGGCCACGGATACACCGGCAGGATTGGTCAAGGCACGCGGCGCCGCGTCTCTCGAAGACGCTTTCATCGGCTATCTCGAGGAAGCGACCCGTGAGCGCTCCGCCGCTACCGCACCCGCGCCGCCGGTCAGGGCCGCTGAAGTGGCGCTGCCGGCGCCGATGCGCTCGTTGTTCAGCTTGCGGCGTCTGCTCGCCTATACGATCCGCGAATCCCTCGAGCTGTTGCGTGATCCGATCCGGCTCGGTTTCAGCCTGTTCGGAACCACGCTGCTGATGCTGGTGTTCGGCTTCGGCGTTTCCACGGACGTCAATAATCTTTCCTTCGCAGTGCTGGATCAGGATCAGTCTCCCGAGAGCCGCGCTTATCTCGAGGAGCTCAGAGGCTCCGCCTATTTCGTCGAGAAGCCGTCGATCGCCGACGACAAGGAATTGATCAGCCGTCTCAGGAGCGGAGACATCAAGGCGGCGGTTGAAATTCCGCCGAACTTCGGTCTCGATATCAAGCGCGGGCGTCCCGCATGGGTCAGCGCATTGGTCGATGGCGCCATGCCGTTTCGTGCGGAAACCATCCGTGGCTATCTGCAAGGCATGCATCAATTGTATCTTGTGGATCCAACCATCTATACGACGGCGCTTGTCGCGCCGCCTCCCTCCGGTATCGAGATCAGGTTCAAATACAATCAGGATTTCGACAGCATTTATGCGATGGTTCCATCAAACATCGCGCTGCTGCTCGGGTTGTTTCCGGCGATCCTGATGGCTCTTGCCATCGTCCGGGAAAAGGAACTCGGATCGATCACCAACCTTTATGTAACGCCGGTCAGCCGGATTGAATTCCTGTTGGGCAAGCAACTTCCCTACATTGCGGTCGCAATGGCAAATTTTACGCTGATGTTGCTGATGGCCATTTTTGTTTTTGATGTTCCGCTGAAAGGAAGCTTTCCAGTCCTTTTGTTCGGCGTCCTGATCTACGTTACCGCGATGACGGCATACGGCATGCTGATTTCCGTTTTCACAAGTACACAGATCGCGGCTCTCTTTGGAACAGCTATTTTGACGGTTCTGCCGGCCACCCAATTCGCAGGCATGATGACGCCGGTGTCCTCCCTCGCTACCGGAGCGCAAATCATGGGCCGGGCATTCCCGATGACTTACTTCGTGCCGATCAGCGTCGGTGCCTTCACCAAAGGACTCGGAATTGGAGATCTCTGGACGGACCTCGTGGCTTTGGCCGTGTTCGTGCCCGTGCTGGCGCTATTGAGCGTTCTGATGTTGCGGAAACAGGAGCGTTAGATCAGTGGGCAAGGCTGAAAATATATTATGGCTCGGGATAAAGGAGCTGCGGAGCTTTCTCCATGATTTCGTGTTGTTGGGATTCGTAATTTATGCGTTCTCCCTTGCTATCATCATGCAGGCACGGAGCAATTCCCAGGAATTGCACAACGCCTCGATTGCTTTCGTCGATGAGGACAATTCAGAACTCTCGCGCCGCATAGCCCATGCATTTCTTCCGCCTTACTTCCAGTCGCCGCAGCAGATCGTCGAGAAGGATATCGTGTCCTTGATGAACAAGGGAAAATACACCTTCGGTATCGATATCCCTCCCGACTTCGAACAATATGTCCTTGCCGGGAAGCGACCAGAGATCCAGATCGACGTCGATGCGACCGCGATGGTGCAGGCCGGCCTCGGATCCGGTTACGCCCAGCAGATCATCACCACCGAGGTGGCGGACTTTCTCTCCCATTCGGAGGGAGTCCCATTGTCACCGGTCAATCTCGACGTTCGGATCGCGTTCAATCCGAATATCACGACGGCGTGGTTCACGACCGTGATGGGGATCATCAACAACGTGACCATGCTGGCCATCATCCTCGCGGGAGCGGCGATCGTTCGGGAGCGCGAACACGGTACCATGGATCACCTCCTTGTTATGCCCTTGACGCCCTTCGAAATCGCGATGTCCAAGGTCTGGGCCAATGGATTGGTGATTACGGTCGCGGTGGGTCTATCCCTCTACGTCGTCATTCGCGGGATGCTCGCAATACCGATCGCGGGCTCAATTCCGCTGTTCATGATCGGGGTCGTGATCTATCTGTTTTTTGCCACCGCGATCGGCATCTTCCTAGGCACCGTGGCGCGGTCGATGCCGCAGCTTGGGCTGCTGTACATGTTGGTCTACCTGCCAATGAATATGCTGTCTGGAAGCAACACGCCGCTCGAGAGCATGCCGCCATGGCTTGCGACCGTGATGCAAGCGTCGCCCTCGACCCACTTCGTGCTGTTTGCACAGTCGATCCTTTACCGTGGCGCTGGCATCGACGTGGTCTGGCCGCAATTTCTGGCGGTAGCCGTGGTCGGAGGATTGTTTTTTAGCTTTGCCATTTTGCGTTTCCGCTCGGTTGCCGCGCAATCGGCCTGAACCTCACCGAGGATGATCGTGGTTCTCGTGCCCACGTAAATTACTTGTGTCCATCGACGGGCGTCTCGGAGGTGCCAACTTTATCCCAGAATCCGGTTTGGCTTCGCTCCGTCGGTGCGCGATGGAACAGGGGCTGCCGGCTGTCCGGTCGTCGACCGATCGGGCTGGCGATATCCTTGCAGGATCTTGACGTAGTTGGAGCGCTCGAATGCCTGGGGGTCCCGCATGCCTCGCTGACTCATGATTCCGCTGACATGCCTCAGGGAATCGAATTCTCTTGCGTCGAGCCACTTCTCCAGCCCGGAGAGCAAAGTGGCCATATGACCGGGGCCTTGTCGCAACAACGACGAGGTGGTCATCACGACGTCGGCTCCAACCAAAAGATATTTCACAACCTCGTCGGCGCTGGTCACGCCGGTACTGGCCGCGAGAGAAGCCTTCGTTCGTCCTGCGAGGACAGCAAGCCAGAGCAGAGGGAGCCGAATCTCGTTCGGCTCGCTGAGCTTGAGATCGGTCAGCACCTGCAGGCGCGTCAGATCGAGATCGGGCTGATAGAACCGATTGAACAGCACCAAGCCGTCGGCTCCAGCGTCCTCAAGCGCCATAGCCATGTTGCCGACGGCACTGAAATAGGGACTGAGCTTGATCGCGATCGGAATCGAGACCGCCGCCCGCACCGATTGCAGGATGTCGAGGTAACGCTGCTCGACATCGCGGCCGGTCGTCGCAAGATCGGCTGCAATGAAATAGATATTGAGTTCGAGCCCGTTCGCGCCGGCCTGCTCGAGCTGCCTGGCGTAGGAGGTCCAACCTTCGTCGCTGATACCGTTCAGGCTTGCGATCACCGGCACCCCGGCCGCCCGCCGGGCCCGGCGAACGAGTTCGAGATATTCGTGCGGCCCATGCTGCGCGTCGGCCAGTTTCGGAAAATTGCTGAGACCCTCCGGCCAACTGTCGTCGTGTACGCTGGTTAGATGCTCGTAGCGGGCGGTCTCCGCTTCGATCTCTTCCTGGAAAAGCGAAGGCAGGATCAGGGCGGCGGCGCCTGCATCCTCAAGCCGCTTCAGCGAGTCGAGCTCTCCCGTTAGCGGCGACGCGGATGCCACCAGCGGGTTTTTGAGCTGAAGTCCCATATAGCGTGTCGTCAAATCCATTGGGTTCTCCGGGGACGGGCCGTACTGCGCCGTGGTTTGGTTCAGCAACTTTCCTCGAAGCATTCGTAGCCAAGATGAAGGGAGTTTCTGAACCGCTGCGCCAGGGTCTGATTCAACTGGCTTGAATCAGACTCCGGCGTTATCGTTTTGTTTGAGCATGATCTTTTCAGAAAGCCGGTTTCCAGTTTTACGGATCATGCCCTAGGACGCCGGGCTGGCGGGCTCGTCGCTGCCTGGCTGGAAGCGGCTCCCGTCTTGTGCCGCGAGTGCTTCGTATTGCTGGTATTTGTCGATCACTGCGGCCTGCGCATTGGCGAGAAGCAGCGCCGCCTCGTCAGGAAGCGATCGCGCCAGAGAGGAATAGCGGACCTCATTGTAGGCATAATCCTTGAAGGGAATCGTCGGGCGCGGCGAATCCAGTTGGAAAGGGCTCTTGCCGACGCTTCGCATCGTCGGGTTGAAACGAAGCAACGGCCAGTAGCCGCAGGCGACCGCGAGGTCCTGTTGTTTCATGCCAAACCGCATGTCGATACCGTGCGCGATGCACTGACTGTAGGCGAGGATGAGCGAGGGGCCGTCATAGGCCTCCGCTTCCCTAAACGCATCCAGCGTCTGCTGCGAATTGGCTCCCATCGCGACCTGGGCCACATAGACGTTTCCATAGGCGATGGCCTGCAAGGCGAGGTCCTTGCGGGCGACCCGTTTCCCCGCCGCCGCAAACTTTGCCACCGCGCCAAGCGGGGTCGCCTTTGAGGCCTGGCCGCCGGTGTTGGAATAGACTTCGGTGTTGAGGACCAGGATATTGACGTTGCGACCAGTCGCCATGACATGATCGAGCCCGCCAAAGCCGATGTCAAAAGCCCAGCCGTCGCCGCCGACGATCCAGATGCTCCGCCGCACGAGATGGTCCACCACGGAGAGCAGGTTGCGTGCGGGCTCGCTTTCGATTTTGAGCAGCCGGGTCTTGAGTTCGGCGACGCGTATGCGCTGTGCCCGCAATTCGAATTCGTGGATTTGCGGTGCATTGAGGACGCCTGTCGCGAGCTCTTCGCCGACGAGTGGTGTTAGTTGCGTGAGCAGCGCGCGGGCAAGCGCCAGATGCTTGTCGGCCGCCAACCGGAAGCCGAGACCGAACTCGGCGTTGTCCTCAAACAGCGAGTTCGACCACGCCGGCCCGCGGCCCTCACGATCGACGGCCCAGGGCGTCACCGGCAAGCTGCCACCGTAGATCGATGAGCAGCCGGTCGCGTTGGCAATCTGCGCGCGATCGCCGAACAGTTGCGAAAGCAGCTTGAGGTAGGGGGTCTCGCCGCACCCGGCACATGCGCCGGAAAACTGGAACAACGGCTCGAGGAACTGAACGCCGCGCACCTTGTCAAAATCGACGCGAGCCCGGTCATTGACCGGCAACCCCTCGAAGAAGGCAATGTTGGCGCGTTCGGCGGCGACCAGCGGTTCCTTGTCCGCAAGGTTGATCGCTTTGACGTCCGGCTCGCGCGGGCTGATCGCGGGGCAGGCCTCTACGCAAAGACCGCAACCCGTGCAGTCCTCGATATAAAACTGCAGTGTGAAGCGCGCTTCCGGATAGCCGCGGGCGTTAACTGGTACCGATTTGAACGATGCCGGCGCTCCAACCAGCGCATCCTCATTGTAATAGCGGGCTCGAATGACGCTGTGCGGGCATACGAAGCTGCATTGACCGCACTGGATGCAGAGGTCTTCTTCCCAGACCGGAACGGCCTCCGCAATATTGCGCTTCTCAAAAGCAGAGGTTCCGGACGGAAACGTTCCATCTGCCGGGATGAGACTGACGGGAATGTCGTCTCCGCGTCCGACCAGCATCAGCGACGTCACCCGCTTGACGAAATCAGGCGCGCTGGCGACGACGATCGGAGGCAGATCCATCGGATTGGTAGCGGTTGCCGGTACCTTGATTTCGAACAGCCGGGCCAGTGTGGCATCGACCGCGGCGAAATTCTTCGTCACGACGGCTTCGCCCTTTCCGCTATAGGTTTTGCGGATCGATTCCTTGATATGCCGAATGGCATCCTCGCGCGGCAGGACACCGGATATGGCGAAGAAGCAGGTCTGAAGGACGGTGTTGGTGCGTACGCCGAGGCCGACGTCCCGGGCTACGGTGGAAGCGTCGATGACAAAAAAGCGCAGCTTCTTGTCGATGATCTCCTGCTGCACGGACTTTGGCAGTTCGTCCCAAGTCTGGTCCTTCCCATAAGGGCTGTTGAGAAGGAAGACGCCGCCTGGCGCGGCGATCCGCAGCAGGTCCTGCCGTTCAAGAAATCCGAACTGGTGACAGGCAACGAAACCAGCCGAGGCAATCAGATAGGGGGCCTTGATCGGGTCTGGCCCAAACCGCAGATGCGAGATCGTCTGCGCACCGGATTTATGGGAATCATAGACGAAATAGCCCTGCGCATATTGTTTCGCGTCTTCGGCGATGATCTTCACGCTGTTCTTGTTGGCGCCGACCGTGCCATCGGCACCCAGACCGTAGAAAACTGCGCGCGTGGTGTTAGCGGTCTCGATCGTGAACCCTTTTTCGACGGCGAGGTTGCTGAAAGAGACGTCGTCCTCGATGCCGAGGGTGAAACTGTTTCGTCCCGCGAACTGGTTCTGGCCGTCGCGCCTGGCCAACTCGTCGAGCGCGGCCTTCGCCATCGCCGGCGTGAAATCCTTCGAGGATAATCCGTAGCGCCCGCCGATGACGCGCGGCATCGATGATCGCTGGCCGGATCCAAAGCCCTGGGCGAGGGTGGCGACGACGTCGAGGTAAAGCGGCTCTCCGGCGGCGCCTGGTTCCTTGGTCTGCTCAAGGACTGCGATGGCGCCGACCGAAGGCGGGAGCGCGGCAAGAAAATGCGCGGTCGAGAACGGCCGGAACAATCGCACCTGCAGAACACCGACTTTCTCACCGCGGGCTACGAGCGCCTTGACGGTCTCCCGCGCGGTCTCCGCGCCGGAACCCATCAGCACCAGAACGCGCTCCGCGTCGGGTGCGCCTTCATATTCGAACAGCTTGTAGAGCCGCCCGGTGAGCGCGGCAAAGCGGGCCATCGCGGCATCGACGATTCCCGGTACCTTGGCGTAGAACGGGCTGACCGCTTCCCTGGCCTGGAAAAAAGTGTCGGGGTTTTGGGCGGTGCCCCGGATGAAGGGATTTTCGGGATTGAGTGCGCGCGCGCGATGGGCTCGGACAAGGTCGTCCGAGATCATCGTCCGAATGCTGGCATCCGGAATCAGGTCCAGCGTGTTGAGCTCATGCGAGGTGCGAAAGCCGTCGAAGAAATGCAGGAATGGAACCCTGGCCTCGAGGGTCGCTGCCTCGGCAATCAGCGCGGTGTCGTGGGCTTCCTGCACGTTTGCGGATGAAATGAGCGCAAAGCCGGTGGTGCGAACGGTCATGACGTCGGAGTGATCTCCGAAGATCGACAAGGCCGAAGTTGCAAGGGAGCGCGCGGCGACGTGAAACACCGTCGAAGTCAGCTCTCCCGCGATTTTCATCATGTTCGGCAACATCAGCATCAAACCCTGCGATGACGTGAACGTTGTCGTCATCGCGCCCGATTGCAGCGCGCCGTGCACGGTGCCTGAGGCGCCTCCCTCGCTTTGCATTTCCTGGACCAGGGGAATGTTGCCCCAGATATTCTGAAGTCCTTCCGCGGCCCATTGGTCGGCGAGTTCCGCCATCGTGGAGGAGGGGGTGATCGGATAGATGGCGCAGACTTCATTGACCCGATAAGCGACATGAGCGACGGCTGTATTGCCGTCCATGGTAGTCCTGACCGCCTTGTTGGCGGCCAGCTCTGCCGCCGGTTTTGGGGTATCGCCCGAATTCAGCTTGATCACGGCGTTCATGTCCTGACCTCCGTCGGCTCGGAAACCATCTCCATGGCGTGGCAGGGGCATTGCTCAACGCAGACGCCGCAGCCCGTGCAAAGATCGAGTTTGATCTCGTAGCCCTCGTTCGGGCCGAGCTTGATGACCGCGTCTTCCGGACATGCGGCATAACAATTGTCGCATTCGAAGCAATTGCCGCAGGACAGACAGCGCTTGGCTTCGTGGAGCGCTTCTTTCGCGCTCAGCCCGCTGACGACCTCATCGAAACGGCCTTCCCTCTGCGCAACCGGTATTTCATGCTGGGTGGAACGCAGCGCGTCAGCATAGATAGGCAGGTTGAGTTCGGCGAACTCGATTCCAGAATGCTTCGCCGGAGCGGCGTAGATATCGCCCCTCAGCCAGGCGTCGATGTGGTGCGCCGCCTTCTTGCCGTGGCCGGTCGCCACGGTGACCGAGCGTTCAGCAGGCACCATGTCGCCGCCTGCGAAGATGCCGGCCCGGCCGGTCATCATGTTCGGTGCGACCACCACGGAGCCGTCGGCGTCGAATACAATTTCGGGGATCTTCTTGAGAAAGCCGCTGTCGGCATCCTGGCCGAGCGCCAGCACCAGTGTATCGGCCTTCAGCGTCTCGAACTGTCCGGTCGGCTGTGCGTGACCGCTGTCGTCGATCCGCATCACCTCGACTGTGAGATCAGCGCCCTGGATTGCCTTGATCGAGGTCAGCCATTTTATTTTCACACCTTCAGTCAAGGCTTCCCCGGCTTCGAAGTCGTGCGCCGGCATATGCGCGCGATCCCGGCGATAAACGATCATGGCCTCGCTGGCGCCGAGGCGGCGGACGGTACGGGCGACGTCCATGGCCGTATTGCCTCCGCCGTAAATCACCACGCGTCGGCCCAGGCGCGGTGCTGCATCGGCTTCTACGTCGCGAAGCAGCGAAACAGCATCCAATACCTTGATGGCGTCGCGCGCCGGGATGTCGACATGCTTGGAGAGATGGGCGCCGATAGCGATGAAGACCGCGTCGAAGCCGCCGCTCGTCTGTTCGGCCAGGACGTCATCGACCCGATGGTTGGGCACGAACTTGACGCCCATTTGCTCGATCCGCCCGATCTCCTTCATCAGGTCTTCGCGTGGCAGGCGATAGGCAGGAATGCCGAAATGCAGCATGCCGCCAGGCAATGGGCCGGCGTCGTGGATCTCCACCTGATGGCCGAGCCGCGTCAGATGGTAAGCGGCGGACAGTCCGCTCGGCCCGGCGCCGACGATCAGCACGCGCTTGCCGGCAGCGACCTTGGCGATCGGCATCGGCCAGCCTTGCTCCATCGCGAGGTCGCCCAGAAACCGCTCGACGGCATGAATGCTGACCGCGCTGTCGAGCTCCTTGCGATTGCAGCTGGTTTCGCAGGGGTGATAGCAGACACGTCCGTGCACCGCCGGCAACGGGTTGTCACGGATCAGCGTTTCCCACGCGCCCCGGTAGTTTCCCGCTTGCGCCAACCCAAGCCATGCCTGGATATTCTCGCCGGCGGGGCAGGCCACATTGCAGGGAGGAAGCAGGTCGACATAGACCGGACGCTGATGACGCACCGCGCCGGCGCCTCTCTCGCGCGTGAGATTGACGACAGGGGTCATATCGCGGGCGAAGTGGCTCACTTTATGTTCCTCCAATGACCGGAGTAGCTTGAACCAGGGCGCCGTCGCTGGCCTTGCGGCGGATCAAAGCGGTCCCGGTCTCCCGGATGAAACAGGAGAGCACAATGGCCAGTAATATTCCGCCGACGCCAATGATTCCCGCTTTCTGGAACACGGGAAGATCCAATGGCCCGCCATTCGAGACTTTGACCAGAACCCAGCCATAGACCGGCGCCATCAGGGCGCTCAGCGTGAAGACCAGAAAGTTGATCGCACCGGTGGCGCTGCCTTTCACCTCGTCGGCATTGACCTCCTTGATGATCGTGTAAGGAATCATCGCGGCGCCGGAGCCGATGCCGAGCAACAAGCCGGCGAGATAGGGGGGTATGATGTCATGCGGCAGGTATAGGATTGCGAGCGCGACAAGCAGCATGAACGAAGCGCCGCCGATCAGGACCGGCTTGCGGCGGCCGAAGTGGTCGGCGACATATCCGAGCAAGGGACAGCCGATTACCCAGCCGAGCGGCACCATGGCGGCCCGATTGACGGCTTCGGCATAACCAATGTGCCAACCTTCGCGCAGGAAGGAGACGCCCCAGATCATGTCGCCGACGGTCGTCGGCAGGAACAGGAGCCCGGCGGCAAAGCCGCAGAGATACGACTGCGGATTGCTGAGCACCGATTTGTAGGGCGTGAACATCGACCAGGCCGAGCCCTGCGCCGCAGAGCGTACCGCATGCCCGCCTGGAGTGACGGTGAGGACGATTAGCGTCAGAAGCGCTGCCGCTATTCCACCAAAAATCCAGAATTGCTGCCAGGGAAGCGGGCCGTGGATGAGTGGTGCGACAATAAACTGGCCCGCGGCGCCGCCGAGCATGCCGAAGCATTGGGTGAACCCAATAGCCGTCGCAAGGTAGCGAGCCGGAAACCCATGCGTCGCCAGATAGACGGCGCCGGTAAAGGCAAACGCGGACCCTGCACCCTGGAATAGCCGGCCAGCATCTGCCGCCGCTGCGTTACCCAAGCCGAACAGGACGGCACCCATTGCGAGAAGTCCAATTCCGACGGGAACGACGAATTTGGCGCCGTACCGGTCGAGGCTCGCCCCGGACAGGATCGAGAAGGTTGAATACGTATAGTAATAAAGACCGATCAGCGAACTCACCCCGAGAGCCGATAGCCCGAATGCCGTTGTCAGCTCGGGTACCATGACCCCCGGAGCCGAGCGCAGAGCATATTGCAGGAAGTAAAACACCACGCAGAAAGCCCAAGCCGCGATGAACGGCCAATGGAAGTCCGAACCGTCTCGCACCGATTTTTCCGGCATAGTTTCTGGCCTCTCACCTGTCTCCGCGAGCGTCTACACGGCTCGACGAAGCGTTGGCGTGTCCAATGTAGGCGGCCGAAAGTCCGGTGAGCTAGGTTCGGAAACTACTCAGTGTCGCTGCAATATTTCAGCTATGAAGGGCACCACATCACGGAGAGGGTGTTCGAGAGCCGACCAGGCCGTTGCCGTTGTCGTTCAGGAATTGGTCGAGCGCATTTCCGATGCTCTCCTTGAAGCGATCCTGGCCGCAATCACTCATCTCGACATTGGGGGGTATTGGTCCGAACGATCGTGATTCCGGCCTCTTCGGACGGCATTTCACCGGGAACGACTCCTGGATCCGGTTTGCAATCGTTCGAGCGAAACAGGAGAATTTGGCTCCTCCGAATATCAGGTAAGGCACCCGCAGACTGTCCAGAGTGACGATCATCATCATGAGTTCCGTAGCACTGCTCACTCCCTACAGTTCAAGGACCTGCCAATGGACGGCTCTAAAATAGCGATCGGGAAGTATGCCGATTGCGCTCTCGCCCGAGCCAAGTCAATCGGCTAACAGGCGGCCGTGTCATTGCCCCGGGTGTGAGATGCTTCAGCCCGCGCCTGACAGCGTTACGGTACTTTCTCGAGCCGTCGAGTTGTCAGGGTTAGTCCAGTCAGCGGCGAGCGCCAGACGAGCTAACTCCGGGATCGACTTCGAACCGGTTCTCCTCATGATCGAGGCGCGATGATTTTCGACGGTGCGTTGGCTGATCCCGAGATCGGCAGCGATGTTCTTGCTTGGATGGCCGACGAGGACCAACTTCATGATCTGGTGCTCGCGAGGGGTCAAGCTCGCGAGACGGTTCTCGGCCGCGTGGTGCAAGCCGAACATCATGGAGACCAACTCCTCCTTTTCGCGGAGAACCTGGCATTCTGCGCATTTCGTCGCATAGCCGATCTGTAAGATAGTTGCGCCTTCGAACGTCGTTTTCGAACGTAGAGGCAGATCCGTCCAACGTTCGTTTCGGACGTCGTCTTGATCTTGCAGTTTACAGGGATGCATCGATTTTACTCCACGGCACTAATGCAACTCGGCGACAAGCCCGTTCGTCGAGGTCGACCGTCACTGACAAGTCTCTTCGTCGGGGTTGGTTTCAGCGAAGAAACGCAATGCAGCAATGCACTGAAAAGCAAGTTTTTCTGAGCGATCTTGGTCAATTTTGATCACAACGCTGGACGAAGAATGGGATAGCATACATTGCTATCCAATGCGTTGCCGTTCGTGCGCTTCCGATTGGAGATTGTCACGATGGCGATGCAGGGCACATATCGGTGCGTCCGATTCGGCTGCGAACACCGCGCTTAGCGGCGAGAGGATTCATCACCGACGCAGAGAAGTTAGCCTTCGAACTCAAGACCTTCTTTAGAAAGCCGGGGAAGGCAGATCCATTTTAAAATTTAAGAAGAATGATATTGTTTTTCGGGGGTAATGGAGGCCGTCAGTTTTTTGACGAGGGCTGTTCAAATGGACATTCGATACGGGGCACAACGACGGTCACGTTAGAGGACTGCACCATCTCCTCGATAATAAAGGCCGCGATGCGCGCGGTGCGCAAAAATGAGCCGCGTTTCTCCGAATTGTTCTTGAATTATGTTCTAGTTCGCAACAGCGGTGTGGAAGAGGATCTGATCGATCAATTGTTCAATTCTAGTGAGCGGCGACTGGCTCGCCCTTTGCTGATCTGGCGCATTTCGGCAAGGAGGCAGGCCGGAGCCCATTGATGTGGGGATCGGTCAGGAAACTCTTGCGGAAATGATCGGAACGACCCGGTCTCGCATCAGTTTCTTCATGAACGAGTTCCGAAGATTGGGATTCATCAGCTACAACGGAAATGTGCACGGTTCGCCGTTGAACGCTTTCTTGCACGCTCAGAAGTGACGACGAGACGAAGAAGGCTCCCAACTGCAAGGCGGCTCAGTCAATTATCCAGGGGCTGAACGAGTTAGCCGGGATAGCTGGCCTCATTCGCAAAGCTGAGCGACGCCTCGATGGCTTCTTCCCAGAGATCATCGGTGGCAACGCCCTTGTCTTCCAGTCTCTGCACAAGCGCGCCCACCGCTGCAGCAGAGGCGTCTGCAAGTCTGTCATTTTCAGAAGCTCGTCTGTGCATTGTATTCACAAATGGTCGCAGCGCCTGGATGGCCTCGGCCGGCGGCAGACTACGAGCCCCGTGAAGGATATGAAGGACATCGCGAACCAGTTTCGACAACTGCGCTTCATGGTCAGGACTTGCATTGGTGCGCAAACCCTCTCCAATCGCTTCATGAGCCTTCATAATAGCCGCCGCTCGGCTTGTGGCTTGCCCGCTGGTTCTCATCTTGTCTGTGTCCAGGATCGAAAGTTGCCATTTCCATGAACCTCCAGCAGACTCAACAGCGGTGAACTCGACGCCGCAATAATCCATAACCATCATCTCCTCTGGCCGATGCAGATTTTGCATTCGTTGGGCGATGCACCGTTCTTGTCTAACGGACGACGCTGACGCAATTCTGGCGTCGCTCCCTTTATTGAGGTCCGACTCCAAGAGAATGCCGCCAAAAGAAACGGCCTCAGCGCGGGGGTATGGGACATCATCCTTTGCCGGGTAGGACATCCTTACGGGGTAAGTTGTCCAGCCGACATTCGTTCCATTTAATAAGCGTCGCGCTCGCGGTCACCGCCGAATAAACATTCGGCAAAGCGGTTCTTCTGCTGTTCACTGAGGCTGGCATACAGTGGTTGGGCGGCGTCGGCGAGTTTCTTTCGGTCGTTGGACCGCTCGATTTGGGAATCGGCGTTCTTTCGCATTTCATCGAGCGCATCGAAGGAGCCGTGCTGTTGAATACGCGCCTCTCGCACGGCAATCCGGCGATCTGCTTGCTTTTTACTCATGTCTTGCATGGCACTTGCAAATGCTGACCAGTTCTTTTCCTGGTCCGTGGTGAGATTCAGATCGACTTTCATTTTGGCGGTTCGCGCCTCCGCTCTATCGGTCATTTAACCCGCGGTTAGCTCGGCACGGTCCGAGCGACCGCGCGCGACCGCAGAGCTGGTTAGCGTGGAGCCGGTTAACAGCGCAGCGCTCATGAAAAAGATCAAAGTTTTTCGCATGGCGTTATCCTTTCGCGGATATCCAGGTGTGGGGATTGGATCGTTGAAGGATTTGAACTCTCTCCAAGAACGAAGTCGCTGGGGTTTGGAATGTTCCGGAGATGTCGTCACGCAGTCGACGCTAACGTCGGTGAACAGACTTGCGGCAAATTTCGCGGCGGAGCGAGCTGACCTCGGATATTTCAAGATCCGAGTGTGGCGATACTTGATACCGGCGATCTAGAGCCGCGCTGTGAGGCGACAGGGCGATCTCACGGTACCGGTTACGTCTAGCACCGGGCGGGAGCGACCGCATATAGCGCGGAATATTGCGCCGATGCTCGATAAGCTCGGCCTTGCTGCAGCCCCGGAAGTCCAGACGTCATCATTCGAGCAAGAGGCAACATGGCAGCCGCCTCTGTCGACGAGTCGCCGGGTGATGCTGGTGATCGAACCAGGCTGCCAAGCTCAGTATCTGAATCGGTGGTCAATTTTGTTCACGTTCGAAATCGGAATTTGACGGAGTAAACGGGACCGTTCGGCGCCGCGCCAATATTGGGAGGTGCTGTTCGACGCGAGTTGATTGTTGCTTCAGATGCTCTAGTCATCTCGGGTATTTGAGTAGTTTCCGAGTCTGTGCGCCGGCCGCGACCGGCCCTCTAATGCGTGCTATGGCCCAGCCATTCAGTGTTCAGAGGAATTGAAATCGCCAAGGCAATAGTCATTGTGCGTCATGTCAGGCACGATGGTCCAATCGCGCAGTCAACTAAACGCAGGCATCTGGATATGACAAAGGCAGTACACGCGGCGCAACATGTAACGATCGAGCCCAAAAATGCCGATCGCAAGGCCTATCTGGTTGGCGGCGGGATCGGATCGCTGGCCGTTGCAGCCTTCATGATCAGGGACGGCGGCGTTCCCGGCCGTAACATCACGATCTATGAGGCGATGCCGGTTTTGGGCGGTAGCCTCGACGGCGGCGGCGGTGCTGCAGAGGGCTATACCCTTCGCGGCGGACGCATGTTGACGACCGATAATTACGAATGCACCTGGGGGCTCTTTAAATCGATCGCATCTCTTGCGTCGCCCGGCAAGACGGTATTCGAAGAGACGATCGAGTTCAACGAGCGCAACGTGTCGCATGCCAAGGCGCGGCTTGTCGACCGCAATGGTGCCAAGGTCGACGTGACGTCGATGGGCTTCTCGATGCAGGATCGCATCGAGCTTGTTCGTTTGTCCGAGGCAGGCGAAGATGCGCTAGGCGCGAGCCGGATCACCGATTGGCTTTCGCCGCCGTTCTTTGAGACAAAATTTTGGTATATGTGGTCGACGACGTTCGCCTTCCAGCCATGGCACAGTGCGGTCGAATTCAAGCGCTACCTGCATCGTTTCATGCTGGAATTTTCAAGAATCGAAACCTTGGCCGGCGTCAAACGAACTGTCTACAATCAATTCGATTCACTGGTGCGACCTCTGGCAAGCTGGCTTGTCGAACAGGGCGTCAATGTCCTCACCGGATGCACCGTGACCGATTTCGGCCTCAAGACTGAGAAAGGTTTGACCGCCATCAATGTTATTCACTACGCGATGGGCGGCGAAAGCGAAACCATAGCGGTATGTGACGATGATCTGGTGTTCTTTCAAAACGGTTCGATGACCGATGCGTCCAGCTTTGGGTCGATGACGAGCGCTCCCAAACGCCTGACAAAGAATGATAGCCAGGGCTGGGCACTTTGGGAAAAGTTGGCCGACGGCCGTCCCGAGTTCGGTAACCCTGCGGCATTTAACACCAGCATCGCGGAATCCTACTGGGAGTCATTCACCGTTACGCTTAACAGCTCGGTGTTTTTCGACAAGATGGAGGTGTTCACCGGCAACAAAGCCGGGACCGGCGGCCTTGTTACGTTCAAAGATTCTGCGTGGCTGATGTCGGTCGTTCTCGCGCATCAACCGCACTTCGCCAACCAGCCTGCGGGCGTACAGGTGTTTTGGGGGTACGCATTGCATCCCGATCGCATCGGCGATTTCGTTCCCAAATCGATGTCTGACTGTACGGGAAAGGACATTTTGCAGGAATTGTGCGGTCACCTGAATTTCGATTTGGATGCTGTCGCCTCCGCCATCTGCATTCCCTGCAGAATGCCCTACATCACGAGCATGTTCATGCCGCGTGCGCTCGGCGACAGGCCGCCGCCCGTTCCCAAGAGCTCGAAGAACTTCGCCTTTGTCAGCCAGTTTGTCGAAATTCCGGAAGACGTGGTGTTCACGGTCGAGTATTCCGTGCGCGCCGCGCAAATGGCGGTTTACCAATTGCTCAACATCGAGCGTGAGGTGCCGCCCATCCTTCATCATGACAGGTCGATCAAGGTCAAACTGGATGCATTGATCAAAGCCTTCAAATGAAAACGACTCGCCTCTTGAATTACAGGCCTCTCCGCGCGATCTGCCCCCGTCATGCACACGAAAGGTCCCGATCCGTCTTGCGATGCCGCCACAGATGAGAACTTTGCCCTGGAGCAAACTATCTGCCGGTGCGGGACCCCCGGGGAAACGGAGGAGCGATTTGACTGATCTGTCCGGTGGTTTGACCACCAGCGAGGCTCGTGCACGGCTCAAAACAGGTGGTCCGAACGCCGTTGTCGATGTCGCCCAGCATCCCGTACGGCGTGCGGTGAACAAGCTGTGGGCACCGGTGCCCTGGATGCTCGAAGCCGCAATTTTGCTACAGATCGGCCTTGGGGATTATGTGGCGGCCGCGGTCGTCGCGCTGCTGCTTTTGTTCAATGCGGCCCTGGGATTCTTTCAGGAAGGCCGGGCGCAGGCGACGTTGGATGCCCTGAAGTCGAGATTGGCGCTGATCGCAGCGGTGAGGCGAGATGGGCAATGGACAACCGTGCCGGCGGCCGAATTGGTTCCCGGCGACGTTGTAAAGCTGTCGCTGGGCGCAGTCGTGGCGGCGGATATACGTCTGATCGAGGGATCGATCCTGATAGATCAATCGATGTTGACCGGGGAATCCCTTCCAGCTGAAGCCGTATGCGGAACTGAAGCCTATGCCGGCGCACTGGTTCGCCGCGGTGAAGCGACGGCGGAGGTCACCGCCACCGGCGCCCGCACCAAGTTCGGACGTACGGCGGAACTCGTCCGTACCGCAATGGCGGAAAGTTCACAGCAGAAGACCGTCCTGGATGTTGTCCGCAACCTGGTGCTCTTCAACGGTGCGGTGACCATTACGTTGGCGACGTACGCTTTCTGGATCGCAATGCCGCTCTCCGAGATCGCACCGCTTGTCCTCGTCGCCGTTCTTTCGTCCATCCCCGTGGCGCTGCCGTCGATGTTCACGCTGGCCGCGGCGGTCGGCGCACGCGCGTTGTCGCGGCGGGGCGTCTTACCAACGAGCCTGTCGGCGGTGGATGAAGCCGCCGGTATCGATATCCTATGCGCGGACAAAACCGGGACCTTGACGCGCAATGAACTCGCCGTGATGTCGGTTTGTCCGATGCCGACGTATGATGAGGCTCACGTGCTTGCTTTGGCGGCCCTGGCGAGCTCCGATGGCGGTCAGGATCCGGTCGATGTCGCCGTTCGGAATGCCGCATCGCGGACGTCCGCTCCCAACAAACTGGAGTTGGTTGCCTTCGTGCCGTTCGATCCAGCGGTGAAAAGATCCGAAGCGACAGTGCGGCAGGCAGACGGAGCGGTAATAAAGGTGCTTAAGGGCGCCTTTGCCGTGATTGCGGGTATGTCGCAATCGTCAACGGAGGCAACGACGAGGGTCGACGAACTGCAGGCCAAGGGCTTCAGGGTCCTTGCGGTGGCGGCGGGGTCTGCGAGCTCTCTTAAGTTGATAGGTTTGATCGCCCTGAGTGATCCGCCCCGGGCAGATTCAGCGGCTCTCGTCGCGGAGCTAAAAGGCCTTGGGGTGCGTACCATCATGGTCACTGGTGATGCGCAGGCTACGGCGGAAGTCGTGGCAGGTTTGGTCGGCATCAAGGGCAAGGTTTGGGCAAAGTCGCCGCTGCCGGAAGAAATTAGCGCAGGCGAGTTTTCGATTTTCACGGGGGTATTACCGGAGGACAAGTATCGTCTTGTCAAGGCGCTTCAGAAAGAGGGACATGCGGTGGGCATGTGCGGTGACGGCGCAAACGATGCGCCGGCGTTGCGGCAGGCGCAAATGGGGATCGCCGTATTTACGGCGACCGACGTCGCTAAATCTGCCGCCGGGATTGTTTTGACGGAGCCGGGTCTTGGAGGCATCGTCACGTCGATCAAGGAGGGCCGAAGAACCTTTCAGCGAATACTGACGTACACACTGAGATCAATCGTTCACAAAGTGGTACAGGTGCTCTTTCTGAGTGCCGGGCTCGTGATTACCGGTCATGCCATCCTGACACCGACGCTTATGGTGTTGATGATGGTGACAGGCGACTTTCTCTCCATGTCCTCTTCCACCGATAACGTAAGGCCGTCCCCCAAGCCGAATAAGTGGCGAATCCGCAACCTGACAATTGCCGGAGTCATCATGGGTGTGGTCGACCTGGTTTTTTGCGTGGCTTGCCTTGCGACCGGAAAGTTTGTGGTAGGCCTCGACACCGAAACATTACGTACTCTGACTGTGGTCACATTGGTGTTCAGTGGCCAGGCTCTTTTCTACGTGGCACGCGAAAGGGAGCATCTGTGGAGTTCACTTCCGGGACGATGGCTTGTGGTATCTTCGATAACAGATCTCTCGATTATCAGTGTCCTGGCCATAAATGGCTTCCTCATGGTCGCAATCCCGATCGGGATCATCGTCGGGGTATTCGCGGCGGCGATCGTCTTTGCTTTTGTGCTGGATGCGGTGAAGTCGGTTTTATTCCGTCGCCTTGCGGTCGTATGAGGTTTCGCGTTGACCCGCTGACATGAACAATCCAGCCACGGCGTCAGCGCAAAGAGGAAGCAGAAGATGGTTCGTCCCGCAAGACATGCCGAAGGTAATGCTGGTGGTCGCCTTGGTTGGCTCAGGGCAGCTGTTTTGGGAGCGAATGACGGCATTCTTTCGACGTCCAGTCTGATCATCGGTGTAGCAAGCGCGCATGGCACGCATCGAAGCATACTCGTTGCAGGGTGTCTCGGGACTCGTCGCCGGCGCGATGTCGATGGCTTCGGGCGAATACGTGTCGGTCAGTTCTCAATCAGATTCTGAGCTGGCAGATATCGCCCGGGAGGGCATGGAACTGCGCGAAAATCGCGTCGGAGAAACAAAGGAATTGGCTGACATCTACGTAAAGCGAGGTCTGGACACAACGCTGGCAATGACGGTGGCCGAGCAATTGATGGTTCACGATGCACTCGGCGCTCATGCCCGGGATGAACTTGGAATTTCTGAAATGACCGCGGCACGGCCGGCGCAGGCGGCATTGACATCCGCAGCGGCATTTTCGGTCGGTGCAATGCCGCCTTTATTGATCGTGCTCGCGACGCCGACAGGTTCCGAGACCGCAACGGTATCTGTCGCGTCTTTGGCATTTCTGGTCGTGCTGGGCGCCGTAGGAGCCAAAACTGGTGGGGGCAATACGATAAAGGCGGCAATCCGTGTTGCGTTTTGGGGGGCGCTTGCAATGGCGGTTACCGCTGGGATCGGCGCGATTTTCGGTACGCAAATCTGATGTCCAGCGCGTGCCGAGCGACGTGCCGCGGTTTCTTCGAATCCTTTTCCGTGCATCGCGGCTTGACGAAGGCCGCAACAATTTCTGAATTTGATAAACGAACGTCATGATTGGAGCCAAAGGCAGAATTGATCTCAACGGGCAGGCCGATCCCAGCCAAGACCGATGCTGCCCTCAAAGCGGAGGCAATGCTGAGGCAGCATATAGGTATTTTCCGATCCTTTCTCGCCAGTGTTGCGTTCGCTACCGATGGCGACAACGCACGATGCGGGCGTTTTTTTGGACAAAAGGATCGTCGGATGACTCTGTTGAAAGTTGCAGCAATCGTCGGGACCGGTTTGATTCTCACCGCGGCGCCGGCCTTGGCAGGACTGGTCTCACCAGCCGCTCCACAGGTGATGAAGCCTGACTCGCAAATAGAGCAAATTCGTTATCGTCGCAGCGTGCTTCCCGAAGCGCTTATTGGCGGGGTGATCTCCGGCGTGTTGGGTGGAGTGGTTGGCGGCAACTGCTATTTCAACGACTGCGGGTATGACAACGGCCCGTACTATGGCGGCGGGTATTACGGTGGAGGTTATGGCGGCGGTGGACGGCGCGGCGGATTCAGCCGTGGCGGTGGACGTGGGGGCGGGGGTGTCCGCATGAGTCATGCCGCTGTCGGTGGAGGACACATCGGTGGAGGACACGCCGGTGGAGGACATGCCGGCGGCGGCGGTCATGGCGGCGGCAGAAAATAACACTCTGAGGCCGCCGGTTAGAGCCTGCAAATGGCACGGCCAACGGCTTTCAGTTGAGAAGACATCAAATCGAATAAATCGCCAACAGTCCAATCCACTATAGGAGCAAGAAATGCGGAAGCTGAATGTTACGGTCCTGATCCTGGCGTCTGCGGCCTTTGCTGCTACTTTGAGCCCGGCGGGGGCCGCGCAAGATGGATCAGGCCGCGCGCCGTTTGAACGTCTTTGCGCCGAGAGGGGCGGACCGTCGCATCATCCTGAACTTGCAGGTCGGTTGGCAGAATATCTGGATCTGAACGATGCGCAAAAGGCTGCTTTCAAGGAATTCCACGATACCCGCAAAAAATCAATCGAAGATGCGAAGACCACTCTCTGCGCCAACAAGCCGGACCTGTCATCTTTCGAAGCGCGTCTCGTTTTTGGCCAGGCTTTCCTCGAAGCTCGACTCAACGCCTTGAAGGCGGAAAATCCGAAGCTGATTGCCTTTTACAACAGCCTCGACGTCCGGCAGAAGGAAAAGTTCGACCGGTTTCGCGAGCGTTCGGGCCGTGAATGAGATCGACGCCTTCGATCGCCGCATGCGGCACTGGAGACGCTTCATCCTGACCCGTCATCAACAAGACCAGACCGACTGACGTTATTGGTCGGCCTGATCTCGTCGTTACATACGATCTCGCTCGCGCGATGGCGGTACAGTACCCAGGCGGTCCTGTTCCGGTCAACTTGCGACAGTATCTTGCGCATCGCGAACAACGGGGCCGTCTCGATTTTGCGGTCCACTCGTTTGCCCACGCGCGGAACGAAGACCTGTACAGCCGTCTGATGGGTCCGGCGAAAGCTACTCTTAACGGCAACATCGAATACGTCAATGCCGACTATGACATCGTTGGCCGACGTGAGTTCGGAGGCGGAATGCAGCGCATCGAAAACAAGACGTTCGACGAGATCAAGCCAGGAGACACCGCGAGCCTGGTCCGAACGCTCACCCATAGGGACATCGAGCTGTTTGCGATCATGTCAGGGGACGTCAATCCGACCCATCTATACGATGCGTTTGCCAGGAGCGACATGTTTCACAAGGTGGTGGCGCACGGCATGTGGAGCGGAGCGCTGATCTCTACCGTGCTCGGAACGCAGCTCCCCGGTCCGGGCACCGTCTATGTCGACCAGTCTCTGCATTTTCGCGGAGCCATTGGCCTCGGTGACGTCATCACGGTCACGGTGAAGGCGAAGACCAAGGTCGAACAGACGCACCGGATTATTTTCGATTGTCTGGCCGTCAATCAAAATGGCGAGGAGGTCATCACCGGTACGGCCGACGTCATCGCGCCGACCGAAAAGATTTCCCGGCCCGGTATAGTTCTTCCCGAGGTCGAATTACGGCAGGCGGGACGGCGCTATGAACTCCTGATCCAGATGACACACGGCCTTGATCCAATCCGCACGGCGGTTGTTCACCCGGTCGACGCGCCGTCGCTGCTCGGTGCCGTGGAAGCTGCCCGCATTAAACTTATCACACCCGTGCTGGTCGGGCCGGAGCTCAAGATCCGCGCCGCCGCGGCGCTGGCCGAGCTCGATTTGGCGCCTTACGAGATCGTTCCGACGGAGCACAGCGAGGCTGCGGCCGCGCAAGCCGTCGCCATGGCCCGCGCCGGCGAGGTCGAAGCGCTGATGAAAGGTGCGCTCCACACGGATGAACTCATGCATGCCGTTGTCGACGGCGAATGCGGCCTGCGGACCGCCCGGCGCATCAGCCATGTCTTTGCGATCGATGCGCCAGACTACCCCAGGCCGATCTTCATCACCGACGCCGCGATCAACGTTTACCCCACACTGGCGGACAAGCGAGACATTATCCAAAACGCGATCGATTTGGCGCACGCCTTGGGCATTCCGGAACCGCGCGTCGCGATCCTGTCTGCGACTGAGGTAGTTACTGAAAAAATCAAGTCCACCCTCGATGCGGCGGCACTTTGCAAGATGGCTGATCGAGGCCAGATCACTGGCGGTATTCTCGATGGTCCGCTCGCCTTCGACAATGCGGTCTCGGCGGAATCGGCCAAGACAAAAGGGATCAGTTCGCCAGTTGCCGGCCGTGCCGACGTCTTCGTAGTGCCAGACCTCGAATCCGGCAACATGCTGGCGAAGCAACTGGAGTATCTCGCGGAAGCGCAGATGGCCGGGATTGTGCTCGGAGCACGCGTGCCGATCATTCTGACAAGCCGCTCCGACGGGACGCTCGCAAGATTGGGATCCTGCGCGATCGCGCTTCTGCTGGCGCGTCACAAGGGCGCTAAACCGTGAGTGACGGTATGTTTGTCCTGAATGCCGGTTCGTCGAGCATCAAGTTCTCGGTTTTCCCGGGTCATGACCAGCCAAACCGGCAGGACATCATTTGCGACGGCGAGTGCGAGGGCATCGGGCATCGCGTTCAGCAACGACAATCCATCTGCGAAGGAAGCGGTTGCCCTGTTCGTGTACCGTATCGGGCGCGAACTGGGCTCGATGGTTGCCGCCCTCGGCGGAATCGACGCGCTGGTCTTCACCGCAGGTATCGGAGAGCACGCAGCCGGGATTCGTCGTCCGTCGTGCTGCCGAGGGGGGCGTATTGAATGCCCTTGATTCCGAGATTGACGCGTTACTTTCACAAGGGGGCCGTTAATGACGACGGGGTTTAATTTTATTGAAGCTTATCGGGCGGCCGACCCTTCGGCATTGCCCGCGATCGTCTCAGCACGCGATCAGGCGTTTAAGCTGATCCGGCCAGCCGTGGAAGACATAGATCGTGTGCACGATCTTTGCCGGCTCGCCTTTCATGGCAGATTTACCTTGAGAGGCCCATTCGAGACATTCGGCCTCGCGGGGTGATAGCGCCGCGCCGATTGCACCTACAACTGCCGAGAGGGGATCCATTGCTCGTCCTCGTTATTTGCAGCCGCTAGAGCTTCTCATGCCTCACTTGCTCGCGAAAGCTGTGTTCCGTCGCATTTCGTTCACGAGTGGAACGCGATGATTTCTCATATGTGAGTGCTCTGATCGCGTAAGTCACGGCTCAGCGAGGTATCGATGATCGTACGTGAGAGATTTTGATGAAGGAGGCGGGAGGTGCAGCACAAACCACTCACTAGCCGAGACCACATCGGAGCACTAGCCGAACAGACCTGTCGACCATTCCGACAACGGGAAATTCCCTAGTGGCCTCAATTCCCCGGAAGGCTGCAAAAGGTCGGAATGGCCCTTGCAGGGATTGCGAAATTTTGTGACTTTCAAGCTGAATACGAGGGTTCGATTCCCTTCACCCGCTCCAGATGAGCGCTTCACCTCTCCAAGTTTTCGGTGCCTGTTAGGCCACCCGCGCTGAACTGATTGAGTGGAGTGTTTCCGGCTTCAGGTGAGTGTAGCGGCGCAGCATTTTCCAATCCTTGTGCCCGGTGACAAGTGCGACCTGTTCAATGGAAAACCCAGCCTCGAAAAGACGGCTCGTTCCTTCGTGTCTGAGATCGTGGAAATGGAGATCTTTGATTTTCAGTTTGCCGCATTCACGCCGAAATGCCGTGCCGACCGAACGTCCGTTGTAAGGAAAAATCCGGCCTTCGCGAATATTTGAGAACCGTCCTTGCTCCTCAATGATCTTGCATGCGTCATAGTAGCCAAACGTCGCGTCTCAGATCCTGCGCCGTTGCTCGGCCCTCGATTTGCGTCGCAAAATAGGAGCGATATGGCAGCGCTGACAAAGACCTCCAAGCGATCGACGTTGAGCGCGGGCATTCTGGCCTACCGGAAAGGCGCTCGCGGGCTCGAGGTTCTGCTCGTTCACCCCGGCGGTCCGTTCTGGCGGAGGAAGGACGATGGCGGCTGGTCCATCCCGAAGGGTGAAATCGATGCCGAGGAAGATCCAGAGCAGGCCGCGCGACGTGAGTTTGCCGAGGAACTCGGCACCAGCGCCTCGATTGGTCGGCTGCAGGCCTTAGGGGAGGTTCGCCAGCGAGGAGGGAAACGCGTCATCGCATTCGCCGGAGAGGGCCATTTTGACCCGGCGGCACTGGCGAGCAATACGTTCGATATCGAATGGCCGCCCCGAAGCGGTCGGCGGCAGAACTTTCCCGAAGTCGACCGCGCGGAATGGTTCGATATCGAATTCGCACGAACGAAGATGCTGTCCGGACAAATGGAGCTTCTCGATCGTCTTTTGGCGATCGCGGGTGAGAGCGCCGGGAAATGACGTTCAAGATTGGAATCATTTCGGACACGCACGGCCTGTTGAGGCCCGAGGCGGAACGACGCCTGACGGGCGTCGATCACATCGTTCACGCTGGCGACATCGGGCGCCCCGAGATCGTCGACGCGCTTCGCCGGATCGCGCCCGTCACCGCCATCCGTGGAAACGTGGACAGCGGCGAGTGGGCCCGCGAATACCCCGACACGAAACTCGTGCGCCTGGCGGGAAAGTCGATCTACGTTCTGCACGACCTGAAGACGCTGCAGGTCGATCCCGGCGCCGGCATCGACGTGATCGTCTCAGGGCATTCCCACGTACCGAAGATCGACACGGTCGGCGGCGTTCTCTACCTGAATCCCGGCAGCGCGGGACGGCGGCGCTTCAAACTGCCGATCACGCTTGCGACGATCGAAGTCACGCCCGAGGGCATACGACCGGAAATCCACGACCTTGGAGGCGACTGAACCACCGCCGCGGTGGGATCGCTATTTACGTGAACGTTCTCGTTCGCGCACGACATCCTTCGCCCGCTTGTCGGACCTGAGTCCGAGGTAGACGGGCTGGCGCAGTTCGCCCTTGCCCGTCCATTCCGCGAATTTGACCTCGGCAACCAGCGAGGGCCTGACCCAGGTCGTGGCGGCCTCGTCCTTCACTTTGGCAGGAAAGGGTGATTTAGAGACTGTCAGCTTCACGAGTTTGGTATGGAGCTCTTCCAGGACCTTGTGGCTGAAGCCAGCGCCGACATGTCCGATGTAGCGCCATGCGCCGTCTTCCCGCACGGCGAGGACGAGGGCGCCGAAGAACGGCCTGGTGCGCCTGGGTGCCGTGAAGCCCGCGATCACCACTTCCTGTCGCTTTGCCGTCTTGATCTTCAGCCAATCCGGGGTTCGGCTTCCGGACGTATACGCGCTGTCGGCGCGCTTCGCCATGACGCCTTCCAGACCCTTCCGCTCGGCCTCGACGAAGAATTTCGTACCGTCTCCTTTGCGGTGAGGGCTGAAGGTGATCAGCCTGTCGCGCGGCAGGATCGCCTTCAGCCGCTTCTTGCGCTCGAGGAGAGGCTGTTTGCGCAAGTCCACTGCGTTCTCGAACATGAGGTCGAAGGCGCAATATAGGAGCTTGGCTTCATGGCGCAGCGCGTTTTGAAGCAGCGGGAAATGCGAAACGCCGTCCTTTCCGATCGCGACGAGTTCGCCATCGATCACGGCGTCGCCCTTCACGCCCTCCAGTGCTTTGGCGACCTCCATATAGCTGCGGCTGATGATCTTGCCGTTGCGGCTGTAGAGCGCAACCTTGCCCCGCCGGATTTCCGCGATCATCCGGAAGCCGTCGTACTTGTCCTCGAAAACCCAGCCGGGATCGTCGAACGGTGCGTCGGTGAGCGTAGCGAGCATCGGCTGCAGGCGCTTGGGCAGGGGCGACGTCCGGCTCATTCGAGGCCAATCCTTAAGAGCGCGTTGCGAAATGCATGGACGTCCTTCAAGGATTAGGGAACGCTTCGAGGTCGCGTCGTGTTCCGCAGGCCCCCGCGGCGTGGGCGACGTTGACGATCGATCGGGGGGGCGGATCAGGCCGATGGCCAGAAAACTGAAAACCTATCAGACTTCGCTGGGCTTCTTCGATCTGGCGATCGCCGCTCCGTCGATGAAAGCGGCTCTGGAAGCGTGGGGGGCGGACAGCAATCTCTTCCACCAGGGCGCGGCGAAGGAAAGTGTCGATCCGGACATCGTCGCTGCGACCATGGCGAAGCCGGGCGTGGTGCTCAGGCGCCCGGTCGGATCCGCCGGATCCTTCGGTGAGCATGCTGAGCTGCCCACCGATCTTGGCGACCCCGGGCCAACGAAGGCCACCTGCAAGTCGAAAGCCAGAACAGCAAAGCAGCCTTCCTCTCGCCCCATCGACAAGGCGGCGGAGCGAAAGGCCGCGCTCGCCTTCGAAAAGGGGCAAAAGCGGCGAGAGCGCGAACGGGCGAGCGAAGAGGCCGCGAGGCAGAAGGACCGTGAACGCCGTCAACAGGCGGTCGACAAGGCGCAGGCTGCATTGAACAAGGCCGAGCAGGAGCACGCGAAGCGGGCCGCGACCATCCAGACCGAGGTTGAGGCTCTCGAGAAGAGATCGCAAGCCGAACAAGCCCGCTGGGATAAAGAGAAGGGGCGATTGGAAGCCGCGTTACGGCGCGCGCGGGGTTAGCTAACGGCTTTTAATTGCCCTTCAAATCAGGAGGGCATTCTGGGCAGGTATCACCGATCGAGTTCAACACGTCGCGAACCTCGGCCGCCGCTGCGTCAGGGGAGACGCCTGCCGGCGGGTCTGCGCGGGCGATATCGACGGCCCGCTCCCAGGCGTGCGGATCGGCGCGGTCCTGCATCCAGCCGTGCGCCTCGCACGGGCGGATGGCACCAGCTTCCTGGAGCACGTCAATCGCCCATCCGCGCATCGTCCGTATCTGCGGTCTTCGTTCACGTGTCATCAGCATGGAAATACTCCTGATAACGGCGAATCGTTTTGGCTGCGATTCGTTCCGGCTGCTAACACATGGCTGGGATTCGCAATGGCGGGAACTCAAGATTTGGCGTTTTATCGCACGCGAACTCTCCGCTACAGGTTACGGGCTAGGGGGATGGCTGACGGATCGCGGAATTTGCCAGCGGGACCTTGCCTCGCGCGGCGGTGATGAGTGGAAGAAGCGATTTTCCGATGCTTCCGATCATAGTTTAGGTCGCGCAGACAAACGCTCCCGAGGAAATCTCCAAGGCCTCCAACCCTAGGTCTTCTCTTCCGTTTGTGCGTCCGGCACGGGCCGGACCGGGCTCTCGTGAACCGAGCCGCGGTGCGTCTCGGCCGTGCGGCTTCGATCCCTCGCGCAACCAGCAGAGAATGCCCATCGGGCAGAAACGAAAAACCGGACCTTTGTGCAGCAGCCACCTGCACAAAGGTCCGGCCTTATCTTACCTTGCCGCGATACCGAACGGCTGCAAAGGACGTTTCAGATCCTTTGGAAGGTTTCGCTTTGCGTCCGGGGTGCGACCCGGAGGCGGCAATCTCTCAGCCGCGGATACGACTACTTCTTTTTCTTTGAAGTCTTCTTTGCCACCTTCTTGGTGGCTGCCTTCGCGCTCTTCTTTGCCTTCTTCGCTTTCTTGGCCATGTCGTCCTCTGTAAAAAAATCGCTCAGTGAACATGCGCACGCCGTGAATCGACATACACAACATTGAGACGATATCACAAACGCAAAATTGATACCAACGCATCGTGAAGTCGTTCTTGAATCGCTCGCCGGAGGCACTCGCTCGCGGGCCCCGCCGTCATTGCATGCCGGCGTCGCTATCACTGTCCCACGTTCGGGTGCCTTGTTAACCGGTCTCGCGACTGCAGTCGGTCCCGCGTCCCGCCGCGTTCCGCGTCGGCGCTATGCTGACGCTCCTGCGGCTGCCTTTTTCTCCCGGGTATGGCTTGCACCAATCAACAGGTCCCTTCCTTTCGCAGGAAAGCTAATGGGCTCCGCCCCTCGCGCGCGCCAGGGTGAAGCGCCGGCAAACGCCGGCGCCGACCCGAGTGGTATCCCCGGTCTTCCGCGCTTCCTCACATCCTGAATCGCCGCGGCCAGTCATGCGCTTGTGCAGACCCGCTCTTCGAGCGGCCCTTAAGGGCGGGCGATCCCCCTCCACTCGGGTCGCCCTGGCCCTTGCTACCCCCGGTCTCGCCGACGGGCAGGGGCGCAGGCGCAGGTGCGCTCTGCGCCCTTAACCCAAAGGAGATCAATCATGTCGGCCAAGCACGCAGAAACCATCGTGGAGAGCGGGACGGAGGTTTTCATCCCGCTCAACAAGCTCAAGAAGTCCCCGAAGAACGCCCGCAAGACGCCGCACAGCGAGGCGGCGATTGAAGCCTACGCGGCAAGCATCGCCGCGAAGGGCATTTTGCAAAACCTCGTTGTCGAACCGGAATTGGACGGCGACGGTGCGGCCACCGGCTTCTATTCCGTCACCATCGGCGAGGGCAGGCGGCTTGCCCAGCTTCTGCGGGTGAAGCGCAAGGAGATCAAGAAGACCGAGCCGATCCGCTGTATAGTCGATACGACGAACGACCCGCACGAGATCAGCCTTGACGAAAATGTCACTCGGGAAAACATGCATCCGGCCGACCAGTTCGAGGCGTTCAAGAAGCTCGCCGATGAACGCGGCTTCGGCGCGGAGGAGATTGCGGCCCGGTTCGGCGTGACGCCTCACGTGGTTCGTCAGCGCCTGCGCTTAGGCGCGGTCTCGCCCAAGCTGATCGAAATCTATCGCAATGGCGATCTGGCGCTCGACCAGCTGATGGCATTTGCCATCACCGAGGACCATGCCCGGCAGGAAGCAGCCTTCGAGCGGCTGTCCTTTAACCGGGACGCCAGCACGATCCGCCGCCTGCTCACCGAAACCCATGTCGCCGCCACGGATCGCCGCGCGGTCTTTGTCGGCGCAGAAAAGTATACGGAGGTTGGTGGTACGATCCTGCGCGACCTCTTCACCGAGGATCGCGGCGGCTATTTCGAGGACGTGGCGCTTCTCGATATGCTGGTCTTGGCGAAACTCGGGCGGGAGGCTAACGCCCTGATGGAGGCGGAGGGGTGGAAATGGGCGCAAGTCTTCCTGGACTACCCCCACAGCCATGGGCTGCGCCGGACCTATCCGCAGCCGGTTGAACTGTCGGCGGAAGATCAAGCAGCCTTGGATGCCGCGCAGTCCGAATTCAACGGCCTGACGACGCAATATGAGAGCGCCGAAGAACTGCCTGATGACGTCGATGCGCGTTTCGGCGAGCTTGAGGCCGAGATCGAGCGGCTTGAGGCGAAGCGCGTGGCCTACGACCCCGCCGACGTCGCCCGATGCGGGGCCTTCGTCATCCTCGGCCATGATGGGGCGTTGCGGGTTGAACGCGGTTTTATACTGGCCGAGGACGAGAAACTGGAGCCGGAAACGCAGAACGGGAGCGAGGAAGGGGAGGCCGGTGATACTGCCAGTGACGACGGAGGAACCGGCCCGAACCACGAGCTGGGTGGTGAGACCTTGGACGCGAAGGATGAGAACGACGACCACAAGCCGCTATCGGATATCCTGATCCGCGATCTCACGGAGCATCGCACCCTCGGGCTTCGTCTCGCCTTGGGTGAACAGCCGGACGTCGCCATCGTGGCCGTCACCCACGCACTCGCCGCGCAAATCTTCTATCGCGGTGCGGACGCCCACGTTCTCGACATCCGTCCCGTCAGCGCGGTGCTGGCCTCGCATGCGGATGGTATCGAGGACACGAAGGCGGGGAAGGCGTGGGCGGATCACCACGCTCGTTGGGCGACGCAGATGCCGCGCGACGTGGCCGACCTGTGGGCTTTTGTCGTGGAGCTTGACCATGACAGCCGCATGGCCCTGTTTGCGCATTGCGCTGCGCTCACGATCAACGCCGTGAGACTGCCGTCGGAGCGTAGGCCCCGTGCGGTGGCAACGGCGGACAGGTTGGCGGAGGCCGTGTCGCTCGACATGACCGCGCATTGGACGCCGACCGTGCGGACCTATCTCGGTCGTGTCACCAAGCCGCACATTCTTGCCGCCGTGCGGGAAGCGGTCAGCGATGAGGCCGCTGACCGGATGGCGGACATGAAGAAGCAGGACATGGCGGAAGCCGCCGAGCAGTTGCTTGTCGGAGCCGGCTGGCTGCCCACGCTGATGCGGACACCGCGAGCCGCCCAAGAGCCTGCCGAACACCCTCAGGCGGATGCCGTCACGGAAGCTAACCCTGACGCGTACTCTGTCGCCGCCGAGTAAGCGGTATCGCCGGGGCCGCGTGAGCGGTCCCGGCTGTCATCGTACGACTGTCGAAATTTCTGGCCGCGCGCCATCGGGCGCGCGGCCAACCTCATGATACTCATGCCGTCGACCGGGTGCATTCTTCAAGGAAGGCTAGACGCTTTTTGGCTCGAAGCCAGTGGGGAAGGGCGTGTTGTGGTCAGCGCCCGTTAACCCCGCTTCCGAAGAGGTGGGGGCGCCGATCCCCTTGGATCAGTCGCCATTACGGCGGGACCAGATCAGCGTGAAGCTGTCGTCACCCTCGCCCTTCACCAGCGAGGCGTAGATCGGGGCGGACCTATCGGCCATCTGAGACATCGAGATCGCAAATTGGATTCCGCGGGTCTTGAGTCGAGGGCGGCGCGACCGGTCGCGCCGCGATGCGAAATCATGCGCCATCGTTCGCCAGGTCGCGCCTTCGCCTTCGTTGATGCGCGGGCGCAGGTCTCTGTACGACCGGTGATTCCTGTCCTTGTGCGGCGACGATGATGGCAGTCATGGTGGTCTCCATCAGTCTGTTTGAAGGGCGCGTCCCACGCAACCTCGAATGGACGGATCAGGCCCGAGGGCCGGCTTCGCCTCGATCGCCTTCCCGCAACGGCTTCGCCGGCTTTTTTCCCTGCCGCGAAGTGGCGGCATTCCTCGCGAGGCAAAAAAGCCGTCTACCGCCGTCCTCCGCTACGCTGCGGGCCTGACGGCTGCGGGCCGATCGCTCCCCGGGCCAAGGACCGCCATCGAGGCTGCGATGGTCGCGGCCCGACAACAGAACGGAGACCACCATGGCTACCATCGGCACCTTCACTGCGTCGAACAACGGCTTCACCGGCTCGGTCAAGACCCTCACGCTCAACGTCAAGGCGACGTTCGTCGCGACCGAGAAGGAGAACGACAAGGCGCCTGACTATCGCATCCTGGCCGGGGCCACCGAGTTCGGCGCCGCCTGGAAGAAGACCGCGCGGGAAACCGACCGCGAATATCTCTCGGTCAAGCTCGACGATCCGAGCTTCCCGGCGCCGATCTACGCTTCGCTGGTGAAGGGTGAGGGCGACGACAGCTTCACGCTGATCTGGTCCCGCCGCAACGGCGACTGATCCAAGGGGATCGACGCACCCCGCCTCTTCGGAGGCGGGGGTTTTTTTGTGCTCATGACCATAACGGCGCAGAAAGAGGGGGAGAAGGCCTTCGGCCTCCTTGTTGTTTGACGATGCTAAGGGCTCCGCCCTCGCGCGCGCAAGGGTAAAGCGCCGAAGCCGACGCCGGCCGGAGTGGTCTCCCCGGTCTTCCGCGCTGTCGCAGAATTCTCATGAAGACATGAGCGCCAGGCGCGTGCAGACGCGCGCGTCGCGCGCCCCCATGGGCGGGTGATCCCCCTCCACTCCGGCCGCCCTTGCTCTTGCTACCCCGGTCTCGCCGACGGGCAGGGTTGCAGCGCAGCGCTGCGCTTTAACCCAGCCCCAAAGGAGAATGAGCGATGACCATGATAACCCTGACCCAGAACGAGCAGCCTGTTTCCAGCGGCTTCCGCGTGGACGTATCGCGCGGCGAGCGTATTGGCCGCGTGTCGTCGGAATGGTTTTCCCGGCCCGATGACGAGCGCTATCTCAGCCTGACCGATCTATATGACGCGGTACGCCGCCCTGCCGAGCGTGCGCAGACCCGTACCGTGGAGAGCCGTGCCGTCAAGGTGGAGGCAAGCCGTAACAGCGCCGAGCGGCTGGCCCTGATCGTACCGGGACGTGATGAACCGGTCGCGCCGACGCATTGGAGCTTTGGGCAATTATGCACCCTTGTCGGCGCGCCATCATCCTATATGCGGCAGCTTCCCGCGCCGTTGGCCGGGATCAATCTGCAACACGGTCTCTTGTCGCACCGCGCCGAACTGGTGAAAACACTGGAGGCCGATGACGGTCGCGTCGAGCTTCGCGCCGTGACCGGGCCCGATTATGGCCGGATCTGGGATCACGAACTTGTCGCGGCCGTGAGGAAAATCGCGGGCAACGGCACTGGTGACACACGGTGGAAGGTACCGGGCGTGCTCGACTGGAGCACCATGACGCACAACCCATTCGTGGATATCACAAAGGACACCACGACGCTTTACGCTAGCGACCGCGACGTGTTCCTGTTTTTGGTGGATGACACCCACCCCATCGAGGCGGGCCGTCTGCCGGATGGATCGCCGGATTTGTATTTTCGGGGGTTCTATTGCTGGAACAGCGAAGTCGGATCGAAAACGTTGGGAATAGCTTCTTTTTATCTCCGCGCGGTCTGCATGAACCGCAATCTTTGGGGCGTCGAGAATTTCGAGGAAATTACCATCCGGCATTCAAAATTTGCCGCGCAGCGTTTTGCTCACGAGGCGGCACCCGCGTTAACGCGCTTCGCCGATTCGTCGCCCGCGCCGTTCATCGCCGGTATCAAGGCCGCGCGCGAGCGGATCGTTGCCCGCAGCGACGAGGACCGCGAGAGCTTCCTGCGTAAGCGCGGGTTCTCCAAGTCCGAGACGGTGAAAATCATCGAGACAGTGCTGCACGAGGAAGGTCGCCCGCCGGAAAGTGTGTTTGACTTCGTGCAGGGGATCACGGCGTTTGCCCGCGGCAAATCGCATCAGGACGCGCGTCTTGAGCTTGAGGGCAGGGCGAAACGATTGTTGGAACGGGCCAACTGAATGGCGGAAGCAGCACAACCGGAAGTCCGGCTGCGCTGCTTCCTTTCGAAATGGTAGCTTTGCGATTTTCCGCCGATCCGGCTGCCGGATCGGCGGCGGACACGTATCCGCGTCCGCGGCTCGCCGGGCCGGTGGCCCGGCTCGCGGAAGGTCACATGCCCGACATTCGTCATTTGTTGGATTTCCAACCTCGCCCGCGCTTAGCTGTCGGTGGCACCCCGAACTTTTCTCTTGGGCGCCGTTGGACGGGTTAGAAGATCGGCCGCTTCAACACCTAAGGCCCGTGCCAAGCGATCGACGACGTCGATACCGGCCGCATAAACGCTTCGCTCAAGAGCGCTGATATAGGTCCGGTCAATTTCCGCGGCATGGGCCAATTCTTCCTGGGACAAGCCACGGGCTTGCCTGAGCTTTCTCAAATTCACTGCCAGTATCCCGCGTATGTCCATACGCGAGAGGCCACGTTCTTGAAGAGTATTTCACCACGGAGTATTCTCGACAAAATACGGGGCGACCGTTGTTGCGCACTAAAGTTTAACCTTTCCACCCCTTCCAGCGGCTGTGGCGCTGTTCTAGAAATTGGCAGAACTAAGGCGTGGAGATTTATGAAAAAGCCGCCGCTCGATCCTGACGTTGCCGATGTGGCGCCGACAAATTCGGCCCTGACCACATACGACGAGGAGCACATCATCACCTATCTACGGCTGCTTGATGCCGACGCGGAGGGTGCAGATTGGCGCGAGGTGACCCGGCTTGTGCTCCATATCGATCCGGAACTTGAATCCGTACGTGCAAGAATTGCGTTCGATAGCCACCTGACCCGCGCGAAATGGATGACAGAGCAGGGATATCGCGATTTGCTACGGGGTGGCGCCTCTAATTCAGAATAATCATCTCGCTTTCCAAGTCCCATTAGAAAAAGCTCCCTCCAGTATCGGAGATCGTTCTAATTGCATCATGTGATGCATGATCGGGTACTTCCACAACCTCTACTGATCAGAAATATCGCGCTGCAATTTCTCGCAGTAAGAAGTGGGGACGCGAATGTCTGGGTTTGATTGGAGGTCGGCGAATGGTTACGACCGCGCTCAAGATGCGGAGATTACCGGATTTGCCTGGGAGTGCCTGCGTCGCAATCCAAACTATCAACAGGACTATCACGGCATTTCGCGGATCTCCGCTGTGAGTGCGGAGTTCCGCCAAAAATGGGGCCTGTGTTTTCGAAGCTAACCCCGGCCAATCTTTCTCTGAGCAGATAGTGTTTTGGGCGCCGGAGGTCTTGCCGACGGTGATCCCAGTTCGTCCCGCGCTGCCGTTCAGCGCGGACACCCGCGTCAGCCTTAAGCTGGGCGAATTGACCGCGGGAGAACTGCGGCAAGCGCCCGATGGCTGGTACGCCGTGCTGTATCTGCGCGGCGTCGAACACCGTGTGTGGTTGAAGGAAACACCAGTCATCGCCGAAGCCTATGCGGTCGAGCTTCAGCTTGACCGCGACTTCGAATTTCGTGCGCACGCAGCACGTCGGCTGTGGCGAGCCCTGAACGACCGTCCAGCGGGACCGCCGTTGCATGTGTTTTCCGCGCAGCGCCGCCGTCGCCTGGCGCTGGCGCTTCGCGCCCTCGATGCGCGGATGGACGGCGGTACGTACCGCGAAATCGCGGAAGTCCTGTTTGGCGCCAGACAGATTCCCGAACGCGCCTGGAAAACCCACGACCTGCGTAATCGAACCATTCGCCTGGTTCAAACCGGCCTCGCCCTGATGCGTGGCGGCTATCGCGCACTGCTGCGGCCACCACCTCGCAAAGAATAGAAGCTCGACGGGGGTATCGAAAACCGATCCCCCTTTCTTCGGCATCCCTCTCTGCCCGTCCTCTCCGCGATCGTAGCCGCCAACGCGCCGTCATCCGCGACGGCGCTCCAGACGATCACGGAGCTTCTCCAATGTCCGATCCGAACGCCGGCTTGCCGCCGCGTTACCTGCGCACGCCCGAAGCTGCTCGGTTCCTCAGTCTCTCGGGCCGCACGCTGGAAAAACATCGGACCTATGGCACTGGTCCTGCCTACCGAAAGATCGGCGGTCGTGTCGTCTACGCACTCGACGATCTCAAGGCGTGGGCCGACCGCGGGACCAAGACATCAACCTCCGATCCCGGCAACGGAACGGTACTGCCGGCCAAACGGCAGGCCGCGCCCATTCCTTACGCCGGCAAGTCGCGGCGCTGACGCAAGCGGAGTGCAATGTGTCAGCATCCCGAAGGCATCGATCGGAGCGCGACCAACTCGACCTGTTTCGCGCGTTGCCGGGCGATCTGGCGCCGCGCGATGCGCAGGATTTGATGGCCTATCCATTCTTTTCATTGGCGAAGTCCAAGCGCGTCACACCGATCGATTTCCGCGCCGGAGCCATCACCATTCGGGTTGAAGCCGTGCCGGAACACGGCATGGCGACGATCTGGGACGCGGACGTTCTGATCTGGGCCGCCTCACAAATCGTGGAGGCCCGCGATGCCGGCCTTAAGACGTCCCGTCTGATGGCGGCAACGCCATACGAAATCCTGACCTTTGTCGGTCGTGGCACTGGCGTGCGCGACTACGACCGCCTCAAGGCTGCACTCGACCGGCTGCAGTCGACCACCGTGATGACCTCGATCCGCCAGCCGACGGAACGCCGACGGCATCGCTTCTCCTGGATCAATGAGTGGAAGGAGACGGCCGATGTGCACGGCAACGCCAGAGGACTCGAGCTGATCCTTCCCGATTGGTTCTATTCAGGCGTACTGAATGAAGCGCTCGTCCTTACGATCGACCGCGCGTACTTCGACCTAACGGGGGGATTGGAGCGCTGGCTCTATCGCCTGGTGCGCAAGCATGGCGGTCGCCAGCAGGGCGGCTGGAGTTTTGATCTTGTACATCTCCACGCCAAGTCCGGGAGCCTCTCACCACTCAAGCACTTCGCCTACGACCTGCGCGAGATCGTCCACCGCCAGACATTGCCCGGCTACCGGCTGGTCATCACGCATGATCATCGCGGTGCAGAGCGACTGAACTTCGCGCCCATTCTGATCGATGCCCTTGCGGAGCGGTTACGCAAGCGCGGGCTCGTTCCTCCGTCAGGAGGCAGCCTGTGAATCATCTCGTGCTATCGGGGACCGCGACTGTCGTGCCATCGGGGACCCGATCCTCGTGCTATCAGGGACCGGAATCGGAGCTAACTCGTTGGCGCTCAATACCTTGTCGGCTCCGTAACTTTCCTAACCTTGAACCCTTCGGATTCCTTCTAACGGATAGCGCCTCCCGTCACGCTGTGGATAGCGCGCTGGCCGCAAAGCCACATGCACCTGCCGGGCGTTCGCTTGGCCGAAGCTGCCGCCAACAAGCGGTCGTAACGGGCGCAGAGCCTGATCTTCCCCAATCTTCCCTCTACAAACTCCGGAGGACGACGTGACTGACCTCACGACGGTCGAACTATTGTGGCTCGAAAAGCGTATCGAGAATCGAATTCGGTTCGGCCGCGCGGTGGCGGAAAGGATCATTGACCGGCGCCGGCGCATCCTGTCATTCGCGCCCGGCACAATCTTTGCGTTCGTTCGATGGGCGTCCAACGATTTCGGCACGGTCATGTCGCGTGTCGACATTCTGCGCGCCGCGACGCCCGGACAGCGCTATTCGACGGTGCCTTGGGTCACCCCCGGTGGTGACATTTTGTTACGGCTAACCGGCTGGCCGAAAGTCGAGCGTGTGCTGCAATTGATTGATGCAGTGGAGGCGCTCGACATCCATCCGGCCGACGTCGCGTTCGACTATTGGCATCACGTCCACAACCGCTTGTCGGTGAATGAGACGCCGCGGCCGTACACCCGAGGGCGCCATCAGGCATGGCTGCGTCGGCGGAGAATCGCGCCATGAGAAGCCGGACAGCGATAATTCTGATGACGTTCACAGCCGTGGCTCTTGTCCTGTCGACGATCGGAGAGGCAACGCCGGCCTATATTTGGAACGCGTCGAAGAGTGTTCCGGTCGGTCTCTACCAACTGGAGCCTGTTGGCAGGCTTGCCGTCACCGAACTCGTGGCCGTCCGACCGCCGGAGCCGCTTGCGACCTTTCTCGATCTGAACGGCTACCTGCCGATCGGCGTTCCCATGCTCAAGCGCGTGTTGGCGCTTCCGGGACAGACGGTCTGCAGGAAAGGGCTGACGATCTCCGTCGACGGGATCGACGTGGGAGATGCGCTGTCATGTGACAGACGCGGCCGTCCCTTGCCTGTCTGGCAGGGATGTCACGCTGTCGGGGCGGACGAGCTCTTTCTCATGAACTGGCAATCGGAAGATTCTCTGGACGGTCGCTACTTTGGCTTTGTTCCGAACTCTTCCGTCATCGGCAAGGCACTGCCTGTGTGGACCAGGGAGGAGTAATCGTGATCGTCCGTTCCGAAAAATCTGTCATTCCTCTGTTCGATCGAACGCAGCACCATTCCTCCGTCCCGACCATGCCTGTGACGGCCATCGCGCGCAGCGGCGGTCAAGGGCGGCCGCCAGGCCGGCGCGATAGCGCTTCACCCTTGACGGCGGCGAGCACGATGGCAGCCTTGCGATCTCTCGGGGCGATAGCGTGCACAGTCGCGATTTTCGTATCACCAATGCTGTTCGGCGTTGTGGCGCATGCAGAGCGAGCGATGTCTGGCACGCATCGAGCGAACAGCCGACCTGTCGATCCCTTTGCGGCCTTCATCACCGAGGCGTCCAAACGCTTCGCCGTGCCGGAGCATTGGATATGGTCAGTGATGCGCGTCGAGAGCGCCGGCGACCTGCGGGCGCGATCGCGAAAAGGTGCGATGGGGCTGATGCAGATCATGCCGCAGACGTGGTCAGATTTGCGCGCTCGATATGATCTTGGTGCTGATCCCTACGATCCGCGCGACAACATCCTGGCTGGCGCCGCCTACATCCGCGAACTCTACCAACGATACGGCACGCCGGGTTTCCTCGCTGCGTACAATTCAGGGCCAGCACGCTACGAGAGCCATCTGGCGACCGGTCGATCGTTGCCGGAGGAGACCCAGGATTATGTCGCGATACTCGCGCCAATGATCGGAGGCAAACGAGTTAACGGAAAGATTGTTGCTGTCGCGGAATCACTCACGTTGGCTCGTTCACCGCTATTCATTGTGCGTTCTGCGAGCAGTTCCTCCGACAATCGCCCATCGCCTGGTGCGCGACCAGACCGTCCGTCAAACGTTCGTCCTGTTGTCGATCTATCCGCTCTCGTACCGCAGTCGGGCAACTTGTTTGTGCACCATGCCAGCGAGGCCCGATCGCAATGATCCAGATCGTGCTTCATCGCAATTTGTCGTTGGTCATTGCGTGTTCTGATGGGATGCGGTGGGTGCGGGGAGATACCAGCCACGGATGGCAGGATAAAAGCCGCAAGGTGCGGCGGGTCGGTCGGTTGGGAATTGCTAGCAAATTCAACCATACTGGAAACATTGCGAAGACCCGGCACAACTTGCCATTTTTACTAGCGCGTTGTTCTTCCTCGGTTTTCGACACATTGGGGCGGATACGATGACTCGCAAGGACGATCTGCGTATCCGTCCAGGGCGAATCCGTTCGACGCGCGCGCCCAAGACAAAGCCGTTTCTCGCGCAGGCCCTCAAAGCCGCACAGAAGGCAGGCGGTCTCTCACGCGGCGGGATTAGGAAGGGCGGATCTTTCGGGCGCGGCCGTGCGGCGAGCATTGCCGCGGCACGGCTACTCGGTAATCGCGCCCGCGGCGCCGTGGTCAAGGCGCGTGTCGTTCGTCGGATGAGGTCGCCGGGGGCACTGAGAGCCCATATCGGTTATCTCAAGCGGGACGGGGTCACTCGTGATGGATCACCCGGCAAAGTCTTCGATGCCGCCGGGGACGATGCAGACGGCCGGGCTTTCGCCGAACGCTGTGACGGCGATCGGCATCATTTCCGGTTTATTGTCTCGCCGGATGAGGCGAGCGAGTTGGAAAGCCTGCGGAGCTTTACCCGCGAACTCCTGCATCAAGCCTCGCGTGATCTTGGTACGCGGCTCGATTGGGTCGCGGTCGACCACTGGAATACCGAGCATCCCCATATCCACATCCTCGTGCGCGGCCGCGCGGATGATGGCTCTGACCTCGTCATAAGCCGCGATTATATCGGAAAGGGCTTGCGCGCCCGCGCCGGCGACCTCGTCACGCGCGAGCTAGGTCCGCGATCGGAGCTGGAGATCCAACGGGGTCTTGAGGCGGAGGTGACTGCGGAACGCTGGACGAAACTCGATCAGGTGATTGCCCGGGAAGCGAGAGGGGCTGAGGGGGTGGTGGATCTTCGGCCGAAGAGCGACGCCGCGCGCGACTCGTTGCGGGAGATCCGGATTGGCCGGATGCGGACGCTCGAGCGATTGGGGCTTGCTGAGCCAGCCGGCTCCTCGTGTTGGGTCCTTGCCGACGATGCGGAACCACGCTTGCGTGCGCTTGGGGAACGCGGCGATATCATCAAGCGGTTGCACAAGACAATCGCAAAAGACGGCGCACCCCGCGCGCCATCTTCCTGGGCGCTCGAAGGCGAAAGCCATGGCGAACCCGTGATCGGTCGTCTCATAGCACGCGGGCTCGACGACGAGCTCCGCGGTACGGCGTTCGCCGTCATCGATGGAATTGATGGACGGGTGCATCACCTCAAACTCCCGGACATCGATGCGAGCGGCGACGGTCCGACCGGCGGGATTGTGGAGTTGCGTCGCTTCGAGGATACCAGGGGCCGGCAGCGAATTGCGCTCGCCGTCCGCTCGGACCTCAATCTCGACCAGCAGGTGGCGGCGGAAGGGGCCACCTGGCTTGACCGGCGCCTGGTCGCCCGTGAACCTGCCGATCTCTCACGCGGCGGTTTCGGTGCCGAGGTCCGCGCCGCGCTCGACCGGAGGATCGACGCGCTGGCGGAGCAGGGGCTTGCCCGCCGCGATGGAGACAAGGTCACGCTCGGCCGCAACCTCGTCCAAACTCTCCGCAACCGCGAGCTCGACACCGTGGGTCGGCGCCTTGCCGAGGAAACTGGATCGGCGCATCTACCCGCTGAGGCAGGAGAGTCCGTTTCGGGGGTATATCGGCGAAGACTGTCGCTTGCCACCGGCCGGTTCGCCATGATCGACAACGGTCTCGGCTTTCAGCTCGTACCCTGGACACCCTCCCTTGAGCGCGAGCTGGGCAGACAGGTGAACGGCATCGCCGGTCCAAGCCGCGTTGATTGGAGTTTTGGACGAAGGCGGGACCTGTCCCTCTGACCCGCCGATCTCTGCGCTGCGGTGCGAGCGCTTGCGATACCGGGGATATTGTCGTTGCACCGGTGCGTGAGGCGACGCATCTCGGCTCCATGTCCGCAACCAAAATCCTCTGGGGGCAGCTGTTCTTCGTCTCAATCGTGGTGCTCGCGTTCCTTTGGGGCGCGACGGAGTGGACGGCTTGGCGTCTCGCCTTCCAACCGCAGCTCGGGCCCGCCTGGTTCATGGTTGGACTCTGGCCGGTGTATCAACCACTTGCTTTCTTCATCTGGTGGTTTCAGTTCGACGCCTACGCGCCGAAGATATTTGTCGAGGGCGCCTGCATCGCGGCGAGCGGCGGGTTTGCCGCTATCGGCATTGCTATCATGCTGTCGGTGTGGCGGGCGAAGGAAGCCCAGCAGGTGACAACGTACGGCTCGGCGCGCTGGGCCGATACACGGGAGGTCCGGCGCGCCGGGCTTCTCGGCGCCGAGGGAGTGGTCCTCGGCCGCTTTGATGGCCGCTATATCAGGCACGACGGTCCCGAGCATGTCCTTTGCTTTGCCCCGACCCGTTCGGGCAAGGGCGTCGGTCTTGTCATTCCGACCCTACTCACCTGGCCGAGTTCCACGATCGTCCATGACATCAAGGGCGAGAACTTCAAGTTGACCTCCGGTTGGCGCGCCCGATTTGGACCTGTACTCCTGTTCGACCCGACCAATCAGGCGAGCGCGGCCTACAATCCGCTCCTCGAAATCCGCAAGGGTGACTGCGAGGTACGCGACGCCCAAAATATCGCCGACATCCTCGTCGATCCCGAAGGCGCGCTCGAACGCCGAAATCATTGGGAGAAGACCAGTCACTCCTTGCTTGTTGGCACGATTCTGCATGTCCTCTACGCGGAAGCCGACAAGACGCTCGCCGGCGTCGCGAACTTCCTGTCCGATCCTTCTCATCCGATCGAGGCAACGCTGAATGCGATGTTGGCGACCCCGCATCTCGGTGAGCGCGTTCATCCCGTCGTGGCATCAGCGGCACGCGAGCTCCTCAACAAGAGCGAAAATGAGCGCTCAGGTGTTTTATCGACCACGATGAGTTTCTTGGGACTCTACCGCGATCCTGTCGTCGCTAAGGTCACTGGCCGAAGTGATTGGCGCATCCGCGATCTCGTAGACGGACCGCGGCCCATTTCGCTCTACCTTGTGGTGCCACCTTCCGACATCGCCCGCACAAAACCCTTGATGCGGCTCGTGCTCAACCAGATTGGACGGCGGTTGACCGAGAGTCTGGATACCGACCGACGACGGCAAAAACTCCTTCTGATGCTCGATGAGTTTGCAGCGTTCGGCCGTCTCGACTTCTTCGAAAGCCAGCTCGCCTTCATGGCCGGCTATGGCATCCGTGGCTTTCTGATCACCCAAAGCCTGAACCAGCTCGATCGCGCTTATGGGCCGAACCACGCTATTCTCGATAATTGCCATATCCGGATCGCTTTCTCCACCAATGACGAGCGCACGGCCAAGCGCGTATCGGACGCGCTGGGCACCGCGACCGAAATGCGCGCGATGAAGAACTATGCTGGACACCGCCTGAGTCCCTGGCTCGGACACCTGATGGTCAGCCGTCAGGAGACATCGCGCCCGCTGCTCACGCCCGGAGAAGTCATGCAGCTCTCGCCCAACGAGGCGATTGTGATGGTTTCGGGGGTCCACCCGGTCCGCGCCCGCAAGGTTCGGTACTACGAGGATCCGCAATTCCAGCACCGGATCAAGCCTCCGCACGCGGGTCCGGTCAGCCTGGTCGCCGAGCCCGACGATTGGTCGGGCCGTACGCCGATTGCACCCTTAGCGGACGCGGCACTGAAGCGCAGGGACCGTGACCCGAATGGCGGCATTCGCCGCGAGCCGGAGTTGCCGCAACATGAGGAAGTCGTGATCAAGGCGCCGCTTATCGACAACGAGTTTGATCCTGGTCTTGATGAGGGCGACACCGATGCCCTGCAGGCGAGCAGCCTGAGCCGCTCGATGCCGGGCCTTGCTCGTTCTGTCACCCTCGATCCGGACGATAAAATGGGTCTTTGACCGGAGCGATATGAAAAAGGCTCAGCTCAGCATCTACCTTGATCCTGAGACTTTCCGGAGCCTTGAGGCGTTCGCAAAGCGTCAGGGCAAGCCCAAGTCGCTGGTCGCCGAGGCTGCGATCGCCTCGTTCCTGTCTCCCGATGATTCCGATCGGCGGGAGGCCGCGATCGCCAAGCGGCTGGACCGGATAGTGCGTGTGCTCGAACGGCTCGAACGTAATGACGGCGTCACGCTAGAGACGATCGCGCTGTTCATCCGCTTCTGGTTGACGTCAACACCGGCATTGCCAGAGCATTCGAGCCCCGCGGCGCGCGCCAAGGGCGCTGAACGCTACGATCGTTTTGTCGAAGCTTTGGGGCGGCGGCTGTCCAGCGGGTCTACGATCCTGAAAGAAGTCAGCATCGAATCGAATGACGCTGGCAACACCGCGCGGTTCAAAGATGAATCCGGCTCTGCTTGAGCAATGTGCCATTTCTTTCTTTTCCTACGCCATGACACGCTCGCCATCTTCGGTCCGTTGAAGCAATCCCGATGCTGCCCTTTCTGTCACTCCTATCAGATTCAATCACCTAATCGATCGTACTGCGAACGTTGTGGCGGCGATTGGCGTGTCCTTGGAGAGCGGGGAATACCAGAACATGCAGCTCAACGCCGAAATCGCTGTGGAGCCCAGCCAAACCGAAACTGTTGTATCTCCGCGAAAGCGCAAGTCGCGGGCGGTCCGCAAAGTGACTGTCCGGCTTACCGAGGAGGTCTGCGAGCGGCTTCAGGTCGCGGCCGAACGTCCGGGCGTCGGCAAGAGCATGATCGTGGATGCCGCGCTTGAACGTTTCCTGAGTCCACGTGCGCCTGTCGAAGACCTTGTAGAGCAGCATTTTGATGATCTCCATGCGAGATTTGACGTTCTTGAACGCGATATGCGGATGATCGCCGAGACCGTCGCGCTACACGCCCGATACCACCTCGCGGTCATGCCAGCCCTTCCGCAATCACGGCAGCAAGAGGCATGCCTCCTCGGCGACGAGCGCTTCAAGGTCTTGGCAGAACAGGTTGATCAGCGCGTTCGGCAGCGCCGCTCCCTTATGCAGGAGACAATCGAGCGGCTCAATTCAGCAGATGGACCGAGGCCGGCAACATGCGAGGACACACCACGTGATCCGAAGCGAGGGCAAAACGATCAGAAATCTACCTTCGAAGGCGTCGATTTCCAGGACGTATCGTCTGCTGCCGCCGGGGAGGGCGGCAGCGAGTCGCACTTTCGACAACGCTCGAATGCCTTCAGCCGGCTTGACGTCGCCGGAAGTAAAGATCCGAATCCGCGGCTAGCCCGGCCTTATTCCGATCCAAAATTGACACAAGAGCCAGCTGCATCGCAGAACCAACTGCCTTCAAAATGGCGCCTCTGCTTCTCCATTTTCCTGCCCTTTGCTGCCGGCTACTTTCTTTCGTTCCTCTTTCGCACGATCAATGCCTCGATTTCCCCGTCGCTGGTATCCGATTTTGGGCTCAATGCCGCTGAAACCGGGCTGCTCGCCTCGGTCTATTTCCTTGTCTTTGCGGGCGCCCAGCTTCCGATAGGCGTGCTGCTGGATCGGTATGGCCCGCGTCGAGTCCATAGCGTGTTGCTGGTTATCGCGGTCGGCGGCGCAACGCTATTTGGCAACGCGGAGAGTTTCGCCGAGCTTCTTCTCGGTCGAGCCATGATAGGACTTGGTGTTGCGGCCGCATTGATGGCCGGGTTGAAGGCGATCGTCATCTGGTTTCCGAAGGAGCGTATCGCACTCGTCAACGGCTGCATGATCATGCTGGGATCACTCGGCGCCGTCACCGCTACCGCGCCAACAGATTGGGTGCTGGATCTTATCGGCTGGCGGAATCTGTTCGAAGTTCTGACCGTCGCGACGCTTGCAACGGCCGGACTGATTTATCTTGTCGTGCCCGAACGCGACACGAGTCCCAACAGCTCCGCAATATCCGGAAAACAGCTAACCTTGCGTTCTATCTTTTCGGATCCGCGTTTCCTGAGAATTGCACCGCTTTCAGCGACCTGCATCGGATCGTCTTGGGCGTTGCAGTCATTATGGGCGGCATCCTGGCTGGCAGATGTAGAAGGATTTGATCGGCAGAGCCTGATCGACCAACTCTTCATCATGGCCGTTGGAATCAGCCTTGGAGCATTGCTGCTGGGGACCACGGCTGATCGGCTACGCAAACGAGGCATAGCGACCGAGGTCCTATTAGCAGCAGTAGGCGGGTTATTCATCTTGGCCGAACTTACCCTGGTTTTGCGCGTGCCGCTGCCATCCATCATGCCCTGGTCTGTCGTATCGGTCGTGGGCGCGGCTACCGTGCTGAGTTACGCCATCATAGCGGATTACTTTCCTCTGGAAATTGCCGCAAGTGCCAACGGTGCACTGAACCTCGTGCACTTTGGTTGGGCATTCGTTGTTCAATACGGGATTGGGCTGGTCGTCGGACAGTGGGCGCCTCAGGACGGTCATTATCCGGTCGCCGCCTATCAGGCCGCATTCGGTCTCAGCCTCGCGCTTCAGGTGGCCGCGCTCGTGTGGTTTGCGATCCCTTGGTTTCGGACCTTCGGTGAATACCTCTTCGGTTCGTTCGCGCGGCGACCTGCAGAACGTTACAGCCAAGCTGGGTTTGTCAGCGTGCCGGTCGAAGTACCTATTTTGGAGGCGTACGAGCGAATGGAATGGTAATCCAAGACCCGTAGATTCATTGGCGCCTATAAATACCAAGCAGCGGGGAGGTTTCAGAGTTCCTTCTGGAGTTAAACGGCTTTCGTCTGGCGGCTCGACGTAAAACGGCAAGTTCACGTCAAAAGCGACTGGCGCGTCCGAAACTTTATCTACGACGGGGGATGTCGGCGATTGGCAAGAAGCTGACACGCTGAGCGCACTATCGAATGTCTACTGTTAGGACCGAAGCAGAAGCGGCCGATTTGCCTTTGGACCCATTGTAGTCCAAACAACTACCGTGGACCTGCCGAGATCGCAAAATACTCGATCTCGTCGGTTATTAAATGATCAATGTCGCGACGCGTTTCTCGATCAGCCGCACCAGGCTGAGCGCCGTCAGTTACGACGATTTTGGATTGGTCGCCAGGGGCCGGTTCTGAAGTGCGATTTCCATCTGTCCGAACGCTCCGTGTGCCGTGATCCTGTGGCCGTTCATGTCAGCGGCAGGATCTGCGACCATTTCGACGCGGGTGCGATCGAGGCCAATACCGGCCAAGGAGGTGACGACGGTTGCGTTGGCATTTTGTGGGTAACACGCGGCCGCTTCACGCGCGCTTCCGGAAAAGGAGACCGTGGCATTTGCGAGGCCGTCGAGGTCGAGCACCTGTTCGGCCAGTGTCGCTTTCCAGGCTCGCGGCGGCTTGACGATCTGGTGAAGCACGTCGTCGAGTCCGAGGACCGCCGTGCTGGCGAGCGCATCGATGCCACCAATTGCGCCGGAAGGCACTTCGATCTTGCTCTGATGGCGCTCGACGAGTTCCGTGAGCCAGACCAGCATTCCGTCATCGGCGAACGCGCTGGTGGATGCGAAGATCGCCGCGGGGGCTGCGGCGAGCGCTGCCGGCGCCCACTGCGCAATGGCAGCGCGGCCGGCGGCCTCGATCACGAGATCAGGCTTGAGCGCAATGAGTTCCTCGGGCGACGAGAGAAACGAAGCACCGAAAGGCGGCATGGCGCGCGCTTCAGGCGTTCTGATCGCGATGCCGACGATCTTGACTGGCGTCTGGCGCCCCGTCAGAATCTCGCCGACCCGCGCGTTGATGGCTCCCCAGCCAATGAAAGCCAGCCGCAAGGGCGAGCGCAAGACGATCGCGCCTTCCACTAGAGGCCCGGCCGCACGGAGGTCACGTCGGTGAGCGTAAAGCCAGCCACGCGCTTGTAATTCTCGGACAGGGTTCGCAGCTCATCCTGTGTGATGTAGTCGTCGAGGTTCTGGAAAGGACGGTCGCCGACCAGTTCCTCGACCTTGGTGTTGATGAAATCAGGCGGAAATTGCCGGTTGGTACGCACCACATTGGCAGCTGCGGTGACGCGCGCCGCTTCATAAGCTTTTAGAGCCGACCGCGCGTCAGAATGACGCTGCAGGGCGTCGGCAAGTGTGCGCGCGTCGATCAGCGACTGCGCCGCGCCGTTTGAGCCGCGCGGGTACATCGGATGCGCGGCATCGCCAGCGAGCGTGATACGGTCGAACGTCCATGTCTCGATGGGGTCCTTGTCGACCATCGGATATTCCAAGATCTGCTCGGACTCACGGATCATCTGTGCGACGTCGAGCCAGTCGAAATTCCAATTCTTATAGACCGGCAGGAAATCGGCCAGATTGCCCGGCTTGTTCCAATCGTTCAGCGTGAAAGTGTCGCGATGGATATCGGCCATCCAATTGATGAGCTGATTGCCCTCGCCGTCGATATTGTCGATAATCGGGTAGATCACGATCTTGCCCGTGCGAATCGAGCCGATCCGCATATAGGTGTGGCCGCCGAGGATCGGCTTGCGTCGGGTTACGCCGCGCCAGCTGTTGATGCCAGCAAACGCGAGCTTCTCATCCGGATAATACCGTTTACGGATTGCCGAATTGATGCCATCACATGCGATCACCACTTCCGCGCGCACGTCCTCGAGCTGACGGCCGGTCGACGTTTCCTTAAAGGAGACCGTGACGCCCTGCTCGTCCTGCACGACACCGGCGCATTCGTGGTTCGTGCGGACCGCATCATGCCCGAGCCGGTCGCGCACGGCGTTGGCGAGGATTAGGTGCAGCCGACCCCGATGGATGCCCACTTCGGGAACATCGTAGCCCGCGAATTTGCCCCGCGGCTCCTTGTAGATAAGTTGTCCGAACCGATTGAAGAAGCAACTCTCCCGGTTTTCGATGCCGGCGGCCAGCAACTCGTCGCCCAAGCCCAATGCGGTCAATTCCCGCATCGCGTGTGGTAGCAATGTAATGCCAACGCCGAGCGGCTTGATCTCCGGCACCCGTTCGAAGACGCGGCATCGGATGCCACGGCGATGGAGATTGAGAGCAAGCGCAAGACCGCAGATTCCCCCGCCGACGATTGCAACCTTTGAGTTTTGATTCATGTCATTCAGCCCCTTAGAGAATTCTCAAAACCAGCAACCGCGTCGTGCGCAGTTCGTTACGAACGGCGCTCTTTTCTCGATGCCGCCTGTCCCCCGAGAGGCGGCGCGTAGCGGTTGATCGACCCAGATGGCTCGGGAGCGCGCCAATCCTCGCGGTATCGCGGCCGCTGACCGGGTTACGCACGGCTCGCTTCCGTCCTGCGATCGTATATGAGACAGTGACGCACGGCGCTGCGACGCAGGCCGGCTAGTCACTGGAGAGGACGACGAAAGGTCGGGTTGCGGATGGCGTCGGAACTCGAGGTTTTCATCCTGGTGGCCGAGAGCGGAGGTTTCGCCGGCGCGGCTCGCCGCCTGCGGCTGACGCCGTCTGCGATCAGTCGGCGGGTCGCCTTGCTTGAAGACCGACTTGGCGTGCAGTTGCTCTCCAGAACCACGCGGAAGGTCGAACTGACAGCCGCTGGCGAAGCCTATTTTCAGCGGATCAAGCCGCTGTTGTCCGCGATCGCGGTCGCGGCCGACGATCTGGGGCAGTTCTCGCCGATCCCGGTTGGCCAGCTTGTAATAAGCGCTCCCGCGGCGCTGTTGGAGAGAAAGCTGGTCGGCTTCGTGGCAGAATACCTGCAGGCCAATCCGCAGATGCGCATCGAGCTGATTCCGTCCGAGCTTGGCTCGAACGTCGATTACGATTTCACGGTGCAGTCGCTCGCATCCTCGGACAAGAACAAGGCTTCGATCAAACTCGCGCCCAATCCCTGGACCGTCTGCGCGGCTCCTAGCTATATCGAACGACATGGAAACCCCGATCATCCGCGAGACCTGCAATCGCATAATTGTCTGATCATCGGGACCCATCCTCATTGGCAGTTCATTGTTGACGATAAAGAGCTCAACGTCGTTCCGCCGGCCCGATTCATCAGCTTCGGCAGCGCGGTCTATCGAGCCGCGATCGACGGCTTCGGGATCGCGCGGCTCGCCGCATTCCTGGTCAACGACGACCTCAAGTCCGGGCGTCTGGTGAAGCTGCTCGGCCAGTATTCCGATACGCGAGAGCGCGACCTGTATCTGATCGCGGATGCGGATAAGATTGCCTTGGCCAAGTATGTGGGCTTCGCCGAGTTTATAAAGACGAAGTTTGCCGGCGGATTTTGATAGAGACTTGTCGGTCGGCACCTCATTCAGTTCGAGTTTTCTCGAAAGCGGATGGCTTCCGCAATCATATTGCGGATTGGTGTTTCTTGTTCGCGCTGTGGCGCGGCAACCCAAGACTGCTGAGAAACTCAGCGAGCAAACCGTTGTAGTCGCTGCTGCGCGTTTCCGGCAGGAAGTGGCCGCCTTGATCCAGGACAATGTATTTGGAATGGGCGATCCGCTGCGCCACTTCTTCCGACATGTATTGCGGAACTAGGGTGTCGTCGCGTGCGGCGACCACCAACGTCGGAACCTTGATCCGGTCAATGACCGGGTTCAAGTCTGCATGCAGGACGGCGTTAATGCGCGAGATGTTGATGTCGACGTCGACGTCACCGCCATTTTCGAAAGCAGCATCGTGAGTCTCTGCGTAATGGGGAGGGTAGCGAAAAAATATACCGGCCTTGTGGAACAGGTCCGTGGCACCGAGCTCCAGCAGAGATCGCCTGAACTCGAACACGCGACGGAAATAATTGCCTGGCGTGCACCAGGTCGAGGAGAGCAGCATCCCGGAGATCCGTTCAGGGGTGCGGACAGCCAATGTCTGCGCGATCGCGCCCCCTGTAGAGTGGCCGACGAGGACGGCCGCGTCGATCTTCGCGGCATCCATGACGATTTGCACGTCGTCGGTCATTTGATCGAGTGAGTATTCCTGCTGGCTGCGTGCACTGGCGCCCGCGCCGCGTTGGTCGATCACGATGACCCTGAAGCGCGACTTGAAGAACTCGATCTGACCGCGCCAGAATGAGCCGACGCCACCGAAGCCGGGGATGAAGAAGATCGGATGACCTTCTCCAAGATCTTCGTAGAACAGTTCGTTGCTCGAACCCGCATAAGGCATTCTGCTTCCCATCTTGTCGCATGCGTCGATCTGGAGGCGAGGGGTAATACAAGTTCGGCTGTGCGATAAGCGTCAAAAAAGTCATCAATTTTCGTGACCGGACTGATCGTAACCGGCAATAAAACTGAATTGAGCATGCCGTAAGCGAAATGCATCCCGATTGAGCGATAAAAGCCTACGAACGTGGCAGTTTGGTTAGTCCGACAATGAATTTTTTGCATTCATCTTCGTGAGTTTTTTCTAGGTTGCGCGCGTTGGTTCGGTTCTCAATAGTTTTCTCGCAGCGCTGATGATTCAGGTGAAGCGCGGAAGTAGGCCTTAGGAGTTCTGCCGATGCGTTTTCGTTTGTCTGCACTGATGAGTGCTGCGGCGTATATCGCTGTTGTGTCGTTCGGGGCTCCCAAGGATGCTGCCGCGGAAGATGTGGTGAAGGTCGGTTTGATCGCACCGCTGTCTGGTCCGTTTGCGGCGCTTGGTGACAGCATTGATCGTGGCGCGCGACTTTATGAAAAGATCCATGGCAAGGAAGTGCCCGCGGTTCAGGTGATCCGCCGTGACGACGCCGGTGTACCGGACAATACGCGCCGAATTGCACAAGAGCTAATCGTGCGCGATGGCGTCAAGGTGCTCACCGGTATCGCGCTGTCCCCGCAAGGCTTTGCGCTGGCTAAGATCGCCACCGAAGCCAAGGTCCCGGTTGCGTTGATGAACGCAACTACGTCGAGCCTGACAAGGTCGTCACCGTATTTCGTGCGCTTTTCCTATACGCAATGGCAGACGGCATATCCGATGGGAGTATGGGCCGCCAAGCACGGCATCAAGGTCTCGGCCAGTCTGGTCGCCGATTATGCGGCCGGCACTGATTCTGAGGCAGCCTTCAAGAAAGGGTTCGAAGAAAATGGCGGCAAGGTCGTGAGCGCGGTCCGCGCTCCGATGGTCACAACGGACTACCTCCCCTTCATGGAACGCCTCAAGTCGGAGAAGCCCGAAGCAGTGTTCATCTTCGTCAATAACGGGCGCATGCCGGCCGTTGCGAAGGCGTTCAACGATGCCGGGTTGCGAGAGGCGGGCGTCAAGCTCATCGGTCCTGGTGACAACGCGCTGGACGACGAACTCCCGAACATGCCCCCGGACGTAGTTGGTTTCATTAGCGCCGCGACCTATGCGGCCGCCAGCAAGAACGACGGCAACGTCGATTTCGTGAAGGCATGGAAGGCCGAGTACGGCGAGGATGCGCTGCCGAACGTCACGGCGGTATCCGGATGGGACACGATGTCGGCGATCTACGCAGCAGTCAAGGAAGTCGGTCCGCACGCGGATGGCCCTGCCATGCTCAAGTCGCTCTCCAATTGGAAGGGCACGAGCAGTCCGCGTGGCGACGTGTCGATCGATCCGCAGAGCCGGGATATCGTGCAGCCAATCAAGATGAACAAGGTCGAGATCGTGAACGGAAGGCCGGGCAATGTGACCTTTGAGGAGGATCCGCCCCAGAAGGATCCCTGGAAAACGTTTAACCCGGAGTGACAAGCAACCGATGCGAGAACTGATCATCTTGGCTGAAAGCGAACGCAAACGTGTCTGACATCGTGCTCAGCATTCTCTTTACGGGAACGGCCTATGCGATGGTCCTCTATATCATCTCGGTCGGCCTCTCGATCACCATGGGCTTGCTGGGAATCGCCAATCTCGCGCATGGCGCCTTCGCGATGGCCGGAGGCTACCTGCTGATCACGCTTCTCCACCGGTCCGCGATTCCATTCGGACCGGCCGTCATCTTGTCGGCGGCACTGGTCGCGGCAGTCAGCGTCGTGCTCGAGCGGCTGCTCTATGCGAGGGTCTACAAGTCCGGCGAGTTCGACCAGGTGCTGTTGAGCATGGGCCTCATCTTCGTGTCTTCCGCTGTCGCGCAATATCTCTACGGCCCGATTCCCCAGACCGTGGCAATTCCGGCGGCTCTTAGCGGCCAGATCGATTTGGGACTGCGAACCTTCCCCATGTACCGGATCGTCCTAATCGTGACAGGCGTTGCGATTTTCGTCGCATTACTGGTCGTGATCGAACGGACCAATACCGGTATGCGTATTCGTGCGACAGTCGACAACCGCGCGATGGCTGAAGCCGTCGGTATCGATACGAGAACGTTGTTCTCGGTCGTCTTCGCCGTGGGGAGCGCGTTGGCTGCGGTCGGCGGCGGCCTCGGAGGTGACATGATCGCGATCTCGCCGGGCTACCCTCTCGAGAATCTCGCCTATTTCCTGATCGTTGTATCGATCGGTGGGCTCGGTACCGTGACTGGTCCGTTCGTCGCTGCGCTGCTGCTCGGCATCGGTGACAGTGCGTGCAAGATCCTCGCGCCCGAGTTCGGCGCCTTCTTTATCTATCTCGCCTTGTTTGGCTTCCTGCTTTGGCGTCCCGGTGGTTTGCTTAACCGCGTTGAGGTCTACTGATATGGACCCCCGCCAAGAGCAGGCCGCAACTTTTCTGGTACGATCACATGCGTTTAAAATCTGGGAGCTGCTCCCTTGGCTGGCCTGTGCCGCTGTATGGCTGATATTTCCAACCTATCTGCCGTTTGCATCTCAGATCATCGTGATGATCCTGTTCACCCTGTCCTATGACATCGTCGTGGGATATGCCGGCATCGTCATTCTGGGCCATACCGCGTTTTTCGGCGCGGGCGCCTACGCAGCAGGCCTGCTTGCTGCGGGTGGATGGTCGGAGCCGATCACGGGCTTGCTCTGCGCCGGACTCGCCGCCGGCGCGATTGGCCTGGTGTCAGGAGCCGTTATTCTGCGTACACGCGGCCTGACGCTCTTGATGCTCGGTCTTGCCCTGACCTTGCTGTTCGGCGAATTGGCCAATCGGTTTGCGGGCATCACCGGCGGACATGACGGCCTGCAAGGCATCGAGATTTCGCCGATCTTCGGCCATTTCGAATTCGACCTGTTTGGGCGCGTTGCCTTTCTCTATTGCGTCGTCGTGCTGTTCGTCTCATGGATATTCGTCCGAACGCTGGTCAACTCGCCGTTCGGCCGGTCGTTGGTCGGCATCCGTTTGAACCCCGTCCGCATGCAGGCGATCGGCGTGCCCGTGATGAAGCGCAAGCTGATCGCGTTCACAATCAGCGCCGCGTTGGCTGGCGTTGCGGGCGGTCTTTCCGCCCAGATTGCTCAATTCGTCTCGCTGTCAGTGTTTGGATTGGAGATGGCGGGCGCAGTCTTGATCATGCTTGTCGTCGGCGGGCGCGGCCGTCTGTACGGGGCATTCGTAGGGGCCGCGTCCTATATGATTCTCCAGGATGAGTTGGCAAAGGATGATCCTGTCTCCTGGCTTTTCTGGATCGGCCTGATCCTGATCGCGATCGTGCTGTTTGCGCCCGGCGGCCTGATCGGTCTGATCGAAAGGGTCGCTAGATTTGGTCGTGTAAGGCCGGATCTGGGCCGTCAGAAGCAGTCATCGGGCAGATTCGAATGCGGGACAGGACAATGATCCGAGCATCCGCGCTGCGCACCCGACAGCTCACCAAAATCTTCAACGGCACCACGGTCGTTTCCGATGTCGACTTCGAAATGAAGGTCGGTTCGCGCCAGGCCCTGATCGGCCCTAACGGAGCGGGCAAGACGACATTCATCAATCTTCTGACCGGGAATCTGCCGCCAACAAAGGGAGCTGTTTGGGTCAACGAGCGTGACGTGACACAGTTGCCGGCCCACCGCAGGGTGAAAGCGGGGCTCGCAAGAACTTTCCAGATCAATTCATTACTTCGCGAGCTGAGCGTCATCGAGCATGTTCAACTTGCTGTCGCCGAGCGTGTGGGCGGCGGTAGCAGGATGATCGGCGGTAGGGCGCTCAAGCGTCAGACCGCGGAGGCGGCCTACGACATCCTGGAAAGCCTCAAGCTCGAGAGCACTGCGATATCGTCCATTGCGGAGCTGTCCTACGGTCGGCAGCGGCTCGTCGAGATAGCCATCGCGCTGGCGCTGCGGCCGTCCGTCCTGTTGCTGGACGAGCCGGCAGCGGGCGTTCACCCGGCGGATTCGCACGCGGTGTTCGAACTGATCGAGCGGTTGCCGTCTGACGTGTCTGTCCTGTTCATCGAGCATGACATGAAGCTGGTTGCGCGCTTCGCGCAGCGGATCAGCGTGCTTGTCGCGGGACAGATCGTGGTCGAGGGCTCTCCTCAAGAGATTGCATCGAACAGCTTTGTTCGCGACATTTATCTGGGGCATCGTCATCATGGGTGATACGAGAGATGGAAGCGGTGGGACGGCTCTTGCCTGCGAACGGGTCAGCGCCGGGTGGGGCGCGACCCAAGTCGTCACGGACGTCTCGTTCGAGCTGCCAGGGGGAGAGACGCTGGCGGTGCTCGGGCGTAATGGCGTCGGAAAAACGACGCTGGTCTCGACAATTGCCGGGCGCGCTGACATCAAAGGCGGCGTCATCAGGCTCGCGGGCGAGCCGATTCAGGACCTTCCGCGATTTACACGTGCGGCCCGCGGTCTCGGCTTCGTCCCTCAGGAGCGAGAGATATTTCCCTCGTTGAGCGTCGAGGAAAACCTCGCGGTGGCTGCGCGGGGCCGGGGCCGTGGTGTGGACGAATGGACCTTGACGAGGGTCTTCGATCTGTTTCCGCGCTTACTGGAACGGCGCAACATTGGTGGCACCAAGCTGTCCGGCGGCGAGCAGCAGATGCTGTGCATCGGCCGTGCATTGATGGGTAATCCTTCCATTCTCTTGATGGATGAGCCGATGGAAGGACTTGCGCCAGTGATCGTGGATCTCATTGTCGACGCAATGAAGCGCATTCGCGCTGAATCCGGCGTCGCAATCTTGCTGGTCGAGCAGCATGTCGATATCGCGCTCGAATTCACCAGTCGGCTTTTGGTCATGGATCGCGGCGCCGTTATCTTCGATGCGGCCGACGGCACGCGTCCGATCGATCAGCGGTTTATCGAGAGCTTGGTCGGCGTCGATGCCCTCGTGTAGGGTCTTCACGGTTGAGCTGGTCGAATTATCAAGCCTTCGATTTGAACCACACGAGTTAATCTTCAATGAGCCCTCGGGCCACTCACTCTTTCCGGACAAACCACTCACCATATCGAAAGGTCTACGATGAACGTTCTCGATCATAACGCCAAGGCGGACGAGAAGTGGCGCGACGGCGTCATGACGCAGATGCGGATGTCGATCATGCTCGGCGGACGTCAGCTATGCATCTTCGAGCAGTTTTGTGACGAGGGCCTCGGTGCACCAATTCATATTCACGCGGTCGAGGAAGTGCTGGAAGTCATCAATGGCAGAGCCGAGATCGTTCTCGGCAACGAGTCCGCTATCGTCACCAGGAACCAGTCCGTACTGATTCCCGCGGGGATGAAACACGGCTTTCGAAATCTGGATAAGACGCTTCTCCATGTGCGGGCGACGCTCGCGGCGCCGATCTTCGAGGCGTCCTACGAGAACAGGGCCGAAATATCGCGCCGCTGGAGCCCGGCCTAGTCAAGAGCGAGCCGTCATTGGAGACCGAGATTCTTTAGCACGCAGAGTTCGTCAATCGTGTTCAGGGCTTCCGCTTATGGCACATTCGGAAGTGGCCCGACGGACTGATGATGTCCGTTCGCGGGACAAAAGCGGAAGTATCTACGGGCCAGTAGACAACTCTCGATCGCTTCTTTTCCTACGCCAGGCTACGAACCCGCCAGTGCTCTCGTTGCACAAATCCATTTCCTGCCTTTTCTAATCATCCCATCTGAGGCCGCTTGAAGCGGCCTCAACTGTTGGGGCGGTGATGGCAATCTATCCTACAGGGTCGGGGGCGATCTCGCGCGGCGTACGGATGCTTCGCACAGCGCTAGGCCCCGTGATCGCGAGCTTTCTGGACGATCCCGCGATCGTTGAGGTGATGCTCAACCCGGACGGCCGATTGTGGATCGATCGGCTGTCGAGCGGTTTGGCGGACACCGGCGAACGCCTCTCCGCCACCGACGGGGAACGTATCGTCCGATTGGTTGCCCACCACGTGAGCGCTGAGGTTCATGCTGGCGCGCCGCTTATCTCGGCCGAGTTACCCGAGACGGGCGAGCGCTTCGAAGGATTGTTGCCTCCGGTGGTTGCTGCTCCAGCGTTCGCGATTCGTAAGCCGGCGGTCGCCGTGTTCACCCTGAATGAGTATGTCGCCGCCGGCATCATGAACTCGTTCCAGGCCGGTGCTCTCAAAGGTGCAGTCGAGGCTCGCAAGAACATCCTGGTCGCCGGTGGCACCTCTAGCGGCAAGACCACGCTCACAAACGCACTGCTGGCGGAAGTCGCCAAGACCTCGGATCGAGTTGTTCTGATCGAAGATACGCGCGAATTGCAGTGCAGGGCACCGAATCTTGTCGCGCTACGAACCAAGGACGGCGTGATCTCGCTGTCTGACCTTGTGCGTTCCTCACTCCGTCTGCGGCCCGATCGTATCCCGATCGGAGAGGTCCGTGGCGCCGAAGCGCTCGACCTGCTCAAGGCCTGGGGCACAGGCCATCCAGGTGGAATAGGCACCATCCACGCGGGCACCGCTCTCGGTGCTCTGCGCCGGCTCGAACAACTTATCCAGGAAGCCGTCGTCACAGTCCCGCGCGCCTTGATCGCGGAGACCATCAACGTCATCGCCGTCCTTTCCGGCCGCGGTGCCGATCGGCGGCTAGTCGAACTCGCGGATGTCACAGGGCTCGCAAAGTCCGGTGACTACAGCCTTGCAGCAATAGGAGACCAGTCATGATGTTTGCTTCTTCGTTTGAGCGAAGGGTCGTCTCTTCAAGTGTGTTCGTGGCCACCTTTTTTGTCGTTAGTCCGGTTTTGGCTGCTGGCTCCAACATGCCGTGGGAGCAACCGCTCAACCAGATCCTGCAATCGGTCGAAGGCCCTGTCGCGAAAATCATCGCCGTGATCATCATCATCGTGACCGGGTTATCCCTCGCGTTTGGTGATACCTCAGGTGGCTTCCGCAGGCTGATCCAGATCGTGTTCGGTTTGTCGATCGCGTTCGCCGCGTCCAGCTTCTTTCTGTCGTTCTTCTCGTTCGGCGGGGGAGTGGTGATCTGATGGAACCACAGATCCCAGGCTTCGTCACGCCCGTGCATCGCGCGCTGACTGAACCAATCCTGATGGGCGGTGCGCCGCGCTCCATCGCTATCGTCAACGGCACGCTTGCCGCGGCGCTCGGTATTGGTCTGCGGCTTTGGGTTGCTGGCCTTGTGCTTTGGTTCGTCGGCCATATGGCCGCTGTCTGGGCCGTCAAGCGCGACCCCGACTTCGTCGAGGTCGTCCGCCGACACTTGCGTATCCCCAGCCATCTCAATTCGTGAGTTCTCCAATGATGAACCTAGCTGAGTATCGCCATTCGAATGCGCGCTTAGCGGACTTTCTACCGTGGGCGGCTCTTGTCGATGAGGGGATCATCCTGAACAAGGATGGCTCGTTTCAACGGACTGCGAAGTTCCGGGGGCCGGATCTTGATAGCGCCGTGCCGGCCGAACTCGTCGCCATTGCCGGTCGTCTGAACAACGCACTCCGCCGTCTCGAATCTGGCTGGGCGATCTTTGTCGAAGCCCAGCGCCATTCAACCGGAGCTTATCCGCCTAACACGTTTCCGGATGCGGCATCCGCCTTGGTCGATGCCGAGCGGAGGGCACAGTTCGAAGAAGCCGGCGCACATTACGAGTCGAGCTATTTCCTCACGTTTCTGTATCTCCCGCCGGCTGAGGGCACGGCGAAAGCCGAACGGCTGCTTTATGAAGGCAGCAACCGCACCGTCGATGCCGATGCGCGTGAGCTCCTCCGCGGCTTTCTCGACCGGACCAATCGCGTTCTGCAGCTCGTGGAAGGCTTCATGCCCGAATGCGCTTGGCTCGATGACCAGGAAACCCTGACTTACCTGCATTCGACGGTCTCGACCAAACGGCATCGCGTCAGGGTACCCGAGATCCCGATGTATCTTGACGCGCTGCTCGCCGATCAACCGATGACGGGTGGGCTCGAGCCGATGCTGGGCGAGGCGCACCTGCGGGTCTTGACGGTCGTGGGATTTCCGACGGCAACCACGCCTGGCATTCTCGACGACCTGAACCGCCTCGCGTTCGCCTATCGCTGGTCGACCCGGGCGATCATGCTCGACAAGAGCGACGCAACAAAACTCCTGACGAGGATCAGGCGGCAATGGTTCGCCAAACGCAAGTCGGTGGCTGCGATCCTCAAGGAGGTCATGACGAATGAGGCCTCGGCGCTACTCGATACCGATGCCCACAACAAGGCCATGGACGCAGACGCCGCCTTGCAGGAATTGGGCTCTGACCAGATTGGAGAGGCCTTCGTCACGGCTACCGTCACGGTATGGGACAGTGACCCCGCTGCCGCAGATGAAAAACTCCGCCTCGTCGAAAAGGTGATCCAGGGCCGGGATTTCACCTGCATGATCGAGACCGTGAATGCGATCGAGGCCTGGCTTGGCAGCCTGCCGGGTCACGTTTATGCCAACGTGCGCCAGCCGCCGATCTCAACGCTCAACTTGGCACACATGATTCCGCTGTCCGCGGTGTGGGCAGGCGAAGCGAGGGACCATCATTTCAAGGCGCCGCCTCTGTTCCTGGCCAAGACGGAGGGATCGACCCCGTTTCGATTTTCACTCCACGTCGGCGATGTTGGACACACGTTGGTGGTCGGACCGACCGGCGCCGGCAAGTCGGTGCTGTTGGCGCTGATGGCGCTTCAGTTTCGCCGATATCCCGAATCTCAAATCTTTGCATTTGACTTCGGTGGCTCGATCCGGGCGGCGGCGATCGCCATGGGCGGCGATTGGCATGATCTCGGTGGCGCGCTCGCGGGAGAGACCTCCGAGTTCGTTTTCCTTCAACCGCTCGCGAAAATCGATGACGTTGCAGAACGCGGCTGGGCAGCCGACTGGATCAGCTCGATCCTGGCTCGCGAACGGATCGAGATCACGCCAGAAGCCAAGGAGCACATTTGGTCGGCGTTGAGTTCCCTGGCCTCCGCTCCGATCGAGCAACGCACCCTGACGGGCCTCTCCGTACTCCTTCAGTCCAACGTTCTGAAGCGGGCCCTGCAGCCCTATTGCCTCGGTGGTCCCTATGATCGTTTGCTCGATGCTGAAAGCGAACGCCTGGGAGAGTCGTCCGTCCAGGTCTTCGAAACTGATGGCCTGATCGGGACCTCAGTCGCGCCGGCCGTTCTTGCCTATCTGTTTCACCGCATCGAAGGTCGCTTTGACGGTCGGCCAACGATGCTCATCATCGATGAGGGGTGGCTGGCCCTCGACGATGCTGACTTCGCTGGACGGCTGCGCGAGTGGTTGAAGACACTCCGTAAGAAGAATGCATCCGTCGTCTTCGCCACCCAATCGCTTGCGGATATCGACGGCTCGGCGATCGCGCCGGCGATCATCGAAAGCTGTCCAACACGAGTGCTGTTGCCTAACGACCGCGCCATCGAGCCCCAGATCATGGCGATCTACCGGCGCTTTGGCCTGAACGATCGCCAGATCGAGATCCTCGCGCGGGCCATGCCGAAGCGCGATTACTACTGCCAGTCACGCCGCGGCAATCGCCTGTTCGAACTCGGTCTTGGCGAGGTCGCACTTGCCTTCACCGCCGCTTCCTCCAAGGCCGACCAGGCGCTGATCGAGCAGGTTCTTGCCGAACATGGCCGCGATAACTTTGTGCCGGGTTGGCTGACGGCGCGCGAAATCGCTTGGGCAACCGATCTCATCCCGCATCTGGCAGAACTGGATGCCTCTCGATGAATCGTCTGCATCGTTTCGCCGCCGCCAGCATGATTACGTTGTCCATCTGCTTCGGTCCCGGACAGGCCTCGGCGCAGTTGGTCGTCTTCGATCCCAACAACTATGCGCAGAACGTGCTGACTGCCGCTCGCGCGCTGCAGCAGGTTAACAATCAGATCGTGTCGTTGCAGAATCAAGCGCAGATGCTGATCAACCAGGCGAAAAATCTGGCGATGCTGCCGTTCTCCTCGCTGCTGCAACTGGAACAATCGATTTTGCGAACGCAGCAACTTCTCGCCCAGGCCCAGCGTATCGCCTATGACATCCAGCAGATCGATCGCGCATTCTCGACGACCTACGCGCCCGCGTCATCGAGCCTGTCAAACCAGGCGCTGATCACGAACGCACAAACACGCTGGCAGAACGCGATGGCCGGTCTGCAGGACGCCATGAGGACGCAGGCAACCGTCGTCGGCAACCTCGATACCAACCGTACCGAGATGTCGGCACTGGTCACCTCGAGCCAGGGGGCGACTGGGGCCCTGCAGGCGAGCCAGGCTGGTAATCAGCTATTGGCCCTTCAAGCCCAGCAACTCGCGGACCTCACTGCAGTGGTCGCGGCCCATGGCCGCGCGCAAAACCTGGAGTCCGCAAAGCGCGCCGCCGCTCAGGACCAGGGCAGGGAGCAATTGCGCCGCTTCTTGACGCAGGGTGCCGGCTATCAACCCACAACCGTACAGATGTTTCACTGATGAACATTAAGACACTCAAACGCCTACCCTCCGTGGCGGCGGTGATGCTGGTCGTCCTGGTAGTTACCGCGTGTGCAATTCGGCTTCGTGGCGACGAAGATCAGATGAATTCTTCGGCGCCCGTTGACCGAGCCGCAGATCCTCTGGCGACGAAGCTCGCGGAGTGCCGCTCCGTGACCTATGAGGAGAAGGACGCTCTGTCCGAGTGTCGAAATGCCTGGGCCGAGAAGCATCGGCAATTCCTCGGGCAGAAGCCATCTGCATCGTCCGAGAAGGGGAATCCCCAAGAGGGCTCTTCGTTGTTCGTGCCGCCAAAGGACGAGGGCCGCCTGTCACCTGGTTACCCTCCAATTCAGCAACCCGGTAAGGAGTGATCGATGGGCGGCACAGGCATAATCGATCAATTCCTCGAAACGTTCACCCGCTACATCGATTCCGGGTTTGGGTTACTCGGAAGTGAAGTCGGATATCTCGCCACCACGCTGGCGGCGATCGACGTCACGTTGGCCGGCCTGTTCTGGTCATGGGGCGCGGACGAGGACATCCTGGCCCGCCTTGTCAAGAAGACTTTGTTTGTCGGTGTCTTCGCTTTCCTGATCGGCAATTGGAACAGCCTTGCCCGGATCATCTTCGAGAGCTTTGCCGGCTTGGGTCTGAAAGCCTCCGGTACCGGCCTTTCGTCGGCTGATTTCCTGAGACCCGGAAAGATCGCGCAGGTAGGGCTTGATGCCGGACGGCCCATTCTCGATTCGATCTCGGGCTTGATGGGCTATGTCAGCTTCTTCGAGAATTTCGTCCAGATCGCGGTTCTTCTGTTCGCTTGGATCGTGGTGCTGCTCGCCTTCTTTATTCTGGCAATCCAGCTCTTCATCACGCTGATCGAGTTCAAGCTGACAACACTTGCCGGCTTTGTGCTGATCCCGTTCGGTTTGTTCGGCAAGACCGCATTCGCGGCCGAGCGGGTTCTGGGTAACGTGATCTCATCAGGCGTCAAAGTGCTTGTGCTGGCTGTCATCGTCGGCATCGGCTCAACGCTGTTTGCACAGTTCACGGCGGGCTTTGGCGGCAACCAGCCAACCATCGATAATGCCATGGCGCTCGTACTTGGGGCACTTTCGCTCCTCGGTCTCGGCATCTTCGGGCCCGGCATCGCCAACGGTCTCGTCTCTGGCGGACCGCAGCTTGGCGCCGGAGCTGCCGTCGGCACCGGCTTGGCGGCTGGCGGCGCCATCGTGGCCGGCGCCGGTCTCGCAGCCGGAGGCGCCGGTTTGGCAGGTGGCGCACTTGTGGGCGGCGCGCGTGGTGCAGCCGCAATGGCAGGTGGAACAGCAAGTGCTTACCGAGCTGGAGGATTGAGCGGCGTCGCGACAGCAGGTGGCTCGGCGATCGTCAGTCCGCTGCGGCGCATGGCTGCCGGTTTCGGTGGTGGTTCGTCAACGGCGGACGCACCACCGGCTTGGGCGCGCCGCATGAAGCGCGCGCAGACCGTGACTCAAGGTGTATCCGCTGCCACCCATGCGGTTCGCAGCGGTGACGGTGCCGGGGGCGGATCCTCCGTTGATCTTTCCGAGGGAGGACACTGATGTTTAAGCGACCATCCGTGCACTATGGCCGTACGCCGGATCCGGTGACGCCCTACCAGAAAGCGGCTCAGATCTGGGACGAGCGTATCGGTTCGGCCCGGGTCCAAGCCAGGAGCTGGCGGTTGATGGCGTTCGGATGCCTGTTGTTGTCCGGAGGGCTTGCCGCAAGCCTCGTTTGGCAGTCCACTCGGGGTACCATCACCCCGTGGGTGGTGGAAGTGGATCATCTCGGTCAGGCCCAGGCAGTCGCGCCGGCGAGTGCTTTCTATCAGCCGACCGATCCGCAGATTGCGTTTCATCTCGCGCGATTTATCGAGGACGTACGGGCCCTCCCGACCGACGCTATCGTGCTGCGTCAGAACTGGCTGCGCGCCTATGACTTTACGACCGATCGTGGTGCCGCGGCACTGAACGATTATGCCCGTAACAACGACCCTTTCGCCAAGCTCGGCAACACGCAAATCTCTATCGACGTCTCGAGCGTCATCCGTGCGTCGCCGGAGAGCTTTCGAGTTGCGTGGACCGAGCGACGCTACGACAGCGGCCAGCTCGCGGCGACCGAGCGCTGGACCGCGATCCTTTCTGTCGTGATCGAAACCCCGCGTGATGCCGACCGCCTGCGCAAGAACCCGCTCGGCGTCTATGTCCATTCCATCAACTGGTCGAAGGAGCTCGGCTAGTGATAAATCCCCTACCGAGATTCGCGAGTCCAAAATGGAACGGGACGCCTGTGCGTCTCGTCTTACTTTTTGCGCTCTCGCTCTCTGGCTGTACGACCTTCAAGCCACCGCAGATCAGTTATGATGACGATGTGCCGCCGTCTCCTGATCTACCGATGCTAGCGGACGACGATGCACCTCCGCTTCATGTCCCGCCATCCTGGACGCCGGCCAGCGGCGGCAAGAAGGGTGAAGTGGAGGCTAAGGACCCGACCGATCGCATCGAGATTGCCAACGATGTAGCGCGGGTCCAGCCTCGGCGCGCAGGGTATTTAAACGCCGTCCAGATCTTTCCGTACAGTCCCGGTGCTCTGTATCAGATCTACGCTTCACCGGGGCAGATCACGGATATCGCGCTCGAGCCAGGCGAACAGCTAACAGGCTCGGGGCCGCTCGCTGCCGGCGATACCGTGCGCTGGATCGTGGGGGACACCGAGAGCGGCAACGACAATACCAGGCGCGTCCACATCATGGTGAAGCCAACGCAGCCTGGCATCGAGACGAATCTTGTTATCAACACTGATCGCAGGACCTATCTGATCGAGCTGCGCTCCCGTGAAAAGCCATACATGCCGTCAGTTGCCTGGTTCTATCCGGAAGATCGATCCAGCCGCTCTAGGGCTTTGCCGCCGATCCCAATCATCCCGGAAGTGGATCAGCGCCGCTACCGTTATGCCATCGAGGGCGACAGCCCACCGTGGCGACCGGTCAACGCCTACGATGATGGCCGCAAGGTTTATATCGAGTTCTCGCCCGGCATCGCGCAAGGCGAAATGCCGCCGCTGTTCGTCGTCGGTCAGGACGGCAAGCCTGAACTCGTCAACTATCGCGCCTACAAAAACGTACTCATCGTCGATCGTCTGTTTGCCGCGGCCGAACTGCGCCTCGGCGGAGAGAAGCAGCAGAAAGTCCGAATTGTAAGAAACGACGGGAGACGATCGTGACGGGCAACGGTCCAAACGAGAGCCTCGGTCCCGCATCGGGACCGCCACCATCACCCGACGAGAGCGCGCAGACCCTGCGTCTGCGCGCAGAACGCCCAAGGATCACAAGGCTCTCTCGCAAAGTCCTTGCGGGTGGCACCGCATTGGCTTTGCTGCTCATTTCTGGCGCAGTGCTGTGGGCGCTGAGGAGCAACCACTCGCACAATCCGGCGCCGGACGAGCTTTACAGTACGGATCATCACAACGTTGCAGATGGCCTGACAAGGCTGCCGCAGGATTATGCCGGGATTCCCCACGACGTCCCCCGGCTTGGGCCAGCATTGCCTGGGGACCTGGGGCGTCCCATCGTTACGGCCGAGGGCCAATCAGCCCCGATTGGCCTTGACGCCGAACAACAGCGTGTCAATCAGGAAACCGAGGCGGCGCGCACGAGCAAAGTATTTGCGTCGACCACTGCGCCAGTTGCGCCACCGCATGCCGCATCCCAGGAAACGGCGACCAAAACTGCGCCATCGTCTGATGAAACCTTCACTCAGAACGGGCAGGATAGCAAACTCCTCTTCGTCAAGGCGCCGGTTGATCGGCGGACGACGGCACCCGATCGGCTCTCACGGCCCGCGTCGCCCTTTGTCGTGCAGGCGGGAACGATCATTCCGGCAGCTCTGATCACCGGCATCCGCTCGGATCTTCCAGGGCAAATCACAGCGCAGGTTACCGAAAATGTTTATGACACGCCTACCGGACGAGCGCGATTGATACCGCAGGGAACCCGATTGATCGGCGTCTATGACAGCCAGGTTGCGTTCGGACAGTCACGCGTGCTGCTGGTCTGGACCCGTCTGATCATGCCTAACGGTCATTCAATTGTACTGGAGCGTCAACCGGGTGCTGATACGGCGGGCTATTCCGGACTCGAGGATGCTGTCGACAATCACTGGGGCGCTTTGTTCAAGGCTGCTCTGCTCTCGACCTTGCTCGGGGTTGGAAGCGAGCTCGGCGCCGGATCTGATAGCGGAACCGGCAACAATGGCGGTCTCATTCAGGCGCTTCGGCTAGGAGCCAGCGATAGTCTAAATCAGACTGGGCAAAAAATCGTTCAGCGCAATCTCAACATTCAACCGACTCTGACGATCAGGCCTGGTTTCCCGGTGCGTGTGATTGTCAACCGTGACCTCGTACTTGAGCCCTACAAAGGGTGAGGACATAAACATGACAAAGCTCAAGCTCGGCGCAATAGCTGACGACAAGCCAGTGAGGCTGACGGTCGAATTTCCCGCACCCGTGCATCGGGATCTGCTCGCATACGCCGAGGTACTTGCGCGCGAAACTGCACAGCCAATCCCAGATCCGCTGAAACTGGTCGCGCCCATGCTGGCGAGGTTCATGGCGACGGACCGTGCTTTTGCAAAAGTGCGGCGCAGGAATCAAACGGCAGGTGAGGGATAGCGCTCCCCCAGCATCTTCAGAAAGCTTGCCAGTGCTGGATTGTCATTATCAGTCCTCCAATGCGCCGAGTAGCGGACGCAGCTTGGCCCTGTGCCGTCGCGTAGCTCTCGATAGATCAGACCAGAGAGGTTGGCGCCAACATCAGATTCCGTCACTAGGCTGACGCCGAATCCGGCTCCAACGAGGCTATTAACATTCCCCCAGCTCGCGGTTTGGCAGACCGCTTTGGGCCGATGTTCCGGTGAGGTGAGCTTGGTTAGGAGCAGTTCTTGGATCTCGGGCCCGGGATCGTGCCGGCTAACTAAAAGCGTCTCTCCCTTCAGATCAGTCCAAAAGATGGTCTCGCTTTCAGCGAGCCGATGGCCTTCTGGCAGTGCGAGAAGAACGCGCTCGTTCCATAGCGGAATCATCTTACTGCCGATCAGCGGAGTTCCTCCGGTGACGATCGCGAGGTCTATCGCACCATTGCGCAGGGCCGTAGCGAGACGCGTCCGCGATCTTTCCATCATGCCGACCTCGATTTGTGGAAATCGCTTTGCATAATCAACGAGCGTTGCGCGTAAATTGCCGGCCGAAAGGGATGTATAGAAGCCGATCGCCACGCGGCCGGCTTCGCCCCGACCGGTGCTATGCGCGCTCGCCAATAGTGTGTCCATTTGCTCTAGAATAGCACGCGCCGTACGAAGAAAGTCCCGACCCGCTTGTGTGGCCCGTGCACCACCACTCGATCGATCGAATATGATCATCCCGATGCGTTCTTCAAGCTGACGAACGCAACGGCTTAGCTTCGATTGCCGAATCAGAAGCGCTTCGGCCGCTCGCCGGAAACTTCCGTAATCCGCGGCCGCTACGGCATATCGGAGATGCACCAGATCCACAGCCGCTGTTAGGTTATGAAGGGGCGCATTTGTCGGTTTGGAGCCGTGATCCATGTGCTTCACCACTTTCTTCCTCAAGTCCAGGATTGCCACTCAAATTGAGTTGCTGTCACCAAGCAGGCGGTGGCGGCGAAAGGGCCGCTCCCCCGCTGGGAGTAGTCCTGTCTGACGGCCTTGATTGTCCTTAGCTTCGTCTACGCTACGGCAAGCCCGACTGGCGCCCAGAGCACTGGGCCCTGAAGACCACCAGCTCCACGGACACGCGCTAAACTGTCAATTGAAACCTCAAGATATCCCGCGACCGCAAGGGTGCTACCCAGCGCGCGAGGTTTGCCAATTCGCCGCAATGGCCAACCCGCTCGCCGCAAGATCCGCTCCATCCGCGCATCGGTGACGGTCACAATTTCGGTGAGCTGTCGCGACAGGCCGAACTCGATCATGCCTGCAAAGAGCTCATATGTTGCGCTGGCGAGGCCATGTTGAGCCTTTGGTGCATCTCCGTGAATATCGAGCGCAAAGCGACTGCTTTCCCAAACGGTCGAACTGGCTGGCGTAGCGCCTCCGTTCAACAGAACAGGAAAAGTGTCGCGCAGCATGGTAGGACCAGTGGATGGAAGCAGGCGTACGCAGCCTTGGATGCGACCATTGTTTGCTCGCTGCAGCAGATAGGCCGGATGAAGGGCATCGAATTCGTCGATCTCCAGTTCGCCGCTGACCTGAACGTCCCACGCGAGCCTTTCTTTGAACACGCGCTGTCGCAGGCGGTGCATCTCCGCGATTTCGTCGATAAAGTCGCCGTAGTAGTCAGCAGTAATCAGCTGCATCATGATGGCCTCCTGGATTGCTGGACATTCAGCATTAGAGGCCAAACAGATCGAGATGCACCTCCCGTTGTTGCAGGAGATGACAAAGCGCGGCGGCTATCGAAGGGTTGATTTGGATTCCATCAGGCGTGCCACCGCTTGAACAGTCGTGCGTACCCCGAGTTTAGTCTTCACGTTCTCAAGGTAAGTGGCGACCGTATGCCGCGAAATGCCGAGAATGCGTCCTATCTCCCAAGTTGATTTACCTTGCGCGGCCCACTCAAGGCATTCGAATTCGCGAGCGGATAATGAAACGCCGTTGATTACCCTCAGATGGCTGATCTTGCGTCTCGCGTGAGCGTGAAAATATATGGCCATCAGCTGGAGCACTCGTGAATGCTCAGCAATGGAGCGTTCGAATTGCGGTCGTCGTTCGTCGGCCGCGAAGGTCATTGCGGCAACTGGGCCGCGATTATCGTGAATCGGGACCGTGAAACCGTAGCGTATTCCAAACCTTGCTGCCTCCTCCAACAGCTCCCGTTGCGGTTCGGTTGGCGTGGATGATCCGACTCCGAGACCCCACTCGAATGGTTCAGGGTGACCGATTGCCTGAATTATTATGGGATCAAAGAGCTCATAATGGTGCCGCAAATAGTGCTTCGTCCAGTTCGACGGGTAGGTTGATATCAATTCTACATTGGCGCTCGGCTGACTGGGCACGGATAGATATGCGAAGCACGAGAGGTCGAGAGCTGTGGATGCCTCTGTCATGGCCTCTCGAAGGGCCTCTGCGTCCAACGCGCTCGATAGTTGCTCAACGAAATTCTGAAAGATGCGGTGCATTTGCGTCTTCGGAGCCTTCACAGTCCCAAGATACTGACTTCAAGAACGGCCGGGCCCCTATGCTCGAAGAGCAGAGGCACGGCCGAAGAGAGATCTGAGATTGTGTCGGCCGACCAGTAGGGCAACGAGAATGTCTCGGCGAGCGCGCAGAAATCTACGGCTGGTTTGTCGATTGTCATGCCTACAAATTGCGAGGCCCGGGCTCGCGTAAATCCCAGATACTTCGCTACTCGCATCAAAATATCGTATTTTTGATTGTTGAAGATGATGAATTTGACGTTCGCGCTGGCGTTCACGGCCGACCAGAGTGCCTGAGGCGAATACATCGAGGCGCCATCGCCGACGAAGCAGGCAACCGGCCGATCCGGATCGTGGAGTGCGATGCCCACGGCAGCCGGCATGCCCCAACCCAGACCGCCACCCTTGACGAAGTAATATTCATCGTCTGCCGAAAAGTGCGCGTACGTGCGCACAGCTTCGAAGGTGCTAGACGCCTCGTTGACGAACGTCGACCCAAACCACGACATAGCTTGCATCAACAAGGCCAATGCGTTGGCAAGCAAAGGCGAGTTCAGCGCAGCCCTGGATGAAATTGCGTTCATCCTAGCGCGCGATCCTAACGACTTCGCCGGGCTCGAAAACCGTTGCACATTGCTCGATCGACAAGATCGAGCGATCGAGGCGCTGGTGGCATGTACAAAGGGCGTCAAGCTATATCCGCACGATCTTTGGCTCCGAAGCACCGATGGTGTCGTCAATATGAAGAATGCACGTCTGAATTCGATGTCCTCGAGTTATCAAGTGATCGGCTTTGGACACTTGGACGAATGGTTACTCGCGGTTGCGATGTCGGAGTAGCTGCACCGAATCATATCATGCTGTCATCGAAAGCAAAAAAAGCCTGGCTTTTCAGCCAGGCCCAAGTCTGGGAGAAAACGCAAAGATGACGAACGTGCCGCGAGCCCGCAATCCATCCGCGATCTTTCGCTCCAGAGGTCCCACAAAGTCCCCGGCATATTATATCGAAGATGAGTCTAAAGTGCGCAAAGTCTCCAATTTTATGTCGCTGCAAGTGAGTTAGTGACTTCGATTTGGCCGATCTGCAGACTTGGACATATGCGTTAAAACGCGAGATCTGACCCGTGCCGGTCGTCGAGGCTTCAAAAATTGCATTTTGTGCGTCGCAATGGTTTCGTCGTGTTCGATTGCACAATCGCTTTGACGGCTCCTGAGTTTGACCGTCACGGTCCGGCTGCGCCATGGCTGAGGTGGTGAAGGGCTTCGCTACGCATCTGGCCATCAACACTAGCCTGGACAGAGGAGTCGTACCGACGGTTCGCTGGCCGGTCCATGTGCCGGGCAGAACTGTTACAAACCTTAACTTTGACCGGCTTGTTGGCGTCGATAGGAAGAACGGTTTTATGAGATATCCGCTTCAACGCCAAGTTCGAACGAATGCTCGAAACCCCGGGGATGCGGGAGATCTTGTTGACGATAAGATCTTCAAGATCTTCTATGTCTGAGGCCATTACGCGAAGGAGGTAATCGCTGTCTCCGGTGATCAGATAGCATTCCATTACTTGGCTGAGGCGGTCAATCGAGCGGGTAAAATTCTCAAGCGATTCCTGGACTTGCTTTTCAAGCTTGATCTGGATGAATGCGGTCACACCTATCCCAAGCAGCGCCGCATCCAGTATCGCAATTCGCCGATCGATCACGCCTAGTTTCTCAAGTTTCCTCACTCGAGCAAGGCAGGGTGATGGTGAAAGGTTCACAAGAGCGGCTAACTCGACATTGCTCAAGCTCGCGTTTTGCTGCAGTTCATTCAGAATCTTTATATCGATCCTGTCGAGGGCCGTCGTCGTCATAGCGTTCTCTCCCTGAGCAAACGGTACGTTTATCGAGGCCCGGCCCCGCGCTTTGTGGTGCGCGGTGACATCTCAATGACTTCGACTCTAGAGCCTATCTGGGTTGTGGGATTTCGATAAAATGGCAAGTTATATCTAAAAACTGACAATCGATTGCAACCCAAGCAATTCGAGGTATCCGCGCCGACCGAAGTGCGGGAATACCAGTGCGGCCCCTCAATCGCTCCAAGCCCGAGCTGCTCAAGCCTAGGCACAAGGGGTCAGAACGAACGACGTCGTCCATCGCCGGTTTGCCTGTCCGAGATTTATGCCTCCACGGCACGATCGGCCGAAGGCTCGTTTCTCCCGCCTCGTGCCCAGTTTCGTGACTTCGGCACATCCGTTGCATGAGCAAAAACATCGTCGATGCCCGCTCGCTCCTCGACGCAAGAGTGCGAAAGATGAAGTTCACTCACGTGCGTGAGAAGAGACCAGCGTGGTGGTCGCTCCGAGGGCGGACGCGGTATCAGCATAAAATGCCGATCGAACGTCGTTGGTGCAGAAGGTTTGAACATTAATGCTGGGAGCGCAGGGCGACTATCATCGGACAAATCGAATCGCAGCCGGAGCGAGCGCATGAATCTCAAGCAAGTGTATACGACGAGAGCGAGGAGAACTTAATCAAGGCCGAAATAAACCAATGAGCGAGATCACACCGTTGCCCGCCAGCTGCTGCCGTCGTCGCCTGTCCGAAGGCCGGCGCAGGAACGGCGTCCAATGGGATGAGTGTGATTGTCGATCGAGGCTAGAAGAAGCGATCAAACGTTCTCGTGCGCAGCCTACCTGAGGCCTTTCAAGGAAAAGTCTTGCAAAACCAGTTGGAGGACTGTCGATATGAAGGACGGGATCCCAAGCCATTGATTTGGAATCGGGAGGCGGCGTTTAGCCGTAAGGGGCTTTGCCGGAAAGGTGGCCTTTGGATCGGGATCCCTTGCAAACTTGATTTGTGATTCACTGGCCTTGGATTGCTTTGCCGAGGGGGCATGATGCAGCCTCGAGAGCGGAGCGAGAAGGAAGAGCAGGATCTTTTCGCTCTCGGCTCGATCAGATCTCACTGCCGCCCTTCGAACCCTGCCAGCCTAAAGCCAACGTTCTTCATGGACGACTGGTTAGGTTGATGCAACGCAAGTTCCGAATCGGGGCACGAGGAGATGCTTACGCTGTCCACCAGACGTTCATCGGCAAGGAATGCAATACTGGCAAATCTGCCCTTGTCGGCTCTCACAGCAATAAGCTCATTTCTTGAGCCGGTTGTCTTGAAAGAACGTGTTGTGTTGCAAGAGCCTAGGAAGACGGTTGATCGCGTCCTTTTTGTCGAATCAGGAGTTGTTTCGCTGAGGGTCGTCTCCGCGGGCACCATGCTGGAGACTGCGGTGTTGGGGTATCGGGGCGCTGTCGGAGCTGCATCGCTGTTTGGAGGGCACGTTCCGACCCACCAGTCTGTCGTATTGTTTCCGGGAAACGCATTGAGCATTTCGGTTAACGATTTGGGTCAAGTGATGAACGAGCATCCTACAATCCGGGGACATCTAGCGTCATACGTTCAAGCACTCGCCACTCAATGCGCACAAAGCGGATTGTGTGGCGTTTGCCACCGTCTCGAGCAACGATTAGCGTGTTGGCTCTGTCTAACACGCGATGCACTAGACAGCGATATCCTTCCGGTAACTCACAATTACCTCTCCGTCGCACTCGGATTACCGCGCGCAGGTGTAACAAGAGCACTTATCCGCTTTGAGAGTGAGGGCTTGGTTCGGAAGATGCGAGGCGTCTTACAATTGCATGATCGCAGACGTCTCCTGCAAAGGGCCTGTCGCTGCTACACCGTGGTTGCGAGCGCTCATATGAGACAAATGAACATCTAACTCGGGTGGAGCGGGAGACCGACGTTCTTCCACTTGGACCACCAAATAGAGTATCCGCATCCGACCTAAAGCTTGCCGTGACGGCCGAAAGGCTACTCGTCGGCCGAGCGTCCGATGAGAAATAGATGTAATCGACAAGCCGCTGCACCAGCAGCGGCGATCATGTGAGCTTGGGTCTCCTCGCGCCCTAGCCGGAGTTGCCAAGTTTCACAGCGCGATTGGTGTAAAAGACACCGATCTGTTGACTCGAGAACACACTTACGAAGTTGGCGTAGTCTTAGGTGCATTAGGCACCAAGTTTTCGTGAGCGCTGTTCGCTGCACTTTGGCACTGTCATGGCGGACGTCGTCCGACATCGCCCGCGCAGATCAGACTCAGCGTCTGCTCCTATCGTCGATTGCGGCCACGACAACCACGTTTAGCGACGCGGGTCTCTCGGCCATCAACGCACGTGTTCAATGCTCAACATCCGGCTGAGCACGATCACGGTAAACGAAAAGAATGGCGAGGTTCTGTCGCACTAACTTGATGAAACATCAAAGGGGACTGGAAATGACACTTAAGAGGGTACTCGTCGCTGCGGCGGGGTTGTCAATGTGCTGGAGCGCGGCGAACGCTTATGAATTCTCGCCGTACCAACAACAGAGCGGAATATTGATCGGTGCAAGCGCCGGGGTTCCTCCGGAAGGCATCTACATGTTCAATCAGTTCTTTACATACCAGGCCAAACTCGTGGGCCCCGTAACGAATGCAATCGGAAACAATACTGGCGTTCAGGCTGCGGTCGACGTGCAGGGTTTCCTGTTTGTACCAGGATGGACGTTTCTTGGGGCTACGTATGATGCGGTTCTTGCAACCCCGTTTACGATGCAAAGTCTCGGGAGCCCCGTCAACACGCAAGCCGCGGGCATGCACAACACTTATATCGCTCCAATCGAATTGAGCTGGAAGCTGGCGGATACCGGCTTTCGGATCAAGACTGGATTCGGGATGTTTGTGCCCGACGGGACTGTTACGGGTCCTGGCGGGACCGGAAATGTCGGAGCGCCATATTGGACGCTACAGCCGGAAGTTATCGTGTCGTACCTGAAGGATGGCTGGAATTTATCGGCCGCCGTGTACGCGGAATTCAACACCGCGAATAGCATCACAGGGTACACCACCGGCGACATTCTGCATGCGGATTTTACGGCCACGAAGACGATCGGCAAGTGGACGTTCGGGCCAGTCACATACTACACGGGTCAAGTTAGCAACGACAAGTCGAGCGCATATTACGGCAACCTCATTCAGAATGCGAACCGATACGACCTTTGGGCCGTCGGTGGCCTGGTGGGCTACAATTTTGGAGCTGCCTTTTTCAGTGTATGGGCAACACAAGAGGTCTCTGCGCGCGCTTCTGGCGCGAGCTTTGGTGGGGTCGACGTGTCTGGTGTTTCTAAGGGGTTCACTGCGCTCGCTACGCTTAGCTATCGGCTCTGGGCACCAGACGAGACACCAGCGCCCAAGAATCCTCTCTTCCACAAGTAACCTCCGAAGGTCTTTCGACCAACTTCCTCGTGATGCCCCTCAAGGTTGGCAGTTGGAGCAGGAGAGCGCCGGGGCCGCGAGAAGCAGCGGTCCCGGCGATTGCATCAACTCCGAAGCACCACTAGAAGCAATGGTCTACATGATCCCGAAATCGCCGTCATCGGCGGGTTCGTCAGGTAATACGGTCGCCGAAGTTTTTTAAGAATCGGGTGTCGCGGTCAAAGTCTTCGAGAAGATTCTGACATTGGAATTTGGCGCTGCGAGAGCGATTGTCTGTTCTCGGCGTATGCCCGCCGGCGGATCGACACTTCTCGCGCAGGCTATTCGGAATTCCTCAGACATTTGGAGTCGGCGGAGTATCCCGATGCCTTAGCCTGATCGTTTCGATGTGCGCGAGCGCTTCTATTTCAGGAGCGGACGTAGCAAAGCGGATCAGAACCTGCGCAAGGATGACCCATCGTTGGAAGGCCGGAATCCAAGGGCGCGCACGGGCCCGCTCCTAAGCTGCAGCAAACCCTTCGGAGTTCCTTATCATCTTCTTGACACTCAAGAGAGGAGCGGCGTGTCGGGAACAGGCAGCGCACGAGGCCTAGTACGCGAAAGAGCTCCAAGTGATGATTCGTCATTGCTAAGCTGACTTGTAATGTGCTGTCGCATCCTAGGCGGGCATCACCAACGCTATCGCCAACAAGAATGATATCGACGATGGCTTCAGAAACATGGGCATAACCACTCCGCGAGCCGCGGTCATTACGGCGCGTCGGCCCTGCTTGTTCCCGCCGCTGCAGTGTCGGAACCGCGCTCCTCTCGATCATCGCCCCTGAAATGTATTCATTGATCTAAAGCGCCAGCTGGCGGCCTTCCATATCGAGGGATGCACTCATTTTGCAGTTCCTGCTCTTCGGCAGAGTCCGGCCGATTTTTATTCTCTGCAACAAAAGAAGCGCCGAGTACGATGGCATTTGAACCTGGTGCATATTTTTGCTCTTGCGGGAAGTAGACTAACTGACCGATCTCGGTCAGGGTCAACAAGAGACGAGAAACCGTCGATCGTGGAAGACCGCAGCGATCGGCTATTTCGCTGTTGCCCAGACGCATGTTGCGAGCTTCGAAGCAACGTAAGATGTTGAATGCGCGCAATAAGACCTGTATCACATCTCGATTTTTCCTGCCTTTGGAAGTTCCCTCTTGCACTGTCAGTTTCACAGATCGACGTTCCATCGCTCGCTCCAAAAAAATCTGAATGGCAGTTTCGCGTCAAGGCCGAGCACCGCATGGGCCGCAACTACCTCTGGTCCACCTAGGGCGATGCCGCCACCGCCGTTCTCGCCACCGCCGGCTATAACTTCCGACGACTCATTCGTTGGATCGGCCTATTGCTGCACCGATCCTCTCCGCTCTCACTGCCGCCCTTCAAACACTGCCAGCCTAAAGCCAACGTTCTTCACGGACGACTGGTTTGCTGTTCGTGCCACGAAACCGAAAAAGGGGTGCTGAAGCTCGACCGCTCAGCGAGGAAGCGACCGGGACTCTGGCCCATTGCTTTCTTAAACATCGTAATGAAAGCACTGGGCGTTTCATATCCAAGATCAAGTGAGACGGCCTGTACTGATGAACCGGCCGATAGCCGCTGCAACGCAACCAGAATGTGAAGCCGCTGCCGCCAACGTCCGAACGTCATTCCCGTTTCCTTGAAAACCAAGCGTGAAAACGTACGTTCGCTCATTGCATATCGAGCGGCTAACGCGTCAACGGTACTTCGGTCTGCAGGATTGTTCAGCAATGACGACGCTAAGTGTTGCAGCCGGCTATCCGTAGAGATGGGCAGATACATCTCTTCAGTAGACATCTGAACTAGCTCTTCTAATAGCACGCGCCCCAGGCGGCTTGTCGGTCCATCGACAGGATACAAAGGGGGAAATACAGCCAGCCGGTGGATCAGCTCGCGAACAAGGCTCGATATCGTAAATGTGCAGCAGCAATTTGAAAGCATACTAGCTTGTGGATCGATGAAGACTACGTAAACCTTTCCATGATCTGAGACACAGTTGCTGTGGAGGACGCCGGCAGGAATCCAGACAGCGCCCTGCGGCGGCACGATCCAAAGACCGCCTGGTGCGCGACACATAACGGACCCGTGAGCCGCGACGACAAGTTGTCCCTTCTTATGTGAATGAAGCGGAAGCTCGTCGTTATCCTGACCCGTCTCAATGCAGAATGAAATAATCGGCCGATCGAATTGGTCGGGATCAACGGGATCGTAATTGATCCGGAGATCGGGCAAATCCATCCGGGTAAGGCCGTTGTCGATTTCGAAAGCGTTTGACTTGTGCATTGAACGAACTCACTCTCTAGATGCGACTCCGTCTGACGCTCGAATTCGAAATCAGTGCGGACGTGTAAGATCGATGCATAGTGCCGCCTTGAGTCGCAGCATGCATCGATGTCGTCCAAGACGATCTAGACTGGGGCCTATTTTACCGTGTCGAGGTTGAAAGCTTTTGCTTGCGCAACAACGGCCCGCCGATCGTATTTGTTGATATCGTCGATGAGCTCGTTTGTGAACATCCTCGACGCGGGTACGGGCTTAGAGAGTTGCTGCTCCTGCAGGAGAAATTGACCGAGCAACTCCCAATCCTTCTCGATGAACAAACCGTGCTTGTCGCCGACGTCCGGACTGACGCAGCCTTCCATCTTTGAATTGAGAATTGCGACGCCTTGAGCGAGACGAGCCTCCGGATCAGTGATGTTGGGCTTGGCTTCAGGATATCTGGCCCAGGTAATCAGGACTGCTGCGGCGGGATTGGCCAGGGTGAAATCGGTCGCTTTCGAAAGAGCCCGCGCGAAACCGACCAGCATCCCGGGGCGCGTCTTGATCGTCGCCTGCTTGGCGATCAGCGAAATGTCCGGAATTCGCTCCAGCTTCTCGTCGATCTTCAATTGGCGCAAGCTCAGTCCGCTCAGCTGGAGGCGCGCGACGCCGGCATCCCAGAACACGACCGCATCGACCAGCTTCTGCTGGATCGCCGTCACGGCCTGCGCGCCCGCGCCGATGGGAATCCAGCTCACCTCGCTGTTCGGGTCGACTCCGTTCGAACGAAGATAGGCTTTGCCATAGGTCGTGCCGGCGCTTCCGAGTGATGGGACCCCGATCTTCTTTCCTTTGAGCTCGGCCACCGATCGAATGGGACTGTCCGTCGGGACGGAGATCGACCAGATGTTCCGGTACCCGACATTCATGAAGTAGCGGACATCAAGCGGGGCGGTTACACCCTCCTGCATTCCGATCACGGCTTGCGCGGGGGTTGCCTCGCCGATGTCGCCGTTCCCAAGGCCGATCTGGATCGCGACTTCGTTGGAGCCGCCGACTGCGATCAGATCGACGTCGAGTCCTTCCTGGTCGTAGTAGCCGAGATATTTCGCCACCACGAACGGTGCGAGCGACTCGTCGATATTCTTGACCGGGATGAGGGCACGTATTTTCTCGGCCGCGCTGACCGAGGAAGCGTTGGCTGCGAGAAGCGCTGCTGCCAAAACGATCAAGCGACCGATGCCCATGTCTACTATCCCTTTGCGTGGCCAATGCGATCGAGGGGGCGAGCGGCGACGCAGGCTCGCAACCAAGCCCGCCTACTTCCCTCAGCTGTCGTATCATCGACACAGGAAGCCTAGCCCAACCGAAAACTCTGTCAACCGCAATTGTACAGACGTACGAAAAGGCGTACAAATGTACGACAATCGGGAGTGGCGAATGCGCGATGTTGCGATAGTTGGATATGCCGAGACGAAGATCGATGTTGCGACGGGCCGCAACAGCTACGACTTCGCGGGTGATGTGCTGAACGAGATCAGCATCAAGTACGGTGTCGACAGGGACGATATCGACGGTCTTGCGGTGTCGGAAACGATGAGCGAGACGGGGAATCCATTCTGGGCGCAATACATGGCCGACGTGCTCGGCCTGTCCCCGACATGGCTCGAACTCATGGGGATCGGCGGCGTCTCCAGCATCGGAGCCGTCGCCCGCGCGGCCATGGCGATCCGGGCGGGAATGTGCAGCACCGCACTGATCGTCGCATCCGATGCCCAGTCGAGCGGGCGGACCCCCGAGCAGGGCGCGCAGAGATGGGAGTTTCAATACCCGACCGGGCTGCGCGGGCCGGTCGGCGCGTTCGGCGTGATCATGAAGCGCTACGAGCACCTGTACGGCCTGGACAGGCGGGCGCTCGCGCGGCTCGCGGTGACGCAGCGCAACCACGGCCTCATGAATGCGAACGCCTGCCCGCGGCTGCGGAAGCAAATCACGGAGCAGGACTATCTGGACTCCAAACTGGTGTCCGATCCCTTGCGGATGCTCGACAGCGTCATGGTCTGCGACGGCGCGAACGCGCTGCTCATGATGTCGACGGAGCGCGCCAAGGAGCGCGGCCTGAAGACCATCTTCCCGACATCCTATGCCGAACTTTCAGGCTACAATGCCAATAATCCGATGGCGGAGATCGTTGAAAGCGGGTTTCTCAAGGTCGGACCGCGCGCGCTCGCCAATGCGGGCCTCAAGGCGTCCGATATTCAGTCATTCCATCCCTATGACGATTTCCTCATCGCCATCATGCTGCAAATGGAGCAGATCGGATTTTGCAAGCAAGGGAAGGGCGCTGGCTTCATTCTGGATACCGACTTGTCGTTTCAGGGGAAGCTACCCCTGAACACCGGCGGCGGGCAGATCTCGGCCGGTCAACCCGGTCTTGCCGGCGGCGGCCTGAACCTGGTCGAAGCCGCCCGTCAGATGCTCGGAGAGGGCGGTGAGCGCCAGATCGCGAAGATCGACAACGCGATGGTGACGGGCATCGGGGGAATACCCTACGCACGAAATTGGTGCACCTCGGGCGTGTTGATCTTGGAGCAGTGATCATGACAGCAACAGCAAAACCGTCCCGCCCGGCCCCCGTGCCCGGCTTCTATATCGACACGACGGCGTTCTGGGCGGGCGCCCGGCTAGGGAAATTGATGCTGCAATATTGCACCGTGACCCATCGCTTCCAGCATTATCCCCGGCCCGTCAGCGTCTTCACGAGCAAAAGGACGCTGGAATGGCGCGAAGCGTCGGGTCAAGGTACGCTCTACTCCTGGACGGTGACGCGGTCCCCCTGGCCCGGAAACGAGGCCCGCGCGCCTTATATCTGCGCCCAGGTCGATCTTGATGAAGGCGTGCGGTTTCTCTGCAATCTGGTCGACTGCCGCGACGAGGAGCTGGCGATAGGAATGCGGATGACGGTGAGTTGGGATCGCCTGTCCGACGAACTCTCCTTTCCCGACTTCAAGCCTCTCCGGGGGTCGAAATGAAGCTCGGTACTTTTTTGGCGGCGCAGGCGGTGTCGCAGCCGGACAGGACGGCACTCGTCTGCGGCGACCAGTCCATGACGTTCCGCGAGCTGCACGAGGCGAGCGATCGTGTGGCGACAAGCCTGCGAGACGTCGGCGTCAAGATCGGTGATCGCGTGGCGATGCTGCTGCCGAATCGCTGCGAGTTCGTTCTGCTGTTCATGGCGATCGTGAAATGCGGCGGTATCGCACTGCCTCTGAACCATCGGCTTTCGCCGAAGGAGCTGAGACTGATCATCGAGGATGCCGAGCCGGCCGTGATTTTCTTTGAAGGCGGCGACCGGTCGACGGTCGACGGGCTGCTCGACGGGCTCGCGATCGGGCGTTGCGCCATGGACGGGGCCGCTGCAACAGGCGAACTGTCGTTCCGCGATCTGCTCTCGACGAATCCCGCCTTTATCGAAATCCCGCCCGAATTCGACGATTGCATGATTTCCTACACGTCCGGCACGACCGGACGGCCGAAGGGCGTGATCACGACCCAAGCAAACTATATCGTTTCGAATGGCTATCTGAACGGGCTGCAATGGCAGCTGACCGATGCGGACCGCATCCTCATCACCACGCCGCTGGCTCACCGTGCGGGCTTCGCGAGGGTGGGCAACGTCATCGCCCTCGGTTGTACGCTGTTCATGCAGCGAGGCTTCGATGTCGCCGAGCTAATGTCCATCATCGAAACGCAGGCGATCACGGTCATCGGGATTGTACCGACGGTCGGCAGGAAGATGCTCCCCGCCATCGAAGCCCATCCTGATCGCTTCAGATCGTTGCGGATTCTCGTCGCCACGGGCGAAGCATTCCCGACGGACATCAAGCAAAGGCTCCTTACGGCGCTCCCGCAACTAAACATCTTCTCCTTCTACGCCATGACCGAAGCCGGAGCGATCGCGACGCTGCGGCCGGAGCAGCAGATTGATCATGCGGCGTCGATCGGTCGTGCCACGCCGGGTGTGGAAGTACGGCCGGTCGACGACGATGGACGAAACGTGCCGGTCGGCATAGCCGGAGAGATCTGGGTTCGATCAGGCCTGCCGGGTCAGTACCTGATATTCCGAACCTACTTTCGTCAGGAGCAGGCCACCCGAGATGCATTCGAGGACGGTTGGTTCAAGACCGGCGACATCGGACGCATCGACGATGAGGGCTTTCTCTATATCGTAGATCGCAAGAAAGACATGGTCGTCACGGGCGGTTATAATGTCTACTCGAAAGAGGTCGAACTCGTCCTCAGGCGACATGCGGCCGTGGTCGATGCCGCGGTGATCGGCGTGCCGGATTCCGAGTTCGGCGAGGCCGTCGCGGCCTTTATCGAGTGTGAGCCGGGCAATGACGTTCCCGCGCAGGAGCTGCTGGAATGGTGCGCGGAAGAAATCGCAGGTTACAAGAAACCAAAATATATTATTCCGATTCGCGAATTGCCTCGCAACAACCTAGGTAAGGTGCTCAAGCAGGAACTCAGGCAATTGTTCAGGAACGAGCATCCGTAATCCCAGCCCAACCGAGTCATTATGCGCCCTTCTTCGATAAGGAAGTCCATCGAGCCTCCCGCGCCTCGCAGGGAACAGCAGCAGAAATACATCGCGGGCGTGGTGTATGACCTCATTAGCGAGTACGGCATCGAGAATTTGACGATGCGTCAGATTGCTGATGCCGCTAAAGTAAGCTTGGGCACCATCACCTATCATTTCTCAAATAAGAAAGCGCTGATAACGATGGCGCTTGATGCTGGTTATGCTCTTCCCGAGGATTGGGATTCTTTCAGCGGATCGCCAGTTAGCCAACTTAGACGGATCGCACAGTTTTACGCCTTTGAGACACCAAAAAGTCGTTGGTGGAGATTTTGGGTCAATCATCTCGCTATGAGCACCCGCGACGGTGACTTGCAACTGAGCCAGGGTAGGCGCCTCGAGAGGCAGCGAAAATTTTGGGTCAAGCTCATCGAGGATGGCATTCGGCTGGGCGAAATTAAATCTGAAGTAGATCCAGAGACATTGGTAGACGAAATGTTAGTCGAGCTTCATGGGCTGGTAACAATGCAACTTCTGCGACCAACTCCCAAAATGCGGGCCTACGCGCGCGATCGGATCAGCAAGATAATTGCGGCGATCTGCACCCCGCAGGCCGGCGAAAAAATCCGATAGATTGAAGGTTTCGAGGCTGCACCGATCGGAATTTTCGTCTTTCGCGGAGGGTGGCTCATTGCTGCTGCGATGACGAAGGTCGTTTTACCTGAAGGGGCGCTTTAGCACCGACTACGCGAGTGAGCTCGAGGACCGCCCAAGTTCGGGGCGCTTGATGGTAACAAGCTTGGCGGTTGTATCGAGCACGGCATTCTATCTCAATGGGCGTATAGGCGCGGGTGGCGAACGCCAAGCCTATGGCGATCCCTACCTTATTGGACATGTCAACTTTACGGCAAATGTTCTCATCCCGGCGTGGGCAGGCGCGGGATCATCCTGTCGGTTGTTGTCGTAATAAACTGCTGCGAAGCTGCGACTGCGGCATTCATTACAGCACAAAATGCTGAGCGTAATAGTCGACACTCGGTGGACGGTTTCCCCCGACCGTGGATCCGCACCTCTCTCATGAGTAGGACTTACGTTCTAATTCTGGGATCAAAAATGGAAGGCAGACCCGGAGAGGCGGATGCAAGTCGCATTGACGGCGGACAGGTATTAGCGACAACGCGGAAGCGTCTTGGCGTCGATACAATCTTAGGCCCTACGGGGGGCATCTCGACTCCACATATCAGGCCGCCGAGCGTAAGGGCTCGCGAATCATTGATCGCCGTCACGAACAGGCGGCCGGCATCGCGGCACCGGGTGACGCCCGCACCACTCGCGAAGTTTGCGTGGCGACGGTGATAGCCGGAAGCGGTGTCCCCAATGTCGTCACGCCGATCGTCAACGCCGATGCCGATTGCGTCGCAAACGTTGGCGGCCGCGACCGCAAGGAGCACGGGTTGCATGACGAGGCGCGCGCGTCGCCGGTTCCTGTACGCCGCGTTGCTCTGCAACGCGCGTGTAGTAGTGCCGCGTGGTGCAACTGCTCGACGTCCACCGCCCGGCCCAGGCGCAGGCAGGGCAGGTCTAGGGTCAGAGGGCGCCGCGGCCGAGCAGTGCGTGCAGCGCGGCCTGCCGCATGATGAAGATGATCGACACCTCGTCCAGGCCCTTCTTGAGAATCGCAGCCGTGTTGAGCATGGAGAACACGCACTGGGTCAGCAGTCGTGCCTCGGGTTCGGACAGATCGGGCCGCAGCGGGATCACGACGGAGACCCACTCCTCGGCGTACAGCGCCATCTCGCGCCGGATCCGTCTGCGGTCGTGTTCGGGAAGAGCGTGCTCGTTCTTGGTGAAGATGAGCGTACTCGGTGGTCCTTGCAGAATCAGCCGGATGTGGGACTCGACCATCTCCACGATGGCTGCCTCGGGTTCGGTCGTCGTCTCCCCGATCCGCCTTGCGGCCTCGTGCACGGCCTGCGTCGGTTCCTCCAGAACCGCGATCAAAAGTGCCTGCTTGTTCTGGAAGTGGCGATAGAGTCCAGGACCGCTGATGCCGGCGCGCGCAGAGATCATCTCGACGGTGACCGCGTCGTAGGAGTGATGCAGGAAGAATTCGGCGGCAACCGCGATCAACTGCTCGCGTCGCCGGTTCCTGGTGCGCTTAATCGGCAGTGGCTGGATGCTCATCGGTACGTACCGCACCACGCGGCGGGCGCGAGGCAACCCGATATCCCTCGCGCCCGCGTGATCCGTCTCGGGCTCAGCGAACGGATCATGTAAACATCTCTTTTCATCCTAATGTAAATCCTTCCTAACCTTATACGTCGCCGCCGGATCGCGAGTGCGACCTTCTTACCATCTTGTATTACGCATTTGCCCTCATGGCCACTACCTATTTAACGAGCGTTTTCGCGTAAATGGCGTTCTGCAGATCCGGGCATTCGGAAGCCGTTGACAAAACGGGGCGCGCGGCTCAATGTTAGTTGAGATTAACATTTGGGTCGAAGGAGACACAACGCATGCGGTTCATCCTTTTTAGCGAGGGAGAGACCCAGCCGGGACACACCCACGCACAGCGCTATCGCGAGCTCATCGACGAGGTGATCTTGGCGGAGAAGGTCGGATTCGACGCGTTCGGGTGCTCCGAACAACACGTCGCAATCGGCACGGCCGCGACCTCCGCCCCCGAAGTAATTTTCCCGTACCTGATGGCGCTGACCAGCAGGATTCAGTTCATCCATCTGATCACGCCGCTGCCCTTGAGGATCAATCACGCGCTGCGCGTCGCGGAGCGACTGGCGACCGAGGACATCCTGTCCAACGGCCGCGTCGCGCTCGGCGTCGGCCGCGGAAACACCACCCTCGCACTGCGCGCCTTCGAGGTCTCCCCCGAGGAAACGAAGTCACAGCAAATGGAGGGCATCGAGGTCATCCGCCGAGCCCTGTCGAACGACATCTTCTCTTTCGTCGGTGAGCACTACAAGATCCCGCCGCGCAGCCTGGTTCCCAAGCACGTTCAGCAGCCCTATCCGCCGATCCTGATGGCGACCGGAAGCATGGATTCGGTTGCCGCCGCGGCGCGGATGGGCATCGGCGCCATGATGGGTGGTGGCTACGGCGGGTTCGGCTCCCTGCAGAGGATGGCCGACCTCTACGACAAGGAGCTGGCGAGCGCCCAGCACGTGTACCCCGTGCAGGCACAGAAGGTGGCGGTCGTGTCCGGCGGGATGCACTGCGCCGAGACGACTGAGGAGGCGGAGCGGTGGGCGACCACCCTGACCGACAGCGTCCTCTTGTCCATAGACGCCTACGAGCGGCTATCGAAGCTGTCTGCCGACTACGGCTCCATGGGAAAGGTCGGAAATATCGACTTCAGAAACCAGCGCTACCTGTTCGATGAGTCGGCCAGCTTCATCGTCGGAAATCCGAAGGCCTGCATCGCGCAGGTCCAGCGGTTCGTCGACATAGGCCTTGACGCGATCGCGATGCGCGTCGACGGCCTCCCGCACAAGGAGTTGATGAAGTCCATCGAGCTATTCGGCAATTACGTTATCCCGACTTTCAAGAACCCCAGGTCGGTCGTGCGCAGGTCGGATGAAATCCTCGCCGACATCCGAACCGCCCGCCCCGCCCATTACGCCGAGCGCGAGGCTTACGAGCGCGCCGCCAAGAAGAATGGTGAGGCCGCCGCCAAGAAAGCCGACGAGAGCGTCCGGGACCCTGCGGCTTTGGCCTGACGCTTATTCGAACAACCTGGAGACTAAAATGAGCGACAAAAAATACGAAGGCTTACTCGTAGAGATACGTCCGAGCGGTGTGGCGATAATAACAATGAATCGGCCCGAAATCCTTAATGCCATCAATTGGCCAATGCACGCCGCGCTGGAAGAGGTATTCGTAGACCTCGATAACAACCGGGCAGTGAAGGCTATCGTGCTTACCGGCGCTGGTCGCGGCTTCTGCTCAGGCGGCGATCAGAACTCGCTCGATCTGGGCGAGCATAAAATATCGCCTACGCGCTCGGGTCGACACCTCATTAGGAACATCCTTGAGGTAGAGTCCCCCGTCATCGCCGCCGTGAACGGCGCGGCGGTCGGGTTAGGCGCTACGCTCGCCCTGTTTTGCGACGTTATCTTTGCCCAGCCGAGCGCTCGTTTCGCCGATACGCATGTTACGGCCGGTGTCGTCGCCGGCGACGGCGGCGCTGTAATGTGGCCGCTTCTTCTGGGCCCGGCGCGGGCCAAACATTACTTGATGACCGGTGAATTCATTTCGGCGGAAGACGCGGCGGCGGCGGGGATGATCAACAAGGTCGTGCCGGAAGGCACGGTTCTTGAGTATGCGATCGGATATGCCGAATTGCTCGCGAGCGGTCCTCGTGAAGCGATCATCTGGACAAAGTACAGCGTCAACAAGATGATCAAGGAACAGGTGCATCTCAATCTCGACACCGCGATTGCGCTTGAGGCGCTCACGTTCAAAAGCCCCGAGCGGAAAGAGGCCGTCGCGGCCTTTCGGGAGAAGCGCAAGCGCTTCGCAGAAGGCAAAAACTGACGTGAGCTCCGTCGAGCCCAGAGAGCCGGTCCTGGACCGAGCGCTGGAGATCGCCACAAGTCTCGCGCTGGGCTCCCAGCAGGCCCTCCAGGGGATTAAGCGCTCGCTAAACATGGGCTGGCTGACCAGCGCCTTGCCCAGCACGAACTGTCGCTGGCCTTGGAGTTCATCGGCCTTACCTCGAGGTCCGACAGGCCTTCCGCGAAAAGCGGCCCCCGCGCTTCCCCTCGGCCCACGGTGAGGCTCGCTAGACCATGATTACTCGCGCGAGCAAGTAGAGGAAAGACGCATTAGATGATGGCTCCATCCACGAGACACGAGAGCGAGGCGGCTACCGGGCTGCGGACGGCCGACCACGACGGCGTCATGGTCGCAACGCTCGACAGGTCTCCGGCCAACGCCTTGAACCGTCCGCTGCTGCTCGCCATGACGGCGCTGTTCCGAGACCGTGGCGAGCGCCACCCGTCGCCGGTGGTGATCACTGGCGCCGGGGAACGGTTCTTCTGCGTCGGCGGCGACATCAAGGAGGCCGATGGGCCCGCCGCCGACCCGATCGCAGACCGGATGCGAGGGTTCCACAACCTGCTCGTTGCGATGGAGCGATACCCGGCTCCGCTGATCGCCGCCGTCAACGGCGACTGCGTCGGCGGCGGCGTGGAGTACGCGCTCTTTGCAGACGCTGTGCTCGCGGCGCCTCACGCCCGGTTCGGATTTCCGGAAATCAGACACGGCCTTCTACCTGCGGATAAGGGCATCCAGCGCCTCGTCCGACTGATCGGGACGCGGGCCGCGCGTGACCTGCTGCTCAGTGGTGAGCTAATCGGCGCTGATCAGGCGGCGCGGTTGGGTCTCGTCGACGCCATCGTCGAGCCGGACCGACTCGTGGCGGAGGCGCTCGACCGGGCTCGCGAGGCCGGGCGACGAGCGCCTGTCCTCTATGCGGCGCTTAAGCATGCGGTCAACGACTACGACGACATCGAGGACCAACAGCGAGCCGAAATGACGCTCGCCAAGGCTGCCTCCTGGTTCAACGACCCCGTGGCCCGGAGCCTGCGCGAAGGATGGAGGAAGGGCCGGACATCGTCGCTGCCCTCCGACGGAAGGCCGCCAGCACTGAACACCACACCACACGCAGGCCCGGTAGGCCTACTTCACGAACCGGAGCGATGACCATGGTCACAAATCCCGCCCCCAAAGCCGCTGCCCACACACGGCAGGTGCCAGTGCTCAGCGGCGTCCCCGACAGCGGCGTCGCCAACTTCGAGGCCGTCAAGCGAACCTTCGCCCAGATGGTGCAGGATCGAGCGGAGGTCGAACCCGAGGAGGTCGCGTTCTGTCAATGGGACGGTACGCGCGCGATCCCGACCACCTGGGCGCAGTACGCCTTGGCCATGCGCGAGGTCGCGCTCGGCCTGACGGCCCTCGGCGTCGCGCGCGGGGACAGGGTCGCCATCATGGCGCCTGGCCGAGGCGAGTGGGTTATAACGGCGCTCGGCATCCTTTCGGCCGGGGCAATCCCGGTGGGCGTTTACCCCATGAGCTCCGCTGCGGAGGTGAGGCAGCTCGTCGGGCACAGCGAGGCTGTCGTCATGGTCGTCGGGGACGAGGCCGACGTCGCAAAGATCGCCGCGGTCGCCCGGGAGCTTCCCGCGCTGCGGGCCATGATCAGCTTCGACGGCGCTCCGTCGGGGCTGCCCGAGACGGTCGTCAGCAAGACTTGGGCCGACCTGCGCGGGGCCGGCCGAGCCCTCGACGCAACCAATCCGGCTCTGTTCGACGAACTCCTTGACGGTGGGGACATCGACCACACGGCGGCCTTGTTCTACACCTCTGGCTCCACCGGAGCCCCCAAGGGGGTCATCCACACCCACCGCACTCTGCAGTACTCCATACTCGGCTCCGCCGTTCTCAACCCGGAGCTGACCAAGACCCGCCGAGACTCGGTCAGCTTCCTAGGCCTGTCCCACGTCTCTCCGGCCTTGTCCGGCGTCTTCTCACCGATCATGACCCGGGGGGTGGTGACCTTCTGCCGCCTGGACCAGAGCTCCGAGGCCCTCCGCGGCGTACGTCCTACGGGGATCGTTTGGCCGCCGCGGCTGCATGAGAAGCTGCTCAGCGGGGCGCTGGCCGCGGTCAAGGCGTCGCCCACATCGTTCCAGGAGGCCTACGAGGACGCGATGCAGGTGGCCCGAGAGGTCGCCGCCGCGCGCCGACGCGGCGACGCAGTGCCTGCCGCGCTGCAAGCCCGCTACGACCGGGCCCAGGAGAAGGTGTTCCTGCCCCTGCGCGCGAAATTGGGCGTGGACCGCGTCGGGGTCGCCTGGACCGCGTCGGGTGCGATGACCCCCGAGGTGCATGCCCTCTGGCAGATGTGGGGCGTGGATTTGCGTGAGCTCTACGGCACCACCGAGACCTGCGGCTGGGTCCTCGCGCAGTGGGACCGCGCCTTCCCGCCCCCTGGGACGGTGGGCAAGGCCATGCCAGACCCGCGATTCGTGATCAAGACCAGCAGCGAGGGCGAGCTCTTGGTGAAGGGGCCGCTGCTGTTCCGCGGCTACTGGAACGATCCCGAGGCGACCGCGGAAGTGATGGACGGGGAGTGGTACCGCACGGGCGATCTCGTGGAGATCGACGCCTCCGGCGAGGTCAAGCTCATCGGTCGGGCCAAGGACATCATCATCACCAGCGGTGGCAAGACCATCAGCCCGCAGCCCCTTGAGGTGTGCCTCAAGGCCAGTCCGCTCGTCGAGGAGGCCGTGGTCGTCGGCGACGGCCGCAAGTACCTCACCGTCCTCATCTGGCCGACCGAGAAGGGCAGCAGGCTCGACAGGGATGTGCTGCAGGAGGGTCTGCGAGCCTTGACCGAGGACCTCAACACCGGGCTCGCGCGTCCCCTTCAGCTCAAGGATTTCCGTATCGCGCCACGTGCGCTCTCGCCCGGCGCAGGTGAGCTCACCGCCAAGGGCACGATCCGTCGAGCTGCGGTGCTCACCTCGTTCAGCGCACTCGTGGATGAGATGTACAGCGCCGCGGAGCATAACGAGTTCGCTGGCCAGGCGCGGCTCCAGGAATGAGGAGGAAGGTGAGATGAAGCATCCCGGGCAACTGCGGGAGCGGCGGATCGAGCACTTGACCAGCGCCGAGATCGCTGAGGCGATCGCTGCCGGCGCCCGCACGGCGATCCTTCCGCTGGGCGCGATCGAGCAGCACGGACCTCATCTCCCGCTGTCAGTTGACAGCGATCACGCCGACGCCCTCGGGCTCCGCATCGCCGAACGGCTTGGCGCTGCACTGGTTTTGCCCACGGTCAGGGTCGGATACTCGCCCCACCATCTTGGCTTCTCCGGCACCCTCTCGGTGCGAGCCTCCACCCTGGAGGCGATCTGCCTAGACTACTGCAGCAGCCTGGCTGCGCACGGGTTCACCCGCGTCGTCCTCTTCTCTGGCCACATCGGAAACTACCCGATCATGCGCGATTTCGAGGCGCGGCTTGCTGCGGCGCTCGCCCCGGCGCTTCAGGTCATCGTCTACAAAGACAATGCCGCGATCCTCGACGCGTGGCGGAAGTCCGCGCAGTCGGTCGCTGCTCTGGGAAGCCACGTCGGTGGTCACGCAGACGTGGCGGAGACCTCGGTAATGCTCGTGCTGCACCCCGAGAAAGTTCGGGCCAACCGGGCGGCGGCGGGGTACCTGGGCACGGTCGACGAAGAGTTCCTGCGTCGGGCGTTCGTAGAGGGCATCGACGCGATCTCGCCCAACGGTGTCCTCGGCGATCCCACCGGGTGTTCGAAGGCGATCGGCCACGCGGCGTTGGACGCCGTGACCGATCTTGTCGTCGAGTACGCCACCGCGCACGGAGCGTGAGTCGCATGCCATTCATGAGCGAGCAGATGAACAGCAGGATGCTGCGCGACGCGTTCGGCGCGTTCCCGACGGGTGTAGTGGCTGTGGCGGCGCAGGTCGACGGGAGGATGGTGGGTCTCGCGGCCTCCTCGTTCACCTCGGTCTCTCTCGAACCCCCACTGGTGTCATTCTCGGTCGCGAAAGACTCGACCACGTGGCCCGATCTGCGCCGAGCCGCGCACCTCGGCGTCACCGTGCTCGCCGAGGACCACGGCGCATTGTGCCGCCAGCTCGCCGGCCCGGCCCGGGAGCGGTTCACCGGCGTCGCCCTCGATATCACCGACAGCGGTGCGGTGATGCTCACCGAGGGGATCGCCCAGTATGACTGCACTGTCCGCGAGGAGTTGGAGGCGGGCGATCACGTTATCGTGCTGCTCCAACTCCATGCCGTCGTCGTCAATAGCCGCGGGCAACCCCTCATCTTCCACCGTAGCGAGTTCGGAAGGCTCGCGTAGCTTACGGAGCCAGGGCACACATGACGGCCCCTTAGCTCGCGCAGATGGATTGGGAAGTTTATGCCGGAGCCGCCACGCCTTGACGAATTGGTGCCGTCTCAGCTTTCCGCCATGCTTCCGAGAATGCCGTGCATATCGTCTTTCGAGTTCAAGCGCCTCGTCTAGAACGCCGTGCACCCGGCTTGAGATAACCGCCCGCCGCACCGTGAAGCTCTGCTTCACATCCCGTTGAGATAAACAAGCTGAGGAAAGGAAATTGCGAATGAGGAATGGAATTCTGAATCTGGCCATGGCAACGGCGCTGACCATGGCGCTGTCGATCTCTGCGGCCAATGCCCAGAAGAAATACGACCGGGGCGCCAACGATACCGAGGTCAAGGTCGGCCAGACCATGCCGTTTTCGGGACCGGCGTCGGCTTATGCCTCGATCGGCAAGACCGAGGCCGCCTATTTCAAGATGATCAACGACCAGGGCGGCATCAACGGCCGCAAGATCAATTTGATCCAGTACGATGACGCCTATTCGCCGCCGAAGGCGGTGGAGCAGGTGCGCAAGCTCGTCGAGAGCGACGAAGTGCTCCTGACCTTCCAGATACTCGGCACGCCTTCAAACGCAGCCGTGCAGAAATATCTCAATTCCAGGAAGGTGCCGCAGCTGTTCGCGGCCGCCAGCGCCTCAAGATTCTCCGATCCGAAGAACTTTCGGTGGACCATGGGCTATGATCCGAACAACTTCGTCGAGGGGCGCATCTATGGCCAGTACATTCTGAAGGAGCATCCGGACGCCAAGATCGGCGTGCTCTATCAGAATGACGACTTTGGCAAAGATTATCTGAACGGCCTCAAGGCCGGCCTCGGTGACAAGGCTGCGAAGATGATCGTGACCGAAGCGTCCTACGAGGTGACTGATCCCACGGTCGACTCGCAGATCCTCAGGATCAAGGATTCTGGCGCCGACCTGTTCTTCAGTGCCACCACGCCGAAGCAGGCGGCGCAGGCGATCAAGAAAATCGCCGAGAGTGATTGGCATCCGGTGCAGATCATCAGTTTGAAGGCTACCTCGGTCGGCAGTGTCCTGAAACCGGCCGGGCTCGAAAACGCCAAGGGCATCATCAGCACCAATTACGGCAAGGAGCCGCTCGATCCGCAATGGAAGGACGATCCGGGCGTAAAGCGCTATTTCGCCTTCATGGAGAAGTATTATCCGGACGGAGACAAGGGCTCGAACTTCAACACCTATGGCTACAGCGTCGCGCAGCTTCTGGTCCACGTACTCGAGCAGTGCGGCAACGACCTGACGCGCGAGAACGTCATGAAGCAGGCGACCTCGCTCAAGGATTTCGAAGCTGACTTAGCGCTACCCGGGATCAAAATCAACACCTCACCTACCGACTACCGCATCCACAAGCAATTCAAGATGATGCGGTTTAACGGCGAGCGCTGGGAGCTGTTCGGCCCGATCCTGGAGGATGCGGGTCCGGCGGGTTAGTTGCCGAGCCCTGAGATCCAATCGGCGACCTGTGGGCCGCCGATTTTTTTCGACGACACCGGAGCTAGGAACGCACTTCGAATAACAGCCTGATTACGCCCTAAGCTTGACAACAAACCGCAATTAAAGGGCAGGATGACATCCTCGGACAGCCAACAGCGCGATGCCATGACTCACATTGGCGCCACGGGCGGCATGAATCACCCGACGACCCCGCCCATCGCGGCGATGCGGGCCAGATGGAAATCGGTGTCACCGAACTGGTGATCGATCATAGTCAGCCGCTTGAAGTAATGGCCGATGCGATATTCCATGGTAACCCCAATGCCACCATGCAGATGAACACCGCTCTGGCCTATGAAGCGCGCGGAGCGGCCGATCTGCACCTTGGCGGCCGCGACAGTCTTGGCGCGCTCGTCAAGATCAGTGAAGCTCGACGCCATCGAGGCCAGGTAAGACATGCTGCGCGCGGTCTCCAGCGCGGTGAACATGTCGGCGGCGCGGTGCTGCAGGGCCTGGAACGAGCCAATGGCGACACCGAACTGCTTGCGCTCCTTGATATATTCGACGGAGATCTTGAGAGCCTCCTCCATCGCGCCGACCGCCTCGGCGCACAGCGCGATGCGGGCGTCGTCGACTACCTGGTTGACAATGGATAGACCGGCCTCAGCATGGCCGATCACCGCGTCGGCGCCAACCTCGACATTGCTGAGTTTGATATCGGCAGCGCGGCTGCCGTCCTGAGTCTCGTAGCCGCGCGTATCGACGCCCTTGGCATTTGCGGGCACCACGAACACACCGACGCCCTTAACGTCACGCTGGCCGCCCGCGGTGCGGGCGGTGACGATAATGGTGCCGGCGGTGTCGCCATGACCGGCGACAAATTTCTCGCCGTTGAGCACATAACCCGAGCCGCTCTTCTTCGCAGATGTGGTGACATCGCCGAGATCATAGCGCGAGTCGCGCTCCAGCTGGGCGAATGCCAAGGTCTTGGAGCCGTCAATGATCCCCGGGAGATGGGCTGCGCGCTGCTCGCTTGACCCACGGCGTAGGAAACCGCCGCCGAGCACCACCGTGTCGAGATAAGGCTCGATCACCAGATTCCGACCGAGCGCCTCCATCACGATCATGGTCTCGATCGGGCCGGCGCCGAAGCCGTCGTCATCCTCCGAGAAAGGCAGGCCGAGCAGGCCCTGTTCGGCGAACTTGCCCCAGATCGCTTTGCTGTAACCACCCTTCTCGGCGCGATATTTCTTGCGGGCCTCGAAATCGTAAGACGATTTCAGCAGCCCGTCGATGCTGTCCTTGAGGAGGCGCTGCTCCTCGGAAAGATCAAAATCCATTTTCTTTTCTCTCGGATCGCGCGCGACGCGCGTGGTGAATGTTCGAAGTCGCCTTCATTGCGAGGCGCTCTTGCGCCGAATCAATCCAGGCCTCGATCGAGGCCTCTGGAACCCTTCGTCGCTGCGCTCCTCGCAATGAGGCCGTTTCGGCAGATCACAGTCCCAAGACCGCTTTCGCGATGATGTTGCGCTGGATCTCGTTGGAGCCCCCATAGATCGACACCTTGCGGTAGTTGAAATAGGTCGGCGCGATCGGCGACGCCCAGTCGTCATTTGTGTTGCGCGCATTGTCTCGCCCGAATGGCAGCGCGAACGGACCGGTGACCTCGAGCAGCAACTCGGTCAACGTCTGCTGGATTTCCGAGCCCTTGATCTTCAGGATCGACGAGGCCGGATCGGGCTTGCCCTTGCCATGCTTGCCCTCGGCAGCGACCACCCGCATCTGCGTCAGTTCCAGCGCCTTCAGTTCGACCTCGGTGGAGGCGAGCTTTTGCCGGAACAAGGGATCCTCGATCAGTGGTCTGCCGCCGGCCATGGTCTGGGACGCCAGCTCCTTGATGCGGCCGATCCGCGCCTTGGAGATGCCGACGCGGGCGATGTTGACGCGTTCGTGGCCGAGCAGGAATTTGGCATAGTCCCAGCCCTTGTTCTCCTCGCCGACGAGGTTCCCGGCTGGCACCACCACGTCATCGAAGAAGACCTCGTTGATCTCTACCCCACCATCAATCATCTGGATCGGGCGTACGGTAATGCCCTTCGCCTTCATGTCGATGAGGATGAAGGAAATGCCCGACTGCTTCTTGGCGCCGGGATCGGTGCGGCAAAGGCAGAAGATCCAGTCGGCATGCTGCGCCAGCGTGGTCCAGGTCTTCTGGCCGTTGACGATATAGCTGTCGCCCTTCTTGTTTGCCGAAGTCTTCAGCGAAGCCAGGTCCGAGCCGGCCCCGGGCTCGGAAAAACCCTGGCACCACCAGTCATCCATGTTGGCGATGCGCGGCAGATAATGCTTCTTCTGCGCCTCGCTTCCAAACGTGTAGATGACGGGGCCGACCATTTTGACGCCGAACGGCAGCGGCACCGGCGCGGGATATTTCTGCAGCTCCTCGAGGAAGATATACTGCTTCACCGCATCCCAGCCGGTGCCGCCATATTCCACCGGCCAATGCGGTACGCCCCAGCCCTTTTTATTGAGCGTTCGCTGCCAGCTCACCTGCTCATCCTTTGTGATGTGCCGGGTTTCTAACAGCTTCCGGCGCACCGCAGGATCGACATTGTCCCTGAAGAAGGCACGCACTTCGTCGCGAAACGTGACTTCCTCGGGAGTGAAGTTCAAGTCCATCGTGAAACGACTCCAGATTAAGCAAAAAAATATTTGTCCGCATCGCCACACTTGCCCCATCTCGGCGAAGCGGGAGCGAGGCTCCGCGCCTCTTTTCGATGCGCGATGACAGTCTTAGTGCGGCATCACCGCCATTGGCTCTCGCCGGATCCAGAAGATGTATCGCCGGCCCGCGAAGCGCGTGATGCTGTGCAGCGTCATACCGATCGCCGAAAGGACGATCAGAACGGCGAATACGCCGGTGATGTCCAGATTGAAATTATAGGTCATGATCAGGTAACCGAGGCCCGCCTGCGCGCCGACGAACTCCCCGACGATGGTGCCGATCACCGACAGCACTGAGGCGATCTCAAGGCCGGCGAAGATCAGCACCAACGCGGATGGAATCCGCAGGCGCACCAAGGTCTGCAGCGTCGTTGCTCCGTAGGCCCTCATCATGTCCAATTGATCCCGATCGGTGGAATGAAAACCGGAGATCACGCTCACAAGGATCGGGAAGAAGCAGATCAAGGCGGTGATGACGACTTTCGAGGTCAGACCGTATCCAAACCAGATGACCAGAAGCGGCGCGACCGCCACTTTCGGGATCGTCTGCAACGCCACGAGGTAGGGATACACGAGCTTCTCGACCGCCGGCACCAGCGACACCAGCGCCCCCACCACGAGCCCTGACGCGATGCCGACGCCAAACCCGATCAGAACTTCGGTCAGGGTGACCATGAGATGCGGCCACACCGATCCTTCGGCGAACATTCCGTACAAGCGAACCACAATGCCGCCGGGCGCCGGCAGCACCAGCGGCGAGACGTGGCCGTAGCGGCAGATGCCTTCCCAGACCGCGAGCAGGACGACCGCGAGGCCAAACACCTGATAGCTGGGGGACATCAGATTCAGACGTGCGTTCTTCATAGCGCGGTCACCATCGGAGCGTCGGAACCGAAAATGGTCCGGATCTGGTCGCAGATTTCACCGAATCGCCTGTTTGCCATTGTCTTCAGTCTTCGCGGCCGTGCGATGTCGACGTCGATGATCTCGGAGATTCGGCCGGGCCGAGGCGACATGACGACCACGCGGTCTCCGAGCAGAACTGCCTCGGGAATGCTGTGCGTGATGAAGAGAACCGTCTTCTTCTCCTCGGAGCAGACACGCATCAGTTCGACATTGAGCGATTCGCGCGTCATGGCATCGAGCGCGCCGAACGGCTCGTCCATCAGCAGGACCTTCGGCTCGCGCATCAGCGCGCGGCAGATCGCAACGCGCTGCTGCATGCCGCCCGACAATTCGAACGGATATTTTTTGGCGAAGTCAGCAAGGCCCATAAACGCGAGCAGCCCTTCGGCCCGGTGCCTCGTCGCCTCGGAACGATCGTTCTTGAGGTGAGGCGACAGCAGGACATTGTCGAGCACCGTATTCCAGGGCAGCAGAAGCGCCTGCTGAAAGACGATGCCGACATCGGATCGTGGACCGCGAAGACTATCGCCGTCGAACTTGACCACGCCGGACGTGACAGACGACAGACCCGCCAATATGCGCAGCAGCGTTGTCTTGCCGCAGCCACTTGGCCCGACGACCGAGACGAACTCGTTCTCCCTGATGTCGAGGTTGACCTTGGCCAATGCCGTCACGACGTCACCGGAATGCGTCGAGAATTTCTTTTCGACATTCTCGATCGTGATGAACGTTCGACCCCGGTGCTGTCCCGGCTCATCGGATGTACTTGAGGAGGAAGTCAGCATGAAGGAATCTTGTTAATTGAATATTGGCGCTGCAAGTTTCTTTCAGGCCCCGAATCTTTGATCGAACGGCTGGTCACTGCAGCGACTTCAGGTCGAATTCTTTCGCCTGCTTCACGATCGCTGCGCGATCGTAGTTGTTGATCCCGCCGATGAACTCGCCCGTATACATCCGCGACGCGGGAACCGGCTTGGTGATCTGGCCGCCCTGAAGAAGGAAGTCACTGAGATCACTCCAGCGGGATTCGATGAATTCGCCTCGTTTGTCGCCCAGTTGATCATCTATCCAACTGTCCAAGGTCGCAATCATCTTCAGACCACGTTCAAGCTTCTGCTCAGAACTGCCTTCCGTGGGCTTGCTCTCGGGATAAACCTTCCACGTCATCAGCACGCAGGCGGGACGATTGGCGAGACAAAAGTCCAGACCTTTCGCTAATGCGCGGCCAAAGCGAATCAGGAGCTTGGGATTGTTCTTGATCGTGTCGTTTGTGGCGAGCAGCGACACGTCCGGCAGAAATGCGAGCTTCTTGTCGATCGGCAGTTGCCTGACTGGCGACCCGGCGATGTCGAAGGTGACGTTGGCAGTCTCCCAGAACACGATGGCATCAACCATCTTCTGCTTCATCGCGGTGATCGCCTGCCCGCCTGCACCGATCGGAATGAAGGTGATGTCGCGATCGGGATTGAGGCCGGCGGCCCGCAGATAGGCCTTTCCGTAGTTCATGCCGGCGCTGCCGAGCGCCGTTACGCCGATGCGCTTGCCCTTGAGTTCCGCTACGGATTTGATGGGGCTGTCCGCAGGTACCGAGATCGACCAGATGTTGCGATATTCGACACTGGAGAAATAGCGCAGGTCCAGGGGCGCAGGTGCGCCTTCCTGCATGCCGATCACGGCCTGCGCGGGGCTTGCCCAACCGATCGGAGCGTTGCCCGTAGCAACCTGGATTGCGACCTCGTTCGATCCCGCCACCAGGATGTAGTCAACATCGAGCCCTTCGTTGCCGAGGTAACCGAGATATTTCGCAGCGATGAACGGTGCGATTGCCTCATTCGCATTTCGCTGCGGAAGCAGGACGTTGATCTTTTCCGCAGCTGCGGCGCTTTCAACTACGCCGCAGGCAGAAACGGTCAGGAGAAAAACAGCGAGAAGCTTCTTCATGTTCTTAAATCCCCGAGTTACGACCGATTGACATTTCGCAGAACGCTAATTCGTAACTCGCTCGTGCACAAGCTTAATGCTCGCCTACGAGTGATAAAGATTTAATCAGATCAGTGTCACTTATTGTTCAGCACAGCATTTACTGCAGCGCGATAGCTCGCGCGTCGACCGGCGCGAGCAAACAGAGCGTGTAGCGGCCTCTTCATTTCGCCGGCTGGAATCCCGTCAACCGGGGTTTGTCGCAGTGTTGAGCGAGGCAAAGGATGCGCCTTCGCCTGCGAGGCGCGCGAGCAGAGCGGTCGGCCTTAACGCCGGCTCGTTCAGGCTCCGTGCATAGAATTCGAGGCGTTCGACGATGGTCTTGAGGCCAACGAGATCCGCATAGAACATTGGCCCGCCGCGATGGATCGGCCAGCCATAGCCGTGCAGCCAGATCACATCGATGTCGCCGGGACGCGCGGCGATCTTCTCTTCGAGGATGCGCGCGCCTTCATTGATCATCGGATAGATCATGCGCTCCAGAATTTCTTGATCGCCGATGGCGCGACGGGTCAGGCCGAGCCGCTTACACGTCCCGTCGATCAATTGTTCGACCTCCGGGTCCGGAATCGGCGCACGCGACCCGGGCTCGTATCGGTAATAGCCCTTGGAGGTCTTCTGCCCGAGGCGGCCGGCCTCGCAGATGGCATCGGCAATGTCCCAGCGAATGCCTCGGTCCTGACGCGAACGCCAGCCGATATCGAGACCTGCAAGATCGCCCATGGCGAACGGCCCCATAGAAAAGCCGAACCGCGTCAGCACCGCGTCTACCTGTTCCGGAAGCGCGCCGCTCTTGAGCAGGGCCTCTCCCTGCAGGCCGCGGACGGCCAGCATGCGGTTGCCGACGAAGCCATGGCAGACGCCGACCACGACCGGCGTCTTGCGGATGCGCTTGGCCAGCATCGTTGCGGTCAGCAGCGCATCGGACGCGGTCTGTTTGGCGCGCACGACCTCGCACAGCTTCATGATATTGGCCGGGGAGAAGAAGTGCATGCCCAGCACGTCCTGCGGCCGGCTGGTGACCGCAGCGATCTCGTTGATGTCGAGATAGGAGGTGTTGGTGGCCAGCACCGCGCCGGGCCTGGCATGGGCGTCGATGGCGGTGAAGACCTCTTTCTTGATCGCCATCGTCTCGAACACGGCCTCAATGACGAGGTCGGCATCCCCTACGTTCTCGATGCCGACCTTGCCGTCGATCAGCGCCATCCGCTTCGTCGGTTCATCCGCCGGGATACCGCCGCGCGCCGCCGTGGCGTCCCAGTTCTTTTGCATCATGCCGAGGCCGCGCGTCAGCTGTTCTTCCCCGGTCTCGATTAGAGTCACCGGAATGCCGGAATTGGCGAAGGACATGGCGATGCCACCGCCCATGGTGCCGGCGCCGATGATGGCGACGCGCCCGACCGGACGCGGCTTCACGCCGTCCGGAACGTCTCGAACCTTGACCGCTTCCCGCTCAGCGAAGAAGGCATGGCGCTGTGCCTTCGACTGATCGTCGGCGACCAGCTTCAAGAAGGCCTCGCGCTCCTTCTTCAGCGCCTCGTCGAACGGCGTGTCCAGCGTCCAGCTCACCGCCTCAGCGCAGGCCAGCGGCGCATTCATGCCACGGTTCTTCCTGGTGGCGGCCGCAGCAGCGGCGGTAAAAAGTGAACGATCAGCCTTGGCGGCCACGAGCTTGGAATCGTCATTGCGCAGCAGCCGCAGCGGGCGCTGTTCCGCCACGACCTTCTTCGCGAATGCGATCGCACCGTCCGCCGCCGGGCCTTCGACGATCTCGTCGATCAGGCCATGGTCGAGCGCTTCGGGCGCGCCGATCGGCTCGCCGGTAACGATCATCTTGACGCCGAACTCCGGGCCGACCGCCCGCGACAGGCGTTGCGTTCCGCCGGCGCCGGGCAGCAGGCCGAGTTTGACCTCGGGCAAGCCGAGCTTGGCGTCCTTGACCGCAACGCGGAAGTGACAGCCGAGCGTCAGTTCAATGCCGCCGCCAAGCGCAGTGCCGTGGATCGCCGCGATCACCGGCTTGCTGGAGCTTTCGATGGCCGTGATCACCTCGTTGAGGGCCGGCGGCTGCGGCGGTTTGCCGAATTCGGTGATATCCGCACCGGCAATGAAGGTGCGGCCGGCGCAGGCGATCACAATGGCCCGAACCGCGGTATCCGCATTCGCGGCCCGAACGCTCTCGAAGATGCCGCGGCGCACGGCCGCGCTCAGAGCGTTCACGGGTGGCGCATCGATGATGATCGCCCCGCAATGATCGACCAGCGCGAGTTTGACGGCGTCGCTCAATTCAAGTCTCCCATCAGAACAAATCTCAACAGGCGCAAGCATGGGAGCCCGGTCCTGATGACCGGGCCTCGCTCCGCCGCGATTTTCTCAGCGCTCGGATCAGTGGATGATCTCGAACAGGCCGGCGGTTCCCATGCCGCCACCGACGCACATGGTGGCGACGCCATATCTGATCTTGCGGCGACGTCCCTCGATGAGAAGATGACCGGCCAGCCGCGCGCCGCTCATGCCATAAGGATGGCCCATGGAAATGGCGCCGCCGTTGACGTTCAGCCTGGCAGGATCAATTCCGAGCTTGTCCCGGCAGTAAAGTACCTGAACGGCAAAGGCTTCATTCAACTCCCACAAGTCGATGTCGTCGATGCGCAGACCGTGACGCGCGAGGAGCCGCGGCACGGCATAAATCGGACCAATCCCCATTTCGTTTGGCTCGCAGCCGGCCGACACGAAGCCGCGGAAAATGCCGAGCGGCTTCAAGCCACGCTTGGCGGCCTCCTTGTCGCTCATGATCACCATCGCGCTCGCGCCGTCCGAGAGTTGGCTGGCATTGCCGGCCGTGATGCTGCCGCCGTCGCGCACAGGCTTCAGCCTGGCGAGCCCTTCCTGCGTCGTATCCGGACGAGGTCCCTCATCCTGAACGAGCGTGACGTCCTTCAGGCTGGTTTCCTTTGTCTCTTTGTTGGTAATCGACATCGTGACCGACAGCGGCACGATCTCGTCGTCGAACTTTCTGCTCGTCTGGGCCGATGCGGTCCGCATTTGGCTGTCGAAGGAATATTCGTCCTGCCGATCTCGCGAGATCACATAACGTTTTGCGACCACCTCGGCGGTGTCGAGCATCGGCATATAGACGTCAGGCTTCATCTCCATCAGCACGGGATCGACGGCACGATAGGTATTGGCATGCTCGTTCTGCACCAGGCTGATCGATTGGCCGCCACCCCCGACTGCGATCTGGACACCGTCATGGATCACCGATCGTGCGGCGATGGCGATAGCCTGCAGTCCTGATGCACACAGGCGATCGACCGTCGTGCCCGACACCGAGACCGGCAGGCCTGCGCGCAACAGCGCCTTGCGGGCGATATTGCCGCCGGTCGTGCCCTGCTGCATTGCCGCTCCCATGACAACGTCTTCGATGTTGCCAGGATCGACCTCGGCCCGCGCCACTGCCGCCTTGATGGCCTCACCCAGCAGGGTGGCACCATCGGTATTGTTGAGCGCGCCGCGATAGGCCCTCCCGATCGGGGTACGCGCAGTGGATACGATAACAGCATCAGCCATGGAACGATTCCCAGTTTAAGCAGAACGAGATGAGAGTTGATCGCGCAGCGCTTGCCGAGACAGCTTGCCGACATTGGTGCGGGGCAGCTCGTCGATGAACTCGAGCGCCGCCGGCAATTCGTGCTTGCCGATCTTGCCGGTCAGGAAGGCGCGCAGGTCGTCGATGCTGAAGCGCGCAGCGTCCGGCCGAAGCGTGATATAGGCCTTGGCAGCCTCTCCGCGATATTCATCGGGAATGCCGATGACCAGCACCTCCTTGACGTCGGGGTGGGTGTAGATCGCCTGTTCGATCAACTGCGGATAGACGTTGAACCCACCCGAGATGATGAGATCCTTCTTGCGATCGACGAGATAGAACCAGCCATCCGCATCCATGTAGCCGATGTCGCCGGTGAGGAAGCGATCGCCGATGAACCATTCGGATCGCCCTTCGTCCCGGTTCCAGTAGCCACGCGTTACGTTCGGCCCACGGATGCGCAATTCGCCGACCTCGCCGATGGACAAGACTCGATGCGGGTCGTCATGCGCCACGATGTCGATCTCGATGCCCGGCAGCATCAGCCCGATCGAGCCGGGCCTGTCTGGCCCGTTCGACGGATGTGTCGTGCCGGGTGACGCGGTTTCCGTCATGCCCCAGCCGCTCCGCAGCCGGAGGCCGGTCTTACGCTCGAAGATCGCGGCCACCTCGACCGGAAGCGGCGCCCCGCCGGAACCGCAATAGGCCAGCGACGACAGATCGCGGCGGTCCAGATCGGGCAGGCTAATGATGGCGATCCACATGGTCGGCACGCCCGGAAACACCGTCGCACGCTTGACCTCGATATCCCGCATGATCTCCTCGAGATCGAAACGCTGATGCAGGGAAATCAGATCGCCGTAACGCAGCCGCTTCATCAGGATGAGCGTCAAGGCATAGATATGGAACAGTGGAAGCGCACAGATGACGCGCTCAGCAACATTCCGCTTTGCCCGGAATGATCGCGTCCAGACTTCCCGGATCGAGACCGCCGCGGTCAGATTGCGATGCGTAAGCATCGCACCTTTCGGCAGACCGGTCGTCCCCCCGGTATATTGAAGCAGCGCCACGTCGTCCAGTTCGACGGCCGGCCAGATCACGGGGAGCTGAGCCTCAGCGATGAATTCGGCATAGGTGACGATCGCAGGCCGCTTGTCGTAGGACGCCAGCTTATTCTTCGCCTCGCCCCATGCCTCATCTTCGCAGACGATGATGCGGTCGATGATGCCGGCCTCGAGAAATTCGAGCGCTCGGGGAAAAATCGACGACAGGTTGCTGGTCACGACCAGACGGGCGCCGCTATCGGTCAGCTTGTGCTTCAGCGTGATCTCGCCGTCGAGCGGACTGAGATGCACAATGCGCGCGCCGGCCTTGAGCGCGCCGAAGAAGTTGATCGGATGATCGGGCGTGTTGCCGAGAAAGAGCCCGATGGTAGTGTCGCGTGCGAGGCCGTCCCGCAGATAAGCGGCCGCAGCCTGTGCGACCTTTGCGTTCAGTTCCCGATAGCTGATCTGACGATCGCGAAATTCAATCGCCGCGCGATCGCCGAATTTGCGCGCCGATTCCTCCAGCAACGCCGGCACCAGACCGACTTCGATCGGTTCGTCCCAGCGGACATCTTCTGGATAGAATTTCTCGCCTGCATATTGCACTGATGTTCTCCGTGGAGCGTCACCCCGGCAATGCCGAGTGATGGAAATGGGAATGTCGCGCTAAGCCTGTTTTGTAACAGCAGCTCTTCTTCGCCACAGCGTGGCAACGGTTGGGCCAACGACCGCCACGACACACAATGCGGACAATGTCGCGCTGATCGGCCGGCTCACGAAGATCGACAGATCGCCGCCGCTGAGAAAGAGCGACGGACAGCGATGTGTCCATCCGGGCGAGCTTGCGAACAACGCGCGTTAGGCCTCCCAAGGGTGCCAATTGAGTTACCTCTCCAGACATTACGTCGGACGATATTTTGCCAATCACTCGTATGCAAGCGCTAAACTTGTTCGCGAGCATACACCTTGCAAGCAAGTGCATTCACGGTGTATCGTCCTGAATGCACTGGCTGTCAGCCAATGTGCTTGGTTCGTGCCGGCGGGCATACGCTGATCCATATGGCACTGCCGTGGCTTGCCCGCTGCGGCCGCTATGGCTCCCACGAGACTTGCGGAAGACTGCGAAGGCTTCATCCCGAGCCCTCGTCGATACTGGTTTTGGCTGACGCCCTCTGTTCAGAGGACGCAAAGCCGCTCAAGACTGAAGGCACCGCGTGACACAGACTGCTCAAAAAATGATCCAACCCGTGACTGCCGCGGACGAGCCAGAGCGTTACGTACTCGACGACCAGCCGGGATTTTTGCTACGCGTGGCCTTGAAAACGCATACTGCGTTCCTCACGGCAAAGATGATCGAGAGTCTGACCGCGCCGCAATTCTCGACTCTCGCGAAACTGCTCGAGGTTGGACCTTGCTCGCAAAACCATCTTGGCCGCCTCATCCACTATGATTCCGCGACCATCACCGGGGTGATCAATCGATTGAAGACCCGGGGCTTCATCGAAAGCATCGTCGACCCCCTCGATCGCCGCCGCATGGCGATCGACCTGACTGACTTAGGCCGGACGGTGGCAGCCGACGCCATCGCGGCGATCAGGGAAATTTCACGGGAGACGTTCTCGCTTCTTTCGGCGGCGGAGCACGCGGCGCTGACGATGTTGCTGAAAAAAGTGATCCGCAGATAGCCGTTGCCGGCATCCTTCCTCGAACAGAAACAACAGGCCAGCTCCTTGACGACGGACAGACAGATGGAGATGTCTCTGGATCAACTCCAGGCACGACTTTCTCGCAATCACATGGCCGCCTGGATGCAGCTCTCAGTCGTGTCCGCCGCGGCCGGCCAGATCATATTGTCTGCTCCGTGGCGCGAGGAATTCATTTCGAATCCGGACCATCGCTTCCTTCACGGCGGCATTCTTGCGACGCTGTTGGACACCGCGGGGTCTTACGCCGTGGCGACCTTGCTCGGGCGGCCAGCTCAGACGGTCGACATGCGCGTGGATTTTCTGCGGCCAGCCTTTGAAGCCGCACTGACTGTCGAAGCCAGAGTTTTTCACTACGGACGTAATTTGGCGACCGTCGACGCGTCGGTGCTCAATCCTCAGCACACAGCGCTCGCAGCCGGCCGGATGGTCTTTCTCACTGCGGATCACCGCTCAACTCAGACATAGTGCTTGCGGAAGCCTAGAAGCGCGGTTTCAACAGAGCGTTGATGATCCACAGGAAGCCATCCGTATCGTCGATCTGCATCTGATGGCCCGCAGTCTCCAGCCACCGCATCCCGATGGATGGAAGTAGTCTGCGGATCTCCTTCTCGTCTTCCGGTCCGATGACCTCCCTCGCCCGGCGATGACCAACGCGGTCCGCACGGTGAGATTAGCTAGATCGAAATGAATGTCGTCATTGTGGAACCCCTTGTGCGCTTCGATCACCGCCCTTTCGTCGCAGGTGTGCAGGCTCAATCGCGGGGTCATTTTGTCTTAGTCCGCTGATACGATTGACCACGAATTCGGCTCATCGACGATCACAAATGTGGACCGGAACCGGCTCAGCGGCGTATGATTTTCTTGAGGATTTCGGTAAGTGTTCGAAATTCTTCCCGGGTCAAGGGAGCGAACGTCTCGCTTGAAATCTCACCGACAGCTTCGATTGCGGTGTCCGCTACTCGTCTGCCCTTGTCGGTTAAATCGATCTCCCGCCGTCGTGGATCTAAAGGATCCTCGGAACTCTTTATAAGGCCGCGTAATTTGAGACGACTAATAACGCCGGTAATGGTGGCTGAGTCGTAGTGTATCAGGCGTCCCAAATGGTTTTGAGAACAAGGTCCGACCTCCCTCAATTTCGCCAGCGTTGAGAATTGGGGCGCCGTTAATTCTTCAATCATCTTCGCGGCAAAAATGGCCGTGTGAGTACGGAGCGCGACGCGCAACAAGAAGCCCGGTGCGTCATCCAGCCTGTATGACAGTACAGCTTCTTTCGGCTTTTCCACGGAGCGCCGCTTCGTTTTCGTTTGCACGACTTTCGTCCCCTTGCGGTACGTTGCCACAACTCATTTGAGAAAAGTTTGACTGATCGGTTCCGGAGTCCTCGGCGCCGATCATTTGTCTACATTCGTTGAACTCAGGAATCCATCTTTGTTGGTCGGAGACCGGCTTTATCGTCCCACCGCCGGGCTGAGGTGATCCGGCACTAGCTGCCCTTTTTCCGGCCCCTCGGTCGTCTGGGTGCCCGAAATCTACAGCCTTGAGAACTGAAACCCGTGCGGCGGTCAACATTTGGCCGCAAGCCGTTTGTCGGAGCGCTGCCCTCAAGTTACGGCGCAGGGCACACCATATTAGATGTGCACGAGCACAGCGCTTGCATACGAGTAATAACTGTCATAATGTCCGCAGATCGCCTAGGGAGGCACCACAGGTACCATCGGTTTCACGGATGTCGGCAACTTACAACATGAGTTCCGTTCGACCCGACCTGATCGAGAAGGTCACTGGGCGCGCCGAATACATCACCGACCTAACGGTCCCGGATATGCTGCACGGCTTTGTGGTTCGCTCGCCGGCCGTTCATGCCCGCATCGTTTCGATCGACACGAGCGCCGCCCGTTCGATGGACGGCGTCGTGGACGTGCTTATCGGCGAGGATGTCGCCTCGTTCGGCTGCTGGGGCGTCGTGCTCAAAGACCGGCCGATCATCGCCGTCGACCGCGTGCGCTATGTAGGCGAGCCGGTTGCCATCGTGATCGCGGAGACGATTGAGATCGCGGAGAATGCCGCCGAGCTGGTCGATGTCGGTTACGAGGAGCTTCCGCGGGCAGCGACTATACAGAAAGCCATGGCGGACGGCGCGCCGCTGATCCACGAACACCACGAAAATCTTCAGGACTTCTATTTCAAGGGTGGCGCCAAGCCGACGCAAGGCAGCAACATCTTCCACACCTACCGCAACAATGTCGGCGACGTCGACGCCGCCGAGGCGGCCGCCGCCTACGTTCATGAGGATCACTTCACGTTTCCAGCCATCTCTCACTTTGCGATGGAGCCGCACACGGTCATCGCGGACTTCAAGGGCGATTCCCTCACGGTCTGGGCCGGTGCGCAGACGCCGACCGCGGTTCAAAAGGTGCTGTCGCGCCTGTTCGGTCTGCAGTTGGCCAAGGTCCGCGTGATCGTCCCTTTCGTCGGCGGTGGCTTCGGCGGCAAGGCCTCGGTGAAGATCGAGCCGCTGGTTGCGGGAGCTTCGTGGAAGGTGCAGCGCCCTGTCCGCGTGGCCCAATCCATTTCCGATTCGATGCTGACCTGCCGAAGGCTAGGGGCCGAGGTCACGATTCGCACGGCCGTGGACGCAAAGGGGCGAATCCTCGCCAAGAGCGCCAAACTGCTACTCGATGGCGGCGCCTATTCCGACACGGGCTCGGCTGTCGCTACCAAATCAGCCAATCGCATCATCGGCCCCTATGCGGTGCCGAACCTGCGCCTCGAGGCCTCGGCCGTTTACACCAATACCGTGCCCGGTGCCGCCTTCCGTTCAATCGGCGGGCCGCAGGCTGTCTGGGCCAAAGAATCCCATATGGACAATGTCGCTGCGGCCATCGGCATGGATCCGGCCGAGTTCCGGTTGAAGAACCTCGCGGCCCGTGGCGAGCGCACGCGGCCCGATCTGCGTGCGCTCGACATGGACATGAGTGAGCTGATGGGCCGTGTGACCCAGTCGTTCGCATCGGAGTCGCAAGCTTCGAACCGGCGGTCTCGCGGAATGGCGGTCGCCGCGACCGATCCGGCGAACACGCCGATCGCCAACGCGATCGTCCGTCTCAAGATCGATGGATCGATCCTGGTTTCGGTCTCCAGCATCGAAGTCGGCCAGGGCGCGCATGCAACCATGGCCCGGATCGCCGCGCAGACGCTGAAGCAGCCGTTTTCCGCAGTCAGCACGTTGCGCACCGATACGGCCGTCGCCCCTTACGACTGGGGCACGGGCGCGAGCCGATCGACCGTCGTGGTTGGCCTGTCCGTCGAGAACGCGGCGCTCGATGCCGCCGATCAGATCCTCGACATGGTTGTGGATGTCTGGGAGCTGCCCAAAGAGAGTCTGTCGCTCGTTGACGGTGGCGTCTCTACCGGGTCCGAGGTTCTGACCTTCCATCAGATTTTCCACCGCACGCTGGGCGTCGACTCCGGGGAGGTCGTCGGGCGTGGCGCGATCACACCGCGCTCGAAGAAAGGTGCGCTGGCCGAGTCACCGCTGTTCTGGGAAACGTCCGCTGGCCTCGCGGAAATCGTCGTCGATGAGGACACCGGCGAGATTCACGTGCCTCGCTACGCGAGCGCCGCCGACGTCGGGCGCGTGATCGATCGCGTCGCCGCCGAAGGGCAGGACGAGGGCGCCGCCGCCATGGGCTTCGGACACGCGCTCTACGAACAGCTGGAATTCGAGGACGGTCAGCCCGTCAACGCGACGCCGATCGACTACACGATCCCGCGCATTTCGGACGTGCCGCCGGTGTTCGACACCATCCTGGTCGAGAATGGCGACGGGCCGGGCCCGGGCGGCGCCAAAGGAATGGGTGAAGGAGCAATCCTGCCCGTCGCGCCGGCGATCGCCAATGCGCTGTTCTCGGCCTACGGCATCCGAATTACCGATCTCCCGATGACGCCCGAAAAGGTATGGCGCGCCTTGCAGAAGAGAAAGTGAATTGATGGAATTCAATATGTCAATGGTGGTGCCGGCGAGTCCAGAGGATCTCTGGAAGACGTTGATCGACGTGCCCAGCATCTCGTCCTGCATTCCCGGATGCGAGAACGTCGAAGAGATCGCGCGGCTGGAATCCTACAAGGCGACGGTCAAGCAGAAGATCGGTCCTTTCAAGGTCGAAGTGCCGGCCGAGATCCTTGTCGAGTCGGTGACGGAGCCGTCTCACGTCCGCACTCGTGCCACGGGCCGCGACAAATTCACCGGGACCAGGCTCGCGGTCATCCTGGACGTCAGCGTGATCCCGGAAGACTCGGGCTCCAAGCTGACCGTCGACGCGAAGGTCGACATCCAGGGACGCCTGGCGACCATGGGGCTCGGCGTCATCAAACGCCGCGTTGACCAGAATTTCGAGGAATTCGAGACGCGGCTCAAGAGCCTTCTGGGCGCCACCTGATCATGCTGCCGACACCCTTCGAATTTGAGAGGGCATCCACCATCGCCGACGCCGTCAGTGCAGTCGGGCAGGAGGGCGACGGCATGTTCTATTCCGGCGGCACCGAATTGCTGCTGGCGATGAAGATGCGTGTCATCCATACCGAGCGGCTTGTCGACATCAAGGGAATCCCCGGTCTCGACCGCATCGTCCTGAACGATGCGAACGAGCTGGAAATCGGCTCCCGGTGTACGCACAAGAAGATCGCGGGCGATTCCGTCATTCGCGAACACGTGCCGGCGCTGGCTTCGCTCTGTGCCAACGTGGCGAACGTCCGGGTCCGCAGCGTCGGAACAATCGGCGGCAATCTGTGCTTCGGCGAGCCGCATGCGGATCCGCCAACGATGCTCGGGGCGCTGGATGCGCGGCTGGTGCTTCAAGGTCCGAACGGCACCCGCTCTGTTCACGCCGATGATTTCATCCGCAGCGAGCTGGAAACGGTGCGCGAACCGGACGAATTGATGATGGTCATCGTGTTTCCGCGTCCAACCGGCCCCGTTACCTATCGCCGGTTCAAGCATGGCGAACGGCCCTCCGTAAATGTCGGAATGGCCTGGTCGATGGAGGCCGGTGCTCATTCGATCAAATCCGCGCGTGTGCGCGTTGGCGCCCTCGGATCGAGGCCGCAGCCCCTGAAAGCTGTCGAAGGCGTGCTGAAGGGACTGCCCGTCCATGACGCGCACAGGGCGATCCAGTCCGTGCTTGCGGAGGCGTTGGACGAGCTCGACGTCAATGAGGACCGGCACGGCAGTGCGGACTACAAGCGGCATTTAGCAGGCGTTCTGCTGCTGCGAAACGCCGAAGAGGCGGTCGCGATGCGGGGGCGCGCCAAATGACGAATGTGCAGCCTATTTCGTTCTCGTTGAACGGACAGCCGGTCGAGATGGAGATTCCCGCCCATACGCTGTTGATTGATCTCATCCGAGATCGCATCGGCCTGAAGGGCACCAAGCGGTCCTGCGATATGGAAGTGTGCGGCGCCTGCACCATGCTCCTCGATGGCGACCCGATTTCGAGCTGCACGACGCTCGCCGTCGATGTCGATGGGAAGGAGATCACGACCATCGAGGGCGTCACGCCACCCAATGGCCTCTCGCGGATCCAGAAAGCGTTCGTGCTCCACGGCGGCCTTCAATGCGGCTTCTGCACGCCCGGCTTCATCATGGCGGTCACCGCGCTGCTTAAGGCGAATCCGCATCCGACCGACGAGGAAATTCGCCACTACCTGCACGGCAATCTTTGCCGTTGTACCGGATACATCAAGATTTTCGAGGCCGTAAAGAGCCTTGCCGCCGAGCAGGTTTCCGAGGACGCCGCCTTACCCGCCGCGCGACAGCGCAATTTTCGTTTGGAGATATCATGAGCATTGCAAAGGTCAGTAAATCAAGCGTCCTCATTGCCGGCGCAGGCATTGGTGGCTTGGCGATGGCGCTGTCGCTGCTTCGTCGCGGCATCGATTGTGACGTATTCGAGCAAGCGTCCGAGCTGCGCGAGGTGGGAGCTGGCCTTTGGGTCTCCATGAACGGAGTGCGTGTTCTCAGGGACCTTGGCCTCACCGAGCAGGTAGAGCAGAACTGCATTGCCGCCGAGCGACGCTCAATCAGGCTCTGGAACACCGGCGACCGGTGGCCCCTCTACAATCGCAACTCCGACGCAGCGCGTAATCAGCCCTATCTGCTGCTCCGCGCTCACCTGCTAAAGATTCTCGTTGACGGCGTGCGCCAGTTGAAGCCGGGCGCTATTCATCTGAACGCCCACGTTGTCGGGTTTAGTCAGGACGACGAAAGGGTTCAGGCCAAGCTCGGAGACGGCTCCGAAGTCGAGGGGCGCGCGCTGATCGGCGCCGACGGTGCTCACTCAAAGGTCCGTCTTGGCCTCATTGGCGATGTCGAGAGCCATTACACCAAGGCTATCGCCTGGCGTGGCCTCGTGCCGGTCGACCGCCTTGCACCGCATCAGCGCGAACCCGAGGTGGCAACATGGATTGGGCCCACCGCGCATGTCACGGCCTACCCGGTCCGCTGGCAGAACACGGTGATGATGACCTTTTCGGGCCAGGTCGACCATAACGATTGGCTTCTCGAATCGTGGTCGGAGAGTGGTTCGGTCGAGGAATGCCTAAAGGACTTCGAAGGTTGGCATCCGGACATCGTCGACTTGGTCAAGAACGTCGATACCCTGAATAAATGGGGCCTGTTCGTGCGGCCGTCGCTGGCTACGTGGTCGAAGGGGCGCGTTACCCTGCTCGGTGACGCCTGTCATTCGATGCTGCCGTACCTCGGGCAGGGCGTGAACATGGCGCTGGAGGATGCATCAGTCCTCGCCCGTTGCTTCGATGAGAATCCTGACGACGTCGCGGCGGTATTCGAGACATATCAGGGTCTCCGGCTCGATCGCACTAGCAAGGTCGTGAAGTCGGCGGCCGGCATGCTGCCGATCTTCCATAACAAAGCGTTGTGCAAGCCGGAGACGGCGGGTGACTACATCAAGACGCAGTGGTCATCGGAAGCAACAGCCGCACGCTACGACTGGATCTACCAGTACGATGCGACCACCATTCCTCTTCACTCCGCCGATGAACATAACTGGAGCGAGCAATGACTGCCGTAAAGCAGCCGTGGGATGATGTACTGCCTCTGGAAGAGCGCGAGACGTATGCGCTCGCAGGGCTGGGTGGTGCGGCTGGATTTGGCAAACGACCTGCACTTCTAGTCATCGATGTGCAGTACCGCTCGGTCGGCGACAGGCCGATGCCGATCCGCGAGGCGATCAAGCAATATCCCACCAGCTGCGGCGAAGCCGGTTGGCATGCCATCGCACATATCGCCGAATTGACGCGATTATTTCGCGAGAAGAACTGGCCGGTGATCTTCCCGCATGTCGCGCGGAAGGTGAACCAGGATCGGGGCGCGTTCTCGGCGAAGATCCCGGGTATCATGCGGATCCCGCCCGAGGGTTATGATTTCGTCCGCGAGGTGGCGCCGAAGCCCGGCGAGTTGCTCCTGCCGAAGACACAAGCAAGCGCGTTCTTCGGTACTCCGCTTGCGACGTATCTGATAGGTGCCGGCGTCGATTCGCTGGTAGTGACAGGTTGCACGACCAGTGGTTGCGTGCGGGCTTCGGTCGTGGATGCGTGCGCGCTGAACTTCAAATCACTTGTGCCGAGCGACGCGGTCTACGACCGCTCGCCCACGTCACACGCTGTCAACCTGTTTGATATCGCCAGCAAGTACGCAGACGTGGTGCCGACGGAAGTGGCAATCGAGCGCCTTCGTCCGCTGTCGGAGTTCCGTACAGAGGATCAGCTGACGTGAGCCGCGCCCCAGCATCCGGATTTTTGTATGGGGCACATGTGCGCGCCAACGGCATCCGTCAGCACTATCTGCGTTTCGGCGGAACGGGACCCGCTATCGTAATTGTGCCGGGCATATCGACCACTGCGGCGCAATGGGCTTTCATCGCGGAGCGCTTGTGCATCGGATACGACGTATACGTGCTCGATGTCCGCGGCCGCGGCCTGTCCGAAAGTGGCCCGCACCTCAATTACTCTCTCGACGCGTGTGCATCCGATCTCGTCTCGTTCGCCGAAGCGCTCGGACTTGGTCCGTACACACTGATGGGCCACTCAATGGGCGGCCGCATCGGAATACGTGCTGCACGCTGGCGGCCATCGTCTGTTGAACAGCTGATATTGATCGATCCACCGGTCTCTGGTCCGGGACGCCGGGCCTACCCGATTCCGATCGAACCCCTTCTCAAATTGCTTCATAGCGCAAAGCTTGGCGAGATCGACGCATTGCTGCGAAGCCCTTCCGCGCCTCGGTGGCCTGAGCAGCACATCCGCACCAGGGCGGAGTGGATGCATACCTGCGACGAGCGCGCGCTCGTCGAAGGTCACAAGGGCTTTCATCACGATGACATTCATCGTGACCTTGCCCAACTCAGCGTTCCCACATCGCTCATCGTCGCGGGACGGGGCGACGTCATTCGACCCGAAGATCAAAGGGAAATTCTCCGATTGCTGCCGTCGATCGTAGTTAAGACGTTGGAAAGCGCGGGTCATCAGATGCAGATCGACGATACGGAGGGCTTTCTTTCGATCGTTCAAGAACTTCTAACGCGACCCCGCGATCGGTTGGACGGCGGTGTACCCACCCTTGATAAACAGGAGATCGGCAAAGATGTCTCGACAACGCGTTGATGTTGAAATGCTTGAGCTGTTCAAGGCCGAGCTTGCGCTATGTAAAGTGAAGGAGGGCGAAGTCGTCGCAGTCTTGAGCGGTGGCGAGGATCAACCGGAATATGCCCAGACGTTCATGTTGGCCGCGCAAAGCCTCGGCGCAACAACCTTTCATCTCAACGTCCCCAAATACGGTCAAAGCAAAGTTGCCGGCCTGCAGGGTCGCCATGCGCTCACCGGCAACCAGCCGGCGATCGATACGCTCAAACGCGTGGATATGGTGATCGATCTTCTGGGTCTGCTGTTCTCCCGCGAGCAAGCCGAAATACAGGAAGCCGGCACGCGCATTTTGCGGGTGATGGAGCCGTTCCACATTCTCAAGAAGATGTTCCCGACAGAAGATCTGCGTCGTCGAACTGAGCTCTCGCGAAGTCTGCTGCAGTCCGCCAGCAAAATGCGAATCACATCGCCCGGCGGAACAGACGTAACCTATGGCCTGAAGCAATATCCGGTCATTTCCGAATACGGCTATACGGACGAGCCGGGGCGTTGGGATCACTTCCCATCTGGGTTTGCTTTCACGCAGGCCACGGATGGCGATGTCAACGGCACGGTCGTTCTGATGCCTGGCGACATCCTCTGCGCCTTCAAGCGCTACATCCAATCGCCGGTCACGCTCACTGTAAAGGATGGTTACATCGTCGACCTCAAGGGCGAGGGTACCGACGCGCTCCTCATCAAAAACTATATCGACAGTTTCGGCGATCCGCGCGGGTGGGCGATCTCGCATATCGGCTGGGGTTCGAACGAACGCGCCACCTGGCACCACATTGCCGCCTCCCAGCAACTCTCGTCCGAACACATCATGAATGCCCTTTCCTTCTACGGGAATGTCCTGTTCTCGACAGGCCCGAATACGGAGCTTGGAGGCACGAACGACACGCCTTGTCATCTCGACATCCCGCTTCGGGACTGCAGCCTTTGGCTCGACGATCTGCATATCCTCGATAGAGGTGAATTTGCTTATCCAGAGTTGAAAGCGCCCGGCCACTAGCCTCGCGCATCAAGCCAGACGGCCTGGAGTCGCATTGGAGACTCCCAATCACGCGGCAAGCGTTTCGGCAACGTCCATCACCTCCGGTCCTTTCAATGGAAACACATCCTATGTCTACAACCTTCTCAAGTTCGGAAGACTATACCGCGGGGCAGCGGTACTCGATCATGCTCTCAGCCATGTTGGGTTACATACTCGATTTCTACGACGTTCTGATATTCCCGTTTCTCTTGCCCGCAATTCAACGGTCGATGTCGCTCTCGCTGACGGAAGTTGGTTCGCTGCAAGCCCTTACATTGTTCGGATCGGCGATCGGCGGAGCGCTATTTGGCATCATTGGCGATCGACTTGGTCGAAAGACCTCGCTTCAGCTGACAATCGCATTGTTCTCGGTTGCCGCTATCATTTCGGCGTTCGCGTGGAATTTCTGGTCTCTTGCCTTGTTGCGGCTCATAACCGGCATCGGTCTTGGCGGCGAGTACGGCGTTGGCATGGTGCTCTTCAACGAGGCTTGGAAAAAGAGCAGCCGCGGCTTTGGCGCGGCCGCCCTTCAAGGCTGTGCAGTGATCGCATCTTCCACGGCTTCAATCGTCGGCATCTGGCTGATTGCGACGTTTAGCGACGAATGGAGCTGGCGAATCGGCTTGCTAACTGGCGGCGTACCCATTCTGCTCATTATTTTTATCCGCTTCTTCATGCCTGAATCGAAGATCTGGCTAGAGTATGAAGCTCAACGGAAGGCCGGCCGAGTCACTGCAGAAGCCCGCACACTTCCCCTCGCAGATCTATTCCGCAACGGGCTTGCACGGCAGACCGTCATCGCCTTTGTGTGGCTGATGAGCTACATGCTCTGCTACTACAGCATCGTCTCCTTCATTCCGACCCTGTTGCTGCGGGACATGCACACCCCTGGTGATGTCGTTCGCACGACCGCCGTGTTGCTCTCCGTAGTCAGCGGCATCTGTTATCTCGCGAATGGCTTCTTCAATGATAGGGCTGGCCGCCGCTTCGGAGCTCTTGTACCCGCGCTGTTTTGGGTCGGGTCTTTGGTCGGTATGGCCGTGTGGGGCAGCCAGCTCTACGCCGGATCGAAGATCGAGTGGCCGATGTTTTGGCTCTATATCGTCTTCGGCATAGGCAACGTTGCTCTGGGCGTGACCGGTGTCTGGATCTCAGAGCTCTATCCGGTCAACCTACGGGCAACCGCGGTGTCGTCGTTCTATATGGGCGGTCGGGGGCTTGGCAGTATTTCGCCCGTGATTGTGCCTCTTGCGGCCGCCCACTTCGGCGGAAGCCTGCTCAACGGTATGGTGGCCGTGGCCCTTCCCGCCGCGACCGTCTTCATTATCGCCTCTCTTTTGCTTCCCGAGACCCTCGGTCGCGATCTGTCCGTAAAGGGGTTTAAGGTCGACACGGAAACGAAAGCTGCAATGACGGCTGCTTCGGTATCGGGCACTTGACCCCGGTGGAACCATGCTTGACCGGCGAGATGAAGGTTGTCGACCTGCTCATCTCGTCGGTGCATGCGTAGGAAAGGAGTTGGCGCTCCGTCGTCCGATCCTGGTCAAAGATGCCTGGTCCAGACTCTCTGACATCGGCGTCTTCGTCGTACCGCAAGGTTGATCAGGCGACGTGTGAGCGTTCAACGGCCATTGTGAGAGATAACCTACCCCCGCTTTGAATGCGGTGAGCCGCTGGCCCGCGGCGCCGTAAGTGTTGTCCGATTTGTAGCGGCTGTAAGGAAACCTAACCGATTACTCGTATACAAGCAATGATCTATGTGCCTGTGCCCCGCCAGGCTATTGCCTTGGAGACGTTCCTTGAAACTACTCAATAACCTGCCGTACTCCCAAGATCAGCATTCTGGTTGCGATCTCGATGCTGGGGCTCTTCTCAGCTGGATTGCTTGCAGGCTACACGGTACGGTGCTTGGGCGCGGTGCTCGGCCTATGCGGTGTGCCCACCAGAATGCCCGATTGGTCCCCACTGCGGCGCGACGTCGGCACCACCACCGGCACCGCGCGCGAGGCTGTGAAGCGCGTATATCAGCATGTCAGTTCGCCGAAGGACACGGCCTATCTTCCGCAGAGGGACGCGCTCGCCCTGCGCTTTCGCCGGCGGTATGGATGCGACGCCGATGGCGTCGCCAACGCGATACCGTTTTTCATCGGAGTGTTCGATACGGTCGCATCGCTGGGCAGCTACCTGCTATCAGGCGTGTTGATCATCAGTACGGGGCTTGCCGTCTTGGCGGCAAGTTTCCTGCAGTCCTTCTTCTTATTTCCGTTTCTGCCGACGTTCCTTTGGTCGGTTGCCGCCGCTGCTGTGGCAGGCTACGTGGCCACGCATCTCAAGTACGCAACCGGTCTGGAGGGTTACTCCGTCATGCAGACGCTCCACTTGGTGGCGCCGAAGATGAAATTTTACGACCTTCATCTCAATAATGCCGTCCGGTATGCGCGCCACGCCATGTCGATCGACGAGAATCGCGCCGACTTCGCGCGCGTTCCGTGGGGCGGATCGCACAACAAGGGGCCGGCGCGGCCCGAGGAGTATCCCGACTGGCTGCAGCAGGTTTGGTTCGCCGGCAATCACTCGGACGTCGGCGGCAGCTAGAGGACATCGGTAGTAACCGGGGCTATGAATCCACCAGCAAGACGGGCGGCGACAAGCGGAAGAGTAAGGATTTCACGTCCAACGTTTCCCTGGCGTGCAGCCGCTAGACGCTGCATGCGTATCGCCAATGGCCCGTGTACGACGAGGGTGGAGCGGGCGATCATCGAGCCAAATCCTGTAGCAGTTCATCGGCCAGGCTCTCTTCGGCGATCGCAAGACCGTGGGTTCGCATCGTTGCGGTCAACCGAGCGACGGCTTGTTGACGTGCAGCGATCCGCTCGTGCAGGAGTTCGTCTGCCGAGGTGACTTTTTGCTCCGCACGTGCGCGTTCCTCGCCCGCGCTGCGCGCACTCTCTCCCTTTTTCTTTAAATCAGTTTCGCTGAGCTCGAGCGCGGTCCGGGTGACGCCGCGGGCGACGATCCGAAGTATCTCGTCCGGACGCGGCCGCTGGAGCTTCAGGGCCTCGTCTGGAGGAGCCGTCATCCAGGTCTCGACCTCGTCTGGCTTCGTGAGGATCACCGGCATCGCCTTGGGATGGATAGTGCCGACCTCGGCGTTCGGCTCCGTTGTGAGGAACGCGTAGAGGTCGTTGGTCGTCTCACCTTCCTTGACCTTCCGAACGGACGTCCAGTTAGTCCAGATGCCGGCGAAGCAGGCGAGGGGACCGGTCTCATCGAGCGCGAAGAGTCGTGTCGCCACAGGATATGATGCAGCAGCAGGGGTGATCCAACCTAGCAGCCGTCGTAAGGTGCGAGCCGAATGGCTGGCGCTAATCCCGGGCGTCCATGAGGGTTACGTCAGCTGGGAGCGGTCGGAGGCAATCCGCAAGATGGTGAGCGACAACATGCCCACAGGCCGACATCACGGAGCGCCGAAGCACGGCGACGCTTTGCTCGCCGGCCTTGTCCGCTGCCGGCGTTGTGGACGCAAGCTGACGGTCCGCTACACAGGCGCCAAGCATAACATTCCGCGCTATTCCTGCTGGCGGGGTTCGCTCGACAATGGCGAGCCACGCGGCATCGCGTTCGGAGGATTGCGTGTCGACGATGCCATCGAGGAAGCTCTTCTGCGGCTTGTCGAACCGGCAGCGATAGCTGCGGCCGTCGAGGCCGAAGCACAAGCGGCCAGCCGCCGCGATCAGGTTCGTGAGGCGCTGGTGCGCGACCTCGAGGCGGCGCGCTACAGCGCCGATCGGGCATTCCGGCAGTATGACGCCATCGATCCGCAGAACCGGCTGATCGCGGTGGAACTGGAGTTGCGATGGAACAGCGCGCTCACACGTGTAGGCGAGATCGAGACCAGGATTGCCGCGCATGATGCCTCGACATCGGAACCATCACTGTCGCCAGTACACGTCGCCGTGCTGGCCGCTCATCTCAAGGCTGTCTGGTCGGCGCCGCCGACCGACGTGAGGCTCAAGAAGCGAATCGTGCGGACCGTCAACCACGAGGTCCGATATCGATGACGAAGCGTCAGAGATCGTTCTCCTGACCATTGGATCGGCGGCGTTCATACCGAACTGCGCCTGCCGAGGCGTCGCCGCGGACAGCGCAACAGCATTTCCGCCGACACGCTCGCCGCCGTCCGCCAACTGGTTCTCATCGCCAATGATGATCTGATCGCCGGCATCCTCGACCGGAACGGCCTGGTGACCGGCCACGGCAATCGCTGGACTCGGGAGCGGGTCAGCGCGCTCAGGTCGCATCATAAGATCCCGATCTTTCGGCCGGTGCCGGATGGGAACGAGCCATGGCTTAATCTGAACGAGGCGGCGGGTTTGCTCGGCATTGCACCGAAGACGCTCGGGCTCGCCGCCGAAGCGGGCGAGATCGAAGGGGATCATCCTCTGCCGGATGGTCCGTGGATCTTCAGCCGATCAACGCTCGGCGAACCGGCGGCTCAGCGCGTCGTTCATCGCGCGAGGCAGAACCTACATCACCCCACGGGATCGCATCCAGATCAGCAAAACCCCTTCTCTTCAATCGCATAGACAGATGGGTGTTATGAAACAGGATTGTAATAGCGTGCGTACGATTGCAGAATCTGGCGCAGATGCACCTCGCCCAAGACAATGATGTGGTCGACACATTTACGCCGGATCGATCCGTTCGGCAAAGCCGTTCTGCCAGGGCGAGGCTGGTGCGGTAGGCTTGTCCCGAATGGCCATGGCGCGCAGTCGACGTGTGACGACGGCACCATAGATCCGATCGCGATCGCGGATCATGTAGTGGGAGTCTCATCCCAGGGAAATGCTTCCGTGATCTGGCGTGTCAACCCATTCGGCCGTCGGATTTGCTGTGAGGTTGATCAAGACCTGGTTCCTGCGGTCTAGCCGGACGATGAGCAAGGCATAGAGCAGGTCGAAGCGAATGGTCGGGACAACGAACAGGTCCATGGCGGCAATGTCTGGCGCGTGGTTATGCAAGAAGGTTCGCCATCCCCTGGCTGGGTGGCGCCCGCCGCTTGACCATGTACTTGGCGACGCTCGACTGCGCGATCTCAAACCCGAGCTTGAGCAGTTCCCCGTGGATGCGCGGCGCGCCCCAAAGCGGATTCTCCATGTTCATCCGCCGGATCAATCCGCGCAGCTCGGTGTCGATCTGCGGCCGCCCTCCCTGTGGGCGCGACTTCCACCGCCAGTAGCAGCGAAAGCCGGCCCTATGCCAACGCACGAGCGTCTCGGGCCGGATGATGGCTACGCCTCAAGACATTCAACTGATGTCGAAGCACCGCGTTCTCAGCTTCAAGCAACTTCGACTTGAATGGCGAGGCCAGGACGGCCAGAGCGAAACAGAGCAGCCCGATCATTCCGCCAGCTTAGGCGATTTCATCACGTCATCAACTCGGATGAGGTTTTCGGTACACACAACCCGTGCGCCGGTCGCATTCTCCGATCCAGGATCGCTAGTTCGCGGACTTCTTCAACACAATCGGCGCAAAACGGCCGTTTGCATACTCAGCGGTTATGGAATCGACTCGACCCATACGGAATGAGTAGAACTATCCAGTCTCCAACTGACAAACGGGACTCGGAAAAGCGGTTTGCGGTTCCGAATTCAGGCAGGAAAGGGCCGAAGGCCCCGATCGCGCGGCAGGCAAAATCCCGTGAAAGCCGCTCATCCGAACGTCTTCGAAACATCTAGCCGGCGCTGCTCTCACGCAGCTTTCGCCGCTCCACCGGCAGATATTCTACGCCGCCGCTGTTCTGCATGCGAACGGGTTGCGGGTAGAGCGTCAGCAGTTGAAGGACGTCATCCGGCATATCGGTACTGATTGACAATCCGAGCGACTTACCAGTCGACGCCCATATCGGATAATCGTGCGTCCACGTACCGGTTGAAAGTTTTTCTGCGAGTGCTGTGGCCTGTTCCGCGGGCAGGCGGCGGGTCAACAGCTCGCTTGCCGCTTGCTTGACTTGCGTAATGGCCTTGCGTCCGACATCGGCCATAATCAGCGTACGATCGTCGATTTTCGCCACAGGCTTCTCTTCGACGACCTTGATCAGCGAGGCTGCCGGCGACTCTCCTAGTTGCGGATCGATCGGACCCAACACGGAATGCTCGCACATGACGATTTCGTCGGCTGCGAGCGCGATCAGCGTGCCGCCGGACATGGCGTAGTGGGGCACAAACACCGTAACCCTGGCCTTGTGCTCACGAACCGCCTTGGCGATTTGCAGCGCTGCTAGTACGAGACCCCCCGGGGTGTGGAGGACGAGGTCGAGCGGTACATCGGGATCCGTCATCTGGATAGCGCGCAGAACCTCTTCGGAATCGTTGATGTCGATGTAACGCGCAATCGGGAAACCAAGCAAGCGCATGGTCTCTTGCCGGTGTACCAGCAGGATCACCCGGGATTTTCGATCTCGTTCGAGTTGCGAGATTTTGCGCACCCGCATGGCCTCGAGCATCTTCTGCCGCAACATCGGCTGGATCGCCGAGAACATGAAGAACAACCAGAACAGGTCACCGATCGACATGGGACTCTCCTTTGGCATGAAATCTCATATTCGTCCCTGGGTATCAAAGCCGAGCACGCCTTCGTCCGGGTAGTAGGCTCGGTAGCGCTGTTCGGACCGGACCAGCAAAGGAGCAAGTGCGAACCCTGCGATAAACCCTCCGACATGGGCCCACCACGCGACGTCTCCGCTGGCGGACGGCAGCAGGAGGGTCATCATCGACTGCAGAACCTGAATCAGAAACCAGAGGCTGATAAAGACATATGCGTAGACTTCGAAAAACAGCGGGATAAACAGGATCGGGACGACCACGACCACCCGCGCCATCGGAAACAGCCGCATGTAGCAGCCGAGAATGCCGGCGATTGCGCCGGAGGCGCCCAATGCGGGCACGATCGAAGTCGGGTTGAACATGACGTGCGCGACTGATGCGGCAAGGCCGCAAGCCAGATAGAACGCCAGATAGCGGGCATGACCCATCCGATCCTCGATGGTCGGACCGAACAGCCACAGCGTCCACATGTTCAAGATCAGATGGAGCCACCCGCCATGCAGAAACATCATGGAGAAGAAGGGCAGGATATCCGCGGCGCCCAGGTCGGTTTCCCCCGATGCAAAGGCCTCGGAATAACGCGCGGGAATCAGCGCGAATTGGCGCAAGAACAGCTCAAGCTCATCGGGGCCCAGGCTGTCCTGGAATAGAAACACCAGGCAATTGATGGCGATCAGCATCGAGGTGACCACCGGCGGGTAGCGGGACGGGACTGCGTTCCGGATCGGGATCATCTGCGCCTCTTCGACTGCATGTCACGGATTCCGGACAATATCTGGCGCTTTCAGCTTCGGGCTGACGGATCTTGCTGAGGTTCCCACATTGCGGTGAGAAGGCCCAAACCGGCCATGACGTCCGTCAATTTAACGACGGGCTTTCGAAAAAATTGATGCCGGTCAATGCGGTCTCCCGGGCGACGCATGATCCTGCAGCATCGAGCCTTGTGCGGAGTTCACATGACCACCGCGCTGCATATCGTCTGCCCGCACTGCGATGCGATCAACCGTTTACCGCGCGAACGGCTGCGCGACGGCGCCAAGTGCGGATCCTGTCACCGGCCGCTTTACGAAGGACGGCCGGCGGCGCTGGACAGCGTCGTCCGCTTCGACCGGCACGCAACGCACAGTGACATTCCGCTATTGGTTGATTTCTGGGCTATCTGGTGCGGTCCCTGCCGGACGATGGCGCCGATCTTCGAACAGGCGGCAACCCAACTCGAACCCGATTTGCGGCTGGTCAAGGTCGACAGCGACGCCGTACAGAAACTGCTGCGGCGGTTCTCCATCCAAAGCATACCGACGCTGATGCTCGTGCACCACGGCCGGGAGATTGCGCGCAAGTCCGGTGTCATGCCCCTGCCTCAACTGCTGGCATGGACCCGCGAGCATGTCGACGGCATGAAGGTGTAACAGGGCGTCGCCCGATTCCGCCGGATCATCGCCGGAACAATCTGGCGGCCCAGCTTTTTGCAAAACGCGTTTGGCTCGTTTTTCCGTCCGGGAGGTGGACGACGAGTTCGGCCTCGCGCTCTTGCGCGATCGCCTGCGCGACCCGTTCGGCGGCTTCTCGGCTGGGGTAGTGGCCGAATTCCTCCCCAATGTCGGCGCGTACAACCCAGTCGTCGAAGTTGTCGTCCGGGACAACGTGAATAGCAGCGGCAGCCATCGCTTGAGCTCCGCGAACAGCGACGATTGGCAGAGGATCGGAGACGGCGCCGTGACGAGCGTCAATTTCAGCGCCATTGAAAAATCCGGGAAGCTGACAGCCGTCAATGGGTGTCGGCTCCGTGCGCGGCACGATGGCGCTTGAGGATCCACAAGCCATGATCGCTATGGTGCAATCGAGTAAGGGGCCCACCAGCCATGTCATAGACACTGGCAGCGGTGTGTCCGCCTTTTCGATCTGCTGATGTAGGACGGCCCGGATGATCAAGGATATGATGGTTTGGTTGGACGGCGGCATTTCCGACGAAATTCGGCTGGCGGCTGTCGCCGACATAGCCCGATGGCTCGACGCTCAGGTGGTCATCGGCCTGTTTCTCAATGTATTGCCACTACCCGGTCGGATCGAGGGGGACGCCACGGCCGAGGTGATCGACCATGCGCGCGAGGCCGGCGATCTAAGCGAGGCGTTGCTGGTGAAGCGGCTGCAACAGCTTGAGCGCCTCGTAGAGATTCGGCGCTTCGATGTGCTGGCTGACGATATCGCCAGGATTGCCGCCCGCGAGGCGCGCTCCGCCGACTGCTTTGTGACTTTGCGTCCCAACGGCGCGATGGATCCCGAGCGGCTGATCGAGGGCGTTCTGTTCGGATCGGGCCGGCATCTCTATTTGGTCCCCGAGACAGAGCGGTCCAAGATCGCCTTCGATCGCATCCTCATCGCCTGGAACGGCAGCCGGGAGGCGGCGCGAGCCTTGGGCGAAAGCATGCCGTATCTGCACAAGGCGGAGGAGGTCGCGGTCGTGGTCGTGACCGGCGAGCGCCCAACCGAGGAAGAGGCGATCCTCGGTGTCGATGCGGTCAACTATCTCAAGCATCATGGAATCGACGCCGTCCTTCAACGGGTCAAGAGCCGCCGCAGCGAGGTCGGCGCCCGGTTGATGGCAGAAGCTGAACGGCGAAAGGCTGACCTTATCGTCATGGGCGGATACGGCCATCTCCGGCTGCGCGAGTGGTTGCTAGGCGGTGTGACCTACAATCTGCTGCACGAGGCGCCTGTTCCGCTCCTGATGGCTCATTAATCGATTTCGCGTCGGGGGCTTGAAATGTCGACGATCGATAACCGCAACGGGCAGATGTTTCCAAAGCTGACTCCGAATGAAATCGATCGGCTGCATCGTTTTGGGGAAGTCCGGCACTACGCCCCCGGCGAGGCGCTGTTCGTCACAGGAAGCGTCGCTCCCGGCATGTATGTGCTGATCAAGGGCTCGGTGCGCGTCACGCGTCGCGATCCCTTCGGGCACAGCGGCCCGATCGTGGAGCAGGGACCCGGTGACTTCGTCGCCGAAGTGGGGCAATTGTCAGGTCAGCCGGCGTTCGTCGACGTTCACGCGATCGATGATGTCGAAGCACTGTTGATTCCGCCGGAAAATCTGCGCGCCCTGATGATTGAAGAGCCCGAACTCGGCGAACGGATCATGCATGCACTGATCCTGCGTCGCGTCGCCCTGATCGAGGCCGGCACCGGAGGTCCGGTGCTAATTGGCGCCGAAAACAGTCCGGACGTCATTCGTCTGCAAGGCTTCCTGGCGCGTAATGCCTACCCGCATCAACTGCTCGACCCGGCACAGGACCAGGACGCAGCGAAACTGGTCGAGCAATATGCCCCGAATCCTTCGGACCTGCCGCTGGCAGTGTGTCCGAAGGGTACCATCCTGAAAAACCCGAACGAGACCGAATTGGCGCGCACACTCGGAATGGTCCCGATCGACGAACGCGATCGGACCTATGACGTCGCGGTCGTGGGCGCGGGACCGGCCGGCCTCTCCACCGCGGTCTATGCCGCGTCGGAGGGTCTCTCGGTCATCGTTTTCGACGCGCGCGCCTTCGGTGGACAGGCCGGAGCGAGTGCGCGTATCGAAAATTATCTCGGTTTCCCGGCCGGCATCTCCGGCCACGCGCTGACCGGCCGCGCCTACGTCCAGGCGCAGAAATTCGGCGCCAGGGTGATGATACCCAGCGAAGTGGTACGGCTCGACCCGACTGAAACGCCGCTTGGGCTTCATCTCACGGATGGCCGGCGCGTCAAGGCCGCGACCGTGGTCGTGGCGACCGGCGCGCGCTACCGCCGCCTTGGCGTTCCAAACCTCAGCGATTTCGAGGGGCGGGGAGTCTGGTACTGGGCTTCGCCGATCGAGGCGCGGCTTTGTCGTGATGAGGAAATCGTTCTGGTCGGGGGTGGCAACTCGGCGGGCCAGGCCGCGGTCTTCCTGCGCAGCTTCGCCAAAAAAATCTGGATGCTAGTGCGCGGTCCAAGTCTGGCGGAGAGCATGTCGCAATATCTCATCGACCGCATCAAGGCGATCGACAATATCGAGGTGTTGACCCAAACGGAAATCGTTGCCCTCTCTGGCAGCCGCGAGAAGCAACTGGAGCGCGTGCGCTGGCGCAACAATGTGACCGGCGCGGAGACGGAAAAGCCGATCCGCCATGTCTTTTGCTTCATCGGCGCGGAACCGGAAACGGGCTGGCTCAGGGATAGCGGGATCGCTCTGGACGGCAAGAATTTTGTCTTGACCGGCTCGGACGTTCCCTCCGACGCCCGCCCGTCGAACAACGGATCCGGCCGTCCGCTGCCGCTGGAAACCAGCGTACGTGGCGTGTTCGCCTCCGGCGATGTGCGGTCTGGATCAGTCAAGCGAGTCGGAGCCGCCATCGGCGAGGGGGCTGTCGTTGGGGCGGAATTGCACGTGGCTCGCGCAGATGGCGCGGCTGAATCGTCGGGCGACGCGGAAAAGGATTCGGGGACGGGGAGCGTGGGTGCGATGGGTATGCGGTTGAACCCGCACTGCGCGGCGGAGGGAGCGCATCAAAAGGCGGCCGCTGCGCTCAGTGGCGGGGTGGCGCCAGCCGACTCGGCAGCCGGTTAGGATAGAGGTAGATGATCGGCGTCGCCGCCCGCGCATACGATCGAGATTCGGATCGAGAAAATCGCTCAGCTCTTTCATAGTCTGGATCCTTTTCCGTCCCGCGAAAATTATCTCGACGACGATGTAGAGGAATTCATCGTCGGATGGGCGAGAGAGCTTCCGCCCGATAAGCCACTCAGGATCATTGTGCATCTGCCGGAGACAGAAGCTTCTACGCCGGAGGCTCACGAACTCGGTGCAGCTTTCGCTCAATATTTTGGCTATCGCGCCCGAGTCATCGGGCTCGATCTTAACGAGCTGTTTCGCGTCGGCCGACGAGCCAACAGTCGTCAACCTTGCGCCGGGTCAGATCGGTCGTGTCATTGAAGAGAGGTTGCTTATTTTCGGATGGGTCGCGAATGAGAGGCCAATCGAAATATTCCTGTAAGATTGGTGGCTGATCGTTCGACGGCGCAACCTGTATCAACGACTTTCGGCGGCAAATGTGAAGTTAAGGTTGTACACGACTGGCGACCAAAAGCAGCAAGCTATTCCCGGCAAGTGAAGCTCAACCGGCTAGTGCGAGGCATCGACACGCTCCAATTGCGGTATCGTCGGCCCTTCTCCGGCGCCGGTACGCACGATGGCATCGGAAATCTCCTGCAAATCGGCTGTGGTCAGTTCGAGCGATGCGGCCCCGATCCAGCCGTCGACTTGCTGGGGTGAGCGGCCTCCAACAATGGCTCCAGTAACGCCGGGCCAGGCCAGCACCCAGGCAATCGCTACGGCGGACACTGTAGTGCGGTGACGTTGCGCGATCGGGCGCAAGGCGTCACGCAGGGCCAGATTGCGGCTCAGGTTCGGCTCATTGAAATCAGGCGAACGCCGGCGCCAATCATCCGCGGCAAATCGCGCGACATGCTGGCGGCTGAACGTTTCGGTCAACAGACCGGATTGCATCGGGCTGTAACAGATCACCCCGGTATGATGCCTGGCACACCAGGGGATCTCGCTTGCGGCGGCCTGGCGCTTGATCAGCGAGAACGGCGGCTGCAGCGAATCGACATGCCGGATGGCTTCACATCGTTCCAGTAACGATACGCCGAAATTACTGACTCCCCCCAGGCGCACCTTACCCTCCTTGATCAGTCGCACCATTTCGTTCCACGAATCCTCTATCGGCGTGCCGGTTTCGTCAGGCCAATGAAATTGGTAGAGATCAATGCGTTCCACGCCCAGCCGCCGCAGCGAAGCGTCGCATTCTCGCCTGATCGATTCCGGCTTGAGCACGCGTTGCGGCGGGGCCATCGGATTGTTCGGATCCCAGATCAATCCACACTTGGTGAAGACCATCGGGCGCTCCGCTGGTGTCCGTTCGCGCAGCAGCCGGCCGACCACTTCCTCGGAATGACCAAGCCCGTACACGGCGGCCGTATCTATCCAGTTCACCTCGAGCTTGAGTGCGTGACGCATGGTCGCCAGCGAAACGGCGTCGTCTTGCGGCCCCCAGCCGAACGCCCAGCCGCCGCCGCCGATCGCCCAGGCGCCAAATCCGGGTTTGGTGATCATCACGCGGCTTGAGCCGAGCGGTCGCTGTGGAAGGTTCATCGCTCTATCCTCCGGCTGGAGTAGCGCCTGCCATGATGGCCAGGCCCTCAATCCGCCGCCTGTATATCAATGCAGCATAATTGCCTTGACGGCCGTCAAGTTGGAATTGTGGGCTGGGACGACGCACCCGTACTGGACATCGATCCGGCTCGGACGCGAACTTGATGCCCATCATGGTCGCCGCGCATGCGCGGACCTATCCAGATACTGACCAAGAGAGCGCGAACTGAAGGTCATGGCGGCGTCCTGCCAGCCGCACCGGCGATCATCTCGCAGGCCACAGAACATGGAAACGTCAAGATCTAAACAGCCAAGGCCAGGCTCGCCTCGAACGAGCGGGTCGCAGAGCATTGCTCTCGGACTCGAGCGCATCGGCTTGATCTCCTTGCGCTTTCCACTACTGGTCGGGCTTACCACCATCGTGTTGTTGATCGCGGCAGGTTTTGGGCTGGCGCGCATCAAGGTCGACGATTCGCTCAGCCAGCTGTTTCGATCGGACACGCCCGAGTTCAAAACCTTCGAGGAGGTGACACGGCGCTTCCCCTCGAACGAATACGATGTCCTTATCGTGGTCGAGGGCAAGAATCTGCTTGAGCACGGTTCGATCGAAAAGCTGCGCGATCTGGTCACCGACCTGCAGCTGATCGACGGCACGAGAGGCATTATCTCGATGTTCTCGGCCCGCCAGCCGCCACAGGGCGACGCGCTGCCGGCGCCGCTGTTTCCCGACCAATTGCCGGCAGGTGCCGAGTATGACCAGCTGGTCCAGCGCGTGAAGAACAACGAGATCATTCGCGGCAAGCTGTTGTCGGAGGACGGCCAGCTGACGCTGATCGTGCTCGCGCTCGATCCGGCTGTCGTCGCCAGCAGTCGCCTGCGCAACGTCATCGGCGAGATTCAAAAGACAATCGACGACGACCTGGCCGGTACAGGGCTGACGGCCCGCCTCTCCGGGGTGCCGGTGATGCAGCTTGAGATCCGCAATGCGGTGGAGCGCGATCGGCTGGTCTACAACGCGTTCGGCTTTGCCGCAGGCGCGCTGATCGCCATCCTGTTCTTTCGCCGGCTGGCGTTCATGATCATCGGGGCCGGTCCGCCGCTGATCGCCATCATGCTGGCGCTTGGCGCGCTCGGCTGGCTCGATTTTCGTCTCAACATGTTTCTCAACGTCATGACGCCGCTGATCATGGTGATCAGTTTTTCGGACAGCATGCAGTTGACGTTCGCAGCTCGCGACCGACTGCTTCAGGGCGAAGGAAGATTCGAGGCATTCCGCGATGCCATGCTGGTTGTCGGACCGGCATGCGTGCTGACGCACGCGACCGCTGCACTTTCCTTCATCGCGCTGCAGTTTTCCGAATCCGAACTGATCAGGACGTTCGGCGAAGCCGGCCTAGTCGCAACCCTGATTGCCATGTTCGCGGTTCTGTTGCTGGTGCCGTTACTCGGTCTGCTACTGCTGCGCAACGAATCGGTGTTTGCGGCAGAAGTCAAAGCGGCGGACACCGCCTTAGACGTGCTCCGGCGCTTCTGTGCCTGGATCGCCGCCAAAATGGTCAGCCACCCCGGCCTCTACAGCCTGCTCGCCCTTTTCGTTGTGGGCGGCCTTGGGCTGATCTACGCCAATCTCGAACCCCGGTATCGGCTGGCCGACCAGGTGCCCGACAGGGAGCAGGCCGTTGCCGCCAGCCACCGTCTCGATGCCAAGCTCAACGGCGCCAATCCGATCGATGTCCTGATCGAGTTCCCCGAGGGCAAATCACTTTATGATCCGGAAACGCTCGAAACCATCGCAGAGGTGCACGCAAGCTTCGAGAAGCAACCCGGCGTTGCCAATGTGTGGTCGCTCGAGACACTGCGGCGATGGCTCGCCGAGAAGGCTGGCAAGTCGGATGTGGCGACGTTGAAGCAGTATGTCGACATACTTCCGCAATACCTGACGCGCCGCTTCATCTCTGCGGAACAGGATGCCGTGCTGGTTTCCGGCCGGGTCCCAGACCTCGATGCCGGCCAGCTTCTGCCAGTCATCGAGAGCCTCGACAAGGCGCTGGATCAGGTGCGTATGAAGCATCCGGGCTACAAGATCGCCGTCACCGGCCTGTCGGCGATTGCCGCCCGCAACAGCGCCCTGATGATCAAGAAACTGAACCGAGGCCTGACGCTTGAGTTCCTGTTTGTCGCCGCTTTCGTCGGTCTGGCCTTCCGATCCGTCGTCGTCATGTTGGCGAGCATCCTGCCAGGAATATTTCCGGTCGTGCTTTCTGGGACGCTGCTGTGGCTGATCGGAGAGGGTCTACAGTTCGCAAGCGTGGTGGCGCTGACCGTGTCGTTCGGATTGGGCCTCAGCGCGACCATTCATTTCCTGAACCGGTGGCGGCAAGAGGAACGGCCGGACCAGGACCCGGCGATCGCTGTGGAGCGGGCAACCGTGCTGGTTGGACCGCCCTTGATTCTCACCTCCGTGGTGCTTGCCTGTGGTCTGATCGTCACGGTCTTCTCCGATCTGCCATCGCTGCGCCTGTTTGGCTGGCTCAGCGCGTTCGCCATGCTCGCCGCATTGGCTGCGGACCTCTTGATCCTTCGACCCACGGTCACGTTCTTGAGCCGGCTGGCACGACAGATGAGCCGCGCGCGATTGCACCTGCTGGAGCATGAACACTAGCCGAGCAGTCCGCGCGAAAGCTCCTATCCAGGGCCGAAGGCTGGTGTGCGCGAATCCAGCTTTGACGAACGTCAAGGCTGGTGAAGATGGAGTTGATACGATCAGCGATACATGCACCACCTGCGTATTTGAATTGGTGTCTTGATCAGGCGGCGAACATGAGCATGAAGGTCCCTGTCCTCGGCTCTGCCTTCGGCATTCTCGTGGCGGCATTCATCGGTGCGGTGCAAGCCCGCGACGATGGTCGCTATTCGCTATCGCCGCTCAAGCCGTGGTTTGACAGCCTCAGGTCTGGCAAGGGACCGTGCTGTTCGGATGCGGATGGTTTCGCTCTTTCGGACCCGGATTGGGAATCCAAGAGCGGCCATTACCGCGTACGCGTAGACAATGAATGGATCGACGTCCCTGATGATGCTGTGATTACAGAGCCGAACCGGGCGGGCAGGACGATGGTCTGGCCCATCAAGGGATCTCTCGGAACCTCCATTCGCTGCTTCATGCCGGGCAGTATGACATGAGCCGCGACCCCTCGATCTCTTCCATATTATATGGAGCAATCTCGTCCGCCGATATTTTGACATCGGTCAACGCAGTGCGCGTCTTCTCACGATACAGGTTCTTGAACGCGTAGATCAGTGGAGAAAATCCCATGTGTGATTATAGCCTGCACACCGTCGCATCTCGCCCGGCCAGGGTTGGCGAGACGCTTGTTACGACCGGCTTCTACCGCACATCCACGCGCGGCTTTGCCGCAAAGGGAGAGCCGAATGTCGCGGTATGTCTGCTTCCCGGAACCGAACTCGCATTCGAACGTGACGTCAGATATAATCGCAATTGCCTGTCGACCAGGAGCACAGGCTTTAGCGTCGCCCGATTTTGCGCGATCGAGCCGGGCGCGTCGCATCAGCATCACGATGCCCTCTCGTTTCCGGACGGAAAAACGGTTCTCCTGAATCTGTTGTCGGAAGGCCAGCACGCGCGGGTGCTTCAACTGCCTGTCATTCCGCGCGAACAGAGCGTCGATGGTAATGCTGAGAAGACGGTGATCCTTGCGGTCGATCCTGAGCTTACGGCCTGATCACTTCGGCACTTCGCCACGAAGTGTAATCTTCGCAATCGGATCGGAAGTACGACAAAGCAGAGCGCGGCGCATTCTGCGCGGCGGAGCAGCGATGCATGCTGGGTCAAGCGGAGGGCGGCAGGAAAACATGGCGATATTTTGCAAACATCTCTCAGCAATCCGCGACGTTGTTCCGAGCGCGCCGGGGTGTGAGGAATGCCTGAAATCGGGTGACCCCTGGTTGCATCTGCGGATCTGCCGCACCTGTGGCCATGTCGGTTGCTGCGATCAGTCGCCAAACCGGCACGCAACAAAACATTTTCACGCGACCAGACACCCGATCATCGAGGCCTATGATCCGCCGGAAGGGTGGGGCTGGTGTTACGTCGATGAAGTGATGTTCGATCTTTCGGGCCAGTTGACTCCGCATCTTGGTCCGATTCCCCGATTTTACTGACGTGCTCAGATGCGGTTCGGGACAATGTGCATCGCTCTCGCAATCCTTGCGGCTTCGGCGGTCCTCGCGCACGCCGGCCGCTATGAACTGATTCCCGAACCGGATGTTCGGCAATCATCCACCAACCGGGTGGCATCAGCCTATGTCATCGACAAGAAGGCCAACCAGTTCTGGATTTGCACGGCGCGATATAATTTTCAGGATCTCACCGCGAACAACGGCGACTGTGTCAGGCTTTCGGCCGATATCGGGCGGCCCTCGCTGACCGAGACCTCGGACGTGCGCGCGGTAACAGGGACCACAGCTATCAGCGCTTTTCTTCCGGTATTCTGGTTCATCGAACCGACCAGCGGTGAGGTTCAGTTTTGCGCCGTACGGCATGCCGGATTATGCGTTCGGATGAACCTGCCCTGACGGTTTCGATCGCACTTGCCAACACTTTCAGTTTACCGGAACCTTGTGACCGTCAGTAGACGCACGATAAACCAATAGTGCACTCACCTTGCGGCTACTTTACGTGCACGTCGATCAAACAGTTTGGCGATTGCGGATTTGACATGAAAATTGGAATCGTCGGTGCGGGAAGGGTTGGGTGTGCTTGCGCGCTCGCCGCCGTTGTACGCGGCAGTGCCCGGACGATTGTGATCGTGGACCGAACGCGCAAACGAGCCGAGGCGGTTGCGACCGACCTGCGTTACGGCGCCCCGCTTTGTCCCAAGACCACCGTTGTCGACGGGGATTACGAGGATCTCGCTAATTCGGAGCTGGTGATGATTACCGCCGGCATCAACGAAAAGGCCGGTGGGGCCATCGACCGCAGCTACCCCAAGGGCAGGTTGCGGTTATTCGATACCAACGCCGAGACCTATCGCGACATCGTTCCGCGCATTGTGCGGGCGGCGCCTCGCGCGGTGATCCTTGTTGTCACCGATCCGCCGGACCCGCTCGCCGACACCGCCCGCACGAGTGCCGGGCATGATCGCGTGCTGAGCACCGGCACCTTCCTCGACAGCCTGCGCTTCCGCGTTCACCTGGTCGAGCATTTCGATGTCGATGCCAACCAGGTGGAGGCGCAGGTAATCGGGGAACATGGCGTGTCGCAGGTCTTTCTCTGGTCGGCCGCCCGTATTGCCGGCGTGCCGATCGGCAAGCTCATCGAGGCGCGCGGCGAATCGCTCGACGGGGTGCGCAAGAAAATCGAAGACGGCGTTCGCTACGCGAACATCACCATCATCGAAGGCAATGACGCCAGCCAGTTCGGCATCGGCATTGTCGCGGCACGAATCACGGAAATGGTGCTTCGCGATGAGCGGGCGGTCGTGCCGATCGGTAGTTTCAACAAGAACTTTGGCGCCACCCTGTCGCTTCCGAGCGTGGTCGGACGCGGAGGCGTCATCCGGAGTTTCGAGCCGGAGATGTCAGGCGAGGAGCGGCAGGCGCTGGAGGCGGGCGCCGCCAACCTGAGGAGATCGGAGAACCGAAGCTGAGTCATTGATCACCACGATCTACGCTTACCTGTCGCGGCTCACCGCCAGCGCTGGTCGACACAGGCCTTGGGTTGTTCGCCGCGATCTTGTGCCAGAGACGGATAGTCCGTGTATCCCTTCTCGCCGCCGCCGTAATACGTCGTCGGATCGTCGGCATTGAAGGGTGCGCCTATGCGCAACCGCTCGGGCAGATCGGGATTGGCGATGAACTTGCGGCCGAAAGCGATCAGGTCTGCGTTGCCTTCGCGAAGCCACTGCGCCGCGGTGTCGGCCTGGAAGCCGCCCGCCACCATCAGGGTTCCCTTGAATTTCTTCCGGATCGTCTCGACCATGGCTAGCGCCCGCGGATGTAGCGCTTTTCCGCTTTGCATCTGCTCCATCGCCGGATTGACGATATGCAGATAGGCAAAGCGGTAATCGCTGAGGCGCTCGGCGATATAGCCAAAGGTTGCTTCCGGTTGGTCATCGTGGATGTCGTTCATCTTGCCCATCGGCGACAGCCGCACGCCGATGCGATCCGGCCCCCAGATCCGTATCAAGGCCTCGGCGACCTCGAACAATAATCGCGTCCGGTTCTCGACCGGGCCGCCATAGGTGTCGGTGCGCCGGTTGGTGCCGGTCTCGATGAACTGATCGAGCAGATAGCCGTTGGCGGCGTGGATTTCAACGCCGTCGAAATCGGCGGCCCGGGCGTTTATGGCCGCGCGTTCATATTGCGCCACGATGTAGGGAATCTCTTCGACGTTGAGCGCGCGCGGCCGTACGAACGGAACAAGTTCGCCTTCGCCGCGCTCGTTCTCGATGAAGGCTTTGCCCTCCGGTATAATGGCGGAGGGGGCGACCGGGAGCATATTGTCGGGCTGCAGGGCAGGGTGCGAAATGCGCCCGACGTGCCAAAGCTGATTGAAGATCAATCCGTCAGCCTGATGCACCGCTTGGGTGACCCGATGCCACGCCTCTACCTGCTCACGGCTGTGGAGGCCAGGCGTCCAGGCGTAACCCTGGCCCTGCATCGAAACCTGCGTCGCCTCGCTCACGATCAACGCTGCGGATGCGCGCTGCGCGTAGTAGCAGGCGGCAAGGGAGCTTGGCACGTTGCCCGGCTGACGTGCCCGCGAGCGTGTCAGCGGCGCCATGACGATGCGATGCCGCAGGTTGAAGGGGCCAAGCCGGTACGGCAGGAACAGCACGTCGGTGTTCGGCGCCTGAGCGGCACGGGGTGTCCGCGCAATCGTGGTTGTCTCGTTCATATTCGCTCCTGTAGAGGGGGACATTGTCGGCGCTTGGACCGTCCACGTGAAAATATTAGGAGCGAAGCAATCCGCCTCAATTGACTGCCGTCAATGCGGAGCGCGATTAGAATTTCGCTAATAGGCCGGCGCTTGTAAGGCTCGTTTGCGAGAGCGGGCGTGACCGAAGATGTGACCATAATGAACCCGACCGATACCATCACTCTGATTGAGGGCTATGACGCGATGCGGGTCTTTCTCGAAACGGTTTCGCTGCGGCTTGGCAAGACCGACGAGGAGGTCGACTTCATCGTGGGGGGCTTGAAATGGGCCGATGGTGCGCCGGTGGATCCGGCGATGTGGCAGGACTGGTTGGCGGCCGTGCAAATTACATGCAGCTGTCGGACAGGGTGAGATCGAGCCGTCCACAAAACGCTACTCAGCGTGCACCTCCTCGTGACCGCTCTTCGCAACAGCCCGGCGATGGGCTCTTCCGAACTGCAGGCGAAGCCGTGTTTCCGTCAAACCCTCGCTGGTGATGCCGTAGAAAACCGGCAATGCCAGAAAGATCAGCATGGCCAGTTTCGGTGTCGATAGCCAACCGGCGAGGCCCGCTATGGCGTACGAGACAACACCGAGCGCAGCGCGGAAGCGTTCCTTTGGGAAAAAGTCCGGATCTACATCCTCCTCCACAAGGTATGGATGTACGCTCAGAACGTGAAACACGACGAGCCACGCCAGGCACATCGACCCGGCAATGCCTGCATACAGGGTCACCGCTACCCTGGCATCGAATTCGTTGCCGCTCTGGATGGCTGCGGACAGGATCGCCGTCGGAAAAGGAATCAGGGCCGACGTCAACAGAAGAAAAAGGTTGGCCAGATGAAGACTGCGGTCGCAGTAGCGCACCCTTGCGAACACCGCGCGATGATTGAGCCAGATAACTCCGGCGTAGCAAAATGACGCAAGGAACGCGATGTAGCTGGCCCATTGCGTGGTCAGCTTCTCCAACAGCTGGCCCGACGCATATTCCGGCCGTACGATTTCCGCCACCAGCAGCGTGATGGTAATCGAGAGCACGCTGTCGCTGAATGTCTCCAGCCGATCGGTTTCTGACAACCGGACGTGCGGCCATGGCGAATCCTGTTGGGGCTTGGCGGGCCGGCGGGTTTCCTGCTTGGTGGTGCTCATTGGATCTACAGGCAGGACAAATCCGCTTGACTGCCATGACGGGCATCAATTCAGGCCAGGAGAGCCCTCCCGGACCGGTTGGTCGCCCGGCTCATGCGCCGTTACGTAATTATACGTAATCGAATTTGTCGCGGATGCCGTCAGACTCGTCCAAAGGGGCCGTGGACGTCGGAGCCGATGTGATAGCGCTTAAGTGCGTGGCGAGGACCCACGGCGCTCTGGTGCATGAATACTTCGCAGTTGCGAGTTCGTTCGCGACTAGCACTCGCTTGGAATAGATCGAATGTTAGTCCCTTGCAAGAATCGGGAGTAAGGTCATGCTGAACCCATAGTGCACGGCTCTCCCGACATTGAGGCAAGCCATAGCATGACATCGTTTCTTTCATGGTTGATGTCGCCGCAGGATTACATGCCGCACGGCATGTGCTTTCTCTGGCAACCGGAACTGATCGCGCTCCATGTGGTGTCGGATTCGTTGATCGCGCTTGCCTATTATTCGATTCCGATCGCCCTGATTTATTTCGTATTGAAGCGCACCGATTTGGCATTCCCGAGCATTTTCGTACTGACGGGTCTCTTCATCCTTGCCTGCGGCACGACGCACGCGATGAGCGTCTGGACCCTGTGGTATCCAGACTATCGGGTCGACGGTGGCATCAAAGCGGTCACGGCGCTGCTCTCGATCGGCACCGGGGTCGCGATCTGGAAGGTGATGCCGCTGGCGCTGGCGCTTCCGAGCACGGCGCAGCTCGAGCGGGCAAACCAGCTTCTTGGCGAAGAGATCGGTCAGCGGCAGCGCGCTGAAGCCGCACTGCGTGAGGCAAATGCGGAACTTGAGCAGCGTGTCGCCGCCCGCACGGCGGACCTTCAAGACGAAGTCGTTCGGCGGCGGAATACCGAAGCAACGCTCCGTGCCAGCGAGGAGCGTTGGCGCAGCATGTTCGAAGCATCCGCGGTCGGCATCGCCGTCCTTGATCAGCAGCATCATTTCGCGGCAACAAACGAGGCGCTTCAGAAGATGGTCGGCTACAGCGGCGAGGAAATGCAGTCGCTCGGTCCGCTGGACATTACGCATCAAGACGACCGCGAGGCCACCCAAAAGCTGATCGAGGATGTGCTAAACGGTAAGCGCCAGGACTTGCCCACGGAAACGCGCTATCGCCGCAAGGATAACAAAGTAATCTGGGTGCGCGTCAGCGCCGCGCGGGCCCTCAATTCGAGCAGCTCGCTCCAGGGCATACCCGCCATCATTGAGGACATCACGGAGCGCAAGAGCGCCGAGGTTGCCTGGCACGACGCCCGGGATGCGCTGTCGCGTGCCACGCGACTAACCATCATGGGTGAACTCTCGGCGTCGATCGCCCATGAGGTCAATCAGCCACTTGCGGCAATCATCACCAATGGCCAAGCGTGTGAGCGCTTTCTTGGCTTCTCGCCGCCCGATCTGGACGAGGTCAAGGACGCGGTGGGCGAAATCGTCCGCGACGGCAGGCGCGCCAGCGAAGTGCTCAAACGTATCCGCGCGATGTCAAAGAACACCGCGCCGGAACGAGGGCTGGTGGATGTCAACCACGCGATCGCGGAAGTGCTGGCGCTTACCCGTGACGAGCTGCAGCGACATCGCGTCGCCGTCCAAGCCGACCTGCGTTCAAAGCTTCCGACCATCATGGCTGACCGGGTCCAGTTGCAGCAGGTCGTTCTCAACCTTGTCATGAATGGCATCGACGCGATGCGTGCGGTCACTGACCGCCCACGTATCTTGACGGTCCGCTCTCAACTCAACGATCAAGGCAACATCGTCGTCAACGTGGCGGATTCCGGTGTTGGTCTTGACCCAGCAAACCGGGACCGCATCTTCGAAAGCTTCTTCACCACGAAGCCCGAGGGCATGGGAATGGGGCTGGCAATTAGTAACACAATCATTGAAGCTCATCATGGTCGCTTGTGGGCGGAATCCGGATCTCCCTTTGGCGCCGTGTTCGGCTTCACCTTGCCTTTGGCCGCAGGAGTTAGCCCATGACCGGCAATCAAATCATCGTCATGATCGTCGACGACGACGATTCGATAAGGAAAGCGGTCCGGCGCCTGATGAAATCGTATGGCTTCGCCGTGGAAACCTTTGCCTCGGCGGAAGAATTTCTCGGTTCCGATCGCTTGGCCAAGACATCGTGCCTTATCCTGGATATCCATATGCCGGGCATGAACGGCCTTGAGTTGCAGAAACGCTTGGTCGCGTCGGGCTCCGTAGTCCCGGTCATCTTCATTACCGCTTTCAGCGATGACCGCGCGCGCGCCCAGGCAATGAATGCTGGGGCGGCGGGTTACCTCGCCAAGCCATTTAGCGACGACGAACTGCTTAGTTGTATTCACTCGGTGCTGGAGAACGCCGGAGCTGACGTTCCGCAGTCTGCGCCGCGGTAAGTCCAGCTCGTTTGACGTAGCGAAGCGCGGGGAGAAAAGCGGTCCACGCCGGTGGTGCAACCTGGCGCTTTGCACGCGCCGCCGCCGCCAAAAACGGGAAGAACGATGCAATCAAAAGGTTCACCGGTTCGCATTGTCTACATTGTGGACGACGATGCGGCATTGCTCGGCTCACTCGAACGTACTTTCCGCGCGGCGGGATTGACGGCGGTATCGTATCAGACTGCGTTCGCATTTCTTGATGCGGCGCCGGACCTCAGCGATGGATGCCTTCTCCTTGATATCCTAATGCCGGAAATGGACGGACTGGAGCTGCAGGAGCGGCTCAACTCCCTTGGGTTCAACATGCCGGTGATCGCGATGACCGCATGGGGAGATGTGGAGACCGCGGTGCAGGCGATGAAAAGCGGAGCGGTCGATTTCATCGAGAAGCCTTTCAACGACGAAGCGCTTCTCGATGCCATCAACGCCGCATTGGCGCTGGACCGGGGTCCGACCCGTGATCGGGAAAGCGTGGTCGCCGCCAAGCTGATGGCGAAGTTAAGCCCGCGCGAACGCCAGCTGCTCGATGGGCTGGTCGCCGGCCGCTCGACCAAACAGATCGCCTACGATCTCGGCATCAGCGCGCGGACGGTCGAGGTGCACCGCGCCCGTATGCTGGCGCGACTCGGGACCCACTCTCTTGCCGAAGCGATCCGGCTGGCCGTGCTGGCGGGGTTGCCGCAAGCCGATCTTAAGGCCAACGCCGCTGATCGTCAGCGGCGTTCCGGCGCCTCGCGCGGGTTGCCGGAATAGGCGATCTATTTTGTCGCGAAGGAATGCTCAAGCGATCCTACCGGCCTATTCGCACACGGACAATCTCGTGTCCCCGGTCGTCCGTAACGAGAATGGAAGATCCGTGCCAGCTGCCGTCTTCCGCGAGTTCCTGGGCAACAACAATGGCATGCGCCGTGGCGTCATCGGCCGTCGAAAAAACCGATCCCGTTTCGTCCGGATACCGGCTGCCGTTGTCAACGTGGAAATAAAACCGGCTTCCTTCAGCCGAAACCTCTGTTTGAGATAGGTCAAATATAGCGGGTCTTGGCGAAGAGAGACGCTCGATATGGCGCCAGGCGGCGTGCTTCAACGGGATGTCCGCGAGATTTACGACCGAATCGACGCTGTCGGGGAAGCTGCGGCCGATCTGCTGGTGAATACCGAAGATAACGCAATGACCGGACGTATCGACAAGCCGTGCCCCCAGAATATCGCGAACGCCGCACGTCAATATGAAATCGTTGTACCACTCGCTGCTTCGTAACAGCCGGTCCGGAAGACACTCGGAGAGCTCTTTCCAGCTTCCATCGAGCAATGGCGCGTACGGGTCCAGGGCAGCGTAGTGCCGGACGTAATCGGACTTGAATCCAGCGCTAAGGCCGCAGAAATGCGCCTCATCCACCTTACCTGTGCTCTTGTTGAAAATGATCAATGCTGCGCCCGCGACGCCCGCTGCGTCCGTCAACGCGGTTAGCGCGTCGGGCCACGCCTCGGGCGCGACCGCGGCATCGTGAAGCTTTGCAACAAGAGAGGACATGACAAATCGGGCCTAAGGCTCGGTTGGCGGAATTTAACCAACTTAGGACCCTTTAAGAAGCGTGGAGTTGACGCCCGTCAGGCAATTTTTCCGAAGTTGAATGGTCGCATCGGAGCGAAATCCGCGACATTACATTGATATTCGTCAAGGCGCTCGCAGTGGCCGCGGTGAGAAAAAGCCACTAGCGCTGTGGAGCCGTCGCCCGGCCGCGGTCGCCGCTTCTTGCAGAGGCCCTCTCGCAAAGGGATCGTGTCATGCTGATCACCATCTGCCGTCTTTACGATTCATACATCGACGCCAATCGGGTCGTGGTCATGCTCGAAGCTGCCGGCCTGCCACCGTCGGAGAAGAGCGTGATTTCAAACAATTCCGACACCTGGTACAGTGCCACCAAGACCGCCAATATTGTCCCTGTGCGGAATTATGGCGCGAGCAGCAAAGCCGATGGCAAGGTCGAGGGAGCGGCGCTCGGCGCTGCGATCGGCGCCACCGCGGCGACCGCGGCCAGCCTCGTCACCATGCTGGCAATTCCCGGTGTCGGCGCCGTCGTCGGCGCCGGATGGCTCGCGGCTCTGTTGGGCGGCATGGCGATCGGCGGCGTCGCCGGCGGCCTGCTCGGGGCGCTGACCAATGCCGGCATCAGCGAAGAAGACGCGCAAGTCTTTGTCGAGGGCGTGCGCCGCGGCGGAACCGTGGTCGCCGCACGGGTGCCGCAGAGCGAATTGCCGCGGATCGTGCCGATCATGAACCAGTCGGCGGTGAATCTGCAGGAACGCAGCGAACTCTACAGGAAATCGGGCTGGCAATCATTCGATCCGAATGCCGTGCCCTATACCGCCGACCAGGTTCGCAGCGAACGCGCGCTGCATGCGCATTAGCCGATCGGTCGGAATTTGATGTCCGTCAAGGCCGCGATCATCCGGTCGCCTCATTCTCGGTCGATGGTTGCGATCCGGAGGCTGCAGTGATCCTTGAGCAGTTATTGTTGGGAATTATGGTGGTGGCTGTAACGTTACTGCTGCTGCCGTTCCTGTTGGTCATGGCTGGCGTCGGGGCGGCGATGCTGCTCTGGTTCGTTGTTTCCGCGGCCGTGCTGGGCGCTCTGATTTTCTGGGTGGTGTTTCCCGGTACTTACGGGCTTGCGATACTGCTTCTTGTGCTGGTGATCGGTTTGCTTCTTGTCGACAGACAAACCCGGCACGGGGCTCCCTGAGAGGCGCGAGACCGCCGACTTGTCGCTTGCGCGCGCCTCGGGATGGGACCGATGCAACTGATGATTCTGCGCTAGGAAAGCCGAACCAACCGCACAGGAGCAGCCCATGAGCTATTACGATTATGTATGACCCCCGGCGAACACCCGACGGGATGGCCACGCCGCCGTGGGTCGGCGCCCAGATCGATGCCGGCCTGCGCGCCTACATGCAGCGCGTCTACAGTTACATGGCCGGCGGCCTTGCGGCGACCGGCATCGTCGCCTACGCCGCCGCAGCCTCTGGCTTTTACCAGGCCATCGCTGGCACGCCGCTGATCTGGATCGTCATGCTGGCGCCGCTCGGCTTCGTGCTGGCCTTAAGCTTCGGCATCCAGCGAATGAGCGCCGGAACGGCGATGATGCTGTTCTGGATCTATGCCGCTGTGATGGGACTGTCGCTGGGAGGTATTTTCCTGGTGTACACCGGGACGTCGATCGCGCGTGTGTTCTTCATCACCGCCGCGACCTATGGCGCGATGAGCCTCTACGGATATACCACGAGGTCCGATCTTTCGGGTTTCGGCTCGTTCCTTATGATGGGGCTGATCGGTATCGTGATCGCGTCCCTGGTTAACATCTTTGTCGGCTCGAGCGCGCTTCAGTTCGCAATCTCCGTCATCGGCGTCCTGGTATTTGTCGGCCTTACCGCCTACGACACCCAGCGTATCAAGGAGATGTATCTCGAGTCGGACAGCGCTGAAATCGCTGACAAGAAGGCGGTGATGGGTGCGTTGGCGCTCTACCTCGATTTCATCAATCTTTTCATGATGCTGCTGCAATTGTTCGGCCAGCGCCGGGATAATTGACGCAAGCGATCCGAGAGGTTGAACGCGATGGCGCGCTTTCTGGTCGTGCTCGGCCTTGTCCTCCTGCTGGCCGGCCTGTTTTGGCCCTATCTGAGCCAGATCGGGTTGGGCCGGCTGCCCGGCGACATCGTGATCCAGCGCGAAAATGTAACGTTTTATTTTCCGCTGATGACATGTCTTCTGCTGAGCGTGCTGTTCAGCCTGGTGTTTTGGGTCGTGAACCGCTGAAACGGCGATCGTGTCATCGCGCCGAATGTCGGGCCCCGCGCGCCGCTTTTCCGGGAGAGGCTGCGCGTGTACGCTTCGATGCCGTCGCGCCCTTCCGGGCGTCCAGCATACCATGCAGGTGCGCGACCGCGTTTTCGATGTCATAGTGCTGGTATTGGCCGGCGCGGTTTTCTGCCGAGAGCACGCCACAGCGATGGATCTTGCTGAAATCCCCATAGGGAAATTCGTAGTGTCCCTTGGTCTGCTCGGGTTTTTCGTCATTGATTCCCAAATACCACCTGCCGTATTCGGCAAAGCCGTGGAGGCGAATGAATTCATTTTCCTGCTCGGCAGTTGGCCGGTGTTCGCTCCATGCATCTCGCTCGTCCAATACAATCCGTCCTTCGTTGATAAGCTCCTTGGCATGATCGAATGCCCGGCGGTTTAGCGTCACGGTCATGGATCTCTCCTCTTGAAGTCGCCACCGATCGGAATCGACGGCCGGTCTAGTCCGGTAACAGACAAAACAAGGCGCAGCTGGCCATGATAGCAATCAATTCCCGGATGGCGTTTATCGACGACCGCATACGATAACGACAATCCAATCGTTGACGAACGCCAATGCCGGCTGCATGCCGGGCTCTTACATTCGTAAGTCTGTGGGGTGGATCGTCCGAAACTTGTCAGATACCGGACGTGCGAATTTTTTCGATGCGAAGAAGTGGAGACTGTGTGATGAAAAAAACCTTGGCCACGCTCGCGCTTGGCGCGACAGTTTCGATCGGGGCGGTTGCGAGCCCGACGACAGCGGACGCCCGATGGCATCATGGCTTTCCCGTCGCTCCAATCGTCGGCGGTCTGGCGGCAGGGGCAATCCTTGGCGCAGCACTCGCGGCCCCCAGGCCCTACTATGACGCTTATGCCTACGAGCCCGTCTATTTCGGGCCGCGATGTTACATTCGACACGAACGCTTCTGGGACGGATGGCGTTGGCACGTTCACCGTGTCGAGGATTGCTACTGAGCCGGTGGTGCGGATCAAGCGGCTGTCCTAGTCGCCCTGTTCGCCTGGCTGAACTTCGGAAAGATGCTGGCTGCCTTCGACGACGACGATCGCGGCATTGGTCGGTTCGCCGTTTCGCGCCAATTCGCGAGCAATCTTCGTGGCATGCTGCATTGCCAAGGAGGCATCTGCAAACACCTCGCCGACGTCATCCTCGAATATCGATGATCCGTCCCGGTAATGAAAATAGTGGCATGGCATGGGCTCCCAAGATCGAATCGAGCGACCAGTTACGAGGAAGTACACAGCACCATGATGCCAGGAACCGAGTGGGCAAAAATGCCACGCTTTGCCAGGCAGCAGCCGCGCAGGGGATGGAAAGCAGGTAAGGGCGCAACCCCGCAATAAAAACCCCGGGCGCCCAATTTCGTTCCCGGGACGTGCAGCGCGAAGAGTCGGTCGCCGCCACATCGACCAATCGGTGGCCGCTGGGTTGACCGGCATCAATGCCTACGAGAGCACCGACCTCGACAATGCTTTTTCTGACGGCCTCACGTCCCGACGGGAGTATTTCGATGATCAAGGACATTATCGTCCATCTGGAGCACCAGGCCGCACGCGATCCGGCCCGCGACTTTGCCGTCACGATCGCCGAGACCTTCGATGCGCATCTCGCCGCGGTTGCCTTTGCCTATGCGCCGGATTTTCCGGGCTACGTGATGCTGGAAATCCCACCCGATATCGTGGCCCAGATGATGGCCGAGAGCGAGAAGGCGGCTTTGGCCGCGATCGAACGTTTCGAAGCCGCCGCCAGGCGCAGCCGGATTTCCGCCGAGCACCGCCTGCTCAAGCCGGTAGGGGCGTCCGCACCGGCAGTCCTGTCGACACTCGCCCGGCGTTTCGATCTCGGCGTATTCATGCAGTCCGAGCCGAACGGAGTGGACAATGATGACATGATCGAAGCTTCGCTGTTCGAGTCCGGGCGCCCGCTGATCGTGGTGCCGTACATCCAGAAGGATGGACTGAAGCTCGACCATGTCGTGTGTTGCTGGGACGGCAGCCGGGCGGCGACACGCGCCATCAACGACGGGCTGCCGCTATTGGTCAAGGCGACGATGGTCGACCTGCTGATCGTGCTGAACGAAAAGACCGACACCTCCCCGAACCAGATTCGCGGCGCCGAAATGGCCAAGCATCTCGCCCGCTACGACGTCAAGGTTCAGATCGTGACAGTCCCGGCGGCCGACATCGACGTCACCAATACCATCCTGTCTTACGTCGCCGACGTTTCCGGAACGTTGATCGTGATGGGCGGCTACGGCCACGCCAAGCTGCGCGAGATGATTCTGGGCGGAGTGACCCGCGGTATGCTCCAGTCGATGACTGTTCCGGTATTCATGTCGCACTGATTGGGCAACCCGCCGTCTCGCGCCAGGGAGCCAGCACCATGCGGCCCGGTTTGTACGCATTCGCTGTCGCCGCCAGCTTCCTTGGCGCGACCACTTATATAGGTCTGGTCGAGCAGCCGGCCCGGTTGGCACTCAGCGGCGCGGCGATGCTCCGGGAATGGAAATGGAGCAACCGGCGCGGCACGCTGGTGTTGTCGGTTTTTGCCGTGGTCTCGGCCATTCTCGCCTACATTCAGTTCAAGACCAATGGCGACGTACGCTGGCTCATCGGCGGCACCATCATCCTGGCGAGCTGGCCATACGCCTATTTTGTGATGATGCCGGTGAACGTCTGGCTGTTCGTGATTCCGCCGGCAACAGCCGTCTCACCCCTGCGCAAATTGATGCGGGACTGGGGGCTGCTGGAATGGGGTCATGTCCTGATCGGATTTGCCGCCGCTTGCGTCTTTGCCTGGGCGTTGGAGTTACCGTTGTGATTGATAGTTATCAAGGCCGCCGAGCGGCGCCTCAGTCAATGTTTTTCGATCAGGCCGGATCTCCGCGGCGGTGCTGAACGAGGGGCCGATGCTTCACATCGATATTCCGACTCTGGAGGAGTTCAAGGCGCTTGCACAGATCAAGGGCGATACTTGTGTTTCGTTGTACCTGCCCACCTCGCCCTTGGCCGGCAACATCCGCGCCAATCGCATCGCGTTCAGGGACCTCGCCAGGGAGGCGCTGGCGCAGTTGAGCGAGGCCGGCGCCGACAGGCGCAAGATCGCCGTTTTCGAGGGGCGCTTCGATCATCTCGCAGGCCTTGAGCACGACGTTCAGGATGAAGAAGACAAAATCAGAAAGCTCCAGCGCGCCAAGCCAGACCCGTTCGATACGTTCTGGCACTATCAGGCGCATGGGCTGGCGGTGCTCTCGACCCCCGGCCTGATGCGGATGTTCCGCCTTCCCGACGCGCCAAAACCGCTGGCCGAGGTGGCGGACCGACTGCATCTGACGCCACTGATACGCGCCATGACGTCGCCGCACGATATCTTCGTGCTGGCATTGGCGGAAGAAAGCGTCCGGCTGATCCACGCCTTCGTCAATTTTCCGCCGGTGCGGCTGCAGATTCCAGACCTGCCTGGGAACGCCGAGCAAGCGACACGACGTCCGTCCTTTCACGTACGGGCTCCGCGCGGCCGGCTGCAAAACCTGGAAGGCGAGAAGGTGCTCCTGCATAAATATGTGAGGAAGGTCGAGCAGGCCATACACGGCGTATTCGCCGGGCTGAACACCCCGCTGGTTGTTGCGGCGGAGGAGCCGGTCGCCTCGATGTACCGTTCGCTTAATAGCTATCCGGGACTGGCCGACGAGATGATCGAAGGAAATCCGGATCAGAAAACGGACGCGGAGCTGGAAGACGCTGCAATCCCGATTCTCGACCGTCTCTATTCGCGCGAGGTAAAGGCGGCGATCGCGCTCTACGACCAGCTGAAGCCGCGACGTGCGACGACGGATGTCTCCTATGCCGCGCATGCCGCAACCGCAGGCGCGATCGAGCAACTGCTCGTCGATCTCGACGCGGTTGTTCCCGGTCTCGTCAGCGACGTCGATGGCAGCGTGATATATTCAGCTTCCGACGATGCCGAGACCTACAGTGTTGTCGACGAAGTTGCGCGGCGCGCGCTGTCTACCGGGGCGAGGGTGCTGGGCGCGCGGCAGGAGGAATTGCCGGACCGGGCGCCGCTGACCGCCATCCTCCGCTACGACTTTGGCTTGATCCAGCCGTGACAACGGCAATTCGTTCGGCGCGGGACTACGCCGGCTGCGGAAGACACCTAGATAATGGGAAGGACGAAGCTTGATCGCATCTGGCGTGTGCCCGCGATCTCTTGGCCGCGAGATTATCTGAAAACTGGAGATGCTGGTGATTCCCTTCTCGGTTCTGGACCTGTCGCCGATCAATCAGGGCAGCGATGCGGCCCAAGCCTTCCGCGATTCGCTCGATCTGGCGCAACATGCCGAACGCTGGAATTACAAGCGGTTCTGGCTTGCCGAGCATCACAATATGCCCGGCATTGCCAGCGCCGCGACCGCGGTGGTGATCGGCTATATCGCCGGCGGCACCAGGACCATTCGTGTTGGATCGGGCGGCGTGATGTTGCCAAATCATGCGCCGCTGGTCATCGCAGAGCAATTCGGTACGCTGGAATCGCTTTACCGGGGCCGCATCGACCTCGGGCTCGGCCGCGCACCCGGCACCGATCAGCGTACTGCGCGCGCGTTGCGCCGGATCTGGCCACGACCGCTGAGAATTTTCCCCATGATGTCATGGAATTGCAGGCCCTGCTGGGGCCGCTGCAACCCGACCAGATGGTGCGGGCTGTGCCAGGTGCGGGATTGCGGGTCCCGATCTGGCTGCTCGGATCGAGCACGTTCAGTGCGCAGCTCGCTGCGATGCTCGGTTTTCCGTTTGCGTTCGCGTCGCATTTTGCCCCTTCGGAGCTGATGCGGGCGCTCGATGTGTATCGCGCCCGCTTCCAGCCGTCGGAACAGCTTTCCGAGCCTTACGCGATGGTTGGCGTCAATGTCTTCGCCGCCGATACCGATGCCGAGGCGCGGCGTCTCATCACATCGCTGCAACAGCAGTTCGTTAGCCTGCGGCGCGGCACGCCCGGACCCTTGCCGCCGCCGGTCGACAACATGGATGAACTCTGTCCCCGCTGGAGCGGATGGGAGTCGAGGAGACGCTGGTCTATTCCGTGGTCGGTACTCCGGACGCCGTCGAGCGGGGGCTTGAAGCATTCATCGCCGAGCCCGGTGCAAACGAACTGATGTTGACGGCGCAAATCTACGACCACACGGCGAGACTCCGCTCTTTCGAAACCGCGGCCGAAATACGGCGCCGCATCGACGCCCGTCAGCCGAGGTCCTTGCTGCGATCGGATGCTTCCATCGCCTGAATATCCCTGACCAGGCAGCGCAGCCCGTACAATTGATCGAGCAGATGCAAAATGATCGCAATGCCCTCGTCGTTGATGCCGAAATCCGCTTTGAGATCCCGGATCAGCCGAACCCGCGCCAGATCGGCTTCTGAAAATTGAAATGTCTTTTTGCTGGCTACCGGTACCAGCCACTCCGCTTCGACCCAGGCATTTAATGTCCGAGTATCGAGGTGCGATCGACCGATGAATTCCTGGGTTTCCATCATCACACTCCCATCGATTGCCGCGGACTGTATTCCACCGGCTGCCACCCCGCGACGAATGCTTCGAGTTTCGGATCCGGCTTTTCCGGAAGTATCAGCATCAGCTTGACATATTCATCGCCCTTGCTGCCGTCGGCACGCGGCACGCCACGTCCTTTCAACCTCAGAACGCGGCCGGTATTTGACCATTTTGGCACCGCCACCGCGACCGCTCCGCCGGGGGTGGGGACCCTAACCTTGGCGCCCAGCACCGCCTCCTTCAGCGATATCGGAAGGTCCAGATAGATGTCGTCGCCTTTGCGGGTGAAGTAGGGATGCGGCAGCACGCTGATCTCGATCAGCGCATCGCCTGCCGGACCCTCGCCCGGCGCCGGGCGGCCTTTGCCTCTCAGTCGCAAGATCTGGCCGTCCCGCGTTCCCGGCGGGATGTTGACATCCAGCGTGGTGCCGTCAGGAAGGACAATAGACTGCTTGCCGCCATTGACGGCATCAAGGAAAGAAAGCTCGAGATGATAGCGTACGTCCTGGCCCCGCCGGCGGCGGCCTGCGCTGCCGGCACGGCCGAAAATCTCCGAGAGAATATCTTCGCTGCCGGCGAAATCGCCGAAATCGGAAAAGCCCGAGTTGTTGGTGTAGGCAGACCAACCGTTCTGATCGGCGAAATCCCTGTAGTATTGCTGGCGCGGCCGCTCCGTGCCTGAGGCGTCGATTTCGCCGCGGTCAAACCGTGCGCGCTTTTCCGGATCGCCCAAGAGGTCGTAGGCAGCCGAAACTTCCTTGAACTTGTCTTCGGCAATCTTGTTGCCGGGATTGAGATCCGGGTGCAGCTTTTTCGCCAGCCGGCGATAGGCTTTTTGAATCTCTTCCTGGGTCGCATGCTTTTTCACGCCCAGCGTTGTATAGGGGTCCACGGCCAATGCCCACTCCTGTCTGCACGCCGGCATAGCTGAGCGAATGTGGCGTCATTGTTCTGCCGGCTGCCACGATTTTTGTGGCGACTTAGCCACCACGACGCGCGCCGGCCGCAACAAACGGTCGTGAAGCGTATAGCCGTTTTCCAAAACTTGGACGACGCTGCCGGGTGGTTGTTCGGTCTGATCCGTCTCCATCACCGCTTCGTGCTTGCCGGGATCGAAAGGCTGGTTGAGGGCGCTGACTTCCTTGACGCCGAATCGATTGAGAATCTGTGTCAGAACGCGATCGGTGGCGGCCACGCCCGCGATCAATCCGTCTACCTTTCCAGCGTCCCCCTCGGCGGCGCCGAGGGCACGGCGCAGATTGTCGACAACCTGAAGCAATTCGCGGGCAAAGTTCGTGATCGCGTATTGCTGGGCGTCCTGCGCGCGCCGTTCACCCTGACGCCTGGTATTCTCGGTCTCGGCCAGCGCCCGCATCAACCGCTCACGCAAAGCAGCGATTTCGGATGCCGGATCGTTACTATTGCCGTTGCCCGTAGCTGACGGGTCGACATCGTTGTCCATGGTGTTTTCCGCCATGTCATGCTCCCGATCTCGTACTCGACGCGTCAGCGTGAAGCCTCAATGTTTCAGGACGCCTTACGGCCGCGAGGATCGACTTCCTCGAATTCGGCATCGACGACGTTGTCGTCGGAAGCGCCGCTTCCGTCACCGGACGGTTTGGCTTGCCCGCCGGCGTCATTGGCGGCTTGCGAAGCCGCGCGATTGAGCGCTTCGGCGGTTTTGGAAGCGGCCTGCTGCAGACGTTCCGTCGCCTGGCGGATCGATTGAACATTTTCCGACGTCAGATTTTGCTTGGCGTCGGCGAGCGCCTGTTCGACCTCCCTCTTCAGGTCGGCGGCGATCTTGTTCTCCGCCTCTTTCAGGGCCTTCTCGGTGCTATAGATCGCCGCGTCGGCCTGGTTGCGCGCCTCGACCAGTTCCTTGCGGCGCTTGTCTTCTTCGGCATGCGCTTCGGCTTCCCTGACCATCTTCTGGATATCGGCCTCGCTCAGGCCGCCGGACGCCTGGATCCGGATGCTCTGCTCCTTGCCGCTCGTCTTGTCCTTGGCTGAGACGTTGACGATGCCGTTGGCGTCGATATCAAAGGTGACCTCGATTTGCGGGACGCCTCGCGGCGCCGGCGGAATCCCGACCAGATCGAACTGGGCGAGGAGTTTATTGTCGGCCGCCATCTCGCGCTCGCCCTGGAAGACGCGGATGGTGACTGCCGTCTGATTGTCCTCGGCCGTCGAGAAAACCTGGCTGCGCTTGGTCGGTATGGTGGTGTTGCGATCGATCAGCTTGGTCATGACGCCGCCAAGCGTTTCGATTCCGAGCGACAGCGGCGTCACGTCGAGCAAGAGAACGTCCTTGACATCGCCCTGCAGCACGCCGGCCTGGATCGCCGCACCGATTGCGACCACTTCGTCCGGATTGACGCCCTTGTGCGGCTCCCTCCCGAACAGTTTCTGCACGGTTTCCTGGACTTTCGGCATCCGGGTTTGGCCGCCGACCAGCACGACCTCGTTGATGTCAGAGGCCTGCAGCCCCGCGTCCTTCAACGCCGCCTTGCACGGCTCGATGGTGCGCTGAATCAGATCGTCGACCAGAGCCTCCAGCTTTGCCCGTGATAGCTTGATGGCAAGATGCTTCGGCCCGTTCTGATCCGCCGTGATGAAGGGCAGATTGACCTCGGTCTGGGTGGCGCTCGAGAGTTCGATCTTGGCCTTTTCGGCGGCATCCTTGAGCCGCTGCAGCGCGAGGCGATCCTTGCGCAGGTCGATGCCGTTCTCCTTCCGGAATTCGTCAGCCAGATAGTCCATGATCCGCTGGTCGAAATCCTCACCGCCGAGGAAAGTATCGCCGTTGGTCGATTTGACCTCGAACACCCCGTCGCCGACCTCAAGAATCGAAATGTCGAAGGTGCCACCACCGAGGTCATAGACGGCGATCTTGCCGCTTCCCTTCTTGTCCAACCCGTAAGCCAGTGCCGCCGCGGTCGGTTCGTTGATGATACGCATCACGTCAAGACCGGCAATCCGGCCGGCGTCCTTGGTGGCCTGGCGCTGGGCATCGTTGAAATAGGCCGGCACGGTGATCACCGCCTGCGTGACGGCGCTGCCGAGATTGGCTTCCGCGGTTTCCTTCATCTTGGTGAGAATGAAGGCGCTGATCTGGCTCGGCGAGTATTTCTTGCCCCTGACCTCGACCCAGGCGTCACCGTTATCGCCGGGCACGATATGGTAGGGCACCATCGCCTTGTCTTTCGCGGTGATCGGGTCGTCATAGCGTCGGCCGATCAGCCGCTTGATGGCGTAGACCGTGTTTTCCGGATTGGTAATGCTCTGGCGCTTGGCCGGCTGGCCGACCAGGACCTGGCCATCGTCGGTGAAGGCGACCATCGACGGCGTGGTGCGGCCGCCCTCAGCATTTTCGATCACCCTGGCCTTGTTTCCTTCCATCACGGCAACGCAAGAGTTGGTGGTTCCGAGATCGATGCCAATTGCCTTCGCCATGATCAGGCTCCTTGTTCAAAAGATGCGTGTAATCGCTTTCGCCGTTTCAGACTTTGTTCGATTAATATGCGGGACGCGCCAGGTGCGTCGGGAGGAAAGACGGCCAGCGCGTCCCGCGGCCGCTTGGGGACTCAAGCGGCAGCCTTATTCTCTTGCTTGGCCTCTTCCTTAACCTCGATTTTCTTCGGCTCTGATTTGGCCGGCTTCGGAATCGCAATCTTCAGGACGCCGTTCGACATGGTGGCCTGAACGCTCGACGGATCAATGCCGGGAGGCAGTTGCAGCACGCGCAGGAATACGCCGTAGCTGCGCTCGCTGAGCTGAACGTTCTTGTCTTTCTGGTTTTCCTCGATCTTCTTCTCGCCGCGAATGGTGAGGGTGTCATCGTCAATCGAAATCTCGACGTCCTTGCGCTCGAGGCCCGGCATCTCCGCGCTGATTTCGATTGCCTTGTCGGTTTCCGAGATTTCGATGTTGGGGATAATCTTCGCGCTCGGGCCTACTCCCTGCGCGAATTCGCTGAACAGCCGATCAATCTCGCGATGCAGACCGAACAATCCGAAATCAGGTCGCGTCAACGCGCCGCCATCACGAAATGGAATCAGTGACGTTAGCCTCATGGGAACCTCCTTGTTGCCTTGGTTGATTTGCTGAATGTGCGTCGTATCGGCTGAAACGGCGCTGTCACGGACTGACCACGATGCGGTCTTCGACCTTGGTGATGCCGGGCGCCGACCAGGCGACGCGCTCGGCTTCCTCGCGCTCGATCCAGGAGCGAACGGTGCCTTTCAGCGTCACCACGCTGCCGTTCGCTTCGACGGTGATCCGATCGGCATCCACCTCGGCATTTCGCTTGAATGCGTCCTGGATCTTGCGCTTGAGCTCCGAGGGTTCCACCTTCGGCTTCACCGTAATGACGTTGGTGACACCCTTGACGCCCTTCACTTTTCGCACCGCGGTTTCAGCGGAGGTTCTCTGATATTGCCACTCCGCCGTGCCTTCCAGGGTTATCCAGCCGTCCTTCACGACGACCTTGATCTTGTCGTGAGAGATCGGCAGTTCCGACTTCAGGGCTGCGACAGCGTCCTTGGCAATATCTGGATCGGGACGTTGATCAATCGCCGGCAGCCGGACCTCGATATCATTCGCAACAGCGTGAACTCCGGCCACGCGTTTCGCGGCGAATTCCGCTTCAAGCCTATCAGCGTAACTGTGGGTGAAACCTGCCAGCGTGACAACGCCATTTTTGACCGATATAGCGATGTCCTCGGCATCAAGATCGGGATCCCATTTTAACTCTTCGCGAACATCGCGCTCTATCTCACTGTCGGACTTCATGATTAGCTCCTCGTCTGGATAAAGGGGCAGATTTGGTGGCTCGGTGGAATACGCTACCGATCACGGCCAGTTTTATCAGAGGTCACGCGCGCGGCCATGACGACCATCAACTTTCGCTCCAGGTTTGTCGGCCGTGGCGAGCGAGGGCGGTTCCAGAGTGGGTTGCTGGCTCCTACCGAAGCGGCCGCTCAAGGTCATCGTGGCGGTAGCGGTACGGCCGTCCCAACCGTTCGTCGCCCAACCAAGGGTCGACCCGTAGCGAGTGGAGCGGAAGATCCTCCGACCGTGTTGCCAGTTCGATTTCATGAACATGGACGGCTTGCCCACCGTGTCGGGTCAGAATTTCCTGGGCTTCGGCTTCTTTCTCCGGCGATCGGACTCGCACCCAGATAAGCAAGCCCTGCCATTCAGACTGCTTTTCCAATCCGAGCGTGCGCTCTCGATATAGCCGCCGACGTACTCGGGTCACCGCTATGCCGCCTACGATAAGCCCGCTCAGTATCGAAAAGATGCCGACGTAGAGAGGTTCTGTGCCGCGCGCGACAAGGATGGCTGCAACGGTGATAGCGGCGATGCATCCCGCGATGCTGCCAGCGACGGCCTCGGCGCTTAGCACGTCGTCGATGCCCATGAAGGATTGCCGAGGGGTGATCGGCATATCGACGAGATCCGCCGCAGGAATTGACTGGTAATTCAAGCGCCGGTCCAGCTCGTCGACCGAGGCACTGACGTCGATATCCGCGCGGTCGATTCCCGCAACAAGCAGCTCCTCTGCGGCGTCGATGAGCGCCTTCCGGGAATGGAAGACGCCCGTCACCTCGCGCGTGCGCATCCGGTCAAGGATATCTTCTGACGGCCCGAGCATCTGGGTTTTCCCAGGTAGCGGCTTCACGACGCCGGATAGTTGAATTGAGACAACTTCTTCAGTTCGTCCTTCGACGCGCCGGGCAGGGTGATCTTCTGGCCGGTATCGTCAATGACTAAGCTGTCATACGGCACCGCCACAAGATGCCCGCCCACGCCGAGGAAGCCGCCGACCTGCAACACGGCGAAACTCAGCTGCTTCTTGTCCTTGTCCGCGATCACATCATCGACAGTCCCGATCTTCTCGTTCTTGTCGTTGATGACGCTGCTGCCAATCAGCTTGCTCATCCGATAGCCCTTCGCCACGACCGAGAGGTCTACCTTGATGAGTTGTATCCCTATTTGTGGCAACGCTGGACCTGTGGCGAGGGCGAGCGCGAGTACGGCCCCGATCAGGGGCATTCGGAATACTGCGGAGGCAACCATGGCTCTCTCCTGAAGTTTGACCGGAGTGGCGGGGATAATTCCCGGACCCCGAAGCAGCACTGACCATTGTCAATTTCACGGAAGGTTTTTGAATCGTCCACGCCGGTCCGATCGGAAGCTCTTTCAGATCGGCTATGCGTCGGCGTCGGCGGCGAGGCGCATCTGGATTCCCGCGACCAGGTTGGCGTAGTCGTAGGCACCGTCAGGCCGCACGCCATTTATGAAGAAGGTCAGGGTTCCGTTCACGCCGCTACGTATGCCGCCCATAAGTCGCAGTGTACCCTATTTCGGTACTGGCCCGTCTCCAAGGCGTTCCGCATTGCTATTTCGGGAAGCCCGAGCTCTTCGGCGATCAGGAAGATCGTCGGTATGCTCAGCCTGCTCTGGTTTGCAAAGAGAGCGTCATGCATCTCCCAGAACAGCCCGGCCGCGCCGGCGAACTCAGCGCTTTCGGCGGCGATCTCGGCGTGCGGATGCACTTCGGTCAGGGGGAAATGACGAAAGACGAGCCGCATCCGCCCGCCGAAATGCCGCTGCACCTGGTTGACCACGGGATGCGCCAGCGCACGATGCCGCATTCGGTCCCTGTCGTCCTTCATCCGTGACCGCATTACGTATTTTTACGTATGCAAATTTACCGAATTTTTTGATCGTTATCGCTGAGGGATAGTTGGCTCTGCGGAAGGATAAATATCTCTCGATACGAACGGATCCTCGAACAAGGGACGCGGTCATGAAAACGAGAACCCACGCAGCGGATTACTATCGGCGGATACTTTCAGCGCAGCCCCATGCGTTGAAACGCCTCGATCCATTTGCAGCGATTGTGAAATGCCATCGCGGCCAGGAGATTTCGAATGATTCAGGACCTGCGGGCCACTGGTATTACGTTATCGTTGGCGCGGTCCGGCGCTGCTCAATCCGCTCGGACGGGCGGCGACAAATCGTCGATCTGATGCTGCCGCGGGATTGCTTCTTTGTTTCGGACAGCAGGAGGGATGAGACGATCGAAGCGATTGCCGAGGAGACTGTGCTTGCGAGCTATCCCGGCGGACGGGTTGAACTTTTCGCGGAGCGTGATCCGCAGTTCGCGCGTGAACTGCGCGAGGTAGCGTTTCAGTCCCTCACGCGATCCCAGGAACAACTCCTGATCCTTGGTGGCGTCACCGCGCTTGAGAAGGTCGGGTCCTTCCTGCTTTCGCTTGACGGGCGAGCGTTGGAAGCAAGGGGGCAGGTGGAACTGCCCGTCACGCGCTATGACATAGCCGAATATCTCGCCGTCTCGGTCGAGACCGTGTGTCGTGCCATTACAGATCTGCAGCACCGCGGCGTCATTACTTTGGCAGGCAAGCGAACGGTCAAAATTCTGAACCGGGGCGCCCTGGAAGACCGTGCCGGTGCAAGGCTGCCTGATCGCCGGCCGGAGCCGATGGCGCTCAGTCGAGCCGCGGCCTAGCCTTTTTGTCTGTTGGTGGGTAACGGCGCGTTCAGCCGCGCCATCACCCCCAGACGGATGACATCCGTGAGCTGACGTATGCCCAGCCGCTCCATCATGCGCGCTCGGTGGACCTCGACCGTGCGCACGCTGATCCCGAGATCGTAAGCGATCAGCTTGTTTGGGCGGCCTGCCAGCAGCCCATCAAGAACCTCCCGCTCGCGCGGACTGAGAGTTGCGATTCGCCGGATGGCGTCGGCGATATCGTGGTCGCGATTGTGCTGGTTCTCTCTCGCAAACGCCACCTCGATCGACCCGAGCAAGGCATGATCGCTGTAGGGCTTCTCAAGGAAGTCGGTTGCACCGGCCTTCATCGCGCGAACGGCGGTCTGAATATCGCCCTGGCCAGTCACGACGATGACGGCGAGGTCATTTCTCATCTTCATAAGTTGCGTCTGGACCTCCAGTCCGCTCATGCCCGGCAGGCGAACGTCCAACAGGACACAGCCGGTCTTGAACGTCTTTGCCGCCGTCAGAAAAACACTTGGATGGTCGAAGGTGATCGGCTTGAAATTCGCCGAACTCAGCAGACGTTCTAGCGAACGAAGCACGGCGTCGTCATCATCCAGAACGTAGACAGTTCGTTCAGTCGCCATGTGCCGCTCCACAGGACGGAAGGGTAAAGCGAAAAATGCTTCCGCCTCCGGGATTCGGCTCTAGTATCAATTGACCGTCATGCGCCTCGATAATCGAACGTGAGATAGACAGTCCCAATCCCATGCCATCGTGCTTATTTGAAACAAACGGCCGAAACAATTGGCCGGCAATATCGCCATGAATGCCGGGTCCAATATCGGCAACGGCAATTTCGATCATCGCATCATCGAGGGCCTTCGTCGTCAGGGTAACCTCCCGCGGTTCTTGATTGGCCATCGCCTCAAATGCATTGCGGACGAGATTGACAATAACTTGCTGAATTTGAACCCGGTTCACCCATACTTCGCGGGCCTTGTCATCGAATTCAAACCGCAGACGCAGCGCCAGCGGAGTGACGCTATTCAATACAAAGGCGCTGGCTTCCTCGATCATCGAAGGAAGTTCCTCGATTCGTCTTTCCGTCTCATCCCTGCTGACCAATTGGCGGAGGCTGCGGACGATCTCGCTCGCCCGCAATGCCTGCTCGCAAGCCTCGTCGGTGACCTCAAGCGCGCTCAGCATATTGACCTGCCCGCCACGCGCAAGCAGCCGCTTCGCTGCATTGACTGAATTGACGACCGCCGTAAGCGGCTGGCTGATTTCGTGGGCGAGGGCGGCGGCCATCTGAGCGGCTGCGGTGAGGCGGGCGGCAAGAAGAAGGTCATTCTGCAGTTTTTGAAAGCGCAAATCGATTTGCGCGCGTTCGAGCTTCTCCGCAACGAGCCGCTTGTTAGCCTCTGCCAATTCAAATGTCCGCTCTTCCACGCGTTGCTCCAGACCTTCATTCAGATGATGCAGCGTTGCTTCTGAATTCTTTTGCGCACTGAGATCGCGGCTCACCGTTGCGACGTTCATCGGTTCTCCGGTGCGTGGATCGTCGATCCTGAAGCAATCGATCTGGAAAGGTATTTCTATTCCAGATCCGAAATGCTTGAGGTCGAGTTCTCCCTTCCAACGGCCCATGCGCAGTACCAGAGGCCAAACCTCATCCTCCACAGTCTTTCGGTGTTGTGGTGAAACGAAATCGAGTATGTGAAGCCGCAACGCGTCGTCGAGGCTGGCAAGTCCCACCAATTCAAGACCGGCCGGATTAACGTACTGAACCTGGCCGCTCAGCGAGGCGATGCCGACGAGGTCCGTCGTTCGCTGCACCAAGGCTGTAAACCTTCTCTTCTCGGCGTCTCCCAGCCACTGCTGGAACGCGATCGCCGCCTGATTGGCCCCGGTATTGAGGAGCAGCTTCTCGGTCCTGGTTGGAAATGTGTGGCGAATAGAGCCTGCAGCGAGGGTTGCATCGCCACCGAACCCGATGGGCGCGGTCATCACGCGCAGGCCGCTGCTGCCGGATACGTCGGCAATGATAAATTCCCGCCCGCTGCCGAGCGTGGCTCTTTCCTGCTGCAGCTTCTTCTGGACGCGTTGCAGGTTCGCCGAATCCAGCTTCGGACTGCTGCGGGCCAGTTCGGTGACGAACTGGTTGCCCTGGCCAGGCAGTGCAATGAAAACGAAATCGGCATCCAGCATCGAGATCAGCGCGGCAACAATGCTTGCGCCGATCTGACGCATATCATAGTTCTGCCAGCCGGCCGGCAGCGTCGAGAGCGCGACCAGATCGCGAATACAACGCCGCAACTCACTGAAACTTGCAACCGGCTCCGTCCACGGCATTGCCTGCGCCTTGAGTTACTTTCGCGGCGGCCCGGATGAGTTGGATACCTTTCTTCTGTGGTTGGCAACGCCAAATTGGTTCAGCAACTCGGCGCAGGGTGTTTCGCTGTGAAGAAAAAGCAGCTTGCGTCAGTTATTCGACACTTGCCGCAATTTTAAGGCGAGCCGGCGATGTTGTACCGATGATCAGGGATGTCATGCTTTTCGGGCGCGGCTGGACTTCGTCTTGCGTCGCTTGGGAATGCCGACACGGGCCAGGGCTACCCAGGCCGGAGGGTCGCTGGCAGGAAAAGTTTCGATCAGGCTCTCATCGATTTCGTCGACCGTTTCAATCTGCAAGGGCCGGGCGGGTGCCCGGCCTTTTCGGCTTTGATGGCTCAATACCTTGGGCGCCATCGATTTCGGCCTAAGCGGCTGTTCCGACCGCAGTGGGGCTGACGCGTTCATGCTGCCGCGACCGGAGCTTCAAAGAGAAGATGACTAGCGCGACACCGAAAACCAGTGCGTAAGCGCCCAGCCACCAGGTGAACACGACAGCTCCGATCAACGGCGTGATGATGAGGAGCACGCCATAGGCGAGGGACAATAGCCCGCCCAGAACCAGCCACCACCGGCCATGCTCAATGTTCAACCGGAAGCCAGCGGCCGTCATCAGTCCGCCCGAGACAATCGCCCAAGCGGCAATCAGCCAGACGAACGCAACAACGGTGAGGCCCGGCCAGAGAAAAGCCACAACGCCCGTGGCGATATCGAGCAGCCCCTCAAATATCAGCAATCCCCAGCGGTCCTCCTTGCGGCGGATCGCCCGCACCGCCGAAATGATTCCGAAGATGCCGTCGACCATCATATAGGCGGAGAACAGCAGTACCAGCGACAGTATCGTTGGACCGGGAAAGATCAGCGCGAGGATTCCAAAGATGATGCCTAAAGCGCCTCGCAGCGTAAACAGCCACCAGTTTTGAACGAGTGTCTCTGCCGCCGGACTAGAGCCGACGCCAGAGGTGGAGTTGAATGTGGTGCTGGCCATGTCATGCTCCCAACTGCGACGTGGTTGCCGAACTATTCGAATCTCTGCCGCTTTTGCAGCGCGGGCGTACTTCTTGCATGCACGACAAGGTGTGCGTTGACGTCTGTCAACAATGCGCGTCTTTTCGGTCTGGGCTCCTCGTAGGGGCTAGCCAATTGGATGAAGTTCTGCGGCGACACCCGAAGGCAAATGGCCTTTTCGACGGAGTGATCTCGCAGAGTGCGCGACGCCGGCGAATTGCCGCGGGTTGGGCCGAACCCTGGGAGAACATTTTGGGGCAGCCTAATTTTTCAGCGTCACAAAGCAAAAAGCACTGGAACCAATCGCAATCCGCGAAATTCCCTTTCCGGCTGGGCAACGCAGGGATAGCTCTGATGACAGGGAGTTTGCTGGACGAGTGCTGTGAGTCCATCCTGAAGATTGCCGAAACTCAGCCTCCCGTTGGGAAAATGGCCATTTCAATGATGGCTGAGATGTTCCGTGAAAATTCCGGCCAGGCGGCCCGCGACGGACAGCTTTCATCGTCGCAAGACTTCCAAGCGCCTGATCGGCAGCCGATACCTTTTCGTGGGCGCACCACTACGCGTCATGCACTGAAAGGATAATCTTTCCGAGCACGTGACCCTCGGCGAGGCGCTCGTGCGCCTTGGAGGCCCGGGCGAGGGGATAACATTCGGCGATCGGAACTTTGAGCTTTGCTGCCTGCACCGCGGCGTTGAGGCGCTCGAATTCGCGGACCCCGGAGATGCCGTCATAACGGATCAGGGTCATGCCGCGCCGTTTTTTCGGCGCAGGCTCGACGCCGTTGGGGTGCGCAACACGGCCGCCGGGCCGAAGCACACTCAGGCAGCGTTCCAGCCCGTCTCCGCCGGCGAGAGCCAGGATCGCATCGACGCCATCAGGCGCAAAACGACGCGCGTGATTGTCGACATCGGGGCGCTTGCCGTCGACTGCGGCATGCGCACCCATCTCCCGCACCAGTTCTAGCCCTTCCCTGCCCGATGCGGTCGCAAACACCTTGGCGCCGCGGAGCCTTGCGAATTGCACCGCAAGCGTCCCCACGCCTCCCGAGGCGCCGTGAATGATGATGGTCTCGCCCTTTTTTAAACCCAGCGCATCGTCAATGCCCTGCAGCGCGGTCAAGCCCGTGATCGGGATCGCGCCGGCATGCCGCAGATCCAGCCGCTTGGGGATCGGCGCGACCTTGTCGGCAGGCACCGCGACATATTCGGCGTAGAAGCCGCCCTTCGGATTCTCCCAATTGTAGGAATAGACTTCGTCGCCGACCTTCAGCCGCCGCACCCGCGAGCCGACTTTTGCGATGATGCCGGCACCGTCATAGCCGAGAACCAGTGGAAAATGCGGCTTGCGGGACGCAAAAAATCCTTCCCGAACATCGGCGTCCCATCGGCCGACGCCGGCGGTATCGACGGCGATCAAGACTTCGCCGGCATCGACTTCCGGGACCGGCAAAGCGTGAGCGGTGATCACCTCGGGTCCGCCGAAGCGGTCGATGGCGGCAGCGAACATGGTGCGGGGCACATGCATCGTGCGATGGCTAGGGTTAGGAAAATTGCGGGTGCGATCGAGCATGACAGGGATCTCACGGTGGGACGTTCAGCTTCATGGACGTGGTTGCCGGCCGCGGCGCTGACGTTGCCGCGGCAACGCAATCTGTCGTTGATGGCGATCAAGGATCACACCTTGATTTCCAGTTCGAACGACTTGACCAGGGCCATCGACAGCAGGACAGGATTGACGCTGATGACGCGAAACGTTTGGAGCTTGCCGTCCTTTCCGCTGATCGAGACATAGTCGCCCGGCAAAAACGCATGTTCACCGAGCTTGTAGCCGACTTCATCGTCGTCATCCCGACCGGGATCGTACTCGAAAACCCAGCGTGCGTGTTCAGCGCCGCCAGGCTTGTGCATGAGGCGACCGACTTCGTCGTCCTCGCCTGCCCAAAACCGCCGAACCCGGCAGTAGTCACGATACTTCTTCCAGAGGATCGGATCGATGTGTCCCTCGGGATCGAGCGGCGCAATGAAATCATATCCATGGCGTGACGAGCCGTCGGGAAATTCCCGGGAACGGGCAAGAGTCAGAAGGATGCGATTGAGGTCAACCAGTTCAGCCGGCATGGTGCGATTCCTGAATATTCCGTTCGAGTTACAAATCGCAGACCGGCAGAGAAAACCATGATGATTGTCAAGCGCGGCGGGAAAAGAGATTGGCAGTTGATGGCGATCAACGTCCGCGCAGGCATGCAAGTTAACCTCTGCTGAAGCCGGCGACAGCGGAAAAGAATGTGCCGGCGCGACCGGGATCTAATCGCTCATGCCGCGCCATGGAATCTTGCCGAGCAATGATGGAAGCCAGCTCCGGCCCTTTGAGAAGCCGGCGCTGCCTTTCGATTCACGCACACGGGCGCTCACCCGAGCCGCTATCGCAATTCTGGTGCTGTTGCTGGCGGCCTGGGTCGCGCGCAATTTTTTGGCGGCGCTGACCTGGGCCGTGGTGATCGCCATCACCGCCTGGCCGATCTACGCCCGGTTCCAGAGTCTCGTCTTCGGCGGCCGGTCTCCGGTGTTGGCGCCGTTGCTGTTTACGCTCATGACCGGTCTCGTTCTCCTGGTGCCCATCGTTTTGGCTGTGCACCAGATCGCGCAGGGCAGCGATGCTTTCGCGCGGTCGCTCAATCAGCTGCAGGAGAGCGGACTACGAGTTCCCGCCTGGCTCGCAGAACTGCCGATCGCCGGCAAATACCTTGACCTTTGGTGGCGGGCGAACCTCAGCAATCCGGAGGTCTTGGTAGAATGGCTGCGCGGGGTGAACACCGAAAATATCACAGCCTGGACCGGCACGCTGGGGGGCGCGTTGCTGCACCGGCTGTTTCTATTCCTGATCACTCTGGTCGCGCTGTTCCTGGTATTCCGCGACGGTGCATGGTTGGCAGATCACGCACTAGCCACCGTCGGCCGCCTGCTTGGGGATCCCGGCGAACGCCTGGTGAGCAAAATCGCGGATGCAATCCGCGCTACCGTGAACGGCACAGTCGCAGCCGCGATCCTAAAAGGTGCGATTATCGGCATTGGGTATGTCCTGTCAGGAGTGCCACATCCGCTGCTTTTCACGGTGTTGACGATGACGCTGGCGATGGTACCGCTCGGTGCGTGGCTGGCGCTCGCCGCGGCGGCGCTGATACTGCCTGTTCATGACGGTAGCTGGTTGGTGGCTGCAGGGTTGTTTAGCTTCGGCGCGGCGACGTTGCTGATCGGTGACAATGTCATTCAGCCGGCGCTGATCGGAGGTGCTGCACGACTGCCATTCTTGTTGGTGCTGATCGGAATTCTTGGCGGTATGCAATCGTTTGGATTTCTTGGCCTGTTCCTGGGGCCCGTGATCATGGCGGCGCTGCTGACCATATGGCGCGAATGGATCGAGGTCGGGAGTTGATCGGAGACGTAACGGTTCAAGCCATCTTAATGCGCTGACCAAATCACCTAAAGGCGGCGCCCGCGTTCCCTGGACTGCATCGGATCGTCATACGCGCCGAGCGTCTTGATGACGTGGTTGCACGCCCTGCACTCAAACGTATGCAGGTCGGTACCCAGAAATGCCGGCATGATCTGGACGAGCATCATCTGGGCCTGGCACTTCGGACAGGCAGGACGCTTAATGGGAGCGAGCCGAACGATGGACGACAGGGGTTGAGGTTCTGCCATAATGCTTCCTTCGAAGAACGTGAGTGCAACACCCGGGATCATCGGTCCTGTCCAGCGGCCGAACTCCAACTAAATGAGTATGCCCGTCCGGTTGCCCGTTCGCTGTTCAATATTGCTCAGTTTCCGAAAACTGCTTCCTGCTTTTTTCTGGTTTTCCACTGAGTCTTTTTCCGTCCATCAAAATCCGGAGATTTATTTGCAAAAAAGGACCGCGCGGCTTTCGCCGGCGGTCCAAGTCAGGGAGGAAACGCCCTGGGAGGGCAGCAACAGCGGGGAGCTATCGCTGATCTTGTTTTGCAGATCAAAAAGCCCCGCGCATTGACAGGGCTCAATCTTTGCTCACGCTTCTTCTGCTCACGCTACATTCACGCGGTTGACGCGTCGTTCCGTGATGCCGATCACGTCGGCGGGCGTCCTCACGACTCCAGGATTAACTGACACCTTGTTCCAGGAGGGATGCTCCCACGATCCTGATCGCCTCCGCAATAAAACGGCCGTGTATGCCGGGTCCGGAAATAATGACGCCCGTCAAGGCACTTGCGATCTGCGTGATGTCACATGATGGCGAATCCAGACGGCGGCGCCCAAGACGGAGACATCACGCAATGAGGGATAACGCCCTCGAAAAGATCTCAGACGCCGCCGAACCCAGCGTTGCCCGCACGACCCCAAGCTATTCGCCTCAGGTCAATCGGGAAAATCCTGGCTCGACAGATGCATCTGGCAATCGGAGCGCGCCGGCCGCACCGCCGAATCGTTGGCGCCGGCCTCTCCTGATCCTGGGCCCCGTCGCCTTGATCGTCGGAGCGCTAGTCCTTTATCTAGCCACCGGTCGCTATGTTACGGAGGAAGATGCTTACGTTCAGGCAGTGAATGTCTCGATCAGCCCGCAAGTCGCGGGTCAGGTCGTTACCATCGCGGCCAAATCGAACACCGCAGTCAGGAAAGACGATTCGCTCTTCGACCTCGATCCCGAGCCATATCGAATCGCACTGGCCAATGCCGAGGCGCAGCTTGGCGTCGCGCGTGACCAGGCCCGTACCCTGATCGAGACCTATCGCTCGCGCCTCAAACAAATCGATCAAGCCAAGGCGACGGCAGATTATGCGCAAACCTCGTTCGAGCGCCAGCAGCACCTTTATGATACTGGCGCCGCGCCACGGGCCACGCTCGATGCTGCGATACGCGACTTTCAAGCGGCGAAGGCCAATCTGGCCAGCCTGCAACGGGAGGCCGCGGCGGCGCTCGCCCAACTTGGCGGCAACCCGGACATGCCGGTCTATCAGCAGGTCACCGTGAAACAGGCGCAGGCGGCTGTCGACCTTGCGGCGCGCAATCTGCGGCTCACTTCTATCGTCGCGCCATTCGACGGCATCCCCAATAATGTCGAGAGCATCGCCGTCGGAGCCTTTCTCAATGCCGGCCAATCCGCCTTTCCGCTGGTATCGACGAACGATCTGTACATCGAAGCCAACATCAGGGAGACCGATCTCACCTATGTGAAAGAGGGCGATCCGGCGCGCTTCACCATTGATGCCTATCCAGACTCCCCCATCGCCGCCAAGGTAACGACACTGGCCCCGGCGAGCGGATCGGTCTTCGCCCTGTTGCCGCCGCAAAATGCCACCGGCAACTGGGTCAAGGTCGTGCAGCGTATACCGGTCCGTCTTTCCTTCGGCCAGGTCCCGGACGGCCTCGCGTTGCGTGCCGGCATGAGCGTCAAGATTTCAATCAATACCGGCCACCGACGCTCGCTCAACGAGTTGTGGCGTGACATCACCGCGATCTTCGGGGCCTGACGTGGCGAGGGCAGCGGACAGAAGCGGGGTCATCAATCGGGCAATGGTTACGGCGACCGTGATGCTTGCGACTTTGATGCAGGCGCTTGACACCACGATCGCCAATGTGGCGCTCCCTTATATGCAGGGCAGCCTGTCCGCGACGAGCGACCAGATCAATTGGGTGCTGACCTCCTATATCGTGGCGGCCGCAATCATGATGCCGGCGACCGGCTGGCTCGAAGCGAGGTTCGGCCGCAAGCCATTATTCCTGACGGCGGTGGTCGGTTTCATCGTGACTTCGATGCTCTGCGGCGCGGCCGTATCGCTTCCGCAGATCGTGGCCTTCCGCCTGCTCCAGGGCATCTTTGGCGCGCCGCTCGTGCCGCTGTCACAATCCGTGTTGCTCGACACCTATCCCCCCGAGCAGCAGGGCCAGGCCATGGCGGTGTTCGGGCTTGGCGTGATGCTCGGACCGATCCTCGGCCCGACGCTCGGCGGCTGGCTCACGGATTCCTACAGCTGGCGCTGGGTGTTCTACGTCAACGTGCCTTTCGGTGTGCTGTGCGCTCTCGGCATCCTGCTGTTCCTCGGACGGCGCGCCGACCGACCGCTGGCTGGACGGCTGGATTGGCTCGGTTTCTCGACGCTCGCGCTCGGCATTGGGGCCTTGCAACTCTTCCTCGATCGTGGCGAGCGGCTCGACTGGTTCGCCTCGCACGAGATCCAGATCGAGGTCGCACTCTGCGTGCTCGGCTTCTACCTCTTTACCGTTCACACTGTGTCGGCGCGCGACCCGTTCATCGATCCCGCGGTGTTCCGCAACCGGAATTTCATGATCGGCATCATCCTGATTTTTATCGTTGGCGTCGTGCTGCTGGCGACACTGGCGATGTTGACGCCCTATCTCGAGCAACTCATGAACTATCCCGTGCTGACGGCGGGTCTCGTTCTCGCGCCGCGCGGAGTCGGGACCATGATAGCGATGTTGATCGTCGGGCAACTCATCCGGTTCATCGATGCGCGGCTCCTGATCGCTACCGGTTTTGGAACCACCGGATTTGCGCTCTATCTGATGACAGGCTTCACACCCGATGTATCACAGGGCACCTTGATCCGCACCGGTCTGATGCAAGGCATCGGCATCGGCTTCGTCTTCGTGCCGTTGAGTACGATCGCGTTCGGTACGCTGGCGCCGGCGCTGCGCACACAGGGAACCGGGCTCTACAACCTGATGCGCAATATCGGGGCAAGCATCGGCATCTCTACAATGAGTTATCTGCTGGTACGCAATATCGCTATCACGCAGTCGGCGCTCGTCGAGCACATCACGCCCTACCGGCAGTTTGTGCGCGACTACGCCCACCAACTCAATATCGTCACCCTGAGCGGACGCGCCGCGCTCGCGCAAACAGTGACCGCGCAGGCGGAAGCCGTCGCCTTCATCGACAGTTTCAAGCTCATGATGCTCGTGTCTTTCCTGGCGATCCCATTGGTGATCCTGGTGCAACGTCCGAGCCGGCAGCTCGGCAACCAAGGCCCCGTTTCGGATTGATCGAACATGGCTTCGGGGCGTCACCACCGTCGTCCAACAAGGATTTTTGTGCGTGCGGGAGACTTCGATGTCAATTAAGGAAGAGCTAAGGGATGCCGGGGAGAAATTCAGGTTGCTTTCGCTATATCAGCGATTCGAACACATCGTCGTTCTGATCCTCACGGCATTGATCGCCGTCATCGTCGTCGCGGCGATCTGGAACCTGAGCCTGAAGATTCTGTTTGGTCTCGTTCTGTCCGGAAGTCTCGACCCCTCCGACTACTCAGCTTTCCAGGCGGTGTTTGGCATGATCTTTACGGTGATCATTGCGCTCGAATTCAAGAAATCGCTTCTAGTGATGGCCGAACGCCGCGACAGCGTTGTCCAGATCCGCTCGGTCGTCATGATCGCGCTGCTCGCGATCTGCCGGAAGGTGATCATTCTCGATCTGGCGGAAACAGATGCGATGCACACACTGGCTCTTGCGGCCGCGATCCTCGCCCTCGGTATCGTCTACTGGCTGATCCGCGACAGCGATCAGTGCCTCGATAATACGGCTTGAGGTTACAGAGCGACGGGTTCACCGACCGGTGAGGAAAACCGGCAGTTTTTCCAGTGCCGCGCGACTTGCTCCCGGCAATACAATGTTGCCGGAGGGATCGTCCAGTTTGAGGCTGCGGAAGGGAATGGCGACAACCTGGCCGGTAAGTCCGGTAAAATCGCCGACGGCAAGAACAACGAAAATGCTGCCATCCTTGCCAAAAATGAAATCGTTGACCCTCCCGATCGGATCGTTTTTGTCGTTGACCACCGGCTTCAATCTAAGGGCGTCGCCGCGATAGCCTTTTGCGACCTCCGTGGCCTGAAGAGGCGTAAGTGCGATTTCCTGGGCGGCCCCATGACCCGTCCACGAAGAGAGAACGACGGTGGTCAAAACCACCGCAGGCAAGAACGAGAAGCAGGATCTGTTCATGATATCACCATCGCTTTCCAGGGACACGCCGCGCCAGCTTCGGTGCTTCGCTAAGCCGGAAGGCAGCTCCGTCCATTCAGTCTCGCTCGGGTCACCGAATAAGCGGACCGCGTACGCCCTTGTCCGGTCGCGATCGGCGGCTACCGGGGAGGCCGGTCGGAGCTGTTGGGATTCGAACCAGTAGTGACTTCGTCCATGACGATTTCGGTCACCAGCTTGGTTTCCGGATCGATCAATACGATTCGGTCTGGCAGTTTCACGAACAGCAGTTGCTTTGCCTCGGGAACCCGATCGCTGACGTCGCTCGGAAGCGCTTGCGCCGTCAAGGAATCAGGAAGCATGTTGCCGACTTCCGGTTGCACGCCGACCGGCGCGGCCTGTGAAGGCGAAGCCGCGAGCCCTTGGCTAACCGTTCTTTCCTGCGTTGGCGTTAGATTGGGATGGTCGGCGCCGGGCCCTCTCTGGGCAGCGGCGAAGCCGATGCTGCCGAAAATCGCAAGGGTGATTGCGCCTGCGTAAATGAGTCTACTCATGCCTCTCTCCTGATGAGCTGAAGGATTCAGACCAATCTCGCTATCGCCAAACGCGTGATGATGTGGATTTGATAGTGGCAGGAAGCCTGGGGAGCGTTGACCGTTGTCAAGATCGTGCTCGATTAACTTGGGTGGTTCCGCGAATGTGCGGACATGATGGGCGACGTCGATCCGGTCTCCGCCCTGGTGACGCCCGCCGCACGCTTGGCTTCACGGTGCCGGTTAGGATTCGATGCGAGTCCCGGGTACTGAAAGCTGGACCTCGTACCCTTCCCGAACTGCCAATGACGCGGCAGCAACGGCCGCCTCGAAGGCGGATTCCTTGGTTTGGTAGCTGCCCACAGGCTCGCCATCGTGTTTGACGCGCCAGACACCGCCGGAGCCGACAACCTCGTAGCTCGCTATTGCCATGATGGCTCTCCGATTTGGGAGACGTAACTCGCATGCGAGGAGCAGGTTCCAGATCACCAACCCACGCGACTCACGGAGTGCCGTGTCTGGCGTGTACCGGCGAGTCGAATTGCCCCCAACTCGCCAAGAACAATCTTATCATCCGTCAATGCAAATGGTCGAGGCGGGAGGACATTCCGCCGACAGCAATCATCGAGGCTGATTTCGTGTGGATCGTTCGCGGTGTCGATGACGCAGCGGATCGGCTCAGTCTTTTTGATCTCCTTGCGCTTGACGCGGAGAAACTGCGCCAGCCTGCGACCTTCGCCGATGGTGACCAAATAGAACCCGGTGGCCGCGCCTTCCACGTTCAGTCCGGTTCGACGACAAGATTTTGCAGGACGCCCTTCGCGGCAATGCTGGCGGCATACGCCTCGATCGACGCCTCGCTGTGGGGCGTCTTGCGGGCGTTGTTCGGGGACTTCTTGAGTTTGTTGAGTGGAATGAAACGCTCAGTACCACTCTCAGCGACGGTCGCAGTTTTCTTGGCAGACATAATCGATCTCCTTTCAGGGTTGGGGTGCAAGCGCACCTCTGCGCCCTGCCCGTCGGCGAGACCGGGGCAGCAAGGGCAAGGGCGGCGGGGGATCGCCCGGCCTGCACAAGCGGGTTTCGGTTGTGAGCTTTCCGGTCTTGTCGTCCGCGCGGAAGGTCGGGGAGACTGCTCCGGCCGGTCCCGGCTTTGCCGGGACTTCACCCTTGCCGGCGCGAGGGCGGAGCCCTTAGCCCCTCAACAAAAAAGGGCGTCTGTGCCGCAGCGAAGCGGAGGCCAGTCGGCAGTCGCGAGACCGGTAAAAAAGGCACCCGCAGGAGGGTTCTCTAATTGCGGGCGCAGGGTCAACCGTTTTCTAGCCTTTGTAATGCCCCGCCAATAGCGGCGGTCGGGACCTAACGTCTGCTTTCGGTCCAAGAACGAATCTGGCGCGCACACTGCAGTATGTCGCTGAAGGATCCCGTAACGGACATTCGGGCTCGATCGTTCTGTTATCCAACACCCATTTAGGCAGCGGCGGAGTCGTAGGGTAAACGGTGCAGAAGGGTGGGAATATCCGCCGCAGGGATGGCCTTGCTGAAGAGGTAGCCTTGACCCTCGGTGCAGCCATTGGCCTTGAGGTACGCCAACTGCCCAGCGTCTTCGACGCCCTCGGCTGTGGTCGTCAAGCCAAATCCTTTTGCAAGGCCGAGGATCGCGCGGACGATCACTTGACTTTCCTCGCTCTGGTCGAGACGCGATACAAAGCTTCGGTCAATCTTTATCTTGTCGAGATGAAACGAAAGCAACTGACTCAGCGTGGCGTAGCCTGTGCCGAAATCATCGAGCGCGATACGCACGCCGGCCTGACGAAGCTGATCGATCACGGTCTGCGCAACCTCAATATTCTCAACGAGCCCGCTCTCGGTGATTTCAATCTCCAAATGACGCGGGTTGAATCCGGTCTGCCCCAGAATGGATAGAAGGCGCAGCCCGAGCGTCGGATCGCGCAACTGAACCGGCGAAACATTGAAGGCGAGCACGAAGGTTGTCGGCCACGTATTTGCGTCAAGACACGCCCGGCGGAAAAGCTGATCGCTGAGCCCATTGATGAGGCAGGTTTCCTCCGCAATGGGAATAAAAACATCGGGAGGAATGAACCCCAGATCGCTGTCTTCCCAACGCGCAAGTGCTTCAAACCCAATGATGCGATTGCCGTCCAGCGACACCAAAGGCTGATAATATGGGACAATGCCATTGGACGCTATTGCGCTTCGGAGGTCTCGCTCGATCTGGATGCGCCGCTCGACGTGCGTGTCCATCTCGGACTCGAAAAACCGGACGGATGATCGTCCCGCGGCCTTGGCGCGATAGAGCGCGCGATCCGCGCGCCTGACCAGTTCGTCAGCGTGAACACCATCATTCGGAGCGATGGCGATACCAATTCCGACACCGAACTCCGCGGTCACATGCTCGACCACAAACGGTTCGGCGACCGCTGCCGCGATACGCCGCGCCAGATTTGTCGGATCATCGAGGGAGTCGATTTTTGGCATGATGATTGTAAACTCGTCCCCACCAACTCTGGCAAGAAATGCATCCGCCCGCACAATGGCCGAGACCCGCCGAGCAAATTCGCTCAGCGCTTTATCTCCGACGGCGTGGCCGTGGGTGTCGTTCACCGCCTTGAAGCCATCGAGGTCGAGCATGAGAACGGCCGCCTGATGCGTAGCACTGCAAGCGCCAAGATATTCTTCAAGCCTTTCCTCGAAGAATCGGCGATTAGGCAGCCCAGTCAACGGGTCGTGGCGAGCAAGTTTGCGTGCTTCGAGTTCCGCGCCGATGCGAGATTTTATTTCCCTGGAAAGGTCGCGGTAACGCCGAATCGCGTAAATCATCATGGCAATGCTCATGACGAACACGACGAAAATCATGTCGTCGAGCTCCCATTCGGCGTAGTCAATGCCGAGTTGAAACAGCTTGGGGGCAAGATCGTAGGTATGGGCAACAACGTAAGCGAGAACTGCCGCCGCAACAAGGGTGACGGCGTCTCTGGTTTCGGGACGTCGCCAATCAAACCAGTTTATCGCGAGGCCTCGCGACAGTTTCGGTGGCAATTTCATGAAAGCCAAACCTTCGCTGACGCCGGTCGTTCCGGTGAGGGTCTTACAGGTAACCAAAGAGGTTAATTAAGTTGCCGAAGTTGCGCGATTGTTGGAACTTAGCACCCTCCAGCGCTCACGGAACCGTTTCGCGTACTCGCAACTTGGTCAAGCATGCAAAGGTTCGAGACAATTGATCCAAAAGTGGCGAGGGGCTGCCGCGATGACCAGCGGGGCGACCGAGGTCGAGATCCGGACGCGAGAAGTGAACCCTCGCATGGTTTGGCACTTTTTGGACTTGGCGCGATGTCTAACTTGAGTCCGCAATGCGCTGAAAAGCGGACATGCCAGCTCGCGGGCAGACGATGATTTCAGGCATGAGAATAAACTGCCTCGTGTCGAGATCGGCCCAAAAAGTCTAAGTAGCTTGCTGTCAGACGCCGGATCAAATTCCTCTCTGATCGCTCTCCGACGGCTTGGCTCTTGCCGGTTTCAGCGTTCTCTTCGTGGTCGAGACAAATGCTCGCCACAGCATGGCATCGGACGCTGCGGTTCCCAATGTCAGCAACGCAATCCGTTCCGAAAGGGCGGCTGCATAGCTCCTGCTTGTGTCAGCAACAATATGCAGCAGTTCCGTAACCCCTTTACGCCCTACCGGCGCGACAATGCCGAACTCGGCGAAATGGGCGCGGATCGCATTGATTACCGCGGTCTGCCGGCGGATGAACAGATGACGGGTGCGGTGAAGCATCAGGCAGCTCTGCTGCTCGGGTGTCTTGGTTGGCACCTCGCAAATCGCTTCTGCGTCAGCCATGTCATTTTTCTGTCGTTTGACGTAGGGCTTAACGTAAGCCGGCGGCATCAATCGCACCGTAGGGCCAAGTGCCTGGAGTTCGCGCGACCAATGGTGCGACGAAGCGCAAGCTTCTATACCAACCAGGCATCGTGACAGCTTCTGAAAAAACGCCAGGACAGACCGCCGCTTGAGTTGACGGCGGATGACCGCTTGTCCGCCGGCGTCAACGCCGTGAACCTGGAAAACTGACTTAGCAATGTCGAGACTGATTGTCGTGACCGTCTGCATGGTTAGCTCCTCTGAATCGTGGGGGCCTTAACAGGGCCCACATCCGTGGCACTCACGTGCCGGTGGAGGAGCCGTCCACGGCATCACAACCGGACTCATGCACCGCAACAAACCTCGCTATTCAATCTTGGGGGATTTGCTGACCCTCGACGCTGTGTTGGCCGGGATACAAAGGCAAGTGTCGAGCTAAAAAGGATATTTTGATAGACTTGGCTCCGTACCTGCGCGCGATGATGAAGCATTCACGCCAGCTTTGAGCTATGGGGGAAAAAAGCAGGTCGAATTGATCTGGCGGCGCAAATGGATCACGCACCATCAACTCGGCCGAGTACTCAGACGCGGATGTCATTGCACATTGGTAAAGCGGCGAGCCAGGCGCGCGAATCCAAACCGGAATTAAAAGCGACTTGTGAAGACATTTGCGCATTTTGATAGACTCCGCAGTCAATCCGAATGCTGTTTGCTAGTGACCTATGGTTGCAAACTAGGACTACATCCAAAGTCAGGGAGTCGATGAGGATATTGCAATTGCTGGGCCGCCACGGCAGCCGGTACAGGACGTGCGAACAGGTAACCTTGTGCTGCGTCGCAACCGATGGCTTTGAGAAACTCTGCCTGCGCTTGCGTTTCCACGCCTTCAGCAACGATGCTCATCGACAGATTATGCGCTAAGCCCACCATCGCGTTAACAATCGTAGTCGTATTCTGACCCTGCCCGAGCCGAGTGATGAAGGATCTGTCGATTTTGATGGTGTCCACTGGGAAGTCGCGCAGGTGCGTGAGCGAAGCAAAGCCGGTTCCAAAATCGTCAAAGGCAATGCGGACTCCGCTTTGCTTCAAAACTTTGCAGGCATTCAGGACCGCATCCGAAGTGGCGGACAAAAATACCCCCTCAGTTACCTCCGCCTCGATCATCCGCGGGTCCAGGTTAGTAGCCGCAATTGCATTTAGAATGCGGTTTCCGATCTGGTCATCGCGAAATTGGCTTGCAGACAGATTTATAGCGATGCTGACGAACGGGACGCGGGCTATCATCCAGCGCCTCGCTTGGCCTATCGCTGATGCAATCACATGGTTTCCGATTTCCATCGACAGTGACGGATCATCAAATGCCGCCATGAAGGAACCCGGAGGTAAAACCTGCCCGTCGCCCTTGTTCCATCGGAGCAGCGCCTCGAAGCCGCTGTGAGTTCGATCGCGCAGCGTGATCTTTGACTGGTAGTATAGTTCAAGCTGGCCGGTGGCGAGCGCGCTTCGCACACCCCGTAAAGTTTCGAGTTTCTCATTGCAGGTTGTGCGAAGGACTCGCCGGAAGACGCGATGACAATTTTTTCCCGAAGCTTTAGCTTCATCCAGAGCAAGTGCGGCGTCTCGAATAAGTTCATCAGGGTTGAACCTTCGCCCGTCGCAGCGAACCGCGATGCCGATGGATGATGTGAGGTGGAGGGTGTGCCCGTCAAAGCTGAAGGGCAACGCAAGCGCCTCCTGTATGCCCTTCAGGATGTGGCTAAGCGACCGACGGGTGTGCCCCTGAAGAAGGAGGGCGAATTCGTCTTCCCCCATCCGTGCAAGGAAGCCAACGGCGCCCACTGTTGCGATCAGACGGTTGGCAACGCGTTGGAGGCACGCGTCCCCCGCAGCTTGACCATACGTGTCATTGACATCGTCAAAATCGTCGAGGTCTAACAGAATTAGCGCGGCGGATTGACCAAGGGCTTCGGCAGCGCGGGCGCTCTTCCCCAGCTTCTCGCGCATAGCCATCCTGCTGTGGAGCGTCGTTAGGTTATCGAACCTAGCGAGGTGTGGAGCTCGATAGACCAGCTTCCCTGCAAATCCTGGTTGTTCCCTGGGGATTATTCGGCGGACACTGGAGATCGCGTGATCACCGTTCGCGACCGGGCCGTCTATATCTACTCGCAAAGCGCTAGGGAGCGCCGGAAAACCATTCAATTCCAGCACGTGCTGTACTTCCTTTTTAGTTACGGGGTCGCTCATCGCAGGTTCCATATCCAGCTTTTGCTTCAGCCCGTAGTTCCACGGGCTGTTCGGCGTTGAGATCATCCCCTTTCCAAACACTTCGGTAATCATGTCATGCGATCCTTGGACGCCGTAGAACGACGACGCCCTCAGATTGGAGATTGGATCGTATAGCGTGATTGGGATCTCGGATCGGCTGCTTCGGCGCTCTCCGTCGGCTGTTTGATGGTAAAGGAAAAGCTGCATGAAAACTGTGTTTTCGACAAATCATGTGCATGCTCGCGACAAATTTGATTTCTGGCATAGCGTCGCCTGCAAGAATCTCGTCGATCACAACTCTCTGCCGGAATGCCGGCTAACTTTTGACGCCCAAATCGAGACGGGATATCTGGGCAATGTGGAGCTTGTCCTTTTCCACAATTCTCCGATGCAGGTATCACATACCGGGCGCCATATCGCCCATGCCAAATCAGACCACGTGTTCGTGTGCCGACAGGTCGCGGGCGTGATTTTCCTTGAGCAAGACACTCGGAAGGCCGCGCTAGAAGCCGGCGATATGGCGCTGTTGGATCCTCTGCTACCTTACGAGGGAAACTTCTCGGCGGATTCGGAAACTTTAGTCCTCAAGGTTCCGCGGCGCGAGCTGGAGGCACGTGTCGGGAAGACCCGCGACATGGTCGTGCGGTTGATAAAGCCGGTCAGAGTGGAGGACCGTCTGATGTCCTCGTTGTCGGCAATGTTGCCGTCGCTTGCCGGAAAGATGGATACTATAAGCGAGGAGATGGTCGGAAATCATGCGCTCGACTTAATCGCTGTATCGCTCGCCAAAACTATGGAGGCTGACCGCCCCCGAGTTTCCTCTGCCAAAGCGCTCGTGCTGTCAAATGTTCGTTCGGTTATCGAAGTGAGACTGAGGGATCCGACTCTCGACGCGCAGGCGGTCGCTGACGCCGTTGGAGTCAGCGTGCGATATGCCAACGCCGTTCTTGCAGATCACGATACGTCCATCATGCGCCTCATTCAGGCGCGGCGGCTTGCACGCTGCCGATACGCCCTTGAAGATCCGAATCAAGCTCATCGAACCGTCAGCGAAGTCGCATACGGTTGGGGGTTCTCCGACATGACCCATTTTGGAAGACGGTTTAAGAAGGCTTACGGAATTCTGCCCAGCGAATACCAAATTATCGCAAGGCGGGCGGCACGCAGAACCCGCGGGATCGATCGCCAGTGACCGTCCGTCAAGAACCGCGGCTTCCGGTACGGGTCAAAGTGAGAAGAACTAAGTACGAGTATATGTCTTCCCGCTTTACACTTAAACTCGGACATCGTTCGACGCAGCCGGCACTTCGCTTTTGTGCCGATTTTGTTGTAAAAGCCGGTTGCAACCGATTGGGCCGTTGGGCCTTTGGTTAAGAGCCGCAGCTTTTGCGCGCTTGCTCTGACGCTCTCTACGCAACTCCTACGCGATGCACAGAGCCTGAGCGGGTGGCGGTCGGGCCACCAGCGCTGCGAGCCGCCTCAAGTTCTGAGCGATGGCGGCAAGAACAAACTCATCTTGGGCGCCTTGCGGGCCGCGCAGACGAAGCCGACCGAGCCTCAGGATGCGCTTCAAGTGCGCGAACCGCATCTCGATCTTCTTGCGTTCTCGTCGCGACCGGTCAAATCCATCGGTGCCAGCCAGGGCCCGGGCAACGTCGCGTGCGGCTTCGTGCCGGTCACGTGGAATCTTGCGAAACGGGTTCTTAGGACAGCATCGCGCTTTGAGTTCGCAGCCGTCGCAATCGTGCTTTCTCGCCAGATAGAGCAGCGTGGTTCCATCATTCACAAGTGTCCCAGTTGTCGTCAGGGTCTTGCCTGCGGGGCAGTGGTAGACGTCGCGTGTCGGATCATATTGAAAGTCGCTGCGCGAGAAGGTGCCATCATCCCGTTTCGACTTGTCGAACACGGGGATATGTGGCGCGATGCCCTTCTCCTCGACCAACCAGTTCAGCATCGGAGCCGCCCCGTAAGCGGTATCCCCGACAAGCCGCTCTGGCTTGAGACCAAAGCGCTCCTCCGTTCGCTCAATCATGGTCCTCGCCGCTCCGACCTCGGCCTGGCGAATGGAGCGGGAGGCCTCGACATCAACGATGACGCCGAACTTCACATCGATCAGATAATTGTCGGAGTACGCGAAGAATGCCGGTCCCTTGTGAGCTCCGGTCCACTGCGCCGCGGGATCGGACGGCGAGATGAACTTCGGAACGACGTCACTGGCTGCACCCCACGCCGTATCGTCGAGGGTCGCCAGATACTCCTTCACCGCGCGGCTGCACCTCGCCGGATCGCGATCCCTGCGCCAATCCCCACCCGCGATCGAGCGCTGCTTGTTGGCATCGGCCTGGATCAGGCTCGCATCGACGGCAAAGGCTTTGCCACCAACCAGACCAGCTGCAATGCACGCCTCGACGACCCGCTCGAACATACGACGGAAAACATCTCCCTCGCGGAAGCGTTCGTTGCGGGCGCGCGAGAACGCCGAATGATCCGGGACAGCATCCTCGATCCCGAGTTTGCAAAACCAGCGATAGGCGAGGTTCACCTGTACTTCACGACAGATCAGCCGCTCCGAGCGGATCGCAAAGACATACCCAACGACCAGCATCCGGATCATCAGTTCCGGATCGATCGACGGGCGACCCATGGACGAATAATGAGGTGCAAGTTCATTGCGAAGCCAGGAAAGATCGAGAGCAGCATCGATCTTCCTCACCAGGTGATCTTCGGGAATCGCGTCGCTGAGATGAAACTCGTAAAACAGTTGACCTTGGTCACTCTTCAGACGGCCCATCATGGATCGACCTCGCCGAGAATCGCGTCAACACAACGGAATCACGCTTCGCGGTCGGTCTCAACTGACTTTTGCAACAAAATCTGCCAAGAGCTGAAGTGACAACGGCGAACCCGTCAGCCAGGAATTGGTTTGAGGCGACTCGACCCCATTTGTCTCGGCTGCTCTATATCTGAGTTGAGTCAAAGGCTACCTCAGGAGGACTGACCGCCGTTGGCGCAAAGAGGCCATACGGCAAACCCAGCCGTTCCAACGTCGACAACAAAATGTTTGGGTGAAAGTCGGCTTTGCCGGGTCTCCCGCATGTAAGGCTCATCGCCAAGCCAAAAGTTCAAGAAACCGTTGACGCAGTGGCTAGGCTTGTCGAGAGGCGTGATGCATTGGCAATCAAACGGTTGGTGGTCAGCCGCAAGAAGTAAAACGCGATTCCAGGGTTCTGATAGCAGATTTGCGCCAGCTCGCCTTCGCCTATCCAAAGGAGATTAATGTCTGTCAGTGCGCGGGCCGTTTGTGTTCTCTGATGGTCAGCCGAAAACAAGCCGATCTCTCCAAAAAGGTCGCCCGGATGCAGGGTGAAATCGATCTGCTCGATATGGACATTGCCGGATAGGACCATGTAGAGGCGTTCTGCATGATCTCCGCGATTGAAAATAATTTCTCCAGCTTTTAATCGCTCTTCCTTCATAAACGGCTTTAGCCAATCCGTAGATAGGTCTCCCTTTGACGCTATCTCAACCCGCCTTATCAGGCGCAGCATCTGGACAGCGCGCCATGTATTTAGAGGCAGCAGGATCGCGTGCAAGATCAAGACGGGGTAAACGCTGTCGTAAAATCCATAGATAATGAAAGCAAAATTGCTGCAAATGGCTGCGGCGCGCAAAGGGATCATCGTCTTCATACAAAACGTGGCCAAGACCAACGCCGAAGCAAGATAACCCGCAACTTCAATCCAATTCATAGTTCTCTAAGCCCGGCTCGGTCCGACATCACGGATACGCGATTTAGGCGATGGCACGCGCGATCAAACGGATTCGAGTGCACGGGTTGGAGCATTTTTCGGAACATGCTTCAGTTTACCTTCGGATTGCCTGCGCCAACACCGCGTAAATCGGTTCTGTGCTGCGAGCAAGTGAATATTGTGGGCAACGACTTACGCAGCCAAGTCCACGGAGAAAACCAGACGGGTGGCGCTCACCAATTTCCGCTGTTTGCCCAGATAACCGCAGCCATCAAAGCGGGGGGGGGCACGCCATGTTCGGTGCGGATCTTGTGTCCCGAAGCGTAGCCGGTTCAAACGGCCGCGCGCGCGGGCACCAAAGGAACGGCCCAGGCATGTATCTGTTTGAGGTAAAAACGCCCGCCGAATCGAGATACTTTGGCGACTTCTACAAACTGCGCGCCACCATCCCGGCAGCGGAAGCCTTTCGTCCATTGAAAGACGGCGGGTGTGCACTAGTGAACGGCTAATCACCGGCGTGTCTGCTTGCCGAGTGCCGCGCTCACCACAAGAAAAGCCACTTCCGGTCTGGGTCAAAAAGCGAAATACTCATCGCGAGTGGATGTTTCCCGCTTTGCCTCCAAACTCAGACGTAGTTCGATGCGATCGACCACTTCGCAATTGTGCCAGGAACTGACGAAGGACTTTACACGCTTGCGGCGAATAAGTCCCACTGGCCTGGAAGGCCTTTGAGTTCGTGCGATCCGCGCTGAGCAAATTTCAGACCCGCTCCGGCGACAAGGTCGGTGACCACCCGCGATACCAGGACCTCGTTCGAGCCGGAATGGGCCATCACCCTGGCAGCGGCATGCACGGCAATGCCACCGATGTCTTCGCCTCTCAATTCGATCTCACCGGTGTGAAGACCTGCCCGCAAGGCTAAGCCGATTTGCTGGGCAGCCGTACTAAAAGCCAAAGCGCATCGAACCGCGCGCCCGGGTCCATCGAACCTCGCCAGGATGCCGTCACCGGTGCTCTTCACGAATGAGCCGCGATGTTTCTCGACGATCTGCCGGGCAAGATGATCGTGGCTATCCAGCAACGCCCGCCAACGCTGGTCGCCCATGTCGGCTGCGCTGCGCGTCGAGTCCACGATGTCCGTGAAGAGAACCGTGGCCAGAACGCGTTCCAGATCGCTCGAAGAGCCTTCGCGATGGCCCGTAACGAATTCTTCAATGTCTCCGAGCAACTCTTCGAAATCGCCGGCCCAGAACGCGTGGTCGCCGTTGAGGTATTCTATATACTTCGCGCCAGGAATCTCGGCCGCCAGCTTGCGGCCAAGCGCAGCCGGCACCCGGGCGTCGGCTTGGCGATGCAGTACAAGGGTGGGCACTCGCAGTGACGGCAGGATCGAGGTGACATCGATCTGACGGTTTAGCAACATGATCGTTTTGAAAGCGCCGGGGCTGCTTGACAGACGTTCGAACTTGGCGAACTGGGCAACTGTAGCTGGGCTCGCAATTTGGCTCGGAGCAACCGCCTTCATCATTTCGCCGGAGCCCCAATCTTTCACAAGTTTTTCCAGGCGCGTTTGCCAAACCTCGTCCGACATTCGATCGGTGGCGCGGGCGAAGCCGCCAACGAGAACAAGATGCGATACCCTCTGAGGATAGGTCGCGGCGAACAACGTGCTCATGGCACAGCCCTCGGAAAACCCAAACAGGATGGCGCGCTGCGAGCCGATCGCATCCATGATGGCGCGAACGTCGTCCATCCGCTGTTCGAGTGAAGGAGCACCGGCCATTCTGTCGGATAATCCCTGACCTCGCTTGTCAAAGGTCACGACCCTGGCAAAGGCCGACAGGCGGCGTAAGAAAGCCGTAATGCCCGGTAACTCATGCATAAACTCGACGTGCGACACGATGCCGGGCACTAAAATGAGATCAACGGGTCCATCGCCCATCGTCTGATAGGCGATATTTACGTCACCGCTCAATGCGTAACGGGTTTCGGGCAATGTAAATTCGGTCATCTGCCACGCCCTACTCGATAACGGGAGCTGATTGTCGTCCGTAGGACCGGCAGGATCAAGCCTGACCTGAGGTTTCGGATGTCCGTTAATGGGATGGTCCGGCCGTGCTCCTGCCCCGCCAGCAAGCGAAGCTGGCAAGGGGCGCCAAAGACAAGGAGAGCACGCCATGTCTCAGACACCCAATACTGCGATCGCCGTGATCGGCATCGATATCGGCAAGAACTCGTTTCACGCCGTGGGCCACGATGCGCGCGGCGCCATCGTGCTGCGGCAAAAGTGGTCGCGTGGCCAAGTGGAAGCGCGGCTCGCCAATATACCTCCTTGCCTGATCGGCATGGAAGCCTGCACATCACCTGAGCCGCAAACTCGCATCGCTGGGTCACGATGCCAGGCTGATGCCGGCCAAATATGTCCGCCCCTATAGCAAGGGACAGAAGAACGACTTCAATGATGCCGAAGCGATTGCCGAAGCCGTGCAGCGCCCGACGATGAAGTTCGTGGCGACCAAGACCGCGGAGCAACTGGATCTGCAGGCGCTGCATCGGGTGCGCGAGCGGCTGGTGTCGCAACGCACCGGCATCAACAACCAGATTCGCGCCTTCATGCTGGAACGCGGGATCGCTGTGCGCCAGGGTATCGGCTTCCTGCGTACGGAACTGCCCACCATCCTTGCGACGCGCACCGATGCCCTGTCACCCCGCATGTTGCGTGTCATCGAGGAGTTGGCAGGCGACTGGCGCCGGCTGGATCAGCGCATCGATGGCCTCTCCGGCGAGATCGAAGCGCTGGCCCGTCAAGATCAGGCATGTTCGCGCCTGATGACGGTGCCTGGCATCGGGCCGATCATTTCGAGCGCCATGGTGGCTGCGATCAGCACTGGAGACGTGTTCTCCAAAGGCCGCGACTTCGGCGCCTGGCTCGGACTGGTGCCCAAGCAGATCTCGACGGGAGACCGCACGATCCTCGGCAAAATCTCGAGGCGCGGCAATCGCTACCTGCGCGTTCTGTTTGTACAGGCGGTATGGGTTGTGCTGGTCAGGATCAAGAACTGGGAACGCTACGGGCTCAAATCCTGGATCGAAGCCGCCAAGAGGCGGTTGCACCGCAACGTGCTGGCGATGGCACTCGCCAACAAGCTTGCCCGCATCGCCTGGGCGGTGCTGGCCAAAGGACGCGCCTTCGAGCTGAAGAGGACCGACGATGCAGCCGTCCGACCCGCGTGATCCTCGCGCCGTGCTCGGCGCGGTCAAGGCGCAGCCTGGCAACGCCGGAGCCAGCCGCAAGCCCAGCGCGACGGCCGGCCTTGACCGCCCCTGCGCACGACGCGATCGACGTTGTGCGGGCCGGGACGAGGGAACGACCCTTGGCTCGAACAAAGGAACTGCGCGATAGGAGGAGCAAGCGACGAGGTAACCCTATCAAAGTTTCCAGCCGAGGTCTGCGAGAGGATGAGACGAGATGGAGGTTCGGTCTTCCGAGCGCGTGCGAACACTGGTGACCCAGATGGCCCGTTGAGGCCTGTCCGTTAATGAGGTCGCACGCGCGCTGATATCCATGATGGCCCGGAGCACAACACACTCCAATCTGAGGCCGGATACATTGATGCAAGACCGCTCACCGTCGAAATCCTCTTGCGACGCACGGCCGGACCATACATCCGGGTCAAACGCTACACGCTGTTTGCCGCCAAGCCCTAAGCGAAGTCCGCTTTGGCTCGAAAACCGACTGATTCCAACGCCTGATCCGGTGGCACATGCTTCTCGCCCTCTGTAACCGACCCGAGGAGTATGGCTATGCAGGATCAATTGAATGCCACCCCTACACCCAAGCGAGAGCCGTGGAACAAGGGAAAGCTGACCGGGGCAAAGCCACCGCTGCGACCCAAACACGTCTGGTCGATCCGGACAAAGCTCCACATCGAGGGCCGCGCTCGCGACCTCGCCATGTTCAATCTCGCAATCGACAGCAAGCTTCGTGGCTGTGATGTCGTCGCCATCAGGGTAGAGGACGTCGCAGCAGGCGGATACACGGCGGATCGCGCAATGGTCCGGCAAAAGAAAACCGGGCGACCTGTCAGATTTGAATTGAGCGAGCAAACCCGGCAGGCGGTCGATGACTATATCAAGGCCACCGGCAAACGGCCCGGCGAGCTCTTGTTCACCGGCCGTGGCCCTGGCCGTAGTATAACAACCCGCCAATATGCCCGTCTCGTTTCTGAGTGGATCGGAAGCGTCGGGCTGGACCCGAGGCTATTTGGGACGCATTCACTGCGACGCACAAAAGCGACCCTGATCTATCGACGGACGGGCAACCTGAGGGCTGTCCAGCTACTGCTCGGGCATACCAAGATCGAAAGCACGGTCCGGTATCTCGGCATTGAGGTCGATGACGCGCTGGCAATATCGGAACAGGTTGATGTCTGAAATACCCCGGGCAGAGCGGACATGCTCTGCCAGCCCTCTGACAGCCGGTTCGTGCCAAACCCAGACGTGCGCGGGTTACTCGATCACCTCGTCGGCGCGGCCGAGCAGTGCCAGCGGGGGAAAGCGAGGCCCAACAGCTTGGCCGTTTTGAGGTTGAATATCAACTGAACTTTGGTGGACTGCTACACCGGAAGATCGGACGGCTTTTCGCCTTAGTCGCATTGGCCAATGCACATCCCATCAGTGTTTCGTGGAACAAGTAACTTAATCAAACTTGCGAGCGCGCCCGGCAAATGAACTCCCCGCCCGCCGGTCATACGGTCGCCATCTTGATCGTGTCGCTTGGCGGCGGTCGCAGTGGACGCATGATCAACGCAGCTCTCGTGCTCCTCATCCTGGTTCTCGGCCTCGTTGCTCCGGCGACGGCAGCGGAACTCGACGATGCCGTCGCCGCGGCGCACAGTGGCGATTACGCCCCTGCGCTTCGAAGGCTGTCTCTGCTTGCCGCGAAGGGCGATGCGCGCGCCCAATTCGACATCGGATTCATGCACGCCTACGGATGGGGTGTGCAGCGAAATCCTGCAGAGGCGATCACATGGTATCGCAAGGCCGCAGACCAGGGACTTCAGATCGCGCAGCACTTTCTCGGCCTCGCCTACGTGAACGGTGAAGGCGTGCGGCCCGATGATGCGGAAGCCGCGCGATGGTTCGCCCGGGCAGCAGCGCAGGGATTTGCCCAGGCTCAATTCATGCTCGGTCTGATGACTCTAGACGGCAGGGGCGTCCCAAAAGACCTGGTGCAGGGCTACGCGTTCCTGGTGATGGCTGGGCAGGGAGGCGTCCGATCGGCGGTACGCGTCGTGCACAAGCTGGCGCTGACCGAAGCGCAGCACGGGCAGGCCCAGCAGATCATCGACGATTGGAAGCCAAAGCCTGAATCACTTCTGGCCGGCATCGCTAGCCCGCGAGAGGAGGAACTGCTCGGCCTCGATCGGCATATCGGAGAGGTCGTGGATCCCTCGACCTGGCCGGCCTCGGCGATCGGCGTCGTCGCCGTTGCGTATTTCAACAAAGGCGGCTGGTGCACGGGCACGCTCGTTGCACCCCGGATCGTGCTAACCGCCGCGCACTGCCTGTTGAACGGAACCGAGCTGATCAGGCCTGGGAACGTCCACTTCCTGGCTGGCATGAACAAGGGAAGGACTGAATCGTCTTCGGCTGCAGAGCGGTTCATCGTGGCGAAGGATTTCGTTCCGACCCTGAGGGACAAGTGGACGCTGGATCGATCGCCGGCAGACTGGGCGCTAATTGTCCTGAAGGACGCCGTGCCGGCACGGCCAGTCGCCGTGAAGGCGCTGACAGGCGAGGAACTGAGGGCGGCCACGCTCGCCGGGACGATCTCCGAGATCGGCTATGGCGAAGAACGGCGCTATTCCCCGACCGCGCTGCGAAACTGCCGAGCCGATTTGGGCAAAGACAATCGGCTGCTGATAGTCCAGTGCCTGGCGAATTTCGGCTACTCGGGTTCGCCGACGCGCCGCCACACGCACCTTTAAAGCTGATGCCGAGGTCCGTGGTCATCCCTACCGTCTCGAAACCCGTAATGAGTCCTGACCCTAGGTCGCAAAAAGCTACGCCGTCGGGCTCGAAATATCGTGTCCCGGCGGCGCCTATCACTGGGCCCCTGAAATCCCCCAGCAGCGAACGGATAGCAGGCGCCATGCCGAGCAAATGTGAACTAGATCACAATCGGGCTCATTCTTTCCAATTGCGATATCGTGCGGGAGCGCCCTAAGCTTGCGTTGCGTGGTTGTAAAAGGGAGTGAGGAAGTGGCGACAGGTACTGTGAAGTGGTTCAACGCGACCAAGGGATATGGATTTATTCAACCCGACAAGGGCGGCAAAGATGTATTCGTGCACATCTCAGCCGTGGAAAGAGCCGGCCTGAGCAGCCTCAACGAGGGTGCCAAGGTGAGTTTGAAGAGACGGAAAACCGCGGCAAAACGTCGGCAGAAAATCTAAGAGTTGGATAGCTGATTTGTGTCAATCTCGCCGGTTCACGCCGGCGGGTCATTCGTCGACGCAGACAACCTTTCCGTTGGATTCGGTACAAAGTTCAACATTCCCGGTCCATCTGTCGAGCCGGTGAACCCCTGTTGCCGATGACACGATGTGCCACCTGAAAAGCACCGCCAACGAGATCACGATGATCAACGTGGCGACTATGACGGTTACGGGCGAGTGGTTATTCATCCTGCGAATATGCGCCGACGGCCGGCCGGTTCAAGCCAGTCTCGTTGCCTTTTCGTATTCTGAGTACGGCCGCCGGTTCAGGCCACCAGTTTCATCGAGTGTTGGCCGCACGGCCTTTCTTTTTCGATCTCGGCGGACCATGTGGGATGCCCTCGAACATCGAGGCGATCGGCACGTCGAGTATCCGGCAGATTTCGTAAAGCCGCACCGCGCTCACGCGATTCGATCCGTTTTCATATTTCTGAATTTGCTGGAACGAGACACCCAGCACCTTGCCGAGCTGTTCTTGGCTCATGCCTACCTCGAGCCGAAGCTCGCGTATCCGGGCGCCGAGATACGCGTCACCGTTGCTTGTGTTCTTGGGGGACAATCTTTTTTTCATGGCTGTTGATCCGATACAGCCGTCGACCGAACGAAGCAACGAACGTCGCGATTTAACCTGACGAAGTAAGGTTACGATGCTCGCGTTACGCGCCGCAGGTGCACATCATCAGGCTCACGGGACAGCGGCAGACCGCTCCCTACGTTTGGGCGCATCCTGGCGAGGAGAGGCAAGGGCAGCTTGGTCCGCGCGTTCAGCCGCACCGCGGACAAACATAGCGCGGACAAACATAAAGAGCCGCGGCCAGTAGCGGTCCACAAGAAGCGGCGAGCATCGGTTCCCGCGTAAGCTTCACGTTATGATTTGGCTAAATCCTCGACTTGTGGCTCGCTGACGCAGTTGTAGTCTCTCTTGCGGCGGTGTGCCCCAAGCTAGCCGTCGTACTGATTGGACCGCCGCTGACTCATCAACCCAGCGGCGGCTTTTTCGCGCTTGAGGCGGTCAGCAAAGAAGTTCAAGGGGGTGCGGCGTGAAACGGGCAGCCGATAGGAACCATGCGCGGGATCGAGATATGCCCGACGCGCCGCGATATCCCCACAGCGCACAGCGCAAGGATCACACCAATGAAAGCTGTACTTTTGGGCGCACTCATTCTCGCTTCGTCTCCCACTGTCGCCCAAACCGTAACCGTTGGTGGCCCGCATAAACCAATCAACCAGATCGGCGGTCCCACGCCGCCGAAGAATCCGGCCGTGGTGCGTCCTCGCGGCGTATCAGAGCCATCGCCTGCACCGATACCCAAAGCGTTAATTCAGAAGTCTGTGGCGCCGCCACACCCACAAAAATACCCCGCCCCAAAAGGGGATCCAGGGCGCGGAGGTTAATCAGGAGTTGGCGTGCCAGCGGCGGGCGGCGCTTTGCGGGCGCTTCGATTTCCAGCGCATTGGCCGGCGGGGCGAGCGCGTACTTCGATCGGTAATTAGCTGCTTCGCTTTCGCAACATTGCGAGAGCTTCCCGATAGATATGTGCAAGCCACACGGTCAATAACGTTGGGAGCAAGAAGAACAGGAACCTGTCGTAATCCGCGTTGGCAAGAGGGTTGAGCTCGAATTGCGGCGGCATGAACGCCCACCAGACAATGAGAATTGTGAGAGCGGTCGCAGCTGCGCCCGCGGGAGCACCCGCCACAAAGCTGGCCACCAAAATCGCGGGAAAGAAAGTCCCGAAATACAGCGTCGTCCCCAGCGCAGCTAGCATCTCCTGCACGGTTGCGGCAACAGCTAGCGCCATCAAAGCCACCACAAACGCCTGTAACGACCACGGCTTCAGCCTGAGAAGGTAATCTGTACTTTTATGCATTAAATCCCCACGAATACAAAACTAAAAATAGCCTTCGGCAGCTGGGCGAAGTGGAGCGTGACGTCTCGCAGCGTAAGCTGCGGCTTTGGGCCCGGCAACTCCATCAGATCGAAAAACTTCTGATCCCATGCCCCCAGACTGATCCGGAGCCCACTACTTCTCTTTGAATTTCGCGGCGTCTCTTGCCAAACGTTCAGCCTTCAATCGTTCGTAGTTTTTCGGAAGGCTTCCTGGGCTTTGTCGTATTCTGTTGTTGGCTTCTTGGTGCCAGCTCCGTGAAAAGTCTTACCGGCCTCTTGTTGAGCTGGTGTGTGTCCGGGATCTTTAGATATTTTGTTACCCATAGATCACCTCCAAATATCAGTGACCGCCAAGCAAACGATAGCGCCATCGCGGCGTGCTGCAATCGAACTTGTGCGTTAAGCTTTATGGGAGAGCTAGGGCCGCCTGGCCCGAATGAGCGACGGACACCACTGTCTGTTGCGGGACCTCGGTCCGGTAAAGGGCGGCAAGGGGATGAGACACCACGAGGTTGTTGTGGATTTCACCTTTCGAGGGTCCATCCGGCTCGCCGGTCAGTTTTTGATAAGAATCGAAAACTTCGAACTCCGGTTCAAGATACGGCGCGCGCGGGGGTAGCCCCGAAGCGGATCGATTTCTAACCCAAATCAGCTGATGATGTGCGGGGGCATGAGAGCCCGGACTCGAGCTTACAGATTTGTAACAAGACAAGGTAAGTGAAGCCGGCCAGAATCTACGTTGATTTGTAGCAGTGCTACCGCGGTAAGCTAATGGAGGGCGGTCTAAAATGAACATGTCCAGGCGCTCTAGGATCTTCTTTCCGTTGGTATCGGCGCTAACCGTTTTTGCGCTGTCAGCGCACGCAGAGGAACCAAACAAGCCGCCTTCGAAAGGTGGGCCCGGCAGGCCGGGCGTCCAAGCGGCGCGTCCGGCACCTATGCCGGGCAGAGGACCGCATGATTCGCGCATTGCGCGGGGCGCGTTGCCTTCGCGTAATTTCGCTGGACACGCGTATCACGGCCGCCTCGCTTGGGAGGGTGGACGTTGGCGTCACGAAATACATAACGGACGCGACGGCTGGTGGTGGGATGTGGGAGGGGCGTGGTATTTTTACCCGCAAGCGATGGAAGGGCCGCCCGCCTATGTCTCCGATGTTGAGGTCGTCGACGATGCCGCTGGTTCGGATGGGCCGCCGGTTGCAGCGGGCTATCCGCCGCCGCCTCAGGGATACCCGCCGCCCCCAGTAGCTTACGCGCCTCCTCCACCGCTCCCTCCACCGGACCCAGCCGCAAGTGCTGTCGGAGGCGCTGTTGTAGGCGGCTTGCTTGGCGGTCTTATAACGCGCAGACCGGTTGGCGCCGTGGCTGGTGCCATCGCGGGCGGAACGGCGGGCGCGATCGTGGGCGCTCAAGCTGCGCGGCGCCCGGGATATTATTTGTCGCAAGGCGCATGCTATTATCGCTATCCGTCGGGACAGTACGTGCCTGTGGACCCTGGCAATTGCGATTGACGCGGAGCTAGGGCGCAGTTCGCGAATGTCGTTTGCTCATCGGAGCCGGCTGTGAATAAGCACGTCGCACCCATCGGCGGCGTATTTGTATTCCACTTTTCGCGTTGTAGATCGCGGTAAAAATATAGAGACGGGCAGAAGCCCTACGCGTGCGAGTTTGAAGCTCTCGCCGCAACACCGCCGTGCGCATGAGAAGAGCGAGGAAACAAACCCGTCGACGGCAGCAGCTGCGCGGTAGTGATGGTGCTTTCGATCTTCGAGGACATCGAGCGGTTCGCTGGCACCCGGGTCTTAGCAAGCCCTCAATTGAGGGGATGCAGCAGGGGGGCGTGCCTGAGCGCGTGCTAATGCCGCGAGCTGGCGCCGCCAGACCACAGGAATTTTGCGCGATCCCCCTCATCAAAAGTCCGTGCTCCGACATGTGGCATAGCATCTCAAACATTATTTTCAGGGAGGGTTTCGCTGGGAGATGTTTGATGCCAAACGCCAAAGACCTTGTTGAGCGTGCCCGCATGTTTGAAGAACGTGCCGACCGAGCGCGTGACCCCATTTCCCGCCAGCACTACAGAGAAATGGCGGCCCACTACCGATCGTTATCGGTTGAACATCAGGAAACGAGGGATGCTCCCGGGCGCGAATTGGAGCACGGGAACTCGCACTAACGACGATCGCGCGAGAAGTCATGGCGGTGCCAAGCTCGATTTGGCCGCATTACACGCGCAATAGTTTCGGCATGAGAACTATTTGGGTCATCTTCGTACTTGCGTTGGTCGCCATCGCCGGCGAGATCTATTCGGATGCCGTGCTGACAAGTAGTCAGATATTGCCCGGCGCAGCCGATCCCGCCGCTGTGGCCGTCGCGCACGGGGCCAAGCCCGGATAGATTCAAATCGAAAGCCGCCCGTGACGGCTGGACCGAACCTCAGCGTACCCGGGAGGGGTGCGCTGAGGTGCAAAAACCGCGATCTGGTGATTGCTGGGCTGATGGGGAGCGGCTTGTTCCCCCCAAGGCTCCGATTGATGCTCAACCCTTGTCAGCGCAGCATCGTCCCGAACACGTAGTCCCAAAGTGTGGTGCTGACGCCATAGTTGCGTGATGCAAATCTATGGTGGATTTTATGATGCTTGACCAGCGGTAACGGCAATTTATTGGGGCCGTGATGCGCGCAATGGTGCACGAATAAATACCAAGCATAAGCAGTTAGTGCGCCCGCAACGAAAGCACCGCCTGCGATCAAATAGACCAATCCGAAACAAATCCAAATTTGCCAAAAAATTGTAAGGACCGCATCGTCGGGGTTGGCATGATGTAGCCGATGTTCGGTCGGCGCGAAACCATGCAGCACAAAGCGATGCACGATATATTCCGCGAAGGTCAACGCAACGACACCACCGGCGAAAAGCACGGCGTCGAAACTGATTCTGAGCTGCGAAATTGCCAGCAGGCCGATTGCGAGCAAGGACGCTGCCAGCATTTCGCCGAAATAGACAATTGCGGTCATGAGCCCAATTTAGGCGCAAGACCATCTTCGGCGCAACGGTGTGCTAGTGCTGGCGCATTCATTAAAGTCCCCTCGCTCGCCCGGTTCCGAGTTGAGCCGCACTGGTATCACTGAACGGCCACACGAAAATCAAACGTTGACCGGATTTCGCGGATAGGAGTTTTTAGCTTTCAAACCAAAAAAGGAATGACCATGCGCATCTCTACAGCATCCGTCATTGTTGCGGCACTCTGCCTCGGAACGCCTGCTTTCGCACAAGCGCAGGGAGCGCAACCCAAGGCGCAGGCGCAGACCCCGTCTGATCAGACCACGGTCATCCGGAGCATACAGGTCGTCAACATCAAAGACCTCAAGCCCGAGGTGCGGTCGAAGGTTGAGAATGTAGCCGCGCAGACAAGCGAGGACGATCTGCGATCACTTCGGAGTTCCATCGACGCGACACCGGAGGCGGCAGCCGCGCTCAAGGCGAATGGCCTGAATTCGTCGCAAGTCGTCGCGATCAATATCGCCGACGGCGTCCTGACGATATTCGCCAAGACAGCTTGAAACGGATCACGGTCGCGGGATGTACGCCAGCGGCAATTGAGGGGCTCCGGTCCGGAGCCCAAAGCGCCAATCGGCGGTAAAGGGCCTTGGAACGATCCCAGGCCCTTTTTCGTTGTTTTGCACCATGGCACGGCCAACCAAAACCGCCTCGGAGCTTGAACAAATGATCGTGGCGCGGGTCCGCGATAAGATGGTCTGCCCGGCAGATTTGCAGGTTAGCGTGATGCGCGTCGATGGTAGATGGGATGCCTTCCCCGAATTCATCGACAAGGAAAAGCACCCAGACTGTCTGGCGCGCATCGTGTTCGCCGCCACGGAGCTACGCACTCTGTACGATCTGGCGGAATGAAACGCTGACGACGCGCGCGAACCAAAGAAAGACTTATGAATTCGAGCGATCGCGAAAAGACGGTGCTAGTAATGCTGGGCGCATTCGCGCTCGCGGTCCTGCTGGTTACCACCGTCTATAGCCGGTGGTGAACATTACGAACAAGTTGGAACGTGGCATTTAGGCTTACTCCGCTCTGATCGGATGTCAAACTTGATCAGCGCGACAAACCTATGCCGCGTCTCCAAGACAAACGACTTCACCCACCGTCGGTTGATGCCCCGGTGGGTATTTTTTTAGCGAAGGCGATGACGAGTTGGGGCAGGGCGTTTTTGGGGCATCGTGATCGTCGCCGCATTGTTCGGCGTCCTGTTCGTGCGCTACTTGTTGGCCCTGTATTTCATGCCAGTTTAACTGACGTCGGAAGGCCCCGCCCGGTGTGAGAACGGCAGGGCACTGCATCATACAGGTCGATCGGAAGGAAGTGCAGACGTCGATGAAGAAACTCCACGAAGAGGCACGAGAGAAGCGGAATTCGCCTGACGCCACCTGATCTCTTGACATCGGTCGGCGGGTCCCGCGCTTAGACTCAACCAGCACCTTATTCAGTAAACTTGCACCAAGTTGGCACGCCGAAGGGCAAAGGCCGAAACAGGGGATTTTGCATGCCCATCTTCAGGCAATTCTGATGCGGGTGGTGTGTGCGCTTCCATATTGACGAGTTTGGGCATCTCACCGGCGACCTGCTTATGATCGATTTTGTTGGTCGCCTCCAAGAAGGCCGCCAAAAGGCCGTGGTGTTTGCGCAGGCCTAAGATCACGGCGCTCTTATCGTCGCGAGTCATCATTAGGTGATAGTGCCCTACGCATGGTTAAGGCGCGGTAAAACTTACGATGGCACGACAAAGTTTACGTAGCTATCGGGGCCGCATCTGGTCTATGGCTTTCTGACGACTGAGCCGAACGCCGTGGTCGAGCCGATCCACCCCAAGGCCATGCCGGTGATCCCGACGACCGATGAGGAGCGGGACGTCTGGATGCGGGCATCTTGGGATGAGCGAGGGCACTCAGCATCCGCTGCGGGATGACCAGCTCAAGATCGTTTGCGCGTCGAACGGACAAGGAAGATCACGTTACACCAGAAGGCGGGCAGTGCCGAAGTAGGTGCGCCTGATCGTCCGCCTGGAAGGTGTCCCACCTGTGCAGAGCAAATTCTAGTTGGTTGCCGCCACGATTGCGGAGCCGTAGCTTACATGCTGCCAACACTCCATTGAGGGCTCGGAGCGTGCCGAAGCGCGATACAAGAGGTCTGGACATTGACCCAGCTTGCGTAAAATGCGGCTGGAAGATGCGCTTTTCCTGCACCGAGCCTGACAAGCCGGGCTTCGTGCATCACGTTTACGGATGGACTAAATGCGGAAGCACCCAGAGCTTTGTGACTCCACTTTAAGGACTTAGATAGGAACGGCGTAAGTTTTGGAGTCTGATAGCGGAATTAAGCACTTGAAGTGCACGAGGCCTCGTGTGCCTAGGAGTCCGGTCCTCGCGACCTACCGGTCCCCGAAGGGCTGGAAGCTGGGGTAACTTGCGTCAACGTGGTCATACGCAAACACCGACTCTTTTCGTACACCGTAAGATTGCGGCCATAATTAGAACGAATGCCGGCGTCTTTCGGCCATAATTTGTGTAACTAATTAGTTCCGTTTTATTTACAGTTACGTTTTCATCTTGTGTATTGAGTAGGGAGCGACCCCATGCGAGTCGCGATAATAGTTGTATCGATGTTGATGGTGACTACACCATCAACGGCTTCTAGTTCCTGCATGAGCAAGGCCGAAGCGCGTCAGCAGTTCGGTTCCTACATCTACTGGCATGGTCCGGATCATTGTTGGGATGGGACACCGAGCCGCGGGAACCATCAGGTCGCCCACGGAGTTCGGCGGAAAATTGATCAACCCAGGTGGCGTGACGCGATGTCGGCAATGGCATCATCTAATGATGCGCCCACAAGGTCGCCTGAAGAAGAATCCGTGCGAGCACCCCCGGCAGATCGCCGGGCAGAAGCCGAGCCATCCGTCATTGACGCGCGCTGGGTCGATATCTCTCAGGTCGCCCCGCCGCTCCTCAGCGAGCCCAACCCCGTACCACGCGGTGCAGTTGTGGTGCTGGTGTTTATTGTCAGCGTACTGATGCTGGCCGTCATCGAAATTCTGTTCCGCGTCGCCCTTGGTGCCTTTGGCAAGGAAGATTGTGCGGCGGCGTAGTCGCCATGTAGCCCGGAGTGGTGTTTTCCGACTCAGCGAAAAATGCTCTTCTTAGCTGATTGCACCTTGGGGGCGAGGCCGGAGCCAGGGAGATGAGCCAATTTTCTTTTGCAGTCTTAATAGTGCTGGGTTTGACGCTTACAGGCTATTTCGCTTTAGCTGCGTGGCGCGAGTCCGGTGAAGATCATATAGAAATTATCGGTACGGTAGCGCTAAGGAGCCGTTGAGCTTCCAGGGCAACACTGTGGCAATTTCAGCCTCGGACGCGACGTGAGACCTATCGTCGTTCGCGGCCGTCGCGGCTAACGTCATAGTGGCGGTGTTTGCCTACTACGTCATCGTTATGTGGGGACTTTTCGGCGGCTGACCCGCTGGAGGGGCAGCGAACATCGTCCTGACGGCGGGCTTACTCATCATAATACATAATATCTTCAAGGAGTGCGTGCTATCTCCGCATTGATTGTCGCGGGCCGGATGTACGCCTGTGGCATCACAGGCCCCGGCTTTTTCGTTTGAGGGCTTGCTATTCCACCGAAACGCGAATGACGCCCGACCTCATCATGCCGAGCGCGCGAGCCGCGCTCATCGATACGTCGATGACGCGCCCCCGAATGAAGGGACCTCGATCATTGATCCGGCATCTTATTGAACCGCCAGCGCCTGTCACCGTTACGATGCTTCCGAATGGTCTGGTGCGATGAACGCAGGTCATTTCGCCGCTGTGACCCCGACCACTGTAATACGAGGCGAGACCGGACTCGGATTCGCATGCGGAAGCCGCTAGGAGAAAAAAGGCAATCGTCAACGCGGTTCGATACACGACGCGCTCCTAAAGAACTAAATAATAGGGTCCGAAGCTCCGGATTGAGATAAAGTTCCGGACTGGAACGCCCGTCAGGAACGAACCTCGGCAGGCGCAAGGGCGACGATTTGGTCTATGCCGGGAAGGTTGACCACGGCTTCGATAAGGAAAACGCCAAAGAGCTACAGGCGCGGCTCAAGCCGTTGATCAGGCAGACCCAGCGCTACAGCACGCGCATCGCCCATCGCGGCATCTGGGTCGAGCCATCGTTGTTGGCTGAGATCGAGTACCGGGCGAATCCGCCGAAGGCAAGGTGCGCCATCCGGTGTACAAAGGCTTGGGGGAAGACCTATGAATTGGACCACCGCGAAAAGATGTGATGCTCGTCGTGTCGGGAGGAGGTTAGAATGCGCCGCATAATCGCGACTTCGTTAGTCGGCGTCGGTTTGGCAATGATTGTTGCCGTACCAGCCCGCGCGATCAGCAGCACCCGCTATCCATACTGCTTGCAGGGGAGAAGTTCTCCGGGCTTGAGCAATTGCAACTTCGCTAGCTGGGCGGAGTGTCGGGTCATGGCCTCGGGTAGGCGTCTGAATTGTGTTGCGAACCCGTTCTATAGGGGACACCATCGCTAATGTGTCCGACCTGTGCAGAGCAAATTTTAGTTGTTTGCCGGAGCGATTGTGAGCCGTAGGTTTGCGGACAGCCAGTGCTCCATTAAGGAGGCGGAGCCGCGCCAAAGAGCGAGCGCAGGCGAGGAAGATCAAACGTCGGCGTGACGTGGCCGCGTGTCTTTTTCGCGGTTATCCATACGACTTCGACCCCCGACTCATCGTAATATTATTCATGCGACGCTCGTGCCTACCGTGCGGCGCGCTCTACAATGGGGAGGACAGTATCAAATGCTTGTATCTCTTATCGTCTGGCTGGTCGTCGGTGCGATTGCCGGTTGGATTGCAGGCCAGATTATGACGGGCTATGGCTTCGGGCTCATCGGCAATATCGTGGTCGGCATCGTCGGCGCAATCATTGCAGGCTATCTTTTACCGATGATTGGCTTTGTTTTGGTCGGCGGCATCTTGGCGGCAATAGTCAACGCGGTCATCGGCGCTGTGATCCTGTTGGCGATCATCGGATTTTTTAAAAGATAACCCGATGCCGCTGGGCAATCTATAGGGCAAAAAAAAAGGGCCGCGGTGCTGTGAGGCACTCGCGGCCCTCTCTAGATCGTGGCGTCGGGTACATCCGCCGCGCCATCCGACCTACGTGCCATAAGGTTCTCTGTTAAAGCCCGCCAAAGCGCCTCAATATCTCATCCTAGTACAAGCCGATGTCGGGATGTCCGCGCCGGGTGAACGCCACCCCCCCCATTATATAGTAGGGCAGGCGAGACATCTGGCGGGCGCATTTCGACGGCGGCCCTTACTCGCTTTCCTTTTTTGAGAATGCCGCCAGCCGATCAGGCCTGCTGTATGGACGCAGATGGCGGGTTGCTCAACCAAAAGCGGTTATGTGTCGATCTCGTTCATGAAGATGAATGGAACTCGATGAGATGTTTCGCATATGGCAAAGGTAACTGTTGCGCGCCGGTTTCGGCGAGCGCACGCTTGCCAAGCGATTTCACACGAACTTACGGAGGATGCGACCATGCCACGGGTCAAGCAAGCTTCGAAGCAGAAACGCACGACCAAAGCCGCCGCCGTGATTATCGGCTCGCTCGGAACGAGAGATATCCAGCCTTGATAATCTCGTCTGCGGTCTGGAGGACCATGTCCGAAATGTTGACCTTATTGTTCAGCCGCGCATTTCCCGGCGGTTCCACGTTGCGCCGCTTGATCTAGAACGAGGGAGCGCCCAAACTCTGTGTTGGGGCGCGTTGAGCAACAAAGATGCGCGTGTTAGGCCGAACGTTATTCGCAATCGTGGCTGCCCTGACCTCCTTGAGCGCGATCTCTGACCGACCTCGTGAGCAAGGTGTGACCGATACCGAAATCCGTGTTGGCAACCTTATGCCTTATACGGGAGCATTGGCCGCCTTCGGCGCAATCGGAAAAGCCGAAGCTGCGTATTTCGCCAGGATCAACGAACACGGCGGAATCAATGGTCGCAAGGTGCGTTTCATTTCCTACGACGATCACTCCGATCCGTCTGCGGCGCTCGATCTGACGCGCGGGCTTGTTGAGCGAGACGACGTATTGCTAATGTTTGGGTCGTTCGGGACGCCCGGCAATATCGCCGTCCGAAAATTCCTCGACGAAAGACAGATTCCTCAGCTCTTCGTTGCTTCCGGCGACGAGGAATGGAGCAATCCAAAGGCGTTTCACTGGGCCATGGGTTGGCAGCCATCGTTTCGATCGGAGGGGCGCATCTATGCCAATTACATTCAGGCGCTCTATCCCAACCGCAAGATCGTGGTCCTCTGGCAAAACGATCAATTCGGTCGCGATCTGTTCAGAGGATTGGAAGAAGGACTCGGCGACCTCACCCGGATGATCATCGTCGATGTTGCGTACGGGATTTCAGATGAGCATCTCGATACGCACGTCTCCATCCTGAGGCGATCAGGCGCTGATATCTTTGTTTTTGCCGGTGTGCCCACCAACGCGGCCCGGGTGATCCGAATAGCGGCTGATCTCAATTGGCATCCGGTCTTTATTCTGAACGATATGGCCGCTTCAATTGCCACTGCGCTGAGACCGGCCGGGGTGGAGAATTCCGTGGGCGTGATCTCAGCCTCGTTCTTAAAAGATGTGAACGATCCGGCGTGGAAGGATGATCCGGCGATCAAGGACTGGCCATCGTTTATCGAAAGATACTATCCGGACGGTGACAAGGACGACAGCGCTGCTCTTTACGGCTACGCGGCCGCAGAGACGCTTATCCAGGTGCTGAAGCAGTGCGGCGACGACCTTTCCCGGGAGAACGTCATGCGGCAGGCAGCAGGGCTCAACGAATACCAGGGATCCGTATTGTTGCCGGGCATCACGATTAGCACAAGACTCGGAGATTTCCGGCCGATCAAGCAGGTGCGGCTGGTTCAGTTCGATGGCCGTACATGGCAGCCAATCGGCGATGTGCTCGAAAGTGCGTTTCCCGAATTCAAGTAGAAGTAAGGCCTTCGGTTACAGATCGCCATAGGGTTCGGTCATCTCCATGGTCTTGCCGCCAAAACGTCACTAGGTTGTAAGGGCCAACCCTTAATGCGCCGAATGCTCAATTTTGAATGAAGCGGGCGCGAAGTCCGCTACGGGGTCATTCGCCTCTCGACCTACGCGCGGCTCTGTGACAACGGCGACCGGAGGCGGCTCGCCGATGGGGTTGAGCGTAAACGAGTGGCGTGGAAGGCCGCGAAAAGCCGGGCATAGGCGGGGAGTGGCTCAGTTTAATTCTGGCAGATAAATCGCCCTGGAGACGCCACCTCAGAAGCGCATCTTTCGGGTATGGACAACCGACGCGCCATCCACATCCGGAACATTGTCGCTGCAATATGGGTCGGATTAGGCTTCCCCACAGCCTGCATTTGGGTTCTCATCGAAAATCGATACGCGTGGCTTAATCAGCACTTGGGGCTAATGGTCATAGTGGCAGCAACCTTCTTCGCGCCCCTCGTATTCTTGGTGCTGCTGGAGATAAACAGGCGCAAATCCAAAGCGAGACGAAGCCGGCCATGCCCCGCCAATGAGTAAGACGCTCCCCCAATTTGAACCCCAAATGACAAAAAGCGGTCGCTGGTTCGTATCGGTCGTGACAGGAAATGGTCCGGACTCTCACGTCGGAGACTTCGCGACCGAAGCAGAAGCCAAGAACTGGATTTTGACCAAATCGGATTACTGGCCCAGCAAGCCAGCAGCGCCAAAGTGACTCCCAAACGTGTGAGTATGTGGACACCGGTCCCGAAATAAAAATCGCCGTTGAAAATTCGGCACGCTGCTCGCTTCGATCAGAGCGGGGCAGGGGCAGGGGCAGCCGGCCCGGCGCATTGATCACCTCCGGAGTGCGCCGGGCCGATCGTCTCATTCACCCGCAACATACCATCCTGCCACCTGTCGGCCCATGGGCCGTCATCTTGCGGTAATGGGCTCTCTTGGCGGCCTGGCGCGGTCCTGCGGACGATCCGCATCGGCAGCGCCGGCCCGCTTACTACTCCGGGTCCACCGTGTGCTGTTGCGCCGGGCTGGAGCGGTCGCCCGCGTCCGGGTCGACGCGCTCGAAGTAGTTGACGGCGACCGAGGCTGCCCAACCCGTCAGAGCGCCTGCGACGAGTAAGGCGAAGATGATGGCCACAAAATCTCGATTACGGAACCGACGCATACCGTCTCCCGCTGTTGAAGCTTAACGACGTCACACCGTAAGGCCAGGCCAAGCCCGTGACATGGGTTCCGAGGGACCCTGGAACCTTACGCCGCGACGTCCATTGGGGGCAGAACGGACCTGACCGACGGCGCTTCGCTGACGTAGCAATCGGATAATCGCGTGTTCGAGAGTCTCACATGAAAAAGCTTTCCGTTCTTTGCGTCGCCCTTTGCGTTAGCCTTTCGACCACCGCCGCGTTTGCCCGTGGCGGCGGCACGGGATCGCACAGGGTCGATTTGCTGTGGCGAATTCGCATAAGCCTAGCCGCCGTTTGCGGGCTATTTTGGCTGGCGAACCTCGCCATACACTTCTTTAAAAACTAGCTTTTGCAGAGAACTGAAAGGCAAGGGCGCCTTGGAAAACGCCCCGTCAGCTCAACGGGAAAACTGGTCACTCTCTAAATATGAATTTAATGGGGTTCGGCAGACTGCGAACCCACATTAGAAATAGTGCCGAGCTTGTCTCTCCCCGGCACTTCCAGCCTTCGGCCCCAGCTGCCCCCGCGCTGGGGCCGATTTATTTGGCCACGCAACGACGATCCGGTATGATTTCCTCCCGACCGTCTGGCGAATTTCAAGACGCGTAGGCCATCCTGAGCATTCTGATCATATCGACGATGAAATATGACCCGCACAGCAGAGCAAGAGCAATCATCGCTCGGCCCACCCAGATCATTGGCTTTTCCATAACTCGGGCTGTGTTGTGAGAACGCGGTTTGGTTTGCATAGCTGCCTCTGCTCGGTCAGCTCTTGCTAGTATAAAGTTCAATTTTAGAGTGTGATCTCCTTCACAACCGGCGAAGCACGCTGCACGGGCGCACCCAATGATGGTCCTTGCGTTCGGGATTGAACACGCGCACGTGACGGTTCATATGCCGGAAGCGGCTCATCTCAAGTGAGCGTGAGATGTGACGTAGTTCACATCTGAAAATCGCGAGTTGATTTAGCTCGGTGGGACCCTGGTTTTCCGGAGGCATCGATGCCCCATAATCAAAACGTCCGGGGCGTCCGTTGGCGTGGAATAGCCGCCATGGTGGTCCTTGAGCTTCTCGTCTTGTTTGCAATTGGGGCCGCGGTTGTTCGTTACGTGGAATGGTCATCGAACGCCGCCTTGGCCGAATTCATAAGTGCGAACAAGCCATCGGCGTCCGATACGAATCATTCCGGCGACGCTTCAACTCCGATTCAGCGCCTCAAGACGCGAAATGGTTGCGATCGGAAGGGTTGAACTAATACTAACAGGGCAGGTAATCAGGCAACGCGTAGCGTGCAGCTTTCATCCCCGATCACACTTGATCAATTGTGCCCAATACAGTGCCTGGATCGACAGACCCGCCATCCTTCACCAAGATCTTAGACGGAATGCCGGTGGCCGGTGATCGAATCTCGTGCGTCATAGTATAAGTAATTGATCTCGACCAGGGGCTCGTCGATGCTGACTGGGTCGCCAACGCTCTTGAACCATCGCCCAACCGACAACCGCGAGACGCTGGTGGCATTTTTATTTCTGTCCCCATTATTCGATCATTTCTTCTCCTGCCAGCTTGCGACGTCATGAAGATCGAAATGCCTGCCCTGGAAAGCACAACCCCCGCCGACTCCGGGAGGCGCCGGCAGGGGCTTGCAGGTGGATGGCGCGAGGCTAGGGGTATGGTCCTAGGTGTCGCCCCAAGGACCTACGCCCAAATCAAACTGCGATGGTCAAGTTCCCGCAAGCCGATACAATGAGCAGGGAGCACAGGTTTTCGGCAACCGACACGAACTAAGTGTCACTCTGATTGAGTCAAACTCCCGCGCGAAAGATAGAGGATTGACAGTGGGGAAGGTGGGCGGGGTCGCCGCCTTCTGGAGAAAAAGCGGCGCCCCCTAACCGAGCGGTACGCACGAGCTGTGGGGCTCGATCCGCGCGGCTACGGTCACCGTAGACGGTCGGGGGCGGCGGGCTATTTGTGATTGGATTTAACGATACCGAGCAAGGTTACCTTGGCCCGCTCTGGAGAGTTCTCCGTCGCAGGTTAATTCTGGAACGCCCAAACAAAAGACAGCCCAAATGGGTCTATGTTTTCTAACCTGCGGCACAACCAGTTTTGACGATAAGTCGCGGCGCGTCTGGGTAGATCGGCTCGCCCTTGGCGTTCACGTACCAGCGGCTCCGAAGCAAAAGGCTTTCCAGCCGGCGCCTCGATCACGCGGGCCGCAATGCCCGGGTATCTCAGCCGGTAGATTTTTCCAACCTTCAACATGGACGGTCCCCCGCACCATGGCGGCGGACTATTCGTCAGAACAAGGGCGTTGTGAATCCTTCGGCCGTGCTGCTGCACTGCGTTCCCCTGAGTCAAATTGACTCACCCAGGCCGCTTTGCGACCAGATTGCAAAACAAAGCCGCCAAGCGGAATATAATCGCCTGACGGCTTTGCCACGCTGGTCCCAGACGAACGGCAATGTCCGGCGATATGATCGTAGGTTGTCCGCACCTCGGCGCAACGAAACTCGCGGCTTAACCTAACCAATCAAGGTTACTCATCGCGCTTGAGCTTCCGCTTTCCCCAGTGATGGTCCTGGCGATTCGGATTGAACACGCGTTCGACGTGACGATTTAGAGCGCTCATGATGCCGATCCGCGCGAACATGGTGGGGGCGCCAAGATCCGCGACGAGCATGAGCGCCTCGATCGAGCTTGCCATTCCAATTTCGTAGGATCGATGCGCACGACGCTCAACTCTGGCTTGAACAAGTCGGATGAATCATCGGTGTTCACTAGCCGGCTTCTTGAGATCGTTCTCCAGCGACGCCATGACATCGAACTCGGCTGCGGGCGATTGGCGGCCGAAAGGTGATCTGTGGGACAGCCCGCGATAGGCACCTTAGAAAACCGATCGAGGGAGAGCATCAGGTCAATCTGGTGTGCCGCTCGGGTAAATTACCGATGGGGAAATGAGAACATTCATGCGATAGGATCATCGAATTCGCGCGCCCATCCCCGGTGGTGCTCAATGGCCAAGAATCATGACGCCTAGGGCAAAGGATAACGCCACAAAAAAGGGAGAGAGACATGTTGCGAACAGCACTTGCGATGTCGGTTGCAGGCTTGGTTCTCGCGGCCGTGCATGGATCTGTCCAAGCTGCACCGATCCCCCCGCTGGCGGCGGGGATCACTGCCAATGTCAGCGATGTAACGGATGTTTCGTGGCGTCGGTGTTGGCGAGACCGCTGGGGGCGCCGACATTGCCGCAGGTGTTGGCGAGATCGCTGGGGACGCGTGCGCTGTAGGTGATTTTCAACACTGTCGCGGCGGCGAGATTCGCAAACCACGAGTATCACTTGGCCGCAAAGCCGTTCGAAGAGGAGGCTAATAAATGCAACGTTTTGTTCAAGTCTTCATGATCCTGGCTTCGTTCGTAGCCCTGGTATCCACCGCTCAGCCGGCGGCTGCGGGAAAGTACTGTCTGCAGGGAAGCCAATGGGGTTTTCCCGGCAACTGCCAGTTCCACTCGCGCCGGCAGTGTATGGCGACTGCGTCAGGGACTAATTCCACCTGCGGCATCAACCCGAGATATGCCCACGCTCGGAAGTGACGCAGGGAACAACGCCCGCCGCGGCTTTGGGATCGGCACGGATTGATCTTTCTTGACGCTGCTGATCTTAAATCCTCGCGGCGGCCGAGGTGGCGTCGCGGCATCGCTCAAATTGCACCAAGGGCAGGGAGCACCGGCGCCGCCGCAGTTGCAGGTGTGAGTTCCTTCCCACGCCGACCCGGATGGTTCTCACAGACCCAGCCACAGTCCTGGCAAAGGGCGCATTTCATCAGGCGAATAGTCCTGCGGGACGCGCGTTAATATTTCAGAACTCTACGTCGACGTCAGGATGGGTGGAGAGGTTACGCCGTCCGGTGTGAGGTCGAACAGCCCCTCCTTGATGGTGGTTCGAACCGTGCCCCCACCAAGCCCCCGGTTTATCCGTCACAGGCACGGCAATCGCAGCCCCTGAGAGCAAAGAGAAAAATGAGCAACGGAATGACTTTCATTTTTCCCTCGGGTTTTTTAGCGGCGGGGGTGACGACGGGCATCCGGTCATCAAAGCGCACGCGTGGCGGCCGCGCAACTCACCCCACCGGTTGGGGCGGCGAGGGCAACGGAGAGCGCGCCGACGGTCAACGGTGCCGCCGGTTATCCCTGATCGGTGGCGCTCCTCGGGGGCATTTGCTCCGATGGTTCGGCGCGATACCTTGTGGCCGCTTGTTTTAGGAATCTGGCCAGCGACTTGTGCTTCATCTCGGTTTGAGACGCGATGACTGCGGCGATCCCATTGGAAAGCAAAATCGAGCAAATGAATTTCATCGTGCCATCGCCGGGCGAAAGCACGTGGATCGCCCAAAAGATGGTGTAGTGGATCAAATAAAGAGTGAAGGAGTAGCCGGCAAAGAATGTGATGATAGAAACCACGCGAGCGGAGGTGATAAAATGTTTCGCTTGGGAGGCCATCACGACGGCAAAAACAAAAATCAGCAAGACTGTATAGGTTCGAAAGTCATACTCTTTTTGAGGGGGCGTTAGTAACACGTAGCAGACGGCCGAAATGAAGGTCAGGCCAACCGCTGGAAGATATGGAATGATAGCTGTTCGCGCTGCGAAAAAGACGTAAGCTCCGCCAAGCCAGAGCATAAAAAGACCGCGCCCGACTCCATCATCCTGAACAGATCCAAGCAGGAAATGCGTAGAGGTCTGTCCAAAAAATAGCGCCACGGGGATAAGCCAGGGGATTAATCTAGGCTTGGCGCCCATGAAAAAAAGCGCTCCAACGAACATATAAATGTGCCATTCAACCACCAATGTCCAAAGTGGAGCTGCCGAACCGAAGACAGCGGAGTGCAGATTTGTAATCAAATTGATGCCCCGATAGCCTTCGAGCATCAGCAAATTATCTAAAAAGATTTTCCCGCTATACGATGGCACGCTCGCCGGATCGCCAGAAAAATAAATCACGGCACCGTCAAGAACAGCAACGAAGATGAGAGCCGGGACGAGGCCGGAATAAATTCTCGCAAACCGCTCAATGAAAAATTGCCAGAAGCCGTAGGCCGGATTCTTTGAGCGTTCGGTTAAGGTGTAGGCGATCAGGAAGCCTGAAAGTGCGAAGAACAGCAACACGCCGACGTTCTGCATGAGAGGCCCAGCCGGGCGCCATTCCGTGAAAAAATAGAGCGCATGCCCGACACAGACCATTTGCGCAGCTATCGCCCGCAATAGGTCCAGCGTGATCGACGTATCGTTTGTTGATTTATTCAGACTGAGCATTGAGGAGGGTATCTATCACGCACAACCCAGCGTCGAAACCCCCTTATGGCCCCCTCCGGGGTACCGAGCGTCGCGCCAGGCCTGGTGATCGGCCTCGGTTCTACCCAAATCTCTGGTTACTGCAGTCCAAAAGGGAATCGTTCATTATGCGTCGGGTAGTTTTCGGGTTAGCGCTAATTTCCCTCGTGGCGTGCGGCTGCGTTCACGCTGGTGAAGCGCAGGCGCCGAACACGGAAGCAGTTCGTTCGCAAAAGATACAGAATCTGCCGCCGCCCAACCAAATGCACCGTCCCCAAAAGACCAGACAGGTCTCAAGAGTGAAGCCCGACGGCCGGTCAGTACCGCAGTCATTACCACTCTCGGCGGCAGAGGCCTATGCGTCCGAACATTCCGCCAGCGCGCCTGTTTCATCAACGGCGGCACCGACGTCGCCCGCGACTAATTCATGGACCGGCTTCTACGTCGGCGCAGGCATTGGCGCGGCGCAGTAATGAAACTTAACAGGCGGCGAAGGGTGAACTTCTCACGGACCAGAATCATAACTCGCCACCCGTTCCTGATGGCGTGTTGGCACTGTTCCGGAACGGTTTCACTGGACCGGAAATGCGGCAGCCAGAAATGAGCAAGGTGGCGTGATCAGCGCCGCACTTGGCCGGTCACTCTTTTGGACCGGCTTGATCTGGACTGCTTGCTCGGCCGTCTTGGCGTGGCTGTCACGCCAGAGCTTGATCTGGTTACGCGTCGGATGAGCGAGCGGATCAGCGCCTCAGGCGTTTAGAAACTGGCTATTCCAAGCCGGGCGCGCCGTTTTTCCGAAAACCTGATCGTATCCCTGTCCGTGCCGGTTGTGGGCACCAACACATAGTCGAGCAGGGTTTTGCTGCGGTCCCGCAGCCGTATGGCGACTATCCATCCATCAGGCAGATGGCGGCGCTGGATCAACCAACACGGCGCATAATGCTCGAACTCTGGGTGTTCTAGTTGTGCAATTCGAAAGTAGATGTTCACCAACCCGTTCACACGAAGGCCATCACCCAAGTCGCTGAAGACAACGCGCCCACCGCCCCTCTCGATTTTTGCGGCAACTTGCGATTGACTGCATCCAACGCCCGGAGGAGGCGTAATAGCAAGAGCCTATGTTAGCGAAGCGACAAGCCTGTCACGACTTCAAGTTCGTGGATGGCTTGCGAGGCATTTAACACCTTGATGGTGGCCATACCGATGTCGCGCGCTGGCTTCAGGTTTACGCCTAGATCGTCGAGATAGACGCAGTTCTTGGGATCAACGTTCAGCGCTGCTGTCATCATCTGATAGATACGAGGGTCCGGCTTCCGCAGGCCAATTTTCGCGGACTCGATGACATGATCGAACAGCGCCATCACATCGGCGATGTAAAGCGACCGGCCGCCCAGGCTGCCGATGCTGTTGGCCGGAAGATTGTTGGTGATGCAGCCGGTCTTGAACGTAGCTTTCACGCGCCGCAGAGCCTTGACCATCTCGGGTCGCAGGTCTCCGACCAGCAAGGGCAACACGTCCCTGCCGCGCACCTCCGCGCCGAGCGCCAGCGACTCCGCCGCGAACAGCTGATCGAAGGCCTCGAGATCGACCTCGGCACGCTCGAATTTTGCCCAGGCATTTTCCCAATGATTGTTCGCGTTGGTGCGCCGGATGATGTCGGGGGGCAGGCCGCGTTCGGTCTCGAACCGCGAGAAAGCCTCAAACGGCGATGTTGTAAGCACGCCGCCAAAATCCCAGATGACTGCCTCGATCATTGTTCCCACTGAGAAACGTTTCTGCTTCCATTGGCTAACATGATGGAGCGATCGCGACTAGCACTTACGGCAAGCTAGCGCTCTTTCGCGTGGACCGCCTTGATCTTGGTTGTATGTTCAACCGCATTGCATTGGCCGGAACTGCGCCGCTTTTATCCAGGCAGGTGATGATTGCCCGAACCAGTGCCTCTATCGTGTCGAAGCGACGTACCCTGTGACGACTTCGAGCTGTCTCCGTAAATTTTATCGTCCGATCTACAAGCGAGTTGCTCGGCACTAGCAAGTAATCGAGAACGGCTTTATTAGCTTCAGCCAGCCGGATAGCGGCAATCCATCCAGCAGCCAGATGTTTGCGGCGTTGGATAGTCCAGCGCGGTGAATGGCTTGTCAGCCTTCCGGGTGTGCATCTGGCGACCCGAAAGGCGACGCCCACTTTACCGCTCACCAGTAGACCGTCCGCGGGTTCGTTGATCTCCGCATGGCCTCCGGCGTTCTCAATTGCTGCGGTAAGCGAAGTCGAAATCTTAGCCATCGCTCCAGCCCAATATTGACTCGAGTCAATCCAGTCGCAATCGCGCTTAGTCGTATATCCGATCAACTTATACGCATTTCTCATAGTTCCGAAATGCGCCATATATGTCGCTGACGAAGGAAGCCCAACCGTATCGTTGATTATTGAGGTGCTGAGCCGACCTCTTCGTTTTAGTGTATTGCGTAACCGATCCAACATCTCATCTTCGGTTAAATCGACGCGCCGCTCTCGGATGATCTTCTGAGCGCTTAAGAAAAGGCGTTTTTCGACGGTTGGTTCGACTACGCCGAGCGTCCTGATCCACATGTGAGCCGGATTACTTACCGCCCTCTGCCCCAAATAGCGTGACATGCGGTTATAAACGAGGTTTCCAATATAGCTCTCGTTCCTCAGAAGCCGGCTGACCATGCCGCAGTTCCAAGGCCCCTGGCGCTCGCTTGGTATGGCCTTTTGATTAAGTTGACGTGCGATCTCCGCTGCTGATTTGTGTTCATCAATGTACTGGTGAAAAACCCAGTTTACGGTGGCTATTTCATCTGCCGAGCCCCGGCGCAACTTGACTCGATCGGAGTTCAGGTACTTTCGCTCACCCTTTCTCAGAAGACCTTTCGGTCGCATGTTCTCGTCCACTAATTCCCGGCGGAGCGCGTACCCGGCAGGACCGCCTTGTTTGAAGCCGAGACCAGCTAGCCGACGCTGGCCCGCGCGAACCTTTGCCGATAGCTCGCGACTATATTCAGCGGCCATTACTCTCTTCAGGTTTTTTACGATGCTCGACAACATACTGCCGTCGTTGTCGAATTGCTCAGCGCAGTAAGCGACCCTAAGTCCGGCCCGTTTGCAGACAAACTCGTAGTGGGCGCTCTCATCAACATCCTGAAATCGACCCCACCGGCTGACATCATAGACTAGGATCCAATTGAAATCGGCGCATCCGAAGCGGACATCGGTGATTAGTTGAGTCAGGCCGGCTCTATTCTTGATCCGAAGTCCGCTCTCTCCTTCGTCGGAATAGGTACGAACGATTGTCATGTTGTGCGCATGCGCGTACGCTGCGATGACTGCAGCTTGATTCTGAATTGAGTACCGTTGCCTGTCTGTTGACACGCGGACATACTGCGCAGCGCGAAGCGCTTTTTGATGGAGCGGCAGTTTGGCTTTATGAACGACGAGCGCATTGGGCATCGATCAATTCCCAGCGGTCGCAGCGGATTGAGATCAAACTCCCAAGACCTCCCCATAGCAAGGGATTGTTCCGTCGCATTATCCCGCGATCGACGGCAGCCTCAAATTCGTCAGCATTTCAAGCGGACCGGCACCAAGGGTGTGCTTACAATGTGGCGCTAGACCTCACAGAGTCTTGGCCGATGCCCCTGCGGAAATCACCTTCGTTCAAAGGGCGTTTGTACGCGTCGGACACTGCGCTACGTAGCAACGTTGATTGACAAATTTTTCAGGCAGCATTTCCAAGACCTTGTTCCTCAATGGTAATCTAGAAGCTGCCGCCGCAATTGTCGCGACCGCCCCGGCGTTCCGATTAGCATTGAGGTTTCGCCATTTTATGAGCGATAGCCCATGCCGGGCAAACGTCTGTTCTATGCCGGCGTGGGTAAAATATGTTCGGTGCTCGTTCGTGCCGATAATCGGGCCGGACAGGATAAAAATCTTGCCGGGATGTTCGCTCACCATTTTCCGATAAAACGCTTCCTGCTCGGCCGGTGACAGGTAGTAAAGGCACTCGATCGCGGCGATGACGTCATAGTCGGCAAAGCTGACATCAAGGAAGTCAGCTACTTGAAAAGACGCGTTCGGAATAAACCGGGAAGTCGCACGCGATATCGCGAGGGGGCTGATGTCGATCCCTTTGACGCTCCTCGCTTTGCGGAAGACAGTGGCCGTTAGGTGGCCTTCGCCGCAGCCCAGTTCTAGGGCGGATCGGCCCTCTACAAAGGGCCCAATAACTGTGGCAAGCGCTTTGTCCCGGCGCGTGGCCGTTTCAATACCCCAGGGGTCGGGGGCTTGATAGAAGCTGTCGAAATCACTGGAGCTGCGCAACTTCACAAATCCCAAAATCGCACAAAAGATCTGTCGACATGGCGACGGACAATTCCTTATGGGGTGGATACATCTAGAACTGAAAGAGGCCGTCAGGTGAGACGGCCTCCTCCCTCTAGTCCGCCGCGCGGGTTAGTTAGCGTGGATTTCTTGTGCCCACCGCACCTGTGGACGGATTCACGTTGCCGCTAGTGCCGTAATTATCTCGTGTGGTGCTGTTCGGATTGGTCTGCTGGTGCGGCGAAACATAGGTGCCGCCGGTCGTCGTGTAACCTTGAACCGGATGGCTGTTCGGATTTGATCCCGTCCCTTGAGCCGAAGCCCCCGCAGCAGCGAAGGCCAAAACTACAGCCAAAATCCACTTCGTCATTCCCATTCCCCCCTTGGTTTTGTTGTGCAATTCACACAACCATGGAGGGCGCAGTGTGTCCAATGAATACGCGCGATCAAAAAAGAACCCATGCTAGACCGCGCGTTTACGAAGTCGCGCGCGCTGAGCCACGACTGCGGGAGACCAACACATTGTTTCTCCGCCGGACCGGTTTGTCGGTCTTGACGCGCTTGTATGCCGGCGGCTATTTAAAGCTTGGGGCTGAAGAATGAAGAAGCTTATATTGTTAGTTGCGGTCGTTTCGGCGACCTCATTGGCCGGCTGCATGACGCGTGACCAGCAGATTGCCGCGGTAAACACGCGAGACGATCAGAAGTGTCTCGGCTTTGGCGCACGGCCCGGTACGGACGCCTATGTCAACTGCCGCGCCCAATTGGATAGCGCCCGTACGACGGCGGATGCGATCGAAGATGCGGCGCCGGCTCCAACTTACTCCCCAGTCCCGGCGTCGGATGCACCTAGGATCCAGCCCGTGGTAATTCCCGGTCCGCGCTGCACGTCGCGGGGCTGTTGAGCGCGCACCTTCCAGCTAATTAAGCGGCCGCCTGATCTTCCTTATCGGTGCAGCGCGCCACGATCTTCAATGCATTATCCGGCAGCGGTCGTTGCAACGTCCTCGCCTCATCCCACGGCGCCCGCATCCACACCTCCCATTCCTCATCGCTGGTCAGGATTACCGGCATCGCCTTGGGATGAATCGGCTCGACCACGGCGTTCGGCGCGGTCGTCAGGAAGCCGTAGACATTGTGCGGTCCCGGTCGGTTTTGATTTGGTGCCGCGTTCTCCCTTGAACTCGGTCCAGATACCGGCGAACGCGAACAGCGGCCGGTCGTCATCGAGCGCGAACCAAACCACGTCCTTTTTCTCGGTTTCAGGGTTTGGCTCTGGCGCGTATTCCGCGAAACTGTTGACGGGCACCAGGCAGCGGTTTTCCGGCTTCAGCCAGCCCCGCCAGTGCGGTGACGACGTGTTGCGGATATTGGTGACCGGATATCCGCCGGCGCGCGGAGGAGGCGGCATGCCCCAGCGCATCATGGTCAGCTCGCGCTCGGCACCGGCATTGCGCACGACGGGCGCCGGATAGTCCGGGAAGACGCCGGGCATCGGCGGCAAGTTACCGACGTACCTGTTCATGACTCGGAACAGCGCGATGATGGCCGCTTGGTTGGTGGTGATGCTGTAGAGATTACACATGCAAAGTCGTCCTAGGGAGGGGCATTCGCATCGTCGGAGCAATTAGCCGGAGTGCCGCTCGCCCTGATGCAGATCCGGTATAGCCACGGCTCGACGTAGCTGCCTTTCCATATCCCACGTCCGGCTTCCTCAGCATCATGCTGCGCGGCCTCGTATTTTCGTTTGGAATACTCCGGCCAGTCCAAGGCAAGACCGTTCCGCACGAGCCAATCCCCGATGTCGGCGCCGCCGACCGAGCACGTCGCCACGGTGCGGCCATATCGGTCCAGCGAGATCGGCAAGCAGCTCACGGGCCGCCGGGCAATGAACGCATCCAGATCGTTCGCCGCCTGGGCGCCGCACCTATACTGCTCACTGTCTTCGCCACGGCAAAGCTGGCTGCTCTCCGGTGCATCGACGCCCCAAAGCCGGATACGCGTTCCGTGGATTTCCAGCGTGTCGCCGTCGATGATGCTGGCTTGGCCGGTTAGATCATCGGCGAACACGATCGATATCGGCCCGAGCACTAGCGCCATCAGCGCGGCTCCAATCTTAAATACGTCATACATGTTGGCTCACCCCCGCGCTTTTCTCGGATCAAACGTCGGCCAGTTCTTCAACGGCTTCATCGGCGGTAAGTCCTTTGGCCGCTCGGGATAGTGAAATTCGGTTCCGCGCAACCATCGGCCCTCAAACCGGTCCCAAAATTGTATTGCGTCCAGCTGCCACGTGAACTCATAGACGCGCCACATGCTGCCGGCGTGGTCTTTTCGCCCGTCGCATCGAAAGGGATGGCGTTGAGCTTGCAGAGCGCTTCGATCTCATCCCAGTGCGCCCTAACGTAGCTGTCCTCCAGGGCAACATGATATGGGCGACTAGGTTTCCATCGATCACCACCACCCCGCTGACAGAAGTCGCGCCGCTGTATCAGGAATTCCGGCAGGCGGGCGATAGCCTTGGCGATCCGCCGCGCCTCATCCGAAGTCAGGTGGCCGTGTCCGAACGACAATTTCTGCAGGTCGTCGCGGAAGTACACCAAGGCCAGCCGAAAGCCGTTGGCATCCCGGACCTCATAGGCGGCGGAAACCGGCGTTTTGGGTCGCTTGACTCCATGAGAACAGAATGAGAACATCCTGATCGTCCAGTCAACTCGGAACCCCTCATGTCGGACAGCGCCGCGCCAAATCCACAGGCCGACGCCGACCGGCTCGAAGCGGCGGCGGACCAGGCCATTGCGGCATGCGGCGGCGACGTGCGCGATGCGCTCAAGGCGCTGATCGTCGCGAACGAGTATCTGGAGTCGGAGGTCTGCGAATTGATGCAGGCTGTTTCGCACGCCTACGCGCGAGGAAGATTCAAACCTTACAACGGTTGAAGGAAGGAGTTCACATGAGTACAGGCCAACAGCTCGGCATTGATATGGCCACCAATTTTATGCTGATGACGCTGTTCACTCTCATTGCTGATATGGGCGGAAAATCCGGACGGGTTTCGAACCGACATAAAAAAGGCGCTGTGCGATTTAACGGATGACTACAAATTGCCGGGAGTGGCACCTGAAATAGCGCAGGAGGCTCGCGATGCCGCAAAGCAGGTCATCGCTGGCGTGCTTCAAAATCCCAAACCGGTCACTCAGCAATAGGAAAGGACCATGACCGAAGTGACTTACTACGTTGCGCTACCATTCGTCGCCAGCGACGACGGCGTGGCTGCTGGCGAGCCCATTGAATGCTTCAATCCCACAGCCGCCGCGATGCGCGCCGAAGCGCTTTCCCGCAAGGAAGGTCACGTCGGCGCGGTCGCCTTTAGCCGCACGGGTGACCCGGCCACGGGCGATTTCAGCGATGCCAAGGTGATCAAGAAGTTCGGCGACGTGCCGGCTGATCTGAGCGCGTTGTGATGGAACGGGGCGGATGACCGATTCTGCGAGCCATCTAAGACAGACGTTCGACCTTGGGATGTTTGACCACCTGGAAGCATATTGGCCGCTTCCCTGACTGTTTGGCCGTGATGTCTTATCTTGGACCCATCGTTGTCGCGCTACTCGGCTGGATCGCGTTCAACGCGATAGGTAAGCCGCTGCTCAGGTTTTTCGACCTTAGGACAGAGGTCAGGCGCGCGATGGTTCTTTACGAGAGCGTTTGTGCGAGATGGGGGGAGGCAAATGTTTTGGCCTCCGCAGACAAAGATGCAACCCCGACTAATTTTGAACTTCTCCAGGAAGCGGAGCGTCAATACCGAGATCTGGCTGCCCAGGTTCGGGCGTTTGCTGACACGCAGTCGCCGACGTGCATCGTGCTTAGGTGGTGCGGTTTCGACATTCGCAAGGCCTCATCCGGGCTCCTCGGATTATCGAACGCGACCGCCGCGTATGGCAAAACCCGTTCGTTCCAGATGCAAGCCATCAATGAGGCACTTAAATTTTCCAATCGTCAGAGACACGATCTCGGCAGTTCCCTGCGCGAAAATTAGGAAAGTCCAGGATACCTGCGGCATGGCGGATCTCGGTCAATCTGACTTACCCGTTCTGTCGCATAATCGTAACGACTCTGACGCAACAGGAAGGAATATGGTGGTGAGTACCGAAGTGAAGGAGGTAGCAGTGGCAATGCAAGATGTTCGACGCTATCGGGCGATGGGCCAGCTTTGCCGCCAGCAAGCCGCCTTGCATCCGCAACATAGCTGGAAGTGGTTAGGCCAAGCTGCGCAGTGGGAGGATCTTGCCGAAGCGGAGATCGCCGCTCATTTTAGAGGATGTAATGGGGCCACTTCAGAGCACTCCGATCTGATGCAGACTATCGACGCGGCGGCTGCCTGATCCGGAAAATTTCACTTGGCGCTACCTGATCGATCGGGTGGTCCGCCGCACCCGCCGGCCTTAGGCGTGCCTGCCCAGATGATGCCTTCGCATTTCGAGCAGGCGAGCTAGGCAATACGAGCGGTAGACCGCACTGAGAACTGTCCACATGACCGAACCTCGTTGTTTGATCAGTGCGGTCATCCTTGACGGAGATCGTTACCGGATCACGTCGCGCCATCGGGGAAATGGTTTCACCTAGGAACAGATTTGTTTCGTCGCAACGACCGAATAGGAAACGACGCCCCCACCTAGCATCACTGGAGCCGTCGCGACACCTGTCGGCCGAGAGACGGGGATCCAACGCCGGGATCCGGCAGCCAGCCGTCGGCTGTCCTGGCGTCACCGCTCGGTCAAGGCGCCGGGCCGCCGTTGGTGCGGCCTTACGCACCTATCCGGCCAGGAACCTTACGCCGCCGCTTACATTGGGTTGGGTGGCCCGGGAGGATTCCGACATGGGTGAACTGCTTGATGCGTTGAACGCAGCAGACGCCGGCATTGCGCGTGGAGAACCGGCCGAGAAATCCGCGGCGGAGCGAGCTGCCGATGCCATTCAATCCGTTAGCCAACGCGCCGACAGCGCGATCGAGGCCGGCCGCAAGCCGGGCATGCCGCCAGACATGCTCAGTAGATTGGTGCGCCAGGCGCCATTGCAGTCTTTAGCAATCGCTTTCCTTGTCGGCGCGATCCTGTTCAGGCGGCGATAGGGTCGTCCGTCTATGACGGGGGAGGGCAATCTCTGCCGGTGGATCAGCCCGCCGGTTCACGCCGGCAGGGCTTGGCCAAATCTTAACTGGCCACGGCTACCGTTTCATAATCGCGGCTCTCCTGCCGCGGGTGTCGAGGGCTGCCGACTCAACACGGCGGTTTTCTTCGCTGAGCCAGGACGCAGGGTGATCGATGTCGCTATCTTCAGCAAAAAACTATGCACTCCGAGCCGCTCGATCCCAGGACGAGAAAGAAGCGATCGAGCTGTTGTCGAAAGCGATCTTGGAGCTTGCGGCCTCCATCGAAGACACCGATTCAAAAGTGAAGCGGCTTAATAAATCAAAGAATTAGAACCCGCTGGTTACGCTCGACCCGCTTTCATCGATTGCGCGCGAGTTTGCGCCATCCCCAATGACGGACCTTGCAGTCGGGATCGAACACCCGCTCGACGTGGCGGCCGCGGCGAGCGGTGAAATCCCGCGTGGTGGGGTCCGATGGCCGTCCGCAGTAAGCTGCTGGCCGCCGGGCTCAGCTACTTAATCTTAGCCAAGCACTCCTTCAGGCGCTCAAGCTCCGAACGGACTTGCGCTTCCATGGTGTTTTGCAATGCGAGCGTGCCCCTGCTGGACAATTCTGCGGAGGCCTTTCTGTCCAGATTCTGCTTCCAATCTCGGATTGCCTGCTTAGTGGCGCTTTGGGCCTCCGATGTAGCCTTAAGGTACTCCTTTATACAGGCGTCGGCCGTTGAGCACGTCTGACACTCTTGAGCGGCGGCAGCACTTGAAACAAGCAAGATAAGTGTCGCGGCAAGGACCCTCATTGCTTTTCTCCCGGTATTGCCCCCGGGCGGATGTTCCACTTGGTGGGGCTTGTTTGCAACGGCGGCCGCCGATTCGCGCGAATGAATCCGCCACCCGGCTCATCGCGTGTCGATACAATGCCACATGGCGTATTTCTTGGCAGTCCAGTCGCGCTCCCGGCGGTACTCTTCGAAATCGGCCTCGGTGCATTGTGGAAGGTATTCGCGCCAGGCCTGTTCGAACTCTGCCCGGGCTACTTCGAACGTCGCCGCGGTGCCGTCGCTTCGGTGGCCGGCATGCGATCGGGGATAAAAGCCGCAGTCCCAACTCCACTGATCGACGTCAACCGGGACGCCCGCGCGCCGTGCAATCGTGCCGAGGCGGACGTCGTCATAACAGACGAACCAGCAATCGGGTCGATCAGGTTCGCGGCGGCGAGTAAGGACGGTCATTCTGGGATCAAAGCGCAGGCCGAACCGGCGCGCAAATGCCCCCATGGGTTGGGCTCGGAACGTGCTCGGCCCGCTGTCGATTGTGTGGCTAGGCAGCAGATCGAGCTGCTGCTCGTAGGAAGCAAGGGCAGCGTCCGGCGCTAGCGGACCGCCACAAGCACTTCAGCTTCACCATCGCGTGATGTGGCCAGTTAACCGAAGGGCGTTGGGGTTTATTATTCAAACGACGGAGGACGAAAAATGAAGACAGTGATCATCGCACTTTCTGCCGCCGTTCTTATCGCCGCCGCTCCGGCCGTGCTTGCCAAGAATGTATCAGGCAAACCGGACCAGCAGCATCACACCTCCAAGAAGCACCCTCGGGTCGTCTCCGGCTACGCTCCGAGGCATGCAATGCACGCGAAGGGCTTGATGGGCTATCCGGGAGCGTTCGGCTATGCGCCCAGTGGATCCAAAGATTATACATACGAAAATTCCAGAAGTGGCGGCGGTGGCGGCGGTGGCGGCGGCATGTGAGCCGCGATAATCCCGCTCCACCGCATTTGCAATTTAAGGGCCCATCCGACGATTGCGTGGCCGGCCTCGTGATAGGCCGTGCTTCGAAGCTGTTCGTTGTCCATTTAATAAACTCCCTGGGCAAATCCCCGGCCGTGCATCTTCCTGGGCGCGCGCCAAAGCGGCCCGAAAAGGGATGGATTTCAAGAACGGCCTAACTCGAGCTCAGTCTTGGATTCACACGTGGGTGATCCCGGCGGCATCGGCTTCTCGGACAACGATCTCGCGGATTTCCTCGACTGAGATCGAGTAGCTTTGGCTAAGGCGCGTCGCATACGCCAATGAATCGATCATGCCAGCCTTTGGGGTATTGCTAAGCCGTTCCCTGATCTCCCGGATCAACTGTTCCTGCTCGGTCATTTCTTCACCTTGAGCCCGAGCTCGACTAGGCGGCGACGGTGACGCAGTCGGTCCCGCATGGATAAGCGATGGCGCCGGTGTCTCATCGCAAGGACTCTTTCGCGCAATCTCTCACTTTTCGCTTTCAGCCCCAGCGCGACCGGGTGGGCACACGCCCTTGGGGTGGTGTCTCAGGTTGAATTTTTTGGGAGGCTGCTTTGCCGGAAGTGCTCCACGGCACCATCAATTTGAACCCAATCATGTTTCGACTGTTCGAAAACCGATATGACGGGGGCTGGGTATTTTGGTTCTGCCATCGCGCCGACTGCAACGGCGATCAGCGCGGGCAGATTGCTGAGTTTCCAGCAGACCGTTGAGCCGCACTGTGGACAAAAATAGTTATGGATTTTCCCGCCGCTTGCGGCGGCATGCGTGAACTCTTTTGATGTTCCTGAGATGGTGACAACATTAGCGGGGTAATAAGCGCCTACACCGAACGGCGCGCCGGTTCGGCGTTGGCAGTCGATGCAGTGACAAGCAACGACTAGCTTGGATGGTTCTTTTGGAAGCGAGAGCGTGACTGCACCGCAGCTGCATCGAGCGTCAGCCATCGAAAAATTCTCCAATTGCTTCTGAGCAAGCAAAGCTTACCGCGAAGTATTCGACTTACCAAAATTTCAAAATGAGGCACTACGGCCCTTTGAGATTAACTTGCCTCATTTGCACAGCTGAGCATCGTCTCAATTGCATGTTCCCAATCGTCGTCGGTTGCGGAACCCTCTGTTTCCAGCTTGCCCACCAGTGTTTTCAACGCCGCCGACGCATCAGCGAGGCGGTCGCCTTCGGGCAGGGACGTGCTTATCGACTCCAAGAATTCGTGAAGCTTGATAGCTGCCTCCGCGGGAGGAAGGCCGCGCGCGCCGTGTAACGTATCAAGGGCGGCTGTCGCCAGTTGGCTACGGGGGCTGTTCATTGGTCCCGACCTTTCCTCGCCTAACACCCTCGAAATTCGTGGGCGCCGCGGGCAGCAAACATAGGCCACGAGCCCCGTCGGCTTCGTGCTTGTGGGGTGCACCGGCCGGGCCGCGCGGCATTAGGGGCGCGTGCGCGGCCCTTTGGATGAGTTGGCGACGATGGCCGGGCCCGTCAAGGCGCAACGGCGGGAGGCCCGAAAACGCGGCCTCGCTTGTGAGTTGCGGGCGTTCGCGAGGCCGCGCTAGACTACGGTTCCGTCACCGTTTGAGGATGAAATTCATAACGATCGTAGGTGGCTGGTTGTTGTGTGGCCGTCCTCCACCGGCGTTCGCGTTCACGTTGTTGATGGTGATGCCGGTTGTGGCGCTATCGATCTCAAGAGCAAAGTTGCCGCCATTGACCGTACCGCGATACAAGAAGCCTCCAATTGTCGAACTCTGTCTCTGAATCTGGCTGTTGGTGTGCGCGTGCGAGGCGGTTTCCGCCACGGTGTTGATATCCGTCAGCTCGCCGCCGGTCGCGCCCATCGTCTGCGCGTTGAGGATCGGCGAGAAGCGCGTGGCTTTCCGAGCAATCTCAGCGGCCTTCATCCCAGACTTCAACATGTCCTGCAGTCGACGATCTTCATCGGGCGTCCACGGCTTTCCTGTGTCGTCAGAACTGGCCGCAGGCGGCACAACGTGCTGCCCCGCGAACGGCCTGGTGCCAAACGACGGCCGCGGCAACCGCCGGAGCCGCCGCCTCTGAGATGCCTCCAGCGGAGAGACGAAGCCACCGACGCGATGCTGATCGGCGAGCCGTTTCAATCCCTGGCCGATGCCTGTCGCCGGCAGGCCGCGGAGGAAGCCACCTCCAAGGTCGTGAGCTTCGCCGACTTGCGCGCAAAGCTTCGGCCCGCAACAGCGTCGCCGGAGCGTTGATTTAAATGGGCTCCAACCTTGGCCGGCTGATCACCGATTATCGAACGTTGGTGGAAACGTACCGGGCGCGCGCGGACGAGCTCGGCGTCTCTCGATTGGAGATAGATCGGCTCGGGGGATTGCCGGTGGGGTACGCTGGAAAATTGCTAGGCAAGGACGGTGGTGAGCCTGACCGCAAAAACAAGAAGATGTGGCCATACGCCTTGGAATCGATGCTCGGCGTGCTCGGCCTGAACATTCTGCTGATCGAGGATGACGTCGCGGCCGCCCGCACGCTTGCACTCCGCACGCCGGTTGACCGCGCCAATCAGCGTTTCGGCAACGTCTCACGGCTCACGCCAAGGCTGGTGGCGCCACCTCCTCAGCCCGTTGATCAGCCCTCGCTAACGATCGTCAGCGGCGGACAAAAACAGGGCCGCAAACATAGCTGAAGGCCGGGGATGGTCGCCGATCTCAGCGCCGCCCGTGCGCGGTTGCGACCGCACGATGCGAGTGCGTGCCCATGACCGCTTACGCAGCGAACTCACGCCGGACTGCCACTGACAGCAATTGCTCTGCTTCCAGCGTCAGTCGAGATCCCCTGATGAGGCCTATCCTCCTCAAAGTTAGGAGAGCAACGGGGTCGCAGAAGTCCGACGAAATTCCAAGCGCCAGCGTTGCAATGGCGCGCTGCTCGTTCGTGTCCAGATCTCTCCAGGAAATGCCGTCCATTGCACACCTCGGTTCGTCACGGATCACCCCCAGACCATGAGAATCCCCGAAGGTTAAAGATTAATTAAAATTACCCGCGTGTTGGTTGCGTCTGCGTTTTCAAACCGAACAGGAAAGATGCTATGCGTAAACTTCTCACGCTCTTGATTGCGCTGGGTGCGGTGGTTCTTCGCTGCATGACCGACGCCCTTCCCCGTCGCGTCGTTACATCGGCGGCTTCACACCCTCAGCGCCAATCACGACCGCGGCGGCTTCTGAGCCGTCCTTCTTCATAACGACGAAAACCTTGCGCGCAGCTGCGAGCTGGTCGGCCGGAGCCACCGGCTACCGCTCCCGCGCCAACTTACGCTGTCCCAGTGCGGGTCTTTGCGAATCGGGATTGAACTCGCGCACGGCGTGGCGATTGACTGCCCGGAGGGTTGCGATGCGCGCGAACTCGATCGGGTCGCCACGTTCGGCCGCGCTTGTTATCAGCTCCGCGGCCGTGAGGACGACCGGCGTGCCGCGTTCGGATGAAGGGACAGTGTTAACGAGGTGCACAATAGCGTCGCGCAACGACGCCAGGCTAACGCCGCTGGGCAGCTCGATGGGTTCGGCAAAACGGCTATCCCATGACACAACGCAACTCCTCAACAGAACAGAGATTCAAGCGGGCCCGGACCAGTTGGTAGGGCGCCTTTGTTTCAGGGCAGCTTCGTCGGCCACGGAAAATGGTTTCGTGGCCTAGGATACATCCGGACGAGGAAAGGTGAGCTCAAGAGCTTTTCTTTTTTGGAGCGCCACGGAACTAACTCAACCTGGGACCCGTTGGCTTCGGTCACGGAAAAAGGGGCAGGGTAAGCAATGGCTCAGAGACCCAATCTCACTCCGGTCGACAAGCGTAAGTCGGATCGCCGCGAGGCCGAAAGGCTGGACCTGGAGAAGCATGCGCGATTGGAAGCAGGTTTGATCGATCCCGTGAGCGCCATTCAGCCGGCGCCAACCGCTGAGCATCAACACCAGGAAGGCCTATCGTTCTGGCAGGCGGTCAAGACGATGTTCAACTAGACGTCGTGATTCATCCGCCAATGCAGGCGGCAACAGGCGGCCTCCCGCGCTCCGCTGCCGGCCATGAATGTGCCTTGATTGCCACCGAGGCGGCCTTACTTTCTTGGCAAGAGCCCCAAGACAATCCACTGAATAGGAAAGAACGGAAAGAGCAGGGGGCCTAGGAGGATCAAAGCGCGTTTGCGTTGACGCCTTGGTAGCGGCTCCGAGGACAAACGATGATCAAGGAAACTAAGTTTCTTCCGAAAGCAGGCCGTAAGGACCGAACGTCTTGCGTACGCGATGTCCGACATTGAAACAGCGCATAGCTGTCCGGTCTGGTTCAAGCGTATCGCAGGCAGGGCGACGCGCCGTGCGCGAAAATGCCCGCGGCTTTTCACTTTAAATGGTCGCTTGCCAGCTTATGGTGTCCCCAATGATGATCCTTTCATTCGACCGGTACCCTAACCGATAGCTGGAGAGCTCCATGGGTGCGAAAACCACGTTCATCTGTGATTGCTGCTTTCGCGAAGCGGACGACAATTTGGGGTGGGCGCATGTCAGCGTCAGCGGCGCCAGCGATGGCAGGCAGCTCATGCCGGATGACAAACGGGACTTATGCGAGATCTGCTGGAGCCCGCTTCAGACGTTAATGAAGAAAGTCCACGAAGAGGCACGACAGAAGCGGAACTCACCCGACGCCGCCGAAACTTGAACCGGGTTTGATCCCAGCGCCGGCGAGATGCCTGCCCGGGCGAAACGGAAGCGCGATACGTTGGAAAGCTACCGGGTCACTTAGCGTAACCCTGAGAGCGGAGCCAGGCGATTTTGCGGTCTCCGTTCATCCAGTCGTCGGCGTCCGCCTTGCTCGTTAATCCGGCAATTTCGCGGGAATCGGCGCCGGGATAATCTGCTTGGATTTTCCAGTCATCGTCAGCGTCGCGGATAACCTTGAAGGTCACTTTTGCTTTTGCCATGCCGCATTATGCAGGCAATTCCCTCAAAAGAGAACCCGCACCTTTCCCTCCGCCGACTTCGCCCTGTATTCGATCTCAGCCAGCAATGCGGCTCGACCGCATTGCCTCCAGTTTTCCTGTTAACGATTTCGAGAGGTGAGCTGTTTTGAACACTATGTTGGGGAAGGGACGTGAAACACTGCCTCCATCACCGCTCCCTCTCGGCAGAAATACCGGTGACTGAGAGTCCTGTATGCTCCCGCCTGATTTTAAAGGCGCGTACCATGATCCTATATCGACGCCCGCGTTGCCCCCAATGCCAAGCAGCAACCGAACTGGCACGCGTCGCCCCCGGCCCCTCCGGCTTTGGCATTCGAACATTCGAATGCCCCGCTTGCGATCTGGTTTATCATGGCGTCGTTGATCTTATTGACCCCATGAAATCCATTGAGACAAGAGGCTGGCTCTGGAGCGAATTGCGAGCGCCAACGTAATGGCGGCAAACTACCGCGGTCAATGCGGGAGGTGATGATGGACCAACGCTATTTCAGACGGCAAGCCGACCGATGCCGCCGCCGCGCTCGCGATAGCACCGACCCAGATTTACGGGTGACTCTGTTTCGGATGGGCGACGAGTTTCAAATGATGGCCGACGAGATTGAAAACGATGAGATCATCTTCGCAGAGCGCAAAAAAGTTGAAGGAACACGACGGCTCATTGAGGGTATCGCGCTCCCGCCGGATCCATAGGAGGGCGGGGGACATGCCGTCACTTCAGCAGCGGCTCCGGCGAACATGCCGCCGCAATAGATCATGTACTTGTTGGCCCCAGCGCCAGGCCGATCAGCCAGCCCAGCGGATGGCGGCATAGCCGCTATAATCCCTCTCGCTATCACAGGTTAGCGACGGAACAGGAAAAAGGACATAATTGGGAAGAAAAGAGATCAGGCTTTCTGGTTTTGGTAGCCAGCTTGGACGGTGTCGATGAGCCTCAGTGAAGACCCTGGTTGTTCGCATTGCCGGTATCCGTTCGAAATCGTCGTTGTAAAATTTAGATTTAGTGGCACTGCCATGGTCGCGCGTTGTCCGAATTGCGCGATCGCGTGCGCTGAAGAATGGCGGGCCGCAGAATCGAAAACTCTTGATAGTGCCAGAAAGAAATCGAGCATTACTCGGGGCTTTTGGCGGGGAGCGGCCAGCAAAATGGACTCGCTTAATCTGCGATTCAGATACGTTCTCGCGTTTCTAATCGGAGCTGCGATCACCGCGGCTGCACTGCGCCACGCCGTTCACATGTATGGCGGGATCCCCCGCGAAGAGATTCGCGTGGGTGCGCTAATGGCCATTCCAGCTGTCGCGCTGGTGATAATCTTCTTCCGAGGGAAGCGCCAGCGCTGAGCGCCCTCAGCCGTGCCAAACAGAAACGGCGCTGTTACCAGCGCCGTTCTGGTGCACCTATCGCGTGGAACCGGCCCACTTCGACTGGCGCTGACGGGAGCGACCCGCTCTGGCTCTGCTGGCGTGGGAAGCCCTGGCTCGCGATCCGTTGGCGAGGCTATGCCGCATCGAAATGGAGTCAACTGGAACGACAATTAATTTTAGGCCAGTGGCTTTCACCCATCACGGCATCGCAGCATCGGGCTTGGCAGATCGCATCCAGGCTCACGTCGCGTCCTTGGATGCGTTCCAATGGCGCCCCGGCATTCGCTAGCCCAACACGCGAACGCGCATGGGCGCCGCTACCGCGTGGCGGCGCAATAACAAAAAGATCGCCCGCAGTATGCCGGCAATCAGGCCAGTGCAAAAGTCCGCGCCCGCGTCACGAAGCCTTGGCCGCAAGAGTCGCAACTCCAGAGGTAATCGATCTCGCCGTCGGATTTCAGGACGGACGCTTCAGGAGCGATCATGGAATCCGAGCATAATGAGCACCGCGGCATATTTCGTACCCGCGACCACTGTCGTCAACGACGCACTCCAAATGTTTGTTTGTCGGGTCCCTGCAAGCGTGCATGTGAAATCGCGTCGACGTTTCAACAGCGGACTTAAGTCCAGTCTACTACCGCGTCGATGAACGTTCGAGCCTGCCGGATCGCATCTACTCTCGAGGTGCAAACACCGACCGTGATTGTCTTGTTTTTGCCTACGGTCCATTTCCAGCTGCGCGGGAAAATCATTTCAATTACCGAGTATGAGATGCCACGATGTTTCATCGACAAACTCCGGCAATGGTGGTCGTTATCAACTTTGGGGGCGATCTGAGCTTATGGCGCCCTTGCCCGGATGTCACCACAAACCATACTGGGCTGAGCGGGGTTCATTGCGCTCGCCAATAGAGTCGATTTGTCGCCACGCTGTTTCGCCCGTGCGCTTCGTCTTGTGATTTCAGCCTTGCTTTGGGCGACGGTGGATCGTGGCGAGCGGAGGTTTTCGATTTATTGGCGGATAACGTGGCCATCGGGGTTGGCGCATTTCTCTACACGGCTGAACTTCCATCGGTGCCGTGATACGCTTCTTCGGCATGCTTTCTCCCCCTTCACTAGTCAAGGAATGAAGTTCCCACCAAATCAACGGCTTCGGGAACAAACTCGTTCCATGGCCAGTATGATCGGCCACGGTATTCCCGTGCGCATCGCCAAGCGGATGCAAGAGATCGCGCCACCTTAACGGTGTCCACGGTAAGCGATAGCGAACCTAAATGGGTGAAATGGAACGCTTGCACGGCATGAACATTGCTTTGTCAGCTTGGGGCTTGGCAACCTAGGAGCTTGGCATGGCAACCCAGATCGTCATGGATCACACCGGAGATACACGGCACAGTTTCGATACGGCGGATGCCGAGGCGCTGTTCAGGGCCGAGGAGCGCTTCAAGGAACTGACGCGTGTCGGCTTTACGGCAGCAGTTCGCTCCACTTCCGGCGAAGTCGCCATAAAGCGGACGTTCGATCCGACCGCTGAGGAAACATTATTCTTTCCTCGTTTGGTCGGCGGCTAATCGCCGTCCGCTTGTCATGTTCGGCTTTCTACGATCCCAAGCCGACGGTCGCTCGCGCGTCCAAAAATTGCGCGAGTGGTTCCAAGGATTTCTGGGTGAAGACCTTAGCGAAGCTCGGGGCCTAAAGCTTTTGAGCGAATGGCTATCGCCTGAGCAACGAGCGCAATTCGAGGCAGAAAAATATTTCGACGTCATCGGCTGCGATAGCGGAAAGCGTTATCGTATCCTCTACGGCTCCGCGATGAACATACAGCAACTCGACGATCGCGGCCGGCCCTTGGTTTGCTGGTGTCTGGTTCCCGATGCATATTATATCGTCCCAGGCGATGTGATGCTGGCACAGAAGATCGCGCTGGAGACCAACGAGCGCGCCGCACTGACCGTGGCGAACAAGTTCGCGCCAAGGGAAACCCAGCCCCATGTACATACTCGCTGATACCAGGGGCGTGACCTTTTTCGCAGGTGCCGATGATCCTGTTTGGCTCCTATGACTTGTTGGCAGAATAGCCTACTCCGCAGCGTCAAGCCTCAAGACGATCGCTGGCTCTAGTGCCGTCGACTGGAACGAATATACCGAGAGCAACATGTAATGGCACGTAGGACACTCCAATGCGCGGACGTCGCCAAAAATCCGCATCAGCGGCCTAGGAGCAAGAATCATTACACTGTCGCATTCAGGGCATTGAGGATGGTCTGACATTGCCATGCTTCGCACCCTTTTATGAATGGCGAGCAGCGCACCAAAGAGGGCGTTGTTCCGGTCCTCGTCTTACTAACTCAGCCCACGTCCGGCGCGTGTGAAGCCGATCACACTACCGCGGCACCGGGCGGCGTTTTCGCGCACGGCGAATGCACTTCAGAAATACCCTCCGCCAACGAAAGGATTTACGAGAACAAAAGATGCGAAAGTCCGATCTATCCAACCCACTACTTTTCTTTTGATTTCGCGGCGTCCCTTTCCAAACGCTCAGCCCTTAATCGTTCGTAGTTTTTTCGGAAGGCTTCCTGGGCTTTGTCGTATTCCGTTTTTGGCTTCTTGGTACTGGCTCCGTGAAAAGCCTTACCAGCCTCTCGCTGCGCTGGCGTGAGCGCGAGATCTTTTGACGTTTTGTCAGCCATAGATCACCTCCAAATATCAGTGACCGCTGAGCAAACGATAGCGCCATCGCGGCGTGCTGCAATCGAACTCGTGCGTTAAGCTTTATGAGGGAGCTGGGAACCGAACATGCTGGGAGGCCCAGCATAGCAGTCGGGACATACAAGGCGTTAACGTAGTTGGCGCTCAAGTTTCTAAGCTGCACGGAAATCGCCCATCAAGATTCGGCGCGTACGCCGCTTCCTTGGCCAGGAGATGATAAACGCGCGCAATTGTCCGCTGCTTCTCCTCCGCCCGGCCGACCGACATCCGACGGCGCATTCGCGAATATGTCACTGTGCAATTTCGGCAGTTCAGCAAATTCGACACTGTTTGCCTGGACGCCCGCCTTTATAATGACGGCAACGCTGCGCTCCTCGACCGCCTCTATAGTGAGGCCGGCACCGGATACTGGGACTTCAACATGATGGCATCCGCCGGACGCCGAAAATGATACGGCGCGCGCGAAAGAGCACCCAAAGGCGATGGATTTTATTCGTCAGCCAGTCCGTTCGCATCGATGGCCGCAGGACAGATCGCTACCCAGACGCTAACCGGGACGCCTGCGCGGACGTCGCCATAACAGACGAACCAGCAATCGGAACGATCAGGGTCTCGGCGGCGGATGAGCGCGGACATCCCGGCACAAGTGTGCGAGAAATGGACGCTCACTGCGCGACCAGAAATTCCTTGATACTTAAAAAGAGCTCCCTGTTTCCCGAAATATTTTCCCTGTTAATGTCGTTAGGGAATTGAACAGAAGTGCCTGCAGCACAGGAGGTTCTTGTCAAGAAACGAGCTTTCAGAACCGGAAAAGCGCGAAATTCCCTGTAAAATTCCCTGTTACCAGGGAATTTGCCCGGAGACAGGTGCGATCAGCACTGCGTCACCAGCCAAGCATCCACCTCGCCTGAAATTGCTGACGAAACCGGCCTGGCTGGGGAGCTGCCGCACAGCTCCGCGACACACTGCTGCTGCACAGGGGTTGTCGGACCATGGCTATCCACATCTTTCGTCGTGGTGTCGTCTACTATTGGCGCCGCCGCGTTTCCCACAAGCTTGTCATCTGCCTCGACCGGCCGCATGTTTTGCTGAGCTTGAGAACGACGAGCCACCCAGCGGCGCGCCACTAGCCGCTCAGCTTGACTCGGGCCAACGAACTGGTCCCGACGAAGGACCATATCCTTCGTCGACTGGTCGAGGGAGTTGCCGGCAGGCCGACCCCATGAACGCCCTCGTTGCACAGGGAAAGTACTTTCGGGGAATGAAGCTTGCGCTTGCCGAGATCGGTCGGCGCTATGGCGGGGTTCGGGTCGAGGACGCCGATTTCAAATGCTGAACTGCTCCCCAGCTGTTGGCGCCGTGACAGAGCGGCTGTCTGTCCATTGAGCGCGTCAGGTAGCGCAGTCATCCTATATTGGCATTTTTGTTTCCCTGCCGCCCGATGAGCTTCTCTGGCTCGTGAGCCGCGGGCAGCGGACGAAGCCCCCTGCCGCCGACAGCAGTGATGGCCATTTTTGAGACGCCCTGCATAAGCGTGGGATTTTTAGCCTACGCCAAATTCTCCAGAGTGGCTTATAATTGCAGACCAGACTGAGCTGTGCCCGCTTGCTCGTCCAGTCGTGAGGATATTCAAAGAGCTTATGTTCTATCAGGTCACGACCATTTAGCTGAAGGCGGTGCCGACGCGCAGGTATAGGCAATTCAGTACCGTGAACCGTTCAGGCCGAAGCGAGCATGCGATGAAGGCACGCAGACCTCCCGAAAGCAGCAGCATAGTCAGACTGGTTTGTATCCCCCGGACCATTCCGACACGACGAGCCGCAACGAATCTCGGCGTCCGGCTGTTATCGCTCCAAGAAGAAGTACAGCAGCGGATTGCATCCGACCTTCACGATTCGACGTGCCAGCATTTGATAGCCGCCAGCTTGAACGTCATGCGCCTGAGGCGCGCGTTGAACGATATCGGTAGTGCAGAGAGACTCTGCGATGATATCGATGCGTCGATCGATCAAGCACTTAGAGAAATCCGTGCCTTCACCTACCTATTGCATCCCCAAAATTTGCTTGCCGACGGACTGAAGATCACGATCGAGCATTTCGTCAACGGATTTTCAGCGCGCACTTCGTTGAAAACCAGTCTCGAAATCGCTCCCGAGGTCGACAAATTGCCCTACGCGAGGCAGCGCTCTGTGCTGAGAGTCGTTCAAGAAGCCCTTACAAACGTTTTTCGCCATGCGAAAGCGACACAGGTGAAGATCGCAATGGAAGCTACCAATACGCATTTCAAGCTTCGGATCAGCGACAATGGCCGCGGCATGCCGATCGGCCAAGTGAGATCTGGCCCTAGAGCAATGTCGTTTGGCGTTGGAATTCCCGCTATGAGAGCCAGGTTGCAGCAGATGGGAGGAACTCTTGAAATCCATTCTTCATCAACGACGGGATATAGAGGTACTACGTTGTGCGCGGTAATTCCGCACTCCCTCTCACGCAAGATAGCCCGACTGCCAGAACGGCGTCATGCCCATCTGGGGCATCACAAATTCGTTGAACAAAAGCATTAAAAGCCGGCCAGCGGCTCAAACATGAGACGAATGTAGAGAATCCAGGGAAGCTTTTAGAGACGAGCGGCAAGGATGCAATGTGTCGATGCCAGATGCGGTGCGACATTGGAGCTCTGTTCGATCGATCAAAGGGCGTGCGGGCTGGCAGGTCGTTGCTGAGGCGCATGAGGGCAAAGAGGCGGTTGCCGAGGCTGTTGAAAGACGGCCCGACGTCGCCATCGTTGACTACTCGATGATGCTTATGACCGGCCTAGAAGTTACACGGTGCATCAGGGGACATCAGCTCGTAAATACCCATTTTTACGATGCATGACTCAAAATGCGCTCGCGTTGCAGGCGTTCCAGGCAGGTGCCCGCGCATTTTTTCTGAAGTCTGATGCGAATAAAATGCTCTCGGCGGCCGTCGAGTCGTTGATAGTTCATAAGCCGTTTTATGCTGGCGCTTTTTCGAGCAAATTAAAGGGCGTGGCGAACGGGAAGGGCGACCCCAACCATTTGCTCTCGCCTCGAGAGAAGACGATCGTTAAATTGGGTGCCGAGGGATACAGCAATAAAGGCGTCAGCGCGATCTTAAATCTCAGCACAAAAACGACGGAGATGCATCGAGCGGCCGCTATGCGCAAGTTCAACATAAACTCGACCGCGGACCTGGTCCGATATGCGGTTCGGGCGAAACTCGTGGAGGCATGAGAGCGACAGTTTGTTTGTGTGGCGCAAGGTGGATCAAGACCTGAATCGACCTTCTACGGCCTCGCCGCTGTTTGCTTCGGGATCAACGGACACCCGTGAGCCATGATCGTCTAAGCTGATCGCTAGGAGAGAGAACATGAGGTCTTCGGTCATCCGGGGTGTGCAGTTTCCGCAGCAGCCCGCGCTGCAGTTGATCTATGACACCGCACCGATCGGTCTGGCATTCCTTTCGCCGGATTGTCGCTATCTGCAGATTAACCAGCGGCTCACCGAGATCTGTGGGATTTCGGTCGAGGGGCATCTCGGGCGAACGGTCCGCGATTGCGTGCCGGCGCTGGCATCTTCGGTGGAGGCGATCGTCCGCTCGATCATGGAGACCGGCGATCCCGTGACCGACATCGAGGTCACCGGCCAGCGCGCCGATCAGGTCGAGGAACGGTTCTGGATCACGCACTGGCATCCGCAGCGTGGGCCGTCCGGCGATATCATCGGCATCAATGTCGCGGCCGAGGAAATCACCGAGCGGAAACGCAGCGAACGCGAGATCCGCCGCGCCCGCGACGCCGCGGAAGCGGCGCTGCACCATCTGCAGGAGGTGCAGGCGTCGCTGGTCGAGGCGGAAAAACTGGCGGCGCTCGGGCGGCTGGTGGCCGGCGTGGCGCATGAGATCAACAGTCCCGTCGGCACCAGCCTGACCGTGGCGTCCGAACTGGAGCGCAAGAGCGCGCTGTTCGCGGCGGAAGTCACGCGCGGTGGCCTCAAACGATCGAGCCTAAGCGATTTCATCACGCTGGTTCAGAGCGCGTCATCGCAATTGGCCGGCAATCTCACGCGCGCCGCCGAACTGGTCGAGTCGTTCAAGCAGGTGGCGGTCGATGAGAGTTATCTCGATAGGCGTATCTTCGATCCCGGCGATTTGACCGAACAGGTCCTCACAGGTCTGCGGCCGGGATTGCGGAAGAACAATCTGGTGCTGGATGTCGATTGTCAGTCCGGCATAGCCATGAACAGCTATCCGGGGCCCTACGGACAGGTGCTGACAAACCTTTTTCTGAACGCCGTCGCGCACGCGTTTCCGGATCGCAAGGGAGGTCGCATCGATATCGCGGTCCGGGGGTCCGGCCTGGACGATGTCGAGATCGTCGTCGCCGACAATGGCTGCGGCATGAGCCTGGATATCCGCCGTCAGGCGTTCAATCCGTTTTTCACCACGCGTCGCCATCAAGGCAGTATCGGCCTCGGCCTGCACATAGTCCACAATATCGTCACCAACCGCCTGGGCGGGCTGATCCATCTCGATAGCGAGGACGGTGCGGGCACAACGATCCGGGTTTTGCTGCCGCGCACGGCGCCGGTTGAACCGATCGCCATAAAGATTTGACTGTATGGACCGGCCGTGCACTGCGAGCTGGATTTGATGATCCGGAGACGATTGGTCTTGCGTTTCTGCATCAGGCCCTTGCTTGGAGCAGCAGCGCTCCTGGCCATAATGGTCCGCGCGCACCCGAAGCAATTCGCCGAATCGAGAGTGGAGATCACGTAAGGCGGCAATGGTGCCTCGATTGCTTTGGCGGGTATATCGAGCATGGTGATCTAAGGGCCCGCCGAAACGGGCGCCTTTCGCTTTTTAGTTCTCGACAAGCGACTCATGATGCTCATCGATGCTGTTCAAATCGATCAGCCTCTTTTGCCAACTTGATCGACACGATCTTTTCGGTGCGGATAGTCTTAGATCAATCCATCTCGTCCTCGGCATCAAACGGTGTCATCCTCAATGGTGATCCTCGCGTGCGTGACCCGTTGCCCCCTCGAATGCATTGTCGGCGCTGGGCCAACCCGTGCCCATTGCATGTTGCGGATCGAGGGTTTTCATTGTGGAAAAGTCGAATTTCACGAACGCCGCTGGTTCCAAAGTTCACGACCGAACAGACAAGTGCCTCATTGCCGACCTAACGTTTGAGTCGCATGGTCGAACAGAGAAAAGACTTGCGGCCCGCGCTCGATCTGGAAGCCGAGGCTTTGATGGCCCTTGAAAAGGCACGAGCAATGCCGCGCGGTGACGAGCGAGCCGAGGCGCTGAAAAAAGCGGGTGCACTCCAGAATGTTGCCGTCTCGAAAGGTATCGCATTCGCGAAACGCGGTAGACCAGCGAAAACCTAAATTGGCGCGAAAGGCTGGAACGCGAAAGGCTGGAACGCGAGGTAGCCTCGACGAGCAGGCTGAGCAGGACAACGACGATGACAGAGCGCCAGACCATCGCCCTGCTTCAACTCATCATAGGTCGTCCGGCAGCTCTTAATCATTGGATTCCGCACTTTCCCTCAGCGGACTCCGCCCAGTTCTCGATCTCCGCCAGCAATAACGGCTTGACCGAGATATCGCGATGGGCGATGCGCTTGAAGCTGATCACGAACGAAAAGCCGTGACCTTCTCCCCGAGTTGGCGCGGCCTCACCATGACGGGCCGCACAGACGGCGAGCCGGGTTCGTGGTGAGTGTTGTGAACACTCACCGCGGTAATCCTCTGGCCGATAGCCGCATCTTTTAATCGGCAGGGCGGCATCGCCAGCCCAATGCGAAGCTGATCAAGCGCCGCTCGACCTTCCTTATCCGTTTCCCGCCTTGGTTGCCGTCATGCCATTAACAGCGCCATGCCGCCAACGGGGATAGTGGGGATGCCTCCAATGGATATGCCGCCACTCGGCGTGACGAAGGAGGGCCGGTTTCCGGCTCGATCGTTTCCACCGCAGGCGCATATCGAGAGGATGGACGAAGATACTTCGAGGCTCTTAAATTATACTGCCGCCATTGTTGGCGCGCCGGTGGCCCGCTGGACTGGTTGGATATGTAGCCCACTATGATTTGAGCCTTTCTCGCCGAGAAATTCGCGCTGGGGCCCTATTCGCCGCATGCATCTTTGGCGGCTTGGTTGTTGTAGAACTCTTCAGCCGGAAATGTCGCGGGGGAAAGTTGTCGAGGCGATGATGTTGTTGCGGATATTCGGGGCTTTGGCCGCGTTTACAGTGCTGCCGTTGGATTTTAATTCGGTACGGCGGGCGATAGGGCAGAATGTGACCGCGGAGCCTTAAATCAATAGCAGCGTGGATAGTCTTAAAGGAGGCGAGCGACGATGAACATCAAGGCAATATTCAGCGTCCTGGTTGTCGGCATGTTTATTGGTCTGGCCGGCCTGCTCCAAGGTGGTGAAGCCCGATCGCTGCCGAATTCAAATACGGTTGCTGCCGAGCGGATGACAACGGAGGTTAAGGGAGCGGATCGACATCGCTGGCGCCGTCAGCACCGGCGGCATCGAGGATGGTCGCATCATCTCCATCCTGGATGGTGAGCAGGCCGAGATAAGCGAAATACGCAGGTCGCCTTTCCTTGTGGTTCGCCGGATCAAGTATCAGCGTTCCAATAGACATCCGTTTAATTCTTACGTATTTGCCACTGGACACTCCTGCTTTCCGAATTATTGGAAGACGATGCGATACTTCTTCCATGTCTTTGATAGACCGAAAGTTTTTTCGGATGAAGATGGAAACCGACTTTCGGATCCTGAACTTGCGATGCGTCAGGCCAAGGTCCTTGCCGCCGGGTTGGATGAGGCTGGCGAGTTCTGTCGGGAAGATTTAGTGTTGGACGAGAATGGCAACAACATTTTCGGATGTCGGGCCACATGAAAAAGGGCCAGGAGGGCGGGACGTCTATCCACACGATCTGCGCGCATGATTAGTTGACGAGAGTTAGGGTAAAACCCGATGGCGGTTGGGACTTTAACCCATCAGGTTTTAACACGCAGCAATCCAAGAGGGTATGATGGAAACCGCCCCTTCCGATCCTCCGGCGAGCTTTGACCGCGAGACCGTTTTGGTTGATCTGGCACTGCAGGGTGGCGGCTCTCACGGCGCCTTTACATGGGGCGTCCTCGATCGGCTTCTCCAAGAGGCCTGGTTGAAGATCGAAGGCGTTTCCGGAACCTCGGCAGGAGCAATGAACGCCGCCGTGCTGGCTGACGGCTATGCTGACGGCGGAGCGGAAGGCGCGCGCGCGGCGCTGGCGACATATTGGCGACACGTATCTGATGCGGCGCGCTTCAGCCCGTTCCAGCGCAGTCCGATGGACCGCATGCTGGGACGCTGGACAATGGACAATTCGCCCTTGTTCTTCATGCTCGATACCATGAGCCGGCTGTATTCACCTTATGATCTCAATCCGGGCGGTTCCAATGTCCTGCTGCCGATATTGGAGAAGGAGATCGATTTCGAGCGGCTCCGGAACTCTCCCATCAAGCTATTCATCACTGCCACCAACGTACGCACTGGGCGCCCGCGCGTATTCCGCAACGCCGATATTACGCCGTCTGTGCTACTCGCCTCGGCCTGCCTGCCCACGATGTTCCAGGCAGTGGAGATCGACGGGGAGAGCTATTGGGACGGCGGCTATTCGGGCAACCCGACCCTGACGCCGTTGGTCAACGAACTTGTTTCCGATGACACCATCATCATTCCGATCAATCCTGTCGAACGTCCGGGCACGCCGACATCCGCCAGCGAAATACTTAATCGCCTTAACGAGGTGTCGTTCAACGCCGTGCTGATCAAGGAACTGCGAATGATGGCGCTGCTCCGCCGGACGGCAGATCCCGGCAACGGCGAAGGCGCGCAGTGGGCCAAGATGCGCGTCCATTTGGTACGCAACACGGTCATGGACAAACTGGGCTATTCCTCCAAGTTAAACGCTGAATGGGATTTCCTCATCATGCTGCGCGAGGAGGGACGCAAGGCCGCAGAGGAGTTCTTGTCGGAACACGGGGAGAGCATAGGCAAGCGGTCCACTCTCGATATCGACCGCCTGGTCGAAGGCATGTGACTCTCATGGGTCTTCTCGGCATTCTGCTTGCACTGGGTTTGCTTGTCTGGCTGGCCTATCGCGGATGGAGCGTGCTGCTGCTGGCTCCAGCGGCTGCACTGATCGCCGCCGCGGTGTCTCGGGAGCCGCTGCTTGCCCATTGGACACAAACCTTCATGGGCAGCGCGGCGCAGTTTCTCGCGCAATTCTTCCCGCTGTTCCTGCTCGGTGCGCTGTTCGGCAAGCTCATGGACGACAGCGGTTCGGTCGAAGCCATCGCGCGCTTTATGACCGAGCAGTTGGGTGCGCGCCGCGCGATCCTGGCGGTGGTGCTCGCGGGCGCATTGGTGACGTATGGCGGTGTTAGTCTGTTCGTCGCCTTCTTTGTCCTCGCGCCCATGGCGCAGGCGCTGTTTCAGGCTGCCGACATTCCGCGGCGGCTGATGCCAGCGGCGATCGCGCTCGGCACCTCGACATTCACGATGACGGCGTTTCCAGGCACGCCGGCCATCCAGAACGCGATTCCGATGCCGTTTTTCGGCACCACACCTTTTGCGGCGCCCGGCCTCGGCATCATCGCCTCGGCCATCATGCTGGGGTTTGGATTATGGTGGCTGGCCCGTTCCGAAGCCGCCGCCCGGCGGGCAGGCGAGGGCTATGGCGGCACCGATCATACATCCCGTAGCGTTGCCGACGATCAGATCATTCGCGAGCGCGCGACGACGGCGCGCGAATTCGATCCCGCGGAGATCAGCCACGGCCAGCATGCTGATACCCCGGTGCCGATTGGATTTGCCGTGCTGCCGCTGGTCGTTGTCGTGAGCGTCAATCTCCTGATGTCGCTCGTCATCTTGCCGCGCCTGGATTTTTCCTTCCTGGCGGAGGAGCGCTGGGGCGGCACCTCGCTTTCGGCCGTCGCCGGTGTCTGGTCGGTCGCGGTGGCGCTCGCGACCGCGATACTTGCGTTGATCCTTGTCAATCGCCGGCGGCTACCGGCGTTGCGCGAGAGCATGGATGCCGGCGCCAACGCCTCGGTCTTGCCGGCGTTCAGTGTCGCCAGCCTCGTCGGCTTCGGCGCCGTCGTCGCGATGCTGCCCGCGTTTGCGGTGGTGCGCGACTGGGTGCTTTCAATCGGCGGCGGGCCGTTGGTCTCGCTTGCGATGGCCACTAACATTCTCGCCGCCCTGACCGGCTCGGCCTCCGGCGGCATGACGATCGCGCTCGATGCGCTCGGCGACACCTATATGCGCATCGCCGCGGAGCAGGGCATCGATCCCGGGTTGATGCACCGGGTCGCCGCGATTGGCTCCGGTACCCTTGACAGCTTGCCGCACAATGGTGCGGTCGTGACGCTGCTCGCTGTCTGCGGCTCGACGCATCGCGAAAGTTATCTCGATATCGTCATGGTCGGGATCGTCAGCGCACTGATCGCCCTGGTGGCGGTCATTGTCTTGGGCTCGGCGTTTGGCTCGTTCTAGGGACCATATCTGAAGCCGCTGCGAATCCCTGGAGAACCGGCAGCGCAAGCGGGTATTGGAGAAGCGCGCCGGCCGAAGAACTCGTTATGAGAGCAGCTTCGGCCGAATCGGCGGCTGCAGGTCGAATCGAGATGAAGTTGCGAACGGTTTCGCAGCTTTTTGGTCTGGCAACCAAAAACACCGTTATATCGCTTTTGCAGATCGAGTGTTCCTGCCTGCGTCGCGGCGCCCCGCGATGAGGCAGCCGAGCTTCTTTGGCGTGCGATCTCGTCAGCGATGCCAAAAGCCGAACAGTCGCCGCGTTCCTACTGCACCAAACGCGCTCTCAGACGGCCGTATTCTTGTTCCGAAATCGATCCGGCCGCCTTTAATCGATCAAGTTTCTCGATCTCGTCGGCGGCGCTGAAGCCGACGAACTGGCGCAATTCGTCCTGGGCCTGCTTGGCTCGCGCTTGCTCCCTCTCGGCCATGCCCCGGCCTTGCGTGAGGAGATACGCGAAAATGCCGATATAGGGCAGAACGACGAGCAGGATCACCCAACATACCTTGCCGAAGCCGGATATATCATGGCGACGAAAAAGATCGCTAGCGGTGGTTATGAACAGCCAAAACCACAAGACAAAGATGAACACGGCGAACGCGTCGGCGACGAAATTGGTGAATGTAAAACCGCCCTGAAATAGCACGATCGTTCTCCATTTTCCGGATTGGCTCGCCCCCGCTTTGGAGCTGCCGACCAAATCCTATGAAACGCGCATTTCACTTTTTATCGAAGCGTGAGGCTCGTGACGCCCAACGCCAGGTTAATTCCGATTTGGCCTTGGACCGATAGCGGCTGTAGGGATATCGTGCGGCGGGATCCGCCGACCAGCACTTTGGCGCCCAAACCGAGGCCCACGGCAACGTTGCCGCTCGCGCCCACGTAATGTCCTCTTAACGTGCCTCGGCCGATTTGGCTGTTCCGCGCAAAGACCGCCCAAAATAACGTTCCCCCTCTCGTGACGCCGACATCGAGACCGACCCGCCTTATCGTTCCTGTGTAGGTGTACTGTAGTCCCGTTCCACTCGCGCTAAAAACACATCGCATATCCTGTCGCGAGCCAAGAACCAGTCCCACTCTCGGACCGGTACTGCATGTAAGTCCACCGACCCGAAGAGGCTGCCGCGCCTGCGCAGATACCGACCCGACAAAAGTGAGTATCACTGCGCATACAATCGCCGATATGCGAATGTTGGACATTGATCCTCCAGGGAGCGGGCGAACAAGGTGTGCACCTCCCGGTGCCCGATGCTAACGTCCAGCCCGCAAGAGTTGATCCAAAAAAACCCTGAGATACCCAGATAAATACCCTGATAGCTCAACGAAGCGATTTGAATTAGGTGAGTGGAAAGTTTCGCAGCGGTCCGGATATGTTCTGTTCGAAAATGTTTTGCGGGGCCGCTGTTTCAGGACGTCCGGATATTTGATGGAAAGAGCGACACACCCTCCGTACCAGGCAACGTCCTCGTCAGGGACAATAAGGTCGAGAAAATCTCCACAGCGGCGATGGCAGCCGACGGTGCCGAAACTATCAACGGAGGTGGCCGCGTTCTCATGTCTGGCTCATTGACGCGCACTTCCTCGCTGCATCCCGGCGTTGTCGCCTTATCGCGCGAACATCGCCGCACCTAACGCGATGACCAAGGAAAGCAACGACACTCCGGCCACCGGCCATTGACGAAGAGTGCTATCCATTCGTTCCATTGCCGTGCCGCACGCAAGGGCCAATTTCGTTGCGCCGTCCATTGCCACCGCGATATCGCCTGCGGGAACGCGCGGCAGCTGACGGACCCACCGCCACAGCGCGATCGCCAGCACGGCGCCCAGCAAAACCGGCCAAAGCGCTTTCCACAGCACCGCAGGAGCGAGCGGGTCGGGCAGCGTTCCGGCCGGGACCGCCAGAAATAACGTCCAGGGAACGACGAGCGAGGCTGCCGCGGCCGCCAGCCAAGGCCAGATCAGTCCGGCGGCGGCTGTCGCTTCCGGGTCCCGTGACGAGGTGTTGGCAAGGCTGCGCACGAACTGCAACATCAGCAGCGTGGTGCCGACCGCAGACAGCGTCGCAACCTTGCTGGCGGTGCTATCGCCCAGCGGTCCGTCAACCACGATCTTCGCCAGTCCGCCGCCGGTCAGCGGGAGTCCACCGAGGCCCACCGCGATGATCGCGACGGGCAGCAGCATCCGCCATAGATATCGGCTGCCGGTCGCGGCAATCACGCCCGCGGACAGGAACAGCGCGCCTTTGACCAGGACATGGTTCGCGGCATAGAAGGCCGCTGCCAGTGCAGCGCGACCGTCTCCTGCGATCATTCCCATGCCAATGACGGCGACGATGATTCCCATCTGGCTCACGCTCGAATACGCCAGCACGACCTTGGGATTGCGTTGCGTGATTCCAATCACGACGCCGTAGAGCGCGGCGAAAAGCCCGGCGGCAGCGAGGGCTGTGCCCCAACCGGGCGTCGCGGTTTGGAGAGGTATAAAGCGGATCATTCCCAAGATGCTTGCCTTGACGACGGCTCCGTTCAGCACCGCGGAAGCCGGCGTCGGCGCCGCTGAATAGGCCAGCGGCATCCAGAAGTGAAACGGCACGAGGCCAGCCTTGATGCCGAATCCTCCTATCAACAGCGCCAGTATCAAATCGCGCTGCGGCGAGGTCGGCAATGCTGCTGCGGCGTCGCGGATCAGCAGGCTATCACCGGGGATTTCCGCGGCGAGCAACACGAAGCCCATCAGCAGCAACGCTTCGGCCAGCAGCCCGAGCCCGATGTAAACCGCTCCGGCGCGCCATGCGCGGGGCGTTTCGTGCTGGACGACGAGGCCGCAGGCTCCGATCGTAAGCAGCGCAAGAAGAAAATAGAAGCCCACCATGTCGGCGGCGAGAAATACGCCGATGCATCCCGTTAGCGTCATCAGCCAGCAGATGGCGAATCGCCCGCGGTTCGGCCGGTCCTGCAGATACGGCGAGGCATACGCACCTGACGCGATCCACAACAGTGCCGCGACGCCGAGCAGCAGGGCTCCCGGAAGGTCGAGCGCGAACGTCAGGTGCAGGCGTATCGAGCCGACGATCAGCGGGGAATCCTGCGCGGCCAACAACGCGGCGGCAAGCGCGGGGATCGGGGCGAACGCCAACCATGAAGGCATCCGGTTCAGCGCCCGTGGCCAGAGGCATGCCAGCAGCATGCCGAGGGGAACGGCAAGGGCGCCAGCCAGCAACATCCCAGCCTCCATCATCGCAGTCCAACCATCGTTGCCTCCGGGCGGCCGAACCCGAACACATCGATGGGGCCGAGTGCGACCAGACCGAGCAGCAGCGAGACCAGCGCCAGCGACAGCGCGGCTGCTTCCCGATATCTTGGCACCGTGACGCTCAGCTTGAGCGGCTCGCGCGCCGGCACCAGCGCGTGCGAGAGCACGATAAACATATAGCCGCTGGTGAAGAGGCCTCCCGCGAGCATCACCACCGCCCACCACCACTGGCCGGTGGCGACCGCCGCCTCGAGCAACAGCCATTTTGCCAGGAAGCCGCCACCTGGCGGCAAGCCGATCAGGCACACGCCGCCAAGTGCGAACGCAAAGACCGTCATGGGAAGCGCCCGTGCGATCCCTCCCAGCTCGGCGATCCGATCGTGTCCAAGCGCCGCGTAGATAAGTCCGGCGGCCATGAACATCGCCGCCTTCGCGGTCGCGTGCGATATCGCCTGCAGCATCCCGCCGGTCAAGGCGTCGTTGCTCTGGAGCTGTCCCGACATCGTGCTGAAGGCGAGCGGAAACATCAGGAATAGATAGCCGATCTGCGCGACCGTCGAGTAAGCGATCAGAAGCTTGAGTCGCTTCTGTCGCAGGGCGACGACGCTGCCGAACAGGATTGCCGCCGTTCCCAGCACGCCGAACAGTTGCGCGCCGGCGGCACCGAGCATCCCGGGCGCAACGTCGAACCAGAGCCGCACCGAGAGGAAGAATGATCCCTTTACCACCACCGCCGACAGAATCGCGCTGGCGGCCGCGGGCGCGCCGGCATGTGCCGGCGGCAGCCAGAGGTGCAACGGAAACAGCGCGGTCTTGGCGAACAGCCCGATCGTCATCAGCACGAGAGCAACTAATGTCGCGGGCTCCATGTGGATCTGCTGAGACAGCAGGGCGATGTCGAGCGTGGCGTAGCTGCCGTAGAGCAGCGCCGTTCCAACCAGATAGAGAATCGAGCCGAGCAGCGCGAAAAGCAGGTATCGCAGCGCGGCCTGCAATGTCTCCGCACGGCCATCGAGAGAGACCAGCGGCACCGCGGCGAACGTCAATAGCTCCAGGGCGACGTATAATGTGAATAGATCCCCGCCCAGGAAGATCATGTTCATCGCGCCCCAGACCGCCATCAGCAGTATCCAGAACACGAACGGAGCGCGGGCTTCGACCGGCATTGCGCCTGTATTGAAATCCGCGTGCGCAAATACGGCGACGACGCAGATGACGATGGCCATTGTCACCATCATCGCCACCGAAAGTCCGTCGGCGCGCAACGCAATACCGAGCGGGGGACTCCAGTCCCCCACGATATAGGTCAGCGGGTGGCCGCTTCGCCATACCTCAGCGAAGATGACAAGCGCCACGCCGAGACCGGACGGCAGCAGAACCAGGGCAATCTTTTCAACGTGCCGTCCGCCGGCGACCAGCGACAACAGAACGCCCGCGACCGGCAATACGATTGCGAGAACGAGGAGTGCTCCACCCGTCGTTGTCGCATCGGGCAAGACGGTTGCGTTCGGCATCAGGCGTTGCCTCTGTCCGTACTCGCACGTCCGGGATCATCGGAGCTGAGCGAGGCCTGGCCCGTTTCTTCGAACAGCCGCAGCACCAGTGCGACAGCCATGGCCGTGGCCGCGAAGGCAACGACAATTGCGGTAATGACCATCGCCTGAGGGACTGGATCGCCCCCGAGTCCCGCCGTTGCGACCCTGCGGGCTATCGCGCCAAACAGCAGAAACACGCCGTTGCCCAGCAGATTGAATGCCAGTATCTTGCGTAGCGGCTTGGGATTTGTGATGAACCCGTACGATCCGATTCCCACCAGCGCCGCCCCACATAACCCGAACGATGTTGCGGCGTTCATGGCTGTTGTACCCGTGCCGGCGGGCCTGCGGCCAGCATCGCCAGTGCTGCACCGATCGAAACTGTCAAAGCCGCCTCTACCGCGACAATCATCGGTTTGGCGTAGCCCGACGGATAGGCAAGAAAGGCATTCGCCAGCACGAAGCCGGCGAGCCCGATGGCAAGGAAAATCACCGGCCCGACGACGAGGAGCAGGCGCAACCAGGGCTGGTTGATCGGAGGCAATCTCTCCAGGCCCGCGACGATGGCGAGCAGCCACATGGCGGCCAGAACCGTGCCGCCCTGGAACGCGCCACCCGGCTCTTTCGCGCCGACCCAGCACAGATAGACTCCCACCACGATGCCTATCGGGGGCAACAGTTGAGCAAGGAAAGTCATCGTGCTGTTTGGGGGTACATAGACACGGAGTCCCGGTATTCCTGCCCACATGCTATCCGGCGCCAACGACCAGATGCTGAGCAAAGCGAGCAGCACGACCACCTTCTCGAGTAGCGTGTCGAGCGCGCGGTAAACGAACAGGACACCGGCGACAGGGTTGCCGAGGCCGGTCTGCGCCAGGTTCTTCATGACGCTCGGGGCGAGGGTGGGAATAGTTTCAGGTGGCAGCAGTATGGCGGTTGCGAGGCCGGTTGCCATCAGCGCGCACAATACGCCCGTCACCAGACGAACGGGCAGGCCGGGCCTGCTGATCCCGGCGTCGGCAGAGCGAAGTCGTGCGGCCGCACCGAGCAATAACATGCCGGTCATGCCGCCGCCGATCGCCGCTTCGGTCAGCGCGACATCGATGGCCGCGAGCCTGACCCAGGCGATGGCCAGCAGTAACCCATAGATGACGAACGCAATGACGGCCGCAAATGCCGAGCGCGCGATGATCGTCGAGGCGCCGATTCCCAGGATCAGGACGACAAGACCGATATCGAAGAAAAATGAAATGGTCATCGGTCGGGTCCATGCTGTCGAACGGCGCCTGCAACGAGCTGTGTCACGATCGCGCCGGACAGTTGGACGAGCAGCCAGATGCTCACCAGTTTCAACGCGCCAATCAGTCCATTGGCCTGCGGCAGCAGCCCCAAAACGACCAGGCCGAGACCGAGATTGTCGACCTTGGTCAGGGCGTGCAGCTGTGTCAGCGTATCAGGGAAACGAAGCAAGCCGACCGTGCCGGCCAGAAAGAACAGCGCGCCTGCCGAGACGGCGGAAACGGTGACGATGTCAAGCGCGAGGCTCATTCGCCGCTCATCGCCTTTGGCGCCTCGCCATCGGAATCGGACGCGCTTCCGACGAACGCGACCGCCACGAATGCGGCAAACAGCGCTAGCGTCAATGCAACATCTGTGATCGGCGAGGTTTCCGTCGCTACCGCCAGCAAGAGAAGTATCGCGACGCCACCCGTACCCAGGAGTTGCGCAGCCATCATGCGGTCAACATCGGCTCGGCGCCGAAGTATGACGAACAAACCGACCGCTACCATCGTCAGCACGAAGCCCGCGGTTCCGAGCAGGAAGCTAGCCATTGCGTTGTGCCTCCCCGATTGTCTGCATGCATAGGGTTTCCTCCGCAGCCAGTTGTTCGACCACCGGTTGCGTCACATCGAGACAATGAATGGCCAACCCATCGCCTTCTGCGGAGCCGCACGGAAGCGTGCCTGGCAGCAAACTCATGATTGCGCAGAATGCATTTCGCTTTGTGCCGGGCGGGAGGTGCGTTTGATAGACCACGAAGCCCGGCCGCAACGGCAGCCGAGGATCAAGCGCTCGCAATGCGACGTCTGTCCCGGCGGCGATCGATTGACGCAGAAAGTGCAGTATGAATCCGGCAAGCTTGACGGGACGCAGATTCCATTGCTCCGCCGGCATCAGGCGGAGACTCGCCCAAGTTGCTGCAGCAGCAGATACTAACCCTGCCGCAAGATCAGCAGAATCGGTGTCAGTAAGCACCAGCCAGAAACCAAAAAATCCGGCAGCTCGGAAAATCGCACTTCGAAGGGTATTGCCTGAACCTCTCCCAAGCGGCTTCGCCCGCCTCCTTCCTGTAATGAGTTCATGGATCTTCCTGACTTCCATATGCACAATCCAGCAGTGAGCCTTCATGCCCACCAACTCAGGTGAGGATCGGAAGGCGGCCCCGAGGTTGCTATTTCCTTCTTGTAAAGTGGCGTAGCGCTCAAACGATCCCGGCTATTGACTGCTTCCCGCGCTTTTCTTGGATTTGGTTTTTCCTTTTGAACTCGGAGCAGGCTGCTGGGGCTGATTGATAGTTATGGGATGTTCGGGGATCTGAAGGCGATTCGTGCGGACATCGTCTCGAATTGCATCGGTGTCCATGCGGGTGCCGCGGTCGACAGAGTCGCGTGGTTCCGCGATGGAGCTGGATCGGCTGCAGCTCCATTTGAGCTGCAGCCGTATCACGTACGCTACTTCAGGGTCGGATTCTCTGTCGTTAGGCACACGCGCGATAGGCGGAATAACCTCCAGTGTTTCTCTCTCGACCCGCGACGGGGTTCGCTGAAGGAGGGATGTCCGCGGCCGCCACATTGGCTTGCGTAAAACGTTCCCTCGTAGCGCATTGGTCAACTGCCGCTATCGCATCAATTAGCGCCTCAACGATGAATCGAAGCTTTAATGATGCCTGCGGACGCAGGTGCCGGCTCTTCCGCTGATGGCCGCGCGACATTGCGCATGGGTCTGGTACGCACAATCGGTCGCTCCTCTTATTCTGGCGCACCACTGCATCCCCTGGGCCTCTCCCGGCGTCGCTAGGGCCATCATGCCCGCCATCAATGCGATTGAAGCTGCCATGAGAATCAATTTGCGCATTAGCGCTGGGACCAGCAGGGCGAATACAAATCGCGCTTTCGAATTCGACATCATCGCCTCCTTTTTTGGGTATCGGTACCATGCGCGTTTTGGAGTGCACCACGATATCAGGTGGATCACCTAGTCGAAGATGGGGGAATCACTTACCGCAGATGCGAAAGACTGCTCCGGCCTTGGATTTGAAAAAGCGGCTTCCTTGTTTCGAATTTTACGATCTGAATTCGAGGGACGCGGGCGCGAACCTGAGCGCGATTTGCATTTTATATGATTAGTTATGCGTGAATCGGAGAAGGGTCTGACGATTGTTCGGTTCCTTTGAACCAGGCCACATACAATGTAGGCAGAAAAATAAGCGTTAGAATCGTCGCGACCAATAAGCCTCCCATGATCGCGAAGGCCATTGGTCCCCAGAACACCGTCGGAGCGATTGGTATCATGCCGAGAACGGTGGAAACAGCGGTGAGCATAATCGGGCGGAAACGGGAGCTGCTGGCATCGATGGCGGCTTCCCAAGCATTTTTTCCCAAAGAGCGCTCCGCCTCGATCTGGCCGATCAGGATCACCGCATTCTTGGTGATCATGCCCAGCAGCGCCAGGATGCCGAGAATTGCAACGAAGCCCAGCGGCCTGCCAGATAGCAGAAGCGCCGCGACGACGCCGATCAGGCCGAGCGGCGCTACGCTGAGAACCAGGAACAACCGCTGAAAGCTTAGTAGCTGCACCATCAGGACGGTGAGCATGATAAGCAACATGACCGGTACAACGGCGATGACGGAAGCCTGCGATTTCTTGCTTTCTTCTACAGTTCCCCCGACAACGATATTGTACGATGCCGGAAGGGTCTTTGTCAGGGTTTCCACCGCCGGCGAAAGCGCACTCACTACCGTCTCAGGCAGAGCTCCCGCAACGATGTCGGCTTGCACCGTCAGTGTCGGAACGCGGTCGCGCCGCCAGATCAAAGGATATTCCTGGTCGTATTCGAAGGTCGCAAACTGACTGAGCGGAACCGTTTGCCCGCCCGGCAGCGGCACTTGCAGGGTGCGCAGGGTGGAAAGCGAGATACGCTGTTCATCCGTCGCACGTGCGATGACATCGACCAAATAGATATCGTCGCGGACTTGGGTAACGGAGGTGCCGGATATGACAGTATTCAGCACACTGGCGAGTGACTGCGAGCTGAGGCCCAGTAGGCGCGCCTCATCCTGGTTGACACGAATGCGCACTTGGCGGGCGGGTTCTACCCAGTCCAAATTGACCTTTTCGGCTTTGGGGTCGGTTGCGATGATCTGGGCGAGCTTGAGAGCAATCGCGCGCACCTGATCTACGTCAGGACCGCTGACGCGATATTGCACAGGCCATCCGACCGGAGGCCCAAGTTCAAGCGGGTAAACCCTCGAAATGACGCTTGGAAAATCGTCCGCCAGGATCTTTTCCAGCTTCAGACGAAGACGCTCGCGTGCCGCGACATCCTTTGCAACAATTACCGCTTGGGAGAAGAAGTCGTTTGGCAATTGAACATTGAGTGGCAGATAGAAGCGAATAGCGCCGCGGCCCACATAGGTGCTCCAGCGCGCGACATCTGGATCGCCCTTGAGAGCAGCGTCAAGGCGTTGCGCTGCAGTTTGGCTGGCATAGATCGACGCGTTCTGCGGCAAACTGAGGTCGACGAGCAACTCCGGACGGTCCGAGGACGGAAAGAACTGTCGGGGAATGAGCGGAAGCGCGAGAAAGGACGCAACGAAGAGTGCCAACGAAACAAAAATCGTTACCCATTTCGCTCGCATGGCGAGGGTAAGAAAATTCCGATACCATCGGAAAATCCTGCCGGGATCGGCGGTCTTCGTCGCCTTCGGTGGAGTGAGAATGATGACGCCCAGCAGTGGCGCAAAGATCACCGCAACGAACCACGACACGATCAGCGCGATGCTGACCACCGCAAAAAGCGAGAAGGTGTATTCTCCCGCCGAACTGGCCGCAAAGCCGACCGGGACGAAACCAGCGATCGTCACCAGCGTTCCCGCAAGCATGGCGAATGCGTAGGTCCGGAACGCGTAGGTCGCCGCCTCGACCTTGTCGTCGCCTTCCGCCAGTCGATTGAGTGTAGCGTCGGTAGTCGTCATCGCGTCGTCGACGAGCAATGCCAGGGCAATGATAAGTGCGCCGAGAGATATTCGCTGCATATCGATTCCGGCTATTTTCATGACTGGGAAAACGATTGCCAGCGTCAACGGAATGGAAAGTGCGATGATCAGGCCGGGGCGGACGCCGAGACTGATGAAGCTCACGACGAGAATAATCGCGATGGCCTGCAGCAGCGATGTCATGAATTCGGAGATCGCGCCCTCGACGGTGACAGCCTGGTCCGCGATGAGTTTCGGCTCGATGCCGACAGGCAGGTCCGCGGTGACCTTCGCCATCAATTGCTTGATGTTTGCGCCGAGAGCCAGAATGTCACCGCCTTCTCGCATGGCGATCGCAAGCCCGATCGCCGGTTCGCCGTTCACACGAAACATAGGCTGGGGCGGGTCCGAATAGCCGCGCCGTACCTGCGCGATGTCGCTAAGGCGGAGCATGCGTCCGCCCGCCGCGAAATTGATGTTTGCGACATCCTGTTCGGATTGAAACGCGCCTGAAACCCGCAGCGAAAAACTTTCATAGCCGGTTTGGATCGTGCCGGCGGGCCGCACGATGTTCTGCGCCTGCAGTGCAGAAATCAGTGCGGATCGGTCGATCCCCAAGCTGGCGAGTTCCTTCATCGAGAATTCGACGAAGATCTTCTCGTCTTGTGCCCCTAACAGTTCGATCTTTGATACGTCAGGCACAAGAAGCAGCTTCGAGCGGATATCCTCAACATAGTCACGCAGTTCGCGGTGCGTGAAACCGTCGCTCGTAAAACCATAGATAATCCCGAACGTATCGCCGAAATCGTCATTGAAGCCGGGCCCCACGATTCCCGCCGGCAGCGTGCTGCGGATATCGCCGACATTCTTGCGGACCTGATACCAGGTGTCGGAAACCTCCTTTGCGCTCGCGCTGCCCTGCAGGTTGACAAAGATCGTCGTGACGCCGGCACGCGTGAAGCTGCGCAGAAAATCCAGGTGAGGCGTTTCCTGCAGTTTGCGCTCGAGCCGCTCCGTCACCTGCTTGAGCGTCTCTTCAATCGTCGCTCCGGGCCAAGCCGCCTGAACGACCATGGTCTTGATGATGAAGGCAGGATCCTCGCTGCGCCCAAGCCGGAAATAGGACAAAACACCGGAGATGACGGCAACAATCATGATGTACGCGACGAGCGAGCGGTTTTTAAGCGCCCATTCGGAAAGATTGAGCCCAATCATGGCTCTGACCCGAGCAGGCGAATCTTCTGTCCCGGGTGAAGCGCCTGAACACCCGCGGTGACCACGATTTCGCCGGTGTCGAGTCCTTGGGAAACGACCACCCGCGCCTGGTCAAAGCGCAACACATCGACGTTTCGGATTGAAACCGTGTTGGTCGATGGATCGACAATCCATACTGCGGGCTGTTGATTCATCCGCGTTAATGCTGTTGCCGGAATGTCGATGATCGGCACGGCGTCGGTTTCCAGGCGCCCGATGACGGTCGCCCCCAGTCGCATTGCTGCCGGAGGGGCGGTCAAGCCGACCTTGACCTCGAAGGTTCGGGTGACGGCATTGGCTTGGGCGGCAACTTCGCGGACACGCCCGCGCGCAGTCACCGCCGGATCGTCCGTCAAGCTGACGGTGATTTGGGGATCGGCCGGCGCCGATCGGATCAACTGCGCCGGAATGTCGAAAATCGCGTCGCGACCGTCTTTGCGAGCAAGTCTGACGATCATTTGCCCCGCCTGAACAACTTCCCCCGCGCCAGGACCGATTGCGGTTATTATCCCTGGCGCATCGGCCTTGAGTTCGGTGAAGCTCACCAGATCGTGTGCGATACGCAGCTGGGCTTCGGCTGCATCTACTTGCGATTGCGCGGTTTGTTGCGCCTGCGTCGCGACATCGAAATTGGCGCGCGTCGTCCATCCCTGCGCCAGGAGCGTCTGCTGGCGTTCGAAATGATTACGCGCCTGCGTTAATTGCCCTTGAGCGGCTGCGAGACCGGCTTGCGCCTGGTGCAGCGTGTTCAACTCGTTCTGTGGTTCAAGCCGTGCCATTATTTGCCCGGCTTGCACCCGATCCCCAAGCTTGCCGCCGTTTTCCAGGAGCCGCCCGGAAATTCGAAACGCCAGGATCGCTTCATCTTCAGCCTCAATACGGCCGGTAAATGTCAGCGGTTGGCCGGCCTCGCGTTTTTCTACGGTTGTAGTTCGAACTGGCCGGGCTACCGGCGCCGCAGCGGTGTCCGCCTCTTTTTGGCAGGCCGCGACCATCAATGCGGGCGCTATTGTTATGAGCGCCATCATGAGCATTCGATACAATGTCGTTGGGCCGACGCGCGCACGCATGACTAACCTTTAATGGGTGCTGCAAATCCGTCCGGCCTGCCGATTGTGCCGGGTAAATTCGACCTGCGCCGAACCCGTCTTTGTTTACGAAGGTGCCGCAGTTCGCCAGCAAAATACATCGACCACGTCGGGTACTTTCGACCGGGAGATAACTCCCTGCTATCAGCAAATGTACTGAACGCGCGGATGTAACATTGGTTAGAATTACCTGCGAATCCTTAGCGGCCGTTGCCCAGCAGCCAGCTAAAGTTGCGTCAATAATTTGGACGACTGATGCTGCGGCCGGGCATGGCAACGCGCCGCAACTGGCTGAAAATGCGTTTCAATGATTTGCCGACAGTTTGAGATCTGATTCAATCAAAGGTTGGCGATTCGACGTTCCTGCTTGACGAGGGGTTTCGGGAGGGTATTTACTTAGGATAGAGCTTGGAACCTACGATCAGCATTTGGCCTCGGAAAATCGAGCAATCCGATACGCCGCGCGATCTGAGAAATACCGGGCAAGAACCTACGATGAAGGCACACAAACCCCGCATCGATGGATCGCACCGAACGCACCTTCCGAAATGGCTAGGGATGGGTCCGGAAGAAGCGTGCGATAAGCTCTACTGGATGCATGCCCCGGAATTTCTTTTTGGGATTCGAGCCTTGTATCCAGGGCAATTTGTCTACGAGGGCATAAATCCGGCCTTCGAATGTTTGCTTGGAATTTCAACCGAAGACATTCGCGAAAAAGCAGTTTCTGACTGCATGAGTGATGAAGATGCGAAATCTATTTGCGCATCCTGCGACGCGTGCATCGCTGAAGGAAAGCCGGTTCGTTATCAGCATCGGTTTGTTCTGGGCGGACGCCAGCGAGATTTCGAGACGATCGTCGTTCCCATCCGTGGTCCCGAAAGCGGTAGCATCGTTAGGCTGGTTGGTAGTCACCGGGCCGTGAAAGAGAGGGCGGCCGGCGATGCTGTCGAGAGGACCGCCATAAGACGGGCCGCAACGAATTTCGGCGTCCGGCTGTTGTCGCTTCAGGAAGAAGTGCAGCAGCGAATTGCATCCGACCTTCACGATTCGACGTGCCAGCATTTGATAGCCGCCAGCTTGAACGTCATGCGCCTGAGGCGCGCGTTGAACGATATCGGCAGTGCAGAGAGACTCTGCGATGATATCGATGCGTCGATCGATCAAGCACTTAGAGAAATCCGTGCCTTCACCTACCTATTGCATCCCCAAAATTTGCTTGCCGACGGGCTGAAGATCACGATCGAGCATTTCGTCAACGGATTTTCAGCGCGTACTTCATTGAAAACCAGTCTCGAAATCGCTCCCGAGGTCGACAAATTGTCCTACGCGAGGCAGCGCTCTGTGCTGAGAGTTGTTCAAGAAGCCCTTACAAACGTTTTTCGCCATGCGAAAGCGACACAGGTGAAGATCGCAATGGAAGCTACCAATACGCATTTCAAGCTTCGGATCAGCGACAACGGCCGTGGCATGCCGATCAGCCAAGTGAGATCAGGCCCTAAAGCAATATCATTTGGCGTTGGAATTCCCGCCATGAGAGCCAGGTTGCAGCAGATGGGAGGCACTCTTGAAATTCATTCGCCCTCAACGGCGGAATATAGAGGTACTACGTTGTGCGCGGTAATTCCGCACTCCCTCTCACGCAAGATAGCTCAACTGCCAGAACGGCGTCATACCCATCTGGGGCATCACAAATTCGTTGAACAAAAGCATTAAAAGCCGGCCAGCCGCTCAAACATGAGACGAATGTAGAGAATCCAGGGAAGCTTTGGAGACGAAGGGCGAGGATGCAAATGTGTCGACGCCAGATGCGGTGCGACGTTGGAGCTTTGTTCGATCATGAAACGGATCCTTATAGCTGACGATCATGAAACGGTGCGATCGGGGCTACGAGCGGTTTTGGAAGGGCGCGCCGGCTGGGAGGTCGTTGCTGAGGCGCATGACGGCAAAGAGGCAGTTGCCGAGGCTATTGAAAGACGGCCCGACGTCGCCATCGTTGACTACTCGATGCCGCTTATGACCGGCGTAGAAGTTACACGGCGCATCAGGGAACATCAGCTTGTAACGGAAATACTCATTTTCACGATGCATGACTCAAATGCGCTTGCGTTGCAGGCGTTCCAGGCAGGTGCCCGCGCATTTTTGCTGAAGTCTGATGCGAATAAAATGCTCTTGGCTGCCGTCGAGTCGTTGATAGTTCACAAGCCGTTTTATGCTGGCGCTTTTTCGAGCGAATTAAAGCGCATGGCGAGCGGGAAGGGCGCCCCTAACCAATTGCTGTCGCCTCGAGAGAAGACGATCGTTAAATTGGTTGCGGAGGGATACAGCAATAAAGGCGTCAGCGCGATCCTAAATCTCAGCATAAAAACGACGGAGACGCATCGAGCGGCCGCTATGCGCAAGCTTAACATAAACTCGACCGCGGACCTGGTCCGATATGCGGTTCGTGCGAAACTCGTGGAGGCATGAGAACGTTCGCTTGAACATCTTCGATAAATTTTGATGCTTTACGATCCCGAGATTGCGTAGCGCCCGTCTTCCGGATTCCGGAAGATCTGGCCGTGGAGAGCAGCAGCGATTTTAGATAGCGATGAGTGGTTGCCGAGAAATCGGAACATTCATCCCCTGAATCTCAGGGTTTTGTGGGATTAACGCCGAGGATTTCGATCAGTATGATTGATCAGTCCTGCTGCCGCGTTGTAATCGTCGGTCGCCATAGTTGCGGTGGTTCCAACCGATAGGAACGGCACTGTGAAGCAGATCTTGATTGCGGACGACCATGAAGTCGTGCGGTCGGGACTTCGCGCGATCATTGAAACTCGTGCTGACTGGATCGTGAGTGGAGAAGCGATCGATGGCAGGGACGCCATTGCGCTAGCGATGAAGATGAAGCCGGATATAGCAATCGTCGATTACTCAATGCCCGTCATGAATGGGTTGGAGGTTAGTCGCCGAATTAAATCTTATCGTCTGAGCACAGAAGTGCTAATTCTCACAATGCACGAAAGCGAAGAAATTCTAACCGAGGTCCTTCTGGCAGGAGTGCGGGGTTTTCTGCTAAAATCAGATGCAAGGAGCCATCTTATTGAAGCGGTTGAGGCGCTGCTTGATCATCGGCCTTATTTCACCAGCGTATTGTTGGAGAAGTTGCTTCACGACTACCTGTTAAATCAGAAGAACAAATCCGAAGTATTGCTATCTTCGCGAGAACGGAGCGTTGTTCAACTGATTGCGGAAGGACACACCAACAAGTCCGTAGGCGCGGTCTTGAATCTCAGCGTGAAGACGGTCGAAACTCATCGTGCGTCGGCAATGCGTAAACTCGGTATTTCGTCGACGGCTGAACTGGTCCGATATGCGATTCGTGCAAAATTGATCGCACTTTGAAAGGAAGAGATCTTTATCTTCCGGTCGATTGAACCATCTCTTTCTTCCGGCAAAGCAAATGTGCGGTGTCTTCAGTAGATAGGTTCCAGATGAACCCACCCTACGGCTCGATCTGAAACGCCTGTAGAAGTTCGCCAAGCCGCGCACGACGGGCGCAGCTCCTACGATCAAGCCGGTGGCGAACGCGGCAATCTTCACAAACATGATCGCTACTGCTCCACATAACATGAGCATCGAGCCATGCAGGAAAACTGGGAGCCATTTGGCGCGCTTAACAACCGTTACGGGGGCGCTTGAATCGTCACGACGCTAAGTCTTCGACATCGTATCCTCAAACAGCGGCGGTACGAATTGAGGGCATTCAACGGGCTTCGAGAGTAATATTTTAGTCGGGCAGAGAACATGAAAGATATTTGGGCCGTGTTGAAAGACTCTTGACACGAAACGGGGATATAAATTGTCGATTGTTGCTGCAGTGAACGAAGACAACGAGGCAGCATCACACGCCAGTATAAGCCGTCGCAACAGGAATGAGTGCCGAGGGCTCAATGACCAAACCGAAGGCGGATCCGGACAGAATTGCTGAGAACATACAGCGCCGTGAACTCTCATCTGGAGTAGAGGGCGCCGGGCAGCGGTTTACGCTCGCCGCGGCGCTTGTTGTGTTGAGTGTTGTGCTCGGAATTCTCCTCATCTGGCAAACGTCTTCCAGTCTTCTCGTCATATTCGCAGGCATCCTGTTTGCCTCTTTTCTCGACGCCTGTGCCCGAGCGCTCGGTCCAGTCATCCCGATCGGCCGTGCGTGGCGATTGACCCTGGTCATTCTGATCCTGACGGCACTGATAGTGCTGGGCACCATTTGGGGGGTAGGGAAAATTCCCGAACAAGCACGTCTTTTGACACGCGTCATAGATGCGCAGCTTGATGTCTTGCAACAACGCCTGCTGTCCGTTGGCGTCGAGTTGTTTGGTCCCGATGGCGGCCGCGATTTTTCCCGCTGGTTTCCTGATCATGACAAGCTGTTCGGCCACGCTCAGACGGCCGTTGGGACAGCATCCAGTATTCTGGCTAACACCCTCGTTATCGTGTTCGTTGGCCTTCTTTTCTCATTTAATCCGCTGGCCTATCGCGATGGCGTCGTGTTGCTGGTAAAACCTTCGTCGCGCGACCGTGTACGTGCCGTTCTCGATGAAATGGGCGGTGTCTTGCGCTCGTGGCTTGTCGGACAACTTATCAGGATCGTGCTTATGACCTTGTGCGTCTGGCTTGCTCTTTATCTGTTGGGGCTTCCGGGTGCTTTTCTTCTCGGCGCGCAGGCCGGCTTGTCAAATTTCGTGCCCTATCTCGGCCCAATTCTGGCTGCCATCCCGGTCGGGTTGGTAGCTATGCCTCTCGGTGCCTCGATGCTGATCTGGGCGGTCGGGATTTATACTGCCATACAGTCCATTGAAGGCTACGTGATCGGCCCTCTCATCCAGCGTCAGGCAGTGGAGTTGCCGCCTGCATGGACATTAGTGGCCATCGTCTTGTTTGGTTCCTTGTTCGGCGTGATGGGCATTGCACTTGCGTTGCCTTTGTTTGCAATCGGTCGCATCGCCGTTCTTCGGCTTTATGTTGAAGATTGGCTGGGAGACGAGCTCGGCTAGAATCTGCGTGCGCTGTGGATAATTGGGCAGGCGAACGTTTATGCCCTTTAAGTTGAGGAAGGCAACGCTGCCATGTTCGCTATGCTCAGAAGCCTGCTATGAACCCCGTCATCGATCCGCGTGGCGGCGATGTTGAGGATGACGCGTCAAGCACCAAACGTCGCTCGCTGTTGTCGCTTGCTGGCAGTCTGCTCGCGGAGATCAGTCTTCCCAAACTGGTCTTGTCCTGGACAATGCTGTTCGTTGTTCCAGGTCTGCTCCTCGGACTCGCGCCGCTTGTTGCTTCCGCCTGGGTAAGTCTGGTCTCACGCAAAGTCACATCTCCTCTCCTCGGAATTTGGCCTGCGTTGCTTCTTCTGGCTGTGCTCGCCATTGGATTGTTCGGAGTGCGATCGCTGTTTCGCATGGCGGAGAGCAGTTTCTGGTCTTTGAATTCGCTAGCTGTCGAGCCGATATACGTCGCCTGCCGGGAGGGTTTGCGGCACTTCGTCGAAAAGCTTCTGCAATCGCGACTTAGTGGGTCTCAACTCGCCACGCTACGGGCCGGTACCGCAGGGGTGGCGGGCATCATCATCTTTGCTGTCGCGCTGGCGGTGCTGGCGGCCTGCTGGCCAAGCTCGCGCTGGTTGGGGAATTTTGCCGATCTCGCTTCGCCCCATGACCTGGTTTCCGTCGCTCTGGCCAATAGCATCGTGCTCGTCGCCGCCTATCTCGCCGTCGCCGCACTTGTCTGGGCCTTTGCTGACGCGACGATGCCCCAACTTCGCGATTTTGGTGGGTTCCCTGCAGATGCTTACGCGGATCAGACGTGGCGTATCGCGCACTTGTCGGATATTCATGTCGTAGGCGAGCGCTACGGCTTTCGGATCGAAAGCGGTCGAGCGGGGCCGCGCGGAAATGAGCGCCTGCACCGGCTGCTTGCGCTGTTGGATGTCATCCACGCGAATAATCCTCTCGACACAATTCTCGTCACCGGCGATATGACGGATGCGGGCCGTTCTGCGGAGTGGTCAGAACTGCTCGACGCCTTGATGGCCTATCCGCAGCTTGCTGAGCGGATCCTGATTTTACCCGGCAATCACGACCTTAATATCGTCGACCGTGCCAATCCAGCGCGCCTCGATCTCCCGACAAGTCCGAACAGAAAGCTGCGCCGACTTCGGTTCTTGTCGGCTGTTGACGCGCTCCATGGCGAACGCGTTCGTTTGATCGATCAGACCGCGCGATGTCTGGCTGGCAGCCTCTCGGAGGCGCTGAAACCGCATCGGACGGAAATGGCAAAATTTGCTGAAGTCGGAAGGCCGCGGCTATCGACGAATTTGAATGAGTTATGGGCGGCAGTCTTTCCAATGGTGCTGCCACCGGATCGCGACGATGGCCTTGGCATTATCCTCTTGGACTCGAACGCGGATACACATTTCTCCTTCACCAACGCTCTGGGGATGATTTCAGTGGAGCAAGTAAGAGGGATTGAGATTGCCGCCGCACAGTATCCTCAGGCGTGTTGGATCATCGCTCTTCACCACCATGTTATCGAATATCCCAAGGTGGCAAAGGTGTTGTCTGAACGAATCGGGACAGCGCTGGTGAATGGAAATTGGTTTGTTCGGCGGCTCCGGACGTTGGGAGGCCGGGCAGTGCTGATGCACGGTCACCGGCATATTGACTGGATCGGAAAATGTGCCGGCCTCGTGATCGTGTCGGCGCCATCTCCGGTGATGGAAGCGACCGATGGCGTCAGCACCTACTTTTACATCCATACAGTAGCACGAACGGGCGCACAGTTTGGCCTGCTGACACCTGAGCGAGTCGTTGTGGACGGTTAATCTTACGGGCGCCAGCTGTCGTCATCGGCATCGTTCGGCTAACGAGATGCAGACCTCAAGACGCTTGTATCTTGAGGCTGCATTCCTAAAGTCGATCGCCGTCCTTCGATGCCGATTAGGCCGATTTCGCCGTCTGCGGCGGTGTTTCGGTGGCTGCTGCTTTCGCGAGGGCGTCGCGCAACACCTGTTCCTTCGTCTCATCCAGAGAGGTTTTGAGCACCACGCCTCCGGCATCTTTAATTTCCTTTAGCACCTTGTCCGCTGTCATATTCTTGATGAGAACAAACAAAGCCGCATTTCCCGGTTGGATGCTCGCCGCAAGCTCTTTCATGAAGTTGTCATTGATCCCAAAATCGGACAACGCGCCACCGAGCGCGCCCGACGCCGCGCCCAATGCGACACCTATGATCGGATTCAGGAAGAGCACGCCTATCAGGAGTCCCCAGAAGCTTCCTGAGGCGGCGCCGATGGCGGTCGTGTTGACAAGCTGGTTCAGTTTGATGGAGCCAGATTCGGTCTTGACCGCAATTACGGCGTCGTTGATCGTTATCAAATACTCCTGCTGCAATTTGAGGAGACGTTGACGTACGTCTTCGGCTTTCGCCTCGGACGGATACACGATGACAACCAAGTCAGACATTGGGAACCTCCGGTTAGATTGAAGTCTCTCCCTTCCCAGAATTGCTCGATTGTAGCTCACAACTCGCTAGATCGAAATAGTGCCAGAGAGCGTCTGAAAGACGAAGGCGAGCATCAGCATTCCGATGCCGGCAATACCCCAGGCGATTAAAGCACCCAGGCCTCCGATGGCGCGGCCGAATGATGATGGCAGGGAAAGATGCCCGAACCGACCATCGATCCGACGACAAGTGCGACGAGCGCGCCGCGAGAGAGTTTCTGGTCGGATGAATTCGAGGATGTCATGCTGTGGAATGAAGCCGTGGTTCAAGGCTCGATAAAGTCGCGCCCAGATTTCGCTGACGTGCGTGCAAAAGAGATAGAAAAATTCTGGGTTGCCGCCGGTGTCATTTCGATCGGCATTAGACTGGAAAACCCAGAAAGATTGCCCGTCGATCTGTCAATGTCTCTGACCTATTGGGGAGAGTCCGACTCCCACGGGCTTGACCGCTGGCCGACAAAGCGAAGCGCGTTACAAATCACGGATCCGCATCGCCGCTCTCCAGCGCCGCGTTTCGATTTTTCGAGCCCCGTACCGGTAAGGTGCGGCCGTGCCGAACAACTTACATTGTGATGCGACTACGTGGCAGCCATCATCTCGTCGTGCTGTAAGTGTCGGCTTGATCACCGCGATGCTTGGGCCGGTGGTTGTCGTTTAGTTGCTGCCTGCTATGACGACGCAATTGATGATGCCGGTGCCGCCACTGAACCTCGATCGTTATCTTTTCAACGACCAGCGTGCCCGGCCTGGTGAGCGGCATAGCTTGTGCGCAATCATTCGAAGTCGCAAGAAAAACCGAACTGACAGCGGCCATGAAGAACAATATTTCGTTTGAGTTCATTCATTCCCTCCTGGGATGTTTTTCAGTGGCATGCCGGCTTTTGCAAATGATTTAAGAGTTCGTAGTTTTGTTCCAGTCTTTGACGGTGGCGAGGGATTCGCTCTCTGAGATCTCGGATTCCAGAATGACGTTTAGGAAGTGGGCCTTATGGGTCTTTCCTAAGGATTTAAATGCGTATAACCGGTTCGCCCAAGCCCGAGAGGACTTCGATCAGAGACCCACATCAGACGCCTGCAGTACGGTACCGACAAGATGACTGGTGATGGCGTTTCTGCACGTTCCGCGCGACACCTCGCCAATAAGAACCATCTCGGTCGGATTTTCGGTGACTCAACTTCCTTGCCATCCAGATGGAGCGTATTTAAGCGCCGCGGGGAATTTCTGGTGCCAAAAATGACGCACTAAGAAAATATGAACCACTTTGCGCTGCCCCAACATCCGCTGAGGCCGCCCGCATCGCAAGCTTCAATCCGGTCATCCTTCGCTCACTCGCCGCGTCGCGCAGCAGGGACGTTTCCCACGTGCGTCAGTGCGGCCCTGTCCGCGACAGGCTACGACTGTGTGTGGGAAAGTCAGGCCGATTGTAGACCGTTCTGATAGTTCGGTATTTGAAGCCGCCGAATATGCGAACCAGACCTTACCCTTCGTCATTGAGCGCCGAAGTTCTTGGCCTAAAGTGACGTACATCGAATGTTCTCGTCAAGAAAAGGACCAAGAACCGCTATATGGCGTTTGCCGTCTTAGGCGATGCCGAGCGGTCGCGAAGCCTTATCAATCCGGGGGGCGACCATTCTCCCTCTAACCGCGGGAACCAACCCATGACGGTTGAAGCGAGCCACAAGAACGTGCGGAACGCTTCTTGGTTGCCGATGGTCGTCATTGCCATGGCCCAGATCCTGATGTCGTTCAACATCAACTCACTCCGCGTCTCAATGGCAGGGATCGGTGCAAGCTTCGGCACGCCGCCGACGATGGTAGGATCAGCGATTGTGACCCACTCGTTGTTCATCGCGGGTTTTGTCATGATGGGTGCTAAAGTTGGCGAGTTATACGGTCCGACATCGGTGTTTCGCACGACCGTGGCCCTTTTCGGTGTTGCAATGGCAACAATGGCAGCCAGTCCTAGTGCCACGGTGGTGATTTTCGCTCAAGGCATAGCTGGCGCCGCGGCGGCCGCGTTGGTTCCCACGCTCGTTGTTTTGATCACTAGCACTTACGAAGGCAGACAGCAGGCCAAGGCCTTTGGCTGGTTGGGGGCGGCTGAGGCCGCAGCCAGCGTGCTGGCATTTTTGATAGCTGGCTTTCTTGATACGTGGGTCGGTTGGCGCTATTCATTCGCGCTTCTCGTCGCTCTCGCGATAAGTATCATCATTCTCAGTAGGAAGTTGAAGCCTGTTGAACGTCAGCCGGATTTGCAGATAGATAAAATAGGCGCGGTCTCAGCGGCTTTGGCCATTATTCTCATTACCGTTGGCTTCAACAACATTAACAACTGGGGCTTGCTGCTGCGCGCGCCGGCAGCGCCGTTTAGCCTATTTGGCCTATCGCCGGCGCCCATCATGATCGTCGGCGGCGTTGTGCTAGGTCAGGCTTTTATTGCCTGGTCCAGAAAGCGCTGCGCCGAGCAAAAAACACCGCTCGTCGCGCTGGATCTTATCCGGACGCCCCAACAGCGATCCATCATACTGTTATTGTTTATTATCATTACTCTCGGTTCGGCCGTCAGTTTTCTTATTCCGCTTTACATCCAAATCGTCCAAGGCCGCAGCAGCCTGCAGACTGGCTTCGCAATCATTCCCTACGCATTATCCATCTTCGTTGCCGCAATTCTTGTTTTGCATCTGTATGAATTCATGCCTTGGCGGCGGATCGCTCGTTACGCGTTCGTATTGGTGGCGGCAGGACTGGCTTTGTTGGCTGTCGTTGTTCGAAACGAATGGGAAACATTTTTGGTTATCTTCGGGTTGATCGTGATCGGTCTTGGACAGGGAGCGTTGGTCACGCTTTTGTTCACGGCCATGGCGGCTAGCTCGTCCGGTGAATTCGCTGGTGATGTCGGCGCTCTTCGCGGGACCGCTGCAAACCTCGCAGGAGCAGTCGGCACTGCTGTGGCTGGTGCACTCCTGATTGGTCTCTTGAGTACGAATGTAATGCGTGACCTAACCGATAACCCCATCATTCCGCAGGAACTGAAGAAGCAAGTCGGTCTCGACAATATTACATTTGTCAGTAACGATCGGTTGCTCGAAGTTTTGAGTGCGACGACGGCCGCTCCCTATCAGGTGGCCGAGGCGCTTAGCATTAACACCAAGGCCCGGCTCCGATCGCTTAAGGTGTGTCTTCTCGCCATGGCGGGTTTGGCCCTGATGGCGATTTTCCCGGCCGGCAATCTACCAAACATAGATGAAGCGCGACGCTCTGATTTGCCGTGAGCCATGAGGCCAGCTAGTTGATAAGAGTTACGAACCAGCACGGAAACGGGAGACAGGGATCTCTGCCGGATTTATCAGTGCGCCCGTTTATCCTTCAAACTGGCAAGAAAACTCAGTGCAGGCAACACTTCATCCAAAGACTTCAACATCGCGACGCTGTATCAGTGCGGACACAACTGATTGCCGGCATGCTCGGGATGTTAGAATGCCGCCGAGAAATTCCTGAAGTCGCTTACTCGGGCTGCGGAGAGCTACATATAACCGCACATCGAGCTCGTGCTCGGGCGGTCGCGAAAATCCTGTGCGGCAAGAGCCCGTTGACATGAGGGCAGTGTCCATCGACAACGCTGCGTGTCCTGATACGGACATCGCGCGCCACGGCGCAAAGGTTCACGCTCGCGCTCCCCTCAACTCCACGACCAATGTATCTTACATTATCTGCGTTGGGCTTTGCCGCAGGAGGAAAGTCGGCCCACAGATTATTGGGGGAAGTATTGGCAACCAAATTGATCCGCGCGCAAGCCTGCTGGCCAATGGTGTGCGTGACATCTCTTAAACATTGCGATGCAATGGCATTGTTTGCATTGTTTCTGGCCCGATCTCTGGCCACGCCCTTGATATTCAAGGATTCGTCTCCGGCGCAGGCATTCTCGTCCCCCCGTCGCTCATGCCCGCGATTGAATCCAATACCAGTCAGCTCGATGCAAAAATCGGTCGCGGATACCAAGCTGATTCCGCAACCAAAAACGGCCGCAAAAAGCGCAATAATAACGCAAGTATGTGATCCGATTTTCATAGCTCGTCGGTATCCCCACTTTCGGACTTTCATACCGTGTTCTGCCATTTACCGCCAGAAGCTTCCCTCGTGCGCTGACCGAGCATAAGTGTCGCGCCAAGATGGGCCGTTTGGCTGGTCTGAATCACTGTCGACGCCAAACGCAACGGCCGCGTCACCAAAGCCCAACGGCGTCATCATCGCTTCGACGGATGTGTTCGAACAACTCGGCGGACGAGGCACGAAAATACAACAGCTTCGAGGTGGGATAGCGTTAGCTCTTGAAAATCGAGCAGAGCTGGATATTCGTCGCCAAGGGAGAAGCCAATTGGATGCGTGGCAGCCGATCATCTTGTGCGCACGCAATAAGGGTAGGGTAAAATTTCCGCCACCGCGGCACGGATAAGCCGAGCGGCGGTAAATTACCAAATACTGCGCCACTAGCACGGCTCAGATCTGTCTATGAGCGAGGTCCCGGATGGGCGTTGTCGCGCGCAGCTCGGGAGCAAACTTCTGGACGAGCGGCATCTTGCCCACGCGCTAATCACCTTCCGGGTCAATCCTGCCGGCACGACTGAAGGCACGGTGATGGTGGTCGAAGGACGTCTCGACATTCGCATTGGTCCCGTCCGACTGCGGTGCCCGACCCGTATGCTTCGAAAGGCGCTGAGTCGATGGCAGGGCGGCCGCCGGCCGACATCATGAAATCGATAAAATGCCGCGAATTGCTCACTAGATCGTGATCAGGCCTTCGAAGCAGCGAGAGTAATTTTGTTTCAGTCTGGTTTGCGGCACGTCCATCGATGGCCTGATGGCCTTCCCAAGGATACCCCCGTGACTCCAACCACTTTTGCAACGCAGAACTTGCGCCCGCGAGACCAGCTTCGGGCGTGGCAAGAATGGTTTGCACCTGTATTTGACATCTCCCCGATGGAGCAGGCCGAAGAGGGGTTCTCTGCGAAAAATATCGTTTGGAGCCTGGGGGATATCTCGATCAGCCGGGTATCGGCAGCCTCTGTTCACGTCAAGCGAGCGAAAGCCAATCTCGCAAAGGCGCCCATCGATCATTGGGTGCTCACTTACTGCAGGCAAGGCGTGACGAAGGTTCAAACGCCAAAGGGTGAATTCGACGCGGCAGGAGGTGTACCTTTCCTATGGTCGCTTGGCGAGCAGTTCGAAAGCAAACGGACCCGCGTCGACCGAACTCAAATCCTCTTGTCGCGAGAAGCGTTTCACGACCTCGCTCCGCTATTGGACGCGGCGCGCGGAGCGGTGCTCGAAAAGCCGTGGGGCGGGCTGCTTGGCGACTATATCCTTGCCGTGGAGCGTTGGCTGCCGCTTATGAAAGAATCTGACGCGCCGCGATTGACCGCGGCAGTGCGCAATATGGTCGCTGCATGCATTGCGCCCTCTGCGGAGCACGGGTTTCTGGCACGGGAGGAAATTGACTGCGGTCTGTTGGAACGCGTCCGGCGGATCATTCAGGCGCAGCTGCAGTCGCTGCAACTGCAGCCTGCCGTGCTGTGCCGAATGCTCGGGATTTCCCGGTCCCAGCTTTACCGCCTGTTCGAACGAACGGGAGGCGTTGCGCACTACATCCAGCGTCAGCGATTGCTGCGCGTCTGTGCGGTGTTGTCCGATCCGGCGAACCAGCGTCCAATCGCTGCCATTGCGGCAGATTTCTGCTTTGAAGACGCATCGAGCTTCAGCCGTGCGTTCCGGCAGGAATTTGGTTGCAGCCCCAGTGAAGTTCGATCGGCGGCAAAGGTTGGTATACCACTTGTTGCGACGCGAAGAAACGAGATGAAGGCGGAGGTCGTTCGTTTTGCTGATCTCTTCACGGTTTTCCGAGACTAAGTCGTTCGTATTCGCGTTTCGGCTTCCGCTGACGCGGCTGTCGATGCCTCTCTGCGCGGCGCCGGTGGCAAACGAAGCATCCAAACTTCCAATCGCAAGTGATGGCATATTTTTGAGACGCGCCGTATAGGCGTGGGATTCTGAGCCGATGAAGATTCTGCGTGCCGCCTTACGATCCGTTGGGGCGGTCGCCCGCCGATGCCGTCATCGCGGTGAAATCGGCGGAGCGTACCAGCCTCGCTGGAGCAGGGATTGGAAGCGAGACGCGACCAGAAAAAGTGAGCGCCGCGAAGCGATGACAATGCGATTCCTTAAGGAAAGGATCGGTCATGAGAAGACACAAAGCCGAAGAAATCGTTGCGAAGTTGAGGCATGTTGAAGGATCGGTAGCTAGCGGCAGGCGGATCTCTGAGTGTGTGCGGGAAATTGGCGTAACCGAAGTAACATACTATCGGTGGCGAAATAGATACGGAGGCGTTGAGAGCGATCTGGCCGAGCATTTGACCGAGTTGGAGGCCGAGATTGCCCGGCTGCGCCGGCTGGTGTCGGATCTGACATTGGACAAGCTCATCTTGGCGGAGGCGACGACGGAGGCTCTGAGCCCGGAGCTTCGTGCGGCCTACGTGCTTCATGCCAAGGCAGCGTTTGGCATCTCCGAAAGGCGTGCTTGCCGGGTGCTCGGGCAGCATCGATCGACACAACGCAAGATACGGGCGCGTCTGTCGCTGGAAGCGCCACCGGTGACCCAATGCCATTCGGCAGATGCAAGGTCGCCATCAACGAGTCTGCCCGATCGTCAGCCGCCGCCGCGGAGGAGTGCGATGCGCGGCGTCCTGGATCCCGTGCGACGCGAGGGTGCCGATACCGATCCAGGCTTCGTCACGTCCACTGCTGCAATGTATCTGGTCGGTTAGCACAGAGGACTCCTGCGCCCCATCTTGCGTTCCGGTCTGGCAGCTGACCGTACTGGGGCAAAAAGAGTGTCCGGCGTATGAAAAAGGAGACGATCCATGTCGAATTACGATCGCAATGCAGCCATCCCCGGCGCTCCCGCCGATCGTACGTCCGCGGTCGATGCGGGCCTGCGCGCCCATATGCTTCGCGTCTATAACTACATGGCCATCGGCGTTGGCCTGACCGGTCTCGTTGCGATGCTGACCTATCGGCTCACCGGCCCTGCGCTGCTTCAGAGCCCGATCATGTGGGTATTCATGCTGGCGCCGCTGGCCCTGGTGTTCTTTATCAGCTCGCGCATCAACACGCTGTCGGTGGAAGCGGCAAGACTGCTGTTCTTCGTCTATGCGGCCCTGGTCGGATTGTCGCTTTCGACCATCTTCCATGTCTATACCGGCGTATCGATCACGCGTGTGTTCTTTATCTCAGCCGCGGCCTTTGGCTCGCTCAGTATCTGGGGTTATACGACCCGGCGCGATATGTCGGGTTTCGGTACGTTCCTGGTGATGGGTTTGATCGGCATCGTGATCGCGAGCCTGGTCAACCTCTTCTTGAGGTCGAGTGGACTCGACTGGATCATCTCCGTGGTTGGCGTCGGCGTCTTTGCGGGCCTTACCGCTTACGACACCCAGCGGATCAAGGGGATGTACGATAGCAACGACGACGCCGTTTCCGCGGGCCGTAAGGCCGTGACGGGCGCATTGTCGCTATATCTCAACTTCATCAACCTGTTCATGATGCTGCTGCGCCTGGCAGGTAACCGGCGCTAGGCGGTCTTGCAGCGCGGGATTGGCGCTGACAGTCGATGTTAAAGTTTCGTAAGCCGGTTGTCTTGAACGCGCGCGAATGCCATCTGGCGTTCGATTGCCGCGAGAGAAGACGGTGATGCCTCGTGAAGGTTCGAGGCGCTCCCGGCGCTGGCCGGCATTTGCCGGCCGACCGAAGATTGCTCAGACGATGTTTGGATCCATCAAGACTTTCATTTCGGCTCTCGTGGAGCACGAGCGGCAGGCCCCCGCGGTCAGCAAGCTCCAGCTCGTAACCGCCGCATTGCTCACGCGTGTAGCGACCGTTCAGAACGAAATGTCGCAGGCGAGACGGGCGAAACTTCACGCCGTTCTCAGCTCGTATTTTGATCTGGACGATCCGGCTACCGCCAGGCTGCTTGAGGAATCGGCTGCGGTCGACCGGACCGCTGTCGATCTCTACCACTTCACCCGCCAGCTCAATCAGCTTCTGAACGATGAAGGCCGCCGCCGGCTGGTTCGGATGATGTGGGAAGTTGTGTATGCCGACGGCAGAGTGACTGAACTCGAGGACAATATCATCTGGCGTGTCTCCGATCTGCTGGGGGTGACTACGCGACAGCGGGTCGAGCTTCGTCGGCAAATTGCGCCCGACCGCGCTGTCTTGTCCACGGGTCTTGCCGGCCGGCATTTTTAGCGGGGCGTCGCCGCTCCGGTGGCGACAAAGGGCCGCTGACCAAACGCCTTCTGACTAACGTTCGGCCTGGACCACTCAGCGCGCCAGGCAGCGTTTCGGCTATTGCCGTGCACTGCTTCGGTCATTAACGCAGTGGGTTCTCGCAATCGAAGTTCTCGACGAACGAAATCTGGTTGACGCCGTCGGATATCATCGTGATCTGAAAGCAGGGCCGTGGAAGCCGTGGCCGCAACTTTCGAGGCTTGCAGGGGGACGATGCCGACATCAATGCAGCACTTGTGCACCGAAGCAATAATCAAAGACTGTTGGAGAGATAGATGTCGAAAATCTGCCGTTTAGCGGTGCTATGTGCGTCCATGGTCGCTCTCGCAGGGCCGGCGTTCGCGCAGGCCCAACCTGTTCGAGTTGGAGGATTGACCTGTGACGCTGCTCCGCGCGTGGGATTGATCGTTGGCTCGCGGCAGAATCTGCGCTGTGTCTTTCGGTCGAATGCAACGGGACGGCAGTACAGTTACAGCGGCACGATCAGCCGGATCGGCCTCGATGTCGGGGTCACCGGCGGGGGAAGATTGTTCTGGGGGGTGTTCGCACCGACCTCGCATGTCGGATATGGGACGCTGAGAGGAACCTATGTGGGCGCCAGCGGCAACGCGTCGTTTGGTGTTGGCCTCGGCGCCAACGTACTCGTCGGCGGATCCCATCGCACGATTTCCCTGCAGCCGCTGTCGGTCGAAGGCCAGGTTGGTGTCAATCTGGCGCTCGGGGTGGCCCGGCTGACGCTGCGATAAGTGGCGGATGGTGTCGCGGTATCGCACCCGCGGTCAAGGCCAATGGCCCGGTTTCGTTGAGACCGGGCGAGGAGAAGGCATTTGGCGATATTTCTGAGCGTACTAAGCCTCGCCTGCTTTATCGCAGCTGCTGTCTCGCTCCTGCGTTATGACAGCAAGCATTTCGACCTGCTGGTGTTGTCCGGCGTGATTTTCCTGGGCACCGCGATACCGTCATTTGAAGTCGACGCTTCGCTTGAAGAGCTGAAATCGATCAATCATCGCCTGATAAACCTTCAAACCGGGATCGAGAAACTCCAGCCGCGTTGATCGAGCCTTCGACCTTGCTCGATCCGCGCCATGTCGACTCGCCTTTTGCACGGGGCACCTCGTTAAAGTCATTCGGCCGTTTATTTGCATGCTTCCGAAGCGAAAGCCGAGAAGGTCCGTCCCCGGCATCGCCAAAAGCGCAAGAACTGGACCTGCCACCGTGCTGTGCCGGCGCCCGCGCTGATGCAGCACGCGTGAACGGAATTGCCGCGCCGATGACTAGGCCGACCTGGTGAATCCGAGATCGTCTTCGATCACAGCAGTCGGGCCGATCGGAACCTGGCCTGCGTTGGCCAGGTCGAGCTTGCGGAAGACGATCTTGTCGCGCCAGACCTTGCGGAGGAAATCCTCGAAGACCTGAATCGTCAACTGCTCACCCGGACACCGTCGGTATCCGAAGCCGAATGGTGCGAAGCCAGCGTAATCACAAACCGGAAGGCTCTTGCCGTCGACAACACCGAAAACCGTGCCAAAACCGCTATTCGTGATGTTTGCCTTGCGTCCGTCCTTGACCTCGAAATTTGTGATCTCAAATGGACATCGCGCGAGGCCGATCTGCTGGCACTTGTCTTCAGTAATCTGGGCGCTGGTAGGAACGCCAAGATACCTTGATGGATCGAAAGCATTCGGGTCCTTCCAGTGGACCGGGTCAAGGCTGGTACTCGTGTGGGGTGTGCTGATGTAGCTGTGGCGCTCCATGGGAAAGCCAAACTTTCGCTGCGGAGACGCGCCATAAGCGCTCGTTCGCGCATCCTGGATAGCCGAGATGCTGCCGCCGTTCGGCGATATGACACGGAATAGCTCCATGACGAACAATTCCAGCGGCGAGAAAGGGGCACCGCTGGCGTTATCGAAGTTTCCGCTCATCGTCTTCTGAAAGGATGCTCGCACAGCTTGATCGCCGCCGTCTTCGGACAACCGCGACATGATCCCGAAGATCGAGTTGCCCCACTGGCTGAGTGCCACGAAATTGTGGAAACACTCGAACACGACGTCCTTCTTCGCAAAGTAACGGCCGTCGCCGGCGTTCTTCAACCAATACCAGGCTATCGTCTTTTCGGGATTCTTGGTTTTGCCACTTTCAATGTCGACGAGTCGATCATCGATCCACGACTTCAGAAAGTCGAGGCGCTCCCGGACGATCATGTAGTTATCATACGTGATCGGCAGCAGAGGATTCCTGTAGGCAAGAACCGTATTGAATGCTTCGCCAATCTGCCGCACTTCGAAGGGAATAGCCTCCGGGGCCACCCCAAGGTGAAGGTCCCAATAGAGGTCAAAATAATAATCGAGGTAATGCCGCATGAACGGCTTGTTGGCGAATTTCTGGTCCATGAGTTTGTCGAAGAAAGCAACGACCTTCGCGCTATACGCCGGCTTGTAAAGGTCCGGCGTCACCCCCGCGAAGTAGATCCTCTTGCGGAGATTATTGGGACCACGTTTCTCAAGACCTTCCAAAAAGACCGTCACGCCGTCTTCGGGGGTTGGTCGCCAGTCGCGGGTAATGAGGCCCCAAAGGTCGTAAGGCAGCGCGTTTTGCTTACTGAAGGTGACGTCGATCATCGGCAGCATCGGACGCTCACCTTCGTAAAAGCTCGTCAGGAAGAACGGTTTGACGGCCTTCTCGACGTACTCGTGATCGAAGTTGGCTGGAATGGCTTCGCGAAAGCGTTGAAACGCAGCTTCAATTTGATCCGGAAGTGATGACGGCGGCGTATCAGCAGATGCCTGCTCCACGCCCGCCACCATTGAGGCGGATGCGCCGCTTCCCAACAAGCCAACGGTAGCGGCGCTTCCCTTAAGAACCGTACGACGGTTCATTATGTTCCGTTCCATTATCTGTTCCTTTCACGTCATGCTCACGTTCGAATCCCCTCTGCCATTTTGCTCGCCACGCATCCGTCATTGTGCATGTGATGAAGAGTGGCTGCCCTGAGGCGTTTGAACGCACGCCGGACGATATGTCCGTACCGTCTTCGGGCGGAGTGGGCGCTGCGTGGCTTGCGTTATAAGTGAACCAAAGAATCAATAGACGCGTTGAGACAGTCGCGTGTCAGGCCGGCGTATGCGGTCCGCGACAACGAAAGAGCAGCCCAACACTAAGTAATGCTGCAACCGACTCCAACTGCTTCGCCCGCTTAATCGCCCCTACCAAAAGAGTAAGCAAGGGACTCACTCAGGCGTTGATCTCGCTTATCCTGACGGATTGATATGTGCGCCGTAATGACAACTGGCCTCGCACAATTCCGCGTGCTGCGTTTAACCCGTTCAGCTTTCCGACTGGGGTCCAGGTCGCCTGAAAGATGGAACGCGGTCGGTAAATCGATGTCAGCGGCAATAGCGGTTCGCTACCGGATGCGATGCGCCATGTCGCGAACGAACCCAGCAACGACCATGGCGCCAATAATAGGGGCTATGCCAATGCCGTCCGTGGCTTCCTGCGATGGCCCCGGCGGTTGCGCCGATTACGGCCCCCCGGCGACCACCGACGGCGCCTCCGATGATCGCGCCGCCTACCGCGCCGCGTCCCGGCGAACTTTGCGCGAGCGCATCGGCCAAGGGAATTGTCGTGGCCAGCGCCAGGGAAAATAGCAACGCCAGGCTACGCTTCATCAGTTGCTCCTCAAAACGTTCAAATTCTTACGATTGCGCGCCAAATTCCTCACAGGACGAACAGCCAAATCGACAACATGCGTTGCCGTCGCTCTCCACTCCTCGCGAAGCGCTCGACGATCAAGTTCGCACGGTTATTGAATGCAACGGCGATGTTGTTTCAGTCAATGCTGCTCTTTGTCAGGTGGCCCACGGTGGATGTTAGTTTGGAGCGGGTCGGAGCATCGACGCCGCCGTGACGGACGAAGCCGCGCCGAGTTGCAATTTGACGCAATTGTGCCAAGTCTCGCGACCATGGTGACTGGACTGTTGTTTGCTTCAGGAAGCTCCATGCCGAGCGGATCCGCCGCAGATTCGGTCCATTGTCGGGCATGAACAGTCGACAAGATGGCTTGGTGCAGGATCAAGCGGAAGGCGGGGGCGGCAGGATTACGAAATGAAGATCTGAAGCCCGCAAATCCAAATGGGGGTGATCATGAGTGAAGACAATTTGCGGGAAGAGACTGCCCCGGGCGATTCCGGCAACGCCAATGCTTGGCGCCGGCGTGTACCCTATCTGCTGGTCTTGGCACTGGCGCTCGCCGGCGTGGCCTACTCGAATATGGCGCAAAAGCCTCTTGCTGGTTACTGGGAGTTGCTAGCCCTGATATCCGGTGGAGTGTGTATTTTCACCGAATGGGACAAGCCCAAAGACAAGCAAGCGCGAGTCCGGCTGATTTGGACCCAGACTGTTCACTGGGTTGCCGTCCTCGTTGCCATGAACATTATGTTGCTGACCGGTGTTCAGCAATTGCTGCCAGCGCCAGCCACCAGCCTGGTCCTTCTGATGTTGCTGGCGCTCGGCTGTTTTCTGGCCGGGCTCAATCTAGCTTCGCTCGAACTGTGCTTTCTCGGGTTCGTCTTGGCTCTCGCCGTCCCGGCGGTCTCGTGGGTCAAGCAATCCATGCTCTTTGTCATTCTTGCTGCTGCCTTCGTGGTTGGCATTGGCATGACCTTCTGGTCAAGCCGGAAGGAATCCTGAACGACGCGCAAAGTTGTTCGAGTGGTTGGATCGGCGCCGCCACGCTCCATCGACGCGGATTGGTCGTGGTAGCGACGACAGCCTCCCCACGAAGTGCCCGCCGCCACCCTAGCAGGGGCGTCATACGACCCAGCGCACCGGCGAATTCAACGCGGCGTTTTGTCTCGCCGGGTTTGCGTTTTGTTACAAGAGATTAATCCACTAGCCAGCCTGGCGTAATACGTCGGAACCTATCTCCAGCGAACGTTCGAACCCGCAACTTATTCAGGCGTGGTTGTTCGGAGATTCATATGAACCGAATTTTTAAATCCGCAACATTCGTACTGGCGGCTATCTACTTCCTTGTGGATGCAGTCTTCGTGACGGTTGTTCGACCTTTCGTCAACCGGATTGCCGCACACTGGATATTCGGAAGTCTTCGCGTCCGGATAGTTTCGTTGCACCCTTATCCCACCCTAGCCTTGTTCGCTGTGCCTCTGATCGTTCTCGAACCCGTCAAGCCGGTTGCCGTTTATCTGATTGGTACGGGCCACATGGCGGTGGGGATGATTGTGATTGTCGTAGGCGAAGTTCTAAAGCTTGTGCTCGTCGAACGCCTCCTTAGCATAACCCGCGATAAGCTCATCTCGATACGCGCATTCGCCTGGACATATGGGAAGTACTCGCAGGCCATGGAATTGCTGGAATCGTTTGAGCCATGGCAGTCGGCGCGACGCTGGAGACGTCTCGCCCGGTACGCCGTCCGCAGTCACTTTCAGGAAGTGAGAGCCTCTCAGACGCTAGAACGCGTCTCGTTCCGGCTCCGCTAACGCTGCCATGCGATACTTTTTCCATATCTGCGACGGCCCGAAAGTCTTTTCCGATGAAGTGGGAAACCGCCTTTCGAGTCCAGAGCAAGTTATAGATCAGGCTAAATTCCTCGCTACTGAATTGAGCAAGGCGGGCGAGTTCTGCCGGTCAAATCTCGTATTCGTCGTGGACGAGAAGGGCCACCGTATTTTCGAATGCCCGGCTTCATGAAGCACGTCGGCCATGCCACGGCGGCGTTGCTAATTCAGACCGGACAGTGAGCCATGCGCAGCCTTCGGTCGATTGAGGTCCGCCGCCCGTTGCGGAAGGCGATTGGCAGCATGGTGCTTCCACGACCTGAGACCGACATCCGGTCGAGGCGTCTGAGGGACGCTCCATGAATCGGACGGCGGGGAAGCGTTCTCCTGTTCGTATGACACGGGCGAGGGGATATGTTCGCTAACGAGTTTGTTGTTTGTGGGATCGAAGCCGCGCTATCCGGCGCCAGGAAGGTATGACTCCGTCCAGGAAATCCCGGCGCCCCCCGCTAGTGGCCACTGCCGTAGAATGGATGCCGGCCGCCGCGATGACGCCATTGGCGATGCTTAACGTGACTGCGCGAAGATACTTCGGTCGTCATTTTCCCGAAAGAGGCCCAAAAGGGGTTCGGATCGATTGGCGACACGGCTTTGGCAGCTGGGGGCGGTCCCGCCAGAACAATAATTCCGCCAATGGTCAGAACACTGAGCATCTTCCTTGCGTTCATCTCCAGTTCCTTTCTTTGAGATTATTGAGGCTCACTACCGGTTAAGGTTCCTCCACCCAACACCATTCAACGTTAGGGGGCTCGGACTGCCGCAGCTACGCCTTCCGGCGAACGCGTTAGCCGGATGATCAGTTTCTCCGCTTCTACCACGAAAAAGAACACGAAGCCGCCGAACAAGAGCCAAGGCCAAATGCGGAGTGGAATGGCTGCAGTTTCAAAGAGGACTTGTAGTGGCGGCGCGTAGGTAAACAAAAGCTGCAAGATAACGACCGCGCCGATGCCCAGAGGCAAGTACTTATTGTCCAGATGCGCCTTCAGGGAGAGCGACGATCCGATCTTGTAACGGCTATTGAGCAGGTAGAATATCTGACCAATGACAAGTGCGTTGACGGCAACGGCTCGCGCAAGCGCATCCGATGCGCCATTTTGCTTCATCCAGAAGAACGCCCACAAGGTAAGTGTGAGCAGCGCCAGGCCGACAAAGATGACACGCCAAATTCCGAAAGCGTCGAGTATCGGAAGGTCGACCGCGCGCGGCGATCGTTGCATGACGTCAAGTTCGTGTGGTTCGAAGGAGACGACGAGTCCAAGTGCCACAGACGTCACCATATTCACCCAGAGTATCTGAGGCGCCGTGATCGGCGCCGTGAATCCAACGAAAATGGCAACCATGATCACGAGTCCCTGGGCCACGTTCGTCGGCAACATGAACAAGATCGCCTTTTCGATGTTATTGAAGACCGTGCGCCCTTCCTTGACCGCTGCCGTGATCGAGGCAAAGTTGTCGTCGGCGAGCACCATTTCGGCGGCCTCTTTGGTGACCTCGGTGCCCTTGATTCCCATCGCAACGCCGATGTCGGCTTTCTTGAGCGCGGGCGCATCGTTCACCCCGTCGCCGGTCATCGCCACGACCTGCTTGTTTGCCTGAATCGCCTTGACCAGACGGAGCTTGTGCTCGGGGCTCGCCCGCGCAAACACGTCGATGTCCCGGACCCGCTCCTGTAGCGTCGCGGTATCCATATCCTCGATTTCGGCTCCGGTGATGGCGGTCTTCCCATCGCCAATACCCAGCATCTTGGCGATCGCTGCGGCGGTAATCTTGTGATCGCCGGTGATCATCGTGACGCGGATACCGCCTCCATGGCACTCCTTGACCGCTTCGATGGCTTCCGTGCGTGGCGGATCAAGCAATCCAATCAACCCGAGCAGGACCAAATTCGTCGGGAGATCTGCCGGACCAAGGCTACCGGCCTTGACGTCCGGGTGCTCCTGCCATGCCATGGCCAGCACGCGTTCCCCTTGCGCGGCGAGCTTATCCGACATCTGCAACCAATATTCGCGCTGGATCGGCGCCGGTTCGTCGGCCTGCTGCCGGTCGCAATTCTCCAGGATGATTTCCGGAGCGCCCTTGACCAGAAGCATCTGCCTACCGGCCGCATCCTCGTTCAAGGTGGCCATGAACTTGTGTTCGGATTCGAACGGGATGATATCGACCCGGCGACATGCCGATTGCTCTGCCTGCCGGTCAAGTCCGATCTTCGCGGCAAACGGATATAGCGCGCCCTCGGTCGGATCGCCCTCGACTTTCCAGACGCCGTCTTGTTCGAGCAGTTCGGCATCGTTGCAGAGCACCGACACCCGGCCCATCAGCGTCAAGACCGGATCCTTGTCGGCGGACTTTCCATCTTTGAGAATTTGGCCTGTTGCGGCGTAGCCTTGGCCAGTGATGCCGTAGGCCGCTTCACCCGTGACCGCCGAGACGACCATCATCTCCATGAGTGTGAGCGTACCGGTCTTGTCGGAGCAAATGCGGGACACCGATCCAAGTGTCTCGACGGCGGGGAGGCGCCGGATGATGGCATTGCGTTGGGCCATCCGCTGAACGCCGATCGCCAACGTAACGGTAATGAGAGCCGGCAAGCCTTCTGGAATAACCGACACGGCGATACTGACCACGGCCTGGAAGATTTCCACAAAGGGCATCTCCCGCACCCATCTGCCGAAGGCAAACACGATGACGCTCACCACGCCGATCACCGCGGTGATCGCGTATCCAAATTTCTTGATCTGACGCAGCAGCGGCGTTTCGAGCGCGCTGACGGCCGCCATCATCTGGTTGATACGGCCTAGTTCGGTATTGTCGCCTGTTGCGACGACAATACCGGTGCCGCGTCCGGAGGCGACCAGCGTTCCTGAGAAAGCCATTCCTTCTCGATCCCCGACGGTTGCACGTTCAGCGACCGGCTCCGTGGTCTTGTCGATGGGGACCGACTCGCCGGTGAGGGCAGCCTCTTCGGTCCGCAGGTTCTTTACGTCGATCAGGCGCAAATCCGCCGGGATCTTGTCGCCGGATTCGAGAAGCACGATGTCACCGGGGACCAGATCCTCGGACGGAACCAAACGGGTCTCGCCGCCGCGCACGGTTCGGGCTTCGGCAGACAACATGTTTCGGATCGAGTCCAAGGCCTTCTCGGCTTTTCCTTCCTGGAAAAAGCCGAGCAATGCATTGAGAACAACAACAGCCAAGATGATCGACGCATCGAGCCACAGGCCAACCATCAGCTTGACGAAGCCCGCGCCAAGCAAAACATAGACGAGGATGTTATTGAACTGCAGCAAGAACCGCTTGAACGGCCCTTGCTTGCGCCCCTCCGGGAGCCTGTTATGGCCGTACTCCTCGAGTCGTTGCTGAACATTGGCCGCAGACAGACCGGACTGAACGTTAGTATCGAGACGGCGGATTACTTCATCCGCTGCGACGGCATGCCAAGGCGTGAAGTCGCTCTGCGATCCGGTCGTGACCTGAGAGTTCATTACCGTGCTCCGCGATCTGATCATGCATCCGGTTTCGAGCGATCCCGTTTACTCCGGCGTGCGGCCGCCAGATGACTTCTGGAGGCACTTTTGCAATCTGAGAAGCCGATCTCCAAAGCGACCTTAGCAGAAACGCGAGTAAAGCGGCACGAAATGGCGCCCCCGTGCAAACCAAGCTTCGTCTGGTTGATTGGGGAGCGGCGTCCAACTGCGCGCGTAAACTTCCTGTCGACAATGTTGCGGCGCGGTAACTCCGGACTAGCAAGGTGGAGCGACGTCGTCTGTTGTTTGGATCGGGTGTGAATCCGTTAGCGGTCGTCCGTAACCGGCGTTGCAGCTTGTATTGCCGCCTCCAGAGCCGCAATATCGCGCCGTTGAATCCGGCTAATCACGTGTCGCAACGAGCGATTCCGAGCAGCGGAGGAAGCCAATGGATGGACGCGATAAGTCGATGGGGCGGGAGGAGTATAATAAAGCGCTCCGCGCCTTGCAGGTCGAGCTGTGTGCGCTGCAGGATTGGGTCAAAAAAACCGGTCTGCGCGTTGTCGTCGTCTTCGAGGGCCGCGATGCCGCCGGCAAGGGCGGCATCATCAAGGTGATCACCGAGCGCGTCAGCCCGCGCGTATTTCGGGTGGTGGCGCTGCCAGCGCCGTCCGATCGCGACAAGTCTCAGCTATATATGCAACGCTACCTCCGACACTTCCCTGCGGCGGGTGAAATCGTCATTTTCGATCGTAGCTGGTACAACCGGGCCGGTGTCGAATACGTCATGGGCTTCTGTACGAAGGCGCAACATCAGCATTTTCTCAAAGTCTGTCCCGAGTTCGAGATGTATGTCGTCGACGATGGCATCCTGCTCATCAAGTTCTGGCTGGAGGTCAGCGACGAGCAGCAGAAACAGCGTTTCGAAGCTCGCATCACCGATCCGCTGCGCCATTGGAAACTGAGCCCGACCGATCTGTACTCGCGCAGCAAATGGTTCGAGTATTCGCGGGCCCGGGACATTATGTTCGCGGCGACCGATACGAAGTTCGCGCCCTGGTACATCGTACCATCCGATGACAAGCGTCGAGCGCGCCTCAATTGCATCAATCACCTCCTCAGCGCGATTCCATATCCGAAGCTGAAACGAAAAAAAGTGAAGCTCCCCAAGCGATCAACCAAAGGCGCTTACGACGATCAGGCAACGCTGAAGGGCAGGCGGTTTGTGGAATTGAAATACTAGTCGGGCCTCACCGCACCGGTGCGATTGCCGGAAGCCACTCTGGATGGTCTTCCACCAACTGAGCCGCCGAACGCCAGGTGTGATGAGCGATCGCGTCCATGCGCCGCACCGCGTCGACGGAAGCCATTGCCTCGCTTGCTGTCATTGAACCACTGGCGATCGCGCCCAGCGTGGCAACACGGTGATCCTTCTGGAGAGAGTTCAGGTCTTTGGCACACTGTTCCAGGCGAAGGAGGGCTTCTTGAATCGGGGGGGTAGATCCAACGATCGGCGCATCCAACCGCTCGGACGATGACGCCTTTCGCTGCACGTCGTCACTGAGGCGGGAGCCAGGCGCAGCAGCAACATGCGCCGCGATCTCGGCAGCGCACTTTAATGCGTCCGCGCAGAGTTGAGTGGCTCGGACGGCTTCCGCGCCATCGTGTACGGTCCAGGCATCAGTTTCGGTCGCTACCTCGGCCAGGCGCGCCGCATGATCCAACGCATGCATGGTGGCGGTGAGCCTGCGCTGCTCAGCCGGCGATTCCGGTGGCCCGCTCACCTCGGACATGAATTCCTGTGCCTGACTCAGCGCTCCGGCTGCCTCTTGCATCGAAGGCGCTGCCTTGTCGGGCGGCAGAGTTCCCGCGAGAACACCGCCGAGCGATTGGCACACGACACCCAGCGCGCGCGCAGCCGTTCGCCGCACCGCCTCCTCGGTTGCGATCGGAATAGTGAGTGCCGACGGATCGAGGCAACGTGTCAGCGCCAAGTTTCGATCTGGAAGCAGGCGCTCAACAAAACGCGTGAAACTGTTGATGATCGGCAGCAGGACCGCGACCCCGATAACATTGTATGCGGTGTGATACCCGGCCAGCAACGTCACTCCGTCGATCGTGTTTGACGCCCGGACGAGAAGAGGCGTAACGATTGGGAATAATACCAAGGCGATCATCGCAGCGATCAATTTGAACAGGATATATGCGACCGCTAATCTCTTGGCGGTGGCACTCGCACCGATCGCGGCCATTGCTGAACTTGTCGCTGTTCCGATGTTCTGACCGATAATGAGCGCGCATGCCTGATCGAGTCCTACCGCTCCCGCATAGTGAGCAGACAGTGTCAGGGCAATCGAGGCCGTGGAGGATTGCATCACCGCAGTCATCACCAGCCCGACCAGCACCAACGCCAGAACACCAAGCATACCGGACCACCAGGCGGCGCCCGGGGCAGCGAGGACGGTTGGAAGGTCTGCCGGGTTCAACCGTTCGGCCAGCCCGCCCATGCCTTGTTGCAACGTCGTTAGCCCAAACAGCACCAGAGCAAAGCCGGCCAGCGCCGCACCGGCGCCAGCAACTCGCCCGCTGCCTAGCAGCTTAACCAACGCGCCGACAAAGATCATCGGCAGCGCGGCCGCGGTCAGTGAAACGCGAACGCCAATCAGGGCGACTAACCAGCCGGTGCCTGTCGTTCCGATATTCGCGCCAAACACCAGGCCCAGTCCCTGAGGAAAGGTAAGCAGGCCCGCACTTACGAGGCCGATGGTTGTCATCGTCGTCGCACTCGAAGATTGGACGATCAGCGTGGCGATGGCGCCCCAGAAGGCACCGCGGAGTGGGGTAGCCGCAGCCTTGCCCAGCACTGTCCGCAACGCGGAGCCGGCCATCGCCTTGAGCCCGTCGGTCATGACCGTCATGCCAAGCAGAAACAGGCCCACACCGCCCAGGATGGAAATGGCTGTCGACATGAGCGTTTGACCCAGAATCAGGTTTCGAACTCAACAGGTCTGCAAGCACGGTCTGCTTTGCTTCGAAGTAGTTCCGGCGCCGCCATTGGACCGGACCTTCGCCACAGAAGCGGGAATGTCTGAAACGGAATACGATAGGAAGCAGCGGGTCGCAGCCACGTCTGCTTGCTTATACCACAGTCTCCTCGGCGGCGCCGACCCATGCACCGCAGCATTATTGTGATATTGTCACCAGCATGAAGAGGATACTGCTTATCGCCGCTATCTCCTTTGCCGTGCTGGTCGGCGCCGCTGTAGTGCTGAGCCATAATCTGCAGAAGGCTAAGGTTTGCGCGACCAGCAACTGCTGAGATCGATCCCGCTTCAGCTTGCGCCGGCCGACTGGTGGTCCTTGCGATCGGGATTGAACACGCTCCGCAGCGGCCACGCATTCTGGCAGCTTCTCTACCTCCGGCGACAACGGATCTTCCCGCAGGCGGCGGGTATCACTGCCAATGTTAGCGATGTGACGGATGTTTCGTGGCGTCGGTGTTGGCGAGACCGCTGGGGGCGCCGGCATTGCCGCACGTGTTGGCGAGATCGCTGGGGCCGCGTGCGCTGTAGGTGATTTTCAGCACTGTTTTGCGGCGGCGAGTGGTGCAACGAGGCCGCCCTAATCTGGCGGCCTCGGCGTTTGTGTCCTGATTTGATTTATTGCTTAGCGGCTTCGCCAGGCTCTCCCTTGGGTCCGGCCGGGCCCATCGTGCCCGCGGGTCCTGCGGGCCCGGGAGAACCTGCCGGTCCGGGCGGTCCCGCTGGTCCGGGAAGCCCGCAATTTTGTATCACGACTTCTCTCTTGTCCTCCCCCGAGCTAATTTCGACTATGCAAGTGGAGGGGAATTCAGGTCCAATCCAACGAAACCCTCCAGTCGAACTGCTCTCGACTTGCACTGTTTTGTTTGAGCTGATTTTAATATGCACGCTCGGCTCGCGCGGTCGCCTAACTCTTCCTACGATCGTTAACTCGCCGCGCGATATGGCGGCAGTCGTGACAAGTATTTCCGCACGCGCGTTTCCGCCCCATGTGATCAGACAGGTAGTTGTAACAGCTACGACGGTGCGGATAAGCTTTGCGAACATGGCAATCGCCCCCTGCATTCTCTCAGAATAGTAAATTCGATCACTAAAGCCCAATAAGAACAAGAACGCGATTGTGCGCCGATCAACGCCGTACCAGCCCAAAAACGGCGCACCCATCCTCGCTGAGTGAGGGTGGTCATCACCCGAAAGCGGCTTATCGATCGCGCGCCATGGGACCCGCGTTGGATTTGTGTCGACCACTGCTGGTGATCCAGCGTTTCGCAGAGTGAAGGGCGCTCAGGGCTTACACCCGGAGCGGTATTTAGTTCGTGTCAGATCTCATCGGCTCACTAAGTCGTCGCGATCGGTAGCGAGCCGGAACAACAAGACGGGCCGCCCTCGCGTGGGCTTAGCCGTTGCGCGTCCGTCTCTGGACAGATCGATCATGAGCGTCGGCAGCGAGCAACGATAGGCCGGCGAGCACGATCAGAGCCCATGCAGCAACGCCTGTATACCAAAAGAAGGCTGTCATATGGCAACTCCCCTCGTAGCGAGTCGAGCGTACACCCGTTAGGGCGGTTTTCCAGCCCTGTATGCTTGGGATGGGTCATGGCTTGCGCAGCCTTCTACAGAAAAAGTCAATTGCCACCAGCGTAGCGATGACAATTGCGATGATGACTGCGCCGACTACCGCTGGGATGCGAATTTCCAGCCGCGACAGCCCAAAATTGTAATGAGCGATATATCCGAGCATTGCAGCGGCCATGGGCGCTGTAAAACACGTCACTGCGATCATGAACGCGAACGCGTCTACCTGGCGTCGATCCATCATTTGCCTCTCTTTCGACGAGATCAACCCACCGCGCCATCGGATCGCTGCGCTCCTTGACCGTCAGTTTGGGCGCGGTGCGGGTTCTCGGAGATCATGTGCAAGATCGCTGTGGCGCCATACCGGCTGCCGAAAGATGGTCGACTAGCTTGTGTTGCGGCGGATGATCTTCAGCGCCAGCAGCGCCATGCCCCAGATGAGCGCCACAATCCCCGCTCCCGTTATTCCGGCTGAGAATCCCGTGGTACGATATTCGAGACCGACGGCGATGCCGATGATGCCGAAAAGGATCAGCACGACGCCCCCGAGCTTCTTTGCTAAAAGCAGCACGCCGTCAGCAGTGTTCGCGGCCATGATAAACCTCCTGCACAGGTGGCTGTTCAGGTTAACCGCGCCATGAGCGCCGGCAAGTCGGTATTTACCCTCGCTTGCGTGGCTCTCACGGAGCCGTGAAGAGATTTTTCGATGGCATGCTGACAAGTCTCTGAGAGGCGAGCGCAAGCGAACCGTCGATGAAGTGTCGAAAGCGGATTAGGTGATGTCAAAGCCGAGGGTTGACCCTACCTCCGGGATCAGTTCGGTGGATGTCCTGATACCGACCGAGCGACATCCGGCATGTAGATGGCGCGAAGCTCAACCAGGCTCTTGTAAGGAACGTGAGAACCGAGCTGGCGATGCCAAGGGAAAAGGCCCAACGGCCCCGCGAGTTTATGCTCGTTTTTTGTTAGAAATCGAAGGTCCATGTGACTATCAGCCGTAGACTGTATTGCGTTGAGCATTGACCATTATGAACGTGGTCCTTTTCGTAACTTCCTTCAAATGTTCCGCCCCTATGTAGGTCATGGCAGACCTTAGACCGCCGGAGATCGCGTTGATCGTATCCTTGACCTCTCCTTTATAGGGGACGGTCACGGTCTTCCCTTCGGCCGCCCGATACTCGGCGACGCCGCCATGATGCTTGTTCATCGCTGTTTCCGATGACATCCCATAGAAAACCATTTTTTGAACCTGTCTGCCGTCGACGCTTTCGTGGACGATCTCGCCTGCGCATTCGGCGTGCCCCGCGAGCATACTGCCAAGCATCACGAAGTCGGCGCCGCCGCCAATTGCTTTCACGATGTCGCCAGGAACAACGCAGCCGCCGTCCGAGCACACATGGCCTTTCAGCCCGTGGGCGGCGTCCGCACATTCGATCACGGCTGAAAGCTGCGGGAAACCGACGCCGGTGAGGTCACGTGTGGTACACACGGATCCCGAGCCGATGCCGACCCTGATGATGTCCGCTCCGGCGATGATCAACGCCTCAGTCATTTCGGCGGTGACGACAGTACCTGCCATGATGATGGCCTGGGGATTCTCGTCGCGCAATTTGACCACGGCGTCGAGGAACTGTTGAGTATATCCGTTGGCTACGTCGATGTTTATCATTGGTACCGCAACTTGGCGTTTGACCTGCACCAACTTCTGCCAGTCATCCGAAGATGTGCCGATCGTAAAAAAGGCATATCGGGAGGCTTCTGATCCAAAAAACTCAATCAGATCTGACGCCGAATAATATTTGTGAAGAGCGACGAGCGCTTGAGACTGGGACAAGCTTGCCGCCATTTGGAAGGTGCCAATCGTGTCCATATTGGATGCGATCAGTGGAAGCCCCGTCCAGCCCGTCGTTGCGTGTCGGAAACGGAATGTTCTTGTGATTTGTGCTTCGGACCTTGAGGTCAGAACTGATCTCTTCGGCCTGATCAGTACGTCACGGAAATCCAGTTTTAAGTCAGTTTCAATATGCATGGCGGTCCCATGAATTCTCGGGGCGGCTTATGCCCGGTGCTCACCAAATGGTCGCTTGGCAGTTCGCGTACTGGATATAGTCTGGCACGGCGGAGGCAACTTTGGGCGTCAAAAATTGCCAAACATCCCTAAGAATCTAATGTATCGGGCAAGGCCCTCGCACCTCACGGGGTCCCTTCAAAAAGGGGCTCGACGATAGATCTTCCCGAACAGCCGGGTTGCCGCCGACTTCGACCATATCGCGATCTAAAAGCGCTGCTTGGAGCCGGCATCCGGAACCGTCTGCGCCGGGCCGCATTGTCCTTTGGAATAGCGCATCGGAGGACACCCCATGAAGTGGATTTTTTCGACGGCTTGCCTAGCCGCCATCTCAGTTGCGTCGGTCTCCGGCGCCGATGCCAAGGGATGCATCAAAGGAGCTGTCGTCGGCGGCATCGCCGGCCACATGGCTGGTCACGGAAAGCTCGGTGCTGCAGCGGGCTGCGTGATCGGCCATCACGAAGCCAACAAACCCGATCCCAACAACGCCAACGCCCAGGCACCGGCCCAAAAGTGAACTGCCGATCCGCCTCGAAGCGTAATGCGGATTTCCAGGACGGTTGGCATCGAACTCGGTGCCGCACTCGGCAGAGCTTCAAAACGATTCGATCGCCAGGCGGATGCTATTTGGGCTCTGTCTTGCGTACCGTCCTTCCTCGGCTCGCGCCCCACGGGTGGTACCCTGGCGAACGAAAGCCGTATCCGTTCTGGCCGGACTCCTGTTTACCGGTGTCGGCGCATTGGAATGATGGCGCGGAAGAACAGTTCGCAATCTCTCGCAAACGAATGATGCTGCCGTGTCGCTGCGCCATCCGGGCCCCGACTCATCAGCCTGAAGACGGTTGGGACCTGCTTTCACCTACCGCCGGCGCCTGTGGGAATCATGGGTCCATAGTAGGCACCCCAGTGGCCCCACACATCGCGGCTCCCGTACCCACTGAAATTGCCGTTCGGATTGCCATATCTCGGATGCAAGACGACTGACGGCGTAGCATCGCTATGCATGGGATGGGTCCTGACGTTCGACTTGTGACGAACCGTGTGGGCAAATGCACAGGTGCTGGAGAGCGCGAACGCAGAGGCTAGTGCCATTGCCGTAAGTTTCATGGTTGTCTCCATTGTTGTTTAGATAAGAGACAACCGCACCATCACCAGTAAAACCTTTGTCAGCTGCGGACGTGGCCGACGGTGCTATAGTGTTTCCAGGAGGAGCTGACCGCGCGGCGTTGTACGGTTGCAAGTTGGGGGGCAGGCCGCAGAGCACGCTCCTTTAATGACGAGTTGACTGCGTAGCTGGTTTCCAGTCGCGTGCGAGCTTCTGCGCTTCGGCTATCTGAGCAGGCGTCATCCTCGGTTCGGCCATTTCTAAAGTCTTCACCGCTCTTTGCTCACCCTGTGCCGCCGCTAGACTGAACCACATGTGGGCACGAACATAGTCCTGCGGTACGCCTTTGCCGTTTGCGTATTGGTTCCCGAGTAGAAACTCGGCGACGGCGTCGCCTTGGTCTGCAGCCTTCCGAAACCACAGTACTGCCTCGGTATCGTCCTGCGTCAGGCCTCGGCCGTGGAGATACAGGGTCCCGAGATCGTAGCCTTGCTCCGCAGCTTTCCGAAACCATAATGCGGCAGCAGCACTGTCCTGCTGCACGACCTGACCAGTTATATACATTAACGCAAGATTGAACTGGGCTGTGGCGTCACCGTCATTGGTCAGCGGACGAATAAGACGCAGGGCCTTTGTGTAGTCGCCTCTGGATTCGCATCAACTGCATCCTCGAACGTGCCTGCGGCCACAGGTGCGGCAAAGGCAGACACGAGAACGATGGCGGCGATCGCGCGCTTGAGTTGCATGGTCTGGCACCTTTGCTCTTAGTTATGCTCGATCACTAACATGCCATCGTGACATGGTAGCTCGATGAGACCAGACCCCCATGTCCCTGCTGTAGCGTCTGTTGCTGTTTGGTCGCAGCATTCATCTTTCTTGTGGCAATTGAACCCTTGCGGAATTTAGATGGTGAGCCCCGCCTGCTCCAAGGTTATCATGTCGTTGAGTTATATTCGGGAGGTGACACACTTACGGGGCACAACATGACAGCGAGAATTGCGCGAGCCGCAGCGAAAAGCGGGCGGTCGATCTCAGCAAATCGACGCAGGCTTGGCGTTGCTGTAATCGTCTTGGCGTCCGTGATCACGTTTTTTTCCCAGTGTGCGTTGGCCGATGAAAGCGGCGTCAGTTTCTGGGTCCCCGGTTTCTTTGGAAGTCTCGCAGCCGCTCCCCAGCAACCGGGTTGGTCGTTGGCTAACGTCTATTATCATACCTCGGTGTCGGCAGGTGGCGACGTTGCCTTGGCTCGAGAAATTCAAATTGGACAGGTTCCGGCCAATTTGTCGGCTCGTCTGAACGCGAGCGTAAATGCTACCGGAGATCTTGGATTTGTCATTCCGACCTATGTGTTCGCAACGCCGGTGCTTGGAGGCCAGGCATCGGTTTCCCTTGTGAGTGCCTACGGTGTCGTCAGCACCAGTCTGGCAGGCCAATTGGCGGGAAGTCTAACAGGACCGGGCGGCGGTAGCATCCCGTTCATGCGAAATGACAGCTTCAGCGATACGACGTGGGGTTTTGGCGATCTGGTCCCGCAATTCGCGTTGCGTTGGAATGCTGGCGTTAACAACTACATGGCCTACATCACCGGCGACATACCTGTTGGAGCCTACCAATCCGACCGCTTGTCGAATTTAGGTATCGGGCACGGTGCTATCGACGCAGGCGGTGGCTACACTTATTTCAATCCGGAGACCGGCCACGAGTTCTCAGGTGTTCTGGGGTTTACCTATAATTTCATCAATCCCTCAACACAGTATCAGAGTGGCGTCGACCTGCACTTCGATTGGGGCGCGTCGCAATTCCTGACCAAGCAGGTTCAGGTTGGTCTGGTAGGCTACGCGTACCAAGAAATCGGCTGCGACAGCGGCTCGGGCGACCGCGTCGGTTGCTTCCAATCGCGGGTGTTCGGCATCGGGCCGCAATTTGGCTACGTCTTCCCCCTTAGCCAGACCCTTCAAGGTTACATCAATCTCAAGGGCTACGCGGAATTTGCCGCCTCGGATCGGCCCTCTGGCTGGAACACATGGCTGACATTTGTCGTCTCACCCGCAGCGGCACCTCCTCCCGCCACGAGCCGGATGGTTACGAAATAACAGCGGAGCGAGGGCTCGGATAATCGGCGGCCACACTGTGGGCCGATCATCGTGGTTCGGCCGGATATTGGCTCCGGTCGGGGGGGGGGTGGTCTTTCACGGGGCCAAGCGAGTGCGCGCTCCACTTACTGAAATGGCTTCTGCGTCATCCGCACAAACCAGCGGACCCTCCGCGGATTGATAGGCAGCCTGTAGGCCTGTGGCACAAGTGTGAAACGCAGCCGAGCGGAAATGATATCTGCCGCCGTAAAACCTATTGTCCGTTCCGCGCGGTAGATGAGCTCCGCTCCAGAACGCATCGAAGTGCATGTCCATGTCGGCGTGCGGAGCTAAGTACTTACGTCACCTTCGCCGCACTTCGGCCAATAAGCCGGAGGGCGTGTTCGAGGCGGCGCGTTGTTCAGGTCTGTTCGACTTGTGATCGCGCATCGTGGCCATGCAGATTTCCCCGTATTCGAATTGGCGCGCCGCGGCGCATTAGCTCCATCGCCTCAGTGTCACGCCCCGTCCATGGCCAAACCCTATCACTTTGCGACCACGCGGATCGGCCGTGTGGCCGATCGCCTCGCTGAGATCTATCGCGTCGTCACATCGGCGGCTTCACGCCCTCAGCGCCGATCACGACCGCGGCGGCTTCCGGGCCGTCCTTCTTCATAACGACGAAGACCTTGCGTCCAACGGCCAGTTGATCGGCCGGCGCCTTGTCAAAGGCGACGACCGTCGCGCTCGTCGGGATTGTGATTGTCTGTTCACCGCGGGAGTAATTCAGCCTGACAACATGGTCCGTTCCAACCTCTTCGATCTTGGCGATATTGGCGTTGGTCATCATGTTCGGCTTGGATTCAAGATCCCAGGGATAATGCCCCTCGGCCAGACCGCGCAGCGATTCATCAAACACATGAACTTCGCGTGCGACGCGCTTGCCGTCCTGCTCGATAGAGGTAATGCCGACGAACTTGCCGGCTTGGATGGCGCTCATGTCGGCCGTGGTCACCAGGAAAAGGCCTGCGTCGTTGGCAAGCTTGATCGATTCCGTTCCGCCCTTATCGGTCTGGACGCTGATCGTTCCGTCCTTCGCCGCGGTCAGCGTGCCGCGGATATGCGCCTGCGCGAAGGCTGGCGCGGAAAGCAGCACACCAACAAGAACCGTTGTGGCTGCAACCGGTACCCAAAGAGCTCGAGACATGAGCATCTGATTTCACTCCCTTTGGCGCTCGGCAAACAAGGTAAGCCTACCCCAACGATCAGAATGCGAGCAATTGTCGCAACCTAATCTGGTCACTTTGAAGACGTCGCGGCCGGAGAGAAGGAACTTTGGAGGTCGCTGACGTCCGAGAGGGGCAATCGTGTCGTTTCCACCGTGCGCTGTCCGTTTCCGGAGGGATCAACAGACCCGGCTCCGACAACGATCTGAGGTCCGAGTCTGACCCAAAGCTGTGATCGTTGCGGCGGGACTTACTCGTACGAAATAGCTAAGGCAGAGGCGACGCAGGTGCTCGCGTTGCCCGCGAACATCAGCGCAAGCGATAAGTACTGGCCGTCAGAAGGCTGCCTTTGTACACTTTTGCGAAGTGGGGGCCGACACCGAGTTTGTCTGATTGTTGGGGTAGACCGGAAGCGATCCGCCGGCCGTCACAACGGCGCTTTTCGTGGGACTTAGCACAAGCGGCACGCTCCCCAGGATCCGCAGCAACCCGCGCAAGCCACGCAGCCCGCGCAGGCACCGAACCAGAAGCCACCAACCCCGCAGCCGCCGCAACCACGGCAGCCGCCGCAACCTCGGCAGCCAACAAACCCGCCACCGCCGCAACCACGGAAGCCGCCGCACCCGCCACCACCCCGGCAGCCGCCGCACCCGCCGCCACCTCGACAACCGCAACCACCGCATCCGCGCGCAAGCTGCACGCCGCTGCCAACGTTTTCCCTATCGAAGAGATGGAACGTGGCGAGACTGACGTCGGCCATTTCCTCTTCGCTAAGAACGAAGCGCTGATTGGGCGAGGTATTGCCAGATTGCGGGATACCGGCAGTGGGCATCGTGGATGCGGATGCACTACTCACCAGCGAAAAACTCAGTCCGGCGGCACCCAGCACCTTCACGGCGGCGGCTTTAGTTGTGCGTTTCTGCTTCGAAGCTTGCTTGACCCGTCGCATGGTCGCATCCTCCGTAAGTTCTTGTGAAATCGCTTGCCAAGCGTGCACTCGGCGAAACCGGCGCGCAAGGGTTACCTTTGCTATAAAATGCGAAACATCTCATCGAGTTCCATTCATCTTCATGAACGAGATCGACACGTAACCGCTTTTGGTTGAGCAAAATCCCGCCATCTGCGTCAGCAGCATGGACCTGTATGTCCGGTAATGTACGAAACCGAACTGCCGACCGACGCTGAAGAATGTCCATTGGTCGGCGCAGACCGGAATGGTCCGAGAGTCGTCATATCGACGCGAATGACCCGAGTCGGACACGAAGGAACGGACGGTCGCCGAGATTACCTAGACCATGCTGGCCTTCGGCGGCCGCAACTTTGGCGAGATCGGCGCCTATGAGCGCGCGATCGGCAAAGCGCATGGCGAAAATCGATCCGCAGTCGGATTCCAATTCTATGATCCAGGATATCGCCCTCGCACCGAAGAAACGCCAAGGGGATGGTTGAGTGGACCAAACTAACATCAGATGGACCACACCGGCCGAGAAACTATGGTGCGATCGGTCGGCGGGTCTGTAAAAGTCTCAGGATTGCAAGGCTGGCGGCCGCCGCGGCGAGGTGCTTGAGCGTATGCCCGCTCACAATTGAGCCGAGCGAGTAGATTTTCTCGTCAAGGAATTCCAGCAATTTGGCGAGCGCATACAACGCCGCGGCGATCACCCAATAGCGCGTGCCGGTATATTTCGGTGGAAACAGCCGCAGGATCACGACCAAGGCGAGAAAAGGAAAGAACTGCGCCCAAGCATAAAGCCGCAAATCGTCGGTCCAACGCCATAGCAAAAGGCTGAAAATGCCGATGGCCAGCAGCGGCCGCAACATCATCGCGCCCGCTTTCGCATCGACGCGCTCCTCGACGACGGCGGAAAGGATGGCGGCGAAACAAATGGTCATGGGTAGCCGATCCCAAAACAGGGTGCTGTCGTTCGGATTTAGATGATAGTAGGACGAGCCAAAGCCAGTCAAAAATATTCCGGCAAAAAGCACCGTAGTCGTCGTGTCGCGATGAAATCGCAGCAAACCGACTGCACCTACGGCGACGAATGGAAGATTTGAAACAACATTCCAGAAGTTCGGGATACCGAACAATTCGCGCTGGTCGGCGAACTGATGGTAGGCCTGATCCTGCAAAAGCGGCGGAAGCGGCAGCAATGCCACGAGCGAGGCAATCATCAATCCGTACAGAGCCGGGACGGGACGGGTTCGGACGATGCTTCCGATGGTCATTTAATAGTTTGCCCTTCCAAGGATCGCGCCTTCGAAACGAACGGACCGCACGAGATCTTCGCGGATCCGCCATATCGATCGAGGCCAGGGACTCAAAGTTATCCTAGACGGACATGACCGAACCCAGATCTACCCGAGCGCTCTTAACAAGAGAAGTCTGGTCGGTTTACCTTTCCGGCCGTTCTGTCCGTCGTAACATAGCACACGCCTTGGTGCCCTTGCGGCCGGCGACGCCAGCCTGCGTTCGCTGGTTCAAATAGCCGGAGAAACAATAAGTTCGTTCCGCAGATTTCTCTCCAGACCCTTCGGCTGGCTGATCGCGGTCGCCGGCTTTTTGTGCCTGACCGTGCCTCTCGCCTGGGCCACCCTGGTGATCTACTATTCGAATTTGCCGTGGGCCGGCGTGCGCATTGGGTTGGCGGCCGCCTTCGCGGCGCTCGCAATCCGGGCGCCCTGGTTCTCTCGCCAACGTCGCATGTCTGCGTTGGCAGTCGTGCTGTTTTTCGGAGTCGTAGCTTGGTATATCTCGATCCGTCCCTCGCACAATCGCAACTCGCGACCGGAAGTCGCCGTCATACGGGAGGAATCGCTCGGAGCTTAGATATCAGCGACCAGCTTGATGGCGGCTTTCTCGAGTTTCGTCTTAAGCGACGCGAGCCGGTCTAGAAAATCCCTAAGCGCCGGAGCATCGAGGTCTGCAAAGATGAATTTGGCTAGTAATTCCTGCTTTGCGGAAAGATCCGAAATTTGTTTGCGAGCTTTAGCGGACAGGGACAACAGGACCACCCTGGCGTCATCCCTGGAAGGAATACGTCGAACGAGACCTTCATTTTCGAGAAGCTTCGACTGAACGGTGATGAAGGATCGATCGACATGAAGTTTGGTCGATACGTCCTTCACGGGGACCCCTTGACCGCGATCGAGATCGCTCAGCGCCATCAGGATCATCCATTGAGGACTACTAAGATTCAGGCTTTTGGCCCAGAAGCTTTGGATTTCGTCGACATGGATGTTGGTAGAAATGATGTCCCAAAGAAACTGCCGGCCTACATCCTTATTCCAGGATGTTTCTCGCAAAGAGGGCGCCTTTCGATCGGCGGCGAGAACCCCATAGCCTTCGGAAACCTTCCATTGCTTCGTCATGCTCGACCCTTTTACCACCGTAGCAGTTATTTCAATTGGGTTGCCGCGCGGAAAACTTAGAGCGGCACTTTCTTGAGGGCGAACTCACCAGCTTTCGCAGATCGCGATTTTCTCCAACTTCGAATGACACGCGCCGTGTGATGTAGGCGAAAGACCTCCGGCAGGGCATTGCCGGAGGTCCGGAGGTATTAAACATGAAGAGTGTGTGTCTGCTCCTTATCGCGGATGGGCCGCCAACCATTTGGTCAGCCACACGCGAACAACATACCTTAAAATTAGCCTGAGCAAAATACATTATTTGATAATATAAGTGAGTAGGTCAATTGTGTGACCATGGCTCGCGCGCCCGATCTTTGAGTGCGTCTGACTTGTGACGGGGACCGGGCGGTTGACGAACGTCAGTGACTTGTTCGGTTGTGGCTCATCCCACGATCGCCCGAACAAGGTGGTTGTTCCCATCCTCCGCCGGGCTTGAGGTCTTTGGACAGAAAAACCCCCGGCAGTTTCCTGCCGGGGGTTTTTTAGAGCGTTGTCAGATGATCGCGATCAGAAGTTGCGCTGAACGCGAACGTTGAGGGACACGGTGTCCTGGTTGGCGAAGCTCCAGGTCTGAGCCGGCTGAGGAGCACCCGGCGTGAAGAAGGCACTTCCCGAGAAGCTGGTATTCAGATGGGTCCAGATGGCTTCCGCCGAGAACGTGAAGTTATTGACAGGGGTCCAGCGGGTAACGACACCCAGCATCGAGATGCTGTAGTTCGGATTGCAGCTATAAGTTATACCTTGGCCTGGGACCACTGCGCCGAAGTCCGCACATATATTGGCCCGTGCAGTGTCGTCGTACCGCACCCAGCCCATGCCGCCGAACAAGCTGCTCGACCAATATGGATCCCAGTTGTGGTTGAAGGCACCACGGATACCGTAGGACTCGGTCAGGTGGATCGAGCCATCGCCGCCGTTAGCCGTCGGAAGCCAGACACCATCCGTGGTCGCGCCAAAGGCGAGGCTGTTGGCGGGTCCAAACTGGCCGGGAACACCACCTAGCATCAGGAAGTTCGGCGAACTACCCGAGGTGGCGATCACGTTCTTGGTGTCACCCTTGGCCCAGCTCGCATCGAACTTGATGTCATCGCCGGCACCGGTCGGGATGTTCTTGATCTGCAACGCTGCCATCACCGAGCCGCCGTACTTCGTTTCAGGATGACCCGAAAGAACGGAGTCTGTCAGAGGAGTCAGGCCTGTCACAGGAACGCCGCCCGCACCCAGCACGTTGTACGAACCATTGACCGCATGCAATGCGCCCGACAGCTGGAACAGCCCCCAGGCCTGATCGACCCGGACGTTTCCGACAACGTCCGGCATAAACGCTCCGCCCCAAGCGCTGGTCCCCAAGCCATTGGTGCCTGCGGCCGGTGTGCCAAAGGGAATCGAGAGATTGATGAGGCTGGTGCGGTTGAACACGGTCGGATCATCGAGACCAACGCTGGCTGACACGCCGTTGCCGAACTGCGCGGTGTACTGGATATTGTTCACGCCGGTGACGGAGTCATTACCACCGATCAGGAACGACGAGTTGTTGCCCGGATAACCGTTCCAGGGCGTTGCGTAGGCCGAAGACGACTTACCGAAGGTGAACCCAGCGAACTGGATGAACACGTATTCAACGGCGACATAGCCACCGCCCACGCTCGACAGCGTGGCATTATTCAAGCCACCCAGAACAGTAGGCGCCGCACTGATGGCTGCCGGGTTGGCAGTGCCGAAGTTCTGGAACTGGAAGTCGCCCTGAGCGAAGGTGCGGACCACGCCGTATTCGGACGCAGTGCGGGTATCGACCGTCAACGCCATACGAGAACGGCTTTGAAATCGGTCGTAGAACCGGTTGCCCTGGCCGGAGTCGCCGCTGTAGGCCGGTGCATCGTAAACGGTACTGCCGTTGAACGTGGTGTCAATGCGCAGATAGCCGCCAATCTTGATGCAGGTATCAGTGCCCGGAATGTAGTAGAATCCGGCACCATACAGGGAGCAGATCCGCACGTATTCGACCGCTTTGGCCTTTACGGGAAGATCGGCCGCCTGTGCCCCGCTCATGGCGACAAGACCCGTCGCTGAGCCGAGGATAAGGCTCTTAACCACTTTCATATTAAACCTCCAAGTTGCTCTGTAGGGTCTGGATCCGCGGGATATCAGCGCCCTTTTCCCCAAAACCGCCGTAGGCGCCTTTGCCCCCTCGCTTCCGTAAGAAGTGGAAGAGATCGTTTTCGGCGGAACGCCCGATCAGCGTCGAACGGAACAATGCATTCCTAAACTATCTTTTCAAAATACTTTATCTAATGAAATAAATGAATGTAGGGACGTGTGGTCTTTTTGCCACAGCCGAGAAGCGGGACTTGCTGCACTTAATTAATTGATCTAGTTAAGTGAATCGAGAATTCGAGGCGACAATGACCGAGCGGACACGTTCCCTGCGGGCCGCAGGGGAAACTTGGGACGAAAAGCCCAATCCCACAGGCGAGGCCGGCAACAATGGCAAGAATCAGGACGTCATTCGGGAATTTCTCTGGGACCTCACCTCGATAAGCGTTCATCTCAATGATATCCGTCAGTTCTGGGCCAAAGCCTTGGGAATCAGCGGGCCTCAGTGGATGATCCTGATGGCGGTGGCCGATTTGGATCGCGGCAAAGGTGTTCCGGTGAAGGACGTTTCAACGCTGCTTCATGTCGGCCAGCCGTTCGTGACCACGCAGTCTAAGCTCTTGGAAAAAGGAGGGCTCCTCCGGCGGACTTCGTCCAAGGACGATGGCAGAGTGGTGCTGATGTCCTTGTCGGAAAAAGCGTCTCGGCAGATTCGCGACTTGTCCTCTAAACAAGCACTGCTGACCAGGTTCCTTTTCTCGGAGCTTGAGTCTGGCGAGCTGAAGGATCTCGCAGACACGATTTCTTCTCTCAAAAAAAGGCTGGAGAAGGCGGGCCGAAGGCTGGCCGCCGATATCTAACTTATCATCGTCATCGGCCGAGTTTCTCCTGACCGTTTCCTTAAAGGGGCGTTTCAGAAAAGCCTTGTGTGGGCCGCATGATCTCCTGCATTCTTAAGACGAATTCTGGTGCCCGTCGAACTTGACGCGCGGTGATCGAGTATCAGATTGCTCCCGCCATTGGCGTATCGAGTGATCAATCGAACCCTTTTGATGCGAACAGCTACGATTTGTAGCCGCAGCTTGCCGAGGCGCAACAAAACCTCACCACGGAAACCAGAGGTACGTCGAGATGGACCTAGGTCCTGCTCACCTCTGTTTGTAAGACGCAACGACAGAACCGAAATATTCGCGCGCGCGCCGGTACCGTGATTCCCAATTGTTTGAGATGGATTTCCGTTCGGCATCGGTGTGATGCACGATACCCATGAAGCGCGCGCCGTCGCCCCCCGCGGTATACTGCAACATCTGCAGGTCACCGTCCGAATTGCCGAACGCGAAGATTGGCCTTTCGTCCGATAAACCGGTTGATGCCGACCGGCTTGCCGGGACCGTCGTCGACGAACTCAACCTTCGGAAGCTTGAGCAGCGACGGCCTCCGCGATGATCGCGTGTTGTGGGCCGAACCCTCGATTTGCGTACGACGGCAGCCGCGCGGCCGACGACCTTATCAGGTACACTGATCGAACCACTTGCGACGTGGGCCTCGAATCGCTGCGTGCCTAAGGACGGGTGTGATGCGTTCATGAAGGCGAGGATTTCCGCTGGATCGGAAGAACGCGATGCAGCCGTTATGGTTGGCCGGACGCTTTTCGGCGCTTGCCTCCTCGTTGCTGTGATCGTGCGGCCGACTATTGCATCCTCACAAGAGGCGCCCTCCCGCGATCAAAGCGCAAATACGGGCAACGATTTCTTTAGGCCTCCGTCGAACCTGTTTCAGATGATGACCTATTATAAGACGGCTCCAGGAAGCGGCAGCACGAAGGGATCCATTACCAACGTCACGACCGAGACGTTTAATCTGCGTTATGATCACGCGCTGGATCTGGCGCCTATGTGGATTCTGGCGCTGCGCTCCGATCTGCCCCTGCTTGCCAAGAACCCCATCTCGTCAAGCAATCCCGATGGCGATTACCTGTACGGGGCGGGCGATGCCGATGTCCAGGCCGCCGTCATCCATAACCTGAGCCAACGTTGGGCGGTCGGCTTTGGCGCGCGCCTTATCGCGCCCACCGGCGGAGACACTTTCGGCTCAGGAAAATGGCAGATTATGCCGATTGTCGGTGCGCGTTACGCGCTGTGGGAGATCAATTCATCCAGCTATATCGAGCCGATCGTTCGATACGACGTCAGTTTCGCTGGCGATCCGACCAAGAGAAACATCAGCAACCTGCAATTTGCGCCGACCTTCAACCTGGGTCTACCGGACCGATGGTTCATTACCTTCTACCCGAGCGCCGACATCCGGATAAACTTCGGCGATCCGATCACCGGACAGACCGGGCGACTATTCCTTCCGTTCGACGCCAGAATCGGACGCAAATTGTCGGACAATGTCGCCCTCTCGTTCGAGCTCGGAGTGCCTATTATCAGGGACTACCCGGTGTATAACATAAAGACGCAGGTCAGGCTTAATGTAACGTACTAAGGCGTAGGTGACAGATCGGCGTCAGACCAAGAAGGACATGGTCTGGTTCGCTCTCAACGACGACCGACCGCTGGCCGCGTTCGCTGGCATCTGGACCGAGTACAGAGGCGATCGAGGCACCAAGACCGAGCCTATACCTGGGCCGCATCTGGTCTATGGCTTCCTGCCCATAACGGGATCGCTCAAGCAGGCGTACCCATTATGTAGGGCTTCAGCATTGCATACATCATGCTGTGCACCGGCGTCGCAACGCCAAGCTGGCGGCCGAGCTCCACGACCTTGCCGCCGAGCCAGGGCAGTTCGAGCCGGTTGCCGCGTTCGAGGTCCAGCGCCATCGATGGCTTCATGGCCGGCGGCGCATGCCCGGTGAATTCGAGAATCCGCTCGAGCGCGTCGGCCGGCAGCGCAACGCCCCTGGCGCGGCCGACATCGATCGCTTCCTGATACGCGGCGATGAAAATCGGACGCATATCGGGATCGTCGCGCAACTTGCCGATCGGCTGGCGCGCCACCGACATGATGCTGGCATTGGCCGCGAGCAGGATGAACTTCATCCATAGCTCGGTCAGGATCTGCTCACTCAAGGTCGCGTCGAAGCCGGCCTTCAGGCATAGCGCGTGAAAATCCTGGCCCCGTTTGCGGAGCTTGCCGTCGAGTTCGCCAAAGATCATGCGCATAAAGCTGCCGACCTGCCGGATCAGGCCGGGCCCAACGATCGACGCACTGATCTGCGCCACACCGCCCATTACGGCGTTGCTGCCAAGGATCGGGACCAGCCGTTCGGCGGCGTCGATACCGTTCTGCAGTGGGATCACCGCGGTATCGGGACCAATCAGCGGCTTGATGTGCTGGCCGGCGCTTTCGACGTCCCACAGCTTGACGCAAAACAGCACGATATCGACCTTGCCGATAGCAGCGGGATCGTCGGTGGCCTTCGTCGGCACCAGATGGGTCTCGCCGCGATCGCCTTGAACTTTCAGCCCCTGGTTCTTCATGGTGGCAAGATGGGCGCCGCGCGCGATGAAAGTGACATCGGCGCCTGCCTTGGCCAACGCCGCGCCGAATCCACCGCCGACACCTCCAGCACCGACAACCGCAATTCGCATAAAATTCCTCTTCGCTCTGGAGTCTGTTCAAGCTGGACCGTGAGGCGGATCGTGACGTCAAGAAGCCCTTGGTCCACGCCGTAGTGATCAATTCAACGTTTGGAAGAGTTACCACCCCGCGCGCGTCGTTCCAACCTCGCTCGTTCAACATGTTCGCTTATTACAAGCGCGCTGCCGCGTGGCGCGCTGACGCGAATGCCTCCGTTCTGCGCGTATTGCCAAGGCATCTTTGTTGCGTTCTATTGGGGCCCAGACGTCCACGGCCCGGAGAGGTCGTAGAAGACGAAGTTGGGGAGAGAAAATGTTGCGAATTGTCCGTCTGGCGACGGTGGTCTTGGCCTTGACAATGACGCCCGCTGCATTTGCCCAGGCGCCCGATTTTTCCGCGCTTGAATCATCACAGAATGCCGCCAACTCAGCTGCTGGCCCGCGCAGCTTGCCGGCCAAGGTCGTGCCCGTGCCGCAGGACATCGACGCGGCTGCCCAGGCACTGGTTGCCGCGCCATACCGTCTGCCCGCGTGGAACGCCAACCCGGCTTCGGCCGACGAATGGCGCGCGCTGGTCAAGAAGCTTGCCGATGCTTCGCTGCCTGGGTTGGCAAAAGCGCGAGCGATGCTCGGCGTGACAATGGAGCCGACGGTGATAGGCGGTGTTAAGGGGTTCGTCTTCACGCCCAAGACCATGCCGGACGCCCACCGCAACCAGCTCATCATCAACGTTCATGGCGGCGGCTATGTCTATGGTCCCGGCGAGTCGGGCACCGCTGAGGCCATGCTGATGGCCGCGTACGGTGGCTACAAAGTGATCGAGTTCGACTATCGCATGCCACCGGATGCGCCTTATCCGGCAGCGATGGACGATGCCATGGCGGTCTGGAAGGCAGCGCTGTCGATGCAGGACCCGAGCCGTATGGCGATCGTCGGGACATCGACTGGCGGCGGCATGACGCTGGCGATGATCTTGCGCGCAAAGCAGGAAGGCCTGGCTTTGCCGGCGGCCATCGCACCCGGCACGCCCTGGGCCGATCTGACCGAGACTGGGGACAGCTACAAGACAAACGAATGGCTGGACAACGTTCTCGTCAGCTATAGCGGCTATCTGAGCCACGCTGCCACGCTCTATGCCAACGGCCATGACATGAAGGATCCACAGCTCTCGCCGATTTATGGCGACTTCCATGGATTTCCGCCCACGATCCTGACCACCGGAACACGGGACCTGTTTCTGTCAAACACCGTCCGAACCCATCGAAAGTTGCGGGAGGCTGGAGTGGTCGCCGATCTGCAGGTGTTCGAGGGTTTTTCTCATGCACAATACCTCTTCGATCCCTCGGCTCCCGAGACCAAGGAGGCGTTCGAAGAGATCGCCGCATTCTTCGATCGATACCTCGCCAAATAATTTGATGATGGCCGATCCGGTCGTTCGAATAGCATAAGCTCGCAGGGAACTGGCAACAAACGATCGAAGGTAAATTCGGCATGATGGATGGTTTCAAAAAGGAAACGCTTCACGTCAATGGTGTGGACATCGTGCTGCGTCACGGCGGAAGTGGACCACCGCTGCTGCTGATGCACGGCAATCCCTTCACGCATCTATCCTGGAACCGCGTGGCGCCTGAACTGGCCAGGCATTTCACCGTCGTGACGCCGGATATCAGGGGTTACGGAGACAGTTCGAAGCCCGACGGCGGCGACGACCATTTTGCCTATTCCTTCCGGGAGATGGGCAAGGACATGGTCGAGGTGATGAAGAGGCTGGGATTCGAGGCGTTCTCCGCGGCCGGCCACGACCGGGGTGCGCGGGTTCTGCATCGCATGTGTCTGGATCATCCCGACAAAATAAAGAAGGCGTGCTTCGTGGACATGTTGCCTCAGCACCATTTGCTGAACAACGTCACGTTCAATTGGGGAAAATTCTCCTGGCACTGGTTCTTCATGATCCAGCCGACGCCATATCCGGAAACGATGATCAGCCATGACGCGGAGTTCTTTCTGCGGAAAAAACTCTCGAAGACCGGGCAGGGCATGAGCTTCTTCGTTCCGGAAGCGCTGGAGGAGTATATCCGCTGCATCAAGAACCCCCGCACCGTGTACGCCATGTGCGAAGACTATCGCGCGACCGTTTCGTGCGATCTCGATATGGATACGGTGGATTTCAACGCCGGCAGGAAGGTGACGTGCCCGACATTCCTGCTATGGGGCGCGACCGGCGGTGTCGGACGAAACCACAATGCGAAGGAAGTCTGGTCGAAATACGCGACCAACATCGTAGGCACGTCGGCCGCTCCTGCGGGACATTACGTGCAGGAAGAAGCGCCCAAGGAGACCTTAGAGGCCATGCAAAAATTTTTCGCGGGCTAGCTGCTGAGCCTGGTGAAAGTAAGCGCGTATTGGCGGGCCCGTGTGTCCATCTTTTGCACCGGATCGGGTGCGTTGTCTCAAGCTACGCTTAGAGAAATTTCGGCAGGAAGAACTATCTGGACGACCAGACCCACCGGCTCGCGCACGAGCAGGCTGATGACGCCTCCATGCCGCTTGACGATCTCTTGCGCGATCGACAATCCGAGACCGAAGCCGCCACCGTTCTGTGATCGTGCGTTGTCGGCCTTGAAAAATGGTTCGAAAACCTTGTCGTGAAGCGCGGCGGGAATTCCAGCGCCATCATCAGCGATTTCGATCTCGACTCTCTCGTGCAGAGTGCTTCTCAGAGTTATCGCAACTGTGTTGCCATGCTTGACGCCATTCTCGACGATGTTGGTGAGAGCACGCGTAAGCGCTCTTGGCTGGACGGTCCAGGCCAGCCGCGGCGGCCCCTGATACGATACGGCATGCCCCACATCCGTAAAATCCCAACAGATCGTCTGAAGAACGCTGGGGAGATCGACGCGGGACATCGGTTCGGATTTGCCGTCGTCGCGCAGATAATCGAGCGTCTCGTCGAGCATGCGGCTTACATTGACGAGGTCACCAAGTATGCTGTCCCTTAACCCTTCCTGGGTCACGCGTTCGGCGCGCAGCCTGAGCCTCGTGAGAGGCGTGCGGAGATCATGACTGATGGCGGCGAGCATCCGTGTTCGGTCGTCAAGCAACGCGCGGATGCGCGTGCGCATCTCGTTGAGGGCGTCGGCAACCTGGGCGATTTCACGCGGCCCCCTGCGACCGATGATCTGGCTATCTTGTGGAGAGCGTCCGAAGGATTGTGCAGCTCTGGCGACAGCGGCCAGCGGCGCGGTGATCCATCGCACGGCGTAGACTGACAGAAGCAAGATGAACACCAAGACAATGGTCAGCACCAGGGCAGTTGGCGTCATCAGAAAGCGCCAGAGCGTCGTGGTGGTCTTCGCATCGAAGACCAAGGCGTGGTCGTTATCCAGCCTCACCGCGAGTTGCTGCTCCGGACCGGCCGCATATCGAACGCCTTCGAGGACACGGACGCCCGGTTCCGATTCCAGCTGCCGCATGAAGGGCAGGGACCGGAATGGCAGGCCGGTATTATCGGGCAGGGCTTCCAGATCCGAGATGGCGACCCGGTCCACTCGAACGCCGGCGTTCCGAATCGCTACCAGAATGGTGTCGATTTCAGCGGGGTCCTTTGCTGCACGCACGATACGGGTCACCTGCGCTATGCGCGAAGCCACGGCAGAGGGGGTATCCCTCGGAACAGTCGTACCAAACACGAAAACGACGATTGCGATCGTGACCACGATGCCGAGCAGCACGGAGACAGCGACGATGCCAGTGATCTGCGCAGTGATGCTACGCGGCACGAAACGCTGGATCGATCCCATCAGGCCTGCTCCACGGCGGGGATGAACACATACCCGCCGAGCCGGACGGTCTTGATAACAGCTGGATCGCGTGGATCGACCTCGATCTTCTGCCGGATACGGCTGATATGAACATCAATACTGCGCTCGATCGGCCCGGATGAACCACCATGAATCAATTCAATCAACTGGTCTCGCGAAAGAACCCTTCCAGGGTTGCGGCAAAATGCCAGCAGCAGGTCAAATTCGACGCTCGTAAGGGCGATCCTGATGCCGTCCGGATCATGCAGTTCGCGGGCTGCAGCATCGATCCGCCATCCGGCAAATGTCAGCGGTCGGGCGCGAAAGCGGGAGAGCCCGGGGGCGCTTTCGGCACGACGCAGCAGCGCGCGAATGCGGGCGACAAGTTCGCGCGAGTTGAAGGGCTTCGAGACATAATCGTCCGCGCCGATCTCAAGGCCAAGGATCCGGTCGATCTCTTCGCCACGGGCTGTGACCATGATGATCGGAATCTGAGACGTCGCTCGTAGCCTGCGGCAAATACTCAGGCCATCCTCGCCCGGCAGCATGACATCGAGCACGACAAGATCGATATCGTCGCGATTTAACGCTGCGTCCATCTCCGTTGCCGAGCTGACGAAGGAAGGTTCAAAGCCACTCTCTTCCAGCACATCAGTCAGCATGCGCGCGATATCAGCATCATCCTCGACGCACAGTATCCGCGCTTTCGCGGCCGGGAGATTGGAATGCGAAGCAGACATGAAGTCCTGTAGGGCCATTAGATGAATCTAGCAGGTCCCGGTGGCCTCGGATCACCCGGAAAATATAAAGTTTTGCTAAGGATTGCGTCTCCATCTGACGATTGTTGGGCACACTCCGAGAGAAACATTTCTTAACATCACTTAATCCGCACACCCTCGTCCGGGATTTATCGTGCCGCAGCGGTTCACCGGAGGAATACCATGCGGAAGCTTCTGTTCGTGTTCATGATTTATGCTCTGCCGCCGGCCGGGCCGGCTCTGGCTCAGCAGCCACAGGGATCAAGTCCCCAAATGTCTGAGGTCGGGGACGACGTCCGACTGATGTGCCGCAACGCAGCCCTCAAGCTTTGCGACCCCGGATACCCTCCGGATCGCGCGGCGTTCCGCCATTGCGTCGAGGAAAAGAGAGAGAAGCTGCCCCTGCAATGCTTGGCCTTGTTCGCTCAATCCGGGCCACCGCCGAGATGACATATCTGATCGATGCGCCCGGACGTTGCGGATACGCGTTTTGTTAGCCCGGTCAGCAGGAAAGAGACGAGTGTTCGCCGCGCTCGTCTGGGTGACGAGCCTGTTGTCCGGCTGCGCCGACGCGCCAATGATCCGCGGAGGTTCATTGTCGTCCTATGACGACCTGACGCCGTCAGACGGCGTGCTGACGAAATCGCTCGTTCGCGTTAACAAGGATGGCGTCCTCGCAGCGAAGACGGTGCGGATCATTCCCACCGCGTTCTCGGAAGCTGCATCGCCGGTACTTTCGGAAAAGCAGCGCAGGCTGGTTGCCAATTCTGCCAACCGCTCACTGTGCATCGGTCTAAGCGAGCGCTTTCGGATTGTTGAAGCCAATGAGCCGGCGGACCTGACGGTTTACGCCGTGGTTACTCAAGCGACCGCCACGAACGAAGTTGCGGCCGGTGCCTCCAAGGTCGTATCGATCGTTCCCACAGCGCTTGGTGTACCCGCTCCAGTTCCGCGCATTCCGGTTGGACTGGGAAGTCTGACACTTGAGGCGGAGGCGCAAGACGCAACAGGAAAGCAGCAGGCTGCCATGATCTGGGCGCGCGGCGCGGATTCGTTCACGAGCACACCCCGGGTCTCGACAGCGGGAGATGCTTATGATCTTGCGACTACTTTTGGCGGAGACTTCAGCAAACTGCTTGTCACCGGCAGCAGCCCGTTTGGGAAGATGCCGAGCGCGCCGTCGTTGCAGGCGATCGGGGCGTCGCTCGGCGGCAAGCCCAAATACTCGGCTTGCGAGGCATTCGGCAAGAATCCCGGCGTCGGCGGTATAATCGCAGGACATGTCGGCTTGCCGCCGGATTGGTCCGACGACGGGGCGCCGGCTGGGAACAAGCCGTAATCGCACGAATGTTCGGAAGAGGGAGATGCGGCCCGCTCCGCGTGGTGTTGGCCGTAATTTCGCGCCTTCTCTTTTTTCAGCGTTAGCAGCACCCGAGTCGCTTGCAATAATCGAGCAGCGCGTGGTGGCGGTGGGGAATTCGCGACGGGCCCAGGTTGATATGATATAGAGGCCACTGCGTTTTGAAAAACCGCGCCCCTCAATCTGTTCATCGCAGCGAGGTCACCGCTCGTGTCGCCCTCACGCCAACGATTAGGAACTCACGCTGATGAAGTCCGTTCACTGACGGTTGGGTAAACACAGAACGTGGATTTAATTCGCTGTCTGATTCGAAGGCCCGGCCGCGGCCAGCAATCTTTGGAATGAAATTTGCAATTTCGCAGCAGATCGGTGATGAATCTGCCTCTGCAAGTTGAACGGTTTCGCAACAAGAGATCAGAACATGGACCTCGGGTTAAAAGGCAAGAATGTGCTGGTGACCGGCGGCAGCAAGGGAATTGGTCTTGCGGTAGCGGAATTGTTCGCGGCGGAAGGCGCCAATGTTGCGATCTGCGCCCGCAACGCCGAGCAGGTGAGCGGCGTCGTTAAGTCGCTCGCCGCCAAAGGCGTCGTGGCATGGGGCGCCGCGGTTGATGTCGCCGATCCTGTGGCACTGCAACAATGGGTCGAAGGCGCTGCTGCAGCGCTTGGCGGCATCGACATCCTCGTTTGCAATGTCAGCGCGTTGGCCGTCGGCAACACGCCGGAAACGTGGGAAAATTCGTTTCGCGTCGACATGATGCACACGGTAAATTCCGTTGCGGCGGCGCTGCCCTTCCTGGAGAAATCCAAATCGGCGTCGATCGTGATCGTCTCCAGCGTGTCCGGCTTCGAGATCGATTTTGCTGCCGGCTCCTATGGCGCCTTCAAGGCGGCGCTGATTCATTATGCCAAAGGGCTTAGCAACCAACTGATCGCCAAAGGGATTCGCGTCAACGCCGTGTCGCCCGGCAACACCTATTTCGAAGGCGGCATCTGGCAGAATATCGAGAATGGCTCGCCGGATCTGTACAAGCTGGCGATGTCACTCAACCCGACTGGCCGGATGGGCACGGCGCAGGAAGTCGCTGCCGGCGTGGTGTTTGTCGCAAGCCCGATTGCCAGTCGGATTTCTGGCACCAATCTGATTATCGATGGCGCTCTCACCAAAGCGGTTTGACGATGGCCGGCTAAATCCGTGAAGCGTGGTTGCGGACTTGCGAGCGTCCGCAGCCGCGCATTCGCCATCGATGCCGTTTCCTTGATCGTCTGGCGCTCACAATTTGCACATGGTGCTTACAAACGCTGCGTTTGGAAACTTTCGAATTGGTTTTTTTCGAAATGCGCCGTCCGGAAATAAATTTAGTCTTGACAGGTTAGCGCTGTCGGGCGAGCCTTCGAAATAGGCGCTGGGCAAAGATGCCCGAAGCGGCGCCACCCAATTTGCAAACATCCTTCTGACGGCACAGTTTTCGCCGGGGCCCTGGACTAGCGGGCTTGTTGCGTTGGGTAGATTCATGGCGCTGCAGGATCTTCAGGTCGGTTATCTCTTCTCCTCGACGGGCTCATACGAGCTGGTCGCGCGCTCGATGCTCAATGGCGCCCTGCTTGCCGCGGATCAGATAAACGCCTCCGGGCTCGGCGTTCGCTTTGAGCCGACCGTCCTCAATCCCGGCGGCGACCTCTCGCAATACTCCGCACTCACGGCCAGATTGCTGGAACGCAACTTCCGACACGTCGTCGGTTGCTACACGTCATTATCGCGCAAGGAAGTCATCCCCCTGTTCGAGAAGCACGACGCTCTGCTGTGGTATCCTTCGCACTACGAGGGCTTCGAGAGCTCCACCAACGTCATCTACACCGGTGCTGCGCCAAACCAGCATGTGTTGCCGCTGGTCGAATACCTGCTGACGCACCACGGCCATCGCGCATACTGCGTCGGCTCTAATTACATCTGGGCCTGGGAAAACAACCGCATCCTGCGCGAGAGTGTCACCGCGCGCCAGGGTTCTGTGCTGGCCGAACGCTATTTTGCCCTCGGTGAAACGGATTTCCACCAGGCGATCGAGGCGATCATCGAAGCACGTCCTTCGTTCGTGTTCCTGACTCTGATCGGCACCTCGGCCTATCAGTTCTTCCGTGAGTTCAGGACGGCGTGCCGCGCACGCGGGATCGACCAGGCACGGGAAATTCCCGTGGCGAGCTGCTCGCTGTCCGAACCCGAGCTGCAAGCGATCGGAGAAGACGCCGTCGATGGTCATTTGAGTTCGAGCGTGTATTTTTGCTCGATTGAAAGCGCTGCCAACCGGCGATTTCTCGATGCCTACCAAGTGCGGTTTCCGGATGGGCCGACTGCGTCCGCCGATGCGGAGGCGTCCTATAACGCCGCGTGGCTTCTGGCGCGGGCAGCCGCGGCCGCCGGGACCGGCGACCCGCGCGCGGTCAAGACGGAGCTCGTCCGGCAGCCGCATCTCGACGCGCCGCAGGGCGAAGTCTGGATCGACGAGCAGACCTTCCACGCCTATTTGACGCCGCGGATCGGTCGTTCGAACCGCAACGCGAGGTTCGACCTGGTCAGCGAAGCTCGTGCGCCGGTTCGACCGGACCCTTACCTCGTGCATAATTCTTCGCGGTTCGAAGCTGCGACCGCTCCCTCGCTGAGGCTGGTGTCATGACAGAGCCGAGGTTGCTCCAGAATTTCAGCGGCGGCCGCGCCATCGTGGTGACGGATCGGGCGTCGTCGCTCGATGTGTTGACGACCTCGCTGGATCGGCTCGGCGTCACTACCAGTCCCGACGATATTGTCGGAAGCATCGCAGCGATCGATCTCGCAAAGCTTCAGCCGGACCGCAATATCATTTTCGTTGACGGTGACATCAGCGATGGGGCGGTGCTTCCGCTCAGCGCGATCGGTGGACTGCCGCCGGCGCCGGTCATTGGGCTGCTCGGTGTCAGTGCCCCCAGCCGCCTCAAAGCCCTGATGAGGGCGGGCGCCACATCGTTTCTTCGAAAGCCCGTCCACACTGCGGCGGTCTATCCCGCGCTGTTTGTCGGGATCAACGAATATCGCCGCCATCGGCATCTGGAAACGCTGCTGGAGGATCAGGAGCGCCGCCGCCGAAGTCGGCGGGACGTGGTCAAAGCAATCATCCGGACGATGTCGGACTACGGCATCGACGATGACGCGGCCTACGAACTGCTTCGTCGACGCAGCATGAGAACGCGTCAGACGATGGAGGAGCTGTGCAAAGACTTGGCCCGGTCGTCAGACGGGCAAGAACGCGGCGAATTCGTCCTGAGGAGAAAACTCGCCGACTAAACCCAAGAGGAGAGTCAGATGCTAGAACGTATTGCGAGGGGGGCGCGTGCCGTGTCCCTCATCGGAGCCGGCTTGCTTGCTGCAGGCTCGGCCTACGCGGCGGACCCGATCAAGCTCGGTGTCCTTGAAGATCAATCGGGCGACTTCGCGCTCGCTACCATCGGAAAGGTGCATGGCATCCAGCTCGCCACCGACGAAATCAATGCTGCCGGCGGCATCGCCGGGCGCAAGCTCGAGCTGGTCATCTACGATACGCAATCAGACAACACCCGCTACCAGGAATTCATGCGCCGCGTGCTCCAACGCGACAAGGTCGACGTGGTGTTCGCTGGATTTTCCAGCGCCTCGCGCGAAGCCTATCGCCCGATCGTCGATCAGCTCGATGGCTTTGCCTTCTATAACAACCAGTACGAAGGCGGCGTCTGCGACGGCCATATGGTCGTCACCGGCGCGGTTCCGGAACAGCAGTTCTCGACGCTGATCCCGTGGATGATGGAAAAATACGGCAAGCGCGTCTACACCATCGCCGCCGATTATAATTTCGGCCAGATCTCGGCCGAATGGGTACGCATGATCGTCAAGCAGAACGGCGGCGAAATGGTCGGCGAAGAGTTCATTCCGCTTGGTGTGTCGCAGTTCTCGCAGACCATCCAGAATATCCAGAAGGTCAAACCGGATGTGCTGATCACCTTGCTCGTCGGCACCGCGCAGGCATCCTACTATGAGCAGGCCGCCGCGGCGAACCTGAAGATCCCGATGGGCAGCTCGGTCAATGTCGGCCAGGGCTACGAGCACAAGCGCTTCAAGCCGCCGAGCCTCGCCAATATGTACGCGACGGTGAACTATATCGAGGAAGTCGATACACCGGAGAGCAAGGCATTCGTGGCGAAGTGGAAGGCGAAATTCCCGAACGAGCCTTACATCAATCAGGAAGCCGAAAACTCCTACCACGCCGTCTATCTGTACAAGCAGATGGTCGAGCGGGCCAACGGTTCGACCAAGCGGGCCGATTTGCGCGCCGTGATCGCCAAGGGAGACGTCTGTGTCAACGCGCCGGAAGGCAAGGTCTGCATAGACCCGAAGAGCCAGCACGTCTCACATACGATCTACATGGCGAGGGTCGGTGAAGATCATTCGATCACGTTCCCGAAAGTCTGGAACGATATCAAGCCGTATTGGCTTGGCGATGCCGGATGTGACCTCACCAAGAAGGATCCGATGGAGCAATACACACCCAGCAATCCGCCGCCGAAGACCTGATGGCCGCGAGATCGAGGGGCGATTGCCGTCCCTCGATCTCCTTGGCAACATATCCTCATCGAGGCTTCGCCTATTGATGACCCGGAAGAGTATCCTCTTCACCCTGCGAGGCCTTGAATGGACTTCCTGAGTTCGCTGTTCGGATTCCTCTACCAATGCGGCGATGCCTTCGCATTTCTGGTGCTGGCCGCGTGCGGGCTCGCGGTTATTTTCGGCATGATGGGCGTGATCAATCTCGCCCATGGCGAATTTATCATGTGCGGCGCTTACGTGACGGTAGCGACCGCACGTGCCGGCCTGCCGCTGCCGCTTGCCATCCTCTGTGGGGCGCTTGCCGCCGGATTGGTCGGGCTCGTCGTCGAGCGCCTTGTGGTCCGGCAGCTTTATGGCCGGCCGATGGATACCATCGTCGCGACCTGGGGACTGAGCCTGATCGCCACGCAGGGCACCCTGATCGTATTAGGGTCCAGCATGCCGGGCGTCGGGGTTCCGCTCGGCAGCTTCACGGTCGGCGCCTATTCCTATTCGACCTATCGGTTGGTGCTGATCGTCGCCGCTCTGGCGGTTCTGGTCGGATTATATCTCGCCTTCAACAAGACCAAGTTCGGGATCCTCGCCCGGGCGACGATCCAGTTGCCGCACATGGCCGAGGCCTTGGGCGTCGACACCAAATTTGTCTACAGCATGACCTTCGCGCTCGGGGCGGCGCTGGCGGGATTGGTCGGCGGGCTCTATGCGCCGACCATGACCATCGTGCCGACCATGGGCAGCACGTTCATCATGGAGGCGTTTGTCACGGTCGTTGTCGGTGGCGCCGATATCTTTCTCGGCACCGCCCCGGCCGGCGCCGTGCTCGGCGTGGTCAAGGCTGCGATGACGTCATGGCAAGGACAGTTGTTTGGGCAGATCGGACTGCTGATCGCCGTCATCGTCGTTATTCGTGTGCTGCCAAAAGGCATCTCGGGCTTCATCCTGCGCGAGCGAAGTTGAGAGAGCGGTTTCGGACATGACACGCTATTTGCCGTTCATCCGTCTGCTTCAGGGTCCGCAGACACTCGGCCGCGGTCCGCTGTTCTGGGTCGCCGCGGTCGCGGTTCTGCTCGTTGCGGTAATCTATCCGCTGCTGGCGGATGGCTACACGGTCGGCAACACCGTCTACTTCTTCACCTGGACGTTCATGGCGCTGGGGCTGTGCCTGATCTGGGGCTATGGCGGCACGCTCAGCTTCGGCCAGACCGCGTTCTTCGGTTTATCGGGATATGCCTACGGCGTTCTCACCCTTAACTTCGGCGCGGCCTACGGCTTCACATTGATCGCCCTGATCGCCGCGCTGGCCTGCACCGCGGTGTTCGCGGCCGTCCTTGGCTATTTTCTTTACTTCGGTCGGATCAGCGGTGTCTTCCTCGGCATCGTCACGCTCTCGGTCACGCTGGTGTTAGAGCGCTTCATGGCTCAGACCGCGGGTCCCGAATGGCACATCGGCATCGCGCGCCTGAATGGCTTCAATGGCATGAACGGCATGCCGCCGCTGACGCTGCCCTGGTTCGGCCATCCCATTGTCCTGTTTCCCGATGTCGGGCTTTATTATCTCGTTCTCACGTTGTTGGTGCTGACCTATCTCGGGCTTCGCATGCTCGTGAACTCCAAATTCGGCAACGTGCTGGTGGCGATCCGGGAGAATCCCGAGCGCGCCGAGATGCTGGGTTACGACGTACGCAAGTATCAGCTGGTGGCGTTCGTGATCGGCGCTGTCATGGCCGGGCTCAGCGGCGTGCTCTACACGGCATGGGGCCAATACATCACGCCTTCGAGCATGAGCATTACGGCGGCGGCGTTGCCGATCGTCTGGGTCGCCGTCGGTGGCCGCGGCGATCTGACCGCGACGCTGATCGGAACGCTTGCGGTGCTGGCGGCGTTCCAAGCGCTGACGATCTATGGCAGCCAGTATGCGCTTGTCGTAATGGGGCTGCTGCTGGTCGCGACGGTGCTGATTGCGCCGGAAGGTTTGATCGTCACGTTCACCAGGTTCGTCGGCCGGATGCGGCATGGTCCGAAGGAAGCGGCCTGATGTCCATTCTCGAAACCCGCGGTCTCAACAAGCATTTCGGCGGCCTGCATGTCACCGCGGATGTCAACCTTGCGCTTGAGGAGGGCGAGATTCATTGCCTGATCGGCCCGAACGGCGCCGGCAAGAGCACGTTGTTCCGTCTGATCCTTGGCGAGCACGCGCCGTCCTCCGGCAGCATTTTTTATGCAGGACACGACATCACTCCGCTGAAGTCGTTCCAGCGGATCCGGCGCGGCATGAGCGTCAAATTTCAGGTGCCCGGCATCTTCAAGGCACTCAGTGCGCGGCAAAATCTCGAGATCGCGCTTCAGCATCATCTCGAAGGCGGTTCGCTTGATGCGGAGGCTGACCGGCTGCTTGATTTCCTTCATTTGCGTGAGGTGGCCGAGCAATTCGCGGGCAATCTCAGCCACGGCCAGAAGCAATGGCTCGAGATCGGCATGGCGATCAGCCTGAAACCGAAACTGTTGCTGCTCGACGAGCCGACCGCCGGCATGTCACCGGCTGAGACGTTCGCGACCGGTGAGATCGTCCAGACCTTGAACGCCGATGGCGTCACCATTCTCGCGGTTGAGCACGATATGAGCTTTGTCCGGCAGGTGGCGAGGCGGGTCACGGTCCTGCATCTGGGCCGGATTTTTGCGCAAGGCACCATCGAGCAAATCGTCGCCGATGAACGTGTTGCGGCGATTTATCTGGGGCACGGCCATGCGTAGCGAAGTGGTCCTCACGGCGCTCAAGCTGCGCTCTGGGTACGGCGGCAAGCCGGTTCTGCAGGGAATCGACATGGATGTCCGTGCCGGCGAGATCGTCGCGGTGATCGGCCGCAACGGCGTCGGCAAGTCGACGCTGATGCGGACGCTGATCGGGCTGTTGCCGCCGACCGAAGGCTCGATCGTGTTCAAGGGGCAGGATGTCAGTGCGCTGGTGGCGCATCGCCGCGCCCGCCTCGGGATCGGCTATGTGCCGCAGGGGCGCGACGTTTTTCCACGCATGAGCGTCGAGGAGAACCTCAAGGTCGGCGAGATGATCGGCGGCAAGGTCGGTCCCGACGATTACAAACGCGTCTACGCCACGTTTCCGATTCTTGCCGAGCGGCGCAGCCAGCAAGCCGGAACCATGTCCGGCGGCCAGCAACAGCAACTCGCGATCGGCCGCGTCATGATCAGCAAGCCGTCGCTGATTCTGCTCGATGAGCCGTCGGAAGGCATTCAGCCGTCGATCGTGCAGGACATCGCCCGCACCATCGTCGATCTGAATCGAAGGACCAATGTCACCATCGTCTTCGTCGAGCAGAATCTCGACATGATCCGCGCGATGGCGCAGCGCTGCTACGTCATGGACAAGGGTCGGATCGTCGCGGCGCTGACGCCGGCGGACCTCGATGATCGTGAAGTGGTGCGACGGCATCTTGCCGTCTGAGCGGAATTTTCAACCAGCAGGAAGGACCATCAACATGTCATGGCTCGAAACCTCCATCATGGCGCGCAAGGGTCTCGCGAAAGGCAAGCCGGGCAAGGCCTACTCGATCACCGAAGAAAGCCAGGGCCAATATCACTACGTCTACGGTCCGTACGCGAAGCCGGTGCTGAAGGTGGATCCGGGGTCGGTGATTTCAGCCGAAACGCACGATGCGTTCGAGGGCAAGATCAAATATGAAACCGATAAACCGAGCGAGATTTTGAATTTCCCGTTTCTCAATCCGCAGAACGGGCCGATCTATGTCAACGGCGCGGAGAAGGGCGATACGCTGGCGGTGTACATCAAATCGATCGTACCGCGCGGGCCGCAGCCGGTGGGAACGACCTGTTTGATCAGGGAATTCGGCGGTCTGGTCGCGACCGGCGACACTGCGCTGCTCAATCCTCCATTACCCGAACGGGTCAAGAAGGTCGAAGTCACGCTGGAGGGCGGCGTCAAATGGAGCGACAAGCTCACGCTGCCCTATCAGCCTTTCATCGGGACCATCGGGACGTCGCCGGAAATCGAGGCGATTACCTCGCTGCAGCCGGACTATTATGGCGGCAACATGGATTTGCCCGACGTAGGCGTTGACGCGGTCATCTACCTGCCGGTCAACGCGCCCGGAGCGTTACTTTATCTGGGCGACTGCCACGCCATCCAGGGCGACGGCGAGTTGTGCGGCGTCGCGCTGGAGCATCCGACCGTCACCACGGTGCAGGTCGATCTCATCAAGAAATGGACGTTCAAATGGCCGCGGCTGGAGAACGAAAAGTTTTTCATGACGATCGGCTCCAGCCGTCCGATGGAGGACGCCGCCCGGATTGCCTATCGCGAGCTGATCCGCTGGATGGCCGCCGATTTCGGTTTCGAGGAACTCGACGCGTATATGCTGCTGACCCAATGCGGCCGCATGCGGCTCGGCAACATGGTCGATCCGAAATACACGCTCGGTGCGTCGATCCTGAAATCCTACCTCGCCTGATCGCGAAAGGATGGCGGATGGAAAGCCTAGTTCGCCTTCTCGATCAGGCTTTCGAGAAGCCGCTTCAATTCCGCCGTCGCCTTGTTGCCGTAACTTTCGGCGATGTGGGATTCCTGACTCAGCGCAAGCGAATTCAAGCGCTGAGTCAGAGCCTTTCCGCGGTCGGAGCTGAACATCAGCACCTTGCGCCGGTCCTCGGCGTCCTGGACGCGGTAGACCAGAGAATCGGACACCATGCGATCGACCATCTTGGTCAGGGTCGGGTGATTGAGCAGCACCGTTTCCGCAAGCTCACCCATCGAATGACCCTTGCCGTCCGAAAGCACTTTCAGGATGCGCCACTGCTCCACCGGCACGCCTTCCGTCCGGAAGCGCGCATCCAGCTGTCGATTGATTTCCCGGTTAGCCTGCGCAAGCAGATAAGCGAGGTGCTCGGTGATGGGTTTGCTCGGCGATCTAGCCACGGTTCTGGATTTCGTTCGTTGAGTTCTGGATGATTATTGAGCCAATTTGCTTGTTCTGTATGCACGTGAATCGTTGAATATTCAATATTTTCCACTAGGATATTTCGGTTGCCGGGATAAGCTAAATAGTGCCGACCTAAGCCGAAAGGAGAGCGAAGTGCTCTCGACCACGCACATTGGAAAGGCCGGCGGTCTGGTGATGCCGCCAGATTGGCTGCTGAAGGGCTTGCCCGGCTCGGGCGGCGAGAGCTTTCCGCAGACGCCGCAGCCGGATGCTTTTCGGCAGCGCCGCGACCGCAAGAAGCTTCGGATCGCCAACTTCGCTTCGCTGACCGGTCCCGCCGGCATCTGGGGGCCGTCCGCCACCAACAGCACATTGCTGGCAGCTTCGGAGATCAACCGTCGCGGCGGCATCCTGGGGCGCGAAATCGAGATCGTCTTCCATGATACCGGAGGCAGCATCGAGGATGTCGTGCGGACCGCATCGGACGTGGTCGCGTCCGAGGAGGCCGATATCATCATGGGATCGCACATCAGCGCGGTCAGGGTTGCGCTCCGAAAAGTCGTCGCAGGCCGCATTCCCTATGTCTACACGCCCGTTTACGAGGGTGGAGAACGGACGCCGGGCGTGATGGCGATCGGCGAAACGCCGCGGGCGCAATCGCGCCCTGCGATCGAGTGGCTGGCGAGCGCCAAGAGAGCGTCGCGATGGTACCTGATCGGCAGCGACTACGTCTGGCCCTGGCTATCCCACCGCGCGACCAAGAAATATATCGCTGATGCCGGCGGCAGTGTCGTCGGCGAAGAATTTGTCCGGATGGGCGAGCACGATCACAGCGCGCACCTCGCGCGAATCCGCGCCGCCAAGCCGGATGTCGTTCTTATTTCGTTGATCGGCACCGACAGCATTGTCTTCAATCGCGCCTTTGCCGAGCAGGGTTTGGCATCGAAAATGCTTCGGCTGGCAGGCGCGATGGATGAAACCGTCCTGCTTGGAATCGGAGCCGATAACACCGAAAATCTTTTTTGCGCATCCGGGTATTTCGTGGATATGGCCTCCCGCGAAAACGATGCGTTTCGTTGCCAATACCAGGCGTCATACGGCCGCTACGCGCCGCCGCCTGGCTCCGTCGGGCAGTCGAACTATGAGGGGCTCCGGTTTCTCGACACGGTCGCATCGCAGGCGGGAACGTTGGCCATCAAGCCGCTGCTCTCAACTGCGATGAACGTGGACTATGTCGGTGCGAGAGGCCGCATCGGCGTTCGCCGCGGGAGTGCTTCGATGCCGATCTATCTTGCCGAGGCCGATGGTCTCGATTTTCAGCTGATCAAACGATTCTGACGTCACGCCGGGCGGTTGCAGAGCGGCAAGGCCATGAAATAATACTTGAAAAGGAAAACATTTCCGTTTCTAGTGAACCAAACGGGATATGCCGCCCTTTAGTCGTAGCCAAATGACGTCGGCGCGCTGCGATGGCCGGGCCGGCAACTTCTCATGCAGTCAAGAAACAGGAGAGACATCATGTCAGTAACGCTTCCAACTCCCGATCAACTGCGTGACGTCGCCGACTATTGCGGCCTGGCATTGACCGATGAAGACGTGACTTCTTTTCGTGGACTGATGCAGGGTTCGGTGGATGCGTATAATGCCGTCGCGGCGATGCCGGACGAAGTCCCGGTCGTTAAATATCCGCGGACGCCGGGCTATCGGCCGGGGCCCGAGGAAAATCCGCGCAATGCGTGGTACCGAAGATCCACGGTCAAAGGCGCCGCAAGCGGCAAGCTGAAAGGCAAGGTCGTTGCGCTGAAGGACAACATCATGCTGGCCGGAGTGCCGATGATGAACGGTTCCTCGACGCTCGAAGGCTTCATTCCGGATTTCGATGCGACCATTGTCACGCGAATGCTGGACGCCGGCGCCGAAATTGCCGGCAAGGTTCATTGCGAGTCGTTTTGCATGTCCGGGGGCAGCCACACCAATTCGACCGGCCCGGTGCATAATCCGCACAAGATGGGCTTCTCCGCGGGCGGGTCGTCCTCCGGCAGCGCCGTCGTGGTCGCGCTCGGCGAAGTCGACATGGCAATCGGCGGCGATCAGGGCGGTTCGATACGAATGCCGTCATCCTTCAGTGGCATCTATGGCATGAAGCCGACTTGGGGCCTGGTGCCATATACCGGCATCATGCCGATCGAGATTTTCATCGATCACACCGGGCCTATGACCGCGAACGTTGCCGACAATGCGCTGCTGCTCGAGGTGCTGGCGGGCGACGACGGTTACGATCCCCGGATAAAGGCGCCGAAGGTGCAGGAATACACCAAGGCGCTGCGTGAGGGAGTCCAGGGTCTGAAGATCGGCATCGTCAAGGAAGGTTTCGAGCAGGTAGGTGCCGAAGCGTCCGTGAACGAGAGTGTCAAGGAAGCGGCGAAGCGATTGGCTAGCCTCGGCGCCACCGTCGAGGAAATTTCCATCCCGATGCATATGCTGGCGCCGGCGATCTGGACGCCGATTGGCACCGAGGGGATGACCCAGACCATGATGTATGGCGACGGCTACGGGCTCAGCCGCTCGGACCTCTATTCGACCTCGCTGATGGATTTTCACCGCGGCTGGCGCGGGCAGGCGGATTCACTGTCCGAGACCACGAAGATGATGCTGATGCTCGGCACCTACATCAACAACAATTTCGGTCCGCGCTATTACGGCAAGGCCGTCAACATGTCGCGCCGGCTGACGGCGGCTTACGACAAGGCGCTCGCAACCTACGATCTGCTGCTGATGCCGACGACGCCGATGAAGGCAACGCCTTTGCCCGCTCCGGGAGCCAGCCGCGAGGAGCAGGTCGGACGCGCGTTCGAAATGATCACGAATACCGCGCCGTTCGATATCACGCACCACCCGGCGATGTCGCTGCCATGCGGCATGGTGGACGGACTCCCGGTCGGCTTGATGCTGATCGGCCGGCATTTCGACGAGCCGATGATCTATCGTGCCGCGCACGCCTTTGAACAGTCCGGCGACTGGAAAACAATGTAGCCGGAGGCTGAGGGGTTGCTGGTGATGCCGCATGGATAATCTGATCACCGCCTTGTTCGAGATTATGAGCTTCGGCTCAATCGTCGTTCTGGTCGTGCTGGGGCTTGGAATTATCGCCAGCATGATGGGCATTTTCAATTTTGCGCAGGGCGAATTCGTTTTGCTCGGCGCATACATCACTTATGTCGTGCATAATGCGGGCGCGCCGGTCTGGGTCGGAATGGCGGTTGCTCCATTCGCGGTCGGAGCCCTCGGCTTTGTGCTGGAGCGTCTGGTGGTGCGGCGATTTTATGCGGCGCCGATCGTCGCGATGCTCGGCACCTACGCGCTCGGGCTGATCATCCGGGAGATCGTGCGCGGCCTAATCGGGGGCCTGTATATTTCGATCCCGGAACCGGTCGGCGGATCGGTCAATCTCGGCGCCATGCATTTTTCCTCCTGGCGGCTCGTGATCATCGTCATCACCGCGCTGGTCATGGCATCCAGTTATCTGCTGCTGGCGCGTACGGCGTTCGGGTTGCGAATCCGGGCGTCACTGGAAAATCCGTCACTCGCTCGCGCATCCGGAATTTCGACCAGCGCGATCTACGGTGCGACCTTTGCATTCGGGGCCGCCCTGGCGGGCCTCGCCGGGGCGCTGATTGTTCCGGTGTTCTCGCTGTTCGCCGATCTCGGCCTGCGCTTTCTGATTCAGGGTTTTGTGGCTGTTATGGTCGGCGGCGTCGGCTCATTCGCGGGGCCGGTGGTCGGCGCCGGTATCATCGGCACGCTCGCGGCTGCTCTGCCGTGGATCATCCCGCCGGTTATCGCCGACGTCCTCGTGTTCGTTCTCGCGATTGTGTTCATCAAGTTCCGGCCGCAAGGCCTCGTTTCAGGAAGAGGGGTTTAGTCCGATGTCCAGCCATCACAACCAACAGAGCCGGCGCCGCTTTCTCTCCAATTTTGCCTTTGCGAGCACCGCGCTTGCAACCGGTGTCGGCAGCTGGGTCATTCGTCCGGACTGGGCGAACGCCGCCTCCGACCCCATCAAGGTCGGCATCGCCACCGATTTGACCGGCCCGATCGGCTACGCCGGGAATGCCGACGCCAATGTCGCGAGAATGGTGGTGAAGGAAATCAATGACGCGGGCGGATTGCTCGGCCGGCCGCTGGAGCTGTTCATCGAGGACACCGCATCGAATGAGTCGGTGGCTGTCGGCAACGTCCGCAAGCTGATCCAGCGCGACAAGGTCGATCTCGTGCTGGGAGGCGTCACCAGTTCGATGCGCAACGCGATCAAGGACGTGATCGTCGCGCGCGGCAAGACGCTGTATATTTATCCGCAACTTTACGAGGGCAAGGAATGCACGCCCTATCTGTTCTGCACCGGACCGACGCCGGCGCAGCAGTGCGATGAATTCATTCCCTGGCTGATCAAGAACGGCGGCAAGAAGTTCGCGCTGCCCAGCGCCAATTACGTCTGGCCGCACACGCTGAACGTCTATGCGCGCAAGGTGATCGAAGCCAATGGCGGCGAGGTGGTGTTTGAAGAATATTATCCGCTCGACCAGATCGATTTCAGCGCGACGGTGAACCGGATCATCTCCAACAAGGTGGATGTGGTGTTCAACACCGTGATCCCGCCGGGAGTAGGCCCGTTCTTCAAGCAGCTCTATGAAGCCGGATTTCTGAAAAACGGCGGTCGGCTGTCCTGCGTCTATTACGACGAGAACACCCTGAGCATCAATCAGCCGGCCGAGATCGAGGGGCTGGCGAGCTGCCTCGATTACTTCAAGGCGCTGACCCCGGAAGATCCGGTCAGCGCCAAGATCCAGGCCGCCTATGACAAGCAATTTCCAGGTACGTTCCTGTTCGCGGCGGGAAGTGCTGCAACCGGCACCTATCGCGGCCTCAAGCTCTGGGAAGCCGCGGTCAAGGAGGCCGGCAAGGTTGACCGGGATTCGGTTGCCGCGGCGCTGGATCATGCCAAGATCGCCGAGGGCCCCGGAGGGCCCGCCGAAATGGTTCCTGGCAAGCGGCATTGCAAAATGAAGATGTACACGGCGGTTGCCAAGGGCGGCAACTACGAGATTGTCGCGCGCAGCGCCGGTCTCGTCGATCCCAAGGAATGCTGAACGTATCGCACCGGCAGCAAGCCGTGTCGTGGCCCTGGAGCTAATGTGCTGGCAACTTGATGACAGAAACGACACCGACTGAGCTGAGACTTCCTGTTCGTGTTGCTCGTACTCGCCGATGGCAACTCCTGCCGGTCATGGAAATCGCGGTGCTCGCGATCGGGGCACTGCTGCCGCTCGTCCTGCAGGATTACCTGACCATCTACGCCACCCGGGTCATGATCCTCTGCCTGTTCGCACTCTCGTTCGATCTGGTGTGGGGGTACGCCGGAATCATGAGCTTCGGGCAGGCCGTGTTCTTCGGTTCGGCCGGGTACGGCGTGGCGCTGATCGCGCGTGATCTTGGCGTGACGTCGATCTTTGTCGTGTTGCCGGCTGGCCTGTTGATCGGGTTCGCATTCGCTTTGCTGCTCGGGGGCTTTCTGCTGCTGGGCAGGCACCAATCCAGCGTCATTTTCGTCTCATTGGGCACGCTGACCGGATCGTATGCCTTGGATCGGCTGGCGCGGGGCTGGTACTATCTTGGCGGCCAGAACGGCATTCCCTCGATCCCGCCCATCAGCATCGGCAGTTATGACCTCGACGAGGGGCCGGTGTTTTATTATCTCGCACTGGGCATTCTGTTGCTGGTCTACCTGCTGTGCCGCTTTCTGGTCGGATCGCAATTCGGATTGGCTCTCGCGGGCTTGCGCGAAAATGAGCAGCGCATCACGTTTTTTGGCTATCGGGTGCAGCGCCTCAAGGCGATCATCTTTTCGTTCGCGGGCGCCATCGCAGGGTTGGCCGGCAGCCTCTATGCTTTCCACGAGGGCTTCGTCTGGCCGAATATGCTGGGCGTGGTGATGTCGACGCAAGTCGTGCTGTATGTCCTGTTCGGCGGCGCCGGGACACTGATCGGAGCGGTGATCGGCACCGTCGTCATCGAGGCAGTCAGTTTCTGGCTGTCGAACAATTACCAGGACATTTGGCCGATCATCCTTGGCATATTGCTGCTGCTGGTGATCCTGTTTCGTCCGGCCGGGCTGATCAGCCTGGTTCTCAGCGAGCGCGGGCGGGTGGGCAGTTTCGGTCGCCCGCCAAAGGAGGGACGCCATGGCTCTCCTTGAAGCCCGCGGCATCACCAAGATATTCGGCAAGCTGACGGCCTTGAACGGTGCCGAACTCACGGTTGCGGAGAACGAGTTTCACGGCCTGATCGGACCGAACGGCTCCGGCAAGAGCACGCTGATGAAATGCGTCGCCGGCGCGGAAGTCCCGACGACCGGCACGGTGACGTTCGGCGGACGCGATATTACGCAGGCTCCTCCCGCGGAGCGGGCGCGTGCCGGCATGAGTCTGAAGTTCCAGATCACCAGCGTGCTGCCGACGTTGACGCTGTATGACAATGTTCTGCTCGCGCTGCAGGCGCAGACGTCGCTGCCCAGCCTGTTGTTTTCGCGGACACGTGGCGTGTTGCACGACCGTGTCATGGCCATGCTTGAGCAATTCCGCCTTGTCGATCAGGCGGCGGATCCAGCCTCCGCGCTCTCTCACGGTCAGCAGCAATGGCTTGAAATTGCCATGGCGCTGGCGCCGGAGCCGAGATTACTCTTGCTGGATGAGCCAACCGGCGGCATGAGTCTGGAAGAACGGCGCGTCACCGGCGAATTGCTGCAGCCCATCAAGAAGCGGTGCTCGCTTGTCATCGTCGAGCACGATCTCGATTTTATCCGTGATATCTGCGATCGGCTGACCGTGCTCGATCAAGGCAGCGTGCTCGATTGCGGCTCGGTGCCGCACATCCAGTCGAGCCCCAAGGTCCAGGAGGTCTATCTCCGCCGTGCCTGACGACAAATACCTCGAAATCCAGAATCTCGATGCCGGTTATGGCCGCAGTCAGGTCTTGTTTGGCGTCACCATGACCGCGCCATGGCGAGGTGGCGTTGCGATCCTCGGCCGCAACGGCGCCGGCAAGACCACGTTGATGAAGGCCATCATCGGAGAGTTGCCGTTGCTAGGCGGCTCCGTGACGCTGGACGGCCGTGATGTCGGGCGGCTGCCGACCGAGCAGCGCATTCGCGCCGGGTTCGGATACGTTCCGCAGGAGCATTCTGTGTTTGGGCGGCTCTCGGTGCGCGACAATCTTGCCGTTGGGGCGCTGACAAACCGTGACAGCCAGGCCGTGAATCGGGTTCTGGAGATCTTTCCAAAACTCGGCCAGCGGATGGATCAGATCGCCGGCACGCTATCAGGCGGCGAACGCAAGATGCTGGCGATCGGACGGGCGCTGCTATCGGACCCGCGAATATTGTTGCTGGACGAACCGACGGAAGGTGTCTGGATCGGCGTGATCGAAGAGATTACGGACCGCCTTGTTCTATTGGCCAGAGAGATCGCGGTCGTCATCGTCGAACAGCATCTGGATCTGGCGTTACGAGTCGCCAGCGTGGCCTATGTACTGGATCGTGGAAGAGTAGCACTTACAGGGCCGGCAGCGCAGGTGCGGGCCGATCCGAAGCTGATGCAGTATCTGGCGCCCTAGCGGGCCATTTGAGTTTCCCGGACGCGCCACAGCCTTGGAGCGCGCTGCGAAATGGGCAACGTCCCCCAAGTGCGGCATCGTGGCAGCAGGCTCCAGTCCTTCTAAAACCCCGTCGAAGTCGCTGCCATAAGCCGTCCCAAGAATTTTCCGGTTAGCCATCTCCATCGAGAGTGGCGGCCAACCCCTGCCAATCCCAAGCGGATTGTATTACCACTGGTTTCGATCCGGCTTCTGCCGGAAGCCGTGTATTTTAAGACCATTGGATTCGGTCGGTCGACCACGTACCGTGGTATCTGCCAGTTCGGGAGCACAGGAGATGGAGAGACGCCTAGCCGCCATTGTCTGCGCAGACGTCGCCGGCTATTCGCGGATGATGGGGGCCGACGAGGCGGGTACACACGCCGCGTTCAAGGCCCATCGTAGCGCGATATATCCGATCATTCTCAATCATGGCGGCCGGGTTGTGAAGAACACCGGCGACGGTTTCCTGCTGGAGTTTCCAAGCATCGTGGAAGCGATTGAGTCTGCGATCGCGATGCAGGTGCTGATGGCGGAACGGAACAACCATCTCCCCGCAGACCGTGCCATGCACTTCCGGCTGGGCGTTCATATGGGAGACGTCATCGTTGACGAAAACGAAGTATTCGGGGATGGCGTGAACGTGGCCGTCCGGCTGGAAGCGGTTGCCGCCCCGGGCGGCGTGGCGGTTTCGGCAAAGGCCTATGACGAGGCTAACAAGCATCTCAGCGCCCGCCTTGCCGATGCTGGCGCTCACCGTTTGAAGAACATCGAAGAGTTGGTAAATGTCTGGGCTTGGGAGCCGGGCGGATCCGAGGCCCGCAGCCGGGAGCCCAAGACCACTTCAAACCTGCCGGCCCAATATCGAACGGCGATTGTGGGCGTGCTTCCTTTCGCAAATCTCAGCGATGCCACCGACGAATATTTTTCTGACGGGCTCACCGAGGACTTGATCCACGCTCTGTCCTTGCAATCCTTTTATCGGGTGCTGAGCCGAAATTCGACTTTTTCGTTCAAAGGAAAAAGTCTGAGCACGCGCCTCATCGCGCGGGAGATTGACGCGACCTATTTGATTCAAGGTTCAGTACGGCGGGCGGGCACTAAAATTCGTGTAACCGCCGAATTGATAGCTCCTGAGAATGGTGAGCAATTATGGACCGGTCGATATGACCGGGACATCGGCGATCTGTTCGCGATGCAGGATGAAATCACCGCGCATCTGTGCGCTGCATTGGCTCCCGAAATCTATCGTGCGGAAGCTTTCGCGCCAGCTCGATCGCCCTCCACCGATTTAACCGCGTGGGATCGGTTTTTACGGGGGCTTTCTCGCTACTATCAGCAGACAAAAGCCGATTTTGAAGCCTCGATTGCGCTGTTCAGGGAGGCCATTGCGCTCGATCCTTCGCTTTCGATTGCTCACGCCTATCTCGCCACCATCATGGTGCAGAGCGTGCAATATGGATGGATCAGGAGTACCGGCGAATTGTGGATCGAGGCGATGAGCCTGGCAGAGACCAGCGTCAGGCTCGATCCTCGTTCGTCATTCGCATTTTCGATTTTGGCCTATATGCACGCGATGCAGGGACATTACGAGGCTGCGCTGGATGCGGCAAACAAGGCGGTCGAGTTAAACCCGTATGACATGGGCGCTCGCGGCGTTCTAGGAATATGTCACCTCGTTGTCGGCGAGCACCGAGAGGCAATCGAGCTATTTTCGACCGCGGCGCAGCGCGGCAATAGCGACCCCCGGTATCAATGGACGGCGTTGAACGCGTTCAGCCACTATCTTCTGGGACAATATGACGCCTCGCTGTCCTGGGCGCGTGAAGCCCTGTATTTGAATCCCAACCATCTTCAGGTCCTCGCGGTGCGCGCCGCGGCTCTGGCGCAATTGGAGCGAACGGTGGAAGCGGAAAAGGCGGCCGGCGTTTTATTGAGTAGCTTTCCAGGCTTCACTGTTGAACGGCATCTCAGGAACTTCCATTGGAAAACGCCGGCCGACATCGCCCATTATCGTGAGGGTCTTTTGAAAGCCGGCGTGCCATTCAGCAAGTTGACTCTCGTCGAGCCCACCTCAAAGCGTATGGCTTAGGCGCAGTTTCAGGGTGCCAGCGATCGGAATGGATTGACGCATGCGCGTCGCTCTGAAAATCTTCCGGGTGCACTCGAGTGCCACGGGACGATCCAGACCGCCGCCGTAATCGAATCGAGAGGTCACGATGACAGACGAACTTTCAGCTTCCGAGATGGATGATCGGATTGCAATATTGCGGGACAATATCCGCCAGCTTATCGAGCAAGCTGCCGCGCAATCCGGAGCAGGCGATGAAGCGAGGGTTTCCGATCGCATCGCCGAACAGACCAGGGAACTTGAGCAGCTGCTTGAGGCCAGGGAAGCCCTGAAATAGAGCAAGTGAATCTCGGCCTGGCGTATCGTCGCCGGGACGCCGGCTCCCTAAGGTACGATCAATAGGGCGGGTGTTTGCGGGTTCTTTGCAGCTTGGCGGCTTCCGCCCACCATGCGAGGTCGTCGGCAAACCTGGTAAAGCTGCGGTCGAGAATCTGGCCGGTTTCCCCCGACGGGGAGCCGTCCGGAGACAAAGCCTCCGCGATTGGCCCCACGGCAAGCGTGCTGGAGATCACGACCATCCCCATCTCCGACAGGGTCCCGTGCCAGGACAGGGCCGCCCTTGCCCCCGAAATCCGGCCGGCCGAGTAGCTCGCTATCGCCGCCGGACGCCAGAACCATTCTTCCAGGAAATGATCGGTCAGATTCTTCAGCCCGGGCTGCACTCCCCAATTATATTCGCCGGTAACAAACACGAAAGCGTCGGCGGCGCGGATCATTTCTGCGAGGCGGCGCATGTTCTCGGGCGCCTTGCCGGGAGCATATTCCTTGTACATTCGGTCGAGTATCGGCAGACCGACCGATTTCGCGTCGACCAATTCGACATCGTCGCCGCGCTCGCGAAGACGTGCGACGATGTAATCGGCTAAGCGGATGCCCACCCGGTCGGCACGATAGGACCCGTAAAACACCAATACGCGGTTCGTCATTTTACGACCCGTTAGCCAGCGCCTGGAGCGCCGGCGGCTCGAAAAAATCCAACACGGAGTTTCAAAATAGCGCAAGGGCCGCGCCGGCGATAGACGAGGCCGATCGCCACAGCACGCGGCGGCCGCGATCTTGGCGCGACCGTCGCAGGGGCCGAAATATTATGGGCGAATACTATGGAGCAGGCTGCAGCAGCGGTGGTGTGCTATTTTTCTTCCTCGAATGTGACAGCGACGTCGCCGTTTGCCGATAACCGAACCTTGTTTCCCTCGACTTCCGCAATCAACGCCGCCGAGATGAAATGATGGTGTCCTCTATGGTGTCCTTCGCCGCTATCGGCCTTCGTCAGCTTGATCCGGCCGCTTTCGACCTTGTCCACCGTTCCTACATGCGCTCCGTCGGCACCGATGACCTCCATATGCTCTTTAACTTTACTTAAGGCACTCATTCGATCTCTCCTGTTTGCAGGTCACAGCGTTCAACACACTATTCCAGTTTATCGTTCCGATTATCGATATTTTGTGTCGGACTGCGGCGAATTCTTTGGCAGACCCGGATGAATGCTGACGATCGTCTCCGGGCGCCGCGGGCGGCCTGCTCTGATGTCGGCACGGATCCAGATATGATGGTTGGTCGGGGTACCACCGAGGAAGCATTGCCTCGATGTGCTTTCGTCGATTTCGACCTGAACGAAGAAGCTGGGAGCTTCGGTTGCCTTGGCGCGTCATCTCATTGATGACACGCCCACATGGGAGTCCGAAGATGGTTCACTCTTCCGGCTCGTAGCAGTTGTGTCATGGTGGCGGCGCCGTTGCGTCGCCACCACTTTCACCAGCCCATCAATCGCTGTCGCCCGAACATCAGCACTAAAGGCCGAGGACAATATGACGCTTTTATGCGGCGCGGATATTCACGAGGAAGCCGTCGACCTTCGATCTCAACATCGCGGCTTGCTCGTTGAGCTCTTCCGCCGAGGCCAGGACCCGGCCTGCAGCCGTGCCGGTTTCGCCCGCGGCCCGAGTGACGCTGCCGATGTTGCCGGAAACCATGCTGGTTCCCTGCGCGGCTTCCTGGACATTGCGGGCGATTTCCTTGGTGGCGGAACCCTGTTCTTCGACAGCCGAGGCGATTGCGGTGGTGATTTCGTTGATCGCGCCGATCGTTCCGCCGATGTTTTCGATCGCTTGCACGGCATCCGTGGTCGCGCCTTGCATGGCCGCGACCTGGGCTGAGATGTCTTCCGTCGCTTTTGCCGTCTGGCTGGCGAGCGACTTGACCTCGCTCGCCACCACGGCGAAGCCCTTGCCGGCTTCGCCGGCCCGCGCGGCTTCGATGGTCGCATTCAAAGCCAGCAGGTTGGTTTGGCTGGCGATATCGTTGATCAGCTTGACGACATCACCGATCTTCTGCGCCGCGGCCGACAGGCCCTGCACGGTGAGATTGGTGCGATTTGCCTCTTCGACCGCTTGCCCGGCAATTCGGGTCGATTGAGCGACCTGTCGTCCGATTTCGGATACTGACGACGAGAGTTCCTCGGTGGCCGCCGCAACGGTTTGCACATTCGCGGACGCCTGCTCGGCCACTGCGGCGACGGTGGTGGCCTGCTGGCTGGCCTCTCCGGCGGTGGTAGACATGCTGTTCGAGGTCGTACGCAGTTCGACTGCCGCCCCGGCGAGAGCATCGAGCGAGCCACGGACGCTGTGCTCGAAATCATCAGCCATTTTGCCGAGAAGACCGTGTTTCTCGGTTTCGGCTTTCTTTTTCAGTTCGTCTTGCTCGCCGCGCAGCCGCACGGCTTCGATCATGTTGTCCTTGAACACCTGAACGGACTGCGCCATCGCGCCGACCTCATCTCGGCGCTCTTGCGCCGGGATGACGGTCGCGGTTTCGCCTGCGGCGATCTTGCGCATTGCCGCGGTCATTCCCGTGATCGGTCCGACGATGCTGCGCCCGAGTAGGAGGGACATGCCGACGACCAGCAGCAATGCCACTCCGACCAGCGTGCCGATCGACCATACCTGCTGCCAGAAGATCGCATCGATATCATCGAGATAGATGCCGCCGCCGATCGTCCAGCCATATGGCTTGAATTCGGTGGCATAGGATATTTTCGGCAGTGGCTCGGTGCCGCCGGCACGTGGAAAGCGGTACGCCACAAAGCCGCCACCCTGGGCGGCCAGCTCGATCTGCTGCCGCGTGAAGAACACGCCATCGGAGTCAGGCGCGTTATACAGATTCTTGTTCTCGACATTCGGACTTGGGTGGGCCTGTACCAGCCCCTGCGCGTTGAAAGCGTAGAAATAATCGTCTTTGCCGAAGCGCAGCGTGCGCAGCAGCGCTTTTCCTTTTTCCAGGGCTTCCGCATCGGAAAGGCCGGCTTTCTTCGAAGCCTGGTAATCAAGATCGACCGCCTGCCTGGCGAGCAGCACGACGTCGTGCAGCTTGGCTTTGCGATCCTCCAGCAGGTTGCTTCTGAGATTGGAGAGACCGACGAAGGCGACCATGGCGATGCCGAGCACCGATAAGCCAACCATAATCAAGAGCTTGGAGGAGATTCGCAAATTGCCCAGCATCGCGCACCTTTTCTTGGAACCGCAGCCGTCGCGCGGAAGCGGAAATTCCGAAAAGATTAACGCCAATTGATAAAATAGCTCCTAACGAAACCCCTGATCCGAGGATGTCGGGGCCATCATGATGGGCTGAATTCAGCTGGATTTGGCTGGTTTCGCGGGCAAATTCGTTCGGCCGCCCAGCCCGTTGATCGAATGGGCGTCATGGGATGCCCGGTACATTCGGGATGGCCGGAGTCCAGTCGAAAAGGCCGTTGGCACTTCGGATCGTTGATCACGTCGTCACTCCACGACGCGCATGCTCGTGAGCGGGATCGTGTGTCCAGGCGAACTCAGGACAATCGTCGCACCGATTCAGCGCGGCTCGGACCGCCTGGTATACAAACTAATTTCGTCTCGCGTTTTATAATGCGTCGCACAAATTCAAAGACATTCGATCTGGCCTGCGAAATGGACATGCTGTTGTTTTTCGTGGCTGTGGTCTGATGCGTGGAGGCTTTTTGCGACGTTGGTTCTCTCTCAACTTAAATATTGGATGAGAAGCGCATGAATCAAAACGCGGGAGTCGTGGGTCGCCCTTTTTTTGGCCGAGTTTCGGCGCTCTGTTTGCGTCATGTCTAAATCCAAGCACGACATTGCAACGTCGATCTCATTTGGTGTCGCAGAACCGAAGACAGCCATGCTCTGTCCGGATCAGACGCGGCGCTCGCTGATCCTGGCGGCGCTCGCGAGTGGCGCCTGCCTGGCGACGGCCAATGTGGCCGCCGCGGACGAGGATCAGCCCGGCAGTGATGAGCGACCGCAAAAGGCTGATCTGCTCGTTTTCACCGAAGGGGACCATGCCGGCGAAGTCATCAAGCCCGGGGATTTAAAGTCCGGCGGGCCTCCGGTGCACGCCTGGCCAAAGGATCCGAAAACGTCTGTGATCCGCAAAGGCTCGCGGTTGAACGAGCTCCTGATAGTCAAACTTGATCCGGGCGAACTTGACGATGAAACGCGCGCGCATTCGGCCGACGGCATCGTCGCCTATTCAGCCATTTGTGCGCATGCGGGATGTCCTGTCACCGCCTGGGTAAAAGCGGAAAACGGCGACAAGGACGTTTTCAAATGCGTCTGCCACAATTCCGAATATGATCCCCGGCAAGGCGCCGAAGTCGTGTTCGGGCCCGCGCCCCGGCGCCTGGCGGCGTTGCCGTTGGTGATTACCGACGGTTCGCTCGTCGTGGCTGCAACATTTGTTGGAAAGGTAGGTGCTCAGCCAGGGTGACGGTGGCGCCGTCATATTGGATTTCTGCACAACCATAAAATTGGGTGAAAAACAACGAAACAGGGAGGTAGCGTCCATGACCAAGAAGCAGTGGCTATTGTCGAGCTTTGTCGCGTTCACTTGCCTTATTTCTACCGCCGCCGTCGCCGGCCCGATCGAGAATTACAGCCCGGTGACATCCAGCCGTCTCGAAAATCCAGAACCCGGCAACTGGATGCTTTATCGACGGACTTATGACGGGCAGGGCTATAGCCCGCTCGACCAGATCAACACCTCCAACGTCAAAGGCCTGACACCGGTGTGGACCTTCTCCACCGGGGTTATCGAAGGACACGAGGCGCCGCCGATCGTCAACAATGGCGTGATGTTCGTCGCCACGCCGATGGGGCAGGTGATCGCCCTTAACGCCAAGACCGGCGACGAGTACTGGCGGTACAAACGCCAGCTTCCCGATGATCTCTTTCAATTGCACCCGACCAGCCGCGGCGTCGGATTGTGGCAGGACAAATTATATCTCGCCACGACGGACGATCATGTCGTCGCGCTCGACGCCAAGACCGGCAAGGTGGTCTGGGACAAGAAGGTCCAGGACTACAAGAAGGGTCAGTACATGACCCTGATGCCGTTGATCGTTGACGGAAAAGTTGTCGTCGGTGGATCCGGTGGCGAGTTTGGCGTTCGTGGCTACGTCGTCGCGTTCGACGCCAACGATGGCAAGGAACTATGGCGGACTTTCACCATCCCCGGCGAAGGCGAACCCGGCCATGACACGTGGAGCGGAGACGATTGGAAATCGGGCGGCGGATCCGCCTGGATGACCGGTACCTACGACACGGACACCAAGACGATTTATTGGGGCGTCGGCAACGCCGCACCCTGGCCCGGTGGACTCCACCCCGGTGACAACCTCTATACGAGCTCCGTGCTCGGGCTCGATCCCGATACCGGCAAGATCAAGGCATTCCACCAGTACCATCAAAATGATTCATGGGATTGGGACGAGGTGGATGCGCCCATGCTGATCGACCTGCAGAGGGATGGCCGCTCTTTCAAGAGCCTGATCCATCCGGGACGCGATGCGATCTTCTGGGTACTGGAGCGTAAACCCGACCGGATCAATTACGTCGCGGGCTGGCCTTTCGTTCATACCGATGTCTGGAAAGGCATCGAAGCGGAGACCGGCAAGCCGATCGTCGATCCCGACCATAAACCCACGCTCGGCAAGCGGGTTGATTTCTGTCCGTCTTTGTGGGGCGGCAAGGATTGGCCGTCCGCAGCCTATAGCCAGAAAACCGGATTGGTCTACGTTCCCGCCAACGAGAATTTCTGCGGCGGCTTTACCGGCGAGAAAGTGCCACTGGTTCCCGGCCAGCTTTGGCTCGGGACCAAGCCCGAAGATATCGGCCTGTCGGTGCGTCCCGGCGCCGATCATTTCGGCGAGCTGCAGGCGTGGGATCCGGCCACCGGCAAGAAGGCATGGTCGCACAACTTCGCCAAGTCGCAGATGTTCGGTTCGGTGACGGCGACCGCGGGCGATCTCGTCTTTGCCGGAGGCACCAACGACCGGTATTTCCGGGCCTTCGATGCCAAGACAGGTGAAGTGCTTTGGGAGCAGAAGACCAACTCGGGAATCATGGGCATGCCGATGGCCTATGAAGTGGATGGTACCGAATATATCGCCATTCAATCCGGTTGGGGCGTCGATGCACAGCGCATCCAGGACGCGCTGGCCGGCGATAACGTCGGGATCGAAAATAACGTGCCTCAGGGCGGCGTCGTTTGGGTGTTCGCCGTCAAGAAGTGATCGCCGGGCGCAATTTCTTTCGGGCGATTAACGCGGCGCAAGAAAAAAGCGGCGGACCCAAAGGTCCGCCGCTTTCATTTTAGTCTAACCTCTCGGGCTATTTGCCCTTGGTATCCACCTTCTGCTTCTCGTCTTCGTTCATTTTCTTGACGGTGGCATCTTGATTAGCCTCGCCCGTGGTCTGGGTTGTCGTGGCCGGTGGGCTATTGTTTGGGATAGACGTTTGCTCCGGCGGCGCCTTCGCGGGCCGGGTTGCGGTGGCGCCTGGCGAGGTGGCTGACTGGGCCTTGGCTGCTTGCACGTTCAAAAGAAAGACGCTCGACAGTAGCGATACCGCCAGCGCCATAGGTTTTAGCACCATAAATTTGTGGTTCATCGATCTGGCTCCTGTCGGTCAGATCGATGGCAACGACCTGTGTGGTCTAACGTTCCACTTCACGCCTCCAGTTGCTTGCCGATCGGCAGCGCGCGGATGCGTTTGCCCGTTGCGGCAAAGATGGCGTTGATCAGTGCCGGCGCGAACGGCGGCACGCCCGGTTCGCCGACGCCGCTCGGCGGAGTATCGGGGCCGGGCGGTACGATGTGGACGTTGGTCACGAGCGGGGCCTCGTCCATTCGGATCACCGGGAAGTCGTCAAAGTTACCCTGTTGCACCTTGCCGTCCTTGAAGGTGATCTCGCCATATTTGGCAAGGCTCAGCCCCATGATCGCGGCGCCTTCGATCTGGGACTGGATGCGCTCCGGGTTGACGTAAGTTCCGCAATCGATGGCGGTATCGACCCGGGGCACCGTGAGCTTACCCTTGTCGTCAATCGACACCTCGATGATGGTCGCGATATAGCTGACGAAGCTCCTATGCACGGCAATACCAAGGCCGTGTCCTTTGGGCACAGTCCGTCCCCATCCGCCCTTGTCCGCGACGACCTCGACTACCTTGCGAAGACGTGCGGTATCGATCGGATAGCTGTCATAGGGCTCGCCATAGTTCCAGGGATCTTTCACGGAAGCGAGGCTGACGATCCGCGGAGAGCCGATGAGCTCGAGCAGCATATCCTTCTGATCGCGGTTGGTGGCATGCGCGAGCTCGCCGACCATGGACTGCACGGCGAAGGCGCGTGGGATATTCGACACCGAACGGAACCAGCCGATCCGGGTATGAGCGGCCGCTTCCGGATTCTCGCATTGGACGTTGGCGATCTCGAACGGCATGTCGATCAGTCCCATGCCGAGTTCGAAGGCCGCCTCATGCACCGTGTTGGCGGCAAATGTCGAGGCGATGCTGGGTGCAACGCTGCGGTGCCGCCATGCAATCACCTTGCCGTTCTTGTCGAGACCGGCCTCGATGCGTTCCACGGAAACTGTGTGAAGGAAGTCGTGACGAACGTCGTCTTCCCGTGTCCACTGCACTTTCACCGGCGCTCCGAGCGCCTTTGAAAGCAGAGCGGCTTCAAGCGCGAAATCGCACTTCGATTTGCGCCCGAATCCACCGCCGAGCAGCGTGACATTGACGGTCACGTTGTCTTCGGGGATGCCGAGGGTTTTGGCGACGTCTTCGCGCGTGCCGCCGGGGCTTTGCACGGGGGCCCAGATCTCGGCCTTGTCACCCCTAACGTCTGCGACCGCGACGGGTGGCTCCATGCTGACATGGGCGAGGTGGGGCAGATAGTACTCACCGACAATGACCTTGTCGGCGCTCTTTAAGGCGGCGTCGACGTCGCCTTCCTTGCGCACGACCAGCCCGGGCTTGCGTGAGGCTTCCTCAAGTTCGGCTCGATAGGCGGCCGACTCGTATTTGGCGTTGGCGCCGTCATCCCAGACGACTTTCAACGCGTCGCGGCCCTTGATCGCAGCCCCGGTGTTGCGCGCAATCACGGCCACGCCACCAAGCGGCTGGAATTTGGACGGCCACGGCCATCCCTTGACCTCGATGACCTTTTCGACACCGGAGACCTTCATCGCGTCAGTTGAATCGAACGACACCAGCTTGCCGCCGGTCACCGGCGGCCGTGCGATCACGGCGTATTTCATGCCGGGAAGACGCGTGTCGGTCCCGTAATGCGCCGTGCCCACGGTGATGTCACGAAGGTCGACAATGCTGATCTCGCCTTTGCCGAGGTAGCGGAAGTCCTTCGGGTCTTTCAATTTCAGACCTTCGACATTGGGCACCGATTCCTTTGCCGCATCGGCAGCCAGTTCGCCGAACCCGAGACGACGGCCGCTGGCGGAATGAACCACTTCATGGTTGACGGCCTTGACCTCGGTCGCCGGCACGTTCCAACGTTTGGCGGCCGCGGATTCGAGCATGACCCTTGCCGACGCGCCGATCTCGCGCATCGGGATCAAATAGTGGCGCGTGCTGCGCGATCCGTCGGTATCCTGATTGCCGTACTTGACCTCGTCGCCGTGCGCCTGCTGCACCTTTACGCGCGACCAGTCGGCCTCCATCTCTTCGGCCACAATCAACGGCAGGCTGGTCCGAACACCCGTTCCCATTTCAGAACGATGCGCCACGATGGTCACGATGCCATCCGGCGCGATGGCGACGAAGACGCGTGGGTCGACCACCGTGCCATGCGGCATCTTTCCGGCGCCGGTCTCATAGGCGAATGCCTGACGCGACATTACCGGCGCGGCAAGCACGAGCCCGCCCGCAATGCCAAGGCTCTTGAGAATAGCGCGGCGAGAAACCTTCTCCACCTTGATGTGCTTTGCAAAGCCGCGGAGCTTGTCGGGATTTGTGATGATGTTCATGATCATACTCCCGTCGAAGCGAGATGAATCGCGTTTTCGATACGCTGGTAACAGCCGCAGCGGCAGATGTTGCCAGCCATCGCTTCGCGTATCTGATCATGGTCGGGTTTGGGATTTTCTGCGAGCAGTGCTGCGGCCTGCATGATCTGGCCGGACTGGCAGAAGCCGCATTGCGGGACGTTGACCTGACGCCAGGCCTTCTGAACCGCGTGATCGCCGGTGGGATGGAGACCTTCGATCGTGGTCACTTCCCGGCCGACGACGTCGGAAACCGAGGTGATACAGGCGCGCACCGCCTGCTTGTCGACGATCACGGTGCAGGCGCCGCAGAGCGCCTGGCCGCAACCAAATTTAGTGCCCGTCAACCCGACTTCATCGCGGAGAAACCAGAGTAGCGGAAGATCCGGGTCACCGTCCCAATTTTGTTCATGGCCGTTAATTTTTACCTTGATCATGATCGTTCCTCGCTCTTCATAAGCTGCTGATGTCTAACCGGCGCGAGCGAGAACATATTTCTCTGCCGCTCACCGCCGTGGTTTAAGTTTCTCTTCGCGCTGACTCACTTCTTGAGAATCTGCACAACGAGCAACTGCAGACGTCACCTTTACGACCTCCTGATTTTCGACGTGTCCCGCGTCCCTCCTGTGTCTTTTTTCAATTGAGTTGCTGTAGCTGGCACGGCGTCGCGAGATGCTATCAGAAAATGAAAGCGGCTGACTTCACAGGCCAGTGTTTTGTATCTCCCCTTTTTCAAAAGCAGGGCCTTTCATGCGGAAACCTTCGTTTCAAATCCAACCGTCAGAGGGAGGTACGAATCGGGTTGCTGCAAGGCAGCGATCTTCATCCAGGTCAGTTATCGTGGCCGACTCGTATCCGAAACCGCGTTACAGCGCCTATCCGAACGGCAGGCTCCCAACGTTTTAAAATTCCCTCGTCGGAAACGTCCAGTCGCGTTTAGGAACGGCAGTGGTTGAAAAAATGTCTCGTCCACAAAGAGGGCAGGACGAGGCAACAGTTGGGAGAAACCCATGACGCGGCCAGCGTCATCAAGAAAACCACCATCGAACCTTGCGACCTGCAGTCGCACACATCCGCACGACAAAGTGCATCGCACAACCGGTGGTCGCTTCTGTCGGAATGTGGAATTAATACAGTCTTCTATTTGCGAACCGCACAGGCGTACATGTTGATTTCCATGCCGACCGGTACTTCGACGATTTTTGGAGTCTTCCAAGCCATCTTAGATCTCCTCCCGCATGTCATGGCGGTTTTCCGCCTCTGGCGAGGATAGAACTCCCGCCGAGGCGGCGCAAGCAGACATTGCGTCCTCGACATCTCGGAATGATCGGCTGAACGTCGGAACCAACGATAAATAGGAGCTTCGCTCAACTGACCCAGCGGGTAAACGCGGCCCAACACAGCGTGGCCGCGGCAAGAATCCAGATCGTAATGATAATGATCGCCGCGGTCCGGTTGCGGGGACGCTGTTCGGCCGCCTTGGCCTTGACGCGATACTCCGCCATGACCTCTTCCGGTATCAACCGTACGACCAGCCAGATGCCGAGCGGCACGATGATCAGGTCGTCGGCGTATCCCAGGACCGGAATGAAATCTGGAATGAGATCGATCGGTGACAGCGCATAGCCCGCGACGGCGGCCGCGAGCACCTTGGCATACCAGGGCACACGGGGATCGTGTGCGGCGAGGTAGAGTGCGTGAACGTCCCGTACCAGGCCGCGCGCCCAGATCTTTATATCGCGAAGCATGGAGCGGTTTGATGCTGGTCTTGAAGGACAGCAATCGTCACTTCAGCGTGCACTTGGTTTCCGGACGATCCAAACCAAGCGTATCGAGCGTCGATACCTGATGAAGGAAACCGTCTTGGGGCGACACGGATACCGTGTTCCTGCCGTCGAACAACAGGATTGGCTGCCGCAACTGCAGGTTCCAGTCGCGCAGTGTCAGTTTTTGCCCTTTGAAGGCGGCAACTGAGAATTCCGGGCTTTTCATATAAGCTAGCATCTTGCCGGGCTCGCCGGAGCTGGATCTGGCCGCGGCTTCGCCGATCATGCGAACCGCCGTCCAAACCTGCATGTCATGCGCCGTCATCGAGCGCTGGAACGTTTTTGTAAACCGGTTCTGCAACTGCACGGCACCCCATTGATCGAACGCCGCATCCCATGTGGTAGGAACGAGTCCGGCGGAGCCCGCGACCGGACGAGGATCCCATGTCCGATACGGCAGATAGCCCGCAAAGACCTCGCTTTCATCGGCCGCAACCAGCACATCGTGGTCGGACGCGCCTTGCGTTACGACCGGCATCTGCTGCTGAATCTCGGCGACGCCGCTGTCGGTCCGCCGCGCTCCGCCGTTGTCCTTGAACACCCGCTCATCAACGATCTTGGCGCCGAAGCGTGTCGCGGCGTGACGTAGCGCGTCAGCGAACAGCCCATCCTTTTCGTGGGATCCTACGATCAGCATCCATTTGCGCCACTTCTTCCAGACCAGGTACTGCGCAAGCCCGTCGGCGAGCATGGAACGCGTCGGCGCGACATGAATCACATTGGCGCGGCAATCCTGCTCACGCAGGCGTTCATCCAGCGCAAATGCATTGATGAACGTCTCGCCGCGCGCCTTGCCGGCATCCGCGGTCTTCAGCAGCCGGTCCGCGTCAAGGCTCGTTACGATGAATGACGCTCCCTGGTCGGCGAGCGAATTCATGGCCGCGACCGGATCGTCGTTCTCGCCGACCAATTTCTCGAGCAGGGTGTACCGCTGGTTGAGGAAGCGTCCGGTGGCGTTATCGTCGTCGATCGCCAATTGCGCGCCGGCAAGGCCATCATTGGCGGCCGGTACGTCGATCAGGGATATCCTGATCCGGGATGGGGCTTGATGAATGTAGCCGATCTTGATTTCCAGCGGTTGATCGGACAGGCCGGTTCCGCTCAATGCGATCAATGCGAAGACGCCAATCAGAAGCCGGAGCAAATCAAGCCTCCAATGCATTGTTCGGACATTCTACATGGCCCGATTGCGCCGCAGCATTGCTCGTCGAGCAGGGGCGTTGAACCGCTCCCGTGCGCGCAGTCGATGCCGGCATTTCATCCCGTTTGAGCTTTCAGGCTACTCTATTTATCGTCGGACGCAAGCAAGGCCAAAGCCGGTCGGTGGACTTTGAACTACGACGATTGTCTATTCGGTGCATCAGCGTCAAATAGCCCAGAAATAGTTCGAATTCGAACGACACGAACTCGACCCTGACACGTTGGAGAACACCACATGTTCGATTTGCGCTGGATCGCGGTACTCGGCCTTTCCCTGTTCGGCGTTCTTCTCTCGTTTGATCCTGCTTTCGCCTTCCTTGCCTATGTTTCCAACGAGAAGGGCAATTCGATCTCCGTGATCGACACCGACAAGATGGAGACCGTCGCGACCATCAAGACGGGGCAGCGGCCGCGCGGTATCGAGGTCACCCGCGACGGTAAATTCGTCTTTGTCGCGCTTGGCGACGACGACACCATCCAGGTCTTCGACGCCAAGACCCGTAGCGATGCCGGCAACTTGCCGTCCGGCCCGGATCCTGAGCAGTTTGCACTCGATCCGGCCGGCAAGTTTCTCTATGTCGCCAACGAAAACGACGCGATGGTGACCGTCATCGATATGGAAAAACGCACGGCCATTGGCCAGGTGTCGGTCGGGACCGAACCCGAAGGCATGGCGGTCAGCCCGGATTCCAAGATGCTGGTATGCACGTCCGAGACGACCAGCATGGTCCACTTCATCGATACGGCGAGCCGCGAAGTCGTCGGCAACCTGCTGGTCGGTTCCCGCCCGCGCTTCTCGGAGTACAAGTCCGACGGGTCGGAATTATGGGTCACGTCCGAAATCGGTGGCGCGCTTGCGATTATCGATCCTGCAACACGTCAGCTCAAGCAAACCGTAACGTTTGAAATCCCGGGCCTGCGATCGGAGGCGATCCAGCCGGTCGGTATCAATATCACCAGGGATGGCAAGCTCGGATTCATCGATTTGGGGCCCGCCAATCGAGTGGCGGTCGTCGACGGCGTCACTCATACCGTCTTGAAATACCTGCTGGTCGGACAGCGGGTTTGGCACGGCGCCTTTACGCCCGATGAAAAATACCTGCTGGTCGCCAATGGTGTTTCGAACGACGTTTCGGTAATCGACGTAGCGGCCCAGAAAGTCATCAAATCCATTCAGGTAGGCGAATTGCCGTGGGGTGTTGCCTTTGGTCCGAATTGAAAATGGATTCCGCTGATCCGCGCCGGAATCCGGCCGCCCGTTTCCCTTCTGGCCCCGAGCGAAATCGCAGTTGCGTGGCAACTGCTGTGCGTTGCCGGCGGCCGAATTAGATCCTGCGCTTCTCGTGGCCCGGATAGTCGCAGCTCCATTTCGTAGCGACCCATTCGGGATGTTTGCCAATCCACTCGGCGATATAGGGCTGCGCCGCCATCATGCATTGATTGATCGAACCGTCCCAAGCGAACTGAAGATATTTTTCTTCGCAATTGGTCGGATTGGCGATGGCGCAGACGGTCAGGATGATTTCAATCATTCCTTGTGCCCTCTATCTAAAATGAAACGCGAAAATATTACGCCGAATTGACCCTCGCGTCTCCAATTTCGGCATGGCCCCCATGCGCGCGGTTCCCATATCGTCTGCAAAACATGGAGATGGCGCAACGCATGCTGACTTATCGGCTGATGGCCCCGAGAATTCTGCCGCATTGCAAACTGAATCAAAACGCGCTCGCCACGGGCCTCATTGATAATCGCCGTATTTCGATTGGCCGGAAAGATGGAGACCTCACGAAATCAGCGGCCTTGACATTGATTGTAAGCGTGCAATGTTTCGGGGTTACAAGTGTCTTGCCTGGGATTTTCGCGCTTCGTCGTTGATGTGAGGCGCGCGTGACGTTGTAGCTGGTCACGCTGGCGGCGCGCAGTCTTCCAGACGTCGAAGGGCTTTCAAAAACCGTAGCTAAATCCGGGCTCAAGCAAAAAAATTGAGTGGAGGAACGGTAGATGAAGACACGCGCCGCAGTCGCGTTCCAGGCCAAGCAGCCGCTTGAAATCGTCGAGCTGGATCTGGATGGCCCGAGGGCCGGTGAAGTCCTGGTCGAGATCAAGGCGACCGGCATTTGCCACACCGATGCCTATACGCTGGATGGTTTCGACAGCGAGGGCATCTTCCCCTCGATCCTCGGCCATGAGGGCGCCGGCATCGTCCGCGAAATCGGCCCCGGCGTCACCTCGGTCAAGCCGGGCGATCACGTGATCCCGCTCTACACGCCGGAATGCCGCGAGTGCAAAAGCTGCCTCAGCCAGAAGACCAATCTCTGCACCAAAATCCGCGCCACCCAGGGCAAGGGCGTGATGCCCGACGGCACCTCGCGCTTCAGCCATAAGGGCCAGACCATCTTCCATTACATGGGCTGCTCGACCTTCTCGAACTTTACCGTGCTGCCGGAGATCGCGGTCGCCAAAATCCGGCAGGACGCGCCGTTCGACAAGAGCTGCTACATCGGCTGCGGCGTCACCACGGGGGTCGGGGCGGTGGTCAATACCGCCAAGGTGACGCCGGGCGCCAATGTGGTGGTGTTCGGCCTCGGCGGCATCGGGCTCAACGTCATCCAGGGCGCGCGAATGGTGGGGGCCGACAAGATCGTCGGCGTCGACGTCAATGATTCCAAGGAAGAATGGGGCCGCCGCTTCGGCATGACCCACTTCGTCAACCCCAGGAAGATCGACGGCGATATCGTCCAGCATCTGGTCGGACTGACCGACGGCGGCGCCGATTTCACCTTCGACTGCACCGGCAACACCACTGTGATGCGCCAGGCGCTGGAAGCCTGCCACCGCGGCTGGGGCGTCTCGGTGGTGATCGGGGTGGCGGAAGCCGGCAAGGAGATTGCGACCCGGCCGTTCCAGCTGGTCACCGGGCGGGTCTGGAAGGGCTCGGCGTTCGGCGGTGCGCGCGGCCGGACCGACGTGCCGAAAATCGTCGACTGGTACATGAACGGCAAGATCGAGATCGACCCGATGATCACCCATGTCCTCAAGCTCGAGGACATCAACAAGGGCTTCGATCTGATGCACGAGGGCAAGTCGATCCGTTCGGTCGTCGTGTTCTAAATCAAAAGCGTCAAACACAAGGAGGATAGGCCTATGACTGTTCATATCCACCCATCGATTGACAGTGGCGTAAAGAAAGGCTCGGGCAGCTTTGCCGGTGGCACGCTGGTCTGCAAATGCAAGGACCGGCCGGTCAAGGTCGGCATCAAGGGAGATGTCGCCCACAACCACGCCTGCGGCTGCACCAAATGCTGGAAGCCGGAGGGTGCGGCGTTTTCGGTCGTCGCCGTTGTCCCGCGCGATAACGTGAGTGTTCTTGAAAACGGCGACAAGCTCCAGATTGTCGACACCTCGGCGGCGATCCAGCGCTACGCCTGCAAGGTTTGCGGCACGCATATGTATGGCCGCATCGAGAACAAGGGACATCCGTTCTATGGTCTCGACTTCATCCATCCCGAACTGTTCACCGAAGGCGGCTGGTCAGCTCCGGGGTTTGCGGCGTTCGTATCCTCGGTGATCGAATCCGGTGTCCCTCCGGCGGAGATGGATGGAATCAGGTCCCGCTTCAAGGAGCTGGGGCTTGAGCCTTATGACTGTCTGTCGCCGCCGCTGATGGATGCGATCGCCACGCATGTGGCGAAATCCAAGGCAGCCTAGCAAGGCAGCCTAGATCGGCCGATTTTGCGTTAGGCTTCGGCTGGCGGCGACAACCGCCGGCCGAGTTGTGATCCGCGTCTGACCGCTGATAACCTATAACCTTCGCGTCGGTGTGGCGCCGGAGTTGGAAAAGCATGGCCCTTGAAACCGTTTCACTGAACCGATCGCATGACGGCATGCAGGGAGTTTACAGGCATGCCAGTCGCGAGACCAAGACGGCCATGACCTTTTCGGTCTATGTCCCCCCGCATCAGGCTGGGGCGAAGCTGCCGCTGGTTTGGTATCTGTCGGGCCTCACCTGCACGCACGCCAACGTCACGGAGAAGGGCGAATTTCGCCGCGCCTGCGCCGAGCTGGGCCTTGTCTTTGTGGCGCCGGATACCAGTCCGCGCGGCGAAGGTGTGCCGGGTGACCCCGCTGGCGCCTATGATTTCGGGCTTGGCGCCGGTTTTTATGTCGACGCCACGCGGCCGCCATTTGCCCAGAATTACCGCATGTGGAGCTATGTGACGGAAGAGCTTCCCGAATTGATCGCCCAGGAATTTCCCGTCGATCCCAAACGGCAATCGATTCTGGGGCATTCGATGGGCGGCTATGGTGCGCTCACGATCGCGCTGCGTCATCCCGATCGCTATCGCGCCGCGAGCGCGCTTTCGCCCATCGTCGCGCCGTCACAAGTGCCATGGGGGATCAAGGCGTTGGGCGGATATCTCGGTGATGAGCGTGCCGCCTGGCGCAAGCACGACACCGTCGCGCTCATCGAGGATGGTGCGCGGTTTTCCGATTTTCTGGTCGATTACGGTGACGCCGATCAGTTCCTGACCGAACAGCTTCGCCCGGAACTTTTGGAGCAGGCCTGTTCACAGGCGGGCATTCCGCTGATCCTTCGCCGCCAGACCGGCTACGATCACAGCTATTATTTCGTATCGACATTCATGGAAGATCACATGCGCTGGCATGCCGCGCGGCTGGCGCGGTGATCGAACGCAGCGTTCAAGTCCGCTGCTCAGTCGAATTATTTCGGCAGCGCACCATCTCCCGGCGGCCCATCGGCCGGCAACCGGTTCCTGACCAGGAAGCGCACGCCGTGGTCATAGGCTTCCGGGGTGTCGCCGCGGATCTGGCCGCTAAGATGCGCAAGGCTCGCCCCGCTGGAAGCATCAAGGATCCAGATGTCCATGGATGAGATCAGCGATGATACCTTGTGGACCACTGAGACGACGGCGCAAGCCGCGCCGGCTTGGCGCGCGACAGGCAGGAAGCAGTCGCCGCATCGGTATCGCGGCGAAGTTGCCGTCACTTCCGCACTGAGCGGCCCGAGATCGACGGGCGAATAGTGGCCGGTTTTTTCCAGCAGTTCCGACAGGACCCGCGTCGCCATCGCAAGCCTCTTGGTGATGTCGGGTTGCGGAGGTTCGCCGCTGGTGTCGTAGATCTCAAAGGGGAAGACGGCCGTGGCTGGAGCGGCCACAGAGCTGCCGATCCAGCCCAACGTCCCGAGAACAATCGCCAGAATTAGCGTCAGCGCCGCCCTGGGAGGAGGCCTCATCGTTCCTCTCCGATCCCTCACGATTGCAGCTGGCAATCCCGATTGGTAGTAACACAAGCGCTAAATGTCTTGGGCTAAGTGTCTTGGTAAGTGTCTTGGGAGGATCGCAAAATGGCGAGGGTAGTTGTTCTGGCGGCCTTCGTTTTGGCGTTCATCCCCGTGGGCGCTTCCGCAAAGGATACCCGGTTCTGGAATTTGACTGCTAACACAATTACTTCGCTGCAGCTCTCGCCGCCTGGCAAGAATGAGTGGGGCCGCAATCAGACCGACAATGATAACGATCATACCGTGGATCATGACGAGCGGCTGAAGATTACCGACACGGCCGCAGGTGTTTATGACGTCAAGTTTGTCGACAAGATCGGGCGGACTTGCGTGGTTCCAAACATTCAGGTCAAGACCGGCGCGATCTTCTCGATCGACGAGAAAGACCTGAAGGACTGCGCCAAATAATCGCGGTAAGTGCTGACACGGACTTAGAAGTTTACGCCGAACAAAAGACGTGCCTGCTGACGTTCGAAATTAACCAGGTCAAGCGAACCGGCAATGGCAGTTGCGTGACCCGCGACTTGTGCGCTCCAGGCGGCTGTGATCCACGCCCGTTCGGAGAGCTTGAAGTAAATTGTCGGCCCAACGAAAAAGCCTTGTCCAGCAAGGGTATCCGGGCCAAACCCGTCATACTGGCGTAAATAACGGGCTTCGCCGCCGACAAAAATTCCGGAACGGACCTGCGCCATCAGGCCCATCGCAATCCCCGCCGTGGATTCCTGCGACCAGGTTCCAGTCAGTTGCGAGCGCGTGGTATCGGGTTGATAGAGCAGGTTGAACGCCGCAACGAGCCGATCCTGAATGATTTCCCAATCGGCGGCTGCAACGAAGTCCACGCCATATTGGCCGACGCGTTCACCGGTTATGTCGTCAGACCTGTTCCAATGCGGCTCGGCGCCGATTGCAAAACCGAACGGCGCGGAGGCGCGATCAAGTAACCGGTAGCGGACGTCGGCGGACATCCCGCCAAACGCGGTGTAGCGCTGATCGGCGAACCCGCTCACGCCGGAAATGTCGTAGGAATTGACCACCCCGGTAAATTCGGTCCGAAGGTTCGGCAGCGGCACGAATTCCGCCGATATCGTGCCGGAACCCGCATCATAGGTTCCGGTTCGCTTCGAGAAGCGACCGGTTACCGATCCCTCCAGCTCTCTTTCTCCGACATCGCCCACGTCGCTTCCGATGGTGAAGGCGAACAGATGCTCGGTTTCGATCGGTTCTGCTCGGGCGTAGGTCGGAAGGAATGCGAGGGCGAGCAACAGGCAGGATCTGGCCGTTCGGTCCGGTTTCGCCGTCCAAACCAGTACAGCTAATCTGCGCACGAACCCGCGTCGGGTTTTACCGCACTGCATCCAAAATTGGCGCGCTGGCTTCCGTGGCATTAAGGGGTCCGAACGAGCCGTGGCCGGTATGGCGATTATTACGATCCTTGGCCGAGATTGCCACCTTGCACCCTAGATGCGGTGAGTGTCAGCGACAAATTTGCTTGTCCCTTTGGCCGGGTGGACAGTGCAGCTAATTTCTCGCATGAATGGCGAAGTGAGAACGATATACCCGTTGAAAATTCTCGTGACGCTCTGTCTTGTTGCCTGGGTCGCGCCAACGCGGGCCGCCGAGACTCTGCGCATCGGCCTGCAAAGCACTGGCACATTTGCCTGGCAGCTGGATGTGATCCGCCGCCATGACCTTGCCGCCAGCGCCGGGCTTGATCTGAAGATCAGTGAATTCGCGTCGCCGGACGCCGGCAAGCTCGCCCTCAACAGCGGCTCGATCGACATCGCTGTCGTTGATTGGCTTTGGGTCGCGCGTGCGCGTGCCCTCGGCGCCAAATTGCTGTTCTATCCTTATTCCAGCGCGGTCGGCGCCATCATGGTGAAAAACGATTCCGCCATACATGGGATCGCAGACCTCAAGGGCCGCGTTCTCGCTGTCGCAGGCGGTCCGCTCGACAAAAGCTGGCTGATCGTTCAGGCCGCCGCGACCCGCCAAGGTGTCGATCTCAGGCACGAGGCGACCCTGGAGTATGGTGCGCCGCCGTTGATTTCCCAAAAATTGCAGCAGGGCGAAGCCGAAGCCAGCCTCAATTTCTGGAATTTCTGCGCCAGCCTGGATACGCAGGGCTACCGCCGGATCTTCGATGTGCGCGACGCCGAAGCAGCACTTGGACTGAACGAACCGGTCGCGCTGATCGGTTATGTGTTTTCCGAGCAGTTCGTAGCCGACCACAGGAGCGCGATCGACCGATTTATTGCGGCTGCGCAAAAGGCTGACGACATCATGCTGCGATCCGATGAGGAGTGGGATGCGCTACGTCCCCTGATGCATGCCGAGGACGACAGGACGTTCAAGGCCTATCGAGATCGGACGAGGGAGGGGATACCACAGCGGCCAATTGCCGCGGAAGAAGCCGATGCCCGTGCGCTGTTCAAGGTCCTCGCGGTGACCGGTGGCACGGAGCTCGCAGGCCCTTCGAAAGAGCTCGATCCAGGCCTCTATTATCGACCAGCCCTGCGCGGAGATTGAGCGTTGTTGCCGAGAATTCTTTCGCTGGCTGCGATGATTGCGATTTGGGCCGTCGCGGCCGCGCTGGCTCAATCGCGGTTGCTGCCCGGCCCGCTGGCAATCGGCGCCGCAACACTCGCCGAGATCCGCTCGGGCGAATTGCCGTTCCAGATGGCCTGCACACTCGGACGTGTGATCGGTTCGTTCGCGATCGCGATGCTGCTCGGCACGATCGCAGGTTACGTGATGGGGCGTTCGAAGGCCGTCGATCGGTTCGCCGATCCGTGGCTGATCGTGCTCATCAACATGCCGGCACTGGTGATCATCATTTTCGCCTACATCTGGATCGGGCTCAACGAAACCGCGGCAATCCTCGCCGTGGCAATCAATAAACTGCCGAACGTGACCGCCGTCATGCGTGAGGGGGCTCGTGCGCTCGATCCCGAGCTGGATGAAATGGCGGAGGCCTTTCAATTCACATGGTTTTCGAGGATTCGTCACATCGTGATACCGCAACTCGTCCCCTATCTGGCGGCCAGTTCGCGTTCCGGCCTCTCCATCGTCTGGAAGATCGTGCTCGTGGTCGAGTTGCTCGGACGGCCCAACGGGGTCGGTTTCGTTCTTGGCTCGGCATTCTCGCTATTCGACATGGCCAGGATACTGAGCTATGCGATCTGCTTCATTGTGCTTATGCTTGTGATCGAAAGTTTTCTGGTACAACCGCTTGAACGACGCGCAAACCGCTGGAGACGCCGCTCCGCTTGAGCTTCGCATCGATGCGAAGAGCTACCTGTCGGCCGACGGCACGCCAGTCGAGGTCGTTCGTGACCTGGCGCTCCGGCTCGAGGCCGGATCATTTGGTGCGTTGATTGGCCCTTCCGGCTGCGGCAAGACCACGATCCTGAAGATTGCAGCCGGACTCGATGCGGATTTTCGCGGCAAATTGCGTGCGCCGGGATCCGGGCGCCTCGGGATGGTATTTCAGGAGCCTCGCCTGTTGCCTTGGCGCACGGTCGAGCAAAACATCCGCTTAGCGCTTCCTTCCGACCCGGCCGACGTCGATCTCACCGATCTCGTCGAGATACTTGGCCTCGGCGCGCATCTGGCGCGATACCCCGGCGAATTGTCGCTGGGACTTGCGCGCCGCGCGGCGATTGCCCGCGCATTTGCGGTCCGGCCGGATTTTCTGCTGCTCGACGAGCCGTTCGTTTCGCTCGATGAAACTGTCGCCGCCCGGCTGCGCGGCGAACTCATGGCGCTCACGAAGCGAGCGAAGGTGACAACGCTGTTCGTGACCCATGATCTGGAAGAGGCCGTCCATCTGGCGGATCGCCTGTTTTTACTGTCCGATCGCCCGGCACGGATCATTCTCGAGAAAACACTTCCGCCGCCGCGGGGAGGGCGCAGCGCCGATGTCATTGTATCAGTCTGCGAGGAAATGCGCGCGTTGGCGGCGCAGGCTGTGAAAGACGCCAGACAAGGCTAATTCCAGGATCAAACCAGCCGGCTCTCGATTGCGAAGCGCACCAGCTCGGAGGACGAGCGCAGGCCGAGCTTTTGGCGGATGATGGACGATGTGTTGGCAATCGTCTTGTAGGACGAATGCACCAGCCATGCGATCTCGGAAAGACTTTTGCCGGCGCTGAGCAGGCGCAATATCTCGATTTCGCGCGTCGTCAGTTTCGACAGCGGGCTTTGCGCGACAGCGGGTCCAGCGAACGCAATGCTGCGTGCGATTGCCGCCGGCAAATAAACCTTGCCGTCTCCGACTTCCCGAATGGCTTCGACGAGGTCGCATGGGTCCCCGGACTTCGAGACATAGCCCTTGGCGCCGATCTCGATTGCGCGCGCAGCGAATACCGGATCGTCATTCATGCTGAACATGATGATGCGCGCGGAAGCGGTATGCGCGAGAATACGCCGCGCCAGTTCAAATCCCGAGACGGTCGGCAGGTTGATGTCGAGCACACAGACATCCGGCCGTTCGGCGATAAATACGCGCTCGCCGCTCTCCGCGTCGGAGGCCTCCAGTATCGTCATATCGGCATCGCCCGCGAACAAAGCGCGGCAACCGGAAGCCACGATAGGATGATCGTCAACGATCAGAACACGCATCGGCGTTGGTCCAAATCCTTGGGGCAACCTCTATTGCTGCATCGCATCAGACTGAATGACCGCGTCGCGCCCGCTGCGGACCGCGTTGTGCATCTCGGGTGCAATTGCTGTACGGTTCAATTAGATAGCCGGCTTTTTTGCCTGTCAACGCTCCTCTGGACAGGAATCTGCGCGGCGCGGGTCCCGGACGAATGCTATGTGGCAGAAATTATCTTTGCGAGCCCGGCTCAACGTGCTTCTCGCGCTCGTTCTCATGCTCGGTCTCGCCGTCAATATCACGCGGCTGGTGCTGGAGGCCGGGCCTCGGGTTCAGGCCGAAGACCAGAGCGTCATACGATTGGCTCGCGAATTTATCGAAACATTGGTCGTAAGTTTGAATGAAACCCCGGATCCTGATGCGCGGCTAAGTCGGACCATTCAAGACCTCAACCGGCTACGCCACGTCAGTATTACGCGGCAGGGCGATGCGGTAGAGACCAAGCCCTCAATCACCGACGATACCGGCGACGATAGCGGGTCATCTCCGGCGCCGGCGTGGTTCGTCACGCTCGTTCATCCGGAAAAGACCGCCGTGAACGTGCCGATTTCGATTCATGGCAAGCCCGGATCGCTCGTGATCACGTCGCATCCGAACGACGAAATAAACGAGATTTGGGACGGCATCGTCACCCAGCTCCAGGTCGGGTCGGCGATCGCTGTCGCGCTTTTCCTGATGACGATGATGGTGGTGAGCCGGGCACTTGCGCCAATTCAGTCGCTTTCGGAGGCGATGACGAACATCGAAGCCGGCCGCTACGACACGCGCGTGAAACCCGGCGGATCGCCCGAACTGGCGGCGATCTGCGGCAAGCTTAATCATCTTGCGGCAACCTTAGGAGACGCCGTCGAAGAGAAGCGGCGGCTCGCCGAAAGCGCCGTTTCGCTGCAGGATGCCGAGCGCAAGGAGATCGCCCGAGAGCTGCATGATGAATTTGGGCCTTATCTCTTCGCGCTACGAGCCCACGCCAGCTCGCTCATGCGGATTGCGGACGCGCGTGAGATGAACACGGACACCCTGCGAAAGCACGGCAGTGCCCTACTGGAGCAGGTAAATGCCTTGCAGCAGTTCAACCGGCGGGTCCTTGAAAGGCTACGTCCGGTCGGATTGGCGGAGTTTGGCCTGTGTGAGGCCATCGGCGCTCTCGTGCGTCTGTGGCGTGAGTCTCATCCAGGAGTAGTCGTTGAGACGGCAATCTCGCGGTCGCTTGGCGAGACCGGAGAGACAGCCGATCTGACGATCTACCGCATCGTTCAGGAGGCGCTGACGAATGTGTTCCGTCACGCAAGCGCGACCTCGGTCAACGTGACCATCGAACCCGCCGACCAGGTCGCGGGCATCAAACGCGAGTGCGCCTTGGTGCGCGTGCGCGACAATGGCAGCGGGATGAGGTCCGATCACAGGCTCGGCCTCGGCCTGACCGGAATGCGCGAGCGGGTATTGGCATTGGGTGGTGCTCTGACGGTGGCTTCGAGCGACAGTGGGGTAATTGTCGAGGCCATCGTTCCCACCAGCAAGCGCTCTTAAGCGAAGAGAGTAGGGAATACGCGCATGTATATTACGCACATGTATATAATGACTCGTGTCCAGATCGACGTTGGCCCAAACCATTGCGATGCGCCAATTCGGGAATTATTCCCGAATATATCGGGAATAAATAGCCGCCATTTTCGGACGTTTTGAAGCTAGCGTGTCTCCATCGGCACATTAATAATGTGTAATGCGCAACCGGCGGAAAAACAGCCGGGGCGGAACAGGAGGGGGCGATGCTTTGGCGATATCCGCTTGTTGTATCGATATCGATGTGCCTGTTTCCCAAGATTGAAGCGGCATACGCGCAAAGCACAACCAGCGATCCACAAGTATTGCCGCCCGTCGTGATAACTGGAACGAAGCCCAGCACCAAACCCGGACGCGAGCGCACTGCGACGCCGAGGGTTCGGTCCAAACCGACTGTCGCGGTATATCCGACCACGCCCATAGCCGGCTCCGGCATCGAATCCGACAAGGTAGCGGCGAGCGTCTACACCATCGACGCCAATCAGCTCTCGCAAACGGAATCGCTGAACATCAGCGATTCCCTCGTGAAATATGTGCCGGGCATTACTGTCAATGAAGTTAACGGCAACCCGTTCACGCCCGATATCCAGTTTCGTGGCTTCACTGCATCGCCCGTTTCGGGCACGCCGCAAGGACTTGCCGTTTACCAGAACGGCGTGCGCATCAACGAGGCATTCGGCGACACCGTCAACTGGGATCTGATTCCGACAGCCGCAATCAAGTCTGTCGATATCGTGACCAACAATCCTGCATTCGGTCTGAACGCGCTGGGCGGGGCAGTCGTTGTGCAGATGAAGGATGGCTTCAACTACCATGGGGCCGAAATCGACACGATGGGAGGCTCGTTCGGGCGCATCCAAAGCTCGGCACAATGGGGCAAACAGATCGATAATTTTGCCGTCTACGGCGCGCTCGAAGGATTGCACGAGGACGGATTTCGAAATTTCCAGACCTCCAACGTTCGGCGCTTCTATGGCGACGTCGGCGCCAAAAACGATGACGCTGAATTTCATATCAATATGGGCGTCGCCGACAATGATTTCGGCGCAGCCGCAACGACACCAGTCGAGCTGCTCCAGCAATTTTGGGGCGCCACCTACACCACGCCGCAAACTTCGACCAATAAAGTTGGTTACGTCAATTTGACCGGGAAGGTCGAGGTCTCACCAACCTGGACGGTCGAAGGCATCGGGCATGTCAGGGTCTTCAACCAGAATACCCAGGACGGCAATCCGACCGGAACCCAGCCTTGTGACGCCGATGCGACACTGCTTTGCTTCGGCGACGGCAGCACGCCGGCCAACGGCTTGAACGGAGCTCAGCTTTCCAATCCGTTCGACCCCAGCGCCACGCTTGGGGAGAACGACCGTACTTCGACGCAGACGACGACGACAGGCTTCTCGCTGCAGGCGACCAATACCGACCAATTGTTCGGGCACAACAATCACTTCGTGGTCGGAACCAGCTTCGACTATAGCGTCACCCACTTCACGGCCAGCGCGGAACTGGGCACGATCGGCCCTGACTATGTCGTCAGCGGCTCTGGAATCTTCCTTGGTCAGTCCGGCAATCCGGTTTCCGATGGCCCGGTCGACCTTCGCACCACCAATCAGTACACCGGCCTGTACGCGCTCGATACCTTCGACGTCACCAACAGGTTCTCGATCACAGGCGGCGGCCGCTTCAATGTCGCCAACATCAACTTGCAGGACCAGCTTGGCACCGCGCTGAATGGCAGCGACAATTACACCCGTTTCAATCCCGTCATCGGCGGCACCTACAAGATCACGTCGGGCTTGACGGCCTATGCCGGCTATTCCGAAGCAAATCGGGCGCCGACCCCGCTGGAGCTGGGATGCGCCGATCCAGCGCATCCCTGCATCATCGCTTCATTCCTGGTCTCCGATCCGCCCCTGAAACAGGTTGTGTCCCATACCGTGGAAGCAGGATTGCGCGACACGGAGAATCTCAGTCTCGGCACGCTGAGCTGGAAATTCGGGGCGTTTCGCACGGAGAATTCGGACGACATTCTCAACATTCCCAGTCCAGTTCTGCAGGGGTTCGGCTATTTCCAGAATGTCGGTTCGACCCGTCGCCAGGGCTTCGAGGCCGAAGCCACGCTCAAATCAGACAAGCTGCTGGTCAGCGCCAGTTATACGTTTTTGGACGCACGCTTCCTCAACGCGCTGCAGGTGGGTTCCAACAGCCCGTTTGCCGATGACAATGGCAATATCCAGATTATGCCGGGCAACCAAATCCCGGCAGTTCCCCGAAACGTGCTCAAGGCCAGGGTGGACTATTCAGTGACCGACGCGTTCAAGGTTGGAGGCGATGCGCTTTTCGTCGGCAGTCAATATTTTGTCGGCGACGGATCCAATCAGTTCATGAAGCTGCCGTCTTACGCCGTTTTCAACCTGCATGCGTCCTATCAGATCAACAAGACGTTTCAGATTTACGCGCGCGCCGACAATATTTTCAATAATCAATATGCGAGCTATGGAACGTTCTTCGAGACCGACGCAGTGCCTAACTTCACCAATGGCGGCGCGCCGTTTACGGACCCGCGTTCGCTTAGCCCGGCGCGGCCGCGCGCTTTGTATGCGGGCCTGAAGGCGACATTCTGAAGTTTTGAGCTCCCGTCTCAGCCCGCCGGCGTGTTGCGGCGGGCGAGGAAGCCGCGGGCCGGATCGTAGGCCAATATCGCGCCAAACAGAAACGCGATGGTGCAACCGACAACGACAGCCAGCGAAACCCAAGCGACCTGTTCATAAAGCGCAAAGCGAATGAGCTCGGTCGCATGCGTGAAAGGATTGAGCTCGCATACGTAATATAGCAGCGGGCTCGATTCCTTGACCCGCCACAACGGGTAGAGCGCCGAGGAAGCAAAGAACATCGGAAAGATGACGAAGTTCATGACGCCGGCAAAATTCTCAAGCTGCTTGATCAGCGATGAAATCAGCATTCCCAACGCGCCCAGCATGAAACCGCTCAGCAGCAACGCCGGCAGCAGCGCCAGATAACCCAGGGGAGGCGGCTCGATTTCCCAGAACCAGGCGATCAGCAGGAAAGCATAGGCCTGCAGCACGGAGACCAGCGTGCCTGCCAAAAGCTTTGATGTCAGCAGCCACCAGCGCGGGAACGGGCTGACCAGAAGCGTGCGCATTCCGCCGGTTTCCCGGTCATACACCATCGTCAGCGACGATTGCATGCCGTTGAAGAGCTGTATCATCGCAATCAATCCCGGCGCGATATAGACTTCGTAAAGGACATACGTCTCATAGGGCGGGATGATCGAGACGCCGAGCACCTGTCGAAATCCGGCGGCAAAAATGAAAAGCCAGACCAGCGGGCGCACAAGCGCAGAAACGAAGCGTTCACGCTGATGGATAAAGCGCAGGGCTTCACGCCAGACGATGCCCCTGAGACAGATGAAGTACTGCGCCAGCGTGAAGTTGTGTTTGTCTGTCACGTCGACGGTCGTGGTCATCTGGCTGCTTCCAGTTCGCCCTGATCGGCAACCCCTGTCAGCCGATTGAATGCTTCTCGCAAATCGGCCCCTCCGGATTGTCCGACAACATCGCTGATTGCACCACGCGCAAGCACGCTGCCTTTGTGGAGCACCACTACGTCGTCGCCTGAACGGGCTTCGTCGATGAGATGTGTCGCCCAGAGCACGCCAATTCCCTCCGTCACGGACAACTGGCGAACGTGATCGAGAATGTCGGCGCGCGCCTTGATGTCGAGGCCGACCGTCGGCTCGTCCAGCAAAAGCAGGCGGGGTTGGTGGAGCAGGGCGCGGGCAATCTCGATCCGGCGCATCTGCCCGATGGAAAGATTCCCGACGCGGTCCCGGCTCCGATCGGTCATTGCCACGCGGTCCAGGACTTGTGCGATGCGTTCGTTGGCGCGCTTGCTGGCGATGCCGTGCAGTGCAGCGTGGTACATCAGGTTCTGCCGAACCGAAATATCGATATCGAGCGCGCGCGACTGAAAAACCACGCCGAGCTTGCTCAAGGCCGCGCCCGGCTCGTTCGCAACATCGTGGCCAAAAATGCGAATTTGGCCTGATCGGATCGCATAGAGGCGCGTGATCAACGAAAATAGCGTCGACTTTCCGGCGCCATTCAACCCCAATAGAACCGTAAAGGACGACTGCCGGACGGCAAAGCTTACATCATTCAACGCGACCCGTGCACCATAGCGATGGCTGACGCGGTCGATTTCAAGCGCAGGAGTTTGAGCAAGTTCGAATGGCTTCATGACCATTCCCAAAATCCCGGCATCCATCGACGGGACCGACAGGCAAATAGTGCAGAACCCTGTGAGTCGCGCCATCGGCTGCGGTTGCAATGCGTCATGCCGGTCATTTTAGACGCGCAGACTCCGGGGTTTCGATATTGGCCGTTTAACCTACCGCATTTTTTGCAGCAAGGTCCACGACAATACGCATCACGCTGCACGCTACGACGAAATGCTAGCTTCACCGCCGAAAGTACTGCCCGCGTGCGAGCTTGACCTCGATTGTTGATCCTGACAAATTATTCGAATGATGTTGCGTAACTTCGTCATTCCATTGAACACAATAACGGATGGGCCGGTGACAAATCCTCGGGTTTACGTTTTAGCTGCCTTTGCATTGTTGGGCCTGGCCTGGTCGGGTTCGATCGGTGCTGCAAGCGCTCAGGACGCCGCGCTTGGCGAGAAGGTTTTTCTCAAGTGCAGAGCTTGTCATCAGATAGGCGAGGGCGCGAAGAACGCGGTCGGGCCAGTGTTGAACGGCGTTGTGGGCCGCAAAGCCGGTACCTATCCGGATTACTCTTACAGCGACGCCAACAAGAATTCTGGCATCACCTGGGATGAGGCGACGCTGAAGGAATATCTCAAGAATCCCCGCGCCAAGGTTCCCGGAACCAAGATGATTTTCCCCGGTTTGACGAAGGATGACGACATCGACAATGTCATCGCCTATCTCAAGCAGTTTGGGGCCGACGGCAAGAAATCCTGAACGGCAGCGCGGCTAACCGACGGGCACGGGCCAAGGCTCCAGCAAGTCCAGCCTTCGCTCCCAACGTTGGGCAGAGGTAGTGAAAGGCGCTAACGATGGTTCGTATGCGCATCTTGTTCCGGTCGGGTGCTTTTTTGGTGAGCTTGATCGTCATGGTCTCCCATGCGCGGGCTGAGGACCTCAACGATTATCCAACGTCGGCGCGTGCGGATTATGTCTTCGGGTGCATGAAAGCCAACGGGGAGACCCAGGAAATTCTGCAAAAATGTTCCTGCTCGATTGACGTGATCGCGTCGATCATTCCTTACGACCATTACGTGACCGCCGAGACAATTCTGTCGATGTCCCAGGTGACGGGGCCGGTCGGTTCTGAGTTTCGATCGACCGAGCCTGCCAGGCTTGCAATACAGGATTTCAGGCGGGCCCAGGCGGAAGCCGAGATTCGCTGCTTCTGAGCGAATTCCCTTAAGGCCGGGCCGCTACAGCATCGATTTCTCGATCGTCCATTCGTCCCTGAAGATGTGCTTGCTGGTGTCGACAGCTTCGGTTCGAAAATTGGAGGCGCCGTTGGGCTTGTAGTTAAAGCGGATGTTCGGATCTTCGGCAATTGCGATCCCGCCGTCCATCGCCACGATGAGATCGTCACCCTGCCAGATCTTGAGGTTGTCGATAAAGAACGGCGGCACGTAAAGCCGCGTCAGCTGGTCCATCTGCAGGCCGGAATTCTGCGGGTGACGCACCATGAGCTGGGCTTCCGGTGGCGCGCCGGGCTCTGAGCGGAACGTACGGAATTTCATCTGACCCAGTACCGCATTGGCAGCGTCGGCATTCGAGGCCGCCGGCGCGGAGCAACCTCCGGACGCCTTCACATAGGCCTTGACGCCGTAGAGCTTGCCGTCGCTGAGTTCGGCAACGACGCGAACATAGGAATAGCTGTTGACCCTGATGCGCGTGGAAATCGAGGTCACGCCGGCACGAGGGCCGATCGTAAACGTTCCAGCGACAGGTGCGGGATTTTCGTCGATCACGAGCGTCAGCGATTGCAGCGTGCGCTTGTCGTCATCGGCGAACTTAACCCGCATGCCGATCGGCACCAGGGCGGCATCTTCGGCGCGTCGCGGCGCATCGAGTATGACAAGGCCCGAGCCATCGAGAATGGGGCGGTTTTTAAAGAGATCGCCCTTGATGCTGTTCCAGGTGTCTTCCGAAGGCTGCTCTGTGCCGGCCGATGCGGTTTGAGCGCGCGCAGCCTGAGGCCCCGCAAAGCAGAACGCCGCAATAAGGGCAGGGACGATCACTCTGGAAAAAATCGACATGGTCGAAGTCCGTTTCCATAATGAGGCGGTGACAAATCTATCTGAAATCGGAGCAAGCGGCAAGGCGCCATGGCTAAGCGAGGGTGAACCGTCACTCCCATTCGAGCTCGCCGAACGCTGCGATAACGTTGCGCGAACCGTATTCATCGAACAGCTTCCACCGCGACCGTTCGCCTCGTCCGGCTTCCCTTGCCGCGTTGGTGAGGGGTACTCCCTGGGCAATCAGGCCGCGGATCTCCTTGGCGAGGTTATCGAGGTAGCGCTGTTCGTCTTGAACGGCACCATGCCAATCGGCAACGATCGGGCCATGTCCGGGAACAACGCGCGCGGCGGAAGCGTGCTGAAGCTCGACGAGATCGGCGAGAAAGCCCCTGATGCTGCCGTCGATGACGGGCACATGCTCGACGAACAGGAGATCGCCCGCAAACAGCGTGGAACTTTTGTTGTCGAAGACGGTCAGGTCGTTGTCGGTATGCCCGGCCGGCCAGGCTTTCAGAGTCAGCACACGCTGACCGAGATCGATCTGCATTTCCCCGTCGACGAGCAATGTCGGTGGCACGATCTTTACCTCGTCAATGAGGGCATCGCCGAGTACGGCACGAAACGACTTGAGATAATAATCGCCCCGAGCGATCAGCGCGCGCGGCAGATTCTTGTGTCCGGCAAAAATGACGCCGCCTTGCACGAACGCCGCGTTCCCAAAGATGTGATCGGGGTGGACATGCGTGTTGATGACATAGCGCACCGGTTTCGGCGTTACGCCGTGGATCGCTGCGAGCAGGCGCGCGCCTTCGCGCGTGCTGCCGCCGGTGTCGACGACTGCGACCGCATCGTCGCCAACGATGAAGCCGGCATTGGCGGCGTCGCCTTGATTGGCCTGGCTCATCATGTCGATGTTGCCGATGTGAACGTAGACGCCGGGCGCGATTTCGGAGATTGGCAGCGGCGTGAGCGGATTTTGCTGCTGTGCACTGCAACCACCCGCAATCAGGATCAAAAGCGAAATGATCCCAAGTACATCGCGGACAAAATGCGGCACCGATTTCACCGTCCCGGTGGAATGCGCAATTCGACTAATCAGGCAAGGCAGGGAAGTCCGGTGAGCGGCTGGTTTGTCGCGCATCTCAGCTTCGATTCTTATGTTAGCACTGTTGCCATATGGAGCTAAGTCGTTGGTCGTGACGTGACTTTGCCGACCCCCGTGGTCGCGAGTTCCAAGGTTCCCGGCTACGTTGCACTGCAAAGAAAGCGCAGCGACGAGCCGTCGATCTCTCCCAAATCATAACTTGCTTATGTCATGGGAGTTACCTAAACTTTTTTTGCTTCTGCCTTCACAAGCAACTGCGAATAGGGAGCGGGTTGCTGAAGGCATAAGTGGGCACTGTTCGCTGCATCTTAATTAAAACCCGCGTTGTGACTCGTTTCACAGGCTGTGACACGGTGCCGAAATAATTCATCCAGAGAGGGCGAATGATGTCCCGCGGAGAATCTTTGCGGATCCAAGGAGCGTCAGCGACCCTCTAGGCAAAAAACCCCAGGGAGGAAGCGAATGAAAAAGATCTTAGTCGCTACGACGTCGATCTTCGGCCTTATGGCTTTGCAGGGATCGGCGTCGCGCGCCGACGAGGCGCTGGACAAGCTGGCCAAGGATCCCAAACAATGGGTTATGCAGCAGGGCGATGACGCCAACACCCGATTTTCCAAGCTCAATCAGATCAACGCCTCCAACGTCAAGAAGCTGCAGGTAGCCTGGACCTTCTCAACCGGCGTGCTGCGCGGTCACGAAGGCGGGCCGCTGGTGATTGGCGACGTGATGTATGTGCACACGCCGTTTCCGAACACGGTCTATGCGCTCGATCTGAATCACGATGGCAAGATCATCTGGAAATACGAGCCCAGACAAGATCCCAATGTGATTCCGATCATGTGTTGCGACACCGTCAACCGCGGCGTCGCCTATGCCGACGGCAAGATCTTCCTGCATCAGGCCGATACGACGCTGGTCGCGCTCGACGCCAAGACGGGAGAAAAAGTCTGGTCGGTGATGGACGGCGAAGCCGGCAAGGGCCAATCCGGCACCGACGCGCCGTTCGTCTACAAGGACAAGGTTCTGATCGGCGTTTCCGGTGGCGAATTTGGCGTTCGCGGCTGGGTCAGCGCCTACAACATCAAGGACGGCAAGCTGGCCTGGCGCGGCTTCTCGGAAGGGCCGGATTCCGACACCCTGATCGATCCCGCCAAGACGACCTCGCTCGGCAAACCGGTCGGGCCTGATTCATCGATCTCCACCTGGGAGGGCGATCAATGGAAGATCGGCGGCGGCGCCACCTGGGGCTGGTATTCCTACGACCCCGAACTGAACCTCGTCTATTACGGTTCAGGCAATCCCTCGACCTGGAACCCGGTGCAACGTCCCGGTGACAACCGCTGGTCGATGTCGATCTGGGCGCGCGACCTCGACACCGGCAAGGTCAAATGGATCTACCAGATGACCCCGCACGACGAATGGGACTTCGACGGCGTCAACGAAATGATCCTCTCCGATCAGAACATTGACGGCAAAGCACGCAAACTGCTGACGCACTTTGACCGTAACGGCTTTGGCTACACGCTGGATCGGGCGACCGGCGAATTGCTGGTTGCGGAAAAGTTCGATCCTGTCGTGAACTGGGCCACCAAGGTCGACATGGACAAGTCGTCCAAGACCTATGGCCGTCCGCTGGTGGTCGACGCCTATTCGACCCAGCACGGCGGCGAAGACCACAACTCGAAGGGCATCTGCCCGGCAGCACTTGGCACCAAGGACGAACAGCCCGCGGCCTATAGCCCGGAGACGCAGCTGTTCTACGTCCCGACCAACCATGTCTGCATGGACTACGAGCCCTACAAGGTGTCCTACACCGCCGGTCAGGCCTATGTCGGTGCCGCCGTGGCGATGTATCCGCCCAAGGGCGATACCAACATGGGCAATTTCATCGCCTGGGACGGCAAGACCGGCAAGATCGTGTGGTCCAACAAGGAGCAGTTCTCCGCCTGGGGCGGCGCATTGGCAACGGCCGGCAACGTGGTGTTCTACGGCACGCTGGAAGGCTATCTGAAGGCGGTCGATGCCAAGACGGGCAAGGAACTCTACAAGTTCAAGACCCCGTCGGGCATCATCGGCAACGTCATGACCTATGAACACGGTGGCAAGCAATACGTCGGCGTTCTCTCCGGCGTCGGCGGTTGGGCGGGTATCGGTCTTGCGGCCGGTCTGCTGCAGCCTGAAAACGCCGCCGCCTGGCATGGCGCCGTCGACCAGGGCAAGTTGCCGACCAAGGACAAGACCGTCGACACCGCGGGCCTTGGCGCCGTCGGTGGCTATGCCGGCCTGGCGTCCTACACCTCGCTGGGCGGAACGTTGACGGTGTTCGCGTTGCCGACCGAATAACGGGCGGCACCAGGCGGAGCCAACGACAAATCGGCGCGCTGCAATCGTGCTGCGCGCCGATTTTGTTTCAACGTTGCATGAGGACAGTCTTACGTGAAGATCAATCGCTGGAAGTTCGCGCTCGTGGTGTTCTTGGGCGTTTCTGCAAGTAGTGCTGCATTCGCCGACGGGTCGGGTGATCCGGCCGTCGCTTCGTCCGATAACGGCAAATACGCCGACAAGGACGGCAACCCGACCTATAAAATAAGCGCAGACGGGATGGTCGACTGGTACACGTTCTCCGGCTTTCGCCGCTACCATTCGGACTGCCATGTTTGCCATGGCCCCAATGGCGAGGGATCGAGCTACGCGCCGGCGCTGGCCGAGTCATTGAAGACGCTGAGCTACACCGATTTCGTCAATGTCGTCACCAACGGCCGCAAGCATGTCGATGCCGCCAACGACAAGGTCATGCCGTCGTTTGCCACCAACGTCAATGTGATGTGCTACATCGACGACATCTACGTGTATCTGCGCGCACGCGCCAACAACGCCATCCCGGGCGGCCGGCCGCCCACGCACGAAGACAAGCCGGAGGCGGCCAAGGAGGCCGAGACCAGTTGCACAGGTATCAAATGACTTTGGAGCGCATTGAAAAACTGGAAACGCCAGGACTTCATGTCCGAGGGCGGATCATCATGGCAGCCTTGGCGGGGGTGCTGGCGTGCGGTTTTGCCGTCACGCCGTCCGTCGAAGCTTACGCCCAAGCCAACGGCGACACTGGTTCACTCGAACTCGTCGATCCCAACGTGTTTCGTGCCTGTGGCGATCCGCGCAACCTGCCGTTCTCCGACGAGAAGGGCGAGGGTTTCGAAAACAAGCTTGCCGAATTGTTTGCCGCCAAGCTCGGCAAGAAACTCAGCTACACCTACTTCCCGCAAGCGACCGGCTTCGTCCGGATGACGTTGGGCTCGTTCCGCTGCGACGTGATCATCGGATTCCCGCAAGGCGACGAACAGGCGCAGGTGACGATTCCCTATTATCGAACCACCTATGCGCTGATCTTCAAGCCCGGAAGCGGTCTTGAGGATGTGACCACGATCAGCGATCCAAAATTGAAGGACAAGCGGATCGGGATTGTCGCGAAAACACCGCCGAGCACGAATATGGCGATGAACGGGCTTTTGGCCCATGCTAAATCTTACCCGCTTTTCATCGACACCCGCGCAGACTCTTCCGCCCAGGCCATGATCGACGACCTCGCCAAGGGCGATATTGACGTCGGCATCTTGTGGGGGCCGATGGCGGGCTATTACGCCAAGCAGGCGAACCCTCCGCTGAGCGTCGTGCCGCTGCTGAAGGAAACGACGGGTCCACAAATGACCTACCGTATTGGTATGGCGGTGCGTCCGGCGGACCAGGAATGGAAGCGCACGCTCAATCGGCTGATCACGGAAAACCAGGCGGAGATCAACAAGCTCCTGATCAGTTACAACATCCCGATCCTGGACGAGTCCAACGTCCCGATCACCGCCGAGACGCTTTCGAAGCGGCCATGATCAGGGCCGCCCTCTGTTTCGCGCTTGTGGCGATCGTATTTGCCGCTGAGGCTCGAGCGGGGGAGGTGCCTGAGCCGGAAGGCTATCGCCTCGAAAATTATCGGGCGCCGACGCCCGCCACGTTGCGCGGCGCCCGCGTCGTTGGAACGGAAGAAGCCGAAAAGATCTGGCGCAGCCATTCGGCATCCTTTGTCGATGTGCTGCCGCGGCCACCGCGGCCAAAGAATCTACCTGAAGGAACGCTTTGGCGCGACAAGCCGCGATCCAATATTCCCGGCAGCATCTGGCTGCCCGACACCGGATATGGCGAACTCGCGCCCAGCATGGCCGGCTATTTCTCGCGAGGCCTCGAGAAAGCGGCCAATGGCGATCACGACAGACTGCTGGTTTTGTATTGTCTGGCGGATTGCTGGATGTCGTGGAATGCCGCCAAGCGTGCGCGCTCACTCGGCTATCCGAACGTGGCGTGGTATCCCGAAGGGACCGATGGTTGGCTTGCCGCGGGTCTGCCGCTGCAAGATGCCACGCCGGAACCGCGTCCGGATGAATAAATCAATTCGTCGCGGCTGAAGGGCGTTTTGAAAACTTCATTTAACTTATTTCTTGGGCGAGTCGTCGTTCATGGCGTTCTGGATCGCGGTTCCCAAATCGAACAGCCGTTTCTCGATCAGGACCGGCACGTCACAGACATAGGATGTCGATTTCCGCCGATCCTCGAAAATGCGAGTTTGCCACGCAAGCCGGTTGCTGAGTTCCTCGCTCTGCGCTTGATCGGTTGCCTTGTCCTGCAGGTCTCGCAATTTCTGGGCTTCCTCGCGGATGTCCCCGGCCATGGCCTTCTGCTTGCGTGAGAAGCGTTCGATCCCATTCATTACCTCATCGCGCTGTCCATTGAGTGTCGAATATAATCCGGCGAACAAGGTCTTCGCCTTTTCCTGCTTTTCCTCCTGGGTTCCGACCACGAAGTCCGCGATGAGTTTCTTGGCTTCCTCGATTGGCGTGCGGCGTGCAGCCAGACGGGCTACGAGTTCTGCTTCTTTCGCGTCAGTCGGCTTTGTTGAGTCGATCGGCTCTATCGAGGGACCGGTCCAGACGCTTGCGATCGAAATCTCGGGCACCTTCAATTGCTGGCAAGGCCAGTCCGGATAACGAGGGTCTAGCGCAAGGGCCGACTGCGGCCCATACGCGGCCGCCGCAGCCACAAGGCATAACGCAAAATCACGCATCGATAAAAACACGCCGCGTCTCCTTGTGGATTTGCAATCGCTTTCCTGCTTCGCGACCCGCCGCCACGGTAGATGGCGGGAAGGTCGCACGGGAGCAGGCCTGCCGCAGATTATTCGATATGATCTGTCGGTCGCAAATCAAATTCGGGCATTCAATGATATCGTTTACCGAAACTGCGTGGCAACGAATTCAGCTCGCGTCGCCGACGGCGCACTGCTCATCCGAAGCCGGGGAGGTTTCCGCGTGTCCCATCGTATCGCCGCAGCGCTTTGCGGCTGCATCGCGTCCGTATGGCTGGCTGTTCCCGCCTTTTCCGCTACCTTCGCCGATCCGCCGCGCATCGACCCCGCAAACTTGCCGCGGGTCGGCACGATCGATGAACGATTCCAGTCCTACAACATCGAAATGGTCGAAATCACCGGCGGAAGATTTTGGAGACCCTATCGGTCAAGGCCGGATGCCGAGCCCACGCCGCCGCACCCCGGATCGAACACGCCGGAAGGCATGGACGCTCATTTGTTCCGATATCGGCCGCCGATCGATCTAACCAATACGCGATTGCGAATGCTCGCGGCCGCCTTGGGGCCTGCCTATGTTCGGGTCAGCGGCACCTGGGCCAATACCACCTATTTTGCAGATTCGGATGAACCGCCTTCGCTTTCGCCGCCCGGCTTCAAGGCAGTTCTAAGTCGCGAGCAATGGCTGCATGTCGTCAGGTTCTCGCAATCGGTGAATGCACAGATCGTGATGTCGTTCGCCATCGGTGCGGGAAACCGCGACGCAACGGGCGTCTGGACACCAGACCAGGCGCAGCGCTTGCTCGCCTATACGCATTCGATCGGAGGAAAGATCGCGGCTGCGGAATTCATGAACGAACCAAATCTCGCGGCGATGGGCGGTGCGCCCGCAGGATATGATGCAGCCGCTTACGGACGGGATTTCAAACTGTTTTATTCGTTCATGAAACGGGCAAGTCCCGATACCATGATCCTCGGTCCCGGAGCTGTCGGCGCGACCCCGGCCGCGTCAGATTTTCTCGCTGCGTCCGGGCACGACCTGGATGCACTTTCCTACCATTACTACAAGACGGTGTCGGAGCGATGCGGCGGTAAGAGCGTGCCGGAGACGACGCTATCAGAAGATTGGCTCTCCGGGACCGATCACGTGTTGTCTTTTTATCGAGCGCTTCGCGATCGGTTCGAACCCGGCAAGCCGATCTGGCTCACGGAAACGGCGGATGCGGCTTGCGGTGGAAATCCCTGGGCCGCAACCTTTCTGGACACGTTCCGCTATCTTGATCAACTCGGGCGGCTGGCACGGGCCGGCGTTCAAGTCGTGATGCACAACACGCTGGCGGCAAGCGATTACGGGCTGATCGACGAGAAGTCGCTGCAACCCCGGCCGAACTATTGGGGCGCGTTGTTGTGGCGCCGGCTGATGGGAACGATCGTGCTGGCCTCAGCTGTATCGTTTCAATCGAGCCTGCATGTCTATGCGCATTGTCTGAGGGGCGCACCCGGTGGGGTGTCGTTACTGGTCATCAACACCGATCGCAATGCGTCACACGCGCTGGTGCTTTCGACAGCGGCGGAGCGCTACAGTCTGGGGGCAACGGGCTTGGGCGACAGCGATGTTAAGCTCAACGGCAGCACGCTTAGGCTGAATGTGGGCGATGAATTGCCGAATATCGCAAGCGAGCCAGTGGCTGCCGGCATGGTGACGTTCGATCCCGGCACAATTACGTTCCTGGCCATTCCTGTGGCAGCCAACAATGCCTGTCGTTAGATTGGCGTTGAAACGGTGCTTTGTTGGCAAAGGATGGTCGGCGTGGCATTCTCATCGTAACGAAGAAGCGTGCCCTGGGAGGAGATCATCTTGTACCGTCACGCTGTTTTTCTATGGTCGGCTGTCGTCGCCTTGCTGGGTACAGCATCCATCGCTCACGCGGCGGATTCCGAGCGTTGCCGGGAATTGGGCCACAAATTTGAAATCAGAAAACCGCAAATCACGGCGATTGAAGTGTCGTTGACGCTGTTTTCCGCCGCCGATGGCAATTGTACCGACCTCGCGACTCAATTGCTCGACCAGGGTGCGTCGCTCGACGCCCGCGACCGGATGGGTGCCCGGCCGCTCAGCCATGCCGCGAAGTCCGGCCATCTTGAAATGGTGGACCTTCTGCTCGCGCGCGGCGCGCCGATCAATGCGCGTAACCTCGCCGGTGCGACGGCGCTTTATTATGCTGCCGAAGGCGGCCATGGCTCAGTCGTGCAACGGCTGATCGAGCGCGGCGCCGACGTCAATCTGAGGGGACCGAGCGGAGTTTCTCCGGTTGCAGCAGCCGCTTATGCCGGCAGGGACTCGATTGTCAAAACGCTGCTGGCGCAAGGGGCCGATGGACGCATGCCTGACGATACTGGTAAGCCGCCGGCCGTCTATGCGGCGGCCAGTGGCCGGCTTGATATCGTCAAGCAGTTGCTGGCTGGCAATACCGACATCAACGCGCGCTATGCCAACGATCTTACCCTGCTGATGTGGGCATCGGGCCCGGATGAGGGTATCCCCGAGGCGCAAGCGATAGAGGTCGTCTCATATTTGCTGGATTCCGGTGCCCGGACCGACGACCGGGATGCGCGAGGCCGTACGCCTTTGATGATCGCAGCCGAAGGCGGCCACGCCGAAATTGCCAATTTGTTGCTCTCGCATGGCGCCGACCCGTCGCTCAAGGACAAGGCCGGGAAACGCGCCGCGGACCTTACGGTGCTGTCGTCGCTGCGTGAACGCTTGATGCCGCATTAGATCATGATCTCCGCGCAAACGCTTCGCGGTTGTCGCAAGGGAAAGCCGGTTCTCACTTGGCGCTGAGCCGGCCCTTCGGGTCCGGACCATGCTCTAAAGACGTTCAGAGACCTGACAGATATTCCGACAGCGCCGCCAGATCGTCGGGCGCCGTGGCAATCATCAAGTCGGACATGCCGGGATTGTTGCCGCGCGCACGGGTGCGGAAGTCGCCCATTGTTTTTGTCAGGTACTCTTTGCTTTGGCCAGCCAGACGGGGAATGGTGCCGTCACCTTGGAATTGATCGAGATGGCAACCCGTGCAGCCTATCGAACGGTTGGCGTTCGAAGCCCGGTCCGAAATTTCCTTTGACGCACGAGGCTGGCCCAGATCAGGCCAGGACTTTTTCGAGAAATATTCGGCGATAGCCTGCATGTCGTCGCGCTCCATGGATGAAGCGATCGGTTGCATGATGTCGCTCTTGCGGTCGCCCCGCTTGAAATCGCGCAGCTCGATATAAATGTAACCCGCTTGTTGCCCCCAAATGACGGGAATTGTCTTGTCGGCCGGTTTGCCGTCCACGCCATGGCAGCCGGCGCAAACCTGGGTCTTTTCTTCGATGCTTTGTGCGTGCAGCGACGTTGTGCTGACGACCAATACAGCCGTCAGTGCGACGGCGCCAAAAAGGTCAAAATTGAACTTGCCGGTCATTCGTTTGATTCCATCAGACCATCAAAAGAAACGGGACCGTAACCGGTCCCGCTTCGCTGTTCGATGATCGCCTCTGCGTTCAATTGAGGGTGAAGGCGATAATGTTGTTGCCGCGGTGAAAGTCAACCTGGGTATTGCCGCCCGCGCCGACCACGACATATTGCTTGCCGCCCAGCATGTAGCTGGAGGGAGGCGCATTGACACCGGCACCGGCGTGGAAGCTCCACAGTTCCTTGCCGTTGGAGGAATTGTAGGCCGCGAACTTACCGTTGCCTTCACCCGTGAAAACAAGGCCGCCAGCGGTGGCCAGAATGCCGCCGATCATCGGCTCCGGCGTCTTGACCTGCCATTTGATCTTGCCAGTGTTGTAGTTGACGGCAGTAATGTTGCCCGCCTGTTTTTCACCCGGAATCGCCTTGAAGGCGCCGCCAAGCCACAACTTGCCGTTTGGATACGGCGAGTTCTCGACTTGATAGGTCATGGGCTGATGCAGGTTGATGGCATAGGCCAACCCCTGTCCCGGATCGGTGGCGATCGGCGACCATTCGACTCCGCCATTTGCACCCGGCAGCATGCGTGCGCCTTCTTTGGTGGGAAGCACCCACATGTTCTCCTGCGGGACCATGGCCTCGGAGAAGCGGATCAGGCTGCAATCCTTGCGATCGTGAACATAGATGTGACCGGTCTTGCCGGCATGGATCACACCCGGGACAGTCTTGCCATCCTTGCCCTTCACATCCACCAGCACCGTCGGACTTACCGCATCGAGGTCCCACAGGTCGTGGGCGATATACTGAAAGTGACAAACGTATTTTCCGGTATCGAGATCGAGCGAGACCAGCGAGTCGGTATAGAGATTGTCACCGGGACGGGTTGACCCGTCGAGATCGGGCGACGGATTGCCGACGACAAAATAAATCCGGTTGGTTGCCAGATCGACGGAAGGATTCTGCCACACGCCGCCGCCAAGCTTTGCGAAGGGGTCGCCGGTTTTGGCGAGTTGATCCTTCTCGGCCTGGATGTCGCGATGCATATCGCGGCCGGTAGCGTCTTTAGTCGCCCAAACGCCGACGGAATTCTCCGGGATGGTGTTGAACGTCCAGATCAGCTTGCCGGTCTTCGCATCATAGGCCTTCAGGAAGCCCCGGATGCCATATTCGCCGCCGTTGGTTCCGATCAGAACCTTGTCCTTGATGACGGTCGGCGCCATGGTTTCGCTGTATCCGAGCTCGGGATCGGCGATGTCGGTGGTCCAAACGACGTCGCCGGTTTTTGCATTCAGCGCGACAAGCTTGGCATCAAGCGTGGCCACGTAGACGAGGTCACCGAGAACCTGGACGCCACGATTGTTGGGGCCGCAGCAGTAGGTCGTTACCAGCCCCATCTTGTGATTGTAATGCCAGAGTTGCTGGCCGGTTTTGGCGTCAAGCGCATAGACGTGGCTGAACGACGTCGTCACATACATGACGCCATCGAACACGATCGGTGACGTCTCCAGCGATTCCTTGACGTCGGTCTGGAAGATCCAGGCAACGTGCAGGTTCTTGACATTGTCCCGGTCGATCTGCTTGGCCGGATAAAAGCGCGTCTGCGCATAATTGCCGTTGGTCAGCAGAAAATCCTTGGCATTCTTGTCGGCGGCGTTGAGTTGCGCCTGAGTAACCGGCGCAACCATCGCCGTGCCCAACGTCGACTTGTTTTCCTGTTTGGTTTCCTGCGCGCTGGAAGGCCCTGCGAGGTAGCCGGACACGCCGAGCAATGCGGCGCATACAATAGAAAATCTATTCATGTTTCTCGCCCCAACCGTTGTCGTTGATATCGACCGGCATCTTAAAAGCGCACCGGTTCCATTCAAATCTGACGTCATCCGGCAAGTTTTACAAGGAGAAAACGCCAAACGCAGGCGTTTGCGAAGGCTGCTGTACGCAGAGGCGTGCGTGACAAGGCTTGGGGTCACCGGTCTCGGGCGTAAAGTCCTGTAGATTCCAGCATGTAAAACGCGGATGGCGTCGCAGCGTCTTTAGCAATTCGCGAATAGTGCGTCGCAGCAATGTTAAGGCCGCGTGCGGGTGCCGACCGTGCCAGCGGCAGTGAACACCAAAGGTTTTCATGATTTTTTTGTCCAAGGCAGCGATCTTAATTTGGTTGCGCAGGTCCCTTAATCATCGGCGAATTGGATGATTTTATCGGGCTGCTCGAATTAGCCGCAGCCGCTGTATACCAAAAGCGTATCCCATCAAGCGCGCCTTCGAAGGGGGGATTGCAAGATGTGCCGGAACATCCGCCGTAACTTTGATCGGCAAAGGCTCGCGGCGCCGGCAGAACCTTCGATCACAGCCAACGCCTGCATGGAACTAAATTTATGCAACTCGCTCGGCAGCCGCGGCGCGGGATGCTTCGTACTTTCGTGTTGACGCTTTCGTGTTTCGGGAAGATTGTTAGCAGTAGCGTCAACAAATAGGCGCGCAAAGAAATTCATTTGGGAGGGAAGCCATGAAAGGTATCGCGCTGGCCGCTGGCCTTGCGATTCTCGTTCCGTATGGTGCGTGCGCTCAAACGACCGATCAATTGGTCAAGGGCGCGACCGATACATCGAACGTCCTCAATTACGGAATGGGCTACAATCTGCAGCGGTTCAGCCCGTTGACGCAGATCAACAAAGACAACGCCAAGAATCTTGTTCCCGTCTGGAACTACAGCCTCGCTGATGACCGCAGCGAAGAGTCGCAGCCGATCGTTTATCAGGGTGTCATCTACATCACGACCAACAATGCCACGATCGCCGTCGACGTAAAGACCGGAAAGCAGGTCTGGAAGACCAAGGTCGAATATCCCGCGGAAACGCCACGCATCGTATGTTGCGGTATCATCAATCGCGGCGCGGCGATTTACGAAGGCAAGCTCTTCCGCACCACGCTCGACGCCAATGTCATCGCACTCGATGCCAAGAGCGGCAAGGAACTCTGGCGTCAGAAGGCGGCTGACATCAAGGAAGGCTATTCGATGACGGTAGCGCCGCTGGTCGCCGACGGCGTCGTCCTGACCGGCATCTCCGGAGCGGAATTCGGTACCCGCGGTTTCATCGACGGATGGGAGCCGGAAACCGGCAAGCATCTGTGGCGCACCTATTCGATTCCCACGCCCGATGAGCCCGGCGGCGACACCTGGAAGGGCGACACCTGGAAGCTTGGTGGTGGATCGACCTGGATCACCGGCTCCTACGATCCCGATCTGAATACGGTTTATTGGGGCATCGGTAATCCCGGGCCATTCAACGCTGCCGTGCGCCCGGGCGACAATCTGTATACCTGCTCGGTGCTCGCGCTGGAGCCGAAGACCGGCAAGATCAAATGGCACTACCAGTTCTCGCCGAACAATCCGTTCGATTATGACTCGGTCGCGGAAATGGTGCTCGCCGATCTCAACGTCGAGGGCAAGCCGACCAAGGTCCTGATGGACGCCAATCGCAACGGCTTCTTCTATGTGCTCGACCGGACCAACGGGAAGCTGCTCGCCGCAAATCCCTATGTGAAGGTCAATTGGGCGACCGGCATCGACATGAAGACCGGAAGACCGATCGAGACAGACGTCACCAAGGATGCACGCGAAGGAAAGAAGGTCACGGTGTTTCCTTCAATCCTCGGCGGCAAGAACTGGGAGCCGATGTCGTTCAATCCGCAGACCGGTCTTGCCTATGCCAATACCCTGGCTTTCGGCGGCCACTACAAGACGGAGCCTGCAACGTACAAGGCCGGCGAGTGGTATCTCGGCATGGATCTGACGGATCTGTGGGAGTGGGGTGACGGGCCGCGTGGTCATCTCACGGCCATCGATCCCTTGACCGGTAAGGCAAAATGGGAAGTGCCAAGCGACATCCCGCGCTTCTCGGGCGTGTTGTCGACCGCCGGCGGAGTCGTGTTCTCCGGCCAGCTGACCGGTGAGTTCGAGGCGTTCGACGCGAACGACGGCAAGAAGCTATGGCAGTTCCAGACCGGCTCGGGCATCGAGGGGCAGCCGGTGACGTGGCAGCAGGACGGCGTCCAGTATGTCGCCGTCGCCAGCGGCTATGGCGGCGTCTACTCGCTGTTCTCAGGCGATGAACGTCTCGCCAAAGTCCCGACCGGCGGGTCACTGTGGGTCTTCGCGGTAAAAACCCAATAAGTGGTTTGCGGGTGATCATGGGACGTTTCCACTGGGCGGCGGCGCATGTCGCCGCCGCTGCGATGACCGCGAGCGTGCTGACCACGGCACATCCCGCCACGGCGCAACAAGATGCCGGCGCCGATCAGGCGCTGATCGACAAAGGTAAAGCGAATTACGCGGAGAAATGTTCGCACTGCCATGGTCCCGGCATGCTCAATGCCGGGACCATCACGCCAGATCTGCGAAAATTTTCGGGCGACAAGGAGCGTTTCTTCACCACGGTGAAGCAGGGCAAGAACGGCAAGATGCCACCTTGGGGCGATCTCTTGAACGACGATCAGATAGCGAGCCTTTGGGCCTATATTTCGAGCCAGAGGAAACCATGAGGACCTGGCTTAACGCGCTCCATATAGCGGTATTTCTCGTGGCGATCTCGGTCATGCCGGCGTCTGCGGCTGAGGAGACGTTGAAGGTTTGTCTCGATGAGGATCTGCCTCCGCTGTCGATGCATCATCGCGGCATCCCCGATAGCGGATTCGATGTCGCCCTGGCGCAAGCTGTGGCGGCGCGACTCGGCCGGCCGCTCAGGATTCAATGGTTCGAGAGCAAGCTGGACGAAGATTCAAGCCCGGCGCTTGAAGCCAATGCGTTGCTTTCGGACGGCCGCTGCTCGTTTGTCGGCAGTTATGCTCTGACAAGGGATTCCCTGGTTGTGCCGGGCGTCAAGACGGCGAAGCTGCCTGATTTCGAGGGAGCCACCGGCCCCGATCATCGGCGCCGCGTAGAGCTCGGCGTGCTCGCACCGAGCCAACCCTACATCTATTCACCGTTGACGATTGTCCTTGGACCGAAAGCGCGCGACCGCCACATTGCCGATGTCGGCGATGTCGCCGGGCTTCGCATCGGAATTGAAAGCGGAAGTCTTGCCGATGCGATTTTGATGACGTTCGGTAACGGACGGCTGATCGATGATATCACTCATCTGGTCCCCGGCCGTGACGATCTGCTGGGTACGCTCGATCGCGGCGACCTGGACGCGACCCTGCTCGATCTGCGTCGGTTCGATGCCTACCGCGCAGCACATCCCGGCACCAAGCTCACCGGCTCGGGTTACTTTTATCCGATTGGCGTCAATCGCGGCTATGCCGGCCTCGCCAGCGACCCGACTCTCCTCGTCGAGGTCAACAAAGCACTCTCTGATTTGCAAGCTGCAGGAACCATAGCCAACCTTGCTGAGGCGGCGGGCCTCACTTTTCTGCCGCCACGCGAGCCGATAATCCTTGGCGACGCGTTGATGAAGGTGCTCCAGAAGTAACGAGCAGAACTGCCTGCTCTTCTCCGAGTCCTTCTCTTTTTGTTTTCGCACGTCGTAAAGACAGTTGCCGCCGCCGATTTTTCCGGCGATATGCTGTGCCTCTTCGACAATATGGTTTTCCGCGCGTTAACCTTAGTTATGGCGGAGATCGTTGGTGATATAGGTTGATACCGATCTTGCTGCAGGCCAGCCGAACATAGTTACTCGTGTGTTGAGATCGCCGTTATCGGTGACAACGAAATAAACTGATGATTCAGGTTACCGGCCAGCGATTCAGGACGCATTAATTACGAGTCGGGCGCGGTTTGCTTCTAGTTCGAGTTGTACGGGGTGGTTTGACTCTTTGTTAGATTCTTTCGCCGGAGATACGCGGGTCAAGAATGGCTTGATGAAACCAGGAAGGATCTAAAATGTCCGGCATTGTTCTCTCGGCATCGGTTCGCCAGAACCTGCTCTCGCTGCAGTCGACCGCAGCCCTCCTCGCCACCACCCAAAACGATCTCGCCACGGGCAACGCCGTCAACTCGGCGCTCGATAACCCGACCAGCTATTTCACGGCGCAGTCCCTCAACAACCGCGCCAGCGACATCAACAGCCTGCTGGACGGTATCGGCAACGGCGTGCAGGTGCTGCAGGCCGCCAACACCGGCCTGACCTCGCTGCAGAGCCTGGTCTCAAACGCCCAGTCGATTGCCAACCAGGTGCTGCAGGCGCCCACCGGCTACACCACGAAGTCCAGTGTCACCTCCACCGCCATCAGCGGCGCCACCGCCGATAACCTGCTCGGCGCCAATGTGCCGACGGCTGGTTCGGTCACCGAGGGCGCCTTCACGACCCTCAACGTCTCGGGTGCGGGTAACGCGACGGCGGCTACTGTTACGGGCGGCACCTTCGCGAATCTCGACCTCAGCGGCGCGGGAGCCAGTGTTAGCTTCAAACTGAGTGTTAACGGCGGCACTGCGCAGACCGTTACCCTCAATGCCGCAAATGTCACTGCCTTCAAGACCGCCGGTGGCACTCTCAGCGGCACCAACGGTACCAGTCCCACCGCGCTCACCGCGACGGACGTCGCCAACCTCATCAATTACCAGCTCGCAGGTAGCCCTGCCACTGGCGCGGCCACTGTCACCGGCCCGGCGTCGGTGAACGGCAGCGGTGAGCTTCAGTTCACTTCCTCCACCACCGGTACGTCCTCGTCGGTAGCCATTACCAACTACGCAACCGCTGGTACTGTGACCGACACGACCGGTCTGCCCACCACCAACACCACCAAGAATGGTACTGACGGCTCGACGACGGCTGCTGATATTACGGGTACCGGCTTCGCGGCGCTTGATCTCAGCACGACCAACACCGCCTCCTTCACGCTGAACGTTGACGGCGTTTCGAAGACCATCACTCTCGATAAGGCCGAGGTTGACACATACAACACCAACACCAGCTCTTCGCTCACCGAAACCAGCCTGACCGCAGCTAACGTCGCCGCCCTCATCAATTACCAGTTCGGTGGTGATACGGGTACCACGACCCCCACCGGTCCGGTGACCGTGAGCGGTGGTCAGCTTCAGATCGCTTCCGCCGCCAGCCCCGGTGCGTCTTCGGAGGTGTCCATCACTGGCTATACAGGCACCTTGGGCACAGGCTCGCTCGGTCTGCCCACCACCGACACCACCAATCATGGTACTGCCGCGGTTGCCGCGGACGACGAGACCTTCACTGTCGCGGTCGACGGCGCTGCGGCCAAGACCATTTCGCTCAGCAAAGCAAGTGTCGACGCATACAACACGGCCCACACCACCGGTACGCCGCTCAACGCGGCCAGCCTGAGCGCCGCTGATGTCGCCAGCCTCGTCAACTACCAGTACGACAACACCGGTGCGACCACCATCGCTTCGGTCGCGAGCGGCAAGTTGGTGTTCACTTCGAATACAACGGGTACGACCTCCAGCATCGCAGTCACCGCCGTGACCGGCACGGCCACCGCCGGCTCGACCGGCGTCACAGCGACGACGACGGCCGCCACCGGCACGGCGGGTTCGGGACTGAGCGCCGAAACGCTGACGATCGCTGCGACCAACAGCAGCACGACAGCGACCTCCATCACCTTCGGCACCGGCGCCAACCAGGTTTCGACGCTCAACCAGCTCAATACGGCGTTGGCGGCGAATGACCTGCAGGCCAGCATCGACTCCAGCAGCGGTGCGATCACCATCACGACCACCAACAACGCGGCTTCGGGCACGGTCGGTGCGGTCGGCGGTACGGCCGTGACAACATCGGGGGCAGCCTTCGCCGCCGTGGCGGCCGGCGGCGCGGCTCCGGTCGCCGATCCGAACTCGCAGGCGACCCGCGCCAGCCTGGTGGCGCAGTACAACCAGGTGATGGCGCAGATCAACACCACCGCGCAGGATTCCTCGTTCAACGGCATCAACCTGCTGAACGGCGATACCCTGGACCTGACGTTCGACGAAACCGGCGCTTCGAAGCTGTCGATCTCCGGCGTGACCTTCAACGACGCCGGCCTCGGCCTTTCGAACCTCACCGCCGGCAAAGACTTCCTGGACAGCAACTCTGCCAATGCCGTGTTGTCGACGTTGACCCAGGCCAGCACCACGCTGCGCACGGAAGCTTCTTCGCTCGGTTCGAACCTGTCGGTCGTGCAGATCCGTCAGGACTTCAACAAGAACCTGATCAACGTGCTGCAGACCGGCGCCTCGAACCTGACGCTGGCCGATCCGAACGAGGAAGCGGCCAACAGCCAGGCGCTGTCGACCCGCCAGTCGATCGCGGTCTCCGCGCTGGCGCTCGCCAACCAGTCGCAGCAGAGCGTGCTCCAGCTGCTCCGTTGATCGCGCGCGAATAGCAAAACAAAAAAGACGGCAGGGATTTTCCCTGCCGTCTTATTATTTGAAAAGCCTTCTTCGGCGGCTGATACCGTCCATTGAAGTAGAGCAGGAAAAACCATCCGGGCCGGCTTCCGCCGCTCAGCGAGAGCAGCGCTTCGCTACTGCCCAAGCGGCGCACCAGACTTTGCCCGGGCTTGGCTCCGCAGCTTTATCGCTACTAAAGGCAACATTCTGCGGATCTGTTTGAATTGGGACTTTATGCTGACGCCGCGCCGTCGATCTTACAACGAGCATCAATGGCGTGGATCACATGCTGCGCCATGCTTGGCCACCTCATGCAGCTGCCTGCTCCGGCAAGTCTACCAATCGCTGCGGTACCTATGCCGTGTCCGGCGCTTTGCCGATTGGTATGCAAATCATCGCTCCGCCGTTTCGAAGACAACGACTTGCGCGTTGCCGCGACATCGGAGGCTTCAAGCTCTTTACCAAAAGCTGGAAAGCCAAGGTGAGGGCAGAGGCGCAGCGTGTCGGCTGGTGCGCCTCGTCGGCGCTTAGGCGGCCCTGACGTCCGAAAGGAAGCGATTGACCTCGTTGGTGAGGTCTTTCGACTGCTGCGAAAGTTGCTCGGCCGCGCTCAGCACCTGGCCTGAAGCGGCCCCGGTGTCGTTGGCGGCTTGCTGGACGGTGACGATATTCGAGGTCACCTGCTGGGTGCCATTCGCCGCCTGCTGGACGTTTCGGGCAATCTCCGACGTCGCCGACCCCTGTTCCCTGATGGCGCTGGCGATCGCAATACCGATCTGATCGATCTCTGCGATAACCTCGACGACGTTCCGGATGGCGCTGACCGTCTCATCGCTCGCGGCCTGGATGGCGGCGACTTGCTCGGAGATCTCGGTAGTTGCCTTGGCCGTCTGACCAGCCAGCGACTTCACCTCAGATGCAACCACAGCGAAACCCTTACCGGCTTCGCCAGCTCGAGCCGCCTCGATCGTCGCGTTGAGCGCCAGCAGATTCGTCTGCGCGGCAATACTCTGTATCAAAGTCACGACGTCGCCGATCTTCTGGGCGCCTGCGGCAAGCGACTGCGCGGTGTCGCCGGTCCGGCGCACGTTTTCTACGGCGCGCGCCGATATTTGGGCGGATTGCGCGACTTGCCGGCCGATCTCGGCGATCGAGGAGGTTAATTCCTCAGTGGCGCTGGCAACGGTCTGCACATTCGCTGACGTCTGCTCGGATGCTCCCGCCACGACGTTGGCCTGCCGGTTGGTGTCCGCGGCTGTCGATGACATCGATCGGGCGGCCTCTTCGAGCATCACCGATGCGGATGATAGACCATTGACCAATTCACTGACCTTGGCCTCGAATGAATGGGTGAGATCGGCAAGGAGCTGCCCGCGGCGCAATTTGGTGTCGCTCTCGACGGCTTGTTCGGCCGACAGGCGATCCGCGCGGATCATATTATCCTTGAATACACGGACGGCAGCCGCCATCGCGCCTATCTCGTCATCGCGACCGCTCGCGGGTATTTCGCCAGCAACGTCGCCGCCAGCGAGACGAGTCATCGAGGCCGTTATCTCGACGATCGGCCGGCAAATCCGGCGACGAACCATAATGACCAGGCCGATACCCGCAGCGGAAACTGCGACGAGACCTGCGAGCGCGGCAAGAAAGCTGAACCTTGCGTCCCCGTAAGAGGACACCAGCTGCGTCTCCGCATTATCGTAAAAGGCGTCCCTCACGGCGATAATCGATCCGAGCCCGCGCTGCGATTCCGCATAATACGTATCGACGTCATGCGCATATTGCCCGCTGGCTGCACCCGCCTTGGCCAACTTCAACTCCTCGCCAAAGCGCTCGGCATAAGCTTCCTGCATCTGATTGAGGGCAGTCGCGACATTGGCGGGAGTGGCTGGATTACCTCGCAATGCCTGCAGCGAAACCAGGATCTGGTCGGTCTTGCCTTGTGATCGGCTGAGTTCCATTCGCTCGGCATCGGTCGCGACGCGTTTTGCGCCGACCAGATTCTTGTGGAGGCTTGCGTTAAGACCGCCCATGTCGCGCAACAACCAGGCGATATTTGCGTAAGTTGCCTGGCGGTACGCACCGCCATGCGACGGAGCCATACGGCGCACTTGCTCTTCCAGCAATGCGGTGACGAGGCCGTTCAAGGCCGAATTTTCGGATACCAATTTCTTTGCTGCGTCTCGGCGAGCCTCGACTGGCCCATCGATTGCCCGGTCGGCATCTTGGCGCAACGTGGCGAGCTGCCTTTTGACATCGTCGATCGTTGCGGCGATGGCCGTTTGGTCATCCAATCCGGCTATCGAGCCATTTCGCACGTTGTCCATTACGGTCACGGCTGCGTCGGTGGACTTGCGGTAAGTGTCGAGCGCGGTTCTCTCTTTCGCGTCGACAACGGGTGGCCCGAACAGGATATTCGTAGCAAAACCCCGCTCGGGGTTGAGATATCGTGGAATGTCTCCCACGGCCCGCACGACTTCCAAACGTCGCTGCGCGACCGCAATACTATCCATCGTCCCGTATTTGGACACAGCCACATAGGCGGAGACAGCTCCGCCCACAGCCGCGAGCGAAATGACGGAGACCGTCAACAAGGTGCCAATTTTCATGTGAGGCTAAACCTGAGCAGGGTTAAGAGGTCTAGCCAGTTTACAGAGCGTGGATTAACTCTTCGTTGACGATTTGCCGAATCAGGTCCGGTCCGGCCCTTGGATAGCCCGCGGCGTCGAGCGCGCGCTCAAGCGGCCGATCATTCTGCCTTGCGGCGGGTCACTTCCGGGAAAATCCACATGGCGACGACCATGAACGGTGCCAGCAGCATGATTGCTATTTTAGGCCCATGCATCCCGATGGAGGCTTCGTAGTAATAGCCGGCGCAGGCGACCAGCAGGACGATCACCGACAAGGCTGTTTTGATCGGAAACGGCATCGGCAGGTTCCTTACAAGGCCGAAAAGATCTGCAGTGGCGACAGCAGAGCCGCCAGAGCGGTGAACTGAACGACGCCGAGAATAGCGAGGCCGCCGCGGCTGTCACGCCATTTGTTCGGTATCGCCTGAAAGACCGACGGGACGAAAAGAAAAATCAGTCCGCCAAAAACGACAACCGATGTCCAGCGCAGTGTCTCGTGAGCAAACGAGACGACGCTGAGCAGCAGCAGGATCAGCAAGACAGCATTGATGGCGACAAGCGCGATGCCTGGCGCACCGGAGAGCGACTGAGGTCGCGCATGAAGCGGAAACATGCCGATGATCGTAAAGAAACCAAGGCAGCAGGCGGCGAAGGTCGTGCCGAACATCAGAAGTGCCAGCCCATTGGGCTCTATGCCGGCCATGGTCGCGGTTACTCCGCGGGAACGCCGCTGGTCAAGGAATCCAGCCGTGGTGTCCGTGCTGTCTTGCGCATGTTGCGCTTGATGAAGCGCGTCTCATAGCCGTTGAACAAATGACCAAGCAAACCACGATCCAGATCGGAAGTACCGAACAGCCAGTCCATGACCGGAAAGGTCAGGTTCATATTCCGCTCCATCATGATTGACTGGTCATGATGCGCCGTGTGGTGGCGACGAATGGTGTTCACGAATGGTGCATTCCGAACGAACCAGTTTTCGTCCACATGGCAGCAAAAATGCATGAATTCGTAGATCAGATACATCGACGTCGTCGTCGAGATCAGGAGCCAGCCGACGTTCGGAGAAGCGACATAGGCTGCAATGATCGCCAGCGGAATCGACATCAACGTAAACGTTGCAAGAGCGTAGGGCGGAAAGAACGTCACGCGCCAATCATGGTGGTCGGCGAACCGCATCTCCTTTTCGGTGAAGAATTGATGATGCATCAAGGTGTGACGATTGTAGATCGCACGAAACGCCTTGATTTGCGAAGGGCGATGCATCACGAACCGATGGATCCACCACTCGAAGAAATTGGCGCCAAGGAAGGTCACGGGAATGATGACAAGCTCCCATGCCCTGACATCGTGCAGGTTGGAGAGATAAATGTAGAGGGCGGTGAAGCCGATCGTATAGATGATGAATACGTGGAGCCATCCGTTGTACCAGCCGGCGACACGCTCCCGATAGGTGTCGCGGTAACGGCGCTGGCGGTCCGACATCGGTGTTGAAGCTAGTTCCATCGTCGTCTCCGGGCGCCAGAAAAACGTGACTTATCCGCTGTCATCTAATATATCACTAATCTATCATGGTCGCAATCGCTTTATAAAGGCAGCGTTCGGGGAGGGAACAGGCAATGAAGACGTTTTGCGGGGACCGTACCATTGACGGCGTCAAAGTGACGGTCGACGGACAACCTCTCGATCAAAGATTGGATATTCATCGCTACACAGCGAACGGTTTTGAATGGAGCTACGAAGGCCCCGAACCCCGGCAGCTCGCGTTGGCGATCCTTGCCGCTCATCTAAGCGATAGCGCTGAGGCCAAAGCCCTTGTCGAACCCTTTATGAAAGCCGTCGTTGCCAATTTCGGCAATGAATGGGAGATGACCACTGCCGACATCGACGCTGTGTTGACGCAGCTCGGGAAAAGCCCTAGCGCACTGAGCGGCGGCAGGTAAGGGAGATTTCCGGTGGCGCTCAGCTACAAGGCGGCGGTTCTTCACGCGCCGAAATCTCCGCTCGTAATCGAGACGATCGAAGCGGGAGAGTTGGGGGCGGGTGACGCCCTGGTCCGCATCAAGGCGGTAGGGCTTTGCCATACCGACCTTGAAGTGATCGAAGGTGCCTTGCGCAATCCGATGCCGATTATTCTGGGACATGAGGCCTCGGGTGTCGTCGAGAAGGTCGGGACGGATGTGCGCGGTGTCGCGGCTGGCGACCACGTCGTTCTCTCCTGGAATCCCCATTGTGGGCACTGTTTCTATTGTGACCGCGATCTTCCGATTCTTTGCGATGACTACCTGCGGCAAGCGCCGCTCGCGCTACAGTTTGACGGCCGCAGCCGCGCGAAGCTGGTCGACGGCCGCGAACTCAAGCATTTGATGTATCTTGGTGCACTTGCGGAATATTGCATTGTGCCGGCGCAGCAGGCGATCGTTGTTCAAAAAGAGATTCCCTTCGACCATGCCTGCCTGATCGGCTGCGGAGTCATGACCGGCGTTGGCGCGGCACTCAACGTGGCCTCGATCCACTATGGCGATCACGTGATGGTGGTTGGATGTGGCGCTGTCGGTCTGTCGGCCGTGCAGGGAGCACGGATGGCGGGCGCCGGTGCGATCATCGCTGTCGATCTCGAGGACAGCAAGCTGGAGCTGGCACGGCGTCTGGGCGCCACGCACGCCATCAACGTCGGCAAAAGCGACGCGGTCGATCTGGCGCGCAAGATGACCGGCGGCCGGGGCGTCGATGTCATCCTGGAATCGGCGGGCAGCCCGCGCGGTTTTCGGATGAGCATGGAGGCGGTGCGTCCGGGCGGGCAGGTGATCTGGCTCGGCAAAGTCGATGTCGAAAACGATGTCTCGTTCCGGTGGGGTTCGCTGATGCAGGAAAAACGTATCAGGCGCTCAAGTTACGGCGGCGCTCGTCCGCTCCGCGATTTTCCGATGCTGGCGCAGGCCGCGGTGGACGGCCGTCTGCAGCTTGAGGAATTGATAACAGCGCGAATCTCGCTGGATCAGGTCAACGAAGGCTTCGAGGCGCTCAGGCGCGGCACGGCGATCCGCAGTGTTGTGGTTTTCTGATCATTATCGTTTTCCGACGATGCCTCGTTCGACTAGGTCTCGATGGTCTTGCGCGCGAAACTTTCGATATAGTCGATGAGAAGATCGGAAGCCTTGCCGGCGGCATCAGCATCGCGCCGGGCGATCGCGTCGGCCAGATCCGCGTGCAGACGTGCGGACAGAGGCAAGTCGCCTGCTTCCCGGTAGTGCTGATACCAGAATCGCCGCGACAGGCCATGCATCAGCCCCATCGCGCGAGCCGCGAATTCGTTTCGTGCCGCCTGGCTGACGAGGTCGTTGAGCGCGCGGTCGAGGCGCATGAAGGTCATATCGTCGGCCTGATCGGACGCCAGACGCATGTCTCGGGCGATGCCGGCAAACCGGGCTGTTTCCGCAGGGGTTGCGCGCTCCGCCGCGCCGCGTGCCATCAGCCGCTCAAGCTCACGGCGGACTTCGAGCAGACGCATTTGCGTCTTGAGATTGATTTGCGAAACCAGGATGCCGCGCCGGGGCAGGATCACGACCAGCCCGTCGCGGGCAAGGCGCTGCAATGCCTCCCGGATCGGAGTGCGGCCGATGCCTAGTCGTTGCGCAAGGGATTGCTCGGATAAAATGGTTTCCGGCGGCAGCGCCAACGTGACGATCAATTCTTCGATCTGCCGATAAGCACGATCGGTCAGGGTTTCGTCATCACGCTCATCATCGGCTTTCATGGCGCCGCGATCTGAGCCGCGCGAGACCGCGTTTCGGATCTTGGGTTTGACAACCCGGGAAACGCGTGCCCGCCCGGTTCGTTTGTCCGCGGCCATCAGCCGTGATCCTCCTGGTTCCATCAGGACGATATTTCACGCATGATGAAGAGGGTCAATCGGACATCGAGGCAATCCGCCTTGGCCTACTGCGAAATGCTTTCGAGCGTTCGACCTTTTGTCTCTTCGCCAAGAACGAGAACGACAAGGGCCGCCGTGACGAACGCGCCGGCGCCGAGTGCAAAGACGCCGGACTGTCCGGCCGTCGGAAGAATGAAGCCGATCAGCGACGGCCCGATCAGCGATCCGACGCGTCCGATCGCCGACGCAAAGCCCGTGCCCGTTGCGCGTATCTGAGTCGGGTAAAGCTCCGGCGTGTAAGCATACAATGCCGACCACATTCCGAACGCACAGAACTGCATGCATAGTCCCGCGACGATCAATTGCGTCTGGTCGGCTGCGGCGCCGTAGAAGTAACAGGCGATAGCCGCCCCGAGCAGCGCTCCAATCAGCGTGATCTTGCGTCCCAGCGCCTCGATCGACCAGGCAGCGGTCAGGAAGCCCGGGACGCCTGCCAGCGAGATCAGTATTGTATAGAAGACGGATTTGGTGATCGCGAAGCCTTTGGCTTGCAGCAGCGCGCCGAGCCAGGTCGTCAAGCCATAGAAGCCCAGGAGCGCAAAGAACCACAGGCACCACAGCATGACGGTGCGGCGCGCATATCCGGGCGCGAACAGGGTGGAAAGGCCGTGCGACTGCTGTTGGTCGATCGACTGCGGCACGGGAGCCGGCAACGGAGCTCCGTTGAGGCGCTGTGAAACCTTCGCCTCGATTTCCGACATCACCGCGTCCGCGCGCGCAGCCTCGCCATGGCTTGCAAGCCAGCGCGGCGACTCCGGCACGTAGCGGCGCACGATCAAGACGAAGATGGCCGGAATTCCCTGGAGGATGAACACCCATCGCCAGTCGGCAAAGGACAAGACCGCGAAGCTCAGGATGCCGGACGCGATGAAGCCGATCGGCCAAAAGCCCTCAAGGAGCGCGATGTAGCGTCCGCGCTGGTTGGCCGGAATGATCTCGGAGACCATCGACTGCGCAACCGGAAATTCCATTCCCATCCCGAAGCCGAGCAGGACGCGGGCGGCGGCAAGCGTTTCGACCGATGATGCAAAGCCGCAAAGGATGCTGCCCAATCCCCAAAAGATCATGCTGACCTGGAAGATGCGCGTGCGTCCGAATCGGTCGGCAAGGACACCGGCGGACGCCGCGCCGATGAACATGCCGAGGAAACTCATGCTCGAAAGCAGGCCCGTCTGCGATGTCGACAGACCGAAGCTCTGGCGTATCGGTCCCAGCACGAAGGTGAGGGCGCCGAGATCCATGCTGTCGAAGAACCAGGCGGTTGCGATGATTGCGAAAATGCCTCGCTGGTAGGAGGTCATGGGAAGCCGCTCGAGACGGCCTGCGATCGTAGAAACGGTCGTGCAGGATCCCAAACTTGAAGTGGCAGGGGCCGCCAGACCCATCGTGCCGCTTGTCGACAAGCTGCTCATAAAAGCCTCCCTGGATTATTAATTTTTGTATACGTCTGAGATATTACTGATATCCGGCCGCCACGCAAACGGTTTGGGGAGGGCAGGCCGAATCGCGGGACTTGTTTCAGGAGGGGCCGATGAAACGAGCCGGCATTGCTCTCCCAGGAGATCGCGGCGTAAGCACTTCTTGCGGCAGTGGCGACCGATACATTTTCTGGATCGGCTCTATTCTCTCATACCGAGGCTATGCGCCGTGGGGCTCAAAGCAGGCGCTGTGCGTAACCCACTGCTGGGTCGAGCGGCTTCCGCAGAGCCTCCGATCGGGATCATGCGGTGGACGACGCTAAGCCTCGTGCGAGGGCCGCCTGTCAGCTCTTTGGGATGCGGTTTGACCGGAGACCGGGGCTCCGCTGAAACAGGCGTGCTCGCGCGGGTTGTCCAAAATTAAAAACCTCCGGCAGGGCATTGCCGGAGGTTTTGGAGGTTAGATGAAGAGGTCGATATCTCCATATTTCTGGTTGCCAGAAACAAACTTATTATATGAGTAACTCAACTAATTGCAACACATAAAAAGAGCCCGCGGAGGTTTTCCGCGGGCTCGATTGCAATCAGTGAAGCGATCAGAAGTTGCGCTGAACGCGAACGTTGAGGGACACCGTATCCTGGTTCTTGAACGAGTAGGTCGTTGTCGGCAGCGGAGAGCCGCCAGCCAGAACGGCCGTACCCGTGAAGCCCTGGTTCAAGTGAGTCCACATCGTTTCCGCCGAGAACGTCAGGTTCTTGACGGGAGTCCATCGGGTAACGACACCGAGCTCAGAAACCGAGAAGTTCGGATTGCAGGTTGACGTTGCCGCGTTGGCGATGCCGATGGTTGCATAGTAATTAGCGCAGTAGTTGGCCTGCGCAGTTGCATCATACCGCACCCAACCCATGCCGCCGAACAAGCTGCTCGACCAGTATGGATCCCAGTTGTGGTTGAACGCACCGCGAACACCATACGACGTCGTCAGATGGATCGATCCGTCACCGCCAGACGCGGCCGGAAGATAGACACCGTCCGTGGTTGCACCGAAGCCGATGCTGCCAGCAGGTCCGAACTGACCTGGAACACCACCGAACATCAGGAAGTTCGGAGAGCTTGCGCTGGTGGAGATTACGTTCTTCGTATCACCCTTTGCCCAAGTGGCGTCGAACTTGATGTCGTCGCCCGGACCGGTCGGGATGTTCTTGATCTGCAATGCCGCCATCACCGAACCACCGTATTTGGTCTCAGGATGACCGCTGAGCTGCGACAAAGCCGTCGCCGCAACCGTGTTGGCAGGCGTCAAGCCAGCCCCGGCAAGCGTGTTGTACGAACCGTCAACTTCATGCAAAGCGCCCGACAACTGGAAGAGGCCCCAGGCCTGATCGACCTTGATGTTGCCGACGACGTCCGGCATGTGCACGCCGGCATAAGCGTTGCCGCCTACGCCTACCGCACTCAGCGGGGTCGAAAGATTATAGACCGCGGTACGGTTGAACGATTCCGGATCATCGAGACCGATGCTGGCCGACACGCCGTTGCCGAATTGCGCGGTGTACTGGATGTTGTTCACGCCGGTGACGGTGTCATTGCCACCGATCAGGAACGACGTGTTGTTGCCCGGATAACCATTCCAGGGCGTCGAATAGGCCGAGGAAGATTTACCGAAGGTGAATCCGGCGAACTGGATGAAGACGTATTCAACGGCGACATAGCCACCGCCGGGCGTCATCAGGAGTGACGAGGTGTTGTTGCCGAGGTTCGAAGCCAGGGACGACGGGTTGAAGGTGTTGGTCCCGAGGGTGTCGAACTGGAAGTCGCCTTGGGCGAAGGTGCGGACCACGCCGTATTCAGACGCAGTGCGGGTGTCAACCGTCAAAGCAAAACGCGAACGAGAGGCGTAGCTATCGCGATAGCGATCGCCGTTGCCCAGATCGCCGCTCCACGCCGGCTGGTCGTAAATGCTGCCGTTGAACGTGGTGTCAATGCGCAGATAACCACCGATCTTGATGCAGGTGTCGGTGCCGGGAATGTAGTAGAATCCCGCACCATACAGGGAGCAGACCCTCACGTATTCGACCGCTTTGGCCTTTACGGGAAGATCAGCTGCCTGTGCCCCGGTCATGGCGAGCAAACCCGCCGCTGAGCCGAGGACAAGGCTCTTAACTGTCTTCATGTTAAACCTCCAAGTTGCTTCGTCAAAAAGGGCCGCGTCCTTAGCCCCCGCTACTCTTCAAGCGCCCACGACAGCGCCTCAAGCCAAGGACGGTAGAAGAATCTGCCCCGCCCCACGGCGTAGGTTTGATGTAAAAGTCAGGTGAGTACAATAATTGAGTTACGCAGCTATCTATTTAGGCGGGCTGTAGTGGTTTCTCTGCAACACTTTTTTGACCAGACCGCCCTGCAATTTCGGGGGCCTCACATCCGCAAAACGTGAGTTTTCTAGGCTGCCCGCTTCCTAGATGATCGCGCCGATTCTCAAGGAGCTCGACACGATGCCTCCACGGCGTACTACCCTTCCCACCAGATCGAGGATTCCAAATGAGACGGACCCGCCGGCGGCGGCCGGCCGTCGACCGCGGGATCGTGAGCTGGTTCGGACCCTGGTATGGAATATTTTATCGATCAACAGCCACATGGAGGATATTCGCTACTTCTGGGCTGGCGTGATGCGGATCAGTGGTCCGCAATGGCTCATTGTGATGGCCGTCCACGATCTTGATCGCGGCAATGGTGTTTCGGTCAGAGAAGTGTCGGCCAAACTCCATGTCGACCCATCGTTTGTAACGACGCAGACCAAGCAGCTTGAAAAGGATGGCTTCATGCGACGAAAGCCATCGTCTGAAGATGCTCGTGTGGTTTTGCTGTCGCTTTCCGACAAGACCTACAAAGGACTCGCGAACCTGTCGACACAGCAGGAGGGCGTTGAAGATTTCGTATTTAGTGATTTGAGTGAACCGGAGCTGGTCAGATTTACTGAAACGCTCACGATGCTCCGACTTCGATTGGAAAAGGCCTCCCTTAGACTGGCGGCGGAAGTTTAAAAGGTATTAATTTTCGGCTCATTGCTCCCGTCGGAAGCTTGGGTACCCCAGTCAAAACAGCAGACAATCTTACGTCGAGCCGATGGGCGTGGCTGGTGCCCGCGTCACCGAATCCACCGCGTTCTTCTGGAATTTTCGGGTTGCCTTGTTGCGGTGCAAAAAAGCCATTTGGTGCCCGCGCGGCGGAATATTGCATAGACAACGTTGGCTGGGGGCCTTGATCAACGGCTCCTTTCCGGCTGTAGAGCTTTTCAATCCGGCCTGAGCTATGCAAAAGTGTTGCCAGGAGTCGCGACGGATTGTCGCGAAAAAAGTGCTTTCGCTGCACGCACGAAAGGGCGACCTTCACAAAGATCGTTACGGTGATCTCCATTTCGCTGATGGATGCGAATAGTCGGCGAGGTGGTGACAAGAGTCCGCGACGAAGCGGATACAAAAACAAAAAAAGTCTTCCAGGGAAAAATGTGAGGCAGCTGTTCTGACCTCATAGCAGCGCTCGGCGAAACCGATGACGACCTCCGTCATCAGGGTGGAGGAGGGGGACATCATGGTCCGACGTATTGCTCTACGTGACGACCTTTTCGTTGAAGGGCCGCCGCCGCGCCTCGTCTGCGGCAAATGCTTTGAAACGGGTGAGATTTCTTATCCGCTGCGAGCGGATGCAAGAGATCGGGTCGAGGTCGATGGCGCCGGTACGCTTCTTAATTTCACCCGCGTGCTGCGTGGCATTCCCGGCTTGAATACGTCGTTCGCGATCGGATTGATCAAGCTTGACGCTGGTCCCGTGCTGACGGCCCCGCTTGTCGACTGGGAAAATGCCGATCTTCGCAGTGGCGCGCGCGTCTCGATGGTCATCGGCGAGATCAAGCGCGATGCAAGCGGAAACGTGTTTGTCGGTCCGAAATTCCGTCCTGCCGAGTCAGTCGGGACATAGCCAACGTTTACGTTGGTCCGATCACTGACGGACAAGGCTTCCGTCAAGATCGAGTCGGTCGGCTGACCGACGGGCAACGACATGAAACCTTGTCAGTCGTTTTGAGGCTGCTCTGGCGCAAGGCGAATATTCGCGCCGCCGGCTATCCGGATCATTGAATTCGGCTAAAAGCATTCAGCCAAAGCAACCGACGATTTTCCCCCTCGGAGACAAGAGATGAACAAGCCAGCCTCCGGCCAAACGCGCCGGGACGTTTTGCGGTGGAGTGCCGCGGCCGCTGCTGTTGCGGGCCTTGCAGATCGTCTGAACTGGACGACGAAGGCGTCCGCGGCCGACGCCGTTGAGATCGTGATGGATGGGCATGTGCACGTCACCAATCGGATTTATTGGGAAGGTATCGATCCGTGGACCCCGACAAAATACGGGTGGGACTTTGCGCGTGCGCGAGCAGCGGGTGTCAACTGCATCATCGATAACATCGGGCCATACGGCTACTGGAACTACAACTACACCCCGAAGCAGGCCCTTCGTCTGATCGACACGCTGCTGCGGTTTTCCGAAGCGCATGCCGACAAGATGGCCATCGCGCTCAGTCCGGCTGACGCCCGACGCATTGTCGGCAGCGGACGCATGGCAGTCTTCATCGGCTGCGAGTCGGGATTCGACCATGAAGGCGATCCGGACGTGCTCGACGCCTTCTACCGGCTGGGTTTGCGGACCGTCCAGTTCGCGACGCAAACCGGCTTTAACGCGTTCAGCGACAGCGCGCTCGCGGCTGTTCAGGGCGGCGAAAAGCCTGACCATTTTGGCGGCATCAACGAGCACGGCCGCAAGCTCGTCAGGCAGATGAACGAGCTCGGTATCCTCATCGATATTGCCCACGGCACCGAAGCGGTTCAGGCACAGCTGATAGAGAATAGCCGGGCACCGGTGGTCGCCAGCCATGAAACCGTGAAGGCTGTTTCGGGCGCTGGACTCTCCGACGAGGTGCTCAAGGCGCTTGCCAACAAGGGCGGCCTGATTGGAATTCATGGTGCGGCGGCTGTGGTCGGAAAACGCTATCGACAGTGGATGGCAAGCAATCCCGCCGGCGCCGCCAATTCCGGCAAGGCGGTATTCGGCATGGTCGGATACCAGCCGTCCTTCACGCGGCCGCCCGGCGACCATGGCGAGTTCATCGAACGCATGGACCGGGAGTTTCGTGAGCGCTGGCTTGCGCTGGCAGATTGGAAAGAAGACCCGACGGCGTTGTCTTCGCTGCCGACGGCGGATGAGTGGGCTGAGCATGTCGACTACGTCATCAAGCTGGTTGGCGCAGATCACGTCGCAATCGGCCTGGACATGGTCGCCGGCCGAAGCTCCGTTCCGGCCGATCCGACCGGCTACCCTGATCTGATTGCGGCCCTGCACCGGATCACAACGCCGGAGAACGTCCGCAAGATCGCCGGAGAAAACTGGATGCGCGTGCTGGGACAGGCCAAGGCGAGCTGACCGAGGCGAACTGACAAGGCGACCTGACGCCTTGTCAGCGGGAGGACCGTCAGCGAAGCAACGGGCGCTTTTTGCTGTCATAAACGGACTGACATTGCTATCTGCGAAGCGCGCCAGGAAAGCACGCTGGAAAAAGAAGACGCAACGGGGAGGCACTATGACGATTACATCAACACCAATTGCCGCGCCCGGCGTCGGCTCCGGCGTCCGCTCCGGCGTCTCTTGGGACGAAAAGAAAGTCCTGGCGGCGACTTTGGTGGGCACCACCATCGAATGGTATGACTTCTTCGTCTACGCCCAGGCTGCCGGACTCGTCTTTGGCCCGCTGTTCTTCGGGCCGATGATCCAGAACAATCCGCTGCTCGCCCAGGTCGTGTCGTTTGCGACCATTGGGCTCTCGTTTCTGTTCCGGCCGCTCGGCGCGATCGTCTGCGGATACATGGGAGACCGCTTCGGACGCCGTGGCGTCCTGGTCATGACGCTGGTCCTGATGGGGGCGGCAACGGCGCTGGTTGGCGTCCTGCCGACTTATGCGCAGATCGGCGCTTGGGCGCCGGCCCTTCTGATCCTGCTGAGGATTCTGCAAGGTTTTTCGGCCGGAGGCGAGTGGGGTGGGGCGGCCCTGATGGCGGTAGAATACGCGCCGGTTGGCAAGCGCAGCCTGTTCGGCTCGTTCCCGCAGATCGGTACACCCCTGGGCATGATTTTGGCGACGGGGGCGCTGTGGGGCCTGACAACCGCGCTTGGAAGGCAGGCCATGGTCGAATGGGGATGGCGGATCCCGTTCCTGTTCTCGATCGTGCTGATTGTCGTCGGCGCGGTGGTCCGGCGCACCGTCGAGGAATCGCCGGTGTTCAGGGCGATGCAGCAACGCCACAAGGAGTCCTCGGCTCCGCTGCGAGAACTCTTCCGCGAGCAAAGCAAAGACATCCTGCGCATGGCCCTGACTTTCATGGCCAACAACGCGGCCGGCTACATCCTGATCGCCTTCATGATCAGTTATGGCCTGAACACGCTAAAGCTCCCGACCGACCAGATCCTGCTGGTGAGCACGCTGGCTGCCTTTGGCTGGTTTGCTTTCACCCTGCTGGGGGGCTTGATGGGCGACTGGATAGGCCGCGTGCGCACATTCCAGATCGGCTACGGCATCATGATTGTTTGGGCAGTCCCGATGTGGTTACTGATCGATACGAAGAGCGTGGCGCTGTTCTTTGTCGCGGCGCTCGGCCTGACGATCGGGTTGGGCCTCTCCTATGGGCCGCAGGCGGCGTTGTACGCCGAACTATTCCGAGCCAAGGTCCGTTACTCCGGTGTCTCCATCTCTTACGCGCTCGGCGCTATCCTGGGTGGTGCTTTTGCCCCGGCGATCGCGCAATGGATTATCGGAACCTACGGCGAATCCTGGCGGGTGGGGGTGTATATCATGGTGCTCTCGGTGATCTCGCTGGTTGCCGTTTCCACCATCAGGGATCCGAAGGGCGTCGACCTGAACGTGCATTAGATCATGATCCGATCAGATTGAATCGGATCACGATCTCATCTCTTTGTTTGAGCCTGATGTCAGCGCAAACGCTTCGCGGTTGTTGCTAAGGGCCGGCAGCCGACCGTCGTCCCTCGATCACTCGTCTGCACCAGCAAGCAGTGTCGGTGACATTAGCGCAGTGAGAGGGGCCGAGCGAATTCTTAGCTGCGTCCACTTTCGCGCGGGCCGGCCATATGGCGTCAACAAAGGAGCCGCCCGAATTGCGGACGGCTCTAGTCGCCTCTTGGCGTCGGGAGGAAGCCAAGCTCGTGTACCGCCGTTACCTTGTTCGCGGCCATACAAGCGACTCATACGCCTGTGCGGGCGATTCGGCTGTGATCCAGATAACACAGCCGCTTATTTTGAAGGCAGGCTCGAGAGTGACGGACCTCACTCGAAACCGACTCGTCGGACACGTCGCTGGTTAGGGAACTGCGAGAGCATGTCGAAATCGAAAACTTGCTGTCATCTCTGAGACTGCAACGACGCCTGCAGATATCATCGACACGCAACGGTCGGCGCTTCGAACTGATTGTTGTGGGTTTCATCGCATTCGAGATAGTGATGACCTTCTATCGGATATTCGTGGCTCATGAACCATCGCGTGAGGCTCAAATCGCGAATGGGCGCTACTGCCGAAACCTCGTTCAGATGCCTGCCGCAAAGTCCCCGAACGCTGATGCCTTGCAGCGGTGGTATCCCGATTCCGAAACCGCGTTTTGACTTCGGACAGAGCTGCAGTTTAAGTAGCGCCGCGTCCGTGCCGGAGGCGGGGGGATGACGCAGAAGTTCCATATTGTCGTGACCAATTGCTTTGGAACGTTCCAGTGCCCCAAAGCGGGAAAGGACCCTGTATGACCGCCTATTTCCAGCGCCAGCTGGCGGATTACGTGGAATACCACCGTGATCCGTGGAACTGCGCAATGCATGTGCTTGGGATCATTTTGCTGTTCCTGGGGGCCATTTTGCCGCTCTCGATGTGGCCGATTTCACTATTCGGCGCCCAAATCACCGTGGCGACCCTTATGGCTCTCCCCGTCCTGATCTACTGGCTCGTCCTCGACACGGCACTGGGACTGGCGATTGTCGGCGTCGCCGTTCTGCTGCTGGCGGCCGCGGCGATGATCGCGGATCACGCAAGCGTCACCGGCGTATGGATCACGACCGCGATTCTGATCGTCACCGGCGTGGCGTCGCAAATCGTCGGGCACCAGGTATTCGAACGCCGGCAGCCGGCACTGGTGGACAATCCGTCGCACCTGCTGCTCGGGCCGATATTCGTGATGGCGAAGCTGTTCATCGCGCTCGGATTGCGGCACGATCTTGCCGCAATCATCGGACCGGCGGCGCCGCTCAGCGCGTCGCTCCACCCAGGCGACCGCCGAAGCGAGCCGCACGCGCATTCATGACATTCGCACTCGTTACCGGTGGCAGCGGCTTCATCGGGCAGCATCTGGTATCGGAGCTTGTCGCTCGGGGTCGACAGGTGCGCGTTATCGATGTCCTTTTGCCCACCCGTGTGTTGCCGGCGGTGGACTATGTCGAAGGCTCTGTGCTCGACAAGGGGCGGGTGCATGCCGCGATGGCCGGCGTCGAAGAGGTGTATCACCTGGCCGGCCTGCCAGGCATGTGGAAGCGGGACAGAGCGGATTTTCACGCGGTCAATTTCATTGGCACCGAGAACGTCCTGGCTGCGGCGCGCCAGCATGGCGTCGCCCGATTTATGCACTGCTCGACCGAGTCGATCCTTTTTGGCGCGTCTCAACCGGCCGATAGCGCCGCGGAAGATGCCTCGTTGACGGTCGATGGAATGCCGGGGCCGTACACGCGTTCGAAAATGCTTGCCGACAAATTGGCGTTGCAGGCTGCCGCATCCGGTTTTCCGGTGGTCGTTGGCTGCCCGACGATGCCGATCGGCCCGCACGATCACAATTTGACGCCGCCGACCGCCATGCTTCAACATTTTCTCGGCGATGGGCGTTTTCAGCTGTATCTTGATTTCATCGTGAACCTTGTCGACGTGCGCGACGTTGCGCTCGGCCTTATCCTTGCCATGGAAAAGGGGCGGGTCGGGCATCGCTACCTTCTCGGCGGCGACTGTGTTCGGCTCGGCCAAATCCTGGCGCTGATGGCGGCGACCAGTGGCCGCCGCAAGCTGTTCGTTCCGGTTCCCGGCCGGCTCGCGGAACTGGCGGCCTGGGTGCTAGAGTTCAAGGCTGATTATGTGACCGGCCGCGTCCCTTCGGCGACGGTCGAAGGCGTCCGGATCGCCCGGCGGGCGACGGCGCTTCCAATTGACAAGGCCAGGCGCGAGCTCGGCTATACTCCGCGTCCCGTCGAGCCCGTCTTGCGCGAGACCATCGCGCATATGATGGGCGTACCCGTTGGTAGGATTTTGAAGCATGCCTAGTCGTCCCGGCGAAATCTATGACGCGGTCTTGAGCGGCTGGATCGTCACCTGGCCCACAAAATTGCTGGCGTTGATCTGGCTGGCATGGGTTGTCAGCTGGATCGTCGCGTCAGTCTGGTCCGGGCGAACCAAGACGTACGTGCCAACCCTGGATTCGTGGGTCTATCGCCTGCCCATTCTGCTGGGTGCGATTCTGTTGTCGCCGTGGACGGCGGGAGCGCTCGGGGAGAAGGCACTCTACGATCTCGGCAACGCCGGCACTTATGTGCTGGCCGTCGTGGTGTTGATCGGCATCTCATTTACCTGGTGGGCACGCATCCATCTCGGACGCTACTGGTCCAACGCCATCACGCACAAGGAAGATCATCGCATTATCGATACCGGGCCTTATGGGATGGTGCGTCACCCGATCTACACCGGTCTGATCCTCGCGATCCTGGCGACGGGCGTTGCCGTCGGGACGTGGACATCGCTGATTGGCGCGCTCCTGATCTCGTTCGGCGAATGGCAGAAGGCGCGCATGGAGGAGGGTTTCCTCACCGCTGAGCTCGGTGCGGAGATCTACGGCCCCTATTGCCGCCGCGTGCCGATGATCGTGCCGTTTCTTCGCTTCTAGCCGACCGGTTTAAAACCGGCGCCGAACCGCCTCAGCGTCTTGAAGAAATCGGTTCGGAAACGGCGCTCAGCGGCGGCACCAGATGGCGGGGTATGATCACGCGCTGGCCGGCCGCCAGCGGCGCAGTGTCCGGCATCTGATTGATCTGGGTCAGCGACCACAGCGGCAGACCGTACTGTGACGCCAGCGTTTGCAACGTATCGCCGGCGCGGGCGGCTATCGCCGTGCCGCTGTCCCACAGTTCAATCTGCTCCTTCGGCGGGACGACATAGCGAAGGGGGAGTGTCTCGCCTTCCACTTTGGCAGGCGTCGCGGCGAGCTGTACGATCTTGGCAACCAGCTGCTGATGGACCGCATCCATCTTGTCGATGGTGATGTGCGAGACCTCGTCATGCTCTGCCAGGTCATAGCTGGCGTAATGGCCGGGAAAGCCCGGCGCCGGCTTGATGTCGCCGCCACCCAGAACGTCTTTCGACAGAAAGATATTGATGAACCGCTCGACATTGAGCGGGACGCTGGGACTCATATGAGCCGGGTCGATCGTGACGACGAGGCTGACCGGAATGCCCTCGGCCTGAAGCGTTTCCGAGAACAGCAGCGCGCAACGGCCGCCCATCGAGTGGCCGATGAGAATGATCGGAGCGGGGTCTCGCCGGTAGTCGTCGATCGCAGTTGAGGCGATCAGGCTGCAGATGGTGAATTCGTAGACGTCAGCCGTGATACCGGCCTGCTGGATCTTCTCCGTCAACCTGTCCATGCCGCGCGAAAAAATAGGTCCGAGTGCACCCCGGAATAGATAAGCGCGCCCGCGGGGCACGACCGGCGGTGGTGGTTCGGCCGCTCGCGGCGTCGCGGCAGGGCGCATGCCAGGCGCGCTGCCTTTCGCCTGCACGGCCGCCCGATTGTCGGAGGCTTGTGCCGTGATTTGCTTCGTCGCGACAATCGCGCCGGCGACCGCGAGGTGCGTCGTGCCGCCTAGGGCAAGCATCGCCGTGGTCAGGAAGGCGGCAAGTCGCCAGGAACAAATCTGTCTGGTCTTCACTATCCGCACATTCGTTGCTGCTGGGTCGACAACGCAGAGGCGCGCTATCTGTCGCGTGTCAGCGTGGCATCGCTGACGAATGGGCGGAATTTGAGGCGTTGCCAGGCGCCGGGCCCGGCATTTTCGGTAACGCGATCAGTTGGCTGCGGCGGTTGCGCGCTTCGTGGGCGAGCCTTGCGGGGCCGTGCCGGCTACCGGCTGCTGCGGCTTCTTCTCTGTGGGCAACCGGCTCGGGCCGCTGCGTACTGCAGCGTCGATCTCGGCGATCACCTTTTGCTGCATGAGCTCGTTTTTGTCGATCGTCAGGTGGGAGATGCCAGGCACCCTCTCGACGTCAACATTTTCAAGCGTCCCGCGGAAGTCCTTGGTCCTTTGGACGGGGGTGCCGGCGCCATTGGCCACGTAGAAATTGATGTAACGTCCGACACGGCCGGTGAGACTGGTATGGAAAACCGAGTCGAGGCCGATCGCCAGTTTGACCGGAACGCCCTGCCGATCCAGCCGTGCCACAATATCAGGCAGCACTGTTGCTCCGGAGGAGTGTCCGACCAGAATGATGGTGTTCACGCGCCCGCTTTTATATTCAGCGGCGGCCTCGTCCGCGATCGAGGCCCATAGCATGTGATTGTGAACGGTAGCGGTGATGCCCTGCTGCTGCAGCCGGTTCGCGATCTGGTCCATGCCAAGCGAGAAAATATTGAGGACGCCGCGGACTAGAAAAACATGGGCGCTGGGCGCAGCGGGCGCTGCATGGGCCGCGCCTGGATTGATCGGCAGGCCGAACAGCAGCATCGCGATCGCTGCGGCTCTCAGCGAGCCCAACCGAAGGCCGGAGGGGAAGGAAAGCCTGCCGAAAAACACCATGCTACCGCTATGTGACTTCATCAGGTTCCTCGCCAAGGCGTGCCGACCGCAATGCTGGCCGAGGTATAATCTCCGCATTCGCATCCGCAACAGAAGACGTTGTTAGCAGGTCTCTTTTCCCGCGGTGCGCGGCTCTATTGCAACACGGCCGACACGTTCTTGAAGCGCCTTTGCCTGCGGTGCAGGCAGTGTCGAGTTCCGGGAGAACGGTTGAGACACCGCGCGACGATGATCGTCGCGGCAGATGTCTCGCCGAGCCCATCGATCCCGCTGGAAGAAAAAAGCCGCCCGGGCGCGACGCCGAGCGGCTTTCTCATACGGCTGCCGGTCCCGTTCCGGTTCCGCCGCATCTGGCACAAGGCTCGCTCACCATGGTTAACGAATGGTTAATAGCGCGCTGGAGTGGCGTCCGTGCCCACAGTTTTTGATCGAGTTTTCTCGGGTTCCGGCGAATTCAAAAACAGATGCCGAGGATTCTGGCGCGGCAGGATTGAGCAGGGGTTTTTCTTTTGGCCACTGACGGCGTTCTCTTGCCCGCAGCTACTCGCCGAGGCTCATATTCGCCCGCGATTTCCATCGCCCAATACGTGCGACGAGAGGTCGTGCTCGTTGCGCTGGCGACGCCGACGCGAGAGGCGTTGTGAAGCAAGAGATTCTTGCGATGTTCCGCTGAGTCAATCCACTGACCGAGCGTTTTTTCGAAACTGTCATAGCCATACGCAATGTTTTCCGCCGCGCGACCTGCGCCCGCCGGCGAGATCCGCGAACTGAACGATCCGAGCACGCCGTGATCGAGTGCGTCTCTCGCAGCCATCGCCTTGGCCTGTTCGAGCGCAATCCGGTTGAGCGTCGCATCGATGGCGACACGTCCTTCGCCGTGCTTCAGGCGAAAGTCCGAAATCATCTCGGCGGGGGACGATTGAGCGGCACTCAGGCTCCCAAAAAGTAGAACCAACGAGAGTAAAATGACTGCAGGTGGTTTCATTTACTGTCTGTCTTCGCGATCCCTGGGCTCGGTTCCATGTGTAACTCTTTCTCTCATTACGGCATCGATCGCAAGGCGCGTGTCTGCTGCGGCGATGGTCCTCGCAATCATCGATGCAAAATTTTCGGTGCAGTGCTGGTTGAGAACCTTGAAGGATAGGGATTCGCGGCAATACCATCGTGAGTGAGTCCAAGACGGCTAACCGTCTGGCTGACGACCGCAACGTCGGTCAACATGGGGACGACGATGCCGATTGATCGGTTCACGGTTCGTAATTTCAGGATGATGTCCGGCCTGGTTTTCTGTTTCGCCATGGTGCCGGCGACAAGCCACGCGTTCACCCAGGACGACCAGCGCCGGCTTTGCACCGGCGATGTCTTCCGGCTCTGTGCATCGGAAATTCCGAATGTCGAGCGAATTACAGCCTGCATGCGCAGACAACGGGCCAGCCTGAGTGACGGCTGCCGCAGCGTTTTCGGCAAGCCAGTCGAGCAATCGGCCTCGGCGAAGTAAGCCTGTCGGCGCTGCTGCGCAGATAACGATGAGCATCAAGCAGAAAAGATTATCTCAAGCAGGTGTCGTAGTTAGCACCTAGACATGAACCGCGGTGCGAACCCGGCCTGCGTTTCCGAACACCCGCAGGTAACGTTCGACTTCAGAGGATATGCCGGTCGCTTTTTCCGGATTGTCCGAGAGTTTCACCGCCGGCCGGCCGTCAACCGACGTCACCTTGCAGACGATCGAGATTGGATCGAGATTGGTGGAATTGTCCGGCGCACACCCGACGAAATCGTTGGTCAGGTTGGTGCCCCAGCCGAAGCTGATCCGGACGCGGCCTGCGAAATGATGGTAGGTCTCTTCGATCGATCCGACATCCATGCCGTCAGAGAAAACCAGAAGCTTCTCCTTGGGATCGCGGCCCTTTTGCTTCCACCACTTGATGATTTCCTCGCCGGCCGTAATCGGCGGCGCGCTGTCCGGTCGAAAGCCGGTCCAGTCCGCCACCCAGTCCGGCGCATCTCTCAGGAAGGGTGTGGTGCCGAAAGCGTCAGGCAGCGCAATGAGCAGATTGCCGGCATAGGTATGGCGCCATTGATCGAGGACACGATAGGGCGCCCAGCGAAGCTCGGTATCGTCGTTCGCCAGGGCAGCCGCGACCATCGGCAATTCATGCGCATTGGTGCCGATCGCTTCCAGATCATTATCCATTGCTAACAAGACATTGGAGGTGCCTGTGAAGGAAGATCCGAGGCCTTCCTTGACGGCCTCGACACACCAACGCTGCCACAGGAAACCATGACGGCGCCGCGTCCCGAAATCGGAAAGGCGCAAACCTTCCAGCTTGCGTAGACGCTCGACCTTGGCCCAGAGCTTGGCCTTGGCGCGGGCGTAGAGGACGTCGAGGACGAACCGTCCCTGTCCTTTGGTCACCTGGCGCGAACGCAACTCATTGAGAATGGCGAGCGCCGGTATTTCCCACATGGTGGTATGCGTCCACGGCCCGTGGAAATGCAATTCGTACTGGCCATCGACCTTGCGCAGCTCGTATTCGGGAAGGCGGAAGTTGGCGAGCCAGTTGATGAAATCCGGCGAGAACATCTGGGTCTTGCCGTAGAATGTGTTGCCGGCGAGCCAGATCAATTCTTTCTTGCTGAAGCGGATGCTCCGGGCATGATCGAGCTGGGCGCGAAGCTCGCCTTCATCGATCACTTCGGCGAGGCGGACATGCCGGCTGCGATTGATGACCGAAAAGGTCGTGTGCGTGTCCGGATAGAATTCCCGGATCATCTGGAGCATCAACAGTTTGTAGAAATCGGTATCGAGCAGGCTGCGCACGATCGGATCGAGCCGCCAGCCGTGATTATAGGTCCGGGTCGCAATATCTGTAACTGTCATGTCCGAACTCTACCCTGCCGAAAACCCTGCAACCAGAGGGTTTCGATCGATCCAGCCAGCCCGTCAGTGCAATGCACCCCCGTCTGACCCGGCCGACGGCCGCAGCCACATCGGCCCAGGCAGCTTGTCCGGGGGCAAATTGCTGCCGGAGGTAGGACCGGGTGGCGCTGCTCAGCAAGCTGCGGTGATAAGGCCGCGTACTTTGTTCAGTTTGAAGAGCAGTCAAGCAGCTGCGATGTCCTGGACTAGTCCGCAAGGCCGAACACCAGCGCGATAGTCCCCACCAGAATGAGACTGACAGCCCAGGTCACATCCAGATTGAACCAGCTCCGCGATACGAATTTGAGACCGAGATAGCGGTAGACCAGCCACGCCGAACATCCGCCGGCAGCGATCATCGCCAAGGTGTGGGCGACGGAGACTAACACTGCCATACCAAGATTGGCGTGGATGAGTGCCCCTGCCACCTGGTGGCTTTTGTCGAGGTCGGGCCGGCAAAGCCCGAGATAGATCGGCACCAGCATCAATCCGGCACCATGAGCGATCGCCACGGCAAAGGACCAAAGCCCCAATTGCGTTGGTCGTATTCGCGCCAGTGCCCGTGGATGCCGCTGGTTGACAAGGCGGAAGATACCGAACCCGATGACAAGGAAGCTCGCGCCGATCTGTATCTGACGCTGCCATTCGACGAAGGCGACCAGCAGCGCGAAGGGAAGAATGACCAAAAGAACGGCCAGTAAATGACCGACCGATAGCGGCCAGAGGGCCGCGAAGAGGGCGCGCGAATTCCTCTCCATCAATCCAGCCGAGACGGCGAGCGGCCAGCCCATCCCCGGATTTAACCCGTGATAGAGGCCACTCGCGATGACAGCCAGCCACAGCCCGGCAGGTGTCCAATCTACCGCGTTCAAATTCAAGCCGATGGATAACAGAATGAATCCGTCGAGCAATCGCCGCCCTCCAGCCGGATCTGGTGTGCGCGGTATCCGTCGGGGAAGTTTACGCAATAATCTTTTGACAGTTCTAGACCGCCGTTCGGACCCGCATTGGCCATGACCTCGGCAGCCGGTATTCCCTTGGGATAGAATTGGTCGTCCCAAGTCGAGTAGAGCGAGTTGGTCCAGTACACTCGTTTGCCGTCGCGGCTGATCTCTACCATCTGCGGACCGCCTGCATACGTCTTGCCACTCGGGTGAGGCGTGCGTCGTGCAATGCCGCCGATGTGCACCGAACCCGCAAGCTTCGGCTTTCTCGGATCGGAGACGTCGTATTGACGCATCTCGCCGGTACCCCAGCAGGAGACGTAGAGGAATTTGTCATCCATCGACAAGTCAATGTCAGTGACCAGCGGAGGCACCGCCCCAAACCCCTGCAGGAGCGGCGGTAACTGTTCCTTGGGTGCCGGCTCGGCTGGGATCGTCGCCGTCTTTTCGATGTGGAACTTGCCGCCCTCGCGCCACCAGGTCCAGATCGAGCCTTCGAGGTTCGTGGTATCGACCACAACACCCACGAAGCCGAACTCGCGGACGGGATCGTGAGCGGGCCGCACTTCCAGTGCCATTTGGTGGTTGGCACCGAGATCGATCGTCTGAACGTTACGCCGGGCCCGCAGATCCCAGAAGTGGATCCGATGGCCATATTTGTTCGAGAGAAGATCCTCCGGTACGACCCCGTTCTCGAATTGCGGCGGCAACCCCCACTCGCTCGTCACCATGTAGTCGCGTGGCAGATTCCACCAGAAGTCATAGTGCAGGTTCTGCGGACCGCGATCGATCTCCCAGCGTCCGAGGACGTCGAATGTCTCGCAGTCCATGATGAAGACGCCGGGCGGCCCATCGGTACCATCCTTGCCGCCGCCCCCGAGGGTGCTGACGTAAATGCCGTCCGGGCCGCAGTGAACTGTATGGGGCCGCGAGTAACCGGTCTTTTTGAAGATTTCCTCAGGCTCGACAATTTTGTGAATCTTTGCCTGGGTGGGATCAGGTTTTGTATCCACGATATAAATTCGAGAAGACCGTATGCCCGGGATGATGAGGTAGCGTCGATCGACGAACGCGTGCCCAGCGAGCGGCGACAATGCTGACGAACAGGCATTCCAACCGAAATGGTGAAACTCGTCTCCCTTGTTAGGCATCGTCACCGTGTGGACGACCTGACTGTAGGTTGGCGATCCCGGCTTTACGTCAATCACCGCCAGCGCGTCAGGCTTTGAGAAATCTGGGCTGAGCAGCAAGGTATAGGCGAAGCTCTCTCGCGGAGCTTCCATGGCCAGCTTCGGCGATGCGTGAAACGTGGGGTCGGGCCTCATCGACATCGTACTGCCTCCCTGTTTGTGTGGACGTGCACCAACTGGTCTAGCGGCATGCAGCAGAGCTAACCCGGCTCGTTGAGTTCTCTTGCGAGCGCCGCCGGCTAGGTTCGACTGTCGTCACAATATACACCAATGCTGCGCGGTGAAAGGAACGATGCAGGATCCAATCCCCGAACGGCTGGCGCCTTCTCGTGAGCCTGGCGCGGGCAGGTCGGCAAGCGGCCGAGAAGGCCGCGCTCAATGCGCCGCCGATAACCAGGGAAACGCTCGCGCCACTCGACGCCAGGGAACGCGAGACGCTGCTGGCATGGCACAGCAAGCTGCGGTGGCGTATTCCTGTAACAAGCGCCGTCAGGGAGCTACAACGACGGCTCGTTCTGTTTTCGCCGACTCTTTCCAGATGACGAGCAGCGCAACGAACAGGATTCCCGTGACAGCGGTGCTAAGCGACAGTCCGAGCAAGTTTCGACCGGAGAGCAGATCGCCGACCGCGGTTCCTGCCGCTCGGATCGCCACCACCGTCAGCCAATAAAACGGCAGCAGCAGCAGCGGTCCGCGTCGTCCGATCAGGAACAACACGGCCACGATCGGCGAGAGCAGCATCGCTGCTCCGGCGTCATCGAGCCGCATGTTGTGGGAGCAGAAGTCTCCGATCACGGTTCCCAATGTACCGGCGATGAACATGCAGACCCAGTAGCCCAAGTCGGCGCGAAGCACGTCATCGGTCTTGTTCGCAAGCCAACGCCATGCGAATTGCCAGCTTAGCCATAGCGCGGCAACGAGGAGTATGGTCAGCGCCGCCATCACCCAGATTCTGGGCAGTTTCAAATCGCCGGCGGCGAAATCCGCAAAGTTCGTCGCGGCCGTTCTCACGATGATGATGGCGAGCCAATAATAGCTTTGGTGCCGCATCCGGTCGAAGCGCTCGGCTGTTATCACGATGGCCAGTGCAGCCGCGAGAAACGGCAGGCCCGCGACATGGCCGAGGCCCAGGTTGCGCGCAAACAGGTCGCCCATATTGGCGCCGAAGATGCTCGCAACGCACAGCGCGCTCCAGTATCGCGCGCCCAGCGCCGGCAGATGGTTCGGCTGCATCAGGATATCCTCTGCTATCGGCTTGATTAAACGGGAGTCGCGTGCGGCTTGCCCGGGTGCGCTCCGGCGCGTTGCGGAAGCAACGCCACGCACGCGATGATGACGGCGGCGAGGATGGCCGACGCATAGAACCTGCTGAATGCGAGACCGCCGTCGTTCAGCGGTTTGTCGAGCAGGTCCCCGAGCGTGGCGCCCAACGGCCGGGTCAGGATGAAGGCGGCCCAGAACAGCAGCGTTCGCGAGATGCCGGTAAAGAAATAGGCCGCCGCGATCAGCGCGAGCCCGGTGGCGAACACCAGCGCGCCGCCGTCGTAGCCGAGCCCATTGCTGTCGGCCATCCAGTCGCCGAGCGCGGTGCCGAGCGTCTGTGAGAACAGGATCGCAACCCAGTAGAACATCTCGATGCCAGGCGTCGAAACCGTGTTGACCGAGATCGATCCTGCCGACCAATACCAGATGGCCAGCGACAGCATCAGCAGGACGAACAGCAACGAAGCGCCGCCGGGATAACCGATGCCGAGCGAGCGGTCGGCGAAGTCGGCCATGGTGGTGCCCGCCGTCGTGGTGGCGACCACGACGAGCCAGTACAGAAACGGATGAAATTTCTTCGCGGAGATCTGTGCTGTGACCGCAACCACGAAGATGCCGATGAAGATGAAACTGCTGACGGCATAGCCGAGATTCATGGACATCGAGACGGCGTCTCCACCGGTTTCGCCAAGCGTCGTTGCAAGTATCTTGATGATCCAGAAGATCAGCGTGACTTCCGGAACCTTGCTTCGCTCGATATTCTGATCCATGCGTTTTCCTTCGAACGTTTGTTCGTGCGCGCTACTTCGCGCTTTTGCCTTGAGCTTCGGTGGCCCGCCGGAGTCGATTGAGATTGTCGAGAGAGGACAACGCGGCTTGCGGCTTGGCGGCCGCGAGCGAAAGCACCAGCGCTTCCAGGCCGACCAGCGTCGCACCGTGCAGCGCCACCTGGCCGGGACGCCCGCGCGGAATCGCCACGCAGACATCGGCCAGTTTCGCCAGCGGCGTATCGTCGGCTTCGGTGACCAGAACGGTCGGCAGACCCAGCGCCTTGGCCTCCGCGAACACCGCTTTCACTTCGCGGTAGAGACGGCCATAGGCGAGGATAAGCAACGCGTCTCCTTTGCCCAGGTCGAGCAGTTGATCGGCCAGCATCGAGCCGGTCGCATTTATCGTCCGGCTGCGGCGGCCGTTTCGCGCCAGCAAAATGGAAACATATGTCGCGAGAGCAGAGGAGGGACCAATTCCGAACACGGCGATCCGGTTGGCGGCATCAAGCACGCGAACACTCGCAGCAATCTGGGCGCGGCATTTTTCCGAACGCAGGATGTCCAGGCCGTCGGCATGGGCCTGCAATATGCCGTCCAGCGCTTGTCCCGTCGCCTTCTCCAGATCAACCAACGTACGCCGCATGTCGTCGGCCGGCGTCGAGACTGGTCCTGCATTCAGAATGGCGCCCTTGAGGTCCGCCAGGCTGGCGAAGCCAAGGGTCTGAATGGTGCGCAGTACGGTCGCGTCTGACGTGCCGATGCGGGCGCCGAGCGCGGCCGCGGAACTGGCCAAAACGATCTGCCGGTTTTCATCGATGAATTTCGCAACGCGGAGGCCGGTGGCGCCAAGCTGCTGGTTGGTTCGCCGCAGCCTATGATCAAGCTCATTTTGAAAATCGATGGCGGCTTCGACAGTCAAGGGTGGCTCCGGCGCTCGAACGACACCCGTGAAGTAGCAAAAGCTGCTCGACAGGAGGAGATGTAGCATATACTACATGATGGCTGTTTCAAGTGGGTTTGTGTAGTCGATGGCCACGGGCTGCATACGTCTGGTGCGTTTGGGGATGTGCGCCGGTTTTGTGCTGGCGTTGCTGACGCGAGCGGCTGTCGCCGGACCGCCTTATGTTTCCGACGACCCCGAACCGACCGATTACAAGCACTTCGAGATCTACACGTTCAACAACGGGACTACGACGCGCGACGGCACGACAGGCGAGAGCGGAATCGACTTCAACTACGGCGCGGCGCCGGACCTGCAACTGACAGCAACGTTGCCCGCCGGCTTTGACCTGCCGGCCGGCGGCGGCACGAATGTCGGCTTGAGCAATATCGAGCTCGCCGCCAAGTACCGCTTTCTGCATCAGGATGGGTTCGGGCTCGACGTCAGCGTGTTCCCGCGCATCTTCCTCCCGAGCGGCTCGAATAGCGTTGGTGACAACCGCGCGTCATTGCTTCTGCCAATTTGGGTTCAGAAGGACTGGAGCGGCGGATGGTCGGCGTTCGGCGGCGGCGGATGCACGGTCAGCGAGTTTCGCGCGGTGGATTTTTGCCAGGCGGGCGCGGTTCTCACTTATCAAATTCTGCCCAAGCTTCAGATTGGTGCCGAACTCTTTCACCAGACCGCGGATTCGAACGGTACGCCCGCGACGACGAGCGTCGGCATCGGATGGCGCTATGATCTGAACGACAATTATCACTTGCTTGGTTATGTCAGGCGCGGAATCGAGAATACCAACGAGACCGATCAATATTCCTGGTACGCCTCCGTGCTGTTCACATTTTGAGTTGACGAAGTCGTGCGTACGCTTGCGTGCGACAGGATCAGAAGGGACGTTGAATGAGTTTCGAATCCTGGCAAGTATGGGCAGTCCTGTCTGCGGTGTTCGCGGCACTCACGGCCATCTTCGCGAAAATCGGCGTGGAAAACATCAACTCCGATCTCGCGACATTCATTCGCACGGTCGTGGTGCTTTTCAGTTTCCTGGTGTTGCTGCTTGCCACTGGCCAGTTCGCGCAGTCGGGGCCGATCTCAGGCCGGACGTGGACATTCCTGATCCTTTCAGGTCTCGGAACGGGAGCATCCTGGCTGTGCTATTTCCGCGCCCTGAAGCTGGGCCCGGCATCGCTGGTCGCACCGGTCGACAAGCTCAGCGTGGTGCTGGTCGCGATTTTTGGCGTACTGGTTTTAGGTGAACGGCCTTCGCCCGCCGGATGGCTCGGGATCGCCATGATCGGCGCCGGCGCCGCGCTCATCGCGTCCGGCACCTAGCAAAACGCGCTGGTCGCGTTGCAGTTTCTTCGCATCGCGATTTCGGCAGCGTCACCCGCCCCGAAAAGTCGGCCAATTGGCTGGAATGGTCCTTGCTTGAGCTATCTTCGGCTGCAATTGATAGGGTCTCGTCCATTTCGATCATGAGAAAGATGAATGAGCCAACTCATTGTCCACGCCGGCGACTTCACGTTTCAGGCGCGCTTTGAAGAGCAGCTGGCGCCCAAAACCTGCGCCGCGTTCCGCAAGGCGATGCCGTTCGAAAGCCAGGCGATTCACGTGCGCTGGAGCGGCGAGGCGGTCTGGATGCCGCTTGGCGATCTGGACTTCGGCGTCTCCTACGAGAACCACACCAGCTATCCCGCGCCCGGCCAGATCATTCTTTATCCCGGCGGGATCAGCGAGACCGAAATTCTTCTGGCCTATGGCGGCGTGCACTTCGCCAGCAAGATGGGCCAGCTCGCCGGCAACCATTTCATTACGCTGACTTCGGATCTCGAGAACCTGGCTACATTCGGCAAGACCGTGCTGTGGACGGGCGCGCAGAAGATCCGTTTCGAGGAAGTCTAGGTGGCCGGCTGATCGAGAATTTCCGCCCGCGCGATTCCGCGAAAATTGAAAATACGCGGGATTGCGACCACTTGGTGATCCCGAAAGCTTTTGCTACAGGCTGATCCAGCTAATATGGGTTTCGCGAAGTTGCTTGAGCTGCTTCGCGGCGCTGTTTTCTTCCGTGAGCAGAGAAGCGAGTTAATGGCGGATTTATCGAAGCGTTCTCCCGCCCTGCGGGTTGCGATTGTTGGGCTTGGACCGATCGGGATCAAGGTCGCCGAGGCGTTGGACCGTGGTATCGACGGCTTGGTGCTTTCAGCGGTGTCGGTGCAACATCCGGACAAGCACCGCGACTGGCTCGCCAAGCTCTCACGGCCGCCCGCTATCCTGCCGATCGATGGGCTTGCTGAAGTCGCCGATATCGTCATCGAATGTGCGCCCAGCAAGCTCGTCCGCTCGATCGTCGCGCCGTTCGTGAAAAGCGGCAAGACAGCCGTCGTGCTCAGCGCGGGCGCGCTGCTCGAAAACGATGACCTCATCGACCTCGCCAGGCAAAACGGCGGTCAGATCGTGGTGCCGACGGGTGCGTTGATCGGCCTCGATGCCGTCACCGCCGCGGCGGTCGGCGAGATAACGTCCGTGCGGATGGTGACGCGAAAGCCGGTCCGCGGCCTTGCCGGTGCTCCCTATATCGTCGAGAACAATATCGATATCGAGAAAATCACGGAACCGCTCCGGATATTCGAAGGAACGGCGCGAGAAGCCGCCAAGGGATTTCCAGCCAACCTGAATGTCGCGGTGGCGCTGTCGCTGGCCGGAATTGGCCCAGACCGGACCCGGCTGGAAATCTGGGCCGATCCTGCCCTGACGCGCAATATGCATCGGGTTGAGGTGGAGTCGGATTCCGCGCGGTTCTCGATGTCGATCGAGAACATCCCTTCCGAAAATCCCAAGACCGGTCGTATCACCGCGCTCTCGGTGATTGCGTGGCTGCGCAAGCAGCGCGCCGCGCTTCGCGTCGGGACTTGAGCGTCGGCGCTGCAGCGTTTTCGAGCTTACCCCGTCATTCTTTTACGGCCTTCATTCTGCCGACGAGGAGATCTGCCACCAGGCGGCAGGATGGTGACATGTTACGGGTCGCCAATTGAACGAGGGTGACCTGCGTTGCTTCCAGGCGCGTGTCCCGCAGCGGAACGGCTACCAGCAATCCCGCTTCCAGCGACGGCATGGCGGTATCGCGGGGAAGAAAGGTGGCGAGATCGGTACGCGCGGCAAGCGTTTGCGCGAAGGTGAGTGAGTTCGTTTCGTTGCAGATTTCGAGCCGTATCTTGTTGTTGGCGCAGGCCCGGTCGATTTCCTGCCGGATGCCAAAGGACGGATCCGGCACCACCACGCGCAGACCCGCGAGATCCTTCACTGAGCAATGGTTTCTGCCCGCCAGCGGATGACGGGGCGAAACGATCAGGCACAGTGATTGCTGCATGCGCGCCAGCTCGATCAGGTCGCGCCGCGGCGAACGGCCGAACACCAGACCGAGATCGACGTCGTTGTGACCCACCATCTCGGCGACGGCGCGCGAGCCCAGGACCGTGATGGACACCGAAATGCCGGGATAATCGCCGGCCAGATCGACGACAAAATTCGACAGGAAATTTGCCAGCATGCCCTCGACGGTTGCGATTTTGACCTGACCGCGGCGCAAGGTGTCGAATTCCTGCACCCTGACCCGGATGCCGTCGAGCTGATTGCGGTTCTCGACGGCATAGCGATAGAGCAGGTGGCCTGCGTCAGTCAGGACCATGCCGCGGGCGCCCCGATCGAAAAGCTTGACCGACAATTCCTCTTCGATCGCCTGCACCTGCCGGCTGATGGCGCTGGGTGCGATCCGCAGTGAGGCTGCGGCCTGCTTGATCGAGCCGCTCTCGGTCACGGATCGAAAGTATCTGATGGCGGTCGATTCAATCATTTGGCCCCCGGGGTTCGGTCCTTGCCCAAGATCGCAGCAGGCATTGGCTAGCGTTCGAATTATTCGACCTGAAATCTCTAATTTCAATGCTTTTATTCGAATGTTCTATTTGCCATGCTTTACGGTGGTCGCACTGACGATTCAGAGGGATGCAGATGTTTGGTTCGATATTGGTCCGTTGCTCGGTGGTCCTGAGCACCGTCGTCATGGCGGTCGCGTCCTTGAGCGCCGCGACGTCTCAGGCCAGGGCGGAAGACGTCATTCGCTTCGGCGCCCCGCTGCCGTTGACGGGTCCCTTGGCGCCTGAAGGCATCAAGCAGCAGCAGGGATACGATCTCTGGGCGGAACAGGCCAACAAGGCCGGCGGCATTTCGGTGGGCGGCAAGAAATACAAGGTCGAGATCGTCTACGCCGACTATCAATCCAACACGCCGCGGGCGGTTCAGACCACCGAGCAGATGATCACGCAGGACAACGTCAACTTCCTGTTCGGCGCGTTCGGCTCCGGCGCCGCCAAGGCGGCGAGCACGGTATCGGAAAAATACAAGGTGCCGACGATCGCCGCGGCCGCCTCGTCATCCCAGGTCTACGATCAGGGATACAAATATCTCTTCGGCACGTTCACGCCGAACGATACACTCACCACGCCGTTGACGCAGATCATCAAGGCGAAGGCGCCCGACGTGAAGAAAGTCGCCATTCTGGCGCGCAACGATCTGTTTCCGCTGGCGATCGCGCAGGAAATGGAGAAATCAGCCAAGGCGAACGGGCTCGATGTCGTCTATTTCGAGAAATACGCGATCGGCACGCTCGACCACTCGGCGTCTCTGTCGCAGATCAAATCGCTGTCGCCGCAATGGATCTTCGTCACCGGCTACATCAACGATCTCTTGCTGGTCCGCAAGCAGATGGTCGATCAGCAGATGAAAGCGCCCGTGGTGACGATGATCGCGGGTCCCGCCTACCAGGATTTCATTGAATCCGCGGGCCAGACCGCCGAAAACATTACCAGCGCCTCATGGTGGCATCCCGCCGAGCAATACAACGGCAAGGATATCTTCGGCACCACCAGCAATTTCGTGAAGCTGTTCCGCGACAAATACAAGAGCGAGCCGGATTACGGCCAGGCATCGGCCGCGGTTTGCGGCGCGTTGTTTCAGTTGGCGATCGAGAAGGCCGGTTCACTCGATCGCGACAAGGTTCGCGACGCGCTTGCCAGCCTCGACGTCGTGACGTTCTGGGGCCCGGTCAAGTTCGGACCCAACGGCCAGATCAATTCGCTCGAGCCGCCGGTGTTCCAGATTCAGGGCGCCAAGCCCGTGGTGCTGTTCCCGGAAGCAATCAAGCAGGGCGACCTCAAGCTCGGCGTCAACTGACGCGATTGTTGCGGCCGGCGAGGATCTGACATGTGGGTAGCCCAGGTGCTCATCAACGCCCTGGTGCTGGGCTGCCTCTATGCCTGCATTGCGATCGGATTCTCGCTGGTATGGGGCGTCCTCAACGTCATCAACCTGATCCATGGGTCGTTCATCGTTCTTGGATCCTATCTCGCCTTGGCTCTTTATCAGTCGCTGTCGATCTCGCCATGGTATGCGCTGATCGTCGCCGCACCGCTGTTTTTCGTTTTCGGCTACCTGCTGCAGCGGCTGTTGCTCAACCGCGTCATCAACGCGCCGGTGCTGGTGACGCTGACGCTGACATTCGGGCTCGACCTGATCCTGAACAATGCGATGATCTATTTCTTCAAGGCGGATTACCGCAAGCTGACCCTGAATCCTCCGATGGGCTCGGTCTCGCTGTTTGACGTGGTGGTGCCGGTTGACCGCTTGATCGCCACTGCCGCCGCGTTGGCGCTGACGGGATTGCTTTATCTTGTATTGCGGCGCTCGCGGGTCGGGCGCGCCATCGTTGCGGTCAGGCTGGATCGCGATGCGGCCGTGCTGATGGGCGTCGATGTCAAATCGATCTACGCCATAGCGTTCGGTCTTGGTGCGGCGCTGGCGGGATGCGCAGGCGTGCTGATGGCGTTGATCTATCCGATTTCGCCGCTGACTTCCTCGACCTTTCTCGGCAAGGCCTTCGTCGTTTGTGTGCTCGGCGGTCTCGGCAGCGTATCGGGTGCGCTCGCCGGCGGCCTGTTGCTGGCGCTGGTCGAAGGCGTGGGAACGACGTTCCTCGGACCGGAGCATGCGACCACGCTTTCCTTTGTGCTGCTGATCATATTCCTGATTGTCAGGCCACAGGGGCTGCTCGGCCGAAAGGGTTTCGAATGAGCAGGGCCAATCTGGCGCTTCTGGTGTTGCTCTTCTGTCTGGCGTCATTGCCGCTGTTCGGCGGGGCCTATGCGCTGCGGCTCGGCACCATGGCCTGCATGTATTCCATCCTCGCTCTGTCGTGGAATGTCGTCGGTGGATTTGCCGGATATCCGTCGTTCGCAACGGCGGCGTTTTTCGGCTTCGGCGCCTACGCGACCGGCGTGCTGCTCAACATGGGCCTGCCATTGCTCCCGTCCATTTTGCTGACGTTCGTGGCTTCGTTCCTGCTGGCGGCCGTGCTTGGCGCCGTGCTGCTGCGCTTGCGCGGCCATTACTTCGCAATCGCGAGCCTGTCGCTGGTCGAGGTGTTGCGCGAACTCGTCAACAACGCCACCGATCTGACCGGCGGCGGCATGGGTTTGAACATCCCGCTGGCGTCCGGCTCCGGCATTCTGGCGGACGCCATGTTCTTCTTCTACGCGATGTGGGGATTATTGCTGGCAACCGCGCTGATGGTGATTGCGGTTTCGATGTCGAAGCTTGGCTTCGGGCTTTCCTGTATCCGGCAGAACGAGACCGCTTCCGGCATGGTCGGCCTCAATGCTACGCTCTACAAAAGCATCGCATTCGGATTGTCGGCCTGCTTCGTCGGCGCCGCCGGCGGCATCTATGCGGCGTGGGTGCACTACATCGATCCGTCCGACGTGTTCGACGTGCTCTATTCCGTCCAACCCATTGTGATGGCGTTGATGGGGGGGCTCGGCTCGCCGCTTGGCGTGGTCGGGGGCGCGTTCCTTTATCTTGGGTTGGAAGAGGTGGTCTGGCGCAATTACATCCAGATCCACAGCGGCGTGCTCGGCGTTCTCATCGTCCTGCTCCTGCTGTTCCTGCCGCACGGCCTGATCTCGTTGCGTCCGGGCATGTTCACGCGAAAGGCGAAGCATGTCTGAGGGCTCATCTGAGATTTTGCGCCTTGATGCCGTGTCCCGGCGCTTCAGCGGACTTCAGGCGCTGCGCGGCGTCACGCTTGGCATCAAGCAGGGTGAAGTGCTGGGATTGATCGGCCCGAATGGCGCCGGCAAGACCACGCTCGTCAACACGATTTGCGGCGTGACGCCGGCAAGCGGCGGCACCATTAGCTTTCTTGGAAAAGACATCACGCGTATCAGGACCTATCAGGCCGCGCGGCTCGGGCTGTCACGCACCTTCCAGATCGTGCAGCCGTTCGCCGAATTCTCCGCGCTCGACAATGTCGCCGCGGCGGCACTGTTCTCCCAGCCGGGCGAAAGCCTGAAGTCCGCGCGCGAGGAAGCCCGTGCCCATCTCGCGTTCGTTGGATTGGAGACGCAGGCGACCCAGCCTGCGGCAACGCTGACGCTGGCAATGCGCAAGCGGCTTGAATTGGCCAAAGCGCTGGCCATGAAACCGAAGCTGTTATTCCTCGACGAAGTCAACGCCGGCCTGAACAGCGCCGAGGTGGCGCGGGCGACCAGGCTCATTCATGAACTCGCCGCAGGCGGCATCACCATCGTCATGATCGAACATTTGATGAAGGTCGTGCTCAATGTTTGCACCCGCATTGCGGTGCTTCACAACGGACAATTGATCGCCGACGGGCTGCCGCGCGACGTCATCAAGAATCCGGCCGTGGTCGACGCCTATCTCGGGCAGCAATACGCGCAACGGAATGCGACCGGTGGCTGATTCCGCGATCATCGAACTACAGGGGCTATGCGCCGGCTACGGCGAGGTGCAGGTGCTGTGGGGCGTCGACATGAACGTGCGGCGCGGCGAGATCACCGCCCTGATAGGCTCGAACGGTGCGGGCAAGACCACGTTGATGCGCGTGCTATCCGGATTGATCCCGATGCAGGGCGGCACCTATTTTGCCGATGGCAGGGATGTTGCCGGAGACACGGCCGCCCAGCTTCTCGCGCACGGCATTGTCCATGTCCCGGAAGGCCGGCGGCTGTTCGGCGCCATGAGCATCGAAGACAATCTCTTGATGGGCGCCTATTCACGGAAGGTGAGCCGCGCCGAACTCGGCCGTAATCTCGATGCCGTCTATGGCACTTTCCCGAAATTGCGCGAGCGCCGCAACCAGGCGGCGGCGACACTCTCTGGCGGAGAACAGCAGATGTGCGCGATCGGCCGCGGCCTGATGAGCGCGCCGCGGCTCTTGATGATCGACGAGTTGTCACTCGGTCTTTCGCCGTTGCTGGTCGAGCAGTTGGTCGCGGCGCTGCGATCGCTGAATGCCGAGGGCATGTCGATCCTTCTGGTTGAACAGGATGTCACGACCGCGCTCGATATTTGTCATTCCGCCTACGTCATGGACATGGGCCGCATCGTGCGGACGGGCCAGGGTGCAGAATTGCTGGCCGATCCGATTATTCGCGATGCCTATCTTGGCGTGCTCGAGGATTGACCTCGGCAAATCCTACCCGCGCTTTCACACCATCAAGGAGATATTCATGATCGAGACCATCGAGGCGGCGAACGGCGGCTACCGGTTCATGCCAGGCGTAAGCCAGTATTCATGCGGCATCGGTGCGCTCCCGGGCTTCGCCATCGAGCGCGTGCGTTTTTCCAGGGTGGTTCCCTTGAAACAGGGCTTTGAGAGGATCGCAGAGATCATCAAGGCGGCCGGCCGGCCGCTGACGGCGTTCGGCGCCTGCGAATTGCGTTCGCCCGCGCCCTTCACCGAGGAAGGTTTTAAGGCCTTCAACCAAGTCTACATCAAGACGTTGATCGAATGGGGCCTGATGAAGGATGGCGTCAATCCGGTCGCGCGTAGCAATGTCTGTCCGAAGATCGATCCGCCTGCCGAGCCGGGCTTCCATGCCTTCTCGTTCACAACTGTTGCCCCCAATGCGCCGGCGTCGTTTGTCATCGCCGGCAGCGGTGAATCGGTCGAGGGTAAAGCCAATTATCGCGACCATACGGTTCGGCTTGGCGACACCAGCCCAGCAGGAATGCTGGAGAAGGCAAAATGGGTGCTGGACGAAATGGAGCGGCGCATGAGTGCGTTCTCCGGTGGCTGGGGCCAGACCACGGCGGCGCAGCTCTATACTGTCCGCGATGTCTTCCCGTTTCTGGAGAGTGAACTTGGCCGTCGCGGTGTGCTGCGCTCCGGTCTGACCTGGCACTTCAACCGGCCACCCGTGGTCGATCTGGAATACGAGATGGATTGCCGCAGGGTTCACATCGAACGCGTGGTCGAGGTTTGACGCAGCGTCTCTCTTGAAAAACGGGGCGCTCGGCGTCGGCACTGCCGCTGTCCGGCGGTTCGGCCGAACCGATGCTAGTCTCTGCATCGGGCGGAGACGGCAACGGCGCGCCGGGCCGGCGCCCGGATTGCGGCTCCGATTATGATTATTATGCCGCTTTCCTCGGTGATCCCGACGGTTACCGCCTGGAAGCCCATTTTCGCGTCGTTCCGAGAGAACGCGGCCACGCCAGTAATCGCGTAGTCGCCACAATCACGTAGTCGTAATTTGCTGGAGCCGCGCGCCGGCTGAAAATGCCACGCGCCTCGTTCGGCTATCCCAGGGGACAGCCGAATGGTGGAAACCCCAGGGGGTATCAAATGTCGCAAACGGTAGCGGAAGTCCTCGTCGATGTGCTCGAGCGGATCGGCGTCAAGCAGGTCTTTGGCCTGATCGGCGACTCGCTCAACCCGCTTGGGGACGCCGTCCGCAAAAGCAACATCGAATGGATAGGCGTGCGGCACGAGGAAGGCGCTGCTCTGGCGGCGTCGGGCCAGGCGAAGCTCACAGGCAGACTGGCTGTCTGCGCCGGCACGACCGGCCCAGGCAGCAATCATTTGGTGGCGGGGCTGTACGAGGCAAGCCGTGACCACGCGCCGGTACTGGCGCTTTCGGGCGAGATGCCACGGAAGATGAAGGGGATGGATTTCTTTCAGTCGACCGAGCCTGATCTGCTGTTTCGCGACCTGTCGCTCTACACACAGACCATTATTTCCGCCGCACAGGCGCCGGGCGTGATCCATCAGGCGATCGCCGCGGCCTACGCCGGACCGGGCGTTGCCCACCTGACCCTGCCGCAGGACGTATTGTCGGCAAAGGCGGAAGGCGCGATGTCCAGCGTCGCGACGCTTCGGCCGCGTGCTGAAGTCATTCCGAACGATGTTGATATCGACGACGCAGCCAAGCGCATCGACGCCGCATCCAGCGTCGTCATCATGTGTGGTGCGGGCTGCCGTGGCGTTGCAGATTTATTGCGTGCGCTATCGGACAGGTTGAAGGCCCCGCTCGTTCACACGGTGCGAGGCAAGGAGATCATGAACTACGAAGACCCGCGCTGGATGGGCGGGCTCGGCATGATCGGCACCAAGCCGGTGTATCATGCTGTGCAGCGCTGCGAACTGCTGGTGATGATCGGGACGGACTACCCGTACTCGAACTTTCTGCCGGCGCACGGCACGGTGATCCAGATCGACGAACGGCCGCTTGCGCTCGGCCGCCGCACGCCGACGGTTCTCGGTATCACGGGATCGGCGCGTCCAGCGATCGAAAGGCTTCTCGAAAAGACCAAAGCCAAGGCCGACACGAGATTCTTTAACAACGTAACCCACGAGCGCCATCAATGGGACGAGATGCTCGACAAGCAGGCTGATTTGACCCGCAGCCGCGACAAGCTTCACCCGCAGGCGGTGGCTCGGGCGGTCAGCGACCTCGCTGCGCCAGACGCGACCTTCGTATTCGATACCGGCCTTAATACACTGTGGTCGGGAAACTGGATTCGCCAGAACGGGACGCAGCGGATCATCGGCTCCTTCAACAACGCCGCTGTCGGCACCTCGCTTGGCCAGGCCAATGGCGTCCAGGCGCTCGATCGGACCAGGCAGGTGATTGCGCTGACCGGTGACGGTGGTTTCAACATGCTGATGGGCGAGTTCATGACAGCGGTGCATCACAAGCTGCCGATCAAGGTCGTGATCTTCAACAACTCGGCGCTCGGGCTGATTACGCTGGAAGCAGAGAGCGTCGGCATCCTGCCGTTCCGCAGCGCCATCGAGTTTCCCAATCCGGACTTCGCGGCGCTTGCCCGTGCCTGTGGTGCCCATGGCTTCACCGTCAAGCAGCCGGGCGTGCTGACCGCTGCATTGCGTGAAGCGTTCGCGTGCGACGGACCTGCGATCGTGGATTGCGTGGTCGCTCCGGACGAGATGCCGAACATGCCTCATATCGAGCTTGAACAGGTAGGCAACTATGCCTTGGCCAAGATCAAGGAAGCGGTTCACGCGGTAACAGGCGGGTAATCGGAGCAGATTGCGGCGATAGCGACCGCGGCCCTATCGAGTGCCGAGAATTCGCTACACGAAAGAGATCGCCTCGGCGGCTTCGAGAATCTGCCGGAGTTCCAACAGCGCATTTTCGAGGATGTCGTCTGTCGCGGGATGACCGAGGCAGAGGCGAGTTCCGAGCGTCCCGCGATCGACCTGTTGCAAGGCACCCGGTGGGGCGATCGTGATTCCGGCCTGGGCCGCTTGCGTCACCAAGGCGATCAGCGTGCGTCCGGCGGGAATCGGAAGCCAGCGGTGAAATCCCGGTGTATCCGACATCGGTGTAAGCCAGGTGCCGAGCACGCGATCGGCAATCGCATTGCGTCGCGCCGCGGCAGCGCGTTTCGCATGGACTTGCCGCAGCAGATCGCCACTGTGAATCAGGCGGGCGACGACTTCCGCCATGATCGGCGAGGCCATCCATCCCGTTGCCCGCACCGCATTGATGGAACGGTCGCGAAATTGCTCCGGCACGATCATCGCCGCGATTCGCAAACCAGGCGCAAGGCACTTGGCGAAGCTCGTGACGTAAAAGCTGCGGTCGGGAATCAGCGTCGAGATCGGGGTGGGCGGTGAGGCGAACAAGAACGCATAGACGTCGTCTTCGAGAAAATAGGCGCGATGCTTTTGAACGACGTCGGCGATTTGCTGGCGACGTTCCAGCATCATCACCGTGCCCGTCGGCGTTTGCAGGCTGGGGGTCGCGAACAGCACGCGTGCGCCGGTTTCGGTAAATGCGCGGTCGAGCGCCTCGGGCAGCAATCCCTGCGCGTCGCCATCGACACCGTGGAGCCGGTATTCATTTTGCGCCGACAGCGCCACCATTCCGGAATAGGTGAAGCGTTCCGTCAGTACCGTCTCTTTCGGTGCCGCCACCATATTGAGCGCGATCGACAGCGCGTGCTGTCCACCATGGGTGATGAAGAGGTTCGCGGTCTCCGCCTTCATGCCGAATGCGGCAAGCCATCCTGCCATGATCTCGCGATGCGAGGGCAGGCCCTGGTGCGGCAGATAGCCGAGCAAGGGGCTTAGTGCGCCATCCACCAGGATTTCCGACAGCACCGATGCGATCAACTCGGCCTCGCCGGTCGAGGGAGGGACGTTGAGCGCGAGGTTGATCGTTGTCTGTGCGGTCGCTTTTGTATTCGCAGGCAGCCGGCGACGCTGAACGAATGTGCCGCGGCCGACCTCGCCCGAAATCAGGCCGCGTGCTTCGGCTTCCGCGTAGGCCCGTGAAACCGTCCCGACGCTGAGACCAAGCTGGTTTGCCATATCGCGTTGGGGCAGCAGACGGGTGCCAGGCTTCAGGATGCCGGTTTGAACGTCATTTTCGAGCGCCTGGACAAACGCAAGGTATCGAGGCCCGTCCATATCGGACAGAACGGGCAGCCAATCGCCTGAAGTAGAAGTAGAAGTTTGAGACACAATTGCCCCTCTGCACTAGGTCATATCGATTAGTGCAATCACATGATTGATGCAATACACGGCGGTAATGAGTGCACCTTATCCGCCGGACTATCGGATTTCGGATGAGGATATAGCAATTTTCATCGAATTGCGTGTCGAAAAAGCCAAATTGTTGCAGTGCATTCCAACAAATATGCCAAATTGAACTATTGTAAGTTTGACATTTGCCATCCCTTGGCTTTTATCGTCGCCGCAAGGGAGTGAACAGTGATCTACGAAATCCGAGTGTATGAAGCCTCCGATGGCCAAGCCGACGCCATGAAGGCGCGTTTCAAGAACGAGGTCGTCAAACGATTTCCGGGGCACGGCATCGAACTGCTGGGCGTGTTCGAATCGGCGACCGAAGCTTCGCGGCTGACCTATCTGACGCGATTCAAATCCGAAGATGATCGCACCAAGGCGTGGGCGGCTTTCGGCGCCGATCCGGAATGGCGCGCCATCAAGGCCGCCACCGAAGTGAACGGTCCGCTTCTCAAAAATCAGACGGTCTCGGTACTGTCGCCGGCGGTGGCCGGTTTGCTGCTGGCTTGAGCTGCCGATCGCGCCGGAAGGACGAACATGAAACCAGCGCCGTTTGAATATCTCCGGCCCGACTCGCTGGCTGAGACCTGCGCGATACTGGCTGCTGACGAAGACGCGCGCATCATCGCCGGCGGCCAGACGCTTATCCCGATGCTGGCGATGCGGCTCGCCCGCCCGACAAAGCTCGTCGACATCCTGCGTCTGAAAGAATTGCGGGGCATCCGCTTCGAAGATGATGCGATCGTGATTGGCGCCGTCACCCGCCAGGTCGAGGTCGAGCGAAACGAACTTGTTCATCGCAAGCTGCCATTGCTGATGAAAGCGCTGCCGTGGGTCGGTCATCCGCCGACCCGCAACCGCGGCACGGTCGGCGGTTCGATCGCCAATGCCGATCCTTCCGCCGAAATTCCGCTGATCGCGGTCACGCTCAGTGCCGAGATCGAAATCGCAAATCCGTCCGATCGAACCAGGATGCCGGCCGACGAATTCTTCATCGGGCCGATGCTGACGTCGGTGATGCCAGGTGATTGCGTCTGCGCGGTGCGCTTTCCGGTCTGGTCGCATCCGCAAGTCGGCACGGGATTCCATGAAGTCAGTGCGCGCCAGTCGGATTTTGCGTTCGTTGCTGCGGCCGCGCAGGTGGCGCTGGACGAATCCGGCCGTTGTCTCGATGCGGCGCTGGGCCTCGGTGGTGTCGGTGATCGCGCAATACGGATCGATGTTTCGCCGCTGATCGGCGAGAACATCGCGCACGTTTCGATCTCGGACATCGTTCGGGCTGCCACGGCCGATCTCGAAACAAGCTCCGATCTGCATGCGAGCGCAGCCTATCGCCAGCGCGTCGCCGCTGTACTTGGAACGCGGGCGCTTGAAGACGCTATCGCTGACGCACGTGCGGGCGGCGCTCAATCTGCCGAAGCGGTGATCCAATGAAAGTCAGCCTCAAGGTCAACGGCCGGCAACGTGAGGTCGATGTGGAGCCGCGCAAAACGCTGCTCGACACGTTGCGTGAGGATCTTCTGCTGGTCGGCAGCCACGCCGGTTGCGAGCACGGCGTTTGCGGCGCTTGCACCGTGCTGATCGACGGCGAGCCGTCGCGGGCGTGTCTGATGTTTGCGGTTCAGGCCGACGGCTACGACATCACGACCATCGAGGGGCTGGCGCCGGCACCGGGAGAACTGAGCGTCGTTCAGGACGCGTTCTGCGAGACCCATGGTCTGCAATGCGGCTATTGCACGCCGGGCATGATTCTCACGGCACAGGCGCTGCTCAATCACAACGACACGCCGTCGCGCGAAGATATCGTGGAGGCGATCTCAGGTAATATTTGCCGCTGCACCGGCTATGGACAGATCGTCGAAGCCGTCGAGTTCGCTGCCGATCGTTTGCGCAAGGCAAATGCGCCGCGCAGTGCCGGGGGGGCGCATCCCAACGAGGCGGTGGTCGATCCTGCGGCAAAATCCGATGCGCCGCGGGAGGGCATTCTCGAAGCGGCCCAAGCCGATACACCGCATGGAGGCCGCTCGTGAGCTCGCCGACGCTGCCCCTCAAATTTGTTTCTTCAAATCGCCGCGTTCGTGAGGACCGCCGCTTCGTCGCCGGTCAGGGCCATTACGTCGCCGATATCGCGCTGGAGGGCCTTCTGCACGTCGCGCTGGTGCCCTCGCAATATCCGGCGGCGCGCATTGTATCGATCAACGCGACCGAGGCGATGAAAATGCCCGGCGTGCATTATGCGCTGACAGGCGAGGAGCTCGTCAAGGCGACCGAACCGCTGATGAACGGATTGGATACGCCGAATGTGCGGCGCTTTCCGCTCGCCGTCGGGCAGGTGCGCTATGCCGGCGAATGGGTGGTGGCGGTGGTCGCCGAAACCCGTGCCCAGGCCGAAGATGCCGCGGAAAAAGTGCGGGTCGAATATGAGCCGCTGCCTTACGTGATCGATTCGGAAGAGGCGTTCGATCCGTCCAGCCCGCCCGTTCACGCGGCGCATGGAAGCAATGTGCTCTTGGATAAAACTTTTGTCTGGGGCGAGGTCGACAAGCATTTTGCCGAGAGCCCGCGTCATCTCTCGTTTCGGGTGGTCTGGGGCCGCAGTTCGACGGTGCCGATCGAAACCTTCGGCGTCGCGGCCAAATGGGATCCGTGGCGCGAAATGCTCGATGTCTGGGCCTCGATCCAGATGCCGAAATATCCCGATCAGATCGCCCGCTCGCTTCGCATCCCCGCTAACAATGTCAGGGTTCATCAGGACGTCGATGTCGGCGGCAGCTATGGCGTCAAGCGCGGCATCAAACAGACGGTAATCGCCTCGCATCTGGCGCGGGTGCTCGGACGTCCGGTTCGCCTGATCGAAGACCGCCTCGACAACATGCGGGCCGGCGACGCCCATGGGCCGGACCGGATTTTCGACGTCGATATCGCCTTCAATGACGATGGCATCGTTAAGTCGATGAAGATGCGCGCGCTCGACAATGTCGGCGCCTATGCGGGACGATCGCCGTTCCAGCTCGGCAAGCCGATCGGGGCGATCGTCGGGCCCTACAAGATTCAGAGCGTGCAATATCGCGCGGTCTCGGTCACCTCGAACAAGGCGGCGCAAGAGGCGGTGCGCGGTTTCGGACAGGCGCCGACCAACTATGCGATCGAAACCGCGATCGACAAGGTTGCTGCCGCTGTTGGGCTCGACCGGATCGAGGTCCGGCGTCGCAATTTCATCCGCAGCGACGAGTTTCCCTATCTCATCCCAAGCGGCACGCATTACGACAGCGGCGACTATCATACCGTGGTCGCCAAGGTGCTGGCGCATGCCGATTACGAGGGGCTGAAGCGCGAGCGCGATGCGCTGCGAGCGGCCGGACAATGCGCCGGGATCGGGGTTGCCGCATGTCTCGAGCCAAGCGGCGGCAATTCGTCCTTTGAACCGTTGCTGAACGAAAAGAATACGACCACCACCTGGATGGATTCTTGCCGCATCAATGTCGACGGCATGGGGTTTATCACCGCGACGATCCATACGACGTCGGCAGGGCAGGGCCATGAGACCCTGGCGGCGACCGTGATTGGCGAAGTCCTGGAGATTGATCCGGATTTGATCCGGATCGTGCGTCCGGATTCGCTCAACTGCCTGCCGTCGAACACGCCGGTTGGAAGCCGCATGGCGATCATGCTGGGCGGGGCAGCGTTCCATGCCGCGCACAAGCTCAAGGCCAAGATCGTGCGTCTTGCCGCGCACCAATTCGGATGCGTCGAAAAGGACGTCGTCTATGAGGGCGGCACAGTATCCAATGCGGCCTCGAAGAAGAAGCTGGCCTGGGCCGAGCACGTCAATATCGCGCATCGCAATTTCCATTTGCTGCCCGAGGGCATGGAGCCCGGCCTTGAAGTCACGCATGTGATGCAGGTGCCGACCGGCACCAAGCTGCCGGAAAACGGCCGGGTGCAGATGTACCCCTGCCATTCCTTTGAATTCCATCTGGTGCTGATCGCGTTCGATCCGCAGATCGGCAAGCCCACCATTCGTCGCTATGTGATCGGTCACGACTGCGGAACGGTCATCAACCCGCATATCGTCAAGGGGATGACGCTGGGCGGAATCGCGCATGGCATCGGCGCCGCGCTGCTCGAAGAATTCGTCTACGACAGCGAAGGCCAGATGCTGACGCAGAGCTTCATGGATTATCTGCTGCCGTCTTCACACGAGGTGCCGAAGGTCGAAATCGTGCATCACTGCACGCCGTCGCCGTTCACGGTCTTCGGTCAGAAGGGGTCCGGCGAAAGCGGCTATCTGGGATCGCCGGCAGCGATCTCCGGCGCCATCAATGATGCGGTCGCCTCGCTCGGAATTTCGTTCTCCAAGCTCCCCATCCGGATTGCGGCCATCAGCGATGCCATCGCAGCCGCGCAAGATTCGAAACCAAAGGTCCTGAAATGATCATCGATTGTCACGCTCATCTCGTTCCGCCGGCGCTGCTGGATGCCATTCGCGCCGACAAGGCCAGTTTCCCCTCCATCAAGCTGATCGAGGAAGGCGGCAGCCTCGGTTTTGCGTTTGCCGGCAACAAGCCGACCCGGCCGGTGTCGAAGCCGCTCAGCGACATCGCCGCGCGGCTGCAATGGCTCGACACCAACAAGATCGAGCGTCAGGTCGTCGGTGGCTGGCTCGACATGTTCGGCTATGAGGTTCCGGCTGAAGAGGGCGTTCGCTGGTCTCGCCTGATCAATACGCATCTGGCGAAGACGGCAAAGGAGCAGCCGCGATTCGTTCCGTTGGCGACCGTTCCGTTGCAGGACGGTGCGCTTGCCGCTGAAGTGCTGAAGGAAGCCCATACGCAAGGTTTCAAGGGCGCGATGATCGGCACTCAGCCGAAGGGCAAGGGCGGCGTGCTCGACGATCCCAGCCTGTTGCCGTTCTGGCAGGCGGCGAACGAGCTTGGCTCGATCATCTTTATCCATCCGGTATTCGAGAGCGGCGACGATCGCGTCCACGACTACGGAATGGCCAATGCGGTCGGGCGCATTACCGATACGCTGATCGCGATGTCGCGGCTGATTTACGCCGGCCATGTCACGCGCTTCAGCAACATCAAGATCGTTGCCGGCATCGGCGGTGCGGCATTGCCCTATGTGGTCGGCCGTTTGCGCCGGAACTACTCGCTCGACAAGGACAAGCTCGGTGATCCCGACGCCGCCCTGGCTGCGATGTACTACGACACCATCGTTCAGGACACCCGCGCGCTGCGATACCTCGCCGACGTGGTCGGCGCCGACCGCATCATGATGGGTTCGGACATGCCATTCCCGATCGGTGATCTCGCGCCGCTGAAGATCGTGCAGGAAACCTCGTTCACGGACAGCGAACGGGCGAGCATCAACGGCGGTCTTGTGCAAAAATTGTTCGGATTGTGAGGCAGGATCGTGAAGCTCGATATCGGTGGAAATGAAGCGATCCCGGCCTCGGTTGACGCGCTGTGGGTTGCGCTGAACGACCCCAAAGTGCTGATGCGCTGCGTTCCCGGCTGTAAGAGCATGACAGAGATCGGGTCTGATGCCTACAAGGTCGATATGCAGCTCCGCGTCGCCGCGGTAGGAGGTTCGTTCGAGGGCGAGATATCGCTGTCGGACAAGGATGCGCCCAAGACGTGCAGCATCAAAGTATCAGGCGCGGGAACGCTGGGTCACGGCAACGGCATCGCCCGTTTTGAAATCGAGCCAGATGGCGAGAACGGTTCTCGCCTGATCTACAAGGGTAACGGCGAAATCGGCGGCCTGGTGGCAGGCGTCGGGCAACGCATCCTCTCCAGCGTTTCGAAGCATCTGATCGGGCGTTTCTTCGTAGCCTTGAAAAAGGAATTCGAGGCGCCGATCAGCGGAGCCGCGGGATGAAATGACGCATCGCGTTGCTGAGCGCGGCGAGGAATAAGACAGGAGCCGCGCCTGAGGCGCGGCGCCTCGAAAGGCTGGGAGGGGAAGTGCAATGAAGCGAGTTAGCGTAGGTCTTGGTCTGCTGTTGCTGGCCGCGATGGGATCTTCATCGTCCGCTGAGGAATTGCAAAAACTCTCCATTGTCGTATTTGGAGCGCCGTCCCTCGGAGCCTTTTTGCCGCCGGTTATCAAGGCTCAAAAGCTCGATGAAAAGAACGGATTGTCGATTTCGTTCGAGGAGCGCACGCCGGACGCTTACACGGCGCAGTTCAATTCGGGAGAGTTCCAGATCGGCGGCAGCGCCTCGCTGCTGACGGTCGGTCTTGCCGATATCAGAGGCGTCAAAGTCACCTATCTTTTCAATTTGTTCGATTTCTGGGGCACCGTGGTCACCTCGCACCCCGAGATCAAATCGATCAAGGATCTGGAAGGCAAAGACCTCGCGGCAGCAAAGGGCACGACCAACTATGTGATGTTCGACTGGTTTGCCCGGCAATTGGGCGCGGATACCAGTAAATTCTCGGTCGTGAACACGGCCACTCCTGGCCTTGTCGGCTATGCGATCGCCGACCGCGCCACGGCGGTACAGCTTTGGGAGCCGGCCTACACGACGCTGCATGCCAAGAAGCCCGATATCAGGATGCTCGACCTCAAGATCGAGGAAAACTGGAAGAAGGCGACCGGCAGCAGCAACATCCCTTATCTCGGAGTTGCGGCCCATACCGACTGGGCGGAGAAGAACAAAAGCCTGATCCCGAAGCTCTATGCCGCTTACAAGGAAGCCGGCGAGTGGACGGTCGCTCACCCCGATGACGCGGCCAAACTGATCTCGCCAAAGGGAAGCGATGATGACCGCAAGGCGATCTCGGAACTGATCCGCGCCAACGACCGGCTCGGAATGAATATCCGAACGGCCGCCGAAGTCAGCAAGGAGATCAAATCGGTCTATGACGCCGGCAAGTCGATCGCCTTCCTGCCGTCGGATCCTTCGGCGTCGACGATTTACGACGGACCGATGAAATGACGATGCCGCAGGCCCAATCTTCATCGTCCTCGTCTGGGACGGCAAGCCGGAGCGCGGCCGTTGGCCGACGCGTGTTCTCCTATATTTTGCCGTTCGTCGTCGTGGCCGGGATCTGGCAGATTGCGTCGCTGTTTTTTCCACCATTTCTGTTTCCGTCACTGGTCGACGTCTTCAAGCGCTGTATCGGGATTTTCTCCGATTGGAGCGAATTCAGCGACGTGCTGGCGACCGTCGGCCGTATCCTGGCGGGCCTGGCCGGAGCCTTTATCGTCGGCGCCGCGCTCGCGGTCATGATGGCGCGCTCGCGCGCGGCGAATGAATTTCTCTCCCCGATCCTGACGCTGTTTCAGGGCATTCCGGCGCTGTCCTGGGTGGTGTTTGCGATCATCTGGTTTCACGGCATCGAGCCGCGGATCTTCTTCATTATGGTGATGACGACGCTGCCGGCGTTCACCTTTCAGGTGCTGAGCGCGCTGCAGGCCATGTCGCGCGATCTCATGGAGATGGTGATGAGCTTCCGCCCGACGCGCGCCAAGCTGTTCCGCACCATGATCATTCCCGCGATCCTGCCGGACATTCTCACGGCGTGGAAAGTCAATCTGGGAAATGCGTCGCGCGTCGTCGTCGTGGCGGAACTGGTCGGTGCGACCGGCGGGGTGGGATATGAATTGCTGCAGCAACAACAGGTGTTCGATATGGCCGGCGCGCTGGCCTGGACGCTGCAACTCGTCTTCTTCGTGCTGATCGCGCAGGGTGTGCTCACATTGATCGAGAACATCGCCTTCCGCTATCGTGCTGTATCGGAGCGAACGCTGTGACTTCCTCCGAACCGATTATCAGCCTGAAGCAGGTCTCGAAGAGTTTTGGCAAAGCCGGCGCGGCATCGTCCTATGTCGCCGTCGATGGGCTCGATCTACAGATCGGGCAGGGGCAGATGCTTGCCCTTCTCGGCAAGACCGGTTGCGGAAAATCGACCATCTTCAATATGATCGCGGGATTGACGGAGCCGACGTCAGGCATCGTGACGGTCGACGGCCGCAATCCATTCCGCGAATTCGACTCGTTCCGCGGCAGGATCGCCATCGTGTTTCAGAACGATCGGCTACTGCCGTGGCGCACGGCGATCCAGAATGTCGAACTCGGCCTCGAAATGCTCGATATTCCCGCGGAGAAGCGCCGGGCGACGGCGATGCAATGGCTGACCACGCTGGGATTGCGCGGGCATGAAAACGATTATCCGCATGCGCTGTCCGGAGGCATGCGGCAGCGTGTGTCGATCGCACGCGCTTTTGCAACCGACGCCAATATCCTTTTATGCGACGAGCCGTTTTCCGCGCTGGACGAGATGACGGGCCGTGCCCTGCGGGCTGAATTCGCCCGGCTGGTCAAGCAAAACGGCAAGACTGCCGTTTTCATCACCCATTCGATCAACGAGGCACTGGAGATCGGCGATCGGATCGTGGTGCTCAAGCGGCCGGCGAATATCGCGGTCGATCTGCCGCTGACGGCGGCAACGACGGATGTGGAAAAGGAAAAGATCCGCGGTCAAATCCAGGGCGTGCTGGCGGCATAGGTCGAGTGTTGGCTGCAAGCATGGCGTACCCGCGCGTGAAGCCGGTGGAGAGCGTGATGCGAAGATTGTTCGTTGCCGGTCTGGCCGCCCTGGGTGTGCTCGTCGCAGGGCAGGCCTCTGCCGAGGAATGGCCGACGCGGACCTTGACCATGATCAATCCGTTCGCCGCCGGCGGGCCCAACGATGTGCCGGCGCGCCTGTTCGCGCAACGGATGGGCGAGATATTGGGCCAGTCGGTGATCGTCGAGAATGTCGGCGGCGCCGGCGGCATGAACGGCGCCGAACGCGTGGCCAAGGCCCAGCCCGATGGCTACACGTTTTTGCTCGGGACGGTCGGTACGCAGGCACAAAACCAGACGCTCTACAAGAAGCCCGTCTACGACTCTACCAAGGATTTCGTCAGCGTGGGCCTGTTCCTGGAAGCGCCGCTGGTGCTGGTCGTGCGCAAGGACCTTCCAGCCAACTCGATGAAGGAATTCGTGGCCTACGCCAAGGCGAACGAGGCCAAGATGCAATTTGCATCGGCGGGCACCGGCTCGGCCATCCATCTCGGCTGCGCGCTGATGAATTCGGTGACGGGGCTGGATGTCACCCATGTGCCGTACCGCGGCGCCAACCCCGCGATGCAAGACCTTGTCAGCGGACGGGTGGACTACCTCTGCGATATCGTCACGACCGCCAAGCCGCAGATCGATGCCGGCACGGTGAAAGCCATCGCCGTCCTCAACGATACGCGCTCATCGGCCTTGCCTGATGTTCCGACGGCGATGGAGCAGGGGTTCGATATCAGGGCCTATACCTGGAATGCCTTCTTCCTTCCGAAGGGCACGCCGGAGGCGATTGTCGAGAAGCTCAATCACGCCATGGTCGAGGCAATGAAGACCCCGGCCATCCACGAGCGGCTCGATGCGGTAGGCCTCAAAATCGTCTCGGAAGATCGCGCCACGCCGGCCTACCTGGACAGCTTCGTGCAAAGCGAGATCGCGAAATGGGCCGACTTGATCAAGGCGAGCGGGATCAGCGTTGACTAACGGTTGGGAGACTTTGGCTGCGCCTTTGTCTCAGCCGTTGCGGAAGGTGTAACTATAACCGTTGAGGGCCGGGGCGCCGCCCAGATGGGCGTAGAGCACCTTCGAGCCCCTCGGAAAAAATCCTTTTTGGACGAGATCGATCATCCCCTGCATCGATTTTCCCTCGTAGACCGGGTCGGTCATCATTCCCTCGAGCTGGGCGGACAGGCGGATCGCCTGAACGGTCTCCTTGGACGGCACACCGTAGGCCGGATAGGCGTAGTCCTCCAGCAAGATGATGTCGTCGGCTGTAACGGCCTTGCCGCCGACCAGGGCTGACGTCTTCTGGGCAATGTCGAGCACCTGCGCCTTGGTCTGCGCCGGCGTATAGGAGGCATCGATCCCGATGACCTGGCGTTCGCGTCCATCAGCACCGAACCCAACCACCATGCCGGCATGGGTAGAACCGGTTACAGTGCACACGATGATGAAGTCGAATTTCATCCCCATCTGCTTTTCCTGCATCCGTACCTCCTCGGCGAAGCCCACATAGCCAAGGCCGCCGAATTTATGCACGGAAGCGCCCGCAGGAATGGCGTAGGGCTTGCCGCCCTTGGCCTTGACGTCTTCCAGCGCCGCGACCCAGCTGTCGCGGATACCGATGTCGAAGCTTTCATCCACGAGCTGGATATCCGCCCCCATGATGCGGGAAAGCATGATATTTCCGACCCGATCGTAGACCGCATCCTCGTGCGGTACCCAGCTCTCCTGGATCAGGCGACATTTCATCCCGAGTTTTGCCGCGACCGCCGCAACCATGCGCGTGTGATTGGACTGCACGCCGCCAATGGAGACCAGCGTGTCGGCGTTGCTGGCAATCGCATCGGGCACGATGTATTCGAGCTTGCGCAGCTTGTTGCCTCCAAAGGCAAGTCCGGAGTTGCAGTCTTCACGTTTAGCGAAAATCTCGACATCACGGCCCAAATACTTGGTCAACCGGGATAATTTCTCGATCGGGGTCGGGCCAAAGGTCAGCGGGTAGCGTTCAAACTTCGATAGCATCGCGGCAGCTTTCCGTGCGTGGTGACATCAATTACCCGGCCCGCCAGCAGCGTAATGACCGGTTATGGAATGTCCACCCTTAGGAAGAGACTGACGCGCTGGCCGAAATTGGCGCAACGAAAAAACTGGCGCCAACCGCGCCTATTTAAGCGTCACAGCCACAGGATTTGCTTGCGGTATTCGAGGTCGGTCAGCAGCGGAGCGGCAGGGCCCTGATGAAACACGGCGCCGCGTTCCAGCGCGAACACACGGTCGGCCAGCGCCAGCACCAGATCGAGATTATGCTCGACGATCACAATGGAAACGTGCCGTCGCAACTGGTCGAATACCCTGAACAGCTCGAGCACCACGGCCGGCGCGAGACCCTCGAACGGTTCGTCCAGCAGCAGCAGTTTTACGTTGCCGGACATGGCGCGCGCCACGGCCACCATTTGCTGCTCGCCACCGGACAGGTAATCCGCGGCGACATTCATGCGTTCTTTCAGGCGAGGAAAATATTCGAAGATTTTCTCCTCACTCCACACCACGCCATGGCTGCCGTCGGTGTTGCGCGCCAGCCGGCCGAGCGAGAGGTTTTCCCGCACCGTCATGCCGGCAAACAGGCCTCGCCCCTGCGGCACATAGCCGATTCCTCGCCGCGCGATGTCGGGCGCCGGCAGCCTGGCGATGTCACTGCCGGCATACTCGATTTTGCCGGACGCCAGCGGAACGAGTCCCGCCAGCGTTTTCAACAATGTCGATTTGCCGGCGCCGTTACGGCCGAGCAGGGCGACGATTTCGCCTTCGCGCACATCCAATGTTGCGTCATGAAGGATATGGCTTTTACCGTAGAAGGTGTTGACGCCTTCGAAACGCAGCAGTCGTGCGGCGTCCTGTTGAGCATCATCGGTGCGGTGGTGCACGACCTCGGGAATGCCGGTGCCGGTATAAATCTCCTGCACGCGCCGGTCCGCGCGCACCGCGTCGGGCGTATCCGTCATCAAGACTTCGCCCTGATTCATCACGGTGACCTGATGCGAAAAGCCAAGCACGCGATCGATGTCATGCTCGACGATCAGCACCGGAATGTTTGCGGCGATGTTCTTGACCAGGTTAGAGACCCGTTCGCGTTCCGCTGCCGCAAGGCCCGCCAGCGGCTCATCGAGCAGCAGCACCTGGGGTTTCGAACCCAGCGCAATTCCCAGATCCACCAGGCGCTGGCCGCCGTAGGATAGCTCGCCGCCCTCGATTTCCTCGATTCCCTCCAGGCCGAGGAATTTCACCAGCTCTGCCGTTTCGGCGTGAATGTCGCTATAGCTGTCGATATCGCGCCAAAGGTTGAAGCGCATGGCATGCCGCGCCTGCAGCGAAAGACGCAGATTTTCGTAGATCGAAAGACCGCGAAACAGATTGGTGATCTGGAATGAGCGCGCGAGCCCGCTGTGGCAGATGAGGTTTGAGGGCACGCCTTGAATCTCGCGGCCGTTGAGACGAATGGTGCCGGTGTCTGCCGGATACAGTCCTGATATCAGGTTGAACAGCGTGGTCTTCCCGGCGCCGTTCGGGCCAATCAAGGCGTGAATCTCGCCGGCCCTGATTTGAAGGCCTGCATTGGATACCGCACGAATGCCGCCGAAGCTTTTCGAAACGCCGTCGACCTCCAGCACTTTCCCCGTGCGGCTCCGAGGCATCAGGAAATCCGGCAGCGGCAGCCCTTCATAGATCCTGCGCTTGCTCATCGCCGCGCTCTCTTCCGGCGCCGGCCGCCATCGTCGGCTGATCGTATCCCAAATCCCGATCAGGCCGCCGGGCGAATACAGCACGAAGGCGATAAAGATCAGCCCGAACCACAGCAGCCAGTTCGGCGTCCAGATCGAAAATAATTCCCGGAACAGAATAAAGCACAGCGCGCCGAGCGCCGGTCCCAGCATATTGCGCATGCCGCCGATGACGACGATCGCCAACAGCTCGCCGGAAAATGCGACCGAAACCGCTTCCGCGGAAACGAGGTAATTCTGGAACGCAACCAACCCGCCGGCGAAGCCTGTTACCACCGCCGAGATCACGAAGACGCCGAGCTTGTAGCGCTCGACCGGGTAACCCTGGAAGGTGGCGCGCAGCTGGTTCTCACGGATCGCCATCAGGACATGGCCGAACGGCGAACGCACCAGCCGAAGCAGCGCATAAAGCGCTCCGAGAGAGAGCAGTGCGACGACGATGTAATAATTGAGGGCGTTGTCGAGGCTGAACGGTCCGATGCTGCCGCGCTTCAAGCCGCCCAACCCGTCTTCGCCGCCCGTCACATTGCTCCAGCGGAACGCGGTCGTGTAGGTGAGCGCCACAAGCGCCAGCGTCAACAGCGAGAAATAAACGCCCCGACGCCGCAAGATCACGACGCCTACGATCGCCGAGAGCACCGCGACCACAATGGTCGACAACAGCAATGGCAGCCAGATTTCGCCGCCGAACCAGTGCAACTGGATCAGGCCCGCGGCATAGGCGCCAATTCCGAACCAGGTGCCGTGGCCGAACGAGACCAGCCCAGTATAGCCGACGCAGAGATTGAGTGCCATGGCGGCGACCGCGAGCGCCACTACCATGGTTCCGGTGTTCAGCGAGAGGCCGAGCGCCTGCAAGGCAAAAGGCAGCACGATCAGTGCGAGGCCCGCCAACAATAGGGGCTGATATTTTTCGGCGCGCGACGTGGTCATTCGAACTTCTCGATGCGCTCGCCAAGCAACCCGCGCGGGCGCACCAGCAGCACCACAAACATCAATACGTAGATCGATGCTTCGCCGGCGGCCGGCGCGAAATGAATGGTGATACCGCGCACGACACCCACCAGCAACGCGGCGATCACGACGCCCCAGAAGCTGCCGAGGCCGCCGATCACCACCACGACAAAGGCGACGGTAATGATCTCGGCTCCCATGGCCGGATGCACGATCGTGATCGGAGCAAAGAACGCGCCGCCAAGCGCCGCCATGCCGACGCCCAGCATCACGATCACGGTCATATAGGGTTGCAACCGGATGCCGAGGGCGGCAACCATGTCGGGCCGCTGGATGCCGGCGCGCACGACGCGGCCGAACGCGGTCTTGTGCAGCAAAAGCCAGATCCCGATCAGGACCGCCGCGACCACCGCAAGGATGAGCAGACGGTACCGCGAAAACAGGAAATCGCCGACGATGACCGAACCGCGAAACACCGGCGGTATCGAGGCCGACAAAGGGGCCGAGCCCCAGACGATGCGGATCACCTGCTCGGTGACCATCGCGAGACCGAAGGTGACCAGCAGGCTCAGGATCGGATCCGCCGTGTAGAAACAGCGCAACAAATATCGTTCAAACAGAATGCCGAGCATGGCGACAGCGACCGGCGACAGCACCACCGCCGGGCCAAAGCCGAGATATTTTGTGATTTCGACGGACAGATAAGCGCCGAGTGCGTAAAACGCGCCGTGCGCCAGGTTCACCACGCCGCCGACGCTAAAGATCAGCGACAGTCCGAGTGCGATCAAGAGATAATAGCCTCCGAGCACGAGGCCATTCACCACCTGTTCCAGCAAGAACTCGAACTGCATTCGCTATCCCGGAGGCATTGATGGCGGCATCGGCGGCAACTGGGCTGGTGGCTTTACTGCCGCGCGCGCCCCGAGCCGATGGCCGCGGCGACCGGTGTGGGCGGCTACATCGAGCAGGGGTTCTGCTCTTTCGTCAGCGCAATGGATTCAAGCGACTCGTTCGGTCCGGGAATCGCCGCGCCGAGTTCGAGCGTGTCCCACTGATCCTTGGCCTGACCCTTGGGTTTGACCGTGAAAGGGTAGGCCTCCTGCATCAGCTGGTGATCCCAGTTCCTGAAATAACCCTTGCGCGCCTTCAGGATATCGAACTGCGTTTCCTTCTCGAAATAAGCGATCAGCTTTTCCGTGTCGGTCGATTTGGTCTTGTTCATGGCCTGCGCCATCATCTTCAGCGAGATGTATTCGATCCAGGCATGGTTCTCGGGCGGCTTGCCGTTCTTCTTGATGAAGTTGGCCACGAACGTCTTGGAAGCCGGGACATCCGAGGTGTGATACCAGACCGTCGGCCAGGTGCCGCTGAGGTTACCGTCGCCGGCGGCCCAGGCGTCGGCGGTGTTGAGATTGAAGCCGACGATCGGGTAGGGCAGGCCGAATTCGGCGTATTGCTTGATCAGATTGGTGACCTGGTTGCCGGCGAGGTTGGAGCAGACCACGTCCGGTTTCGACTGGCGGATCTTCAGGAGATAGGGGCTGAAGTCGGTAACATCGGTCGCGACCAGTTCGTCGCCGATCAGCTTGCCGCCATTGGCATCGAAGAACGACTTGGCGGCGCGGGCGAGATCATGGCCGAAGATGTAGTCGGCGGTCAGCGTGTAGAACTTTTTGTCCTTCATCATGTTGTCGCGCACCAGCGCCTTGCCGACGGCGTTGACCATCACCGTGCTCGGGATATCGACGTGGAAAGTGTATCTGTTGCAGTTCTTGCCGCGCAGCGCATCCGAGCGCGCGCCGATTTGCATGAACAGCCGCTTGTTGCGGTCGGCCACCTGCATGATGGTCAGCGCCGAGGCTGAATTGATTTCGCCCATCAGCACCGCGACGCCGTCCTGATCCAGCATGCGCTGCGCCTTGCTCGCGGCGGTGGCGGGATTGACGGAATCTTCCGACGTGACGTCGATCTGCCGGCCCATGACGCCGCCGGACTGGTTGATCTCTTCCTCCGCCATGCGAATGCCGAGCTGGGCGTAGGCGCCGAGCGCGCCAAGAAAGCCGGTCAGCGGCGTCAGGTGACCGATTTTGACCTTTTCGGTCTGGCCGCTGACGATCGACGGAAATCCGATGGCTGAAGCACCGGCAAACGCAGCGCCTGCCTTCAATAGCGTTCGTCGGCTGTAGCGGGTCATCGTTGGTCTCCTCCCAAGGGCCGGCAGCGATGTCCCCCTTCAATTCCGTTCATGCGAGAATGTGAGAGACGTTTTTCTATTGTTGGATAATCTTTCAGGAGGCGGTGGCGGCTGTCAACGCCAAATGCACCGTGCCTCAAGAGGATTTCGTCATACCTTTGGCGCCAAACTCGACGGACAGGCGATTTGCCGCGGCGCGTACGATCTTGGCGTGGCCTTGCAGCGCCTGGTTGGACAGGCGCCAGATCGGGCCGGAGATGCCAAGCGCTCCGATGACTTGCCCGGTGAAATCCATCACCGGTACTGCGATGCAACGGACTTCCGGATTGAACTCGCCATCGTCGAACGCAATGCCGCTGCGTTTGATTTCGGCAATTTCCCGCAACAGGACCGGGACGTCGGTGATCGATTTCGTGGTCGACGGCTTCATCTCGACGCGCTCCAGAAAGCGTTGCAATTGATCGGGTCGAAGCGAAGCGAGGATGATCTTGCCGAGCGCGGTGCAGTGCGCCGGCCGCACCACACCGACGCGGTCGGTGAGCTGAAATGCGCCGGGGCCGCTGGTGCGGGCGATGACGACGACGGCATCGCCCATGCGAACCGCAAAATGGCCGCTTTCGCTGGTTTTTCGCGACAAATCTTCCAGTACCGGCGTGGCGACATTGACCATTTCGATTTCGTCGAGCGCGCCTGCGGCCAGTGCAAACAGCGGCCGGCCGACGCGGTAGCGCTTGGAATCCTTTTCCTGGCGCAGATAGCCCAGCGACACCATCGTCTTGGCGAGATGGAACGTGGTGGAATTGTGCAAGCCCACCAGCTTGCTCAATTCCGCGAGCCCAATCCCTTCGCGGTGCCGCGCGACCTCTTCAAGGATCGCGAAAGCGCGGCCAAGCGACTGGACCCCGACCCGCTGCCGGTCGTCGGCATCGTCATCGATATCGCCCTGCGGGGGTTGGACCAGTTTCGCGATCGCCGCCTTGCGCAGGCTGGCCGGCTTCTCACTGCTCTTTTGTTTGGTACGGGTTCTCACAGGTCAAACCTCCACGCGATGGCGCCGAACTGTATCAGCCCGTCCAAACGATTGAACAGCACCACGACCGCGTCGCCAATCGCGATTTCCGAGGATACCACGATATCAATTGACGTACAGCATTATGAGAAATAGGGTCGCCCACCTTATAAGACGGCGGAATTTAAGCCGCCGCCAGGCTGGCAGGGAGAGTGATCAGATGTCGCGCAACATGCTCAACGGCGCCCAGGTCATCGTCGATTATCTGATCCAGGAAAAAGTGCCTCAGGTGTTCGGCCTGTGCGGTCACGGCAACATCCAGTTCATCGACGCGCTGTACGAGCGTTCCGACGACATCAAGACCATCTCGGTGCACCACGAAAGCGTCGCCGGCTTCATGGCGGACGTCTACTATCGCGTCTCGGGACGGCCGACCGCGACCTTTACGTCGTGCGGGCCCGGTTCGGCGAACCTGCCGATCTCGCTCGGTAACGCCTATCTCGACTCGGTACCGTTCATGGCGGTGACCGGCAACGTGCCAACCAGTCAGTTCAATCGCGGCGCGTTCCAGGAATTGTATCGGCACTATCAGGCCGACTTTCCCTCGACGGTGCGCTCCTATTGCAAAAAGGTGTTCCAGCCGACGCGCGGCGAGATGGTGCCGCTCGCAGTCCGGCAAGCCTGGAAAACCATGACGACGGGCCGTCCGGGCCCGGTGGTGTTGGATGTTCCCTTTGACGTGTTTGTGGAATCGGCCGCCGAGGAAGCGCCGAACGCCAAAAGCTGGAATGGTAACATCTCCAGCCGCTGCGGTGCCGATCCGGAAGGGATCGTCAAGGCGGTAGATATGCTGCTCGGAGCCGAGCGGCCGGTGATGATCGTAGGCCAGGGCGTGCGTTACGGCGGTGCGGCGGAAGAACTGCTCAAATTGGCCGAACGTCTGCAAATTCCGGTCGCAGCGTCCGCGAGCGGGCTTGGCGCGATCGATTGTAATCATCCGCTCGCGCTCGGTCTCGTCGCGCGCGCCGGCCATTATCAGGCCAATCACGCGACACGGCAGGCCGACGTGCTGCTGGCGATGGGGATGCGTTTCGACGATCGTACCTCGAGTTCGTGGATCCCGGGTTATTCCTTCACCATTCCGCCGACGAAACTTATTCACGTCGATATCGATCCCGAAGAAATCGGCCGTAATTATCCGGTGGCGCTCGGCCTGATGGCTGATGTGCGTACCTTCCTGCGTCAAATTCATGCCGAGCTTGATCGGCGCGCCGACCTCACCAAACGCGCCGATGCCCGCAAAAAGTGGCTGGCGCAGATCGACACCTATCGCAAGGAATGGGACAAATTCGTCGCTCCCGGATTTTCCGCCGACACCACGCCGATCAATCCGCAGCGCGCCGCGCTGGAGATCGACAAGGCGCTGCCTGAGGACGCGATTCTCGTCAGCGACATTGGCGTGCATCACAATTGGCTGTTGAGCTTTTGCAAGCCGAAGCGGCCGGACTCGTTGATCGGCTCGATGGGCTTTGGCCCGATGGGCTTTGGGGTTGCCGGTGTGATGGGGGCGAAGTTCGCGGCGCCCGACCGGCCGTGCGTCTCGGTGTGCGGCGACGGCGCGTTCTTCATGCATGCCAATGTGCTGGGAACGGCGGTGGAATATAATCTGCCCGTGGTCTGGGTGGTCTGGAACAACTACGCCTATGCCTCGATCCGCGGTTTGCAACGCGGTTATCTCGGTGGCCGGGAGCTTGCGACCGACTTCCATCATCCCGGCACCGGCGAACGCTACAATCCGGATTTCGCCGCGATGGCGCGTTCCTGTGGTGTGGAAGGCGTGCGGGTTGACCGCGCCGGCGATCTCGGCGAGGCCATTCGGAGGGGGATCGCCGCCAACAAACCGTATCTGATCGACGTCGATATTGCCGCCGATATCAATCCGAGCGGCGCCGGAGTTTGGGAGCTGCCGGGACTTGGGCAAAGCAAGGCGGGGATCGGCGTGCGCTATGAGCCGACGTGATCGTGTCGGTCAGGTCATCCGCAAAAGGTTTGAAATCAGGAGGACAGCACCATGCTCGCAGGCAAGAAGGTCGTGGTCATCGGCGGCTCTTCCGGTATCGGTCTCTCGACAGCCGAACTGGCAAAACGCGAAGGCGCTGAGGTTTTTATTGCCTCCCGGAACGCAGACTGCCTGAGCGCGGTTGCCGGCAAGTTGGGTGTCAAGGCGATCCCTGCTGACGTCACCAGCGATGAGAGCATCGCCAGCCTTTTTCGCAGTTGCGGTCCAGTCGATCATGTCGTGGTGACTGCTGCGCAGCTCCGCACCGGTCCGTTCAAGACCGTGGCGATGGAGGATGTTCGCGCCACGATGGAAAGCAAGTTTTGGGGCGCCTGGCGCGTGGCGCGATCGGCGGAAATCCGTGCCGGCGGTTCGCTCACGCTGGTCTCCGGTTATCTGAGCATCCGTCCGCGGCCGAACTCCGCGATCGTGGGCGCCGCCAACGGCGCGCTTGAGTCGCTCGCCCGCAGCCTCGCGCTCGAGCTTGCGCCGGTGCGAGTCAACGCGGTTTCGCCTGGAATCATCGACACCCCGATCCGCGCCGCGATGCCGGAACAGGCGCGCCGCGATATGCTCGCCAAGACCGCCGCTGCTTTGCCGGTCGGCCGCGTCGGCACCGGTGAAGATATCGCGCGGCAGATCCTTGCTTTCATGACCATCGGCTTTGCGACGGGATCGATCGTCTATCTCGATGGGGGAGCCCTCATTACCTGATATTCGGAGCCTGGCTGTGGTCCTGCATGAATCCTGATCTTCAAAAACTGGTTATCGTCGGGCACGGAGCGGCCGGCCTTGCTGCGGCGGTTGCGGCGGCCGAGCAGGCGCGCAGTCTCGGCTCGCGCGCCGACATTACCTTGCTTGAAAAATCGCGCGAAGACGAAGCGGGCGGAAACACCCGCTGGAGTCCGTCCTACATGCGGATGGCCGCACCCGATCGGCTCGCGCCGGAGTTTGAAGAAGATATGCGCCGGGCATCCGGCGTATTGGCCGATCGAGGTTATTTTCGAACGCTTGCGAATAATGCCGCGGTGACGATCGGATGGCTACAAGCCCATGGCGTCGAATTTGATACGCCGGTCTATTATCTCAGTGCCGGGCCGCCGCGTATCCAGCCCATTGGAGGCGGCCGAGCCATCGTCGAAAAGCTTTCCGATGCGGCGAGAAAGGCAGGGGTGAAGTTTCTCTACGAATCTCCGGTCAATCGGCTAGTGGCCAAAAGCGATGGCGTCGGTGGCGTGGAGGTCGGATCCAGCGACGGCGCCAACACAACGCTCGAGGCCGATGCCGTCGTTCTCGCCTCCGGTGGATTTCAGGGCAATGTCACAATGATGCGCAAGCATTTCGGGCCGGCGGCCGAAACCCTCAAACTCATCTCGCCCGGCACGCGCTTCGACACCGGCGATGGGATACGCATGGCCATGGAGCTGGGTGCGGCTGTTTCGGGCGACTGGAACGGCATGCACATCGAGCCCATCGATCCGCGCAGCCGTCAATCCGCACCGGTCATGCTGGTCTACCCTTACGGTATCGTGGTCGATCAGGATGGACGACGTTTCTTCGACGAAGGCGGTGGGCTCGTGCACGAGACCTGGGAAGCATTCGCCCGAGACATTCACTTCGCGCGGTCGAGGCACATCGCATACGCGATCCTGGATAGCCGCCTCTACGATATTTCCGGCTTCGAGCGCGCGATCAGGTCGGACATGCCGCCCTACCAAGCCGAGACGATCGAAGCTCTGGCGGCGCTGATCGATATTCCCGCTCGCAATCTGACGGACACGATCGAGACGTTCAATGCCGCGGCGACCGGCGATGCTGCCCGCTTCGACGCCACGCGTTGCGACGGGCTGGCCGCGGACAGCGGGCTCGATCCGCCGAAATCGAACTGGGCGCGCGCGATTACAAGGCCGCCCTTTCTTGCTTATCCTGTGGTCGGCGCCATCGCCTATACGTTCGGCGGACTCGCCACCAATGTGAAGGCCGAAGTTCTGAGCGAGCGCGGACCAATTCCCGGTCTCTACGCGGCAGGGGAAACCACCGGGCACTTTTATCAGACGGCGCCGAACGCGGTCTCGGTACTGCGGTCGCTTGTTTTCGGAAGGATCGCAGGAAGACAGGCTATCGATTTCCTGCAGAGCCGGATCAGACAGGCGCGAATGTAAGGAGAGAAAAAATGGCTTCAGAAAACAGCGGCGCCTTCATTCGCAACATTGCCGAAGTGCCCTGGCGTGAATTTCCCAATCATTTTGGCGGCGCACTGTCGAAACCGCTGGTGATGCCGGAGACGGCGGGCTCGCGACATCTGGATTACCGGATTTCGATGTATCAGCCGATGGCGCATGTCGCGCGTCACGAGCACCAGGTTCAGGAGCAAATCTATCACGTGCTCGAGGGTGAAGGACTGATGGAGATCGCGGGCAAGAGCCATGTGGTGCGCAAGCACGACTTTATTTTCTTGCCGCCCGGGGTTGAGCATGCGATTTCGAATTCGGGTCTGGTCGATCTGGTGTTCCTCGTGATTACCTCGCCGGTGACGGACGACGAGAAACCTGTCTGATCGTTAGCTGGCAGCCCCGGTCGCTTCTTCGAAGCGATCGGCAAGGGCGCCAGCCTGTAGTTGCGATATCGCTTGACCATCCGATGGTTGAGAAAAAACCGTCCGGGCCGGGCTAGATCTTCGGAAGGTTTTTCCCTCTTCCGGGCCGGCAAGCATAGCAACATTGCTATTTCAAGGATGGGCTTGCCGTGGAATGCGAGCCAGCCAACATCAAATGGTGCTACCGGATCCCTCGGAGATTGCCATGGGCCTTCAACAGTCAAAAATCGAATCGCTGCCATTCGTAACAGCGGAACTCAATTATCTCGCGCCAACAGCGGGCAAGCCGCGGACCTACGCTTTCGATCCGCCGCCGGGCGAACCCAAAACGACGGCGCTACCCGAGTCCCACGCGGTTCCGATTTTCGATGCGCGCCTGATCGCCGGAAGCCTTTCGCTGGACCGCGAGGGTTTTGCGCTGGTCCGGCATCCGACCGCGGTCAGGAACTTCCACGACGAGAAAGAGATCAAGAACATCTACTATCCCGCGGCGGAAGCATTCATCAAGGCAACGCTGAAGGCGGATCGCGTCTTTATCTTTGACCACACCGTCCGCAAGCGGGTGGAAGGCTCGGCGGACGTTCGCGGCGCCGGCCCACGACAACCGGCAACGCGCGTTCATGTCGATCAGACGGATATATCGGGTCGAAACCGCGTTCGCGAACATCTGCCTGACGAGGCGGACGAACTTCTGAAAGGACGCGTGCAGGTTATCAATCTGTGGCGGCCAATACGAGGTCCATTACGCGACGCGCCTTTGGCGATGTGCGATGGTCAAACGGTTGAACCCGGCGATCTCATTGCGTCCGACCTGATCTATCCTAATCGGAGTGGCGAAACCTATTCGGTCAAATTCAACCCGAATCATCGCTGGTTCTACATTCCTGAAATGACCGTCGACGAAGCGCTGCTGCTGAAGTGCTACGATTCCGCAACCGATGGCCGGACCCGTTTTGGACCGCACACGGCTTTCATCGATCCGACGACTCCAGCCGACGCGCTACCCCGCGAGAGCATCGAGCTCCGGGTGCTGGTATTCCACAAGCAGTGATGCAGATTGAGGATTCAATTCATCAGGGCGCTCGGCCATGATCGGGCCGGGCGATCGCGGGCATGAAGCGAAGCAACGGTGTGTCAGTCGCGCATGCGTGCAATCGTTCCAGCGACGATCTGCATCACCACGCCAACCACCCATCCCAGCATGATCAGGATGGTCCAATAGATCTCGGGATCTGTACGGAGCACAATCACCCCGACCGACATAAAAGCCGTCAACGCCGCGAGAAATGTGCCCGCGGCACTCAGGAACTCCGCAGAGTCAATGTTTCCGGCCGAGCCCTGCTCGGAAGACTCCTCATGCGGATGAAATGGCAGCGGGGGCGTATCAATCCCCAGGTAAAACCCGATGGCGCCGCCGGCCATCATCAGGAGTATGAAGGCCTGAGACGTCAGCGCCGCGATACTCGATCCTACGTGAGCGCCTACAAACAGCCCGCTTGCCGCGCCGGCCATGGCAAGCCCAATGCGTTCCAGAAAGTGAGCGAATTTCCTGACACGGGATCGCATGGTCGCAACCACAGATCGTTAAGGCACCAAGCTAGAGCATTTTGCCAGTGCGCGAAAGACATACTGGCGCACAGTGCTTCAAGGGGTCACACCCCGTATCGGTTTTCGGTTCGTGTGCTTCGCGTTCGGCAAGTATTGATGCCCGCGGAGAATTCAACTCCGCAGCGCCGCGAGCAACTCGTCGGGGCGTTCGGCCATGATCATGTGGCCGGCGCCAGCCAGGACCACGGTGCGTGAGTTGGCAACGGCTGCTGCCAGGGTTTTTCCCGCTTTCGCGGGTGTCATCATGTCGCGTTCGCCGAGGATGAAGGTGGTCGGCACCGCGATCTGCGCGGCCGCGGAAAGCGCGTTTTGATAGGAATTGCAGGCCGAGAGATCGCTGAACAATACGCCGGGCCGACAATGCTGCAGGACGGATTGTGCCCCACCGTGCATCCACAATCCCGGCGCAAGGCTTCCGCCCAATTCAGCTTTGAAGCCCAGTCCCCAGATCGACACCATGTCGATGGCGGCGTGGTCGTTGGCCTCGGCCGCCTTGAGCAGGTCGGGGCCGACCGTCATGGTGGCAGCGGTGCCGATCAGGCTGAGCGCGGATACTTTTGCCGGATGCCGCGCCGCCGTCTCAAGCGCGATCAGCGAGCCCATGGAATGCCCGACCAGATGCGCCTTGTCCGCTCCGGCTGAATCGAGCAGCGCGGCGGTCCAGTCGGCCATTTCAGCGATGCTGCCGAGACCGGGCCCCGGCGAGCGGCCATGCCCCGGCAGATCCGGCGCCAGCACGGAGAAGCCGTGATGCGCGAACCACCGGCTGTGCAGCGCCCAGGCGGAATGATCGAAGCCTGCGCCGTGCAACAGAACCACTGCCGGCAAGGCGCGATCAAACTCGCGGCCGCCGGTCGCGACGAATGCCTCATGGCCGTTGACGGACAATTTCATGATTTATGCCTTCTGGGATGCGCGGAGCGCCTGTCCGAGATCGTCGATGATATCCTGAGCCGCTTCGATACCGACCGATAGCCGGACCAGCTCCTCGCCGATACCCGCGTCCTGAAGCTGCGCGGCATCCATCTGCTGATGCGTGGTGCTGGCGGGGTGAATGACCAGGGTTTTGGCGTCGCCGACATTGGCCAGATGGCTGATCATCCGAAGCGTCTCGATGAATTTGCGGCCAGCCGCTCGGCCGCCCTTGATGCCAAAACTGACGATGGAGCCAGCGCCCCGCGGCAGCAGCCGTTTGGCCAATTCGTGATCCGGATGACTTTCAAGAGAGGGATGAAGAACCCAATCAACGGCTTTGTTAGTCTTGAGGAAATCGAGCACCAGCAGCGTGTTCTGCATATGCCGGTCCATGCGGACGCCCAAGGTCTCGATACCCTGCAAGAGTTGAAACGCATTGGTCGGCGACAGACATGCGCCGAAGTCGCGAAGTCCCTCGGTTCGCGCGCGCATGATGAAGGCGGCCTGACCGAACTGCTCGTCAAAGATGATGCCATGGTAGCCGGCATAGGGCTCGGTCAGGACAGGGAATTTGCCGGAGGCGTGCCAGTCGAAACGGCCGCCATCGACGATGACGCCGCCGATCGCGATGCCATGGCCGCCGAGCCATTTGGTAGCCGAGTTCATGACAATATCGGCGCCAAGCTCGATCGGGCGGCTCAAATAGGGCGTGGCGAATGTGTTGTCGATCAGAAGCGGAATCTTTGCCGCATGCGCGATGTCCGCGACCTCAGGAATATCCAGCACTTCCAGGCCGGGATTGCCGATGGTTTCCCCGATCACGAGACGGGTGTTTGATGTGATGGCCGAGCGGAAGGCGTCGAGGTCGCGCGGCTTGACGAAGGTCGTGGTTATTCCGAAGCGGGGCAGGGTGTGCGCGAGCAGGTTGATGGTGCCGCCGTAAAGCGACGACGAAGCAACGATATGGTTGCCGGCATTGAGAAGTGTGGCGATGGCGAGATGCATCGCGGCCATTCCGCTTGCGGTACAGATCGCGCCGACCCCGCCCTCGAGCGCGGCCAGCCGCTCCTCAAGCACGGCGGTCGTGGGGTTGGAAATGCGCGTGTAGATGTGCCCGGCCCGCTCCAGATTGAACAGCGCCGCGGCGTGCTCGGAATCCTGAAAGACATAGGAAGTTGTTTGATAGATCGGCACCGCACGTGCACCGGTGACGGGATCGGGATGCTGGCCTGCATGCAGGCTCAAGGTCTCAAAAGCGGGAGGCTTTGGTGCGGGCATTCTGGACTCGCAAAATCAAACTGAAAGATCATGAAACGTCTGCGTTTTGCCACAAAACCGCGAGCGGCGTTAGTCACTAACCGCGGCTTTTTGCGGCGCCGGGCGGACGCTTATAAGCGATCCCGGGTCAAATTGAGCCGCATGCTGAAAACCGCTCCCCGCGGGTCGCCGTTGGTGACGGCGATCGACCCGTTATGGGCATCAACGATCCGGCGCACGATGGCAAGGCCAAGTCCCGCGCCGCCGGAGCGCCGGCGATCCTTCCGCCAAAACCGTTGAAAAATCAGTTCGCGTTCGGCGGGCGGCACGCCGGGCCCTTCGTCGCTCACGAGCACGCTGCCGTCTCTGCCGACATTGACTTCCACCGTTGTCCCGGGAGGCGTGTGATGGAGGGCATTCTCGACAAGGTTTCGAATGGCGCGACGAATCATTTCCGCATTGCCTCTTACCCATACCGGCTCGGCGGCGGCCATCAGCGCCACGCTTCGATTTTGCCGGAGAGCGAGCGGCGCCATGGCTTGAACGACTTCGCTGCCAACCGAAGCCAAGTCAGTCTGTTCGGATTGGGTGACGACGACAGCGTCGAGCTCGGCCACTTCAAGCAGCTGATTGATGATCCGACTCATGGAATCGATGTCGTCGTGCAGTTTTTGCCTGAGCTTCGTATCGGTGATGGTCTCGAGGCGCGCACGCAGGATGGCAAGCGGCGTCCGCAGCTCATGGGCCGCGTCGGCGGTGAATTCCCGCTGCACGCGAAATCCGCGCTCGAGCCGGTCGAGCGCCTGATTGACCGCCTCGACCAGCGGGCGAATTTCGCTCGGGATATTCGCCGTTGGAATACGGACGTCGGTACGCATCGGTCCGATATTCCGGGCATCCTGCGAAGCCTGGATCAGAGGCCTGACGGCGCGGCGGAAAATGATGATATCGGCGGTCAAGAGCAGAAGAAGAATCGGAAACGTAATCCACCCGACGCGCTTGAAGAAGTTGGCGACGATGTCGTCGGTCAGCACGTCGCGGTGAGAGAGGTCCTCGCCGACCTGGATGACGACCGGATGGCCGCCGATGTTCTCGGGAACACTGGCCCCGGAAATGACCTTGTCTCCGTGCTCCACCTCGCGGATCTCGGACGAGGAAGCGGCACTGTCTAACGGAAAGACCGGCGCGACGTTTCCTCCGGAAGAAAACAAAACCTTCCCGTCCGGCTCGAGTACAGCGTAAAAATATCGGCCATAGGCTTCGGAAAATTGAGCCTTTAATGCCGGCGTAAGATCCAAAGCCATCTGTCCGCCGGGCGAGATTGAGAGAACGCGCGCAATGGTATTTGCCTGCTCCTCCGCGGCCCGCTGATGCAGGCGGCCGGTTTCCCGGTTGAGCAGCCAGAATAGCACGAGCGGCATGAACACCGCGGTAAGCGCAATGGCGATGATGTGCAGGAAAACGATTCGTGAGGCAGTCGATCTAAACCTGCGCACTGCCTGTTTCCTCGGCGATCATATAGCCCACGCCCCGGATCGTATGAATCTGCAATCGCGCACGGCACTCCGTGAGATGTTTGCGCAGGCGCGATACATAGACTTCGACGGCGTTGGAGGCGATATCGCTGGACATCCCGAATATCTGATCTTCGACGGCCTTCTTGGTCACGACACGGCCTTGTCTGCGCATCAGCAACTCGAGCACGGCGGATTCGCGGGCGGAAAAAAATTCGGGCCGGCTGTCGACGAAAATCTGGCGGCTTTCGGTATCAAACACCAGATTGGCAATCGACAGCGAGCGGCCGAGCAGCTCACCAGGCCTGCGCATCAGCGCCTGCAGCCGCGCAACCAGCTCCTCGAGTGCAAAGGGCTTGACGAGATAATCGTCTGCGCCCGCGCGTAGCCCCTGAACCCGGTCATCGACACTGCCGCGCGCGGTGAGGACGAGAACCGGGAGCGGATCCCGGTCCCGGCGCAATTCCTTCAGCACAGTCATCCCGTCTTCATCGGGCAGCCCAAGATCGAGGATCAGGGCGGAATAGCGGATGCTGCCGAGCGCTAGGCGCGCGTCCGCCGCCGTTTCGACGACGTCGGCGGCAAATCCCTGCGCTGCAAGGCCGGCGGTCAAGAGCCGGGCAAGTTCCGCGTTGTCTTCGACGAGAAGAAGTCTCATGAGGCCACCGGTCAATTTTGCAGTGTTTTCAGCGCTTGATCCCGTGGTTAGTCAATGCGGACTGGAGAAGAAATTCCGCGCTGTAAGGTTGGTGTAAGCAAACGCCGGCGTGGGGTGTCTGTGCCGCTGCTCAAGCCCGCTCGAACCGGGTTATCCGGAGGCCCCGGCAAGCTCCAAAGCTTGCGGCCGCGTAAGTTCGGTGTAAGCCGTCTTGGCTAGAAAGCGCCTGTGATGGAATGGCGTCCCGATCTCGGTCGTCTCCCGTTTTAGCATCTTTCAATTTTCCCGGGTTACGAGAGACTAAGCGTGGCGCCATTGATGAGGCAGGTCTGGGTGACGGATATCCCTCGACCGTCCGGAGGCGATATCATCGTTGTGAAATTGCCAGAGGGTGGTGCATCCTCGCGCTGGCTTGCGCAACGCGTCGTCAATGCGATCCGGGCAAAGATTTCACTCGCGGAACTCGACCGGGACGTTGTGGTCGTGAATGGCGGTTCGGGCGATCCGCCGCTCGTGTTCGGTACGGATCCGGCCGCGGAGCGTTATCTGGCCGCTCTCTTGACGGAAATCGACGACTATCCGTGGCGAGCGATGCAACTAGCCTGGTGAGCGGCCTTCACGAGACGCGGCCATGGGCGGTCTTGATCCTCGAAAGTAACCCCTACCAGATGACGATCGTGGTGATTACGGCCAAGGGCAAAATGGCAAGCCCGAGATAGAACCATGTTCTGTAAGCGCCTTGGTCTTTGGGCGCGATAAAGAGATGCGTCGCAAGCCAGAAGCAGACGGAAAGTCCGAGCGCCAGCCGGATAAGATCGCCGGGTGTTTCATAGATCGACCAGAAGCGCTCGCTCTGGGGGCTCGCGACGCGCGCGGTCATGACAATCAAAATAATAATAAACAGCGCGCGCAGGATTTTTCCCGCCACGCGCATCCGGCCCGAGGGCAAAGGGCTCGGCGTATCTTCGGGGGCGGAATGTCGGTGTTCGATTCCCGAGGTCATGGACAGAGGCTACGCCCAACGTCAATTCACGGGCGCAATAAATATGCATATGCCTGACAATATGTCACTTGACTTGACTATGAAGACTCAACGTCCGGCCCATCGATTACAACGAGAATCAAATTTAGTTCCGCCGGGTGATCGCTGTAAGCTCGGCGTAAGCATCGGATGGTAGTCCGAAGTACTAGCGCAACTATGATCTCGTCGTGATTTCGAGAGCTCATCAACTTGCGAGCTGACGTTGCGCTCAGGGGTTTACTCGTCATGACTGCCTCGGTTCTCCTCCCGAAAGGGAGGCCCTCGAAAATCGTTCTCATGGTTACGCTCTGCACCGTAGCCGGTGCGGTTCTGTTTGGCGCGAGATCGCTGCTGGGTTCGACAACGAGCTCTGCTGTCGAAGAACCACGAAACAGAACCCGCTCATCGGCTCAAGGCAGCGATGCCGAAGCAATGCAATCTGTCGAACTGACCGAAAAGCAACTGGGCGCGCTGAAAACAGCACCGGCGGAACTTCGCAGCTTCGAGACGCTCAAGACCGCGGTCGGCACGATCGACTTCAACCAAAACATGACCGTGCAGGTCTTCTCGCAATATTCGGGAAAAATAGTGCACGCCTTCTCCAATCTCGGCGACACCGTCAAGAAGGGAGATATCCTGTTCACGGTCGACAGTCCGGACCTGTTGCAGGCGGAATCGACCCTGCTTGCGAGCAGCGGCATGCTTCAATTGCAGACGCGGACGCTTGCGCGCGCCACTCAATTGCTCAAGGCCGGCGGCAGCGCCCAGAAGGACGTCGATCAGGCAACGTCGGATCAGCAGACCGCGGAAGGCAATTTCAAGGCGGCAAAAGACGCCGTTCGTATCTTTGGCAAGACCGATGCAGAGATCGACCAGATTCTGGCGCAGCGAAAGGTCGATTCGACGCTTTACGTTCCGAGTCCCATCAGCGGTACGGTGATCGCGCGCAACGCGGCCGAGGGTTTTCTGACCCAGCCCGGTTCCGCGCCGCCGCCCTATTCGGTGGCCGACCTGTCCACCATGTGGATGATCGCCAACGTGATCGAGACCGATGCGCCGTCTTATCGTGTCGGCCAGGCGGTCCAGGTTCGTGTCCCGGCTTACCCGGACAAGGTGTTCGAGGGACACGTCACCACGGTCGGCTCGATGATCGATCCGAATACCCATCGTCAGCTGGTCCGCTCCGAGATCGCCGATCCTGACCACCTGTTGCGTGCGGGAATGTTCGCAAGCTTTCTCATTCGTCTGACGGATCCGGTCCAATCCGCTGCGGTACCGGTCGATTCCGTGGTGCGTGAAGGCGACGGCACCATGACGATCTGGGTGACGACCGATCGGCACCGGTTCACCAAGCGAACCGTCACCATCGGAATCCAGCAGCAGAATGGCTGGAGCCAGGTGCTTGCGGGACTGCAGGCAAACGAGCTGGTCGTGACCGACGGCGCGGTTTTCCTCAGCAACAAGCTGTTGCTGGGCGTCGACGGTTGACGGGCTCAGAGTGCAGGCGTGATAAAATCCGTTCTTGAGTTTGCGCTGACGCGAAGTGCGATCATTGTCCTGGGCATTGCAGTGTTCTGCGCCGCGGGGATTTTCGCGTTTACGCGGCTGAACATCGAAGCCTACCCCAATCCGGCTCCGGTTATCCTCGAGATCACGGCACAGGCGGCCGGGCTTTCCGCCGAGGAAATGGAGAAATACTACACCGTGCCGATGGAGGTCGGACTTTATCCGACGCCCGGCGTCGCCAACATTCGCTCGACGTCGTTTTACGGACTGTCTTTCGTCCGGGTGACCTTCAAATACGGCATCGATTATTACTTCGCGCTGACGCAGGCATCGATCAGCCTGCAGCAGAACGTCACCCTGCCGGGCAATCTGGTGCCGACGATTCAACAGTCAAGCCTGGTCGGCGAGATCTACCGCTACCAGGTGACGGGTCCGCCCCATTTCGGCCTGACCAATCTCCGCACCCTGCAGGACTATGTCATCACGCGGCGCCTGCTCACCATCCCCGGCGTCGTGCAGATCAACAGTTGGGGCGGGACGACAAAACAGTTCAGCGTCGATGCCAATACGCAAAAGCTCGAAGCCTACAACATCACCGTGCCCCAGCTGATCACCGCGCTTGGAAACGCAAATATCAATGTCGGCGGCCGCGAGATCACGATCGGCCAGCAGTCGGTCAACATTCGCGGCATCGGATTGATCGACAGCGGCGGCGCCGATGACGTGACGCAGGGTTACCACGTTTCCGACATCGAAAATATCGTGCTGACCCAGTCCGGCGGCCTTCCCATTCAGATCAAGGACGTCGCCAAGGTTTCGATCGGATACGTGCCGCGGCTCGGAATCGCCGGCCGCGACAGCGAGGACGATGTAGCGACCGCCATCGTGGTGATGGGACGAACGCAGCACACCAACGACATCATTCCGCTGGTCGAAGCCGAGGTACAAAAACTGAACACCGACGGCAGCCTCCCGGCGGGTGTCAAGATCGTTCCCTATTACGATCGCAGCTCGCTGGTCGGCGTTACCACGCATACGGTGCTGCACAATCTGGTGTTCGGCTGCCTGCTCGTGTTCCTGATCCAGTGGATTTTCCTCGGCGATCTCCGGAGCGCCATCATCGTCGGGGTCAATATCCCGTTCGCACTGTTCTTCGCCATCATCATCCTCGTGTTGCGGGGAGAAGATGCCAACCTGCTTTCGCTGGGCGCGGTGGATTTCGGCATCATCGTCGATTCCGCCGTGATCATGATGGAGAACATCTACCGGAATTTCCAATCGGCGCCCGAACTCCGTCAATCGCTTCTTGAACGGCTCACGAAGGGGTATTGGGGACCGGATCCCACCACGCGCGTGGCGGCCGACGATGCCACCGGCCATCCCTGGCCGCAGCGGCTTCGATTGATTTTCCTCAGCGCCCTCCAGGTCGATAAGGCCGTTTTCTTTACCGCGGCGATTACGGTCACAGCCTTCGTTCCGCTGTTTACGATGCAGGGCGTTGAAGGGCAGATTTTCGGGCCGATGGCGCGAACCTATGGCTACGCGCTCGCCGGCGCGCTGATTGCCACCTTCACGGTGACGCCGGTTCTTGCCGCGCTGGTGCTGCCGAAAGAGATCGAGGAAACCGAAACGATCATCGTGCGCAAGCTGCGGGCATTGTACACGCCCGTGCTGAAATGGGCGCTGGCACGGGTAAAGTTCGCGGTCATCATCGGCGGCGTTTTCCTTGTGATCAGTGTCGTTGCTGCTTCCCGTCTCGGAAGCGAATTCCTGCCGGCGCTGGAGGAGGGTAATTTCTGGATCAGGGCTTCCATGCCGCCGACGATTTCGCTGGATGCGGGCACGGTTGCGACCGCGAAGATGCGTGAAATCCTGTTGCGCCATCCCGAAGTCATCACCGTCGTCTCCCAGCACGGGCGCCCCGACAACGGCAGCGACGCTTCGCCGTTTTCCAATGTCGAATTATTTGCGCCCTTGAAGCCCTTCGATGAGTGGCCAGCCAATGTCACCAAGGAATCCCTGACCGCGGAACTGCAAAAGGAGTTCAACGACGAGTTGCCGGGGATTGGTTTCAATTTCTCGCAGTACATTCAAGACAATGTCGAGGAGGCGCTGTCAGGAGTGAAGGGCGCCAACTCCGTCAAGATCGTCGGGCCTAATCTGCAAACCCTGGAAAAGCTCGCGGATCAGGTCTTGGTCGAGATGAGCCAGGTGCAGGGCGTGACCGATCTCGGCATTTTCAGATTGCTCGGCCAGCCCAATCTCAACATCCGGGTCGACCGGGAGAAGGCAGCGCGCTACGGCCTCAACACCGGTGACGTCAACAGCGTTGTTCAAGCCGCGCTCGGCGGCACGACAGCGACGACGGTCCTCGAAGGCGATCGGCAATTCAGCGTGGCGGTGCGCCTCGATCCGAAATTCCGTGAGAGCATCGATGCTGTCCGCACGGTCCAGGTCGCCTATCAAACTCCCTCGGGGACCAATGCCTATATCCCCTTGAGCGAGCTGGCGGACATTTCGCTCGACACCGGCGCCTCCTTTATCTACCGCGAGCGCAGCCAGCGCTATATTCCCGTCAAATTCAGCGTTCGCGGCCGCGACCTCGGCAGCACCGTTGCCGAGGCGCAGGAACGTATCGCAAAAAACGTGAAACTGCCGAATGGGTACCAGATCCTCTGGGCGGGCGAATTTGAAGACCTTCAGAATGCCAAGCAGCGGCTGCTCATTGTCGTTCCCATCACCCTGCTGTTGATCCTTGTCCTGCTCTACGGGTTGTTCAATTCGCTGCGCGACAGTCTGCTGGCCGTTGCCGGAATCCCGTTCGCGATCGGCGGCGGTCTGATCGCACTGTATCTTGCGGGCCTCGATTTCAGCGTGTCCGCCGCCATCGGTTTCATCTCGTTGTTCGGCGTTGCGGTGATGGACGGAATACTCAACATCACCTATTTCCGTGAGCTTCGCGCGTCCGGTCTCGATGTCGGCGAGGCGGTTTTCCGCGGTGCCGAGCAGCGAATGCGGCCGATGCTGATGACGGCATTGTCCGCCGGCGTCGGCCTGTTTCCCGCCGCGATCTCACACGGCATCGGCAGCCAGGTGCAACGGCCTTTGGCGACGGTCGTTGTCGGTGGCATGTTCATTGGGCCGGTGCTGCTGCTTCTCGTGGCGCCTGCGCTGCGCAAGATATTTCTCTCGCGGGAGGCCGAACCGGTCACGATCGATAAAGAGGCCAGCGCGGCGGCCGCTCATGATGCGAGCGCGCCATGAAGCAAGCGGCCGGCAGAATAAGGAGAGCGCGGACCCGGTATCTTGTTCCAGCCGCGCTACAAGTGGCAATCGCATTGTCGGCGGCGAGCTGTGCCGTGGGACCGAATTTCGTCCGGCCCGCCGCGCCTGACGTTGCTGGCTACGTGCCGGGAAAACTCCAGTCGCCGACCTCGGAGCGAAGTGGCCCTCGGGTGGCCGCTCAGCATTTCGTCACCGGCGAAGACATTTCAGCCAGGTGGTGGGCGGCATTCAAGTCCAAGCCGCTCAACGATCTCATAAAAGACTCGGTCGACCACAATCCAAATCTGCAGGCTGCCGAGGCAGCAATCAAGGTGGCTCAATTCAATGCGCAGGCGCAGCGCGGCTTGTTCTATCCCCAGCTCACGGGTAATTCGACATCAGCGGATTATCTGATTTCCAATCCGGGCCAGGTGCCCCCCATTCCGACGCCGGGGCCACAGTCCCAATACACGCTGGTGACCAACCAGCTGACCGTGACTTTCGTGCCGGATATCTGGGGCGCCAACCTGCGAGCCGTCCAGAATCTGGATGCGGTGACCGAGCAGCAATTGTTTCAGCTCGAAGCCGCCTATCTCAGCCTCACAAGCAACGTCGTGACCGCGGCGATCCAGGAGGCGTCGCTGCGCGGCCAACTCGAGGCGACCAAGCGCATCATTGCGATAGAACGCAACCTTCTCGGTATTCTGAAGCGCCAGTTCGATGCCGGTCAGGTGGCACAGGCCGATGTCCTCGCACAGGATGCGGCGCTCGCCCAGGCCGAGCAGTTGCTGCCGCCGCTCGAGAAACAACTTGCACAACAGCGCGATTTGCTGACGGCGCTTGCCGGACGGTTATCGGCCGACGAAATTGCACAAAAGTTCGAGCTCGCTTATCTCAAATTGCCCGCCAATCTCCCGGTCAGCCTGCCGAGCACGCTCGTGAACCAGCGGCCCGATGTCAGGGCGGCAGAAGCCAATATGCATTCGGCGAGTGCTCAGGTCGGGGTGGCTATCGCCGCGAGACTTCCGAATATCGAGCTATCGGCCAATGGCGGATCTACGGCCTACAATATTGCGCAGAGTTTTGCGCCCGGTACCGGATTTTACACGCTGGTCGCGAGTACAACCGCCCCGATCTTCGATGGCTTCACGCTCTATAACAAACAGAAAGCGGCTGAGGCCGCGCTCGAACAGGCTGAGGCACAATATCGCTCAACCGTCATCGCCGCGTTCCAGAATGTCGCCGATGCACTGCGCGCGGTACAAACCGATGCCAGAGCGGCGCAGGCTTCAGTGCGGGCGGAAGTGACCGCCAAGGCAAGCCTTGATATTGTCCAGAAGCAGCTCGACGCCGGTCAGGTCAACCAGCTCGCCGTGTTGAACGCGCAACAGACCTATCTGACGGCGTCATTGTCGCGCGTGCAGGCCGAAGCCAATCGTCTCGCCGATACGGCCGCATTGTTCATGGCATTGGGCGGAGGCTGGCCGGCTTCATGCTCAACCCCCGTATGGCGGCAATGCGCGATGGGAGAGGAGCCGGTTGTGGCTTCAAGCGACCAACATCAACCGCAATAAGCGCATATCGGACAAGCCGTGGCGAAGGCAAGGCGTACCGACGTTACTGTATGATCCACCTGGATTGGTTTTGTTCTTTTCGCCGCCCTTGACCTGCGAGGCCAAGAAGGGGATCGCGGCCCTCCAGCTTCAGCAGCTCATCTTTTGCTTCGAGCCCAGCGGCAAAGCCGGTCAGCTTGCCGCTGGTGCCGAGGACGCGATGGCACGGCGCAATGATCGCGATCGGATTCCTGCCGTTCGCCGCGCCGACCGCCCGCGATGCATCGGGCCTGCCGATCTGTTTGGCGATTTCGCCATAGCTGCGCGTTTCGCCGAACGGAATCGTGAGCAACGCTGCCCAGACACTTTTCTGGAAATCAGTCCCTTTGAAATCCAGGGGTACGGTGAATTTCTTCAGTTTGCCGTTGAAGTAGGCCTTCAGCTGCCTCTCGGTCTCCTTCAGGAACCCGTTGTCCGGATCCGGCTCCAGCGGGCTGAGACGGACGCGCCGAGGATCGTCGTTCTCCCACAGGACCGCGGCCAAGCCCTTGTCGCTGGCAATCAGTTTGAGCCTGCCGAGCGGCGAGTCGATCATCTTGTAGAAATAAGTCATCTGGTATTTTCCTTTGGTTCATCCCGCCCGTCGGCGGCTATTCCCAAGGCTTGGCTTCGGATTTCCCTCGGTCTGGCGCGGGCGTTGCCGTTTCGAAAAGTCGAACAGGGAAGGCGTGTCGTTCACATAGGCGTTCTCGATCGCGAGCATGCGCAACTTCGTCGATCGGCCGCCGGGAGCTGAAAATCCGCCCGGCTTGCCGCCGGCGGCGAGCACGCGGTGGCAGGGCACAACGATCGCAAAGGGGTTATGCCCCAAGGCCTGACCGACATCCCGCGCCAATTCGAGGCCGCCAAGGCGTTTCGCAATATCCCCATAGGTGAGGGTTGATCCGGGCGGGATGCTGCGGGCAATCTCATAAACGCGGCGGTCGAAATCCGGCACCCGCGCCATATCAAGGTCGATACCGGAGAGGTCAACGGCTTCGCCGTTCATCAGGGACGTGATGGCATCGATGGCAAGGCGTATATGAGGCGGTGGCGCAGCCTCTTCGAGATCGCCGCACTTGTTGCGCAGATGCGCGCGCATTTTATCGTCGCTGGCAAAGGGAAGACGCACCGCCAGCACGCCGATATCGTTCCATGCGATGCCGCATCGCCCGATCGCGGTGTCGAACAGGGCATATTTTTGCGTTGCACTCTGTGACATGGCATTTCGACCTTCTGACAATTGCCGATTGCTTGCCGTGTAATCTGGACATCGCGACGACGTTTCGCCACCCGAAAACCGATCAGTAACGGTTCGTACGGCGCAGATGGACGGCCAGACACACTTTCAGGATTTTCGAACGCTCCGGCGCTTCGGCGGGGCTTTGGCTTTCAAGGCCTGGATGTATTCGGCCAGCACGACCGCATGGTTCACCTTGGCGTCGTGTGCGGCGTACAGCAACGTCGCTTTGCCGGGTTTCGCCAGCTTCCGAAATTCCGGAAGAGAAGGATTTGACTTCAGTTCGAGGCGGTACCGGCGCCTGAACTCGTCGAACCGGTCCTCGCGATGATCGAACCATTTGCGAAGCTCGGGGGAGGGCGCAATGTCCTTGCACCAATAGTCGAGCGCTGCCGCTTCCTTCGTGAGTCCGCGCGGCCAGAGACGGTCCACCAATATTCTGACGCCGTCCTCCGGAGAAGGGCGTTCATAGACGCGCTTGATGTGAAGCGTTGGCATGAGGGTGCCTCCTGATGAGCCGGCAAATCAAGGTTTCTTGTCCGCGTTCTTCCGGATAAATTTCGGTCCAGCCACGCCGCTTCTACGTCACCGGCCATTATGCGTTTTGGTCCAGGCATCGATCGCCGGCAACGCGCGGGTCTTGAGATCGTCCGCGATCGCAATCGTTTCCAGCGCACGCGCGACCATGACGCGGCCGCCGGAGGTTGCCTGCGCCGGGGCAAAGTGCGCAAGCTCGATGGCATGGGTTTCGTCGCTGAAGTTGGTCATGACCTCGGGGATGAAGGCGTCACGGAACGAAGGTCCCTGCCGCGCGGTGAGCGCATCCAGATTCTGCTGCACGAAATCCCAGGCCAGATCGGGTTGCTCGCCGGACGAGGCGACCGCGCTGATAATGCCGTTGATGATTGTACTCGGCAGCTCATCGGTCAGGGTCAGCGCCAGCGTGGCGCGAGCAAGGGTCGCATCGCGCGCGCTGGCGGCGGCATAATAGTAGCGCAGCCGCTCGCTGGTCACGGTGCTTTTGCGCGCCAGCGAAATCAGCGTGTCATAGCTGGCGCGATCGGCGCTGATGCCGACGACTTGCGCGACCGTATCGCGCAATGCGCTTGGCAGGGATTGCGGGTTTTGCACGAAGCCGGCGAAGCGCCGTTTCGCTTCGGCAATAATTTCGACGTCGCCGAATTCGCCGAGCGCCCGGATCAGGCTGCTGCGCAGCAGGGCCTCGTCGTCATTGTCGGGCCCGGTCGCATCCCAGCCGAGCCGGTCGAACACCGGACGCAACCTCGCGCGTGCGTAAGCTTGCAGCGCCGGTCGTGCGCTGCGATCGCGGGCGAGACGATCGAGCCTGCTCAAGGTGCCGATCACCTGGTCCCATACCGTGCGGTGATCGTCGGCGCTGATCCCTTCGGTCAGCGTGAGATAAGACGCCAGTTCAGTACGGCCGGCTTGCACCAGCGCCCATTGATCGGCGAGGAAATTGACACGATCTTCCGGCGTCATCGTTGTCAGCGACTTCGCCAGCGCCTCCCGGCTCCTTGGGCCGTACTCGACCCGGTAATAACCGACGTCGCCGAGATTGACCTTCACCGGATCGCCGCAGGAACCCGCCGCGATTTCGGCGCTCCCATCAAGCAGGATTTCCGCCGGCTGCGTCGCGCGCAACGGCCCGACTGCGATCGGGATTTGCCAATGCCGCGGTGAAAGCACCTTTGCATCGTCATTTGCGGAGGTGGATCGAGCGGGGGCGATCATGAAGCGGTCCTGCCGCAGCGACATGCGTTGTTCGGTGCCGTTGCAGGTGGTCTCGGCGATAATCAGCGGCACGCCGTCCTGCTCGGTGAAGGACGCGGCGATGCCGGTCACGGGCTTGCCTGCCGCGCTTTCCAGCGCCTGCCAGAGATCGGCGGTGGTGGAGTTGCCATAGGCGTGCGCGGCCATGTAGTTGCGGATGCCGGCGCGGAAGGCCTGATCGCCGAGATAGCTTTCCAGCATCCGTATCAGCGCCTGGCCCTTATTGTAGGTGATGCCGTCGAAGGCGGTCGTGGCCTCGCTCTGGTCGGCGATCGGCTGCTGGATTGGGTGCGAGGTGCGTCGTGCATCGAGCGCCATGGCGTATTGTTTCTGGCCGTAGCCGTTGAGCCAGGTTCGCCATTGCGGATAGAAATGTGCGGCTGCCTTCTCCTGCATCCAGCTGGCAAAACCCTCGTTGAGCCAAAGGTTGTCCCACCAGCCCATGGTGACGAGATCGCCAAACCATTGATGCGCCATTTCGTGCGCCAGCACGCTGAAGATACTGCGCCGCGCAGTGTTTGCATTCGTTGCGGGGTCGAACAATAGCCGGCTCTCAAAGAAGGTGATGCCGCCCCAGTTCTCCATGGCGCCGCCGAATCCGCCGGGCACCGCGATCAGGTCCAGTTTGGGGAGTGGATATTTCACGCCAAAATAATCGTTATAATAGTCCAGCAATTTGACCGCGTTATCGAGCGCGAAGCGTCCCTTTTCGGCTTTGCCCGCGGTCGTGACGACGCCGATCGTTACGCCATCCGCCTGCGCCGTGATCCGTTCGAGTTCGCCGGCCGAGAGCACGAACAGGTAGCTCGACATTTTCGGCGTCAATGCGAAAGTAACCTGCTTCAGGTCGGAGTTGACCGCTTCCTCATGCGCGACCGGCATGTTGCTGACGGCCAGGAACGAGCGCGGCACCGTGACCGTCAGGGCGAACGTCGCCTTGAAAGCCGGTTCGTCCCAGCACGGGAAGATTCGTCTGGCGTCGGCCGGCTCGAGCTGGCTTGAGATCATCCGCCTGATGCCCTGGTCGGTCGGGTAATCGACAAAGAAGAGGCCCCGGCCGAAGCTGTTGATCCGCGCCGTGAAGGCGATGCGCAGCCGGTGTGTGCCGGTCGTGATCGGCTGCGTGAAGGTGAGCGTGGCGCTTTCGGCGGCGGCATCGAGCGTGATGTCCGCGCGCTGCGTATCGCCATCGATGGTGGCGGCACCAAGCGTCATGTTGACCGCATTGAGGGTCAGCCGCGCGGTCGGCTCGCGGGCTTCGATGTCCACAACCTCGACACCCGCGAGCGAGAGCTTCTCAAGATCGGGTGTGAGTTCGATCGCGTAGTGGACGGGAATAACCGTCTTCGGCAGTTTACCCGGCGTGGTATCGAAGGAATAATTTCGTTCGGCCGCAACACTGCCTGATACCGGGAGCATCAGCACAAGCGTTGCGGCCAGCGCCGCGGCAAGGTTACGTCGCGTGAATGCCATCATTGCTTCACGAGCGGGCAGGCGGGGTCGGGGGGACCGAAAGCCTGGTCGCCAGGGATATGAGCCAGGATTTGATAATAGTCCCACGGATATTTGGACTCTTCAGGTTTTTTCACCTGCACCAGCACGAGGTCGTGAACCATCAGGCCGTCCTCGCGAAGCTTGCCGTTGCGTGAGAAGAAATCCTCGATCGGTTTTTCGCGCATCTTCGCCGCCACCTTGAGCGGCTCGTCGGTGCCCGAGTCCTTGATCGCATTGAGATAGCTCATGACCGACGAATAGACGCCGGCCTGCCACATGGTCGGCATCCGGTTCATCTTGGCAAAATAACGCTTCGACCATTCGCGCGTCTTGTCGTCCATGTCCCAGTAGAACGATGTGGTCAGCAACAGTCCCTGCGCCGCCTGCAGACCCAGCGAATGGATGTCGGTGATCAGCGCGAGCAGGCCGGCCATCTGCTGGCCGCCCTTCAAGACGCCGAATTCACCGGCGGTCTTGATCTCGTTCATGTTGTTCGGCGGTCCACCGGCGATGCCGATGATCTTGGCCTTGGAAGCCTGGGCCTGAAGAATGAATGACGACAGATCGGGGGTCGCAAACGGTGGCTTCACCGAGCCGATCACCTTGCCGCCATTCTTGACAATGACGCTCGAGGCGTCGCGTTCCAGCGAGTGGCCGAACGCATAATCGTCGGTGATGAAGAACCAGCTGTCGCCGCCGCGTTTCACCACTTCCTGCGCGGTGCCGACCGCGAGCGCGCGGGTATCGAACACCCATTGCATGGTGTAGGGCGAACAGAATTTGCCGTGGAAGTCAGCCGCCCCCGTCGAGTGCGTGATGAACATCCGCTTCTTTTCGTTGGCAATGCCCTGCACCGCCAGCCCCACCGCGGACACCGGCACGTCCACGATCAAATCGACCTGCTCAGTGTCGTACCAGCGCCGGGCAATACCGGCCCCGATATCCGGCTTGTCCTGATGATCGCCGACAATCACCGAAATCGGCTTGCCCAATACCTTACCGCCGAAATCGTCGACGGCCATTTGCGCTGCCGTGACCGAACCCTGTCCGGTCGGCGTGGAGGCGGGCCCGTTCATGTCGGTGAGTACACCGATCTTGACCACGTCGTCCGATATCTGGGCAAAGGCCGCAGGCGACCACAGCAGGCCAGCCGCAGTGACGCCAAATATGGCCAGTTTTCTCGCGAACATTATTTATCCCTCCCGATTTTATGCGTGTCGGCGCTTATTTGTTTTATTGAGCCCTCACGCCTTGCTGTGCTTTTTTCACCCACCCGGCCGCCCACGTCAACGATGCTCGCGTTGCGCGATCATCGGTATTTTAAGTCCAGGCGTCACTTGGCGAGATTTTTACGCAAAATCTCGGTCAAGCGATCGGGATTGGTCTGCGGCGGCATGAAGCCGAGGTACTGGCCGTCGCGGCCCATCAGGTAGACGACGCCGGCGTGGTCGATCGAATAGTCTCCGCCGCGCTCGTCCTGCACTTTGACGTAAAACGCCTTGTAGGCGTTGGCGACGCGGCGGATCTCCTCGGGAGAGCCGGTTAGTCCGACGAAACTGCGATGGAAGGCGGAGAGATATTCCGCCAGTATTTTGGTATCTCGCTCCGGATCGATCGTGATAAAAACAGGTTGTATGCCTTCGGCGGCCGGCCCCAGGGCGTCCAGGGCCTGCGTGATAGCCATCAGATCGGTGGGGCAGACGTCGGGGCAAGACGTATAGCCGAAATACACGATCATCAGTTTGCCGCGAAAATCGCTGTCGCTGCGTGGCTTGCCGTTCTGGTCGGTCAGCGTGAACGGGCCGCCGACTGTCCCACGGCCGTACATCAGGTCATCCATCATCTCGGCGGCCGACGGCTGTTCGGCTGCCCTGGCCGAGCCCCCACCAAACAGCAGGCTACAGCCGAACAAGAACGCGGCGACAAACAGCGCACACGCCCTTGCACCGGTCATGGCCTCGCTCCGGATCAGATACCGAAGGTGATGCGGCTGCCGGTGGTTGTGGTCAGGACTTTGCCCGGCATTTGCTGCTGGGCTTCCCTGGTGAAGTTCAGGCCGCTGCAGTGCATGGGAATGAGGACGTCGGGGTTCAACTTGCCGATCTCGCTCACGACCTGGGTGAGGTAATCCGCCGGAGCAGGCCCGAGGTGGAAGCCGCCCATGATGGCGTGGATCTTCTCGACGCCAGACACTTCCATCGCCTGGCGCACGGAATTGACGATACCGACATGGCCGCAGGAACTGATGACGATGAGACCCTTGTCCTTCAGGTTGAAGCACGTCGCGTGCTCGTGGATGTGCTCATCGGGCACGATCTTGCCTTCCATTTCGGCCGGCAGATAGTGGCTCGCGTTGCATCCGGCGCCGTCCTTTTGCTTGAACTCTACCAGGGTATTCGGCAGCACCTTTTCGATGCTGTTGCGTTTGATCTTGCCTGTCGTGAACGCCTGACCGCCGATCACGACCGGTGTTTCGCACAGCACGAGCTTGACATCGTGCTTGGCGATATCGCGGCGGTCGAGCATGCCGAAGTCGCTCAATTCGCCGAGCGCGTTCTTCCCGGCATAGCGCTGGCAGAAATTATCCTCTCCGCCCGCATACATCGTAATATCGGCGGGCAGATCCCTGCGGTGCTTGTCGAGGAATCCGAACAGGCCGCCCCAATGATCGAAATGGCCATGGCTCAGGATGAGGGTGTCGATTTTTGACGCGTCGACCTTCAGCAAGTCCATGTTGCCGTTGATCGCCTCGGGCGTCCAACCATAGTCCAGCAGGAAGGTACGCTTTTGGTCGCCGCGCTGCGGCTCCAGCAACAACGATAATCCCCATTCGCTATGCAGCGGGCGCAGCGAATCCGCGGAACGGCCGGGCTCGGTAGTCACGCCGTTCGCGGTCTGCGGCCGGAAGAAGATGTCGCTGGCGCTATCGACCAGAACGCGGACGCTGAGCTTGTCGATGGTCGGCACCTCGATGGGGCCAGCTTTGGCCATCTCGACGCAGGAAAAGCCGCCGGCTGCAGCCGCCAGCGCAAAGCTTGCAGACACCTTCAATGCGTCACGTCGATTGAAGTTGGTCATGGGATCCTCCGGGCAAAGCCGCGGTGCAAAGCAGTTGATAACAATACCCGCGGATTACGAATGCAGATCGCGGTCCGTGTCAACGAAAACCCTATCTCTTGGCTCCAGCGCAAGCTGCTCTGATGGTGCCGTTGGCGCACCTGCGGCAGTCGTTTTTTTTCGACGTATGTCAATAACCGTCACCGGATCATGTGTTGCGGGAACATGACAGTGTTCAAACTATAGGCATCCAGCAAAGCGATGCGTGATTTCCGGATAAACATTTCTTGAGGTGTGACGCAGTTCACAGCCGCACCGGATGGCTCAGGTCATTGTCCCGCGCATTGCAACAGCGAACTGCGGAGTTTTTTCCGATGATACATGCCTCATATCGAGCGGACGGAGCTGCTTTTCTCGCCTCCGCCTTTCGCGATCAACAGGCCAAGCGAAGGAGTATTTTTGCTTTATTCGTCGCAGCGCTGCAGCACTCGCGTCGCCTTCAGGCGCGACGTATTCTCCGGCAAAATCAACATCTGATCGCCAGCCATCAGAGCGATGCTCACGATTTGAATTCGGGAATCGGAGGTCGGAAAAGTGCTGGCGAATGAAAAAATATCTCGGGTCAAATTGTCTCAGCCGCTGTCCGTACCGAGCGAGAACATGCTGATCGCGGCCATCATCATTTCATTTTTAATTCTTCATGTCCTTGCAGGCACGATCCTGCAACAGGCTCCGGTGGCGGGAGCGACGATGTCGCAGCCGCAAGAGGCGGGGCCGTCTTTGTACGACTAGCATCATTTATCGGAAGATATTTTTTATCGGAAGATATTGCTCATGATCGGCATCGGGTCGTTTCTCCTGCTCAGCGTAGCTGTGTTCTTCGGCGCCTTTGTTTCGAGTCTCGCGGGCTTCGCCTTTTCGGCGGTGGCTGGTGCTATTCTGCTGCATGTTCTGCAACCGCTGGAAGCCATTCCATTGATGATGGCGTGCAGCATCGGCGTTCAGGCCGCAAATCTGTGGGCTTTGCGGAAGAACATTCGCTGGAAGGAAAGCTCGATTCTGATATTTGGCGGACTGCTGGGTATTCCCGTTGCGGTGTGGTTGCTGGACAATACCGATGCTCACACGTTCCGGGAGGGATTCGGTCTGGCTGTCGCCACTTACGCCGGATACATGCTGTCCAGGCCAAGCCTCGCCGACCAGCAACAGATGAAGCGAAGCGGCAATGCGCTCGTCGGCTTTGGTGGCGGCCTCATTGGAGGCTTAACTGCGATGCCGGGTGCGCTTCCGACCATCTGGTGCGACATGCACGGCGTGTCGAAGAACCAGCAGCGTGGTCTGGTTCAGCCCTTCATTGCCGTGATGCAGATATCCGCGCTTGCCCTGATGCTGTTTCGGCACGATCTGTCGCGCACGGTCTTGGTCAACTTCGCCCTCAGTGTCCCGGCGCTCTTGGCCGGATCGGCACTCGGCATCATCGCGTTCCGCAACGTCAACGAGATGACGTTCCGGCGCATCATCCTGGCCATCCTCCTGGTCTCGGGTATTTTGCTGGTCTTCTGACCGGGCCGCTGCCGGCGGGAATCATGTCGCGCAGAGCGGCGCTTTGTCGTGTAGTCCCGCAGGCCGTTGCGCGGTGTCCGTTCGCGGCCCTTCCGGATATCATCTTCCGAATGGTGAGCACCGCAAGGACGCCGCAAAAAGATCGATCCTTCGATTTTCATCCCTGACATGCGTACAAGAAAGGTACAGATTGCGGAGAATCGGGCAATAGAAGCCGACATAAAGGCGGGGGAGGAATTCGATGGCGCATCTGGGCTCTCATTCGCCAGACGGAAAACCTCTGACGTCCGCGGCCACCCGGCATCCCCGCCACATTACGCGCCGAAGCTTGCTGGCAAGCGCGGCTCTCCTCATCACAACCGGCGGCGCCAGTGCCCGCGTGGTGACCAAGGTTTTGCCGTGGGATCCCAACGAGGCCTATCCTGTGGTGCCGGTAAAGCCCGGCGGCTATCTCTTTTTTACATCCGAGGAAGCTGCCATCGTCGATGCCGTTGTCGATCGCCTGATTCCAACTGACGATCTCGGGCCAGGTGCGAAGGATGCGGGCGTCACGACCTTTATCGACCGCCAGTTGACGGGGCCCTATGGTGGGCATGACTGGCTCTACATGCAGGGACCATTTTCCGCATCGCCGTTGCCGACCCAGGGTTTGCAGTCACCGCTGGTCCCGCGACAACAATACCGTCTGGGGCTCGCGGCGCTGGAGGCCTATTGCAAGACAAGCTTCGGCGGTCGCGGCTTCGTTCAGCTCACTGTTGATGAGCAGGAAAGGCTGCTGACCGCCATGGAAAAGGGCGAGGTGGTACTGCCGAATTTCAGCAGCAAGATGCTGTTCTCGGCAATCCACAGCAATACGCTGGAAGGCTTCTTCGCCGATCCCATTTATGGCGGCAATCGCGACATGGCGGGATGGAAGCTGATCGGTTTCCCCGGCGTTCGCTACGATTATCGCGACGTCATGGAGAAGCCTAATCAGACTTACCAGTTGCCTCCGGTCGCCATGCAAGGCCGCCCAGCGTGGGGAGAGCACTGATGGCGCGCCGTCTGCCACGCAAGGATGTCGTGATCGTCGGCCTCGGCTGGACCGGATCGATCCTGGCCTATGAACTCTCGCGCACGGGTTTGGAAGTCGTCGCGATCGAGCGCGGCCCGTGGCGCGATACCGCAACCGACTTCAATATCGGCACGGCGCCGGACGAATTGCGTTATGCCGTGCGCCACGACGTTTTCCTGCGCCCAAAGCAGGAAACGCTCACGATGCGAAACAATCCTTCGCAGACGGCGTTGCCGATCCGCAAATGGGGCAGCTTCCTGCCGGGCAATGGCGTCGGCGGCGCGGGAGTGCACTGGAACGGTCAGACCTGGCGTTTTCTGCCCAACGACTTTCGCATTCGCAGCCACATGATCGAGCGCTACGGCGAAGCAATTTTTCCGGAAGGAAACCACATTCAGGACTGGCCGGTCAGCTATGATGAGCTCGAACCCTATTACGACAAGTTCGAGTATCTTGCGGGCATCTCCGGCAAGGCCGGCAACATCAAGGGCCAGATCCAGCCGGGGGGCAATCCTTTCGAAGGCGCGCGCGACAGGGATTATCCGACGCCGCCGATGAAACAAGGCTACGCCCAGGAATTATTCACCAAGGCGGCAAGCGGTCTCGGCCTGCATCCCTTTCCCCGTCCATCCGCCAATATTTCTGCCGCTTATACCAATCCGTATGGATGCAGCATGGCGCCCTGCACCTATTGCGGCTTCTGTGAGCGTTTCGGCTGTGCCAATTATTCCAAGGCGTCGCCGCAAACCTGCGTATTGCCGGCGCTCGTTCGCCAGCCGACTTTCGAGGCGCGGACCGACAGCGAAGTCATGAAGGTCAACCTGTCCGCCGACGGCAAGACCGCCACCGGCGTCACCTATGTCGATCTCAACGGCCAGGAATGGGAGCAGCCGGCAGATCTTGTGCTGGTCTGCGCCTACGGGCTCTTCAACGTACGCCTGCTGCTGCTGTCGGGAATCGGCAAGCCCTACGATCCCGCGCAGGACGAGGGCGTCGTCGGACGCAATTACGCCTACCAGACCGGCTCCGGTTCAACGGCATTTTTCGAGGACGCCAAGTTCAATCCGTTCGCGGCGGCAGGTTCGCTCGGCGTCGCGGCGGACGACTATAACAGCGACAATTTCGATCACGCCCCGCATGGCTTCGTCGGCGGGGCTTCCATCACCTCTGCCCATACCAACGGGCGGCCCATTCTCTATCACCCGACGCCGCGCGGCACGCCGACATGGGGCAGCAAATGGAAAAAGGCGGTCAGCGAAACCTATCAGCGTGTCACCAGCGTCGGCGCGCAAGGCAGCGTCATGAGTTATCGCAACAACTATCTCGACCTCGATCCGACCTATAAGGATCCGCTCGGCCGGCCCTTGATGCGCATGACGTTCGACTATCAGGACAACGAACGCAAGATGGCGAACTGGATGGCCGATCGCTGCGATGAAATCGCCAAGGCGATGGGGGCCAAGCAAACCCAGTTAAATCGACTGGTCGGCCCGTGGTCGGTGGTTCCGTATCAGACCACGCACAACACCGGTGGCGCCGTTTTTGGCAACGATCCGAAGACCAGCGTGCTCAACCGCTATCTTCAGTCCTGGGATGTGTCGAACGTGTTCGTCATGGGCGCTTCGGCGTTTCCGCAAAACGCAGGCTACAATCCGACCGGCACCGTCGGCGCGCTGACCTATTGGTCGCTCGAAGCGATCCAGCGCTATCTCAGATCTCCCGGCCCGCTGGTGCAGCTATGAAATCACCGGCTGGCACCACATCCGGCGTTGCCCGGCTGGCAAACAGATGGCGATACGCGATCTTGCTGGTCGCTGTGATTGCCGCAGATCGCGCGATGGCGGACCCGGACAATTACGTCAGCGTCATGCGCGGCAAGGCATTGGCCACGGCCGGTGATTGCATCGCCTGTCACACCGCGCCTGGCGGGCAGCCATTCGCCGGCGGCCTTGCGCTGGCGACGCCGTTCGGCGCGATCGTGACGCCGAATATTACGCCTGATGATGCAACGGGCATCGGCCACTGGTCCAGGAACGATTTTGCGCGTGCAATCCATCAAGGGCGAAGGCCCGATGGCGGCTATCTCTATCCGGCGTTTCCTTATCCCTATTATACGAAGGTGACACGTCAGGACACTGACGCGATCTACGATTATCTGCGGACGCTTACGCCGGTCTCGAACATCGTCAACCGCAATACGCTGCCGTTTCCGTTCAGCATTCGCACTGCGATGATGGGGTGGAATGCGCTGTTCTTCAAGCCGGGCCGCTTCGTGCCCGATCCCCAACGTTCTGAAGAGTTCAATCGCGGCGCCTATTTGGTGGAGGGGCTGGGCCATTGCGGCGCCTGCCATACACCACTGAACGCATTTGGGGCGAACAAGGCCGACCAGTTCCTGCAGGGCAACCGGATCGACAACTGGACGGCGCCGAATATCACCAATGATGAGCCGTCGGGCCTCGGCAAATGGTCAGTTGAAGAGGTCGTTCAGTATCTCAAGACCGGTCAGACGCGGACCACGATTGCCAGCGGTCCGATGAAGGAGGTCGTCGAATATTCGACTTCGAAGATGCCGGATGCTGATCTCAAGGCGATTGCGGTTTACCTGAAGGAGCGGGGAGCCGCGGGCGCGCCGGCGCCAGCGCCGATCCCCGCGTCGGATCCCCGCATGCAGGTCGGTGAGGCCATCTTTGTCGATACCTGTTCGGCCTGCCATACCCGCATCGGCGCCGGGATTGAGCACATCTTTCCTCGTCTTGCCGGGGACGCCATCGTCAGGCAGGACGATCCCACCACTTTGGTGCGGATTATCCTGACCGGCGTCAGGGGCGCAGGGACCGATGCGTTCCCGACATCGCCTGCGATGCCTTCGCTCGGCTATCGCCTCGACGACAGCCAGGTCGCCGCTGTCGTCACCTACATTCGCAACAGCTGGGGCAATGCAGCTTCAGCCGTTGACGCCGACACAGTGAGGGCTTTGCGGAGCAAAGTATCCGGTCCGCGCGAGCGTTCCGCTTCGCAGTAGTCTCTGCCAGTGGAGCGCTCTTGCACCGATCAGGAAGGCGCTCAAGACCGGGAGATGCATTATGACTGGTGCTGCAGTCTCAGATCAGGAAACGGTGTCGGGTGCTGCCGACATGCGGGTCGTCAGCACGTTTGAGACCTTGCCGAAGCTGCTCGACGCCGATCGTGAACTGCTTCGCGCCGGACGATGGTTGAACGTCGATTGCCTGCTGGGCCCGATCGGTCAGCCGTTGCTGGTTTCAATTCGCCAGGGCCGTATTGCCGAAATGTCCGCAATGCCCAAGATAATGCCGTCCTGGCGCTTCAGCTATACGGCGTCACCTCAGGCATGGATCGAGTATTGGCGGCCTGAACCCAGGCCCGGATGGCACGATCTGCTGGCGCTGACCAAGCGCGGCGAGGCGCATCTGGCCGGCGAGCTGCATCCGTTCATGACGCATTTGCAGTACTTCAAGGATCTGCTGGCGTTGCCGCGTTCCGTGCCGGCGGAGATGTCAGCATGAATGGACAGATAGAACCGATCACCGGCCGATACGTGCAGGTCGACATCAACGGCGTGATGCATCGTGTCTATTTCGAGGAAAACGGCTCGGGCATCCCGCTGGTCTGCCTGCACACCGCCGGCTCCGACACCAGGCAGTGGCGGTATCTGCTCTGCGATGCCGAGTTGACGCAGTATTACAGGATTATCGCGTTCGATATGCCCTGGCATGGCAAATCGAATCCGCCTGATGAAGCAACGGACGAGTACCTGCTGACGACGGCGAGCTATACGCAGAGCATCCGGGCGTTTTGCGCAGCGCTTTCGCTGCAGCGACCGGTGGTGATGGGATGCTCGATCGGCGGCCGCATCGTGCTCAATCTGGCGATTGATCACGCCCGCGAGTTTCGCGCGCTGATCGGGCTTGAAGCGGCCGACTTTCAGCAGCCATGGTACGATACCAACTGGCTCAACAGGCCCGACGTTCATGGCGGCGAAGTCTGTGCCGCGCTGGTGTCCGGGCTGATCGCGCCGCAGAGCCCGCAAAGCGCGCGCCGGGAAACGCTTTGGAGTTACATGCAGGGCGGGCCGGGGGTCTTTAAAGGCGACCTGCATTTTTACCGGGTGGACGGCGATCTGCGCGGACGGGTCGAAAAGATCGATACCGCGACATGTCCGCTTTATCTGCTGACAGGTGAATACGACTTCTCCTGCACACCCGAGGATACGCTGCGCACGGCGCGAAGCATTCCCGGCGCGCAGGTCACGATCATGGAGAAGCTCGGTCATTTTCCGATGAGCGAGAATCCGGCCCAGTTCCGGCAATATATCGCGCCTGTTCTTCACCAGATCCGGCAGGCCGGATGAGCGCTATGGCGCCCTCGACAGCCTGCCGATAGAATCGCGGAGCATGCGGCGGCAGCGTTGATGGCGAGGGTCTGATGCTCGGTGTTTCAAGGTCACCCTGCGACGCCGGCGTCATCCGCGCCACGCCCGTATTCCCGGTCGCCTTGTCGCAACGGCGCAAGCGGCTGACGCTGGCGGCGACGATCCTTGGATCGAGCATGGCATTCATCGACGGTTCGGTCGTGAACATCGCGCTCCCTGCGATCCAGCAGGCACTGCGCGCCGATGCAATATCCACGCAATGGATCGTCAACGGCTATTTGTTGCTATTGGGCGCGCTGGTCCTGGTCGGAGGCTCCGCCGCCGATCTTTACGGCCGCCGCCGGATCTTTCTGGTCGGTGTTGCGCTGTTTACGATGGCCTCGATTGCCTGCGGCCTCTCACCTGACATCGACGTGCTGGTCGCCAGCCGTGCGGTGCAAGGTCTTGGCGCGGCATTGCTGACGCCGGCCAGTCTCGCCATGCTCGGCGCGACGTTCGACGAGCATGAGCGCAGCCACGCGATCGGTGTATGGGCAGGCGTCGGTGCACTGACAGCCGCGGCCGGGCCGGTGCTCGGCGGCTGGCTGGTCGATCATGTGTCGTGGCGGGCAATTTTCCTGATCAATGTGCCGCTCGCGATTGCCGCGGCCGGTCTTGCGATCCTGTTTGCCTGCGAGAGCCACGATCCCCAGGCGAAGCGGCTGGACTGGAAAGGCGCCGCCGCAGTCGCGATCGGTCTTGCGGCAATTACCTGGGGGCTTGGCGCCATTCCGGCGTCGGGATTCCGCGACGTCTTCGTGCTCGGCGCGCTGGGGTTGGGCGCAGCCTTTCTACTGGCGTTCCTCGCCATCGAAGCGTATTCGCCCGAACACGCGATGATGCCGCTGTCGCTCTATCGCTCGCGCGATTTTTCCGGAACCAATGCGCTGACGCTGCTGGTTTATTTCGCGCTTGGCGGCGTGCTGTATTTTCTGCCCTTCGGCCTGATCCGGCTGGGTGGCTATTCCGCAACCCAGGCCGGCGCGACGTTCTTGCCGTATGCGCTGATCATGGGGTTTGGCTCGTCGTCCTCAGGCGCTCTGTCCGACCGTTTCGGTCCGCGGATGTCGCTGACGGCAGGGCCGATCATCACTGCCGCCGGATTGTTATGGCTCTCCTTCGCCGATTGGGGCGGGCCTTATTGGAGCAGCGTGTTTCCCCCGATTTGCACGCTCGCGGTCGGGATGATGATGACCGTTTCACCGCTGACGTCGACCGTGATGGCCTCGGTTGGCGAGGCCCACGCCGGCATAGCCTCAGGCGTCAACAACGCCGTTGCGCGAGTGGCGGGGCTGCTGGCCGTGGCGGCGCTCGGTGCTGTTTTATTCGCCAGCTTCTCACATCATCTGGCGGACATGGCGCCGGCGCACGCCAACGAGGTATTGAACGCGGTTCTGGCCGGACAGGCCGGCGTCACTGGCGCCGCAACTTCGGCATTCGAGCGCGCTTTGCGCACGGTGATGCTGGTTGCAGCGTCATGCGCCGCACTTGGCGGCATCATAGGCTGGTTGACGATCCGGCAGACCGGCGCGGCGATGAAAAGCTGACGCGCGTTATCGCCGGTCGTACTCGTCCGGCTCCATCGCCCACAGCCATTGGTCGTGGCCGGATGCGTAATTACTGTTGGTCTGTGCCGGATTGCGGTTGACCATCGGCCGCAAATACATCGGGTGCGTGGCGCTGCGCACTTCGTGCTCGATGGTGAACAATGGCTTGCCGCTCTCGAGATCGACGATATCGCGAAAACGGTATTGGTATTGGTTGTCTTCGCTATAGATCAGGCCGCGCTCCGACAACTGTCGATAGGGACCGGAGAAATTCGTGATGTACATCTGCACATGGTGGCCGTCATATTCCGGCTGCGGCCGGTCGGTCTCGCGAAATTGCAGATACTGGTCCTTGCCCATCTTCACGCGTGCGAGCTTGCCATCGCCGTTTTTGAGTTCGGCGGGCATCCCCATGATCTTTGGATAGAAGTCGCAAATGGCTTGCGTGGTGCCCATCGGCACGTCGAACTCAACATAGGGGATGCCGAGCGTGATGCGCCCGAAGCGCGCCGCGTCCGGCTCATAGCAGCGCACGCGGTTGCCCCACGGGCACGTCGCCTCGACGTAGTCGTTATTCTCCTTGAACGTGAACGCAGTACCGTCAAGCTTCCTGGCGACGGAGGCAAGCCGGCCGAGCAGCGCTTCACGGCCGGAAATCACGATTCCGGTATGGCCGCGCAGCACCTGCGCTTGGCCGCTCGGCAGGTGAAACTGGCTTCGGCCGACATTGACCCACATATTGCTGTCGGACACCATTAAATAGGGATCGCGGGTGAGCCCGAGCCCGGCGACATAAAATAGCGACGCCAGGCGCTGGTCGGGCACCTGGACGTTGACGTGTTCGAAATGGATCGAGTTGCCAAGGTCCTCGGCGGCGCGGTCGAATTGCTGCTGCATGGATACGGTCCCGGATGCGGATTGCGGCATATTATACTGCAGCGGAATGGACTAATCCAACAATTCGGCGAGACCGGGCAGGGCCACCAGCGGCGGAAATTGGTCAGGAGCACGCCGCCGCGACAGGGCTTTCGGCCCCGTCCATGCGCCGGACCGCCTGCAAGATTGGAGGTCGACAGGTGATGACCCGTCGCACTAGGATTTGAAGACAAACAATGTTTAAGAGTGCGCAGACGATTCCGTCCCGTACCAGAAAAGAGGCAAGGGAAACCATGACCGAACTATTTGAAAAGGGACTCAAGGTCCGCAAAGAGGTGCTTGGCGAGGACTACGTCAACAAATCGATCGCCGGCGCTGACGAGTTCACGCGCACGATGGCCGAATGGTCGACCGAGTTCTGCTGGGGTGCGTTGTGGACCCGGCCTGGCGTCGATCGCCGTACCCGCAGCATCGTCAATCTGGCGATGATCAGCGTGCTCAACCGCCCGCACGAATTGAAGCTGCACGTCAAGGCGGCGCTGAAAAATGGCCTGACCAAGGATGAGATCAAGGAGATATTTCTTCAGGTCGCCGTCTACGCCGGCGTTCCCGCGGGTATTGACAGCTTCCGCATTGCGCGCGAGGCGTTCAAGGAACTGGAAAACGGATAGGGCTTGGGACGAGTTTCCAACCCTTCGGTTGGTTGTATTCCAGCCGTCCGCGAGCAATGATGGGTTCAATCGACTGAAGGAAGCAATCGGGTCAGGAGCATCAAGACTCCGAGGCACCATAAACAGACAGGGGAAACGCAATCATGACCACCATCCGCCGCCATGTCCTGGCGACGCTCGCCGCCGTGACGCTGCTCGCGGCGCCGGCGGTATCCCATGCGGAGACCATCCGCATTGGATTGCCGACCAAAACCTATTGGCCGACGACGGTGGCCGAGGCGGCAAAGTCCCAGAAGCTGTTCGAAAAAGAGGGCATCACGGCCGAGTTGACGATCTATCGCGGTGGAGCGGAGACATTTGAGGCGATGGCCGCGGGTGCAGCCGATCTCATCCTCGACGCACCGTCGCTGCCGGCCGCCGGCCGCAAGAAGGGCGTGATGTCGAAGGTCGTTGCCAACGGAGCGATGGGCAATTTCGGCTGGCAGTTGATGGTGCTGGCGAAGTCGCCACTCGGCGTCAAGGATTTGAACGGCAAGAAGGTCGGCATCACATCGGCAGGTTCGGGATCGGATCTGCTGGCGCTGTGGACGGTTCAGGACAAGAAGATCGATTTCACCCGCGTGCCGGTCGGTGGCGGCGGGCTGGTGCCCAATCTGCTCGCCGGCAACATTGACGCCGCGGTGGTTTATTCGCCGTTGAGTTTTCAGATCGCCAAGTCGGGTGAAGCCAAGACCATCCTCGATTACGCCAAGGACGTTCCGCCGAACCTGACTTCGGGCTGGATCGCCACCGACAAATTCGCGCAGGAAAAGCCTGAAGTGCTGCAGAAGGCGCTCAACGCGCTCTATGGCGGGGTGATGTTCATGCGCAACAACCGCGAAGCGGCGATCAAGCTGATCGCCGATCTGTACGAAATGCCGGCCGATATCGCTGCCGCGGAATACGAGAATACGATCCTGCAGCTTGAGACCAATGGCGACATGAGCGCGCCCAATGTTACGGGCGCGCTTCAGCTTTCGCTCGATATGGCCAAGCTTGGCGGCATGAAGGATCTGGCGCCGGCATCCGAGATCATCTCGACCCAGTTCAAACCGGTGGCCACCAAACCCTGAGGCGAACGCGATGACCGGCACGCTTGGTATAAAGGCAGCGCGCCTCGCTGTCGTGCTGGCGGTGTTTGCAGTGTGGGAAGTGCTGTCGCGAACGGGAGCCGTCAGCCCCCGTTTGCTTCCCTCGGCATCCGATAGCCTTGCCATGCTGGGCGAACTGCTGCAGCGCGCCAGCGTGCGCAACGATCTTGTGGTGACGGCGAGCGAAGTGTTGACGGCCTTTGTTCTGGCGGTTCCCGTCGGCACCCTGATCGGCTTTCTGATCGCGGAGAATCGTTATTTCTCCGAAGTGATGAAACCGCTGCTGTTTTTCGCCTTCAGCATTCCAAAGTCGATCTTCCTACCGATGTTCATTCTGGTGTTCGGGGTCGGCTTCTCGGAAAAGGTCGGCTTCGGCTTCTTCTCCACGATCTTTATCGTCATCATGTCGACGACGACGGCGGTCGAATCCGTGAAGATCGAACATTTGACGGTGGCCCGCTCCTACGGCGCCACCGCCGTGCAGACGGCGTTTCGCGTCTATCTGCCGAGCATGCTTCCGGTGCTGCTCGAGGCGTTGCGGATTTCGATGATCTTCAACTTGACCGGCGTGATCCTTGCGGAGATGTATGCCTCGCGCGACGGTATCGGCCATCAGATCGCGACCTGGGGAGAAAATTTCCAGATGAAGCAATTGCTGGCCGGAGTCTTGATGATCGCCATCATTGCCATGACATTCAACGAACTCGTCCGATGGGTGGAAACGCGATGCAGCCATTGGCGAACATAACCCCGCTCAAGCTGGTTTCACGCGCCGGCGCGATTCAGGTCGACGGCGTCGGTCACACCTATCGGACCTCCGGCCAGGACGTCGTGGCGTTGTCCGACGTCTCGTTCGAGGTGAAGCCGGGGCGGTTTGTCGTGCTGGTCGGCCCCTCCGGCTGCGGAAAATCGTCGCTGTTGATGATGATGGCTGGGCTGCGGCGACCGACGTCGGGAACCATCCTGATCAGCGGCGCGCCGATCGATGTTCCCGATCCGAACCGGGTGGGCGTGGTGTTCCAGGAGCCCAGCCTGTTTCCTTGGCTCACTGCGGAAGAGAATGTCGAATTCCCGCTGACGCTGCGAGGCGTCGCAAGGAAGGAGCGGCGGGCCAAGGCGCAGGAAGCGCTGCAGCTGGTGGGGCTGGATGGCTTCGGGACGCGGCATCCGCATGAATTGTCCGGGGGCATGAAGCAGCGGGTCTCGATTGCGCGCGGTCTGGTTCAGGACCCGCCGGTGCTCCTGATGGATGAGCCGTTTGCGGCCCTCGACGAGCAAACCCGAATGACCATGGGCGATGAATTGCTGCGAATCTGGGCTGCGACCGGCAAGACGATCGTCTTCGTGACACACAGCCTGACCGAAGCGGTCTATCTCGCGGATGAAGTTGTCGTGATGTCGGCGCGTCCCGGCCGCATTGTGGACCGGCTCGAAGTGGCGCTGCCAAGGCCGCGCACGTTCGAAATGCTGAGCGGCGATACCTTCGGAAGCCTGCGCGACCGTATCTGGCGCCATATCCGCAAATCGGCGTGAGGCAAGACGATGTCGTCGACAACGCTGCGCCGCCTCATCATCATTACGCTGGTCGTGTTGTGGGAAGTGCTGCCACGCCTCGGTGTCATTCCCGAACTGTTTCTGCCGTCGCTGTCCTCGACCTTGGCCGCGGGCTGGAATGATGCCGCGGAATACGGGCAGGCACTGCTGGTGACGCTGTACGAGATCGCCGTCGCCATGGTGTTCGCATGTGGGGGCGGAATTCTCGCCGGCGCGATCGTCGGCAGCCTGCCGCGACCGCGCCTGCTGATCATGCCGATGGTCTCGAGCCTTTATGCGATCCCGCTCGTGATCCTCTATCCGGTCTTCACGGTTTGGCTCGGGATCGGCTCGGAGTCCAAGATTGCGTTCGCTTCGATCTACGGTTTCCTGCCGACCATGCTGGCGACCGCTGCCGGCATTCAAACCATCGACCCGCAACTCCTGCTCGCCGCCCGCAGCATGGGTGCGACGCTGAGCCAACGCGTCACGCGCGTGATCATTCCGGCCGCGATTCCCACCGTGCTGTCAGGCTTGCGGGTGGGAGGCGCCCTGGTCATCGTCGGCGTGGTCGTGTCGGAAATGCTGATCTCGTCGGCGGGGATCGGGTATCTGATTTCCCGTTACCGCACCATTCTGGAAAGCGCGCATGTGTTTGCGGGTGTGCTGCTGGTTCTGGCGCTGGCGGTCGCGTTCAACCTGCTGATCAGGCTGGTCGAGCGGCGGGCTGCGGTCTGGCAGACCGGCACACGCGCCGGCCGTGATGCGATGGCGCAAGAAATTCCCGCCGCCGGCTTGCAACCGGCGAATTCCTAACTGACTTCCTTGCGCACCGTGGCTGCGGCGTCGCTCATCGCCTTGAGCTTGCCGAACGCCACGTGGCGCGGCATGTATTTCATGCCGCAATCCGGCGCCGGGATCAGCCGATCGGCGGAGACGTATTTGAGTCCGGCGCGGATCCGATCGGCGATGACATCAGCGGTCTCGATTTCGGGATTACCGAGGTCGATCACGCCGAGCAGGATTTTCTTGGACGACAGATCCGATAGCACGCCGAGATCGAGTTTGGGCTGCGCAGCCTCGATCGAGATTTGCTCGGCGATGGAATCGTCGAGTTCGGCCAGAAACGAATAGCCTGACGGCTTGGTATCGCCGGGAACGACGGCGGCGTACCCGAAACAGACGTGAACGACGGTCGGTACGGTAAGGCCTTGCAGCGCGCGGTTGATCGCTTTCACGGCGTAGCGCTTGGCGGCTGTCGGGTCGTTTCGCACCCACGGCTCGTCGAGCTGGATGACGTCGGCGCCGGCTTTCTGCAGCTCCAGCGCTTCGGCATTGACCGCCGCCGCCATTGCCATGGCGAACTCTTCGTCGTCCTTGTAGAATTCGTTCTTGGCCTGCTGGCTCATCGTGAACGGGCCGGGCAGGGTGATTTTCGCAGCGCGGTCGGTGTTGCGGCGAAGGAATTCCATATCCCTCAACTCGACTGCGCCGTTGCGACGGATTTGCCCGACAACGCGGGGGACCGGGGTGGCCTGGCCGGAGCGAGAGGTGATGATGGCCGGGTTTTCGGTGTCGATGCCTTCCAGCGCCGTCGCAAAGCGGTTGGAGTAGCTCTCCCGCCTGATCTCGCCATCGGTGACGATGTCGATGCCGGCGCGCTCCATGTCTCTGATAGCAACGATCGTGGCATCGTCCTGCGCCTGCTCGAGGTAGGCGTCCGGAATCCGCCACATCTGCGTCATGCGGGTCCGTGGGACGGATTTTGACAGCATCTGGCGGTCGACCAGCCAATCGGGCTGCGGGTAACTTCCAACGACGGTGGTCGGCAACACATGTTTCGGTAACGCCAATGCTTCAACTCCCGCTGACCGGCTGATTGTTCTTGGAGCGAATGTATAGAGCATCCCGGGCGTGTGTAAACGCTGTCCCAGCCGGCGCGTCCCACGCCTCATCGAACCTCACCGCGGTCTCTTGCGTGGGGGCCGAACATCCCGACCGACGCGAGAAGCGCCGAACTGTCCACGGTCAGTGGCCTGCGAGCTTTTCGAATCGCGACACGGACGGTCTCGGACAGGCAATAATCTCACTTCATCGCGCAAGCCAAATGAAGCGCCGGATCAATCCGCCGATGCTGGCATGGTGGCGATGAATATGCGTTCGTGTAACGGCTGGCTGACCAGCGGTGGTTGCGGCGTGGCGCAGTCCAATCGCCTCAAACTGAGCCTTCTGCTCGTCACTCAGCTTGCCGTAGAAATCGTCCAGTGCGGCACGAACGGTCTTCACCGCTTGCAGCAGAATATTCAATCGTTTGCCGACCGCCTCGAGACGGGCCGGCGGCGTGATCGCTTCCTCCGCCTGGCACGAGTTCTTGAGCAGTTCCGCCGCTTTTGCGCTGGCGTCCTGGAGCGCCGCAAGACTGCTACGTTGGGCATCCGTTGGACGAATTTTCGCTTCGATTTCAGCCGCCGGCCAGCTGATTACGCCGGTTTGCGCGGCGCCGCAGCTTTGGGCGAGCGAGCTGGTTGCGCTTCGCCCGGCTTCGCCCTGACGTGCGTCCTGGCCGAGCGCATTCAGCCGCGCCTTCTGCTCGTCGTTCAGCAGGTCGTAAAATTTCTGCAATGGCGGCTGGACGATGGCGACTGCCGCAATCATCGCCTCGATCCGCATTTGCATGGAGGCGAGTCGAGCGGGCGCCGTCAACGATATCTGGGTTGGGCATGCGGCTCTGAGGTCTTGCGCTGCTTTTACCGAGGCATTCGCGAGGTCGTCGAGCGCCGCACGTTGGGTATCATTCGGCTGGATAGCCTGCTGGATTTGATCTATCGGCAGGCCGGCGATGTCGCGGCTGTCCTCGCCGCACATTTGCGCCAATTGGTCGTTTGGCCCGGCGGGAGATGTTGAGGCAGGTTGCTGGGCCGGGGCCTGCGGAGCGATGCCGCCTTGCGGCAAATAGCCTGCGAGGTCGTCGTAGCCATAGGGCGAGAAAATGCCGGCGTAGATGTCATCATAGCCATAGTCCCAGAACGGGCCGCCATATCCCCACATCGCGTAGTCGTACATGTCGTAATAGGCGAATGGCCAAAACAACGGGCCGACCCAGCCGTACCCGCCGTTGCGGTGTCGCCACCAGCCATCTCTGCCGCCGTGGTCGTGACGCCAGCCTCCCATGGCGGCGCTTGCAGCAATTTGAGCACGCGTATTTGGATTGCGCAGCGCGGTCGTGTTGCGCAACGCGCCGGCGACCGAGCGCGAGTTCAACGCATTGCGAACGGCGCGCGACCTTACGCTCGCGGCGCGATTGACGGCGGTGCTTCTATTCTGGCGCGAGGTATTCTGGCCCAAAGAAGCGTTTCGATTGGACCGCAATGTAGCGCTGCGGCCGGCAGTTCGGTTCGAGCCCCCGCGAACGGCAAAAGAGCGCTGCGCGTGGAAACTGGGGCGCGCCGCGGGCCGCGATATTGCCGACCGGCCGATGTGCCCTCCGCCGCCGCCAAAATGCGGGCTACCGCCGCCGCGCCCGCCGCCGAAATGCCCGCCACCGCCAAAATGACCACCGCCACCAAAATGGCCACCACCACCAGCAGCATGCGGGGCTCCTCCGCCGCGACCACCACCGCCGCGCTGCGGAGCCGCGTAAGCACTGGCTGCGACGACGAGCGCCAGAACTGCAACGGCATAAATTTTTACTTTTGACATTGCCCTTGACATGGCGCTCTCGCGCGGCCCGGTTACGTGAGCGAGCTCAGGTGCTCACGTGTCATAACGTTCACACAACGCCCGAGTTCCGAAGGCTGGAGCGCCGGTTCTCGGTATCTAATTGCAGGCTGCGCTGCGGAAGACAGTCTTACTGGTGTCGTCCAGTTGAGTTACTGACGCTCACGACCGATCTGCTTCCTGAGTCTGTACAGAAAATTCTGCCGGCGAAGAATCCTGATGACACCATCGCAATATCAGCTTTTAATGATGTCGGGCAGGCTGCCTGGAGGCGAGAGATGAGTAACCTCGTTCGCTACCGTGCAATGGAATCCTTGTGCCGGCAGAACGCGGTGTTCCGGCCCCTCGAGAGTTGGCGATTGCTGGCCGAAGCCGAGATGTGGCACCACAAAGCGCAGGAAGAGATCGCTTCTCGTTTTAAGCAACGCACTGACGTTTCGCCGGCCGAGGCGGTCACCCGAAGAACGTCCGATGCGCTGGACGACAGCCAATTGTTGGCGAGCTGAACTACAGTAATTGCGTGCGGCATGGCGGCTTCGCGCTTTCTGAACAGCGGAACCTCGCTTTCACACAGGGATTATCGTTGGTCTACCGAAAGGAACGGCCATGAAATCCACGACGCTTGCACTCGCCACGGCCCTGACGCTGTTCGGCGCATTCGCACACGCACAAAGCGGAGTTCCCAGCGGTCGTGGCTCGGTAACCGGCGACCCCGCGGCCAGCTCCGCCACTCCCGGTACCTCGCCGACCACGGGAAACGCGATGAAACCGAGCCGAAGCGGAAGCGGCACCTCCACCTCAGGAGGCAGCGATGCCAATGGAGATCAGGGCCGGGACAAGATGCCTGACAGCAGTCAAGGCGTAAGGCCTTTGAACAAGCAGAGCAAACCCGACAAAATGTAACACTTGGGGTCCGCATTCCCCGTGGTGTTGCCGGCGTATGTCTGCGCCAACGATTATGCCTGCGATTTCGTCCGTGAATGCAGCTGATGACGCAGACCCGGACCTCCGGCATGGCCGCCGGAGGCCCGGGTCGAGGGCCGCAGTTATTCGGCCAGTTCTGAATATGGCGTCGTCGGCACCTGGGCCTCGATCGCCTTTTCCTCAGCGATGATTTTTGGCTTGCGCAGCCAGACGTAAATCTGCGCCACGATCAGTACGACGCTGATGAGGAGAAAGAACGCACTGATCGGACGATCGATAAAGGTCGTCAGATCGCCCCGAGAGATCAGCAGGCTGCGGCGGAAGTTCTCCTCGAAGCGCGGTCCCAGCACAAATCCGAGCAGGATTGGCGCGGGATGGAAGTCGAGGCGCAGCAGGATGTAGCCGAGGATGCCGATGAACAGGGTCTCGCCGACCTGGAACATGTCGTTGTTGGCGGCATAGACCCCGATGCAGACGAAGAACATCGCGCTCGGATAGAGATAGCGGTAGGGAATGCTCAGCAGCTTCACCCACAGGCCGATCATCGGCACGTTGAGGATGACCAGCAGGATATTGCCGATCCAGAAGCTTGCGATCAGCCCCCAGAAGATGTCGGCGTGCTGGCTGATCAGTTGCGGGCCCGGAACGATGCCGTGAATGATGAGCGCGCCCAACAGCAAAGCCATCACGGTGTCGCCCGGAATGCCTAGGCTCATGGTCGGGATGAAATCGCCCTGCACGGAGGAGTGCGTTGACGCTTCCGGACATGCGACGCCCTCGATCGCGCCGTGACCGAAACGCTCCGGCGTTTTCGATATCTTCTTCTCGGTGGCGTAGGACACGAAGGAGGCGATGGTCGGCCCGGTACCCGGAATCAGCGCACAGAGGCTCCCGAGCAAGGTGCCGCGGATCATCGGGAAGAACGATTTCTTGAGGTCCGCCTTCGACGGGAACATGTCGGAGATGCCGACCTTGGCGTACTTCATATCGACGGCTTCGGTATTGTTGATGCTGTTCATGAATTCGGCGATGCCGAACATGCCGAGCGCCAGCGCGACGATTTCGACGCCGTCGAACAACTCAGTGATACCGAAAGTGAAGCGGGGTTGCCCGGTTTCGATATCCGATCCCACGATGCCGACCAGAAGGCCGAAAACCGTCATCGCGATCCCCTTGAGCGGCGATCCCTTGGCCAGCGTCGAGCCTGCGAGCAATCCCACCAGCATCAGTGAGCATACTTCGGCCGGTCCGAATTCGAGCGCCATCTTGACGAGGAACGGCGCAAGGAAAATCATCTCGGTGATGCCGAACGATGCGCCGACAAAGGCCGCGATGATGGTGATGCCGAGCGCCGTGCCGCCCTTGCCCTGCTTTGTCAGTGGAAACCCGTCAAGGCATGTCACCGCGTGCGGTGGATGACAGGGCAAGTTCAGCAGGATCGAGCAGATGGCGCCGCCATACTGCGCGCCGTAATAGACGCCGGAGAGCATCAGGATCGCGGGCACCGGCTGCATCCCGAAGGTCAGCGGGAGCAGAATGGAAATCGTGGCTACAGGGCCCATTCCCGGCAGCACGCCGACGAGGTTGCCGACCAGCACGCCAAGGAAGCAGTACATCAGGTTATGCGGTTCGAGCGCTACGCCAAAGCCGTAATAGAGATCCGTAATTGCAGTGGAGATCACAGGTTGACCCCGCGCAACAAGGGGAACGGGATGCTGAGCAGGTAATGGAACAGCAGGACCCCGAATACCGTGACACCGGCTGCCAGGATGGCCGACGATTTGTAGGTCGCTGTCTTGTCCCCGAGCGCGCAGACAAAGACGCAGGCGAATACAGCAGGGATCATGCCTGCGTATTGTCCGAGGATGATGAATAGGATCGGGCCGGCGATAATGCAGAGCCAGCCGAACCATTGCGGATTGTCCGGCAGGAACCTGGAGTCGTCAGGCTCAGATGAGGCCAGGGCGGTGCCGGCGATCAGGATGCCGAGGAACGCCAGGACAATGCCGAGCATGACCGGCATGAATCCGGGACCCATCCGGGCGAGGCTGCCGAACTTGTAGCCAGTGCCGATGACCGCGGCTCCGACGCCGATCAGCATCATCAGGCCGCCGGCATAATAGTCGCGTTTCAGCTTAAATCTGTCCTGCAACGGCGTATCTCCGGTAAGGTTTTTTCGGACCCTACCCGTAGTGGCGGGGCCTGTCGAGATTGCCCCGTGCTGCCATGCGCCGCAGGGTTGCCGCACCAGCCCAGGGGCGGCTGTATCGGCGCGGGTATTGCGAGTTGCTTAGGCAACGATCCGATATTTTCGGTTGTCACGACATCGCAGCTCGGAGGAGTTGCGACCGCCTGATGCCGATGTGGCGGCAAGTCTGGCTGCCAATCGGTGTTCGACGTGCGGCCCCAGAGAATGGTATCGGCGCCGGGGCGGCGGCCATTCTGCCGACGTTTGGCCAGCTTTCGCCTGAGTTCGAGGAGAGTGATATGAAAAAAGTGAATTCCGCCTCGGCCGCGTTGGCTTTGAGGTGCCGGTGTTGGGCAGCCGGAGTGGTGGTGGGCGTCGGCCTGGCGATCGCGGCTTTTACTTTTCACTCTCCCGTTTTGGCACAACCTGCGGCGGCGCAGGAATTGGCGGTGATCCCGCCCGACAAGGATACCGACCTCAAATTCTACCGAACCGACGGGACAATTCAGGAGGGCGTCGCGGCGCTCGAGCATATGACGTCCGATGCAAACCTCGTTGTCTGGGTTGCCGGAAATCAGTTCTTCGCGATGGACGAGGTGATCGGCGCTTTTCAAAAGGCCTATCCCGGCGTGACGGTTGGGCTGATCACGCTTCCCCCGGGCTTGATCCTGTCGGCGATTGAAGGCGGAGGCTGGCGTTACAACGGCAGGGAGTACCGATGCAGGCCCGACATCTATGCATCCGTCAATCTCGGGCATCTGCAACGGCTCAAGACGGCCGGTCTGATGCTTAAGTATGAGATCTACATGCACAATGAACTGCAGATGATGGTGGCCAAGGGCAATCCGAAGCGGATCGCCGGGATCGACGACCTCGTTCGCAACGACGTTCGAACCTCTCTGCCCAATCCGGTCAATGAAGGGATCATGCAGTTCTATGCGCGCAAGATACTGGAGCGGCACGGAATCTGGACGCAGATTGCGAATGGCCGGGAATGCGCATCCTGTCAGACCACCGAGCGTAACTGGTTTACCGCCGTGCACCATCGGGAAACCCCGGAACGTATTCGCGACGATAAATCCGATGTCGGCATCGTGTGGAAGACAGAAGTGATGCAAGCTCTGCGCCAGGGCGCTCAAGTAGAGGCTGTCGAGCTGCCTGCTTCCGACAGCCTGCGTGATGAAGTGTCGTACGCCGTGGGGGCATTGGAGAACGGCCGGCACAGGGAGAATGCCGACAATTATCTCGCTTTCCTCGCTACCCCCGCCGCACAGGACGCCTACGCGAAGTTCGGGTTCGTCAAAGCCCGGCCGGATGAGCTTACCCTCAAGCCGATCAATTGAATCCGACGGACGGTAGCCGGCGCGGGAAACCGGCGGACGGCCGGTGCGGCGGATGACCCCCGCTCGCCATGTCCCGGTTTAAGGCCGGCCGGCAGGTTGCGTCGCGAAAGGGCGAACGGTGCCGTCGGCGGTTTCCGGTAATTCGGTTGCCCCAGGGCCGTCCGGTTCGGTCCGGCACGCTCCGATCGCCGCAATCACGTTGAATTCACGATGAAACCCGCAAGCTAGGCTTGGCTATGATCTGCCAGGGCTTGTGATCTGCCAGGGCCATCGTCAGAATCATCGTAAGGCATCGGGGCATCAATGACTGCGGTAATTTACAATTTCGATCGCTGGAGCGAAACCAGTCCAATCGACGAGACGGAAAGGCTTGTGTCCGCTTTGGGACGGTACACGAGCGCGGAACTGCTCGAATTGTTGTATGTCGGCGAAGAGCCGGGATTTTTCGAGCTGATGCGCGGACTTTTCGCGCTTTCCGATGAGAGCCGGTTGATCTTGCAGAATTTTCTCACAGCTCTGCCCGGCCAGAAAATGACGATATCGATCGACCAAGAGGGCAGGTGCGTGCTGGCTCCCGAAACCTCTTCGCAATAGCGAAACAGGGCTTGGGGACAGTTCGTCGAGACTACCGCCACCATCCGCGGCGGCGGTATCCTTGCGCTGAGTCCCCATACCGTAGGCTGCGGAGCTCATCCGTTGGCACGCATCGCACGCTTCTCTTGCAGAATGGATTCGGAGATAAACTCGCCGATCCAGTCGCAGCGCTTGGCTTCGATGTGCCAGGCCATCGCCTCCGCCGAGGACGGCGCCGGGTCCGGAATGTCCTTGCGGACCTCCCTGCCATCCAGCCAGCCGCAGCTATGTGAGTAGCGGGTTTTCGAGACCAGGCTGATCGTTTCGCGCTGCTGCAACCGTGCATATCCGTCGGCTGGAAAAAAGGTACCAGCGAGTTCGACCGGGAACGGCAACTGGCGCACCAGCAAAAAGGTGCTGGCAGCTTCCGACTCCGACTCCGAAACCAGCACGCCGAACAGGCTGTGAATGGGGGCGATAGCGTCGGGCGCCACGCGTCCGTTGGGGTCGCGCATGACACCGGCGGTCGCCAGCGAGAGGTATTCGCCGTCAGGGCCCCAGCGGCACGCAATCAGCCACTCGCGGCTGTGGCTGCGGATCAGCGTTGGCTTGGCGTAATCCGACCGGGCAATATCGGCAGCCATCGCAACGACAAAGGCTTTGGCGAGCATTATGGTACTCCAAGACGTGGACGTTTCCGCCTGCCAGACTTTGCGCGACAGGCGTGAGGCCATCGTGAATAGACAGGAGATCGGATGCCCAACCTGTTTGCGCGCGCGGCCTCATCATTACTTGGCGATAGACCGGAGGCGGCCGACGATGCTGATGTCCGATCCCTGTTGCAGGCGCTGGGTTACGCGAGGGAAGCCGGCGCGGATCGCACTGAGAGCGGCCCTGAAACACGCCACCGCGCCTGCCTGCTGAAGCTGGCGTCGCGGTTTCGGCGTGTTTTCGAACTGGCCGCTCCGGACGCCCCCGGCCTGGTCATTTTTGGGGCCGAATTCGATCCCGAGCTTGCGGACCCCTTGCATGCCGGCAGTCCTGGGGTCGGTGTCTCCGGTGTCGGCCTCTCGCTGCAGGAAGCATTTCAAGGGTGCATCGGGGAGGGCGTTGAGTATCTGTCCCAATTGCAGACCGCCAATGATGTGCTGGAATTACCCGGCGCCGCCGGCCCGGCGGCGGGGCTCGGTCCGGCCGCACGGGAATTCCTCGCGACGTTTTCGGCGTACCACGGGCGCGCCGATGTCGAACTTTCATGGTGCCGCGTGACACGTCTCACCGATGGCAGGGAGGTCCTGTTACCCGCAGACCTCTGCCTGCGCCGGCCGTCGGGCAAGCAAGCGATCAAGCCGCCATTTCCGCTAAGTGCCGGATCAGCGGCCGGGAGGTCCTGGGACGCAGCCGCCCTGCACGGTCTGCTGGAGTTGATCGAGCGAGACGCGGCCAGTCTTTGGTGGCGGGGTGGCAACCGCGGCCGGTTGATTCCGCCTGAGCATGAAGCGCAAACCGCGGCCCGGGTTCTGCTGTCGCGGCTGCGGCAAAACGTTTCGTCGCGACGGAGCTGGCTGCTCGATATAACGACGGATATTGGAGTCCCCTGTGTTGCCGCGGTCTCCTGCAAGGCCGATGGCCTTGGCTTCGCTTTTGGTCTCGCCGCGCGGCCGACGCTGGCGGCCGCGGTGCGCTCAGCCGTTCTGGAAATGTGTCAGATCGAACTTGCGCACGAGGTTGTCGAAGCGAAGTGCACCGAACGCGGTGAAGCTGCGCTCAACGAGCGGGACCGGATTCACCGGCGGCGCGCCACCATGATCGTCGCCGATGAATGTCTTTTGCTGCAACCCGTAGCAGAGCGCGCGGAACATCTGAACTTCAACGTGAGCGATCCGGGCGCCTTGCTGCGGCTGATGGCGGATCGCCTCGACCAGTTCGGCATCGAGACCTTCAACCTCAATCTGACCCGTCCGCATTTCGCGATCCCGGTGGCGCGCGTGATTGCGCCCGGCCTGCAGCTCGAACCGTCCGAGCTCATTACGCCGCGATTGGCAGATATGATTGCGCAAACAGGCGGAGGTGCGAGCTATACGGGCGGCGTCGCGCTGATATAGTCGGTTGACCTCGGTGGGACTTTTCGATGCGGCGGGTCGCTAACGTTCAAGAGCTGGCTGAAAGCGAATTCGAGGCGGTGCCCGGAGCCGCGGCGCATCTTTCGGTTTCGTTGGTGGGACGGCTCACAATCAGATTCAAGGGCCGCCTGATCGAGCTTCGGACCCAGAAGGCCGGCGCCGTTCTCAGCTATCTTGCCTTGACCGAGACCAAACACGAAAGCCGCGAACGGCTCGTCGGTTTGTTGTGGAGCCGGTCGGACGAAGAAAAAGCACGGGCCTCGCTGCGTCAGGTCGTTCGCGAATTGCGTGCGGCCTTTGAGGAGGCGGGATGCAGCGGGTTCGTCGCGGGCAGGCTCTCGATTCATCTCGATGCCGAGAACGTGGAGGTCGATGTCGAAAGTATTATCCGGGCCGCCGAAGGCGGCAACGTCCACCCGCTGTTGCTCAATACTCCACAGCTTGGCGAACGGATTCTGGAAGGCATGGACGATCTCGATCCGTCATTCCGGGTCTGGGTGCTCGCAAAACGCCAGACCATTCATGACAGGCTGATGCGAAGCCTCGGCGCCGGTCTGGTGGCGGATGAGGTCGCCGCCGGCGCCAAAAGTCGGATCGCGACCGCGATCTTCAACCTCGATCCCACCCACGAGGAGGCCTGTTGCCATCTGATGCGGACGCACGCCGAGGAAGGCGACGTCGCCGGCGCACTACGCATCTACAAGGCGCTTTGGGATTTGCTGGACCGGGATTATGGCATGGAGCCGTCGCCGGTGACGGAAGAACTCGTTGCAAAGATCAAGCTCGGGGCCTTTGAAAGGCCGCTCGCCGATTCCGGCGCGCGCGGCGCAGCCGACAAGCGCACATTACGTGTGATCAACGGGAGCGTTGAGCATGCCATTCCGCTGGCAGCTGCGCAGATCAAGGCGCCGGCCAAAATGCGCCTCGTGCTGCAGCCTTTTGCCATGCATGGCATCGACAACGATCATGCCCATCTCGTTCAAGGGTTCAACCAGCACCTCGCCGCATCGCTTGTGCGTTTCCGGGAATGGAGCGTGGTCGATCGAGTGACTGCTGCTGTACCTCCCGCGCAGGATTCGGCGCCGCAATATTGCATCGAAGCTACTGCCTATCGGGCGGGCGACGATATCAATATGGTGATGGTGCTGAAAGACGACAGGACCGGTATTTACGTCTGGAGCGAGAGCTTCCGACTCGGTCTGAATAACTGGTTCGAAGCCCAGCAGCGTATTATCCGGCGCATCGCCATGTCGCTGAATGTGCAATTGTCGGCAGAGCGGCTGATGCGGCTTGCGGGCGAACCCGACGTTTCGCTCGATGCTCACGATCGCTGGCTGCGCGGTCAGAGTTTGCATTTCAAATACGATGCGGAAAGCTGGCAGCGTGCGGTCACCATCTTCCGCGATGCGATCCGGGAAAATCCCACGTTCTCGCCTTGCTACAGCAGCCTCGTGCAAATGAACAATGTCGAGCACTTTGTTCACCCTGGCGTGTTCCGCGATCTCGGCAAGGCAAAGGCGACGCTTGAACTTGCCAAGCGTGCCGTTCAACTGGATCCGGTCGATTCCAGGGCGCATCTGTGCTGTGGCTGGTCTTATGTGATGGCGCTGCGCGAGGCCGAGGCGGCGCCGCACATGGACCTCGCCTGTGAACTGAACGACAACGACCCGTGGACCTTGTTGTCCAGTGCAGCCTGTTGCGCTTTTTGCGGATCGATCGATCAAGCTCGGCTGCGGGCCGAGCAGTCGCTGGCTCTTTCGTCAGCGCCCTCATATCTCGGATGGGGTTACCATGGCATCATTCGTGTGCTGAGCGGCGAATATGCCGGCGCCCTCGAGGCCATCGATCGCGCGGAGGGGGTAATAAAGACGCTGCCTGCATGGCGGGCGGCGGCGCTGTTTCATCTCGGACAGTTGGACATGGCTCGGGAAGAGGCTCAGCGCTTCCTCAACGGAATACGTTCGTTTTGGATTGGATCATCCGCCCCGACCGACGAGGCCGTGGTCCGCTGGACCCTGGAAGCGCATCCGATCAGCGTAGGCGCGCGATGGGAAGTCCTGCGCGACGGATTGGGTGGCGCAGGACTTCCTGTCGAGGGTATCGTGCAGTTATCCTGATCACGTAGTTTCAGGAACAGATGCTGATCGTGTAGTCACCGATACGCTCGGCATGCACGCGGAATTTTTCGTCTTCGGGAATGACCGGTTCGATACCGTTGAAGAGGCGTTTGTAGAACGGCGGAAGCGGATAGGTTGCGCCCGGCTTGTTGAGCAGTTCTTCGGAATCGGCGATCATCACCTTGGGCGGCAGGCGCACCAATATCGTCTCCTGGTCGGAGGAGACGAACTTGATCTGCGTGAAGCGTTCCGGCACCGTCGCGAATACTTGTGCCTTGGCGAGTTGCTCCTTGAATTCGTCCATCGTGGTCGGGAGCGGGTATTCGTTGTCGTCGTCGAGATAGTTGTTGCCGGTGGCCCAGGTCTTCACCAGCTTGCCCCAGCGCTCGTGGTTCGTGACTTGCAGTCTTTCGATCGACATGGCTTCAGTCCTCCAGGGTTGGGTGACGCGGAATGAATCCGCCTCACAGGAATGCGGGCACGGCCTGGTGCAGGCCACCGATCTCAGCGGTGAACTCGACCAGCTGATCCATGCGCGCAATTTCGGGTACGTCTTCCAAGACATTTGTCGGGTAGTATTGAGCGGAGATCGCAGCGAGCGCTTCAGACAACGAACCCGCGTTACGTGCGACCGGGAGCGCATTATGTTCGAGCGCACCGAAGATCACTTCCGACACGATGATCGAGCCTAGCGGTCCAAGGTGCTGGCCCGGTGCCTGCGGCTGTTGCATCGCCTCGAACAAGATGAAAAACGGCAGCGGCGGATCATTCGCCAGCGTTTCGATGTCTTCAGCGGAAAGGCCGCCATAGCTTGGTTCGGAAGCCAGCCATTCACGGAGCCGGCTGACCCGGTAGGGACGATCGGCAAGCAGCCGCGAACTATCGATGAAGGAGGGCCGGCGGATCGCAATCTCGTCGATCAGCGCTTCCACGGACCACAATCCGGCGAGAGCCGCGCCGAGAAGATCGCGATAAAGCAGGCCAACCCGGTTGGTCGCGTCGACCGCGGGAAAGATCTGGTCGTTGCCCAGCCCGTCGCTGAGGAACGGGCCGATGCGCCGGCTGAAATTCGGCCGCGATCCCTGGATTTGGAAGAAGCGGGACCACCGCACGATCCATGTCGAGTCGAGCGGCATGTTGACGGGATCGTTCGCCGACGTTTTTTCCAGGGTCTTGCTGAGATCGTGGGTGGCAAGATCGTTGATCACGTATTCGGGCCGCACCATCGCGTGGCCGAAGCGGAACGCGCCATGGGAGAATTCGAGCGGAACCTGCCAGCCATTTCGCTCGCGCAGACCATGCATTGCAGGATCGTGGTCGGCAGGATCGTGGTCGGAATGCGCGGCGCGGTCAATGAAGCTCCGGGTCGGACCGCAATAGGCCGCGTGGATCGCTGGATGCAGCACACGCCGCATCAGATCGTTGCGGATGATGGCGTGATAGATCGATGTCAGGGCATCGCGCGCGCACAGAAACCGCTTGTAGGCGGCGCCGAGATTGGCGTTGATCGCCGTTGCGGGTTCGCCGCGACGTACGACATCGACCAGGCCGTTATGCAGCAGCGCAAACAGTGCAGTCAGCTGCGACATAATGGCGTGGTCGTCATTGCGGGGATCGGCGATCAGCGCTTCCGTCAGCGCAATGCGATGTCCGGCAATGCTTCGGTCGATCCCGGTGACATTCTCGGCTGGTGTCCGCGCGATGTCGCGGAACGGACAGCCGGACTCGACCTCCTTGTCTTTCCAGCGCATGCGACCGAGCCGCAGCTTCGTGCGACGTTCATCGTTCGGCGTATCCTGCGCATACACAAACGGAGAGCCGACAGGGCCGCTTCCAAACAGGGTTTCGAGTTTGAGCGCCGTGCGGCGCGCGTTGGCGGTATCGGCGTCGAGCGTTCCTGTCACCGAAAGCGGTATGGCCGAGTGCACGAGGTCATGCGCGACGAATTGCAGCAGGTATGTATAACCCGACGGTATAAGAGGATTTTCCCAGCGCTCTATCGTGGCGTCATCATGAGGCGGCCAGTTGAGTTCGGCATCCATCCGGCGGGACAACCGGTTCATCAGGGCGCGGACTTTTAGCGAATGTTCCGGCGCGGTTGACGGGTCGATGCCGTAGGCCTTGAACCGTTGTGAAGCGTTGGGCGTATTGAGGAAGTGTCGAAAGCCGGAAGGCATTCCGTGACGATCAGCGAGATCGTCTATCGGAGTTGTTCCCTTGATCGGAAGCGCGAATGCCTTGGTTGCGTTCTGCACGGCAGTTTCTCTCCGCTATCACGTTGCGAGACTGGCGGGTAAGCCGTGAAATTATCGTGATCTGGGAATCGAGCGGCGCTGCGTCGCTTGCAGCCGAAGCGCGCGCGACAAATGGCATCGCAAGATGAGGTGGGAATTTTCCGGCATGCGGAGTGTTCAGAGCGCAAACGGCTTGCGCGAGGCCGATTAGTTCGGCAACGGTGGGCGTTAAGCACGACAAAAGCCGGGCAGGGATCGCCTATCTACTTAAGTTGCGCTATTCGAAGGGGATTTTGCTGCAGTTTCGCTTGCCGAGTGCGCCGGCGCGGTTACAATGGCGGCAATAGTAATAAGATTATCACGTGGAGAGAAACGATATGACGAACACAATCCGGCCGCCTGTTTTTTGGTCATTGCGCGGTCTGCTCGGAGCTACCGCCATCGGCCTGTTGGCGACATCAGGTCAGGCTTTGGCCGCGGACCCGATCAAGTTCGGTGTCATCGCGGAAGCCCAGGCGATCGCGGGCGCATCCATCCCGCAGGCGGCACAACTGGCCGCGGATGAAATCAATGCCAAGGGCGGCGTCGACGGCCGCATGATCGAAATCGTCAGCTACGACAATCACAGCTCTTCGGCGGATTCGGTTCGCGCCTTTCAGCGCGCCGTCAACGAGGACAAGGTTCACGCCGTGATCGCCAGCTATGTCAGCGAGGTCGTGCTGGCGCTGATGCCATGGGCCTCACGCCTGAAGACGCCGATGGTGACTCCGGGCGCTGCCTCCAACGAGATTCCGCTCGGCGTTCACAAGGACTATGACAAGAACAAATATACCTTCCACGGTTATCTAACGTCAGCCTCGCTGGCGCTTTCGGTGTGCGATGCCGCCAAGGATCTTCTGGTCGACCAAAAACACATGAAGACCGCGGTCATCATGAGCGAGGACGCCGCCTGGACCAAGCCGCTGGATGTGGGATACGAGGCATGTCTGCCCAAGATCGGCCTGAAGGTGCTCGACCATATCCGCTTCTCGCCGGATACCACCGATTTCACGCCGATCTTCAACAAGATCGAGGGCTCGAAGCCCGACGTGATCATCACCGGCATTTCCCATGTCGGCGTGCAGCCCACGGTGCAGTGGAAGAACCAGCAGGTGCCGATTCCGATGCTCGGTATCGCTTCGCAGGCAACCAACGAGACCTTCGGCAAGGATACCAACAATGCCTCGGACGGCGTGCTCTATCAGGGCGTCTCCGGTCCGGGCGTAGCGGTGACGCCGAAGTCGATTCCGTTCGCCGAAGCCTTCAAGAAGAAGTTCGGCAACTATCCGTCCTATGCCGGTTATACGGCCTATGATGAGGTCTACTATCTCGCTGACGCGATCAAGCGCGCCGGATCGACCGACGCGGACAAGATGGTGGATGCGCTGGAAAAGACCGACTGGGAAGGCACCATCGGCCGCACCCAGTTCTATGGCAAGGACGACGAATTCACCCACGGCCTCAAATACGGCAAGGGCCTGATCACCGGCCTCATGCTGCAGTGGCAGGATGGTGCGCAGGTCTCCGTATGGCCCAAGGAAGTCGCCAAGGGCGAGTTGAAGTTCCCAAGCTTCATCAAGGTCACGTCGAACTAAAGTCTCGAATGAACAAGCTCCCGGGTCTTCCCGGGAGCCTTTTCATGTGTGTAGTTTCCCAATATGAGGCAGCGGTGCTGCCGCGGCCATTATAAATGCTTGCGTTACAGATCCTGATCGATGGCTTTGCCATCAGCGCGTTGTACGCGCTCGGTGCGACCGGTTTTACGCTGATCTTCGGCGTCTCCGGCGTACTCAATCTCTCACACGGCGCCATCATGGTGTTGGCAGCAGTGGCGGCATGGGCCGCCGCCAGCGTGCTGCATGTCGACACCTATTTTGGCGCGCTGATCGGAGTTGCGGCGGCGCTCGTCGCAGCCTTCGCCACCTATTTCGCGGTGGTGCAGCCGATCCAGAAATCGCGGCGTATTCCCAACGAGGAGAAGGAAATCTTCGTCCTCACCGGCACGTTGCTGTGGGGGATCATGATCCAGGAACTGATCGCCTATTTCTTCACCAACAACGCCAAGACCGTGCTTCCGATCGTTGAAGGGGTTGTCGACATCTTTGGCGTGCGCACGCCGAATAACGAAATCTTCACCGCCCTGGTCTGCTGCCTCGTGATCGGTCTGCTCTGGCTGCTGGTGAACCGCACCCGGACCGGCAAGGCGGTGCTGGCGGCGTCGATGAATCCGCGCGGCGTCACGCTGCTTGGGCTGGAACTCACCAGCATCTATATCGTGGTGTGGGCGATCTACGGCATCCTTGCCGGCATCGCCGGCGTGCTGCTCGGAATGTTCCTAGGGGTCAGCTCCTATAGCGTCGGACCGCTCACCGCGAGCGCGTTCTCGATCGTGGTGCTGGGCGGCCTCGGCAGCGTATCCGGCTCGCTGATTGCCGCGTTTGTGGTCGGCTATCTCGAAACCCTGACGGCCTATCTGATATCGCCGGCCTATCGAACCATTCCGGCGCTGCTGCTGTTGGTTATCGTGATGTACATCCGGCCTCAAGGCCTGCTCGGGAGGCGATGAGCATGGCTGACTTCTTTAAATCGCGGCTGTTCTTCATCTCGCTCGTGGTCGTCATTGTCGCCTCGACGCTGCCGCTCTACGTGTCCGGCTATATTCTCGGCCTGCTCACGGTTGCCTATTACTTCGGCGTATTCGCGATGTCCTGGGATCTCTTGTTCGGCTTCGCCGGCGAAGTGAATTTCGGTCCCACCTTTCTGATCGGCGTCGGCGCCTACACCGCGGGCATCCTCAACAATCAGTATGGATGGTCGGTGTATCTGTGCATCCTGCTTGGCGCGCTGGCTGCTGTGGTTGCGGGTTTCGTGCTGGCACTCCCGGCGCTGCGCGTGCGCGGTCCTTATTTCGGACTGACGACCCTTGTCGCCGTGCTGATGTTGCAGAATTTCATCGTGGTGTTCGCCGATCTCACCGGTGGCGAAATCGGTCTGACCATTCCTGACGTCATCACGATCGACGCCAACATCAACTACTGGATCGCGCTCGGCTTCATGACCATCAGCGCAGCTATCCTGTATGGGCTGTCGCAGTCGCCGATCGGCCTCGTGCTGCAGGCGAGCGGACAGGATCCGGTTCAGGCCGGCGCGCTTGGCTTCAACATCGTCAAGCATAAGCTCGCGGCTTTCATCGTCAGCGCCTTCTTCTCAGGGCTATCAGGCGCGTTGCTGGTGTTCTATTTCGGCACCGCGTCTGTCGGCACGGTGGTGGACGTGGCTGTCGGCGTGAACGTCATCGTCGCCGCGGTGCTTGGCGGGCGCCGCACCGTGCTTGGCGCGGCCCTCGGAGCGATCTTCCTGATCGTTGCCGGTGAATTCCTCAGGCCAACCGGTGAGCTGGCAACGTTCATCGTCTCCGCCGTTGCACTGCTCGTCGTCCTGTTCTTCCCCGGCGGTTTCCTCGGAGCGGCCCTTTCACGCGAGGCCCGCTCGTAATGGACACGACGACCAACAACGCACCCGTTCTCGAAGTCCGCGGCCTGACCAAGCGGTTCGGAGGGCTCACCGCCGTCAAGAATCTGAGTTTCGATTTGCGCGCCGGTGAAATTTTCGGCCTGATCGGCCCGAACGGATCGGGCAAGTCCACCGCGATGAAGAGCGTGATGGGCATCGAGCGCCCGACCGCGGGGGATGTCATCTTTCAGGGCGAAAACGTCGCCGGCCTTCCTGCGCACAAGATCGCGCGGAAGGGTTTCGGCATGGTGTTTCAGCATTCGCGGCCGCTGAACCGGCAGACGGTGCTCGAGAACATCATGGTCGCGCTGCTGCCGGACAGCCTGTTGATGCTGTTTGCCGACAAGGCGCTGACGGAACGGGCCAAGTGGATCGCCAACCGCGTCGGGCTGGGCGCTGTGATGGATCGGCGCCCGCCCACATTGCCATTCGCCGACCTGCGCCGGCTTGAGCTCGCCAAGGCCATCGCCCGGGACCCCAAGGTGGTGCTGGTGGATGAGCCGTTTGCGGGGCTGACGCTGGCCGAGGTCGGCACATTCTCGGAACTGATCCGCAGCTTCCGCGACGAGGGGCGCGCGGTGATGCTGGTCGATCACAACGTCAAGAGCGTCGCCGCGCTGGTCGATCGCGTGCTGGCGATGTATCTCGGCGAGGAAATCGTCACCGGCCGCGCCGATGAGGTGATGCGGAACGAGACCGTGCGGCGGGTCTATCTTGGCGGCGCGATCGAAACATCGGCGCGACCGGAAACCAGCTTCAAGGACAAGGTGCCGTTGCTGCAGGTCGAGAACGTCAGCGTCCATTATGGCAAGGCGCAGGCGCTGGAGAACGTTTCGATCCACGTGCATGAGGGTGAATTTGTCTCCGTCGTCGGCCTCAATGGCGCCGGCAAGACCACGCTGTTCAACACCATCTCGGGTTTCCTTCCCTATACCGGCGAGATCCTTCGCGGCGGCGAAAAGCTGCGCGGCACCAGCGCCGCGCGCATCGCGCGCAGCGGCATCGTGCAGTGTCCGGAGTCGCGCGAGCTGTTCGGCGAAATGACCGTGCGCGAGAATCTCGATCTTGGTGGTCAGCATCTGACCGACGAGGCGAGGGCCACGCAGCTCGCATGGTTGTTCGAGTTGTTTCCGATCCTGCAACAGCGTCAGGGCCAGTTGGCGCAAACGCTGAGTGGCGGCGAGCAACAGATGCTGGCGATCGGCCGCGCGCTGATGATGCAGCCGAAAATTCTGATCCTCGATGAACCGACGCTCGGGCTTGCGCCGGTCATTCTCGAGCTGTTGTCGAAGGCGCTGGAGAAGCTGCGTCAAACCACACCGATCACGGTGTTGCTGGGCGAGCAGAACGTGACCTTCGCGCTGCCCCATGCCGACCGGGTGTATGTGCTCGAACATGCCCGGATCGTGTGGGAAGGCGATCCCGGCCGCTTTGCCGCCGAGGCCGGCGAGGGTTACCTCTGAAGCCCTCATCTCTGGCCGGCATTCCCGATTAATCGGCTGTGTGATGTTTATCACATAACCGGCGATTGAATCGGCCTAGCCTCCTTGTCGAACAACAGGAGGCTCACATGCGCAAATTCATTCTGGTTACGGTGATGGTTCTGGTGTCCGCAACGGCGCAGGCCGGCGGGACGAGAGGTCTGACGCTGGCCTCGAACGACGATCCGGCCGTTGCTGAGCCGGCCGCGCCCGTCGAGACACCGAAAGCTGTCGAGCAACCTTCAGTCATTGACACCAAGACCGAGCAGCCGGCGGCGACACAGTGCCAGCCTGCCACGCCGAAAAACGCGGATGCTTCCGCAACCCCAGTGGCTCCCAAGGCCTCCGAAGCGCCCAAGGCGACGAGGCATACACACCGGCGCGCGTCGGTGGAAGCGCAGGTCATCTCCGAGCTGCATCGGCACGGCATTTATTGGTGATCTGTCCAAATTTTGCAGCGTGATTGCCGTCATAACCTATTGGTTTCAACCCAATCGATACTCCGCCATCACAAACGCGCCGCGGCCTGCGGGCGACAAGGGAGCTGAAAATGACCCTCTTCCGTAACCCGACAATCCGTCAGGCCGGCCTGGCGCTAGCGTTCGCGGTATCTGTCTCGGCGCTGTCGTCGACCTCGAGCTTTGCCTTCAGCGCCGAGGCGCAGCAGATGTGCACCGGCGACGCGTTTCGGCTGTGCAGTTCCGAAATTCCCAACATTCCCCGCATCACCGCTTGCATGATGAAGCATCGGACTGACCTGAGCACCGGTTGCCGGGCTGTGATGGATCGCGATCTGGCTCAGAAGCCGAGCAAGGTTGCGGCCGAATAAATGGCGGTCCCGGCTGCGACCCAGCGGCCAGGCTTTCCAAAGCAGCCTTCGTTGTGATCCGAGATCGCGATCCCTTAGCTCGCAGGCAGCCTTGAGCCGTCGATATCGCTGTTCGTGCTGCCAGTGCGACGTCACATCGGCTCCTGACTTGTTCAGGTGGACGTGTTGATCGATGTGGTCGACCCACGATACCGGAATGAAATGATGGTGCTGGCCGTCGGGCGAACTCTGCTTGGTGAGTTTGATCTTGTCGGAGCCTTGCAGGTGGTCGACTTTCCCGACCATCTTTTTATCGGACGAGATGACGTCCATGTGCTCTTTGATCTGCGCGGTATTCGTCATTTTAAGCTCCTGACACACTCCGAAGCTAACGCATGCACGCCGGGCAAGTTGCTATCTGCCTTTCGGCCGGGAAGCGTCACAGAGCCGGGAAGCGTCACAGAAGCGTCCAAAATAGGGAAGCCTGTCGTACCTAATCCCGAACCGGGTCCCATATCTGCGAGCGACAAATTTCCTCGCCTTCCTCGTCGGTCACCAGAATTGAGCAATGTTGCTGTCGCAGCTCAGGCCTGACGGAATAAAGCTCATTGGCAAGCCGATCCGCTGCATCGGCCGCCAAAATATCATCAGCCAGATCGAGGCCGTTCTGGTCGATGATCGTCTGCTTTCCAATCAGATCAAAATGATATCGAGGCATGGGTGAAGAACGCCGTGCCGGGAAAGGCGTTCCGGCCAATGATCGATGGTGCCGTAGTTCTTTGGTATCGCAGCGCCGTGTCAGCTATCTTCCGTCATCATGAAGACAAGACCTGTCAACGTCGCGCCGACCGCGAACGACAGCACGACGGCCGCTTCGAACAGGATCAATGGCGTCTGGGGACTGGAGCTGTCGCTGATCAGGGTCATGATCCCCGCTGGATCGAAGCGCGTCAGGACGATCACGAAAACCAGACCCATGGCGACCCCCATGGCGGCATGACTTGCCAGCTTCAGAGCGGATGAGAGCAATGCGGCCGATGTCTTTGTGCGCATGGATTTGACCGATTTTTCCAGGCGACGCAGCAACGCACGAGGTCGGCCCGCGGTTCCCTCCGCCGGCCGGCGCCGATGATGCTCCGGGCTAAAAAGCGAAGAGGGCGCGTTCAAAGGGGCGCCAGGTCAGATTTGACGCCGTGGTGCGGTTATGGAATGAGCCACTTTCAGCGGTGTTGAATGTGTCAGTGACCAAGAACGGCTTCCGGTGAAGCCCGGCATTGTATGAGTAAAAGGGGCGTCTGATGGGTATTCAAGTCTACGGCTTTTGGCGCTCGATTGCCTCATTTCGTGTGAGGGTTGCCCTGAAGCTCAAGGGATTGCCGTTCGAGGAAATCCCGATCGATATCCTTTCCGGAGAACAATTCGAGCCCGGTTATGCGGCCGTCAATGCCGAGCGCGTCGTGCCGACGTTTATCCATGACGGGCATTCCGTGTACCAGTCGCTGGCGATCATCGAATATCTCGACGATATCCACCCCACACCGCGGCTGATCCCGGAGGATGTGAAGGAGCGGGCCTATGCGCGCTCGCTGGCGCTGATGACGATCGCCGATGCGCATCCGCTGGTGACGCCTCGGGTCCGCAATCATCTGGCCGAAGCCTTCGGCGCCGATGCCAAAGCGATCGAGGCCTGGGGCAGGCATTGGACGACCGAAGGTCTTGCGACCTATGAACGGCTGCTTGCACGCCGGGCGCCAGCGCCTTTTGCGCTCGGTGCGGAGCCGGGGATCGCGGATATCTGCATTGCGGGCCAGGTTGTGACCGCGCAATACCTCAAACTTGGACTGGACGCTTTTCCCGCGGTGGCCGTGTTAGCCGGCCGTTGTTTTGAGATGCCGGCCTTCGCCACGTCTCATCCGTTCGAGCAACCGGGATTCAAGACGGCGAGCGCGCCCCACTAAGCGAGCCGGCCTCAGAGATCGAGGCCGAGCACCCGGGCGGCGTTGCCGCCGGCGATCTGGGCCAGCGTTATCTCGTCCATCCCGTGCACCCCTGCGATATGCCCGATCGGGTTATATTCGGCCATGTCAAAGGGGTAATCGGTGCCCATCACGATACGATCAGGGCCGAATACGTCGATCATGTACGCCAGCTGGTGATAGGTAAAAACCACAGTGTCGAGATAGACTTGGCGCAGATAGGTCGTCGGCGGCAATGGCAGCTCGCCATGGGCGTCCTGCCGCGCACCCCAGGCGTGGTCGATCCGGCCGGAATAGCCGGGGAGATATCCGCCGCCATGCACGGCCATCAGCTTCAGGTCGGGAAAGCGCGCCAGCGTTCCCGAAAAGATCAGGTTGTGAAGCGCCAGCGTCGTCTCCAGCGGATTGCCGAGAACGTTGTTGAAATAGAAGTGGGTCAGACGCTCCCCATGGGTGAAGCCGTTCGGATGCATCATGATGAATGCGCCGAGCTCCTCGGCCTTGGCGAAGAACGGGCGGAATTTCTCATCTGACAATTCCTGGCCATCGACATTGGTCAGGATTTCGACCCCCTTCAATTTCAGGTCGTTCATGACGTAGTCGAGTTCGCGGACCGCGATCTCGGGTTCCTGCAGTGTCACGACGCCGAGCCCGACAAAACGGTCCGGCCGACGCGAGCAATATTCGACGACGCCATCATTGGCGAGGCGATGCGCGGCTTCGGCGATTTTGGGATCGATCGAGTAATAACATTGGCCTGGCGCCGGTGCCACGACCTGAATATCGATCCCCATGCTGTCGAGGTCGCGCAGGCGGCGGTCGATCGTGGTCATGACCTCGCCGACATCCTTTTCCTGCTGTGCGTTGACCTCCCTGCTGGCGGCATCGGAGAAATGCGCCAGCGGGTTCCGGCTGATATCGATATGCGGTTTGGCGAGTTTCGCGGCCTGCGGGATCACGATGTGGGCGTGGATGTCGATGGTGGGGGAAGCCGGACGCCGGGCGAGGCCGTCGGCATCATGGATACGGGCGGCGGTGCGGCCATAGCGATTTTTGCGATCGATCATGGAGGTGCCTCGGCTTTCAGGAATTTTCGGCTATTGCCCCGCGCCCGATTTGGGATCCGTGATAATGGTCTTCTTCAACACTTCGAAGACGGACGCCGTGTCCTGATCGCCTAATCCCATCGCCATTGCCTGCGTGTAGACCGGCTGGGTCAGCGTAAACATCGGTGTTTCACAGCCGACATCGTCGGCGAACTGGGCGATGATCGCCATGTCCTTTTTCCAGGTCGAGACTTTCATGGTTGCGGGTTCATAGACGCCTTCGACCATCATTGGCGCGCGCATCTGGAACATCCGCGAGCCGCCCGCACCCGGACCGACCAGATCGACCACCATTTTCGGATCAAGCCCGGCGCGTTCCGCCAGCACCATCGCCTCGGCGGTGGCGACATTATGGATCGCGACCAAATGGTTGGCGACGAATTTCATCCGGCTGCCATTGCCGAATGCGCCGAGATCGGCGCTTTGCTTGGCAAAGTCGGCGAACAGGCCGGTGCATTGTGCGATGGCGCGGCTGTCGCCGCTGGCATAGACCACGAGATCGCGAAGCTTCGCCTGCGCGCCGGTTCCGCTGAGAGGGCAGTCCAGCGCGATGTGACCCGCTTTGTTCAGAATAGCCTCGAAGCGAAGCTTGTCGGCGAGGGCGAGCGTGCTGAGCTCGACCACAATCCGTGGCGGCTGCCCGGAATTGGCGATCGTCTGCGCGACGTCCATGACCGCGGCGGGCGTGGGCAGGCTCGTCATGATGATGGGAGTGTCACGAGCGACCTGCGTGGCGTCCGCCGCAATGATGACGCCGGCTTTCGAAAGCTCCGCTCGGCGCGCGGCGTCGATATCGAAGCCGATCACCCGCCATCCGCGCTCGATCAGATTGGGCGCGATCGCGCTTCCCATGATGCCGAGGCCAATGATTCCAACAGTCTTGTTCATGAAGGTCTCCAGCGGAGCAGGTGAACGGTTGCGATCCAGCTATGGCCGCGCCTTGAATAACTAGTGATCAAGCGATAAACAAGGACGAGGTCGCGTCAGTCGGCTACGTTGCAGTGCAGTGCAGCAATCGTTGTTCAAGGGAGACGCGTCATGAAGGTTACCGGCTTCAACCATCTGTCGATCGGTACCAAGGATCTCGCGGAGTCGGTAAAATTCTACGAGACTGTGCTGGGTATGGAGGCCATTCCCAGCTACAATTTTGGTTTCAAGACCAAATATCTCCGCTGCGGCGATCTGCAGTTGCACATCTTCGAACTCGAAGACCAGGTTCCGTTTTATCAGCACTTCGCGGTCGACGTGGATGACTTTCACGCCGCCTATGACGCGGCCAAGGCCATGGGTGCCCTGGATTCGACGGCGTTCCGCAATCCGGTGAACGAGCTTCCGGATGGCTGCGTGCAGATGTATCTGCGCGATCCCGCCGGAAATTTGATCGAGATCGACTGGCCCGATGTCGAGACGCTGGACCGCTCGCGAATTCCCGAGATGAAATTGCTGACTGAATTCGCCGAACAGGATGCGGAAGGACTGTCTGCGTCGCTCTATCTGGATCGGCCGCATCTCAAGCCCGCACGCCGGGCAAGGTAGCGAGGGTCGCACATGGCAAGTGTTGATCGGACGCCGGACACAAGCCCAGCCATGGGACCGGACCATGATGCCTACCTGGCCATGATCGCGCGCGCCAAAGCGCTCGTTCCGAAACTGCGCGATCGTGCGTCGCGGACCGAGGAGCTGCGGCGCCTGCCGCCGGAGACCGAACGTGACCTGCACGACGCCGGCCTGTTCCGGGTGGTGCAGCCGAAGCGGGTGGGAGGATCCGAATTCGATTATGTCGCGCTGGTCGATTGCGCCGATGCGCTCGGGCAGGGCGATGCGTCGGTGGCCTGGAATTTCGCCAACCTCGCCAGCCACCACTGGATGCTGGGCATGTTCGACAGGCGTGCGCAGGACGAGGTCTGGGGCAAGGATGCCAACACGCTGATCGCATCGTCGTTTATCTTTCCGGCCGGGCGCGCCCGGAAAGTCGATGGCGGATATCTGCTGCGAGGCAGCTGGCCGTTCTCGTCCGGCGTCGAGTCCTGCGAATGGAACATGCTTGCCAGCGTCGTTTCATCCGATGACGAAGCCGATGGGATCGAATACCGGATTTTTCTGCTCAACAAGCGGGACTACAAGGTCAAGGACACCTGGAACGCGGCCGGATTGCGTGGCACCGGATCCAACGACGTCGAAGTCGCGGGCGCCTTTGTCGCGGAGCACATGTCTGTCTCGGCGAGCGATCTCGCCGGCGGCCCGACGCCGGGAAGCAGCGTCAATCCGAACGCGCTTTATGCGCTGCCGGTGTTTTCGCTGTTTCCCTATGTGCTGTCGGGAGTGGCGTTGGGAAATGCGCAAGCCTGTCTCGACGACTATGTCGAAATCGCGCGGCATCGCGTTTCGACCTACAACCGCGCCAAGATCGGCGACATGCAGAGCACGCAGATCAAAATCGCTGAAGCTTCCGCCAAGGTCGATACCGCGCGGCTGCTGATGCGCTCGAACTGCATCGCGGCGATGACGGACGCCCGGCGTTACCACATTCCTCACATCGCGGCCAAAACGCGGTTGCGGCGCGACGGCGCCTTTTCGGTCAATCTCTGCACGGAAGCGGTGTCGCTTTTGTTTGCGGCGAGCGGCGCGCGCAGCCTGTTCATCTCAGGCGCCCTGCAACGCCAGTTCCGCGACGGGCACGCGATCAATTCTCACCTGGCTTTCAATTTCGATGCGGCCGGCACCAATTACGGTCGTGTTGCGCTTGGCTTGCCATCGGAAAACCTGACTCTTTGAGACTGCCGGATGACCGACGCCCCCAAGCACCCGACTAATCCGGATCCGGCCGCCGAACTGGCCAGCGATAGTTCCGCGATCGATCCGCGCGATTTTCGCAACGCGCTGGGCACCTATGCCACCGGTGTCACCATCATCACGGCGACGTCAGGGGATGGAAAGCCGTACGGCCTGACCTGCAATTCGTTTGCCTCGGTATCGCTCAATCCGCCGCTCGTGCTCTGGAGCCTGGGGATGTTTTCGCAAGGATTGAGCATCTTCCAGAACGCCAGCCACTTCACGGTCAATATCCTCGGCGCTTCGCAGCAGGCGCTCTCCAACAAATTCGCAAAGTCCTCGGAAGACAAGTTCGCGGGCGTCGAATGGACGCCGGGGCTTGGCAACGCGCCGGTGCTTGCCAATTGCGTTGCGAATTTCCAGTGCCGCGCCGCCAACCGCTATTATGGCGGTGACCACATCATTTTCTTAGGCGCGGTCGAGGCCTATGCCTATAACCGGCAGGAGCCGCTGCTGTTTGCGCGCGGCAGCTACGGCCTATTTAGCCCGCCTGACAGCGTCCCAGGATCGAACAGGTCGTCATGAGCAAGAAAGTCCCGCCCAAGCGTGCTCGTGCCAAGCAGCGGCGGCTTTCCCCGGATGATCGCCGCAAGGAATTCGTCGCCAAGGCGACCGAATTCTTTTCCGAAGAGGGATTTGGCGGCGGCACGCGCGATCTCGCGCGCCGGCTCGGGGTGACCCAGCCGCTGCTCTATCGCTATTTCCCGAGCAAGGACGATCTGATCAAGGAGGTGTACCGCACGGTGTACCTGGAGCCGCTCGATGCCAGCTGGGACAAGCTCTTGTCCGATCGCTCACGGCCCCTGCGCAGCCGGCTGCAGGAATTCTACAGCGCCTATACCAAGCTGATCTTCACGCGCAGATGGCTTCGGATCTATCTTTATTCGGGCCTGAAGGGGCTCGATATGAACCGGTGGTATGTCGGCATGGTCAGGGACAAGATCCTGAGCCGCATTGTCAGGGAATGCCGGCATGAGATGGGGTTGCCTGCGCAAGGCAAGCCGAGCGCGGCCGAACTCGAACTGGCCTGGGTCTTTCACGGCGGAATTTTCTATTACGGGGTCCGCAAATACATCTACGAATCTCCCGTTCTGGAAGACAAAGAGCAGGTGATCAGCGACGCACTGGAAACTTTTCTAAGCGGCTATCAGCGGACGTTCGCATCCGGGGCCGCGCGCGCGCCGGTCAAGGCGGTTGGATAGACCGGCGAGCGGCGTGGCTTCGGATTACAGCCTCGCCATTTCCCCGCGATACCAGTCGCCAATCTCGCTGGCGGTCATCAGCGCGACGCCATCGTGACCGATGACGTAGTCGAGCAATGCTTCCAGATATTTGATGCGATGCGGCACGCCGGTAATGTACGGGTGGATCGAGATCGCCATGATCCGCGCGTTGGTTGCGCCTTCCAAATAGAGCCGGTCGAACTGATCGGTGCAGCGCTTCAAAAACTGTTCGGAAGAGAGATGCTGCAGCGCATGGATCACGATGTCGTTGGTTTCCACCGAATATGGAACCGTGGTCATGACGCCGTGAGGTGTTGCGATATCCTGCGGAAGGTCGTCGATCACCCAGTCGGCCAGATATTCGATACCGTTGAGACGTAAAAGATCGATGGTCTCCTCGGTTTCGGTCAGGCCCGGGCTTTCCCATGACCTCGGCGATTTGCCTGAGAATTTCGCGATGGTGTCGACCGCCCGCTTGATCGCATCGGCCTGGTTCTCCAACTTGTGCATGGGGCCCTGAACAAATCCGTGGCCCATGAACTCAAAGCCGGCTTCGCGTGCGGCCGAAGCCACGCGAGGGTAGGAATTGCAGACATTGCCGTTCAACGCCAGGGTCACCGGCATGTTGCGGTCCGTCAACGCCTTGAACTGCCGCCAGAAGCCGGCGCGCATTCCGTATTCATGCCAGGACCAGTTGGGCACATCGGGCAGCAGCGGCTGGCCCATCGGCGGGCTCAGCACGGTTCGCGGCATCGCATTCTCGATCCGCCACTCCTCGACGTTAAGGATGACCCATACCGCGAGCTTCTTGCCGTCCGGCAACCGCAGTTTCGGCCGGTCGATTTGCGCCAGATAGGGAATGCGATCGGTAAAAGCCACGGCGAAAAACCTTCTTCAATTGGCCGCGGACTATTCCGCGGCGGTGGTCTGTTTCGAGCTAAGCTGCGGTGACCCGCGGCATGACTTTTTCTGCCATCAGGATCATCGACTGGCGTCCGAGCTCGGGGTCCTTCCAGTCCTTGCCGGCATAGAGCAGGGTGCCGAAGGTTCCGACCTCGTCCTGGAAAGCCAGCAACTGATCGGCAACGCTATCGGGGGTTCCATGGATGATCAACTTGTCGCAGATCATTTCGAGCGTCACCTCGTCGTCAGGCTGGTCGCGGCGCGTCTTGAACAGTTCGATGCGGCCGTTGGCTTTCAGTTTGGTCAACAACGAGCGGTAATAGTAAACATACGGCCCGTCCGGGTCGGTGGCGTAGGCCTTGGCCGTCGCCGCGTCCTTGGCGACAAAAACGCTCTTGGCGACGCGCCAGTTCGCAGGCTCGGCCGCGCGGCCGCCGCGCTTGCAGCCCTCGACATACCTGGGCCAATGGCTTTTCACCCAGGCCGGCATCAGGAAGTTCGCGGAAATCGGATCCCAGCCGCGTGCGGCGGCTTCCTCGACACCTTTTGAAAATGGCGCGACCGCGGTCACGACGATGGGCGGATGCGGCTGCTGCAATGGCCGCGCCACATATCCCTGGCCGACATCTTCGATCAGGGTCTTCTGCGTCGAAATGTTCCAGTATTTTCCCTTGATGTTGTAGGGCGCCTCGCCAGCCCAGATATCCAGAACCTGGTTGATCGCTTCCAGAAACATCTCGTTGCGATTGGCGTCGAGATTGCCGAACATCTCCGCATCCGACAGCAGTCCGCCGGGGCTGATCCCGAAAATCAGGCGTCCGTCGAGCATGTGATCGAGCATCGCCATCGAGGCGGCCACCGTGGCCGGATGGGTGTTCGGCATGTTGAGGGTACCGGTGCCGAGCCGGATCTGCCTGGTGGCGGCAGCGACCCACGCCAGAAACGCGATGCTGGAGGTGATGTTCTCGGCCTTGTCGGTAATGTGTTCCCCGACATAGGCCTCGGTGAAACCCAGCTCGTCGGCCAGCACGAAAGCTTCACGGTCCTCCTTGAGGGACTGCCGCCAATCCTTGTCGAGCGGATGGATCGGCATCGTGAAGAAACCCAGTTTCATTGCATGCCCCTCCCTGGGCCGAACTTTTTGCCGCGTCTTATGCCGCGCGTCCTTTACGCTACTATGCCACGTCCGAAAGTCGAATGTCTCTCAAATAATCGTTCGATAAACAAACTTGACCTTTAGGAGTCGCAGCCTTCTAATCGCAAGAAATACGCCGAAAAATTGGCCGGGGAGGACACGTCTGATGAAAGCTTCGGCTTTCAGTTACGCGCGCGCAACCAGCGTTGGAAACGCCCTCGACTTGCTCGTCGCGCATGGCGAGAAGGCGAAGGTGCTGTCGGGCGGCCAAAGCCTGATGCCCGCGATGAATCTCCGTTTGATATCTCCGGAACTGCTCGTCGATATCGGCGAGCTCGCCGAGCTCAGGGGAATTGAGCTCAAGGGCGATGTGCTCAGCATTGGCGCGCTGACGCGTCATGTCGATCTGTTGAACTCGCCTGAAATCGCGGTGCATGTGCCGTTGCTGACGCAAGCGATTGCCCATGTCGCGCATCCCGCAATCCGCAACCGGGGCACACTTGGTGGCAGCCTCGCCCATGCCGATCCCGCATCGGAATTGCCGGCCTGCATGGTGGCGCTCAACGCCACCATCATCGTTCGCGGTCAGGACGGCGAGCGGCGCGTAGCGGCCGAAGATTTCTTCACCGGAATTTACGAGACGGCGCTGTCGGCGCAGGAATTGCTGGTTGCCGTCGAGGTACCGGTCGCGCGAGAGGGCTCGGCGCACTTCTTTCACGAATTTGCGCGGCGGCATGGCGACTACGCCATCGTCGGCGTTGCGGCGCAGGCGATTGTGCAGGGTGGGGTTTTTTCCGATCTTCGCGTTGCATTCTTTGCGGTCAGTGACCGGCCAATCCTGGCTGCGGCAGCAGCGAGATTGGTCAATATTCCGGTCACGCCTGCAATCCTCTCTGAGGCATCGACGGCGCTCGGCGAAGAGCTTGATCCCCAGGAGGATCAGCAGGCGTCCGCCGCGATGCGCCGGCATCTTGCAAAGGTGTTGCTGGTTCGCTGCGTGTCCACTCTGCTGGACCGCACTGACCTTGACGGAGGGCCGGCGTGACGGCCCAACTGCTCATCCCGCCTGTGCCGATCTCGCTCAAGGTCAACGGCGAGCAGGTCGATGCGCATGTGCTGCCGCGCCTTAACCTCGCGGACTTCCTGCGCGAGCATTTGCACCTGACCGGAACGCATGTCGGTTGCGAGCATGGCGTCTGCGGCGCCTGTACGGTGCGCGTGAACGGTGACATCGTTCGCTCCTGCCTGATGCTGGCGGTGCAGACGCACAGCGCATCCGTCGAAACCATCGAGGGCTTGTCCGATAGCGGCGAAATCGCAGATCTGCAGGCCGCCTTTCACAATCGCAATTCGCTGCAATGCGGATTCTGTACGCCGGGAATGCTGATGGCTGCGCAGGATCTGCTGAAGCAGCGACCCGAGCCGGATCGCGAGCAGATCCGCGAGCATCTTTCTGGAAATTATTGCCGCTGCACCGGCTATCAGGCCATTGTCGATGCGGTCGAGGCCACGGCGCGAGCGCGCATGGAGCGCACGCCATGACCATGGCACCCGCAAGCCCTGAGGGTCTCTCGGTGCTGGACCGGTCGAATTCCTATATCGGCAAGGTGGTGCCGCGGCCCAACCTTGAGCGGCTGCTGCAGGGACGCGGGCTTTATGTCAGCGACATGGAGCTGCCGCGGATGGCGCATGTGGTGTACCTGCGCTCGCCCCATGCGCACGCCCAAATAATTGGAATCGACGCCGAGGCGGCAAAGCGCGTCCCGGGTGTCATCGCCATCGTGACCGGCAAGGAATTGTCCGCGGTCATCACGCCGTGGGTCGGCGTGCTCTCGCATATGAAGGGCCTCAAATCCGCGCCGCAGCATGCGATCGCGATCGACCATGTGTGCTGGCAGGGCGAGGCCGTCGCGGCGATTGTCGCGACCAGCCGTGCTGTGGCCGAGGACGCGGCGGAAGCCGTCCTGGTTGAATACAGGGAATTGGAGGCGGTGACGGACATGCGCACCGCGCTCGATCCGGAAACCCCGGTCATTCACGCCTCGCTCGGTGACAACCTCGCTTTCGAACGGAACCTTGATGCCGGTGCGGTCGATCAGGCGTTTGCCGATTCCGATGAGGTCGTGGAAGCGAACTTTATCTTCGGGCGGCATACCGGCGTGACGCTGGAGCCGCGCGCCGTGGTGGCCGACTGGAACGTCGCCGAGGCGCGGCTGACGATCTATCAGGGCACGCAGGCGCCGCACATGGTGCAGAACATCGCAGCGCTGCACTTAGGTCTGCAGGACTCGCAGGTTCGCGTGGTCTGCAAGGATGTCGGAGGCTCGTTCGGCATCAAGGTCCACGTCTACGCTGACGAGATGGCGACCTATGCGCTGTCAAAATTATTGCGCCGGCCGATCAAATATGTCGCTGATCGGGTCGAAAGCTTCAACACGGATATTCATGCCCGCGATCATCGCTGCAAGGGGCGGATCGGGGTCAAGCGCGACGGCACGATCACGGTATTCGAGATCGATGATCTTACCGGCATCGGTCCCTATTCGATGTATCCGCGCACCAGCGCCATCGAAGCCAATCAGATCGTCAATCTGGTCGGTGGACCCTACGTCACCAAAAACTATCGCGCGCGGGCCCGCGTCGTCTTTCAGAACAAAAACGTCATGTGCCAGTATCGTGGCGTCGGCCATCCGGTGGCGTGCTCGGTGACGGAAGGGCTGGTCGATCTGGCGGCGTTGAAGATCGGCATGGACCCGGTCGAGATCCGCCGCCGTAATCTCGTTCCCGATGACGCCTATCCCTGCGCCTCGGCCGCGGGTCTGAAGTTCGAACTGTTGTCGCATCACGCCGCGATGAACAAGCTGATGGCGATGATGAAGTATGACGCGCTGCGCGCCGAGCAGGCGGCGCTGCGGAAGAAGAACATTCATCGCGGCATCGGCATCGCGAGCTTCATCGAGATCACCAATCCGAGCGCGGCGTTTTACGGCGTCGGCGGCGCCCGCATCTCGTCGCAGGATGGCGTCGCGGTGCGGATGGACGCGACCGGATCGGTGATCTGCCAGACCAGCATCACGGAGCAGGGGCAGGGCTCGGAATCGCTGACGGCGCAGATCGTCGGCAGCGTGCTCGGCGTCTCGATGGAACGTGTCCGCGTTATCCTGGGCGATACCGACAACACGCCCTATGGCGGCGGCACCTGGGCCTCGCGCGGCGCCGGGATTGGCGGAGAGGCAGCACTTCAGGCCGCGAAGGTTCTGCGCAGCAATATCCTCGATGTCGCGGCGGCTATCCTGCAGTCCTCGCCATCCGAACTCGACATCGTCAACAACGCGGTCGTGAACGCAAGCGACGGCGTGCAGCGCATCGAATTGAACGAACTGGCGCGGATCGTCTATTTCCGCCCGGACACGCTGCCGCCGGGCCTTCAGCCTGAATTGATCGCGACTCGGCATTTCGTGCCCCGTGAATATCCGTTTGCCTTCACCAATGGCGTTCAGGCGTCGTGGCTTGAGGTCGATACCGATACCGGCTTCGTCAAGCTGCTCCGGCACTGGGTGGTGGAGGATTGCGGGACCATCATCAATCCGCAACTGGTCGACGAGCAGATCAGGGGCGGTGTGGTGCAGGGCCTCGGTGCCGCGCTGTTCGAGAAATGCATCTACGACGAGCGCGGCCAGCTCACCAACGCCAATATGGCCGATTACCTGGTGCCGATGTCCGGTGAAATGCCCGACATCGACGTAGGCCATGTGGTGTCGCCGACTGCCGAGACCGAACTGGGCGCGAAGGGCGCGGGAGAGGCCGGCACGGCGGGGGCGGCGGCCGCGGTGGCAAATGCCGTGAATGATGCGTTGAAGCCGTTCGGCGCTATTATTACCGAGATTCCCTTGACGCCGCAGGTTATCCTGACCGCACTGGGACGAATTTGAGCGACGATACAAACAAGATCAAATATAAATAGCCTGGGAGGACACTATGACAAAAAGCATCACCAAATCCGGATCGATATCCCGCCGCCGCCTTCTGACGACGGTCAGCGCGGGAGCCGCACTTGCCGCCTCGCCCTTTCGCATCAATCTTCTTCAGGCGCAGGAAGCCAATATCAAGATCGGCTTTCCGGTTCCTTTGACGGGACCTTACGGCGCCGAAGCACAGGACCAGGTGCGCGCCGCCCAGCTTGCCATCGCCGAGTTCAACGATGCCGGCGCTCTCAACGGGCGCAAGGCGGAATTGGTCGTGCGCGACGACAAGCTCAATCCCGGCGAAGCGGCAACGCGCACGCTGGAGCTGGTTGAAAAGGAGAAGGTCAATTTCGTGGTCGGCAGTCTTTCTGCCGCGGTCCAGCTTGCGATCAACAACGTCACCAAAGAGCGCGGCGTCATCTTCAATTCGATCAGCCAGTCCGATGCCATCAACGAGGCTGCTGATTTCAGCAAATACACGTTCCATGAAGCCTTGAATCCGCACATGACCGCTGGAGCGGTCGGACGCTACGCGTTTTCAAAATTCGGCAAGAAGGTCGCGTTCCTGACCGCCGACTATGCCTATGGGCACGAAATGGTGCGCGGCTTCCTCGAAGTCGGCAAAACCTTCGGCATCGAGAACCTCGGCGATATCCGTCATCCGCTCGGCACCACCGACTTCTCGACGCTGCTGCCGCGCATCCAGGCGCTGAAGCCGGATATTCTTTGCATCAGCAATTTCGGACGCGATCAGCAGATCGCGCTGAAACAGGCGACCGATTTCGGCGTCAAGAAGACCACGCAAATCATCGCGCCGCTGCTTTCCCATGCCAGCCGCGTCGCGGCGGGACCTCAGGCGTTCGAGGGCGTGATCGGCGGATGTTCTTTCTATTGGGGACTTGAGGAGAAATTCGCTTCCACCAAGGCCTTCAACGAAGCGTTCCGCAAGATGTATGACGGGAAATTGCCGACCGATTACGGCGCGCTCGGCTATGGCGGCGTCCGCACCGTGCTTGCCGCCGTCAAGAACGCGGGCAGCGTCGACACCGACAAGGTGATCGCGGCGCTGGAAGCGCTGAAATACGATTTCTACAAGGGACCGCAATATTATCGCAAATGCGATCATCAATCGGTCCAGTCGGTATTGGTCATCCAGTCGAAGTCAAAGGACTTGCGCAACGAGTCCGACGTCTTCCAGATCATCAGCACCGACGAACCCAATGAGGCAAATCTGCGAAGCTGCGAAGAGCTTGGCCACAAGGCCTGACGTCGTGAAACGGTGCGCGCCTTCGCGGGCGCGCATCGCTGTTTGGGGAAACGCATGGACGGTCTGAGCTTCGATCTCATCGCGCTGCAGTTGTTCGCCGGCCTTGCGCTGGGCGCGATCTATGTGCTGTTCGCGATCGGTCTTTCCCTGATCTTCGGCATGCTGACCGTGGTCAACTTTGCCCATGGCGCATTTTACATGGTGGGGGCCTATGTCGGGGTTTACATCCTCATGCTTGGCGGCAATTTCTGGATCTGCCTGATCGGGGTGCCGTTGGCCGTGGGACTGCTCGGTCTGGTCGTCGAGCGTTTCCTGATCCGGCCGCTCTATGGCCGGGGGATCGACTATCCGCTGCTGCTGACGTTCGGCCTCAGCTATGTGATGGTCGAACTGGTACGGATCGCCTTCGGAAAGACCGGAATTCCCTTCGATACCCCTGAGATCCTCCAGGGTGCGGTGAATATCGGCGTCGGTTATTTTCCGCTCTACCGTTTGTTCGTCATCGGCGCCGCCGCTGTCGTCCTGCTCGCGCTTTGGCTATTCCTGGAAAAGACCAGCTTCGGCCTGATCATCCGCGCGGGCGCGCGCGATCCGCAAATCGTCCGTGTGCTGGGAGTCAATGTCGCGCAGGTCTGGTTGATCGTTTTCGGGATCGGGACCGCGATCGCGGGCTTTGCGGGATTGCTGGCGGCCCCGCTGCAAGGCGTCATACCCGAGATGGGCGGGACCATCCTGGCCGAGGCCTTTGTCGTCACCGTCGTCGGCGGCATGGGATCGATCGGCGGCGCCGTGCTGGCGGGTCTTCTGGTCGGCGTCGTCGTCAGCATGACCTCGCTGTTCGCACCGGAAATGGGCAAGGTCTCGATCTTCGCGCTGATGGCGATCGTCCTGATCGTTCGGCCGCAAGGGTTCTTCGGCCGCGCCGGGCTGATGAGTTGAAGGTGCAGTCCGAGCCATGAATGAATTGACCGAGCCATACCTGCGGACGCAGGCGGCGCCTGAGAGCTGGTTTGAGTTCGCGACCCGGCATCGCGCCAGCCTCGCGAGCCTGGTCGTTCTGGTGTTTCCGCTGGTCATGCCGTTTACGGCTCTGGCCGCCAACATCCTGATCTATGGTCTCTACGCGCTCGGCTTCAATCTGGTTTATGGCTACCTCGGCCTATTGTCTTTCGGGCACGCCGCGCTGTTCGGGACAGGTGCCTATTTCTGCGGCATAGCGATCGCGCATTTTGGACTGCCCTGGTATGCGGCCATTGCGCTCGGCATTGTCGGCGGCCTGTTGATGGCGGCGCTGATCGGCGTGCTGGCCATTCGAACGCGCGGCATCTACTTCGCGATGGTGACGATGGCGCTCTCGCAATGCGTGTACTACCTGTTCTATGAGGCCGTCGACTGGACCGGCGGCGAGAACGGCCTTCGCGGCATCAATGTCCGCGATATCGGCATCTTCGGGTTCAAGCTCGATTTCATCAATCCGTTGACCCGCTATTATGTGATCGCGGCCTTCGTGATCGCAGCCTTCTTCGTGCTGTCGCGGATTTTGGCTTCGCCCTTCGGCGCCGTGATCGAAGCAGTGCGCGAGAACGAGGCGCGCGCCAAAGCCTCCGGATACGATGTGACCGCGACGCGCTTGATCACGTTCATCCTGTCCGGCGGGTTTTGCGGGCTGGCCGGTGCCCTGCAGGCGCTGCATTTGTCGATCGTGCCGATCGAAATCCTGCACTACGACACCTCGGGCATCGTGGTGATGATCGCGCTGCTCGGCGGCATGGGAACATTCTTCGGGCCGATGATCGGGGCTGCGGCATTTCTGCTGCTCGAGAATTTGGTCTCGGTCTGGACGGTGCACTGGCAACTCATTGTCGGAGCCATCTTCATGATCTGCGTGCTGTTCTTCCCGGCCGGCATTTGGGGAACGCTGATCCAGCGTGGCAAGCATGACTGACGCCAACGATCAATCGCGGCAAGTGATCCTGCGCACCAAGGGCGTCGGCAAGATGTTCGGCAAGTTCGTCGCGCTGAACAATATTTCGGCGGAATTTCCCAAGGGCGCGATCACCTCGATCATCGGCCCGAACGGCGCCGGAAAGAGCACCTATTTCAATCTGTTGTCCGGCGCGTTCGCGCCGACGAACGGGACTGTCGAGTTCGAAGGCCGCGATGTGACGGGATTGCCGCAGCATCGCTTCGCCCATATGGGGGTGGCCAAGTCGTTCCAGATTACCAACGTGTTTCCGCAACTGACGACGCGCGAGAATATCCGCATCGGACTTCAGGCGCTGGTGTCGCGCTACGATATGTGGCGTCCGCGCGCGAGGCTTCGCGAACTGACCGAACAGGCCGATGAATTGCTGGCACGGGTCGGCTTGTGGGAATCACGCGGCCGCACAGCAAAAACGCTGGCGCATGGCGAGCAGCGCGCGCTCGAAATCGGAATGGCGCTGGCAAGCCGGCCGCGGCTATTGTTGCTGGACGAGCCGACCGCCGGAATGAGCCCGGAAGAAACCCGCACCATGATGGACCTGATCGTCAAGCTCGCGAGCGAACGGACGGTCATTCTGGTCGAGCACAAGATGAAGCTGGTGCTCGGAATCAGCGATCGCATCCTGGTGCTGCATCACGGCGAGTTGCTTGCGGAAGGAACGCCGTCGGAGGTTCGCAAGAACGAGGCCGTGAAGCGGGTCTATCTTGGCCAGCGGGAGCACTGAGCGGATGTTGCAGATCAGCAACCTGAACGCCTGGTATGGCGCCAGCCACGTGCTGCAGGATATCGACATCGAGATCGCCAAGGGCGAGATCGTCTGCCTGATCGGGCGCAACGGCGCCGGCAAGACCACAACCCTGAAGTCCATCATGGGGCTTCTGGACAAGACGCGTGGGGCCGTCACGTTCAAGGGCAAGGAGTTGCTGGGCCAGCCGGCGCACCTGCGTTTCGCGCTTGGGCTCGCTTATGTGCCGGAAGAGCGGCGTATCGTGCAGGGCCTCTCGGTGCGGGAAAATCTTCGGCTGGGCCTCGTCGCTTCGCCCCAGAAGAAGCGGGAGGCTGAACTGATCGACGGCATCGCGAGCATTTTCCCGCGGCTCGCCGAGCGCCTGGATCAGGAAGCGGTCACGATGTCCGGCGGCGAGCAGCAGATGCTGGCGATCGCGCGGGCGATGATATCAAAACCCGATCTCATCATGCTCGATGAGCCGTCGGAAGGGATCATGCCCGTCTTGGTCGATGAAATGTTCGAACTGTTTCGCGCCATGAAGGCGCAGGGGACCACGGTGCTGCTGGTCGAGCAGAACGTGGAATTGGCATTGGATATTGCCGATCGCGCCTATGTCCTGGATCAAGGCACGGTGGTTCATCAGGCTTCGGCACGGGAATTGCTCGCAGACAGCGAGATCAAGGAGCGTTACTGCTCGGTGTGAGGGGCAGTTCGACTCTTAAAATTCCGGGACGAGCCAACCGAGTCCGGTCTGGCGCGTTATCCTGTTTCCGTTTCCTTTTAAAAAGGATGCCATTTTTTTGGCAAATTTCTGGGCCCGGAAATCGACGGCGGAGCTGACAAGCGAGGCAGCCGATAGCGGTGGTGACGAGACACACCCGCCGCGGCGAACATTATCCGCGCTAAATCTCGTCGGCATCGGCGTTGGCGGCATCATCGGCGCAGGCATTTTCGTGCTGACCGGACACGCCGCCGCGGCAAATGCGGGACCGGCGGTTACGCTTTCTTTTCTTCTCGGCGCCGTGGCCTGCGCGTTCGCCGGTCTGTGCTACGCGGAATTATCCTCGACAATCCCGATCAGCGGCAGCGCCTACACCTATGCCTATGCGACGCTGGGTGAACTTGTTGCCTGGATTATCGGTTGGGACCTGATCCTTGAATATGCGGTCGGCGCGGTCGCGGTCTCCATCGGCTGGTCCGGCTATGTCGTGAGTTTCGCGAAAGACTTAGGCCTGGTCTTGCCCGAACGATTCGTATCATCGCCCTTTGCCTTTGACGCAGCCCAACATGGCTGGTCGTCGACCGGGGCGGTCCTGAATATTCCGGCCATGGTGGTGATCGCGTTCATTACGACGCTGCTCGTGATCGGCATCCGGGAGTCGGCGAGGTTCAATGGCTTCATCGTCGTCGTGAAGCTGATTGTGATCGCACTCTTTATCGCTTGCGCGGCGCCAGCATTCAGCACGGCGAACTGGGTAACGCCAAGCAATCCCGGCGGAGCCTTCATACCTCCGAACGCCGGTATCGGCATTTATGGCTGGTCGGGCGTGCTGCGTGGCGCAGCCGTCGTGTTCTTTGCCTATATCGGCTTTGACGCCGTCTCCACCACCGCGCAGGAGGCCAAGTCGCCGATGCGTGATATGCCCATTGGCATCCTGGGTTCGCTGGTGATTTGCACGATCCTCTATGTCGCGGTCGGATTTATCCTGACCGGGATCGTGCCGTTCGACCGGTTGAACGTGTCTGACCCGATCGCGGTCGGCATCGATGCCGCCGGCGTAAGCTGGCTTTCTCCGTTCATCAAACTCGGTATCGTGTTCGGACTGACCTCGGTCATTCTGGTGTCGCTTCTTGGGCAACCGAGAATCTTGAGCACCATGGCGCATGACGGGCTGCTTCCGCCTGTGGCGGCACGAATTCATCCCCGCTTTCGTACGCCTTACATTGCCACCATCGCAACGGGCATTGTGGCGGCTGTCTTTGCGGGGCTGTTGCCGATCGGGCTGGTCGGAGAACTCGTCAGCATCGGGACGCTGTTCGCATTCACGATCGTATCGATCGGGACCCTTGTGCTGCGGATAACTGAGCCGGAACTGGTCCGGCCTTTCAGGTCGCCCGCCATCTGGATTGTCGCGCCGGGCGGAGCGGCCGTATCGGTATTTCTGATGTTCGGTCTGCCCGTCGATACCTGGATACGCTTGGGCATTTGGCTCGCGATCGGGCTGGCGATCTATTTTTTCTATGGCTCGAGACACAGCCGGATTGCAAATTCCCGTTGAGTTAAATCGATCGGTCTCAGTTTTATTGCCGCTTACAGCGCGTTGAAGAATTCGCCGCGGGCTTGCGGGTTTGGGCCTCGCTCAATTCGGCGGAAAAGCCGAGGCCCAGTGGTAGTGCGCAGAGCAAGGCGGCCTTGAACACCACGTTGAGGAGGGACCTCATTGATGTACTTACTCAGCCGCGGCGTTGCTCAGCACATCGGTTTGACGGGTTGTGACGACGACCTTGATGGCGTCTTCGACGCGCTCGCGGGCGTATCGCAGCGCGGTCGGCAGGTCGGCGAGCGCGAAGGTATGGGTATGGATTTTGGTCGCGTCGAATTTCTTCTCGGCCATCAGCGCCATCGCCCGTCGTGTCGCGCTCTTGCCTTCGCCGCGGATGCCATAGACATAGATGTTGTTCCTGACGATATGGGCGATATCCGTCGTGACCGATTCGTGCGGGAAGGCAGCGAGGCAGATTTTTCCGCCGCGGTTGGTCATATGAATGGCCTGATCGATCGTGGCCTCGCTGCCGGCGCACTCGACCACGTAGTCCGCGCCGATTCCGCCGGTGAGCTGCTTGACCACATCGACGGCATTTTCCTCTGATATGTTGATGACGCGGTCGGCGCCAAGTCCCTTGCCGATCGCAAGCCGCTTGTCGCGCGTGCCGGTCAGGATGACCGGGCTTGCTCCCAGCGCCTTCGCAACGGCGACGGCGAGGAGTCCGATCGGGCCCGGGCCGATCACGACAACGCTTTCCCCGGCCACGAGCCCGCCGAGTTCAGTGAGGCCATACATCGATGTGCCGGCGGTGACCACAAGCGTCGCCTCCGCGTCGCTCATCGTGTCCGGCACGTGCTCCACCGTGTTGATATGGTTGACCGCATATTCGGCAAAACCGCCATCGGTGGTGAAACCGTTGGCGCGATGACCCTTCTCGGGCTTGCCGTAATTCAGGCATGACGTGTACATGCCCTGGCGGCACCGCTTGCACTGGCCGCACCCAGCATGGATTTCCACGCTGACGCGCTGGCCGATTTCGAACTCGTCGACCTCAGGTCCAAGCGCTGCGATCGTGCCCATATATTCGTGGCCGGGCGTGAAGTTCTTGTTGAAGGGCAGGCCGCCCTGAATGCTGGCCGGTGAACCGCGGTGGATGATTTCGAGGTCGGTCGCGCAAATGGCGACGGCGTCGATGCGCACCAGCACCTCGGCGCGCTTTGGCACGGGGGTAGGCTTGTCGCGCAGCGATAGCTCGTCCGGATTGCCCAGCACCCAGGCTTTCATCAGCTCAGGCACGGGAAAATTGGGCGAGGTTTTAACACCGGCAGGATTGTACATGGGCGGCTCCCTTTTTGTTGTAGCTTAGCCGAAATCTGGCGGCGGTGTTAAGCCGGGCTATCAACTAATCTGTGAGGCTGACAATTTATAGACTTCAAGGGCGTCGGCATCGGCGCCGCGCGCTGACTTGGCCAGCCGGAATAATTGTGCGGCAAGCGCCGACATCGGCACCGGGCTCGACGTGTCGCGCGCGACGTCGACGACCGTATCCAGATCTTTCAGCATCGTCGCGATATGGCCGAGCGGCGGGGAATGAATGCCCTGCACCATGCGCGGCACGAACAATTGCAACGGAATTGAATCGGCAAAGCCGCCGGCGAGCGCCTCCGGCAGCCGGTTGGCGTCGATCCCGGCGTTGACCGCAAGGCGGGTGGCCTCGGCCAGCACCGTCATCGCGCACCCGACGATCACCTGGTTGCAGAGTTTGGTGGTCTGGCCTGCACCGGTCGGCCCCATATGCGTCAGCCGTCGCGCCATCGCCAGCACATAGGGTCTTGCCCTCTCGATATCGGCTGCATCGCCGCCGGCCATCACTGCGAGCGTTCCTTCTTCCGCGCCTTTGCTGCCGCCGGAGACCGGTGCGTCGATCCATGCCATGCCGTTGGCTTCCTTCAGCCGGGCCGCGATCGAGCGTGCCGCGTCGGGGTGGATGGAGGAGAAGTCAACGACGAGCTTGCCGGCTCCCGGCGCCGCCGCTAGGCCGTCGTGGCGGAACACCACTTCCTCCACCGCAGCCGCATCGGTGAGGCACATGAAGATGATGCCGGCGGTGGCGGCGACATCGCGAGGATGTGCGGCGAGCTTTGCGCCGGCCTCGACCAGCGCGGCCGCCTTGGCGGTGGACCGGTTCCAGACCGTGACGTCATGACCGGCGTTGATCAGCCGCCGCGTCATGGGAAATCCCATCATCCCGAGCCCGAGGTAACCGAGCTTTTCCGCTTGCCGTCCGTCTGATCCGCCAACCCCAGCCATCCGCTTCCCCTTTGGTATCACTGTTAAATGCTTGTCCGCTGGGCCATCCTTACCATACATCCCCGGCCGGTCGGAATGCGCCACGTCAGGCGCGGGCCGCGCGCGCCTTGCCTGATTGTTTGAACCATGAAAGATTTGGCCGGTGCCGTCTGCGAGGGCGTTCTCGGGGGTACGAAAGTGGAGTGGGGTATGATGCGGTTATCTTCGAAATGGATCCTGGTCGCGGCAACGCTGGCTTCGATTGTTGCGGGCGTGAGCTCATCGCGCGCGCAGCAGACGATCCGCGTCGGCTGGACCATCCCGGCCGAGGAATCGAAATACTGGATGATGCGCAGGCCGCGGGAATTCCCGGATATCGGCAAGACCTACAATATCGAATGGACGCAATTCCAGGGCACCGCGCCGATGACGCAGGCGCTCGCCGCGGGCGCGCTCGATTGCGCGACCCAGGCGCCATTGTCGCTGGCAAACGGCGTGGTCGGCGGAAATCTGAAGGCCTATATCGTCGCCCAACACGTCTACGAAAAACCCGGCGGCTTCTCGGTCTATTGGGCGGTCAAGGACGATTCACCGATCAAGACCATTGCCGATCTCAAGGGCAAGACCATCGGCATTTCCGTGATCGGCGGTGGCACCCAGGGGCCGTTCAACATGCTGCTGAAGCAAAATGGCGTCGACCCGGCCAAGGACATCAAGCTCGTCGAAGTCGGCTTCGCTGTCTCTGAAGACGCACTGCGTCAGGGCCGCGTCGATGCCGTCAACATGAACCAGCCGTTCGCAGCGCGCGCCGAGGCCAAGGGCGGCACACGCAAACTGTTTTCACTCAATCAGGCGATGCCGAACATTGTCCACATTCTCGAAGCCTGCAGGGCAGACTTTGTCGACAAGAATCCTGAACTGGCAAAGGCTTACGTGCGCGACATAACCTTGGGCATGAAGAAGGCGCTGGCCAATCGCGAGGAGACGCTCAAGGTCGTTTCCGAGGTACTGAAGGCGCCGATCCCGGTGCTCGATACCTATCTTCTCAAGGACAATGATTTCGGCCGGGATCCCGGTGCTGCGCCGAACTTCCCGGCGATCCAGAAAATGCTCGACATCTATGCGGAGACAGGAATGTTGCCGAAGATGGACGTCGCACAATTCAAGCATCCGACCATCGTCGCACCGCTGCAGTAAGCGACTGTCATTGCGAGCGCAGCGAAGCAATCCAGAGGGCTGGATCCGGTGCTACTGGATTGCTTCGTCGCGTTGCTCCTCGCAATGACGAGAAGAACGGCTGAACCGTTGCATTTCGAGTCAGACCCCAAGAGACGATACCCATGAAGAAATGGCGATCACGCGTGACGACCGATGGTCTCGACCGTGCGCCCCATCGCGCCTTCATGCGGGCGATGGGATTGGACGACGAGGCGATCGCCAAGCCGATGATCGGTGTCGTCAGCATGAAGGGCGAACAGACGCCCTGCAACATGACGCATGATTTCCAGGTGGCGGCGGCCAAGGAAGGGATCGCTGAGGCCGGTGGCACGCCGCGCGAATTTGCCACGATTTCGGTCTCCGACGGCATCAGCATGAATCATGAGGGCATGAAGTTCTCGCTGCTCTCGCGCGAGCTGATTGCCGATTCGATCGAGGCTGTGGTCCACGGTCTTGCCTACGACGCGCTGATCGGTTTCGGCGGTTGCGACAAGACGCTTCCCGGCGTGATGATGGGAATGATCCGCTGCAACGTGCCGTCGATCTTCATCTATGGCGGCAGCGCGCTTCCGGGGAAATTTGAAGGACGAACGCTGACAGTGCTCGATTCCTACGAGGCCGTCGGCGGCTTCATGACCGGCGAAATCGACCAGGCGACGCTGGCGGGAATCGAGCGGGCGTGTTTGCCGACGATCGGCGCCTGCGCGGGACAATTTACCGCAAACACCATGGCGATGGTTTCCGAGGCGATGGGGCTGACCATGCCTAACGTCTCGATGATTCCGGGCGTGTATGCCGAGCGCGCGCAGGTCGCGCGCAAGGCTGGGCGCCTGGTGATGCAGATGCTGCAGCGGGGCGGCCCGCTGCCGCGCGAGATCGTCACGCGCCGATCGCTTGAGAACGGCGCGGCGATCGTCGCCGCGACCGGGGGCTCGACCAACGCCGCGCTGCATTTGCCGGCGCTTGCCAACGAAGCCGGCATAGCCTTCACCATTGACGACGTCGGCGAGGTGTTCGCGCGCACACCGCTGATCGGTAATTTGCGTCCGGGCGGGAAGTATACCGCCAAGGATGTTTACGACATCGGCGGCACCGCCGTCGTGATCCGCGCGCTGGTCGAAAGCGGCCACATCGACGGCAATTGCCTGACGATTACCGGCCGGACGATCGCGGAAGAATATGGCAGCGCCAATGCGCCCGATGGTGAGGTGATTTATCGCACCAGCGCGCCGATCATGCCAGACGGCGGCGTGGCGGTTCTGAAGGGCAATCTGTGCCCCGATGGCGCTGTCATCAAGATTGCAGGTCTCAAGAAGCTGGTGTTTGAAGGTGCTGCGCGCGTGTTCGAGGATGAAGAACAATGCGTCGAGGCAGTGCGCCATCGCAAATATAGCGAGGGTGATGTTCTCGTCATCCGCAATGAGGGTCCCGTCGGCGGTCCCGGCATGCGCGAGATGCTCGGCGTCACGGCGCTGATCTACGGGCAGGGGATGGGCGAGAAGGTCGCGCTGATCACCGACGGACGCTTTTCCGGCGCCACCCGCGGGATGTGCATCGGCTACGCCTCGCCGGAATCATTCGTGGGCGGTCCGCTGGCGCTGGTGCGCGAAGGCGATCGGATCAGGATCGATGCCGGAGCGCGCCGCATGGATCTGATGATCGATGACAAAGAACTTGCGCAACGCCGACAGGCGTGGACGCCGCGGCCGCCGCGGCATCGGGCAGGGGCGCTTGCCAAATATGCCCGTTTGGTCGGACAGGCCCCCGGCGGCGCTGTTACGCACGATGGTGGGGCGGAATGGCCGTGGTTCGACTAGCGGCAGGGTTGATAATGGATGGATTTTAACGTAACAGGCGACGGCCACGACGTATCGTCAGCGAACGTATCATCGGCGAATTCCTTCTGGAGGGGCACAGATGCTAAAATGGCTCAAAAGTGCTGACAGCGACGATATTACGATGATCGTGTCCGGCTTTGTCGCGATGTTGGCGTTTTGTACGTTCGTGCTCGTTTGGTTTATCGAAGCGCCGGCGCCGGATTGCGGAAGGAATTGCAGCACGGAGTTCTCGTCGGTCAACCGGTAACGGGGGTTCACAGGATCGCCGTTCCGTCTCGGCCCGCGCCTCATCTTGAGCGCGAACAATCGTGCTCCAACACGTCTGATATCGATGATGACCTTCCGCGATGCTGAGGGATCGTCCGCTCGATTTGAAGAAAATGCGGCGGTCAGAATTGACCGGCAGGTCCGCTCCGAGCTACTTCATCCGCTTCCTGTTGGCCCGTTTCTTGATTGGTCCGTTCCCTGATGGAGCATCGCCAAGCCCTGCAAGTTTCCGCTATGCTTGGGCCGTCAATCCAGGAAAACCAGTAGCCAGCATGTGCCCGACGAACCGGTGTCGGGAAGAAGAGCAGAGATGAAGGTATTACCATCGCGGTTGGAGGTTCAGGCGCAATCCGTACCGTTGCGCGGGCAGGTGGCTGCGATGATCGAGATCGATCACGTTTCGCAGGTGTTTCAAACTTCCGCGCGCCAGGATCATCTGGCGCTATCCGATATCTCGCTGACCATCGAAGACGGCGCCTTTGTTTCCATTCTTGGTCCGTCCGGCTGCGGAAAATCGACGCTGCTTTATATCGTCGGCGGCTTCGTCAATCCGACCAAGGGCGTGGCGAAGGTAAAGGGCAAGGCGATCACCGGGCCCGGTCCGGATCGCGGGCCGGTGTTTCAGGAGTTCGCGCTGTTTCCCTGGAAGAGCGTGCTTGGCAATGTGATGTACGGCCCTCGCCAGCAGGGCGTGAAGCCGGCCGAAGCCGAAGCGCAAAGCCGAGCGCTGATCGAGATGGTGGGTCTCAAGGGGTTTGAGAATTTTTACCCCAAGGAATTGTCCGGCGGCATGAAACAGCGGGTCGCGCTGGCGCGCACGCTGGCTTATCATCCAGCGGTGCTGCTGATGGATGAGCCGTTCGGCGCGCTGGATGCGCATACGCGCACGCGCCTGCAGAACGACCTGCTCAATATCTGGGAGCGCGACCGCAAGACGGTGCTTTTTGTCACCCATTCGGTCGAGGAGGCGGTGTTTCTGTCCGACAAGGTCGTGGTAATGACGCGTTCGCCCGGCCGGATCAAGCAGGTCGTGGATATCGACCTGCCGCGGCCTCGCCGCCGCGCCGAGCTTTTGCTCGATACCCGTTTTCAGAAATACGTCGTCGATATCGAACGCATGATCGATGACACCGGCGAAGACGAGTTGCATCCATGATGTCGGCGCGCGCGCTGGTTTCCCGCTTGGCGCCATTGCTTGCCTGTCTCGGCCTGCTCGCGATCTGGCAGGTTGGGTCGCTGATCCTGAACAGCGACAGCTTTCCGACCGCGATGGAAGCGCTCCGCGCCGTCCCGGCGATCCTGGGCGACAAGGAATCGTTGATCAATATTCTTGCCTCGCTCCGCCGGATGGCGATCGGTTTTGGCATCGGCGTTGCCGTCTCTATTCCGCTGGGATTGATGATGGGCCGCAGCCGCGCGGTGGCGTCCTTCTTCAATCCGCTGCTGATGATTATCTATCCGGTGCCGAAGGCGGCGTTGATGCCGATCATCATGCTCTGGCTCGGGGTCGGCGACCTCTCGAAAACGCTCGTGATCTTTCTCGGCGTCAGCCTTCCCGTCATCTATCACAGCTTCGAGGGCGCAAAGGCGGTTGAGGAAAAGATGCTATGGTCGGGCGCCGCCATGGGACTGTCGGCGGCGCAGCGGATGTTCCGGATCGTACTGCCGGCGGCGCTGCCGGAAATCCTCACCGGCTGCCGCACCGGCCTGGTGCTGGCGCTGATCACCATGATCACCAGCGAAATGATCGCGCGACAATCCGGCGCGGGAAACATCCTGTTCAATGCGCTGGACATGGGACAGTACGACACCGTGTTTGCGATGATCATCATCGTCGGCGCGATGGGCATCGGTCTCGACGCCGCGTTCGAAAGACTGCGCCGCAGGCTGGTGAGATGGTCCGAGCCGCGTTTTGACATGCCCTTGAGCTTTTCATGAAGGCGCGCGCGATTACATCGGAAGTTCTGCTCGGCATTGCGCCGATCGCGCTGTTGATCGGCCTGTGGCAGGCGATTGACTCGTTCGGCTATGCGCCGGTGACGCTGCTGCCGCCGCCGGGCCTGGTGTTTGCGCGTCTCTTGCAGCAGTTGACATCAAGCGAATTTCAGCAGGAGATCGCCGCCACGCTGTTCCGGCTGTTTGCGGGTTTTGCGATCGCCGTCGTCTTCGGCGTCGCCCTCGGGCTCGCCGCGGCGGTGAGCCCAGCCACCAACGCCGTGGTGCGGCCGATCGTGCGGGTGCTGGCGCCGCTGCCCAAGGTCGCGTTATATCCGGCGCTGCTGCTATTGCTCGGATTTGGCCACGAATCGAAGATCACGCTGGTTGCGGCGGATGCGCTGTTCCCGATTTTGCTCTCGACCTATTACGGCGCCTCGATGGTCGAGCAGAAATTGATCTGGTCGGCGATGGCCGCCGGCACGCCGCGCCGCCAGATCCTGTTCAAAGTGGTGTTGCCGGCCGCGATGCCGTCAATTCTCACCGGCTGCCGGATCGGGCTTGTGATTTCATGCATCGTGGTGTTTCTGGCCGAGATGATCACCTCGACCGATGGCCTCGGCCACCTCCTGGTGACGGCGGCTCGGACCTTTCAGGCCGTCGACATGTTCGTTCCGTTGATTACGATTTCCCTGCTGGGATTGATCCTCAACGGCCTGTTGCAGGCGCTGCGGTCTTATCTGCTGCGCGGGTTTCCCGAAGTCTGACGCGGCTCGATTGTGGAGATAAAGCATGCTGGCCGATCGCATCGAGGCAAAATGGATCGACGCTTTCTGCGAGATTTTTGAGCGCTGCGCGGTCAAGCCGGGCGACACCGCCGCGATCCTCTCGGAGACGCAGTCGCGTGCGCTCAACGTTCATCTTGCGGAGTTGGCCTTGTTGCGAATGGGTGCGAAGCCATTCCACATCATCGTGCCGACGCCGCGCAACCGGCAGATCGTACCGATCCGTTCCACCGGCGCCAGCGAGGCGATCCAACGATTGGGGCCTGTCATCACCGCGCTGAAGCAGGCCGGCTTCGTCGTTGATTGTACCATCGAAGGGCTGATGCACGCGGTGGAAACGCCGGAGATATTGAAGGCCGGCGCGCGCATCCTGGTGATCTCCAACGAGCATCCGGAGGCGCTCGAACGCATGGTGCCCGATACGGCCCTGGAAAAGCGCGTGCGCGCAGCGGCTAAAATGCTGCGTGGAACGAAGCGGATGCGTGTCACTTCCAGGGCAGGCACCGAACTCGACGTCGATATGATCGGCGCTTCCACCGTTGGCGTCTGGGGCTGGACCGACAAGCCCGGCACGCTGGCGCATTGGCCGGGCGGCATCGTTGTCAGTTTCCCCAAGAGCGGCACCGTCAATGGCACGCTGGTGATGGCAGCCGGTGATATCAATCTCACCTTCAAGCGCTATCTGACATCGCCGGTCAAAATGACGCTGAAGGACGACTACGTCACCGATCTCCAGGGCGAGGGCGCGGACGCCATGATGATGAAGGCTTATCTCGCGGCCTGGGGCGACCGCGAAGCCTACGCAGTGTCACATGTCGGGTTCGGCATGAATCCGGCCGCGCGCTATGAATCGCTGGCGATGTACGACCAGCGCGATACCAACGGCACCGAACTGCGCGCGGTCGCGGGCAACTTCCTGTTTTCCACCGGCGCCAACGAATTCGCCGGACGCTACACCGCCGGACATTTCGATCTGCCGGTGATGGGCACCACGATCGAGCTCGACGGCGTTGCCGTGGTCCGTGAGGGCATGCTGCAGGATGTGTTCGGCTAGAATCTGATTTATCAAAATAGGGCGGTGAAATCGCGTCAGCGGGACTGTGCTCCCTCTCCCTATGGGAGAGGTGACACTGCGCATGCGGTGCGGATCGATCAGAATTTAATCCCGATCGAGAACCGGCGGCCGCGCCAATCCAAAATGCCTGAGCATGTCGACCAGCACCGAGAGGCGCTGCTCGCGATAGGCGTCGACATCGAGGCCGGAATAATCGAGGAAACCGGCGCCGGTCCGCAAGCCGATGCGCCCCTCCTGCATATTGCGAGAGATGACTTCAGGCGCGCGATAGCGGTCGCTGCCGAGCGCGCCCTCGAGATAGCGGCTGGCATAATAGAGAATGTCGCCGCCGCCCCAGTCGATGAATTCCAGAAGTCCCAGCACGGCATAGCGGAAGCCAAAGCCGTAGCGGACCGCCTTGTCGATATCCTCAGGCGTGGCGACGCCTTCTTCCACCATCCGCGCCGCTTCGTTCATGGCAAGCGCCTGGATCCGCGGCACGATGAAGCCGGGCGTGGCCGCGCACACCACCGGCACCTTGCCGATGCCCTCGAGCAGCGCTTTCATCTGCGCGATCACAGCCGGATCGGTTGCTGCGCCCGGCGACATCTCGACCAGCGGGATCAGATAGGCCGGGTTGAGCCAGTGCACATTGAGAAAGCGCCGGGGATGCTCGACCGCGCCGGAGAGATCATCGACCAGAATCGTGGACGTGGTCGAGGCGATGACGACATCGGGCCCGACGCATTTCGAGGCGGCGGCCAGCACCTCGCGCTTGAGGTCGACCATTTCGGGCACGCCTTCGAATACGATGCCCGCGTCAGCAAGGGCGGCGGCGCTATCTCGTGAGGGAACGACCGAGACCCGGGCAATGACAGTCTCGGTTTCATGCTCTTTCAGCAAGCCGAAGCGTGCCAGACTTGCCAGCGTCTTCCTGACTTCGTCGAGTGCCTCGTCCCTAAGTTTGGAAAATTGTTCGGCCGGGCGCGCCTTGACGTCGATCATAGTGACCGCATGGCCGGCATAGGCGAATGCCACCGCGATGCCACGGCCCATGCGGCCGGCGCCGAGACAGGCGATGGTGGGACGCGGAGCGCTCATCGGGCAAAACCTTCGCGCAGCAAAGTTTGCAGTTCGTCGCGGCTGAGATTGCCGAGGCCAAGGCTCGCGAGCGTGCGTCCGTCTTTCACAAAATCCTCGCCGCAGATCGCGCCGCCGATGGACAGAAAAGCTTTTGCCAATGGCGTTGCGATACCAGCGAGTTCGGCGACCGAAACCAGAAACGACAGGCCGAGGCGTAGATCTTCCTGCATATAACGATGTTCGGTCAGGATAATGCGCTCGCGCCAGTCACCGGAATCGGTCAGGCGCTCGTGCGAGCCGCGGCCATACATCCAGATCTCGCCTTCCGTGGCGTAATGATGCGCCAGCGGAAAGTGCGGGCTGCCGTAGCCAAAACCTTCGCGCACCGCGATGCGCTCAGAATCGAGCGCGTCGGTGACCCGACGGATTGACGCCTGGGTGCCTTCCTTGTGAATGTCCCAACGCTCGAAATGCTCCATTGCGCCGGCATTCATCACGATCAGCGGCGGATGAATGATCGGGCCGGCATTCATCAACGCGCCCGACAGCGCGTCGCCGCACGGCTCGATCACGCCGGGAAAGGCCTGTCCGATCACATCGAGCGCATGGCCTGCGGTCTTGAGCGGAAACAGGCCGACCGGCAGCCGCTTGGCGCGGATGGTGATGGCGACTTCGAACGGTCCATGCTTGCGCGTCAACCAGGGCAGCGTGCCGGTCTCGGCAAAACTCACGTTGGTGCGATTACCGGCGTCGTGTGCGGCTTTCGCAAAGATCATCGAGCCGAAGGTCGCCGGCGGCAGGAACACGACCTGTCCATCGCCAAGATGCGGCGCGAGTTGCTTCGCTATGTCCTGCTGGGCAAAGGCCGGGGCAGGGCACAGGATCAGTTCCGCACCGCCGACAGCTTCGGCAATGTCTGATGTCACCAGCGCGAGCTGCACATCGTGCCGGCCATCGGCATCCCTGAGGATGATGCGCGAGCCGGCTTTGCGGTGCGCCGCAATTTGCACCTCATCGCGCCGCCACAAGCGAACCTCATGGCCTTGCAATGCCAAATCGCCCGCGGCAGCAAAGGAACCATTGCCGCCGCCGAGAACCGCGATTTTCAAAGTTTCTCTCCTTGCGCGGGCGCCGACTCGTAAAGCTGTTTCAGCATGAAATGCTGCACCTTGCCTAGCGCCGTGCGGGGCAGGTCATCGACAAAGACGATGTCACGCGGCACCTTGAAGCGCGCGAGTTGCGTCAGCACATGCGCTTTCAAATTCTCCGCTTCGATCGTGCAACCTGCACGCCTGATAACGTAGGCCACCGGCACTTCATCCCATTTCGGATCGGGCCGGCCGACCACGCCGCATTCTGCGACCCCGGGATGCTCCAGCAGCACGCGCTCGACTTCTGCGGGATAGATGTTCTCGCCACCGGAAATAATTAGGTTCTTCTTGCGGTCATGCACCCAGAAATAGCCGTCGGCATCGCGCAGGCCGATGTCGCCGGTGCGGTACCAGCCGTTGTGCAACGCTTCCATTGTTGCTTGCTCGTTGCGCCAATATTCGATGAAGACGTTAGGGCCGCGGACCGCGATTTCGCCCGGAGTATCCGGCGGCAATTCGAGGCCGTCGTCGTCGATCACCGCCGCCTCGCAGCACAGGCCGGGCAGGCCGGTCGAGCCTTGCCGCGAAAGATCGCCGCCGAACCTTGTATAGACCGCGACCGGGCAGGTTTCGGTCGAGCCATAGACCTGAAGCACCGGCACACCGCGCGCGACAAAGCGCTCGATCAGATGCGGCGGCACGATGGTCGATCCCGTCGAGACTGCCTTCAGCGAAGACAGGTCAGTTGTTGCCCAGTTGGGGTGATCGGTCACGGCCTGGATGGTTGCCGGCACCAGCACCGTCAGCGTCGGGCGGGCGCGGTCGAATGCCGCGAGCGTGGCGTCCGGCGTGAAGCGCGAATGGATTGTCACGGTCGCGCCAAAATGCAGCGCCGGCGTGGTCTGGATGTTGAGGCCGCCGACATGGAAGAACGGCAGCACGGTCAGAACATGGTCCTCGGATGTGAGGCCGTGCATGTGCTGGCTCATCACCCCGTTCCACAGCAGCGCATCCTGCCGCAACACCGCGCCCTTGGGTCTTCCTGTTGTGCCCGATGTGTAGACGATCAGCAGCGGACAAGAGAGGTTGATGCCGGGGTTGCGGCCATCGCCGCGCCCTTGTGTCAGCAACTGACCAAATTTTTTTCCGTTGGCAGACGCGAAATCCAGCCCGACGATTTTAGTGTCAGGCAGGCTGGTTTCCAGCCCGGGCAAAACGTCTGCAAAGGCCCGCTCCAGCACAAGCACCTTTACCGCGGCGTCCGAGAGGATGAACGATTGCTCGGCTGCGGCCAGCCGCCAGTTCAGCGGCACCAGCATCGCGCCGAGCCGCGCGCAGGCATAAAGCAGCACGAGGTAATCGGGCCGGTTCAGGCTGAGGATCGCGACGCGATCGCCCTGGCTCACGCCGAATTTGGATTGCAGTGCGCGTGCCGTCTGCGCGATGCGCGCGTGGAACGCGGCATAGGTGAGAACGCTACCCTCGAAAATAATCGCGGCCTTGTCCGGCGCGAAGGCGGCATTGCGCTCGATCAGGTCGGAAAGATCCATTGTGAACTAGTCGTCCGATTCGCCGGTCTCGTACAGCGCCTCGCGGCCGATGCGATCGAGGCAGAGTTCGGCGGTCCATGGTAGCATCAGCGATCCGCAGCGGCTGTCGCGATAGATCCGCTCCAGCGGCAGCGATTTCAGCATGGCCTGTCCGCCGCAGGTCCGGATTGCCAGCGTTGCGATCTCGTTGGCGCCTTCCATGACCGAATATTGCGCGGCGTAAGCGCGCAGCACCTGTTCCTTGGTCGGATTGGCCCGGGCCTCGGTGATCGCCTGAAACCAGATCGCCTTGACCTGTTCGAGCTTGATCTGCATCTGCGCGACAGCGATCTGCTTGGTCGGATACATCCGGCGCTTGACCGGCGGTGTGCCCGGCACTTCGCCGCGCAGATAACGAACGGTGAAATCATAAGCCGCCTGCGCCAGCCCGACATAGGTCGGCGACAGCGTCAGGAACATATGCGGCCAACGCATCGCGGCCTGAAAATACACGCCGCGCGGCATCAGCGCCGCATCTTCCGGCACGAACACATCCTTGAACAGCAGCGTGCGCGAGACCGTGCCGCGCATGCCCAATGGATCCCAATCTCCGACCACGGAGACGCCGTCGGCCTTGGCGGGCAGGGCAAGATAGAGCGTGTTGCGGCGGGAGGCCTTTTCGCCTTCCGCGATCTCGGTGCAGAGTACGCCGTAATAATCGGCGTGACCGGAGAGCGAGGCAAAGATCTTCTTGCCGTTGACGAGCCAGCCACCCTTGGTGGGTTTCGCCTCGGTGCCGAACGCGACGCCCCCGGCCGCAGCCGCGCCGCCTTCGGAGAAGGGTTGCGAATAGATCGCGCCATCATCGACGATGCGCTTGTAGTGTATCGCGCGGCGGCGCTCGTGTTCGGCGCGGGTCGAGGCGTCCATGTCGAGATCGTCGGCCAACGGCCCGGACCACAAGGTCGAGCAGACGTGCATATTCCAGGTCAGCGCGGTCGCGCCGCAATAGCGGCCGATCTCGGCGGCAGCGATGGCGTAAGTCTGATAGTCCGCGCCAAGGCCACCCAGCTTTTTGGGGATGGCGATCCCGAGCAGGCCGGTGCGATGCAGATCCCGATAGTTCTCGGTGGGAAATTTCGCGTCGCGATCGTAGGCCGCGGCGCGGCCGGCGAAAACGGTTTGCCCAAGCCTGCGTGCTGAGGCGATGATTTCGGCCTGCTCGTCGTTCAGACGGAAGGCCTGCGGGTCGAACAGCGGTTTGTCCAGGATGATCTGCTCAGGATCGATTTTGACGGCTGGCATGATCATGACTCGGACCCTGATATTTCGTGGCTCATCGATAGAAAATCCGAGAGCGCCGTATTGAATTCATCGGGACGTTCCAGATTGGCGAGGTGGCCGACGCCCTCAAGTTCAACGTATTGCGCCGAGGGGATGTAGGTTGCCATCTTCGCCATCATGGGCGCCGGCGCGTTATTGTCTCGAGAACCTGACAACAGCATGGTCGGCACCGCGATATCCCTCAGCGCGTTGCGCAGATCGAATCCCATCAGCGCCAGCATGGTGGCGCGATAGGTCGCCGGCGGCACCGACGCCATGCAGTCGAGCGCCAGCTTCATGCCACCTGGGTCGGGATTGTCGCCGACCAGTTCTTTGACCAGCGTTGGCGCCAGCGATACCAGTGTTTCGCCGCGGTCGAGCGGGCCAAGCCGCGCATCGATGAACGATTTCTGCCAGTCGCCATCGGGCTTGCCGAACGCCGGGCTGGTCTGCGCAAGAACGACGGCGCTGGCGGCGCGCGGGTGCTTTATCAGCCATTGCTGCACGATCATGCCGCCGATCGAATGCCCGACAAGAATGGGCTTTGTCGCGCCGACCTGTTGCAGGAAATCCCGCAAGGCGTCCGCAAGCGTTGCGATGCTCACCGCAGGAAGTGACGCCGATCCGCCATAGCCCGGCATGTCCCAGGCCATGGCATGATAACGGCTGCTGAAAAAGTCGAGTTGCCCGCGCCAGGCGCGCGCCGCGCCGCCGATTCCATGCAGGAACACCAGCGGCGGCAGCGCCGCATCTCCGGCGGCCTCATAACCGAAGCGGCCATCGCTTGTTTTCATAGGCGCAAGATTCGGCACGCCAAACCTCTGTGTTGTCCGACCTGCCGATGCTAACAGGCCCTCGATGTATGAAAAGCAATAATTTTATACTTAAAGCAAGCCCGGTGGTGACCCGGTTGTCTGGCTGCTCGAACGGACCAAACCGAGCAGCCGGTGCGCCGGTTTCTTGCAAAAGCTTGAAGTATAAAATATATCTGGCTGCGCCATCGATCATTCATTCTGGAGGCTGCGCATGTCCGGACTGCCGCACTCCGCGCATGCACTTGTGACCGGGGGCGGAAGAGGCATTGGCCGCGCGATCGCCTCCGCGCTGGCGCAGGCAGGGGCAACGGTCACCGTGCTCGGCCGCAATCGCGCAAGCCTGGATGATGCCATTGCCGACGGTTCCGCGCATTTTGCGCAAGTGGCCGATGTGACGGATCAGGCCGCGATCGGTGCTGCAATCGCTGAGGCGGCGGCCCGGCAGCCGATCGATATCCTGATCGCGAATGCAGGCGTTGCCGAGTCCGCGCCGTTCGCGAAATCCGACGCGGCGTTGTTCCAGCGGATGATGGACGTCAATTTCATGGGCGTGGTTCACGCGGTGCAGGCCGCGCTGCCGTCGATGAGGGACCGGCCCCATGGCCGCATCGTCGCGGTGGCATCGACCGCCGGTCTCAAAGGCTATGCCTATGTCAGCGCCTATAGCGCGGCAAAGCACGCGGTTGTTGGCCTGGTGCGCTCGCTCGCATTGGAGCTTGCCGGCACGCACGTGACCGTCAATGCGGTGTGTCCCGGCTTTACCGACACCGATCTGCTCGCCGGCAGTATCGACAACATCATGAAGAAAACCGGCCGCAGCCATGATCAGGCCGTGGCCGAACTGGCCAAACACAATCCGCAGGGGCGCCTTGTGAAACCATCTGAGGTCGCCGACACCGTGCTCTGGCTATGCGGCGACGAAGCCGGCGCGATCACGGGACAAGCTATCGCGGTGGCCGGCGGAGAGATTTGATTGACCCGCGGCGCATGTCGCCCGGAACTGCATAACGATAACCGGTAAGGGAAACCCCATGAGCAGAGCAGCCAATCCCGTCACGTTGCCATTGGCGGATTATTCACCGGAACATTTCCTGCTGGCGGTGACGGACGGTGTGGCGCTGGTGACGCTCAATCGTCCCGAGCGGAAAAATCCGCTCACGTTCGAGAGCTACCGCGAATTGACGGATTTCTTCCGCGCTTGCGCTTTCGACGATGAGGTCAAAGTGATCGTGGTCACGGGTGCCGGCGGCAATTTCTCGTCCGGCGGCGACGTCTTCGAGATCATCGGCCCGCTGGTGCAGATGGATACCAAGGGTCTCACCGCCTTCACCCGCATGACCGGCGATTTGGTAAAGGCGATGCGGAGTTGTCCGCAGCCCATTGTCGCGGCCGTCGAGGGTATCTGCGCGGGCGCGGGCGCGATCGTCGCGATGGCGTCCGACATGCGTCTGGCCGCTGTTGGCGCCAAGGTTGCGTTCCTGTTCAACAAGGTCGGACTTGCCGGCTGTGACATGGGCGCCTGTGCGATCCTGCCGCGCATCATCGGGCAGTCGCGGGCGTCGGAACTGCTCTATACCGGCCGCTTCATGACGGCCGAGGAAGGCGAGCGTTGGGGTTTCTTCAGCCGTATCGTCGCGCCGGAGCATGTGCTGTCACAGGCGCAGCTGCTGGCAAAACAGATTTCCGAAGGGCCGACCTTCGCCAATACCATGACCAAGCGAATGCTGGCGATGGAATGGGCGATGTCGGTGGAGGAGGCGATCGAGGCCGAGGCGGTCGCGCAGGCGCTGTGCATGACGACGGCGGATTTCGCCCGGGCATTTGAAGCGTTTTCCAATAAAGTGAAGCCGGTGTTTCAGGGCAATTGAGACTTGCTGCGGAAATGCTTTAAGTTTAAAATAATTGGATGGTCTGACAGCTGAGCCGGAGGCTCTCATGAAGATCGCGATCATCGGCGGCGGGCCGGCCGGCCTCTATTCTGCGATCCTGCTCAAGAAGCAGCGGCCGGAGGCCGAGATCACGGTCTATGAGCGCAATCGCGCCGACGACACCTTCGGCTTCGGCGTGGTGTTCTCCGACGCGACGCTCGACAATTTCGAGAAATACGATTCTCCGAGCTATCGCCGCATCACCCAGGAATTCGCCTATTGGGACGATATCGCCGTGCATTTCCGCGGCACGGTGCATCGGGTCGGCGGCAACGGCTTCTGCGGTTGCTCGCGCCGCAAGCTGCTTTTGATCCTGCAAGAACGGGCGCGCGAGCTCGGCGTCACCTTGCTGTTCCAGGCCGATGTCGAGGACGAGGCGCGCTTTGCCGACGCCGATCTTGTCGTGCTGGCCGACGGCATCAACAGCCGCTTCCGCGACAAATATGTCGAGCACTTCCAGCCCGAGGTGGATGTCCGTTCCAACCTGTTCGCCTGGATGGGCTCGACGCGGCCGCTCGATGCTTTCACGTTTATTTTCCAGGAGACCGAGTGGGGTCCGTTCATCGCCCACGCCTATCAATATGAAATGGGACGCTCGACCTGGATCTTCGAGACCGATCCCAAGACGTTTGAGCGTGCCGGTCTTAAAGGCCTGAGCGAGACGCAATCCGCCGATCGGATGGCGGAGATTTTCGGCTGGTTTCTCGACGGGCACCAGCTGCTCACCAACCGCTCGATGTGGCGCAATTTTCCGATGATCCGCAGCCAGCGCTGGGTCAAGGACAACATGGTGCTGCTGGGCGATGCCAAGGCGACCGCGCATTTCTCGATCGGTTCGGGCACCAAGCTGGCGATGGAAGATGCGATCGCGCTGGCGGACGCCATGCATCGCGCGCCGACCATCGAAGCCGCATTGCAGCAGTATGAAGAGGGGCGCCGCGAAGAGGTCGAGAAGACCCAGCACGCGGCCGACGTGTCGCTGGTCTGGTTCGAGCATGTCGATCGCTTCTGGGATTTCGATCCCGTGCAGTTCGCTTTCGGCGTCATGACACGGGCCAAGGCGATCACGTATGACAACCTCACATTACGCGCGCCGGATTTTGTTGCCGAGGTCGACAGGGCCTTTGCGCGGCAGGTCCGAGACAAGGGATTTGACGTCGACACCGAGAAGCCGTTGGCGCCGATGTTCCAGCCGTTGCGATTGCGCGAACTGGAGTTGAAAAATCGCGCAGTGGTGTCGCCGATGTGCACGTATTCGGCGAAGGAGGGCGTTCCCGGCGACTTTCACCTGGTGCATTACGGATCGCGCGCCATCGGCGGCGCAGGCCTGATCTTTACCGAAATGACCTGTGTCAGCCGCAATGCACGGATCACACCGGGCTGCGCCGGACTGTGGAACGACGAACAGGAAGCCGCCTGGCGCCGCATCGTTGATTTCGTCCATGCCAATTCGGCGGCGAAGATCTGCCTGCAACTCGGCCATGCCGGGCGCAAGGGCGCCACCAAGCTGATGTGGGACGGCATGGATCGTCCGCTGGAGGAGGGCGGCTGGGATGTGGTGTCGGCATCGCCGATTCCCTACTTCCCGGACAGCCAGGTACCGCGCGAGATGGATCGCGTCGCGATGGATGCGGTCAAGGCGGCGTTTGTCGCGGCCGCCGAGCGCGGCGAGCGCTGCGGGTTTGACATGCTGGAGCTGCATTGCGCCCACGGCTATTTGCTCGCGAGCTTTATTTCGCCGCTGACCAATCAGCGCACTGATGCTTATGGCGGCGCGCTCACCAATCGCCTGCGTTTTCCGTTGGAAGTGTTCGAAGCGTTGCGGGCGGCGTGGCCGGCGCATAAGCCGATGTCGGTGCGCATTTCCGCCACCGACTGGGCTGAAGGCGGCATTACCAGTGATGACGCCGTGCTCATCGCCCGCGCTTTCGCGGAAGCCGGCGTCGATCTGGTCGATGTCTCGACCGGACAGACCGTGCGCGATGCCCAGCCAGTTTATGGACGCATGTTCCAGACGCCGTTCTCCGATCAGGTCCGCAACGAGGCCCGCGTAGCGACCATGTGCGTCGGCAACATCACGACCGCAGATCAGGTCAATACCATCCTCGCCGCCGGCCGCGCCGATCTGGTGGCGCTCGGCCGGCCGCATCTGGTGGATCCGTCGTTCACGCTCCGCGCGGCCGCCTGGTACGGCGCCTCGGATATTTCCTGCCCGCCGCAATATCTGCCGGGCAAGGAGCAGATTTTCCGCAACAGCGTGCGCGACCGACAGGATTTCGATGATCTGAAGCTCAAGGCCAAACCCAAGACCCGGGCGGAGCTGAAGTCGGAGGCGATCAAGCCGCTTGCGGCGGAGTAATCGACTATGCGACCTTAGATCATGATCCGATTGGACTGGATCGGATCATGATCTGATCTCTTGTTTGCGCATGATCTTTTCTGAAAACCGGTTCCCACTTTTCAGGATCATGCTCTAGCGCCGGTTGCGTAACGGGTTTGCGTGGAGTCGGGCGATGAAGGCGATTATCGTCGGAGGCGGTATCGGCGGCCTCACCACGGCGTTGATGCTGCGCGCCCGCGGCATTGGCTGCGAGCTTTTCGAGCAGTCGGACACGATCCGCGAACTTGGCGTTGGCATCAACACGCTTCCGCATGCGATCCGCGAACTGGCGGGCCTCGGGCTGTTGCAAAAGCTCGACGACATCGCGATCCGCACCGACGTGCTTTATTATCTCAATCGCCATGGCCAGGAAGTCTGGCGCGAGTCCCGCGGCATCGACGCCGGCCATGACGTGCCGCAATTCTCCATCCATCGCGGGCGACTGCAAAGCGTGATCCACCGCGCGGTCGAGGGGCGGCTGGGGCGGGAGGCGATTCACACCGGCTGCAGGTTGGGGGCCTTCACCCAGGACGAGGGCGGCGTGACCGCGTATTTCTTCGATCGTTCCGGCGCGCATACCGACACCGTGCGCGGCGATATCCTGATCGGCGCCGACGGTATTCATTCGCGGGTGCGCGAAGTCCTTTTCCCGGATGAAGGGCCACCATGCTGGAACGGGTTGATGCTGTGGCGCGGCGCGCGCGACTGGCCGGTGTTTTTGAGCGGCCGTTCGATGATCGTCGCCGGCGGCCTGCATGCCAAGGTCGTGGTGTATCCCATTGCGGAGGGGTCGAGCCCGGCAAGCCGTCTGACCAACTGGGCCGTGCTGGTGAAGGTCGGCGACGGTAACGCGCCGCCGCCGCGTCGCGAGGACTGGTCGAGGCCCGGCAAGCGCGAAGAACTGATGCCGCATGTCGCGCGGTTCTCGGTTCCCCATGTCGACGTGCCCAGCCTGATTTCGGCGACACCCGAATTCTACGAATATCCGACCTGCGACCGCGACCCGCTTCCCTATTGGTCATGCGGGCGGATCACGCTGCTCGGCGATGCCGCGCACCCGATGTATCCAGTGGGGTCGAATGGTGCCTCGCAGGCCATTCTCGACGCCCGTGCGCTGGCCGACGCGCTGGTGCGTTCCGAGCATCCGCGTCAGGCGCTGATGATGTACGAGCAAAAGCGGTTGCCGATGACGGCGGAGATTGTGCGCTCCAACCGGCGCGGCGGACCGGAAGGCGTGATCGATGCGGTCGAGCAGCTCGCGCCTGATGGCTTCGACGACGTCGAGCGGATATTGAGCTATTCGCAGCGCGAAGCGATCGTGCGTGGCTACGCCAGCAAGGCCGGATTTGCGGCGGTGCCGGGGCTAGCGGCGGTGCGGGCGTAGGCGACCCGCGGCCGTCATTGCGAGGAGCCACCGGGTCGGCGCGAAGCGCCGCCCGATGACAGGCTCCGCGACGAAGCAATCCAGTCTTCTTTCGGCGTCAGATGGATTGCTTCGCGGAGCCTGTCATCGGGCGCGCATTCGCGCGACCCGTTCGCTCGCAATGACGGCTAATGCTTTTTGGAGCCTCACGCCCCAGGCGGCGGTGGCAGGAAGTGAATGTTATATTCCGCGGCCATGGCCACCACGTCCTCCGGCTTTTGCTCCTTCATGTTGTGAAGGCCCCAGAACAGATCGTACAGCCGGCGGGTTGGCGACACCCAGAACAGCACCTTGGCGGTTTGATCGGATTTGTTGAAGATGCCGTGAGGCACACCCATCCCCAGCCGTATCAGATCGCCCGGTGTCGCCTGGGCCTCGGCGCCCGCAAGCATGAAATCCAGCTTGCCCTCCAGCATGTAGAGATATTCATCCTGGTCAGGGTGGATATGCGGCGGCACGAAAGTCCCTGGTGACAGCGTCGCGTGCCAGGAGAAGGAGTGCTCGGTGCAGCTCTTCGGCACATAGGTCTGGCCGAGGATATTCCAGGAAATGCCCTGCATGCCCTCGTTGGCGCGTGTAATGCCGGTGATCTCGCTCTTCATCGCCTTGTTCCTTCCTCCGTTGTGTCGGCCCGGTTTCAGTTAGCAGGCACGCAGTCCCTGGCGTAACGGTCGCCATAATTCTCGAACACCTTCTCGACGATCTCGGTCTGGAATTTGCCGTCGGGGCGTTTTGCGACTTTGGTCAGGTAGAAATCCTGGATCGGATAGCCGTTGGTGTTGAACTTGAAACCACCACGCAGCGAGGTGAAATCCGCTTTCTTCAGGGCCGCCGCAACGGCCTCCTTGTTGGTGAGGTCACCTTTAACGGCCTTGACGGCGCTGTCGATCAGCATCGCCGCATCATAGGCCTGGAAGGCGTAGGTGCCGGGCACGCTGTTATAGGCAGCTTCATAGCTGGCCACGAATTTCTTGTTCTGCGGATTGTCGAGATTTGGCGCCCAGTTGGCGCCCCCGAACATGCCGACCGCCGCGTCCTGCTGCGCGGGTAGCGTCGATTCATCGACCGTGAATGCCGAGAGGAACGGAATGCGATCGGCGAGCCCGGCCTGCTTGTACTGCTTCACCAGACTGACGCCCATGCCGCCCGGCATGAACGTGAACACGGCGTCGGGCTTGAGCGAGGCGATCTTGGAGAGTTCGACCTGGAAATCCAGCGCGCCCAGCGGGATGTAGCTCTCCTCGACAATTTCGCCCTTGTAGTCGATCTTGAACCCGGCGGCGGAATCCTTGCCGGCCTGATAGTTCGGAACCAGCACGTAGACGCGCTTGTAGCCGCGATCCTGCGCGACCTTGCCGAGCACCTCGTGGACCTGATCATTCTGGTAGGAGGTCACATAGAAAAACGGACTGCAGTTCGCGCCGGCGAAGCTCGACGGTCCGGCGTTCGGGCTGATGAGGAAAGTCTTGGAATCCACTAACGGCTTGTGAATCGCTTGAAGGATGTTGGAGAAGATCGGTCCCACCACGAAATCGACCTTGTCCCGCTCGAGCAGGCCCCTGACTTTGGTCACCGCGGCATCTGGCTTGAGCTCGTCGTCGACCACGACGACCTCGACGTCACGGCCAAGCATCTTGCCGCCGAGATCCTTGACGGCAAGCGCAAGGCCGTCGCGTGCCTGCTGGCCGAGCACGGCTGCTGGCCCGGACAGCGTCACAATGACGCCGATCTTGATTTTCTCCTGTGCGACCGCGTGATTGGCCGGGATGCCCAGCAAAATTGCCAATCCGACCAACTTGAATAGCTGTGTCATACTCGCTCCCAGTCGTTATCGGCTAATGCGAGGCTGAAACCCATCTCGTTGAAACGTTCGGGACGGGCAGCTTATTCCGATGAAAGGGCCTGCCGCAAGCAAGGCAACGCCAAGGCGGATGACGAGCATGCAAGCCGCGCGCCAATTATTTCAAACCTAAAGAAATCCAAAAAATGGTGCCGATTGCGGCTACCGGTGTTTTGACTTACAGCACCTGTGAGCTATTTATGGTCGGTATCACCGGGCGAACCAGCAGGCGCGAAGCAGTCACCGCGGTCGCGCCGCTGCGATACCCAAGGCAAAATGATTGCACCATGATCCTCGACTCCGAGACCAAGGCCGTTGAACAACCGCACGAGCATGGCGACGAGCTTAGATTGTGGCTTCGCCTTCTGACATGCACGACCTTGATCGAGGGCGAAGTGCGCGGCCGGTTGCGCGAGCGGTTCGATGTCACGCTGCCACGCTTCGACCTGATGGCCCAGCTCGACAAGGCGCCGGAAGGCATGACGCTGTCGGACGTCTCGAAGCGGATGATGGTCTCGAACGGCAATGTCACCGGATTGGTCGAACGCCTGGTCGAATCCGGCCATCTTGACCGCCGTACGTCAGAGTCCGACCGGCGTGTGCAGGTGATACGGCTGACGAAAGCCGGCCGCATCGAGTTTCGAAGGATGGCCGCCGAGCATGAGACCTGGATTGCCGATATCTTTTCGGATCTTACGCCGAAGGATGTGCGCGAACTGATGCGTCTTCTGGCCAAGACCAAGGGTTCGGCGCAGAAGTCCGCAAGCCGACGGGCGCCGTAAGCCCCGTGGCGGAGATCGACTACGAGGTCGAGTACAACAACCGGGCGCGGGTTCCGGAAAATCCATCGCTGATCGCCGGATGGGCAAGAGACGCCGCGGCCTATCGCGCGCGGTGCAAGCCGCGCGCAATTGCCTATGGTCCCGGCGTCCGCAATACGATCGATTTATTTCCCGCCGCTGGCGAGGGGCCGATCGTCGTTTTCATTCATGGCGGTTACTGGCAGGCGCTGGACGGTTCCTTTTTCAGTCACTGCGCGCGCGGGCTGAACGCCCATGGCTTCAGCGTCGCCGTTCCAAGCTACGACCTGTGTCCCGATGTCACCGTCAACGACATTATCGGGCAAATGCGCCACGCCTCGCGCGAACTGGCCCGGCTCGGACGCCCGCTGGTGATGAGCGGTCATTCCGCGGGCGGGCATCTTGCGGCCTGCCTGCTCGCGACCGACTGGGCCGCCATCGACCGCCCCTTGCCAAAAGACCTCGTCGTTGCGGCCTATACCATCTCGGGCCTGTTCGATCTTGTGCCGCTGGTCGAAACGTCACTCAACAGCGCGCTGCGTCTCGACCAGGCGGCGGCCCGCAGTGCGAGCCCGTTGTTCTGGAACGCGCCCGTGCGCGGAAGTCTCGATGCGGTTGTGGGCGAGAACGAAAGCGCGGAATATCTTCGACAAAGCAGAGCCATCGTCGATCGCTGGGGGGCGGCTGGTCTGCCGACGCGGTTCGGTGTGGTTCCTGAGGCGAACCATTTCACCGCGATCGCGCCGCTGGCCGATCCGGGTTCGTCGATGGTGTCGCGTCTGTTGCAACTGGTCCGCCGCTAGATTTCAAAAAGTGTTGGATCGGCCAAATTTGGGCTATTGCGCCAAATTACTTTAAGTATAAAATGTTTGGGAATAAAGCACTGCCGGACGGCCCAGTTATTGGTCTCAAAGCCTTTCATCCCGAACACGAGGGACGATGGAAATGTCGGGTGGAATTCCCAGCCTTGATTCATCGAGCCTTGGTTCACCCAGCCGTGGTTCATTCAACCTTGGCCCATCGGGTCACGTTGATGATTTTGCGCGGCGCAATCTTCCGCCGTTTGAGCAATGGCCGGAATTGCTGCTCGACCGGCCGGAGTTTCAGTATCCGGAATTTCTCAATGCCGCGGTCGAGCTGACCGACCGGATCGTCGAGAAGGGGCTCGGTGATCGCATCGCACTGATCGGCAACGGTCGCCAGCGCACCTACAAGGAACTGGCGGATTGGTCGAACCGCCTCGCGCATGCGTTGGTGGAGAATTACGGCGTCAAGCCTGGCAACCGCGTTCTGATACGCTCGGGCAACAATCCGGCGCTGGTTGCGGCATGGCTTGCGGCGACCAAGGCAGGCGCCGTCGTCGTCAATACCATGCCGATGCTGCGCGCCGGTGAATTGACCAAGATCGTTGACAAGGCAGAGATCGGTCTCGCGCTGACTGACAGCCGCATCGCCGACGAACTGGTCGCGTGCGCGAAGACCAGCCGGTTCCTCAAGCAGGTCGTGAATTTTGACGGGACGTCAAACCATGATGCCGAGCTCGATCGGGTGGCGCTGAACAAGCCGGTGCGGTTCGACGCCGTCAAAACCGGCCGCGATGATGTCGCCTTGCTGGGATTTACCTCCGGCACCACGGGCGAGCCCAAAGCGACGATGCATTTCCATCGCGATCTCCTGATCGTCGCGGACGGGTATGCGAAGGAAGTGCTCAACGTCACGCCGGACGATGTCTTCGTGGGATCGCCGCCGCTTGCCTTTACGTTTGGGCTGGGTGGTCTTGCGATCTTTCCGCTGCGGTTCGGCGCGACCGCGACGCTATTGGAAAACGCGGCACCGAGCGAGATGGTCAGGATCATCGAAACCTACAAGGCCACGATTTGCTTTACGTCGCCGACCGCGTATCGGGCGATGATGGCTGCGATGGACAAGGGCGCCGATCTGTCGTCGCTGCGTCTGGCGGTTTCGGCCGGCGAGACCTTGCCGGCGCCGGTTTTCGAAAGCTGGACCCGCAGGACCGGCAAGACGATTCTCGACGGGATCGGCAGCACGGAATTGCTGCATATCTTCATCACGAACCGGGTCGGCGACGCCGCTGCCGGAACCACGGGGCGTCCGGTTTCCGGTTACGAGGCAAAGATCGTCGATGAGGACATGAACGAATTGCCGCCGGGCACCGTCGGCAAGCTTGCGGTTCGCGGCCCGACCGGATGCCGCTATCTCGCGGATGTCAGACAGTCGAACTATGTACGCGACGGCTGGAATCTGACGGGCGATGCGTTCGTCCGCGACGACAAGGGCCGCTTGTGCTTCGTGGCCCGGTCGGACGACATGATTATCTCTTCCGGCTACAACATTGCCGGACCCGACGTCGAGGCCGCGTTGCTTAGTCATCCGGCGGTGGCCGAGTGCGGCGTCGTTGGTTCGCCCGACGAGGCGCGCGGCATGATCGTCAAGGCTTACGTGGTGCTGGCGCCCGGCAGCACCGGCGATGCCGTGCTGGTGATGGCGTTGCAGGACCATGTCAAACGCGAGATCGCGCCTTATAAATATCCGCGCGCAATCGAATTCGTCGAGCAACTGCCGAAGACGGAAACCGGCAAACTGAAGCGATTTGCCTTGCGGCAGATGGCTCACGCAGGCACAGGCTCATCGTCGGCAGGCATGGCGGCGGAATGAATAGATCCGAGGGAGACCGGCTAGTGAGCACACCAAAAGGGCCCACACTTGCTGTCGTGCAGGCTGCACGCGGCGAGGCCGCGAAAGATGGTCCGCAGATCTTGCAGCCAAGCGGTTGGCCGATGCCGAAAGGATATGCCAACGGCATGGCGGCCGATGGCCGTTTCGTGGTGACCGGCGGGATCATCGGTTGGGACAGCCAGGGGCATTTGGCCCCCGGCTTTGTCGCGCAGGTTCGTCAGACCCTGAGCAATATTTCGGCCATCCTTGCCGAAGGCGGCGCGCGCCCCGAGCATCTCGTTCGGCTCACCTGGTATGTCGTCGATATCGAGGAGTATCTGGCGAATTTGAAAGCGCTAGGGCAGGCCTATCGCGAGATTTTCGGCGTACATTATCCGGCGATGGCGCTGGTTCAGGTCGTGCGTCTCGTGGAAAAGGCGGCGCGGGTCGAGATCGAAGCAACGGCGGTGGTGCCGCGCTGACGTAACCGGTGTTTCGTCACCCCATGCGCAACCCTGGCTGATACCGGATGATCGAGGTCTTTCATCTCTGGCTTATTCGGGCGTGGATACATGAACGCGTAGCTCGCGCTTCCAAGCTAGCCCGTATCCGCTTTCGGGATAATTCGAACATCTCTTTTCCACGGCGTAGCGTCAGCCGTTGACCCCGAGCGGACCTAGACGCTTCTTATGCGGTCATGGAATGTGGTGTAGTGCAACTCAAGGAACGGGGGGCTAAGATGAAGTGTCTGCGCGTTTACTCGACAGCCGACGGCGAGTCCCACTTCGATGAGGTCGAAATTCCGACAACCTCTCGACAGGTTCACCCCAATGCCGCTGCATTCGAAGTGTCGGCGAAGTACGCGGCGTCAGGCATCCGTTTCACGCACATTCCGGCGGGTGCGCGACAGGTCGATTGGCATACAGTGCCGGAGCGCGTACTGACAGTGAGGCTGGATGGATCGGCAGAATACCAGACAAGTGACGGAGATGAGAGGCGCGTACCGGCTGGTAGCTTCGTCTTGTTTGAGGACGTGGATGGCAAGGGACACAAATCGCTACATTCGCCGGAAGAACAGACAGTGCTCTGGATTAGTCTGCCTCAGGGTCTCGAGAACCCTTGATGCTGAGTGGCAAAATCGGCGGTCCAGTTTAGCTCGGCTCTATGACCGTTCATGGCACTTTTCGGACCTTGTGCCTGTCCTGGCCGAAGTCCGTTCTTGGCGGCAACGCAGACTTGATCCGGTCGCTCGCTGATGTGGCCTTTAACCCATTTGAGACATCGAGCCAGCTTGCTTTCCTTGGAAGTTTCGTCAATATCGACCGTATGACTGTCGTCGTGATCACGTTTGCGAACTTGTGGTGGCGCTCCACTTAGGAGCGGCACGGCTTTGTCATTCACCCAACCGTCGCCGCCGTTCATCGGCTTGCGAGGTTGCTTGCATCAACAGTCCGATCGAACGGCGGTTCCTATCTGGAGAACCGCGATGCAACATTCGTCAGCCACCCTCCCTGTTATCTTGACCGGCGACAGAACCACCGGCCCATTGCACCTGGGGCATTACGTCGGTTCGTTGAAGAACCGCGTCACCCTTCAGACGACGCACCAGCAGTACCTGCTGCTGGCGGATGCCCAGGCACTCACGGACAACGCGCACAATCCTGGTCGATTGCGTGACAATGTCCTTGAGATCGCGACAGACTACCTGGCTGTCGGGATCGATCCGAACCTGACCACGATCTGTCTTCAATCGCATCTTCCGGCACTTGCCGATTTGACCCTGCTGTACATGAACTTTGTCACGGTGGCGCGGCTTGAGCGCAACCCAACCATCAAAGACGAAATCCAGGCACGAGGTTTTGGCAGAGATATTCCTGCAGGCTTTCTCTGCTATCCCGTTGCCCAGGCCGCCGACATCACCGGCTTCAAAGCAACGATTGTCCCGGTCGGAGAAGATCAAGCTCCATTGATCGAGCAAACCAACGAGGTCGTTCGCCGCATCAATCGCCAGGCTGGTGTTGACGTGTTGCCCGAAGCCCGCGCGCTTATTCCTCGCGTCGGACGCCTTCCCGGCATCGACGGTAAAGCCAAAATGAGCAAGTCGCAGGGTAATGCCATTCCGCTGTCAGCCACGGCCGATGAAATACGTGAGGCCGTCCGGCGTATGTTCACGGATCCAAACCATCTAAGGGCATCCGACCCGGGTCGCGTCGAAGGCAACGTGGTCTTCACGTACCTGGATGCGTTCGACGATGGTCACATTGCGGTTGAGGATTTGAAGGCACGCTATGTCCGCGGCGGTTTGGGCGACAGCATTGTGAAGAAACGCCTGGATGACGTGCTGCAGGCAGTTCTCGCGCCAATCCGAGATCGTCGCCGCGCGCTCGCTCGTGATCCCGGCTATGTGCTGCAAGTCATCAAGCGCGGCACTGCGGAAGCGCGTGAGATAACAGATGCCACTTTGCGGGATGTTCGCGCCGCGCTTGGTCTATTCATCCTGAACTAATCGGATTGGGGCCAAGCCAGGGTATGTCCGGATTGGCGCAAGGCCGACATGCCGCACGTCGTGAAAGTGTCCGCGTTTTGGGTATCAGCGGGCACTGAACGTGCCATCGGCATGTTTGGTATGCTCTAATTCCGATACGAGCTGTCGACCCGGTCGAGCTTCCGCAGCAGCGCCGGCCACGCCAGATCGCCATTGCGGTTCGGCAGGTTCGGGCGCGGCTTCACCTTGTCGAAGGTGGCTTCCAGGATGTCCTGTGGCGGATAGACCAGCTTGGTGTTGCAGGACAGCGCCATGACCTGCACCTCGCAGGCGCGCTCCATGCGATAGAGCAGGTTGAACGCCGCAGGAATGGTCCGTCCGACGACCAGCAGTCCGTGGTTACGTAACACCATCGCTTCGTGATCGCCGAGGTCGGCCACCAGCCGCTCACGCTCACCGACATCGTCGGCGATGCCTTCAAAGTCGTGGTAGGCGATGTGGAGAAACCGCATCGAGGTCTGCGCCAGCGGCAGCAATCCACACTCCATCGCCGAGACCGCCATGCCGGCCGGCGTATGGGTATGCGCGACGCAGTCGACGTCGCGCCTTGCCATGTGAATGGCGCTATGAATGACGAAGCCCGCGGCGTTGACGCCGTAGTCCGAGGCGTTGAACAGGGTGTTGCCGTCGACGTCGATCTTGATCAGGCAGGAAGCATCGATTTCTTCGTAAAGCATCCCGTAAGGGTTGATCAGGAAATGATCGTGCGATCCCGGCACGCGGCATGAGATGTGGTTGGCGATCATCTCGGTCATGCCGTACATCGCGGTGAGACGGTAGCAGGCGGCGAGATCGACGCGGGTCTGCCATTCCTCGGGGCTCACCTGTTCACGGACCGATTTGACGACTTTGATGGCAGGAGAACTCACGGGAGGGGTCATGGCGCTGCTCCGAAACGGTTTTATTTTCTGATTTCCGAAAAGTGCTTGATCGGCTGGTCGTCACGATAGCGGCAACCCCTGTTGCGCCGCAAGATGGGTCAAGCCGCCATCATTGCAACGCAGCCATCGCCGGTGCGCTGCGGCAGGGCTTTTCGGAGGTCAAAATCCGGTAAAAAACCTGTCGGCAGAAGTCGAAAGTCCGGCCGCGGCGCCCTACGGTCGCACCGCCGGGGTCTCGATCGGCATGCCCTGGGCGCGAGACATCAGATAGAGCTCGAGTTCGACCAGTTCCGGCGCGCCGTAATCATAAGGCTGCGCGCGCGTGCCGATCATGCAGTTGCGCAGCCGTCGCTGCAGCGAACCCAGCGATTGCCACTCCAGCCGGTATAGCGGATAGCCGGTCGGCTGGCCTTGCGTGATGGCCGAGCCCGCGAGGTGCTTCTCCCAATTATCGTCGTGGCAATTGGCGCAGGCCAGATTGAGCTGGCCCTGGCGATGCATGAATAGCTCGCGTCCCTTGGCGACGAAGGGTGCGAGCTGCGGATCGATTTCAGAGGCAATGGGAACGCCGCGCGATTGCTGCGCGACGAACGCGGTGAGCGCAAGCAGGTCGCGGCTCTCATAGGCAAGCGGTGTCGCCTGTTGATGGTTGGCGCGGCATAGATTGATGCGCTGTTCCAGATTAACGGGACGTCCAAGCGCCGGATCGAAGGCCGGATAGTGTGCCGCGACGTCCTTCATGCTTGCATGCGCGTTGCCATGGCAATCGGAGCAGGCCTTGCCCGCCGCGCCGGCCTTTGCATTCCACAACGCTTCGCCGTCCAGCACCCAGAGCATGCCGGGATTGGCGGTGTCGTCGTTCTGCATGGCCTGGGTGTCCGGCGTCATGAAGCTGTAGCCGGACCGGCGTTGCGCTGGCGGGATTTCGGTGCCGAGGAGGGGAGCGGCGGCGGCCGCCGCGATCAGCAGCGCCGCTATCGCGCAGATCGATCTCATTCGACGATGATGGATGCCGACGCGGTTTCGGTGAAACCTTTGTCGCCGATCCAGTCGAAATCGAATTTACCGCTCTCGGTCGCGACCGTGAGGAAGCTGATGAACGGGTTGGCTGCAATCGCCGGAAACAGATCGGCGCGAAAAATCTCGACGCCGTTGTAACGGCAGCTAAAGCTCGTGATGATATCGCGCGGAATAACTTCACCGGTCGCGGTGCGGCGATAGCCGGTCTCCATGATATGCGACATCAGCGTCTTGATCTCGATGATGTCGCCGCGTTTGGCTTTGGCCGGAACGTTGATCAGGGCCGATGCCATCAGATCACCTCCTCGGTGCAGGCAGCCAGCGTCACCACGACGTCGATGCTTGCCGACCAGAACGAGTCGTCCGACAGCCGCGCGATGGCGACGATCTTCTGGCTGTCGGCAAGACGGATGCGGGTTGCGATCTGGGCCCGGCCGGCGCGCGGGCCGAGATAGAAATTGCCGATATTCGGCTGGGGGTTCTTTTCGTTGAAGACGTGAATGCTTTTGACGTAATCATCGGGAGTCATCGGGCTCAGGACGCTTACGGTCATGGGCACGGTGTTGCCGTTCTCGACCAGTGGTGGAATGTCGAGCTTGACCCTGCCGGTCTTCACCACGGCCTCTCCGGTAACGTTCCGCATGGCGCTCGCGAGCATCGCAGGTGTCGCGTCCGCCGGTCTGATCGTCACGATGGGGACGGCGCCAAGCACGGCCGCGCCGCCGGCAAGGCCGAGGAACTGACGGCGGGTTGAGGCGTTCGGCTCCTGCATCGCTTCTTCTTCCATCATCCTAATCACGCAATGTCCCGAGATAGGCCACGATATCTTCGATCTGCTCGGCCGACAGCATAGGCTTGCCGCGCCATGCCGGGCCGACGCGATCGAGCCCGTCCACGCGGTAGAAGGACGGCATGATCGTTGCGGCATTGAAGCGCGCCGCGTCAACGAGCCGGAGCCGAAGCTGTCCCTCCGACCAGCGGCTGCCTGCACCGGCCAGATTTGGCGCAAGATCGCCCTGGAAATTCTGCTCGGGAAATGGGCCGCTGTGACACAGGATGCAAGTGCTGCTGCGATCAACGATCAGTGCACGCCCGCGTACCGGATCGCCCGGCGCACCGGTCAGCGAGTCCGGAATGGCGTCTCCCACGACGTCATAGCCGCGCAAGGCCTGGGCATCGGCCGCGCAGGGCAGGGCGGACACCGACGCGGCGAGCCACATGGCCGCTGAAAAAACTGCTGTCCTAACCAAACGTGTCCACCGTGATCGTTTTGAACCAGGCTTCCGCAATCGTCGCTTCGTGTTGGCGGACTTCGCGCGGCGCGTCGATGGGGCTGGTGATGTTGCCTTCGAGCTCGGCGAACTGGCCGTCCTTCGGCTGATAAACCCCTGACAGGGAAAACGCGTAACCGGGGGCGACCGTATTATAGCAGGCGCCATTGAGCCGGGGGATTTCGGGCGATTTTCCCGACATCAGATTGACGATGGCCGCCGCACAGGCCTTGGCCTCGGCGTTGGCGGCCGATGCTGATTTGGGGATGCTGCCGGCAATACAGGCGTCGCCAATGACATGAATGTCCGGCACGAGCTTCGAGGCGAACGTCACCGGATCGATCGGGCACCAGCCGGTATTGTCGACGGCGCCTGCGATCTCGGCGATGTGGCCGGCCTTTTGCGGCGGAATGACGTTGGCGACATCAGCGGTATAATTGCCGAAATCCGTGACGACCGTATTGGTCGAAGGATCGACCGACACGACCCGGCCGCCCTGCGACAGCGATATCCGCTCGATCATCCCCGGGTAAAGCTCCTTCCAGGCATTCTCGAACAGCCGCTGCTGGGGAAAGACATCCTTGGCATCGAGCAGCATGACCTTGGAGCGCGGCTTCCTGGTTTTCAGATAATGCGCCATCAGGCTGGCGCGTTCGTAAGGCGCCGGCGGACATCGTGACGGGCTCGCGGGAACCGCAAGCACGACAAGGCCGCCATCTTCCATGGCTTCGAGCTGCCGGCGCAGCAACGCCGTCTGTTCTCCCGCCTTCCAGGCATGAGGCATCTTGGCGGCTGCTGTCTCGTCATAGCCGGGCAGGGCGTCAAAGCGCAGATCGATGCCGGGCGACAGCACCAGACGGTCGTAGGCAAGCGAAGTGCCATCAGCCAGCCCAACGGTGTGCGTGTGCGGATCGATTTTCGTCGCCGCCTGAGCCATGACGGCGACGCCCTCAGCGGCGATCCTGTCATAGGTGAATTGCTGGGCGTCCAATTCGCGCAATCCCGCGATCACCTCGTTGCTGAACGGACACGCGGTGAAGGTCCGGTTTGGCTCGATCAGCGTGATCTGCAATTTCGGATCGATCCGCCGCAGCGCCCGTGCGCAGCTTGCGCCGCCAAAACCGCCGCCGATCACGACGACACGCGCCGCGGACTGCGCCAGCAACGGAGCGGGCAATGTCAGGGCTGCGGCGGCCGCCGCCATACCACGGACGACGTCTCGCCGCGTCTTCAGGCGCTGTGCGTCCATCAGCACGATCCGGTGGATGAGCGGCGGCCGCAAGGACCGCCGCTCCGGTTTAATCAGGCGAAGCTGATGTTCTGATCCCGCAGCGGCACCGAGCGAAGCCGCTTGCCCGTTGCCGCGAAATAGGCGTTCAGCACCGCAGGCGCCGCGACGCAGATCGTCGGCTCGCCGACGCCGCCCCAGAAACCTCCGCTCGGCATCACGATCGATTCCACCTTCGGCATTTCATTGATCCGCATCGAGTTGTAAGTGTCGAAGTTGGTCTGCTCGATATAGCCGTCCTTGACGGTGCAGCCGCCATAGATCAGCCCGGTCAGGCCGTAGACGAACGAACCGGCGATTTGCCGTTCGATCTGCGCGGGATTGACCGCGTAGCCGGGATCGGTGGCGGCAACGATACGATGCACCTTGATCTTGTTGCCGTCGCTCACGGATATCTCGGCTGCCGCTGCGACGTAGCTGCCATAGCCCATGTGCTGCGCGATGCCGCGATAGACACCCTGCGGCGCAGGTGTGCCCCAGCCGATTTTTTCGGCAACGGCATTGAGCACGGCAAGGTTCTTCGGATGCTTTGTCATCAGCTTGCGGCGGAACTCGACCGCGTCCTGGCCGGCCGCGTGGGCAAGCTCATCCATGAAGCATTCGAGGTAGATCGCGTTATGATTGACATTCACGCCACGCCAGAAGCCCGGCGGGACGTGCGGATTGCGCATGGCGTGTTCGATCAAGAGATTCGGGACCGAATATCCGATTGCTGCCTCGCCGCTCGCGGCCAGCCCCTGGAATGCGGCCGGATCCATGCCGTTGACCAGCGCCTCGGGTCGCAGGCTGAACAGGATCGATTGCCCTGATAAGCGCAGATGCAGCGCCGTCAGATTGTTGTCGGCATCGAAAGCGCCGGTCAATTTGCAATGCGTGATCGGATGATAGGTGCCGTGCTGCATGTCCTCTTCGCGCGACCACAGCAGTTTGATCGGCGTGCCCGGCATCTGCTTGGCGATGGCAACCGCCTGCCGGACATAGTCGGTCTGGCCGCGGCGGCCGAAGCCGCCGCCGAGCATGATCTTGTGCACGTCGCATTTGTCGGCCGGCAACCCGGAGACTTCCAGTGTCGCGGCGAAAGCGGCCTCGCCGTTTTGCGTCCCGCACCAGACCTCGCATTTATCCGCCGTATATAAAGCCGTGGCATTCAGCGGCTCCATCGCGGCGTGGTTCTGGTAGGGATAGTTATATACCGCCTCGACTTTCCTGGCGGCGCCTGCAAGGGCAGCTTTGGCATCGCCATTCTGGTTGCCGATAAAGGCCGGCTGGGCATCATCAAGACCTTCATCGAGCCATTTTGCGATTGTCGCGCTGGTGACCCTGGCGTTCTCGCCTTCATCCCAAACGATCGGCATGGCCTCGAGCGCGCTCTTGGCGTGCCACCAGGTGTCGGCGACGACGGCGACGGCATTGTCGTTGACCCGCACCACCTTCTTGACGCCTTTCATGCCCATCGCTTTGGCTTCGTCGAAGCTTTTCAGCTTGCCGCCGAATACCGGGCAAGCCTTGACCGCAGCGTTGAGCATTCCCGGGAGCTTGAGGTCGATGCCGTAGATCATCTTGCCGGTGGTCTTGTCGACGGTATCGAGCCGCTTGAGGCCCTTGCCGGCGATTTTCCAATCCTTGGGATCCTTCAGCTTGACGTCGGTCGGCGGCTCGACCTTGGCGGCGGCTTCGGCCACCTTGCCGAAGCTCGTCGTGCGCCCCGACGGCGTATGCGTAATGATGCTGTTGGCGGCGGTGCATTCCGACGCCGGCACCTTCCACTCATTCGCCGCCGCCTGAATCAGCATCAGGCGGGCGGTTGCGCCACCCTTGCGCACATACTCATGCGACGTTCTGATTCCACGGCTGCCGCCGGTGGAAAAATCGCCCCACACCCGCTTGCGGGCAACGCTCTGACCCGGCGTCGGATATTCGGTCGTGACCTTCGACCAGTCGCATTCGAGTTCTTCAGCAACGAGCTGGGCGAGGCCGGTGAGCGTGCCCTGGCCCATTTCCGAACGCGCGATCCGGATTACGACGGTGTCGTCAGGCCGGATCACCACCCAGGCATTGACCTCCGGCGGGATTTCGGCGGCACGCACGGCCTCGGGACCGCCAAAAGGAATATCGAAGCCAAGGGCGAGGCCACTGCCGACAGCGGCGGCGCCGACGACAAAGGCACGACGATTGAGCGCCGGCAGATTGAGCATTTGATTCATTTCCGCCTCCTCAAGCGTTCGCGGCGGCGTGAATTGCCTCGCGCACCTGTTTGAAGGTGCCGCAGCGGCAGATATTGGTGATGGCGTCGTCGATGTCCTGGTCGGTCGGCTTTGGATTGTCCTTGAGAAGGGCCGCCACCGCCATGATCATTCCGCTCTGGCAATAGCCACATTGCGGAACGTCGTCGTTGATCCAGGCTTGCTGCACCTTGTGCAGGGCGCCGTTGCTGGCGAGCCCTTCAATCGTGGTGATTTGCTTGCCGACGGCTTCGCTGACCAGCACGCCGCAAGAGCGCGTCGCAACGCCGTCAATATGAACGGTGCAGGCGCCGCATTGCGCGATGCCGCAGCCGTATTTGGTGCCGGTCAGGCCGACATTCTCCCTGATAGCCCATAAAAGCGGTGTATCTGCTTCGACATCGATATCGATTGTTTTGCCGTTGATAGTGAGGTTTGCCATCGCGTTCCCCTGTTTAGTCCAATCCATCGATTGAACTTCACCGCAATGGTGGACTGGAAACTGCAACAGTTCAAATCAAGATTCTGCGTTTGCAGAACGGAAGATCGTGGGTTTTCTGGTGTTGCCTTGCGCGCGGATTGTTGTCGATGGCGGCCGTCGCGTTATCGCGTGACGGTCAGGCGCAGGAAGCTCATCACGCTTCCGAGCGCGGCAAATCCGGCGCCGAGCGCCAGTGCGAGTGCTGCTCCCTCGCGATCGGCGAGCCCGAAGCACAAGGCCGCCAGCGCTGCGCCGGCCGTTTGTCCGATCAGGCGCGCCGTTGCCACGATGCCGCTCGCACTGCCACTGCGGTGCGACGGCGCGCTGGACATCAGGGCTTTCATGTTCGGGGTTTGAAAGAAGCCGAAACCGAGCCCGCAAATCGCCATGCGCCAGACGATATTGGCAACGCCGGGCGTTGCGGGAAGCATCGCCAGCAGCGCCATTCCGATGCCGAGCAACGCCAGGCCAATTCCGCCGAGAATGCCGGCGGGGTAGCGGTCAGACAGACGGCCGCCAATCGGCGCCATGATCGCCACCACGAGAGGCCAGGGCGTCATGAAAAAACCGGTCTCGACCTGCGAGCGCAGCAGCACGTCTTCGAAGTAAAACGGCAACGAGACGAACGCCAGCCCCTGGACCACGAACGAACAGACGGCCGTGGCGGCGGACAGCGCGAACATCGACCGCCGAAACAGGTCGATGGGCAGCATCGGGGCCGGATGATCCGCATGCCGGCGGGTCAAGACCCACCCCAACAAGAGCGCGGCGACCAGCTCGATCACGACGAGCGTCGGCGATGCCTTGTGGGCGGCGCTGCCGATCCCGATGATGAAGAGGCCGAGGCAGCTCGCGGCCAAAGCGGCGCCGAGAAAATCGAACGCATGCACAGCGCGCGGCGTCGGCGGCAAGGTCCTCCAGCCGATCAGGATCGCGATCACGCCGAAGGGAATGTTGATGGCGAACAGCCACGGCCAGTGCCCAACCGCCAATATG